>NZ_CP075170.1:1491666-2983333 GCF_024399315.1 Chryseobacterium sp. MA9 | reverse complement strand
TTCGGAGACTTCAAGATTGATAATAAATATGGTATTTCAAATTATCTTACCGGGGAAGTAGGAATTGATCAGATTATCAACAAAACAAAAATCCCAAATCTGGATGTTGCCACTTCAGGACCTATTCCGCCAAACCCTTCTGAACTTTTAATGAGTCAGAGAAATATTAAATTTATAGAAGAACTGAAAGAAAAATATGATTTTATTATTATAGATTCACCACCGGTAGGATTAGTGGCAGATTCATATGAGCTTATGAAGCATTCTGATGCCAATATTTATGTTGTGCGCCATGAATACACAGAAAAATACATGCTGAAAATGATTACGGATAAGTATCATAATGATGAGATTGATAATTTGGGACTTGTTTATAATGATTATAATACAAAACAGGGCTACGGTTACGGTTATGGCTACGGATATGGCTATGGTTACGGATATTTTGATGAGGATAAAAATTATAAAGAGCCATTGCTGATAAGGATCAGAAATAAAGTACAGGTATTATTTAATAAAAAATAAAGCATTAAACCCTCATTTAATGGGGGTTTTTTCATATTTAATGTATTTTCATTCTATGAAAAAAAGAATATTTTTGCCACTTTGCCGTTTACTTTATAACAAATTATGTTTTTTTGTTTATTTTTAACTAAACATTAAGATTATCATTAATATAAAAATGTTTTATATTTGCAAAAATTAAATTTTAAAATAACCATAAATCCATATTCTTTTATGAATAAAAAATTATTGTTTAGCTTCCTTGCCTTCCTTGGAGTGGTAAGTGTTAAAGCACAAAGAAACGAATTGGGAGTTCGTCTAGGTATGAGTAACCTAGTGGGAGATGTAGGAAGGACAAATTATATTTTACAGAAGCCGTTGGATTTAAACAGAGTGTCAGATTGGGGCATCCCATTTTATGGAGGTTTGTTATATAGATTTAATTTTAACCCGCATCAGACCGTTAGATTGGATTTAGGATACAACCAGGTTCAGTTTAGTGATAAAGCTGCGAAAGAAGATTATAGAAGAAATAGAAACTCATACGGAAAAAATAACGTGTATGAGGCGAGTTTAATGTTTGAATATAACTTTTTCCCGGTAAATAATGAGCAGATCAGCATGCTAAGCCCTTATATCTTCGGAGGTGTTGGTGCTTTGATGTTTGATGCTCCTAAGGCAACTCTTGTGAATGATTTCAGAAGAGATGCAGATGGTGTGGCGCAGGCTCCAATTAATGAATTGGATTTCACCACGAAAACAGATTATTCATTAGGAAAAAAAGTAACAATGCATATTCCTTTTGGGGTGGGTTTGAAGTATAAATTCAACCATTCTTGGGCTATATTTGCAGAAGCTACATTCAGATATACATTGACAGATCAGTTGGATCATAGTAAGATCCTTGACAAAGATGTAAAAACTTCTTTTAATACAGATATTTTGGACCCAGCAACAGGAGGTTCATTATTGCAGTCAGGAAATTATTATGCAGTTTCTAAGGAAAGAGAAGCAGAGTTTATTAAAAAGAGAAATATTGGAGATGGAAGATCGAACGACTGGATGAATACTTTCAGTTTAGGACTCACGTATTCGTTCGGAAGACCTCCATGTTATTGTGAATAATATGTCGTTGATTAAAGATAAAATAAATTCTGAGAATTTACCAAAACACGTAGCCATCATTATGGATGGTAATGGAAGATGGGCAAAATCTCGTGGCGAGGAAAGAACTTTTGGTCACAAAAATGCCATTAATGCAGTAAGAAATGCCATTAATGCTTGTAATGAGATTAATATCCCTTACTTAACACTTTACACATTCTCTTCAGAAAATTGGAGCCGTCCAACTGAAGAAGTGAATACACTTATGAACCTGTTGGTAGAAACCTTACTGCTTGAGGCAGAAGAAATCTTCAGCAAAGGATTGAGAATGCATGTGATAGGTAATCTTGAAAAACTGCCTCCTTTAGTAAAAGAGCAGTTGGAGCGTGTGGTAGAACTCACAAAAGAAAACACAAAAGGAAACCTTGTATTGGCTATAAGCTATGGCTCACAAAATGAAATACTTGAAGCCGTTAAAAATATAAGTTCTGATGTAAAAGAAGGAAAAGTAGAGATAGAAAATATTAACGAAAGTTTATTTGAAAACTACCTTTATACAAAAGATTTTCCTCCTGTAGACTTACTGATCAGAACCAGCGGTGAAATAAGAATAAGTAATTTCCTGCTTTGGCAGATCGCTTATGCAGAACTACAGTTTTTAAATGTTCTGTGGCCGGATTTTACCAAAGATATTTTCTTCCAATGTATTGTAGATTATCAAAACAAAGAAAGAAGATACGGTTTAACCGGTGAGCAAGTAAAAGGCCAATAAAATTTTAAGAAAAGAAAGACTCGATAAAATGAAGTTTAGACTATTACCCATCATTATGTTTGCTGCTTCTGCACATTTTTATGGACAAGTAACTCCACAAGACAGCACAAAAGTAAATAATGCTGTTCATGCAGAAAATGAGGCAGGCACTTATACACTTAAAGACATCGTTGTAGATGGGGTAAAAAAATATACACCAGCTCAGATCTTAAGATTTACAGGTCTTACTAAAGGAGAAAGCGTAGACATTCCGGGGCAGAAAATCAGCAATGCTGTTAAAAAACTTTGGGATACCCAATCTTTTTCTGAAGTGGAAGTTTATGTTCAAAGCATTGAAGGACAGACAATCGTTCTGAAATTTCACCTGCAGGATCTGAAAGAACTTGGAGAAGTGAAATTCGCAGGGAAAGGAATTGGTAAATCTAAGAGTGAAAAGCTGGCAAAGGATAACAACCTTAAACCAGGAACTAAGATTACTCAAAACTTAGTTTCTAGTCTTAAAACAAATGTTCCTAAAGATTACATTAAAAAAGGTTTTGCAGATGCCAAAATCAGCATTCAGGATAAAGTAAATGCAGGAGACCCTGCTTTAGTAGACTGGACCATTAATGTAGAGAAGGGAAAAAGAATTAAGATTGATCATATTGAATTTGAAGGAAACGAAAATGTAACTGATAGAAAGCTTAGAAACAAAGCTTTCAAAGAAACAAAACAAAAACGTTTCGGTATTGGTGGAATTTTGAAATCCTCAAAATTCATTGAAGATAAATATCAAGAAGATAAGCAAAGTCTTATCAGTTATTATAACTCCCTGGGATATAGAGACGCGAAAATCGTTTCAGATTCAGTTTGGAGAAACAAAAGAAATAACTACGAAATCAATGTAAAACTTAATGAGGGTAAAAAATATTATATCGGGGACGTTACGTTCACGGGGAATACGGTTTACGCTACAGAATATTTACAGAGATTATTAGGATATAAAAAAGGAGATATTTATGATGCTGTAGGATTCAACAAAAAAGTTGGAGAAGATGGAGGTAAAGAAGATGACTCAGATATCAAATCTGTTTACATGAACAACGGTTACCTTTTCTCTAATGTTACACCTGTTGAAAAATCAGTATCAGGAGACGCCGTAAACCTTGAAGTTAGAATTAATGAAGGAGAGCAGGCTACATGGAATAAAGTAACATGGCAGGGGAACACTACAACCCATGACCACGTTATCCTTAGAGCACTGAGAACAAAACCGGGAGAGCTATTCAAGAAAACGGAAATTAAAAGAACATACTTCGATCTAGCAGGGATGTCATTCTTTGACCCTCAGCAGATCGGTCAGGATATCCAGCCAAATCAGGTAGATAATACCGTTGATATCAACTGGAAGCTGGTAGAAAAAGGATCTTCTCAGGTACAGCTGCAGGCAGGTTACGGTGGTAACAGCTTCATCGGTACTTTAGGATTAACTTTTAATAACTTCTCATTAAAGAACTTCCTTAAGTTTAAGGACTTCAAACCAGTACCTCAGGGAGACGGACAAACGTTCTCTATTCAGGTGCAGGCAGGACAGTATTTCCAAAACTACGGTGTATCATTTACAGAACCTTGGTTATTTGGTACAAGAGCAACAGCCCTTTCTGTAAGTTTGAACAACTCAAGAGTAAGATATACAGATCAATACGGAGCTGCTCAGAAGCTTAACATCTTCTCTGCTTCGGCTGGTTTAAACAGACTATTAAACTGGCCGGATGATTATTTCTCACTTTATACAGGATTACAGTTCCAGAAGTATGACTTCAATAACTATCCATTCCAGTTTGGAAACACTACTGAAACTAACGGTACTGCCAATAACTTCAGTGTAAACTTAGGATTGAGCAGAAACTCAGCCGGTATCGACCCAATCTTCCCTACAATGGGATCCAATATTGAGCTTTCAGCAAAACTGACGCCTCCATACTCATTGTTTAAAAAGAAAGATTATTCCACAATGTCAGCTATTGATAAGTATAAGTGGATGGAATTCTATAAGATTAAATTCAAGGCAGATGTATACAACGAAATCGTTGGGAAACTTGTCTTAAGATCTTCTGCGGAAATGGGATTCATGGACGGATATAACAGTAAATTGGGAGCTCCGCCATTTGAAAGATTCTATATGGGAGGTACAGGTCTTTTCGGAGGTAGATATGACGGTAGAGAATTGATTCCTTTAAGAGGATATGAAAATGCCAGTACAGAAGGAGGTCAGGCAGATGATATTACTCAGACAGGTGGTGGTACAATCTATAACAGATTTACTTTAGAATTGAGATACCCGATTTCAATGAGCCAGACTGCAAAAATCTACGCACTGACATTTGCTGAAGGAGGTAACGTATGGAACTCATGGAGTTCTTACAGTCCATTCCAATTGAAAAGATCAGTCGGAATTGGTGTAAGAGTTTATATGGGAGCATTTGGATTGATCGGATTTGACTTTGCACTTGGTCTTGATAAAACATTATCAGGTGATAAGTCCGGATGGAGAAACCACTTCTTGATGAACCAAACATTATAATTACAGATATGAAGCACTTTAAAATAACTTTCACGTTCGCATTACTATTGCTTTTTGGATTCAGCAATGCCCAGAAAATAGGAGTAGTGGATACTAATGAAATTTTAAATAAATTACCTCAGTATAAAGAAGCTGAAGCAAGACTGAATTCTCAGATCGATACCTGGGAGTCAGAACTTCAAAGTCTTCAATCTGAATATGAAAGAAAAAAAGCTGCTTTTGAAAGTGAAAAAGTATTATTAATAGGTGACCAGCTTAAATTGAGAGAAAAAGAAGTTGTAGACCTTGATAAAAATATTAAAACTACTACTAGCTTACGTTTTGGAGCTAACGGTGAGATTACAAAACTGAGAACAAACCTTGTTCTGCCTTTTCAGGATCAGATCTGGGGAGCCATCAAAACAATGTCCGAAAAAAATGGATTGGGCATAGTTCTTGATAAAAGCAATAACATTAGTGTTATTTTCCTTCAGTCAAAATATGATTACACCGAGAAAGTATTGTCTGTTTTGCTGAAAGGAACAGACAAGAAGGAAAAAACAAATAGCAAAAGCAAAAAATAAGTTTTAAAAATTAACTTTTGCTATATTTTAAAATCTAAAAACAAATTAAATTATTTATTTACCAGTTATGAAAAAATTAAGTGTATTATTTGCAGCAGTAATGATGGTTGTATCTGTAGGTATGGCAAAAGCTCAAAAAATTGCTACTTTAGATGTAATGGGAGTTCTTAACGCTATGCCGGAGAAAAAGAAAGCAGATGCTGATCTTAAAACATTCTTAGATACTAAACAAGCTGAGATTAAGAAAAAAGCTGACGCAGCTCAAACTAAATATCAGCAATATCAAACAGAAGCTCCGAAAAAAACAGCTGACGAAAACGCAGCAAGAGAAGCTGAAATGAAAAAATTAGCTGAAGAAATCCAACAAATGCAGGATAAAGCTCAAAAAGATCTACAAGCTAAGCAGGATTTGGCTTTCGGACCAGTTGAGAAAAAACTGAACGATGCAGTAGAAAAAGTAGCTAAAGCTAACGGATACGATTATATTATGGATGCTAACTCAACTGCATTCCTTTATAAAGCAGGACCAGATGCTACTCCAGCTGTAAAGAAAGAACTTGGAGTTCAATAATTTCAGCAAATTAACAAAGATTTATAAAACTAACCATCTCTATTAGAGGTGGTTTTTTTATTTTTGCGGAATGGAAAAAGAAGTATCAACTACGGTAAAAGTTAGGTTTAGTGACTGCGATCCGATCGGACATTTGAATAATGTAAAATATCTTGATTATATGTTCAATGCCAGAGAAGATCATGTAGAAACTTTCTATGGATTTACCTATGAAGAATATACCAAGAAAACCGGCTGTACCTGGATTGCCATTCAAAATGAAATAGCCTATTTAAAAGAAGTAAGATATAACACTCAGGTTGTAATCAGCAGCAAAACCATCGATGTACAGGATAGAACTGCAAAAGTAGAAATCCTGATGAAAAGCTTAGATGAAAAGACAATTCATGCTGTACTTTGGGTAACTGTTATTTATTTCAATGTTAAAACAAGAAAATCTGAAGTTCATCCCGAAGATGTCAAAGAAATTTTCGACAAGTTTTATGTAGATTTGATTCAGAAAGACTTCCAGTCCAGAGTGAAGTTTTTAAGAAGCCAAAATGCAAAAAATTCTTAATCAGCAACTCTTATTGAAGATTCCAACTTAAAAATTAATAATATATAAATGAAAAAAATAGCAGTAATAGGAAGCAACGGACAATTGGGAAACTGCATTAGAAAAATAGCTCCAGATTTTGAACATCAATATGAATTCTTATTTACAGACTCATCCACTCTTGATGTTACCAATGAAGACCAGGTGAATGACTTCTTTTATGATAACAAACCTGATTACTGCATTAATGCTTCAGCATACACAGCGGTAGATCTGGCTGAAACCGAAAAAGAAAAAGCCTTTGCTGTAAATGCAGACGGTGTAGCTCATCTTGCCCAGGCTTGTGCAGATTATAAAACTACTCTGATTCATGTTTCTACAGACTATGTTTTTGATGGGACCACAAACCTTCCATATTCTGAAGACGATTTTACAAACCCGATAGGAGTATATGGAGAATCAAAAAGAAAAGGAGAAGAACTTGCTCTGGAAATTAACCCTAAGACAATTATCCTGAGAACCTCATGGCTGTACTCAGAGTTCAATAAGAACTTTGTGAAAACAATGCTGAATCTTTTCTCTCAGAAAAAAGAATTGGGAATTGTTGCTGATCAGTTTGGGCAGCCAACCAATGCAAATGATCTGGCAGAAGCTATCATGGAGATCATTGTAGCTCACCGTAAAACCTATGGAGTCTTTCACTTCTCAAACTATCCGGAAACAACATGGTTTGAATTTGCTAAAAAAATTGCTGAATTCTCAAAATCTTCAGTAAAATTGAATCCATTAACAACCGAACAGTACCCAACCCCTGCCAAAAGACCCGTAAGAAGTACAATGTCTTTGGATAAAATAGAGGAGACTTACAAAATAGAGCCCAAACATTGGGAAAACAGCCTTGAAGAATGTGTTGATACACTTTCACAACAATAATATATATATGAAGAATATTGCAATCATCTTTTCCGTATTGTGTATCCAGCTGTGGAATGCACAGAATGTTTATCTCACTAAAGTTGAAAAAACAAATGATAACCCGGATAAATTCTTTTATAAAAAAGAAGTTGCCGCTGCTGATGCCGTTTATTTAGGAGAAGTAGAAGTTCAGGGCTTTTCAAAAGATGATGCACTTATATTTTCCTTGGTCTATAAAAAAGCAAAAGAGATTGGTGCCAATACTTTTGAATTAAAACCTTTTGAAAACGTGGATGGGACAGCTCAGTCATTCAATGCCGCTAATTATAAGATTGCTTTATATTATACACCTAAAGAAAAGCTGACAGCCCAGCATGGCGAGATGTATATATTTGCATCCTCTGAGAAAGATCAGAAAATAAGCATCAATCGTAAAGATTATACCATCTCTCCCAGATCATTTTTAAAATTAAAAGTTGTTCCAGGGGAAATCTATACAATTTCAACTAAGAAACTTCTGGGTTCTACTGTCAAAGTTCAGCCAAAAGCGAATGATGATAACTTATACTTTCAGGTTTCATCTTTAAAAGTAAAGCCGGATAACTCAGGAGTAGGAGGTTTGAATCTTAAATCCGGCGATATTATTGGTCTGGAAAAGTCCTACGCCGAATTTTTGAGCGTTATTTACAATGAAAACAAATCTTAAGGAGTAAGCTATAACAAGTATTATTACTGATTTGTGTTAAGATGAATTAAAACTCCAAACAAATGTTTAAAATTTTTCTCACTGCGTTCCAGTTGATTAGGGCTTAATATTACATAAAGGTAAAATTTATGTTAAATAAAATTGTTTTGTGTTGTTATAAGTTGTTATCTTTGCCCCACTGAAAAACGAGAGTATAACAGTAGCGCAGAGGAGCTTTTAGCTAAGCATAAAACATTGATATACTTCAAGAAGAGACGGGTAAAAAAACTTCAAAATTTTTCACAAAAAGAGTTGCGGGTTTAAAAAGAGTTTGTATCTTTGCAGTCCCAATTACAGGGAGCGCAGGAGTATAGAGATTGAGGTTTTGGAAGAGGATTAAGGTTACTTAAAAAACTTTAAAATTTTCTTCAGAAACATTTGGTCAAATCAAAATAAAGTTTTACTTTTGCACTCGCAAATACGGAGCGCCACTGACAGAAGAGAGTGCTTCGTTACAAAGCGAAAGATATAAAGATCATTGACATACAATATAACAACCAAGTAAGGAAAAACTAAAGCGTTAAAAAACTTTGAGTGAGTCAGACAAACATACAATGGAGAGTTTGATCCTGGCTCAGGATGAACGCTAGCGGGAGGCCTAACACATGCAAGCCGAGCGGTATAGATCTTTCGGGATCTAGAGAGCGGCGTACGGGTGCGGAACACGTGTGCAACCTGCCTTTATCTGGGGGATAGCCTTTCGAAAGGGAGATTAATACCCCATAATATATCAGATGGCATCATTTGATATTGAAAACTCCGGTGGATAGAGATGGGCACGCGCAAGATTAGATAGTTGGTGAGGTAACGGCTCACCAAGTCTACGATCTTTAGGGGGCCTGAGAGGGTGATCCCCCACACTGGTACTGAGACACGGACCAGACTCCTACGGGAGGCAGCAGTGAGGAATATTGGACAATGGGTGAGAGCCTGATCCAGCCATCCCGCGTGAAGGACGACGGCCCTATGGGTTGTAAACTTCTTTTGTATAGGGATAAACCTACCCTCGTGAGGGTAGCTGAAGGTACTATACGAATAAGCACCGGCTAACTCCGTGCCAGCAGCCGCGGTAATACGGAGGGTGCAAGCGTTATCCGGATTTATTGGGTTTAAAGGGTCCGTAGGCGGATGTGTAAGTCAGTGGTGAAATCTCACAGCTTAACTGTGAAACTGCCATTGATACTGCATGTCTTGAGTGTTGTTGAAGTAGCTGGAATAAGTAGTGTAGCGGTGAAATGCATAGATATTACTTAGAACACCAATTGCGAAGGCAGGTTACTAAGCAACAACTGACGCTGATGGACGAAAGCGTGGGGAGCGAACAGGATTAGATACCCTGGTAGTCCACGCCGTAAACGATGCTAACTCGTTTTTGGGCTTTCGGGTTCAGAGACTAAGCGAAAGTGATAAGTTAGCCACCTGGGGAGTACGTTCGCAAGAATGAAACTCAAAGGAATTGACGGGGGCCCGCACAAGCGGTGGATTATGTGGTTTAATTCGATGATACGCGAGGAACCTTACCAAGGCTTAAATGGGAAATGACAGGTTTAGAAATAGACTTTTCTTCGGACATTTTTCAAGGTGCTGCATGGTTGTCGTCAGCTCGTGCCGTGAGGTGTTAGGTTAAGTCCTGCAACGAGCGCAACCCCTGTCACTAGTTGCCATCATTAAGTTGGGGACTCTAGTGAGACTGCCTACGCAAGTAGAGAGGAAGGTGGGGATGACGTCAAATCATCACGGCCCTTACGCCTTGGGCCACACACGTAATACAATGGCCGGTACAGAGGGCAGCTACACTGCGAAGTGATGCAAATCTCGAAAGCCGGTCTCAGTTCGGATTGGAGTCTGCAACTCGACTCTATGAAGCTGGAATCGCTAGTAATCGCGCATCAGCCATGGCGCGGTGAATACGTTCCCGGGCCTTGTACACACCGCCCGTCAAGCCATGGAAGTCTGGGGTACCTGAAGTCGGTGACCGTAACAGGAGCTGCCTAGGGTAAAACAGGTAACTAGGGCTAAGTCGTAACAAGGTAGCCGTACCGGAAGGTGCGGCTGGAACATCTCATTTTAGAGCGTCTTTAGGGACGATAAACAAAATTAGTACGCAAGTACAAAGTACTTACTTAAAGTAAAGCTTTAGTTTTTTGTTTGGTTGGTTATATTAACAATACAAAACCCACTAGAAATTAGTAAAGGGAAAGAGATTGAGAAATGCAGAAGAGGAAAAGGGATTACTTATTACTCATGGATCATTACTCATACAAAGTCTCGTAGCTCAGCTGGTTAGAGCGCTACACTGATAATGTAGAGGTCGGCAGTTCGAGCCTGCCCGAGACTACTAATTAAAGCGGCTGGCAAATAGCTTATAGCTGAAGGCAATAAAGCCAACAGCAAGGAGCAAATCGCCAACAGCACCTAGAGGGGGAATTAGCTCAGCTGGCTAGAGCGCCTGCCTTGCACGCAGGAGGTCAAGGGTTCGACTCCCTTATTCTCCACAGTTTTGGAAGACTGATTTAAAAGTTACGGATGGAGCCAAAAACAACATCTGTTCATCAGTTGAACAAGAAGACATTAAGATCATTGACATTAACGGTAAAGACATCACAAAGAGAAAACCGAGCGCATAAAGCGCTTGAGTAACCAATAGGAAAGAAATCGTTAAGGGCGTATGGCGGATGCCTAGGCTTTCAGAGGCGAAGAAGGACGTGGTAAGCTGCGAAAAGCTGCGGGGATTGGCACACACGAATTGATCCGCAGATGTCCGAATGGGGCAACCCGTCTGGTTGAAGACCAGTCATCCCTTAGGGGAAGCAAACCCGGAGAACTGAAACATCTAAGTACCCGGAGGAAAAGAAATCGAAGAGATTCCGTAAGTAGTGGCGAGCGAAAGCGGATTAGCCCAAAAGCTGATATATGTTTAATAGAATGTTCTGGAAAGAACGGCCGTAGAGGGTGATAGCCCCGTATATGAAAGGCATATTTGAGTGATAAATGAGTAGGGCGGGACACGTGAAATCCTGTCTGAATATGGGGGGACCATCCTCCAAGGCTAAATACTCCTGAAAGACCGATAGTGAACAAGTACTGTGAAGGAAAGGTGAAAAGCACTTCGAATAGAAGGGTGAAATAGAACCTGAAACCGTACGCCTACAAGCGGTCGGAGCAGCATTAAGCTGTGACGGCGTGCCTTTTGCATAATGAGCCTACGAGTTAATTTTACTAGCGAGGTTAAGGTATTAAGTACCGGAGCCGGAGCGAAAGCGAGTCTGAATAGGGCGCATAGTTAGTAGGATTAGACGCGAAACCTTGTGATCTACCCATGGGCAGGTTGAAGCTCTGGTAACACAGAGTGGAGGACCGAACCGGTTGACGTTGAAAAGTCTTCGGATGACCTGTGGGTAGGGGTGAAAGGCCAATCAAACTGGGAGATAGCTCGTACTCTCCGAAATGCATTTAGGTGCAGCGTCGTATATAAGTTTATTAGAGGTAGAGCTACTGATTGGATGCGGGGGTTTCATCGCCTACCAATTCCTGACAAACTCCGAATGCTAATAAATGTTCTACGGCAGTGAGGGCATGGGTGCTAAGGTCCATGTCCGAGAGGGAAAGAACCCAGACCAACAGCTAAGGTCCCAAAATATATGTTAAGTTGAAACAACGCGGTTGGACTGCATTGACAGCTAGGATGTTGGCTTGGAAGCAGCCATTCATTTAAAGAGTGCGTAACAGCTCACTAGTCGAGCGGTCCGGCATGGATAATAATCGGGCATAAACATATTACCGAAGCTATGGATTTATATTTTAGATATATCTGGTAGGAGAGCATTCTATTTGCGCCGAAGCAGTATCGTGAGGTATTGTGGAGCGGATAGAAAAGAAAATGTAGGCATAAGTAACGATAAAGCAGGCGAGAAACCTGCTCACCGAAAGACCAAGGCTTCCTCAGCCATGCTAATCAGCTGAGGGTTAGTCGGGACCTAACGCGAACCCGAAAGGGGTAGTGGATGGACAATGGGTTAATATTCCCATACTTGCTCACACTAAAAAGGGGACGGTTGGATGTAGCTGCTAAAGACTGACGGAATAGTCAAGGCCTAGCCTTCGGGCGAAGCTGCTGTAGTGTAATCTGATCCAAGAAAAGCCGAAGTGAAGCAACCCGTACCAAAACCGACACAGGTGGTCGAGGAGAGAATCCTAAGGTGCTCGAGTGAGTCGTGGCTAAGGAACTAGGCAAAATAGTCTCGTAACTTCGGAAGAAGAGACGCCATCAGCAATGGTGGCCGCAGTGAAGAGGCCCAGGCGACTGTTTATCAAAAACACAGGACTCTGCTAAATCGAAAGATGCTGTATAGGGTCTGACACCTGCCCGGTGCTGGAAGGTTAAGGAAGGTGCTTAGGGTTAAACCGAAGGCATTAACTGAAGCCCCAGTAAACGGCGGCCGTAACTATAACGGTCCTAAGGTAGCGAAATTCCTTGTCGGGTAAGTTCCGACCTGCACGAATGGTGTAACGATCTGGGCACTGTCTCAGCCACGAGCTCGGTGAAATTGTAGTATCGGTGAAGATGCCGATTACCCGCAATGGGACGAAAAGACCCTGTGAACCTTTACTATAACTTCGTATTGACTTTGAGTAAGTAATGTGTAGGATAGGTGGGAGGCTTTGAAGCTTGCACGCTAGTGTAGGTGGAGCCAACGTTGAAATACCACCCTTTACTTACTTGGAGCCTAACTTCTTTTAGAAGGACATTGCGTGGTGGGTAGTTTGACTGGGGTGGTCGCCTCCAAAAGAGTAACGGAGGCTTTCAAAGGTACCCTCAGCACGCTTGGTAACCGTGCGTAGAGTGTAATGGCATAAGGGTGCTTGACTGTGAGACCTACAAGTCGATCAGGTGCGAAAGCAGGACATAGTGATCCGGTGGTTCCGTATGGAAGGGCCATCGCTCATAGGATAAAAGGTACTCCGGGGATAACAGGCTAGTCTCCCCCAAGAGCTCACATCGACGGGGAGGTTCGGCACCTCGATGTCGGCTCGTCACATCCTGGGGCTGGAGAAGGTCCCAAGGGTTGGGCTGTTCGCCCATTAAAGTGGCACGCGAGCTGGGTTCAGAACGTCGTGAGACAGTTCGGTCTCTATCTATTGCGGGCGTTAGATGTTTGAGAGGGCTTGATTCTAGTACGAGAGGACCGAATTGAACAAACCTCTGGTGTATCAGTTGTACCGCCAGGTGCACCGCTGAGTAGCTACGTTTGGAAGAGATAAGCACTGAAAGCATATAAGTGCGAAACTCGCCTCAAGATGAGACATCTTTTAAGGGTCGTTGGAGATGACGACGTTGATAGGCTACAGGTGTAAAGACAGTAATGTCATAGCCGAGTAGTACTAATTACCCGTAGATTTATAGTCTATGGTTACTATATAAACCAGGTGCTTTATGTGCATTGAAGGTTTTGTCTTTGTGAAAGTTTTTATCGCTTAAAAACGCAATTGGCAACTAGCAGTTAGCGATTGGCAAAAAGCCAAAAGCAATGAGCAAAAAGCCAGATGCTATATACCTTCTTTAGGGTGGTTTTAGCGGTGGGGCTCACCTGTTCCCATTCCGAACACAGAAGTTAAGCCCACCAGCGCCGATGGTACTGCGAAAGCGGGAGAGTAGGCCGCCGCCAGTTTTTATTTTATTTTTAAAAATCCTTTATCTTATGATAAAGGATTTTTTTTTGTTGTATAACCCCACCTATCCGGCTAAGCCCAGTTCGACCCAACCCAGCCCAACTTACAGATAAATGATGAGCAATAAGTAATAGATAATAAGCAATCATCAATATGTAAATAGATCGCTATTATTGCCCGTTACTGATTATCCATTCTCATTAACCATTCTTCATCTTACTAGCTGATACCTCTTTGCTGTCACTATTACCGTTTATTATCCCCAACTTCTTACTCCGAATCTATATCTATACAATCCAGGAACCGTATTTTATCTTTTCTAAGAACTCATCAAATCATAAGTTTTGGCTAAAGCCCGTACCTATTGATCCTTTTTAAGCTTGTAAATCGGCTATTATATACAAGAACTTACATTGTGTAGAAAAGATTTATAATCTCTCAGAATCTATCTTATTTTAAGCCAAAAGAAACAAAAAAACCGCTTCTATAAAGAAACGGTTTCCATTTATAAAATTTTAATTTTTTTAATTACTTAAAAGAAGTTATTAATTGGGACCTATTGTGAAAACTACCTGCGTGCTATAGGTTGTAGCAGGAACTATTACAGAAACACCACTTATCTGCAGCTGTCCATTAATAGACGAATAAGTGACACTGTTACCCAGTCCCAAAATTCCCGTAAAATTTATTGTAAAGAATGCTGTAGCTACAGCTTGTGGTATTTCTACATAGGTTGTCCCACCATTGATAGTTGCAGTACAGCCAAGGCAAAGTCCACTGATACTGGTTGTTCCACCACTTCTTTTGGCATAAAGGTGTAGATTGCTGTTCCAGGTGGTAGGAGTATGATGTACACTTACTCTGGCCGCCCCACTTGTGAGTAGATTTAGGAAAGATCCTGGTAATGTACCGGATAATGTTATCAAATTAGTGGCACTTTCATAAGTTCCACTATAGTTTGTTCCAGCTTCTGTAATAGTTGGTGCACTTACAGTCCAGTTACTGCCGCCAACATTTATAGTCTGCGCTCCAAGACAGCTGCCAATTGTTAAAAGAATGCTGCTTACATATTTTTTTAAACGGATTTTTCTGAAAAAACAACTGTTGATTTTCATTTTTCAATTTTATTCTGTGATGGTGTAGACAATTACAACAGCCGTATTAGCTTGTGCCACTAAGTTAGCATAAGTATTGGTTGTTAGAGAAATGGTGAGAGCATGGCCATTATTAGCCCCATTGCCTGTGTAGGCACCTCCAATACCGCTGATAATTGTAACAGGAGTTGTGGTAAGAATAACCTGTCCTGAAGAAGTTCCCAGTGTTCCTCCTCCTGCTCCGGAAGCGGCGGCTGCCTGTAATCTTATATTAACTCCTGCAATAACTTGATTCACAGATGCAGTAATTCTTCTGGTAAGGCCTCCAGGTGCAATTGCGGAAGTATAGTTTACCCATTTTGAGGTGTTGGGAGTTGGGTTACCAAGGGCATTGCCCGCTTCGGTAGGAGGGGTAAAATTGAGTGTAAAATTTCCTGCAGGCTCTATATCCATTAAGGTTACGATAGGTAAAGTCATGGTGACAGTAGTCTGGGAATAGAATACACCCGACAAGATAAAAGACACTAATAACAATAGGGAACGGATCAAAATCATTTCTTCTTTTTTATTTCATTATATCCTACCTTTAAGGATTCCTGCTGATACTTTATTTCTATTGGTTGCTTGACAATATGAATGTTTAATTTTTTTGTTTCTGAAGGGTTAAGAGTAAACTGAAATTTATCGTTCGAGACTTTATAACGCTTATCAAGGCCATTACGATAGACTTTAACGGTCCAGTCTCCAGGTCTGAGATAAGTAAAATCAAAACCCTCACCTATAAAACAGATTTTACGATAGGTTTGATCCTTACCCGTAGTTTCTATAATAATACTTTCTTTTTTCTTTTTCTCTTTTTTAGCAAGCAATTCAGTAAATCCCGTGTGATCTTTTTCTTCTGTTTCTACAAACTGAATATGACCTTGAATATTAGCCGCTGTAGTTAATCCGAAATTAAAAATATTTTCCTTATTACTCAGAGAAAGGGCTGCTGGAAACGCTAATGTGGGAATATCATTGATCTCTGTTGTTGAACGGTCAATTTCCAGAAAATAACTGCCCGGAATCACATTTTTAAATGAATAATTTCCTTCCTGATCGGTAACAGACAGATAACTTCCTAGCATTAATCTTATCCCTTCTGTCTTTTTGATCCCAAGATTACTGACATTTCCGGATAACGAAATATATTCAGCTGTTTTCTGTACCGGAATATTGGGACGCCATGTATAGCGCATAGAGAATATAAAATCCTTATCCCCGATTTCTCCTCTCTGTAGTGAATATCTGCCGGAAAGATCAATTTCATTTCCGGGAAATAACTGCTGGTGGAAGAGAAGTTCAAACAAGTTTCTGTCTTTAAAATATTCTTCCGGCATATAATTGTTCTGATAAAAAATACTTAAAGTAGTCTTATCAGAAAACCGGCTGTAAATTCTTGCTCCATAATAAAGTTGTTTCTGATTCTGCAGCTGGTATCTTGAACTTATGGCGTAGCTTCCGAATATATTAAAATAGGTCCTGAATTTTTGAAATGAAAGATTGGTAGAATAAAAACTTGAATTACCGCTAAATCCTGTCAGATAATTGTCTGTTTTACCAAACTGTCCTTCAATATTCACCTGAAACATTCCAAGCTGCTGATCAATACTCACTTTGAAAAAACGTTCATAATAATCAAACTGTCTGGGTTCCAAACGATCCTGATACTTTTGATAACCGCTATTAAGGATAACAGATCCATCTGAACGATATTTATATTGTATCCCATATTGTAAATACTGTCTGTAGGGAGCTGCTAAAAACAGAGTATCTCTCTGGAAATTTTTAACATCCTGTGTATAATTGACAAAAGCACTGAGTTTTCTGGAAATTTTGTAGTTAATGTTCCCATTAAAGGTATTGGTATTCGTAAAATATCCTGCAAATTCCGGACTTGCTTTTACATACATTAAACTTCCATTGAACTTTTCAAAAATAGCATCAGCCTGCAGCATATAGGCAGTTCCCTCCGTTTTTTTTGTTTTACTGTAGGCCAGTTCTCCGGAAATATTAATATTTCTTGAGATTTTGAATTTTCCTTTGGTATAAGGAAGATGCGCATCAGAATCCAGCCTTATATCTCCATATCGGATTTCCTCCTTTCTTGGAGTCTTGTAAAGATATCCGACTGAAAGCTCTGATTCTTTTCGGATTTTGAAGCTGGAATAAATATTAAATTCATCCTTAATATCCCGGAAAAACCTGGGATGATTATAGAAACCACCCAGACTCACTTTATTAAAATCATACCGGATTTCTGCCCCGCGGCCATATCTTGCAAACTCCGTTAAATAAGATGAAGAATACGTTTTATCACCAAGATGAATAAAGAAGTTATCCCGTTTATAATTCACAAAATATTCTTCATATTGGGTAAATGTATTGAGATCTACAGGATTGTGGGTAACCGCCCGAAATTCGATCTGATTTTTGTTGTCTTTGTCCAGTGTCCCTTTACCGTAAATTTCTCCCTGAAAGCCATCATTGTAAACTCCCATATTCTGCATTCCGATGAATGATAATGAAAGGGCAACAGGAAGCCTATGGTAGATGTCGTTCTCAGATGGTTTTACCGATATAACCTGAGTACTTACATAAACACTTTGATTTTCCTTAAGATTATCCTTTGTGTACACCGAAAGATTAAGATTCTGAAATTCATTTTGTCTGAGTTCAGGATTTGTTATTTTGTGTATTGTAATGATTTTTGACTCATTGGGTTCTAATACTAATGAAGTCTCATTGTCAAGAATGGCATTTTTACTTTCGAGTCTGATATCTTCTCTTATATTACCATTATTTTTTAAAAGAAAAGCTACTCGGATTATTTCTCCTGCCCTTACAAACTCAGGTGAATTCAGAGCAGTAAGGGAAATATTTCGGTTTCCTGAAACTGTTATTTTTGATGTTTTTGTAAAGGATATTCCGTTGCTGCGGTCAGTAATATTCAGGGTTACAGAATAATTGCCCTGGCTTGTTTCTGTTGCAATACGCAAAGGTACCAGATAGGCAGATGTTTCATGTGGAGCAATCTGAAATTCTCCTTTTGCTAAAATAGGTGTAATAGATGAACTTGAAGTAGAAACTGAAATATCATAAATCCTGTTTTCACCTGAATTATTTTCTAATGTGAAAGGAATAGAAGTTGACATTCCCGGTAATATACTATCTTTTTTACTGGACAATCGATTAGATTGCTGTTGAGAAAAAATAAATATCGGGAATAATAATATGATAATAAATAAAGTCCAAGTTCTAATCATTTTTTACTTCTAATTCCACATTGAGTGCAAATGCATTCTCCTCTTCATCCGTAGCTATTATGGCCGCTTTGTATTTGTCGGGCGGGATTTTACTGATATCTATGTAAAATGTTTTGGAGGTACCAGGCAGCAGTCCCATCGTTAGACTTGAATAAGTTCCTACTTTTTCACCTGTTTTACGGTTATAGATTTCAATGGCTGTTGTTGGCTTGCAATAAAGATTACCATTATTGGCTATAGCAATCTTTACAGTTTGCTTTCCCTCCTGTTTTTCCACTTTTACACTTTCAAACTTAAGGTCCGGTTTGGCCTTTTCTGTTTCAAAATCTGTAATGACCTGAATAGCGTATCGTATAACAGAAGTGATGTTCACTCCCGGCTTATTGTCGTTGGGCTTAATATCCTCTACCGGCTCTACAATAATGACACTCCAATAGCTTCCGGAATCTCTGGCTTGATTGGGAACTGTAATTTCATAAAAGACCTCTGTCTTTTCCTTGCCTTTAAGGGTGATCAAATTGGTATTGAGTTTAATCCATTCTCCATTGGTCCGTTTATTTGTATGCAAAGCAGAATAATTGATCGTTCCGTCAGCATGATAAGCAAAGTCCTGTAAAAACAATTTTACACTTTGAGGATTATTGCTTGTGTTTTCAATGGCCACTTTTCCCTTGTAAACCTTTCCGTTTTCAATTTTGTAAGAATGCGTAAGTCCGTTGAGAATCACAATACCCGCATGTAAAAAGCTGAATTGCAAAATCAGAGTGATCAAGAGAAGGATACGCTTTATCATTATATAAAGTTTGGAGTTAAATCATTAGTAATACAAAAACAGGAAGAAACTGAATAACAACTTCTTCTTGTTTTTGAGACACAAAATAAAATTTCAATTAAATTCTAATTGTCTGATATCGTATAAGTAACGGTTGCTACAGTAGTTGCAGTTGCCTGTAAATCTGCATAAGCTGCTACTCCGCCAGGACCGCTTCCTGCAGCAAGTGCATAAGTAAGGTTGTGGCCATTATTGGCACCATTACCTGTATAAGCACTTCCGATTCCCGAAATAATAGTTTGGTCAGCTGCACTTAATGTCAACAGACCTGCAGATGTTCCTAGTGTACCTGCTCCGGATCCGGTTGCAGCAGCTGCAGTTACATGAAGATCAACTCCGGGAATGATAGCATTCATTTTTACACTTACATTACGGGTAGGGTCTGCAACAGATTTGATAGATGAATAATTAAGCCACAAAGTAGTGTTAGATGTTGCCGGGATGATTGGATTTCCTGCTTCTGTAGGTGCTGTAAAACCAAGGGTAAGGTTTTTTGTAGCAGCTGGCTCAATATCTACCAAGGCAACTTCAGGAATAGAAATTGTGACTGTATGATTGTCTGTATTGGTATCCTGCGCACTCAGATTTGCAGATAGAGAAAGCGCAAATAAAGACATTGCAATAGTTAAATTTAGTTTTTTCATGATGCTGATAATTAGTTAAGTGAATATAACAAAATTCAGCACATTGTGAAAAAAATATATAATAATTTTTATATTGGTGCTTATTTGCACATTGTAATGCATTATAAGTGAAAAATAACTCAAAAAAATCCCGTACGTATGAGTACAGGATTTCATCATTATTTTAAGCGCTTTCTAAGCCCAATGTGGATCAGAAACAGAAACCTTTCCAGTCTCTACTCTTCCGGCAAAATGCCACAGATGATCATTAAACGTTAATATCAAATCATACCAACCTTTATTCTTATCAAGGTCGATAATGATTTTTTCTTCCGGCTTTTGTACTGTGATTGCCTTTTGAGTTTTTCCGTATAAATCTTCCAAATGGATGGAAGCCTTTTTGTTTTTATGAGTTCTGATGATCAGTTCCACCTGATTTTTTGAAGTCATATTTACCAAAATCACTTCCAGATCAGGAATATTATTCCCTTTGAACTTCCTGAAAAAGCCATTGGGCCCAAAAATTTCGTAATCATAAGCTCCGGAATTTACAGTATGTGTTAACTCTTGTTTTGAATATAAGGCATATGAAAAATGATAATGAATACTATTGAATTGAGTCCTGTCATAGATTAACAATGGAACTCCATTCTCTTTTAAATTAGCCATTTTAATCTGTTCACCCTCTAAATTGACATCGAAATGATACGGCAGTGGATTCGAAGGTTTCAATCCTCTTTCCTGGATCTCAAGTAAATTACCATTAAGTTCATTTTCAGAATACCATTTCAGATCCGGAACAGGTTTGTTTTTAGCTGCATTAATGGTCTTAGCATAATCTTTTTGATTCAGATAATCCATCTTTGGAGCTTTTACACTGGAAGAATTGAAAGCAGAAGTAAGGTCTCCGCATACTGCTCTTCTCCAGTCACTGATATTGTCAACATGAACATCTTTCTTATATTTTTTCATGATGAATTTCTCCAGAAACTGCAGTACAGAAGTGTGATCCGATACCTCGGAATTTACAAAACCTCCTTTTGTCCAAGGGGAAGCAATAATCATCGGGACTCTGTAACCCAACCCAACGGTTCCTTCAATTTTTTCATAATTTTTTAAAGAAGGATCAGACATATATTCCTGGGATTGATCTACGTATTCCACACCTTCTTTTCCGTTCATATCAACAGGCTGGCTGGGATTTACAGGCGGGGCAAAAGGCAGTACGTGATCAAAATATCCATCGTTTTCATCATAATTGATGATAAATATTGTTTTCTTCCAAGTTTCAGGATCTTTGGTTAGAATATTCAGAACTTCAGAGATATACCAGGCTCCATACCATGGTGATCCCGGGTGGTCTGAGAAATGCTCAGGAGCTACCAGCCACGAAACCAGCGGAAGTTTTTTCTCTTCAACGTCTTTTCGGAACTGGAACAGGACGTCACCTTCCGGAACAACCAGTCTTTCTCCGTTTTCATCCTTTCCGATTTCCAGTTTCCAGTAATCAGGATCATTGGAGTTGGTGGTGAAGGCTTTTTCGTGAAGGTTTTTTTCTTCTTTTGAAAGTTTTGAATAATTGTCAGGATGATATTTCACCTGATCTTCCTGAACTTCAGCCATCATGGCTTCCAGCTTTTCTTTCTGTTTAGGATTTTTTTCAATTTCCTGTTTCAGATACGCTATGATATTAGGAATATTCTGATAATAGCCTTTTGAAAATTTAACATTGAACTTTGAAAACCATTCAATAGGGTTATCAGTGAAATTACTTAACCAGGCTTCTTGCTCTCCGGACATTCCTTTTGGAAGACTGATTTCGTTCTGATAAATTTTCCATGAAACATTCTGCTGTTCTAAAATTTCCGGGAAACTTTTCCATTTTGCCTGTCTCGCTTTATCATAATCAATGTTTTCATTCACAACATTGGCCTTTACTTTTCCGTTTTGCTGTTCCCTCAAGGTTCCGGACCAAAGGAATAACCTGTTGGGAGTAGTCCCGGTAAGTGAAGAGCAGAAATACTGATCAAATATGGTAAATGCATCTGCCAGCTGATAATAAAACGGAAGGTCTTCACGGTTATAATACCCTAATGTAAGCGGAATATTTTTATAATCTTTATTTCCTGAAGCTTTAGCCTGAAGCCATTGGTCGTATTTTCCCTTGTTCAGTGCTTTTTGCTGATCTGCCCATGAATGAGGCAGCGAGCTCATCCAGGTTGATTTGGTATTTCTTAAATCCAGGCGGGCAGGAGATGCATATTTCCCTTCGTCATTTTTTTGGAAGAAAACGGAATGTCCATCCTGTTTTACAAAAGCTCTTTTATCCAAAAAGCCTCTTACTCCTTTAAGAGCACCAAAGGCATGGTCAAACGAACGGTTCTCCTGCATCAGGATTACCACATGCTCTGCATCATAAAATGTAGACTGGGCAGCCGGATCAATGGCTAAAGCTTTCAAAATAGAAGGATGCAGAACACTTGATGTACCTAATCCAGCTAATAAAAGACTTGATTTCTCTAAAAATTCTCTTCTGTTCATGTTCAATCGTAATAAGAAAGAAACCGCAAGTTAATAGGATTTTCCTGCGATTTCTTTGTTTTTATATAAAAATAATCAGATTTCTATTGTAACCACCAAGGTTTGGAGTTGATATTGTCATTTCCTCCATACTGAGCTGCCAGAGCAGCTTTTAAATTATTACTGTTATAGCTGTATTCCGATTGCGGATATCTGAATCTGAAAGGAGCTGCTACCCCAGCTTTTAGAGGATAGTTGGGATATCCTGTTCTTAAATAGTCATAATATGAAGTCCATTGTGCCTGGTGGAACATGGTCATGTATTTTTGAGTCATGATTTTTTCCAGTTGTGTCTGTAAAGGATCAGCATTATTATAAACAACCAAAGGCGTTGCCAGATACTGATTCACATCAAATCCTGAGAAATATTGTCCCTGATTTTTTACGTAGGTCTGATAAAAACTGAAACTTGCCTTGATAGCATTATCATAATGGGTTTTTGCAGATCCGGAAATCCAGCCTCTTGCAGCAGCTTCGGCAAGGATAAACTCCAGTTCAGAGTAGCTCAATACAGAAGCAGGCTCATTGGTAGGATCTTTATAAAAACGATCGTTTACTTTAGAGATATTCTTAGCTGTGATCAGAGCCGCATTATCAGAGTAAGGAGAAGTAGGATTTCCTCCGTTATAAGCTGTAAAATCGGTGATGGCTTTTCCTGCTTCTTTTGCACCTGTAGTCTGTGCTGCAAAAGTGAACAAACGAGGATCATGTCTGTCTTTGAACATATTAATGAAATAATCCGCCATATACAGACTCGAACCATATCCGCTGTTATTAAACATGCTGTATCTGCTGTCTGCAGCGTCGGCAAACTTAAGCTCACCGTTATCCGCAATTGAAGTCATCAAAGACTGGCTTCCCGCAATAGAAGCAAACTCTGTAGCAATATTGTAACTTCCTACTGTAGTTTTCTTAGACAAAGTGATCAGAATTTTCAGTCGGAATGAGTTGATCAGCTTTTTCCACTTTAAAGCATCTCCGTTATAAACAATATCGCCTTCAATTTTGTCATTGGTATTGATAAGATCATTTGCTTCCTTTAATTCTGATAAAATTCCGGCCATAACCACATCCTGACTATCATATTTAGGTTGTGTAATCCCAGATTCACCCTTTGCTGCTTCAGAATATGGAGCACTTCCTACTTTTAAGCTGATATTGAAGAAATGATAAGCTCTTAAAAACTTTCCAATGGCCAAATAGTTTTTATTTCCTCTTTTCTCTGCTTCCTGCATCATTTTTCCTGTATTCAGGAGCCCTTTTGTATACACTTCAAAAGAAGCATCGTTCCATTTCATATACTGGTATGAATTCTCACCATCGGTACCAATCATCATTCTTGAAGCATACATATTATCACCATTTACCTGGAATGTATATTTTTCAACGTAAGTCAGGAGGTTTTTAGGATCAATGCTGGCCTGGTCATTAGGGTTTTCATTGATAGTATCAAGGCTGGTTTCACATGAAGCCAATGTCAGAAGTCCTGCCGCAAATATAGATTTCATCAACCACTTTGCCGTTTTACCTTTTTGACCTTTCACTTTATTGATATTATTTTTCATTGTTGACGTACTTTTTAGTTAAAACTTAAGATTAAACCCGATTCCGAACCATCTGCTTGACGGATCCTGGATATCATTAGCGATATCTCCACTTCTTCCTGATCTGATCTGGAAATCAGGATCGGAGTAAAGGTTCTTTGATTTTTTCCACATTGCCAGATTATAGGCAGAAATATTGGCGGTGAAACCTTTCACCATTCCTTTCGGATTAAGCAGAGAAGAAAAATCATATTCCAATACTACAGATCTCAGCTTGATGAAAGTTCTGTCGAAAACGTTGGCAAACTCTTCACTTTCATCCTGCGTTACCCTTGCCTGATATGGATAATTCTGTGCCCAGTCCTGGAAGCTGATCGCTTTGGTGTGTGGAGTATAAAGGCCCGTAGAAGGATTGTAATTAACTCCATCTGGTACAAAATAATATGTTCCCGGATTTGCATATTCAAGATCTCTGTACGCTACAGAATTAGGATGTTTTCCTCCCCACCACATCTTTTCAACAACCTGCGACCTCATCACACCTCCAATGCTTCCATCGATTCCTATGTTTAAAGAGAACTTTTTGTATTTAAAAGTGTTGTTGAAACCAAAAGTCCAGTCCGGATTGAAATGTCCCAAGTTGCTTGGAGTGTTGGCTCTTGTTGGCATTCCTGAATTAGCATCAAGAATTACTTTTCCGTCCGGAGATTTTTGCCATGTGTAGTCATAATAGCTGTCCATTCTTTCACCCAACTTAATGTTTTGATAGTTGGGCATATTATCATAAATGGAAGTTAGTTTTTGTTCATAAGTACTCCAGTTGATCAAAGTTTTCCAACTGAAATCGGCCGTTTTTACCGGAACCAAACCAAGAGAAACTTCAAATCCTTTGGTGGTGTATTCATTTCCGTTTACATATTGTGACGTGAATCCTGATGATTCTGCCGCTGGAAACTGAAGAATATTATTATAATCAAGTGTTCTGAAATAAGTAGCATCTAAAGTAATCCTGTTGTTAAGGAAACCGGCACTTAATCCTAGCTCGTAAGATTTTGTCTGCTCAGGTTTCAGAGAGTTTTCTACATTCAGAGTGGTAGGATAATAGTATGTAGGATTTCCATTGAAAGTGATTCCCTGGTTATTCAGATAATAATTTCTGATGGAATAAGGCTGGAAATCATACGCCACTTTAGCCCATGAAGCAGAAAGCTTCAACATATTGATAGACTCAGGTAATTTTACCAGGTTTGAAATAACGGCACTGATGGAGGCAGAAGGATAGAAGTAAGATCTGTTAGCCTTAGGAAGGGTGGAAGACCAGTCATTACGACCTGAAATATTGATGAAGAAAGCATTGTACAAGCCGATATCAATTGTTGAATAGGCACTATAAATCAATTTTTCCTTCAGGTAGGTGTAATTTTTAAGCGCTCCGATAGAGTTTTCAAATGTGTACACTTCAGGAATTCTCAGTCCATCCGTAGATCTTTCATTGTTATTGTTTTTGAAATAAAAAGCTGAACCTCCGGCATTGATGGTGAAATCAAAGTTTTCAGATATCTTTTTCTTGTAAGTAGCCAGAACATCATAGTTAAGATTCCATGTTTTATTATCTTTCAGAATATATCCACCACTTCTTGGCGCGCTGTAATTGAAATAAGAATAAGGACTTAATATTTCCGTTTTGCTGTGGTTTTCCACGAGGGATATTTTTCCCTTTACCGAAAGATCCTGGGTAGCTTTATATTCTAATCCTGTCTGAGCATTGATGATATTCGTTCTGTTCTGATTTTTATAATACTCAGCTCCGAACCATGGGTTGTTGTACCAGGCATAGTTCCAGTTGGCCTGTGCTCTTCCTTCCTGTCCGGGAATCCACATATGATTTTTCAGGGCTTTTCCGTCTACATCGCCTCCCATCCAGATCAGGATGGTATACATATGTCCGCTTGGGTTGTAATCATAGTTAGGAATATTAGGCGTAAAAGCCTGATTGAAATTGAATTTCGTATTAAAGATTAATTTATCTCCCAGGTGGTTTTCAGACGAAAAGTTGAGCCCATATTTCTGAAGATAAGAATTCGGAACCCGGTCATCATAATTCATGAAATTTCCGGAGAATCTGTATATATCTTTATTATCTCTGTAGCTGATCGCAAAATTATTATTATTGATCACTGCAGGCTTTAAGAACGTGCTTAAGTTATCGTGGTATTGCCAGTCAATCGGAACTCTTTCATATCTTGATTTATTATCGTATTGAGTCCCAGTTACTGCTCCATACCATGGAACTACCTGTCCTGTTACTTTATCTCTGATAGGGCTGTTCCATTGGGCAATTTGTAAACCAGGAACGAATTTTGGTCCCCAGATCATATCTCCGTCATTTACACCACCATCGGCTCCGTCCCAGAATTCATATTTTCCATGTGAACCGTTTCCGTATTCAGTCTGTGTTTTCGGAAGATTGGTAAATCCTGCCGTAATCATGGTGTTCTGGGAAAACTCTACAGAGAATCCTTTCTTCTTAGCTGTTTTTGTTGTAATCAAAACGGCTCCGTAACGGCCTCTGGAACCATACAGTGCAGAAGCGGTGGCACCTTTCAGTACGTTGATATTCTCAATATTGTTTGGATCTAAATTCTGAAAAACTTCCTTTTCTACAATTACTCCGTCAATCACAAAAACCACATTGGAATTTCCTCTCAAGGTAAATTGTGGTGCCTGCTGCATTCCTGTTGGATTGGAAACATTCAGACCCGCAACTTGTCCAGAGAATAAATTACCAATACTCGGTGTTGTGATGGTTTCAAACTGTTTGGTTCCCACTTCCTGAGTGGAATAACCGATTTTTTCTTTCTTCTTGGCAATACCTAATGCGGTAATGACAACGCCTTCAATCTGCTTTTCGTTTGGTTTTTTTAAGACAACGGAATACTGTTTTTTTGAAGAAACCTCAACGGTATAAACAGAAAAATCAGGAGCAAAAAACTCAAGAATGTCTTTCGGGTTTGCAGAAATGGTAAAATTACCATATTCATCTGTAGTAGCAGTCTTTCCTGTATTTTTGTCGGTAATGTTTACACCGGAAACACTAGAACCGTTTTCTGATTTTACATTACCGGAAATATTGATCTCTTGTGCGGAAAAATATAGAGGAAGTAAAAAAACGGCAAAAGTAGCTAGAGTCTTCTTCATTTTTTTGAAGGCAAATTTAGCAGAGCACTGTTACCAGTATTTTAATGAAGTATTAAAATAAAAATACGATTTTAATATTTTTTAACAAGAAGAATTAATAGAAAAGTAAAGTGGAAAATGTCCTTTATATAGAAACTTTTGCTTTATTATATAGATATTAATATAAGGTAGGAAGCTGGGAGAGGGAGGCTGGAAGTTATTGTGGTGTTGTCACCTTCTTGAAATCTGCAGTAATAAATTTTTGAAGAAAAGTTTTCGTTTTATGAAAGAAACAGCTTGTGAAACCTAGACTCCGATAATTTCGATCTTCAGCTTCCCTCTTCCTTTCTTTTTTAGAACCTGCTAAGGATTCCCCAGTGAATTTTTGTATCATTAAACTTAAAAGGATTTCCAAATTCATTACCATTAGACAGCTGAAAGCTCATCAGACCAATCGGAATAAAGAAGTTAAAACCGAATCCTACACTATAAAGTTTGGGCCTTACATTTAAGGATTTATTATTGAGCTGCCCATATTGCCCGAAGACGTCGAAGAATGCCTGATTACCGATCAGATACCGGTATTCCAGACTTCCATAATAATAAAAGTCAGCGGCAAGAGACTTTTCATTGAATCCCCGCATGGAGTTCCAGCCTCCGAAACGGTATAATTCATTGGTGGTGAACTCTATTTTAGAATCCATCATGGCACCTTCTCCCTTAATATTCAGGAAGTGATTCCCTGAGATATGGTAATTGTGTTCCCCAAAGAAGTAAAACTGGTTTTGATTGGCTTTGATATTATCTTTGGAATAGGTGGTTGTTAAAAAATCATACCCCGCATTGATTCTTGTCTTATAAAGGAAAAGATCAATATCAGTGGGTTCTGTCATTTCATACCATATCCCGATCCCTTTTTTGTTATAATCTTTCCCCTGAACGTATAAGGTATCAATAATAGTAGAGGATTCCAGGGTTGCTCTCAAACCTATTTTATTTCGGTTGTTGATATGATAATAAAAGGCAGGCAGGAATTTTACATTGGCAAACGTAGAATCCTGACGGTAGATATTTACCTTTGTGTCCATTCCTACATTCGATTTGAACAGATATGGAATATCCACCCTAAGATCAAAAGTCTGTCCTTTATCCGGGTTTCTCTGCCAGTATAAATTGACGGTTTCAAAGCCATTGAACATATTTCTGAAATTGACATTCATTGTTCCGTTTAATGTAAACTTGGAGGTTTTATCATTTCCGAAACCGACTACCCCATCAAAAGTATTCGTCTTTTTCTTTTCCAGAAACAGGTAAATGCTTGTAGAGTCTTTTGTAAATAAAGTTTGTGGCTGCCGTTCGAGAGTCAGAAAAGGATGACTCTGAAATGTTTTATTGATGGCTATAAGATTTTTGTCATCATAGTTTTTGCCTTTAAATTCCTTTTCAAGATTTTTGATGAATCTTTTAGGAACTTTTTCATATCCTTTAACGACGAAATTATTGATCGTTCTTTTATCGTTCTTGTTAATGTCAAGCTCTACAATTGGGTAGCCGTTTTTCTGTCCCTTGTATTTGGATTTGATTCTGCTGAAAGAATACCCGTCATCAATATAAGTTTTGTTGATGCTTTTCTTGGTAGAATCTAAGTTTTTAGTGAAAAAATCTTTCTGAATCTTTAGCTTCTGGACAAGTGAATCGGTCAGGTTTACATAAGTTTCATTAAAATTTTTGCCTTTATCAAAGAAAATTTCTGTGCTGTCACCCTTTACTTTTACATCCTTAAGTTTGGTAAAGAAATAATTATTCTGAGCTAATGAATCCAGGAATTTTACGGCAGAAGTGGAATCTTTTACTTTTTTTCTAATCTTAGTTTCCGTATCAATAAGCCAATACTGCTTTTTCTGCGCTTGTGTAAAAACGCAGAACAGTACAAAAAATATTTTCAGAAACAGTTTCAATCCCAAATATATCTACACCATAGGTAGCGAAGAAATTAAGTATAATTAAGATAAAACCTAAAGCGAAGCTTATCTTAATGATTCTTTACAACTTAATTCTTCTTAATGGCTTAAAATTTTATTATCAAATAGCTTTCTATACAACTGAAACTAATCCAGTTTATTATATTTCTTCATCAAATTCTCGTAAGTTCCCTGCGGAAGAATCCATTTCAAAGGAACCCCAATTTTCTGCCCGAATTTACCAAAATAATAATGAGCTTTCCATTTATTTTTTGCTAAAAGTTTTTCAATGTATTCTGCTACTTCCAAGGGATCTGTTCCGTCATTCACATGAGAATTCATCAGAGCATATACTTTGTCAAAAACATTTTTATACGGCTGGGATACCTGTGCTATAACTCTGTTTTCTGCAATATTGGTTTTAATGTCTCCCAAGTGGAGAGAACACACCTCAATGTTCCATGGGTATACTTCGTACCTCATTGCTTCTGTTACTTTGTCCAGCGCAGACTTTGAAGCAGAATAAAATCCGCGGAAAGGCAGACCCATTTCACTTCCGATACTGGAAACGTTGATAATTTTTCCAAATTTGTACTCACGCATTTTCGGAAGAATTGCGCTCATCATCTGTACAGGTCCGGCAAGATTAAGGCTGAAAAGCTTTAAAATATCTTCTTTCGTAGAATCTTCCACTGCTCCTACCATTCCCATTCCGGCATTATTAATCAGAATATCAATTCTGGTTTCTGTTTTCAATACTTCCGCTATGGCATTCTGAACGGCTGTGTTATCGGTAACATCAGTCGGAATAGATCTGAAATACTGACTTTCTGTATGTTTTCGGCTCAAGCCATATACTTTATGCCCCTTTTTACCAAAATACTCGGCCAATACAAACCCGATTCCTGATGAGGTTCCTGTTATAATGATGGTCATTGAATTCGTATGATTTTTATTGTTTTTTAGTTTTCTTCTGATATCAGTCCGGGTGTTTTTAAAGGTCTGTTTTCAAAAGTAAAATCTATTTTCAGCAAATGTAAAAAAAGAAAAATGAACTCAGTTATTTATTATTCCTGAAATAATCTTTAGTGATTTCTTCATCTATTGTCCTGGTGTGATAATAAACTTAAAATAAAGTTAATCTCAATTCTGCATCCAATATCAGGGGAATGATTACTTTTAATTACTTATGTTATTGTAAAACAGTGTTTTAATTATATTGTGTGGTAGATGGTATCTTAAAAAAGCTAAAATTTCTTAATAAAAACATAAGAAAACCTTAATGAGGTGTGGGAGCTTACTGATCTAATTTTGCACCTAATCAAAAAGGATATCATGAATGTATTTAAAATCCCTGTCTCAGTAACTTATTTAACGGGTAGGGTATTACTTATTGGTGCAATATCAGCTTCACCGATGTTCCTCGCTCAGAAAAAAGACAGCTTAAAAGAAAAATCCATCGACGAGATTGTTGTTGTTGGATACGGAACACAGAAAAAAAGTAAAGTTTCCGGCGCGGTTTCGGAGGCTTCACTGGATAAACTTACTTCCAGATCATTGTCTGGAGTAGGAGAAGTTCTTCAGGGTAAAGCTCCCGGAGTAACTGTAGTGAATGAAGGTGGAGATCCTAACGGAGCACCTAAGGTAAATATTCGTGGTCTGGGAGGAATCAACGGAGAAACTCCTCTTTATGTAGTAGACGGGGTGGTTTTCAACGGAACACCATCTATTAATCCAAACGATATACAGGATATCTCTGTGCTTAAAGATGCTTCTGCAGCAATTTACGGAGCAAGATCTTCCGGAGGAGTTATCCTAATTACCACTAAAAAGGGAAAAAAAGGAAATCTTACAGTAGATTTTGATGTGAAATACGGTGTTAACCAGGCATGGAGGCTAAAAGAATCTCTGAATGCAGCGGAATTTCAGGATGTAATGTACAAAGCATATGAAAATGCCGGGAAACTGGGAAGTTTACCCATAGCTTTTAATCCTACTCAATATCCGGATGGTAGAATTACCAGAACAGACTGGATGAAAGAAATTTTCAGAACAGGAACTATTCAGGAATATAATGTTAATTTAAGTGGAGGAAGCGAGAAGTCCAGATATTTTGTGGGAATGAACCATAGAAACCTGGAAGGGATCTTACTGAATACGCAGGCAAAGCGATACAATTTCAGAGTTAATTCTGAACATAAAGTAAAAGACTGGTTAACGATCGGAGAAAATATGTATTATAATTACTCTGACGGAAATACAGCTGATACAAAAAGCGGTTATACGGGAGCTTTGGTAGCTGCCATGTATTATCCGCCTAATGTTCCGGTATATACTCCTAATGGTGCATTTTCAGGACTGCCGATTGATGTGGCAGGAGGTTATGGAGATATGATCAACCCGGTAGCTTATCTTAAAAGAATCAGTATCAGAAATCCTACTCATGAGATACTGATCAATCCATATGCGGAAATTACACTGGCAAAAGATTTAAAATTCCGTTCCAATTTCTCGCAGACCTTTAAACTGGGGGATGTAAAAAACTTTACCTATAGGGTTTTGGAAGTCGGAAAAATTTTTGATACCAATAATTTGGAATATCAATCCAATAATTCATCTACAGCACTTGCAGAACAATTGTTGACCTATAAAATTTCAGCAGGACAGCATAATTTTGATTTCCTGGGAGGTTTTACTTTCCAGAAGACAATTGATGATGGTTTCGTAGCAAAGGCCTATGATTTCAGAAGTGAAGCAGAGGTTTTCCAACATCTTCAGAATGCGGCCGATACTAATAAAGATGTTTCCAGTTACAGATTCCAGCAATCTTTGGTTTCTTATCTGGCGAGAGTAAACTACGACTATGCCGGAAAGTATATCGTAAGCTTATTGGGAAGACGTGATGGCTCTTCGCTGGTAGCAAAGCAAAACAGATTTGCGAACTATTATGCGGTTTCTGGTGCATGGGTAGTTTCGAAAGAAAACTTTATGAAGGATATTTCATGGCTGTCAAGTCTGAAATTAAGAGGCAGTTATGGTATTCTGGGTAACCTTGGAGGGATTTCACCACAGGCTGTGAATCCGTTAATGACCAGAGATAATAATGTGATTTTCGGTCAGGATCCTTCTCAGAATATTGCTTATTATGCTACCACACGTCCGAACCCGGATCTGAAATGGGGTAAGTCTGAGCAAACTAACTTTGGGGTAGATGCTTCATTCCTTCACAACAGCCTTTCCTTACAATTCGATTACTTTGTGAAGAATTCTAAAGATCAGATTTTCAACGTAAGCTTGCCAAGTACGGCAACGTATAATAATCAGTATGTGAATGCTGGATTATTCCAGGATAAAGGATATGAATTGGGAATCAATTACAACAAAGTGGTTTCAGGTGATTTCACTTTCTCAGTAGGAGCTACCATGAGTCAACTAAAAAACACGGTGAAGCAGCTTGCTAATGTAGATGAGATTTTTATTAATGATAACGGAGTACGAGGAGTATTGAAACCTACCCGTGTGAAAGTAGGTGATCCTCTGTATTCTTTCTATGGTTATAAGACTGGCGGAATTTTCCAGACTCAGGAAGAAATCAACAATTATAAAGATGCCAACGGAAATCTTATCCAGCCGAATGCTAAGCCAGGAGATATAAAATTCCTGAAAAAAGAAGGAAATACCGGAGTGCTTAATAATAATGACTTCGTCAATCTTGGAAGTCCTTACCCTAAGTTCTCTTATGGATTCTCTTACAATATGACCTGGAAAAATTTTGATCTGAATCTATTCTTCCAGGGAGTATATGGAAATAAAATTTTCAACGGGATGAAATTTATTTCTTTTAACCCAGGTGGAACAGGGCAGAACTACAACATGGATAAAGATATCCTGAATGCATGGACTCCTCAGAATACCAATACAGATATTCCAAGACTGGTACATGGTGACCCGAGCGGTAATTATTCCAAAGTATCAGATTTCTATGTGGAAGACGGATCTTATCTAAGACTGAAGAACCTTACCATTGGTTATTCATTACCAAAAGAACTGTACAGCAAGCTGGATGTAAATAAGGTGAGAATCTATATGACTTCCAATAACCTTTTTACGATTACAAAATATACAGGATTTGATCCTGAAGTAGGAATGAATTCGTACGGAGTAGATACCGGAAGATATCCTCAGGCACGCTCATTCATCTTTGGGGTGGAGATCGGATTATAATTTTTAACCAACAAAAAGTAAAAAAATGAAATTTTTCAATAAAATATTTTTAGTATCAGGACTATCTGTAATGCTTTTATCGTGTACAGGAGAGTTGGATGTTCAGCCGGAAGGAACGCCTACCGAAGCCAGTTTCTGGAAAACTGAAAATGATCTGATTACCGGAGCCAATGCCATGTATAAACCTTTATTTGATGGAGAATTTTACGGGAGAGGTCTTTTTTGGTTTATCAATGCAAGTGATGATATGGTAACCGGAAGAGCCAAAAGTGAAGCGGATAACGCAAAAAACTTCAGCAGTAATTACATTGCAGCAGGAGATCTTGAAACTCAATGGAACAAAAGATATAATGTAATTGGGGTTGCCAACCGTGTGATCCGTAATATTGATAACATTCAGACTTCACAGGCCATTAAAAATAAATATCTGGGAGAAGCTTTGTTCATGAGCAGCAGAATGTATTTTGAACTTTCTTATTCTTACGGAAATGAAAAAGCTGGGGTGCCTATTATTGACCGTTCAAAAGATCCGGATCCAAACCCGATTCCAAGAGCAGCCAATGTAATGGAAAATTACACCTACATTGTCAACGATCTGAAAAGAGCAGCAGAATTATTACCTACCCAGGCAGAACTTCCTGCAAAAGATTACGGAAGACCTCATAAAGCTGCAGCATGGGCACTTCTAGCAAAAGTATATCTGTTTATGAAAGACTGGAAGAATGCAGAATTCTGGGCAAATGAAGTAATGACAAAAGGAAACAGAGCCTTATTGGGTAATTTTGCCGATGTTTTCAAAGCTGAAAATAACTACAGTTCAGAATATATCTGGTCTATCCCGGGAACGCCTAAGTTTACAGCATGGGGAAGTATTCTTCCGGGAGTAATGCTTGAAAATAAAGGATGGGGAGAATATAACGGATGGGGATACTTCCAACCTACAAAAGAACTCTATGACGAATATGAAACAGGAGATCTTAGAAGAAGTGCTTCCATCCTGAAAATAGGAGATAAATTTACTTTTAACGGGAAGGAAAGAATATATGCTTCTACCAACTCCCTTACCGGATATCAGTTCAATAAATATATGGACGCTTTCAAATACCAACTGAACAGCGGCCACGTAAGTGCGAATGGAGACTATCCATGTACAGATCTTGCCGTTCCGATCATGCGTTATGCTGAGGTAATTCTAATCAAAGCAGAAGCTTTACTGATGCAGGGGAAATCTGCAGATCAGGAAATCAATATGATCAGAGTGCGTGCTGGTTTATCTCCGAAAAACGGATGCACGATGGCTGATCTGAAGCATGAAAGACGTTGCGAACTGGCGGGTGAATGGGCAGACAGACACAGAGACCTTGTACGCTGGGGAGATGCACAGGCAGCTTATGCTAAACCTCTGCACGGTATCAATGGACAGGTAGTCTGGGCAGCAAGAAACTTTAATCCAGCTGTACATAATGTTTGGGCAGTTCCACAGGCTGAAATCGTAAACAGTCACGGGATCATTAAACAAAATGAAGGCTGGTAAAATTTTAATCTTTTTATATATAAGCCACTATGTCATTGCAGAATTTTCTGTGATGATATAGTTTTTTTCAAAGATATGGAGATGACCGTTTCATCCGGTCTATAGAAACAATAAAGATATACGAATGAAACTATCAAAAATATGGGCTGTATTAGCCCTGGCTGTTTTTTCCGAAAATCAGGCACAGAATTATTTAAACTACAATGTTGGCAATGCACACTCACATAATGATTACATGCAGGAGATTCCTTTTTGGCAGGCTTACTATGCTAACTTCGGTTCCATTGAGGCAGATGTTTTTCTGGTAAAAGGTAATCTTTGGGTGGCTCATACCGAAAAAGAACTTTCTGCTGAAAGAACACTGGAAAATCTTTATCTCGATAATATTTCAAAACAGATTAAACTGAACAAAGGAAATATTTATCCGGATGCCGGTAAAAAGCTTCAGCTACTGATTGATATTAAACAGGATTATAAAACAACATTAGCTGCTTTGGTGGGTACTCTAAAGAAATATCCGGAGATTACCGGAAACCCGGGAATTAAAATTGTCATTACCGGAGGAAGGCCCCAGCCGTCAGATTTTAAGAATTACCCGAACTATCTTTACTTCGATGGAGACCTTGATAAAAACTATTCTGCAGAACAATTAAAAAGGGTTGGAATGTTCAGTGCAGACCTTCCGGGATTGGTAAAGTGGAATGGAAAAGGAATTCCTAGAGACGAAGAAACAGCAAAAATTAAAACTGCTGTTGAAAAAGCACATTCTCAGCAAAAACCGGTTCGTTTTTATGGAGCTCCGGATTTTCCTAATGCATGGGTAAATCTGATGGATTTGGGAGTGGATTATATCAATACCGATCATATCCCGGATCTTAAAAAGTTCATGAATACTATCCCAAAAAACTTTTATAAGAATACAAAAGAATACACTACCTATACACCTACTTATAAATCAGACGGAGTGGAGAAAAAGGTAAAAAATGTTATCCTTCTTATTCCGGACGGAACTTCTTTGCCACAGTATTATGCCGCCTTTACAGCTAATAAAGGAAAGCTGAATGTTTTCAACATGAAATCCACAGGACTTTCCAAAACCAATTCATCTAACGCTTATATTACAGATTCTGCACCAGGTTCTACAGCATTCGCAACCGGTGTGAAAACCAAAAATACTTTTGTAGGGGTAGACAACATGGGGAAAGCTTTGGCACAGATTCCCGATATTATCGCTGAGAAAGGAATGGTTTCCGGATTGATTTCTACAGGAGATGTTACAGATGCAACTCCTGCTGATTTCTATGCACATTCGGATAACAGGAATAGTTCAGAGCCTATTCTGAAAGATTTTGCAGCTTCAAAAACCAAGATCCTGATTGGTGGGCCTACAAGCGGATTATCTGAAAATAATCTACAGAAATTCAAAGAAGCAAAAATAGATCTTTACCAGGATTTGAAATCAGTAACTAAAATAAACAACCGTACTTTGGTTATTGACCCTCTGGCTTCACAAAGAATAACCAATGGAAGAGGAAACTGGCTCGCAGATGCATTTGATCTTACTTTAAATGATTTAAAAAATAATAAAAAGGGATTCTTTATGATGATTGAGGCTTCCCAGACTGATGGCGGAGGCCATAGCAATAATATAGAACAGCTTGTTACAGAATTACTGGATTTCGATCATGTTGTAGGGAAGGCAATGAAATTTGCTGACGAAAATAAAGAAACCTTAGTAATTGTGGTGGGAGACCATGAAACAGGAGGTTTAACGCTTTTGGATGGAAGTCTGAAAGACGGCTGGGTATTCGGAAATTTCAGTACAAATGATCATACCTCTATTCCGTCAAGTGTTTTTGCTTACGGACCGAATTCAAAAGAATTCACAGGATTGTTTGAAAATACGGAGATCTTCAACAAAATACTGGCAGCTTACGGAATTCAGAAATAGCTTTTTAATTTATATTTTTACTTTTACAAAGAGGGACTGTTTCGTTTTTGAAACAGTCTTTTTTTGCATTATTTTAAAGATCCCACAGATTAAGCAGATGTTTGTGGTTAATCTGCAAGAGATAAAAGCAGAACAAAATTCAAAAAGGCTGTCTCAACAAGAGAGACAGCCTTTAAATATATCTAACAAATAATAATTTAGAAGTTGGTCTTAACGATTAATTCAGACAGTTCAGCATTCACAAAGTCAATCGGCATTACTCCGAATGATCCCTGAGTATTCGTTTGAAAGAATGTTTTAAGCCTTGGATTAATATTGTTGGATACTGTAGGAATACTTGGAATTCCGAAGATACCAGGTTTATAACCGCTGGTGAAATTCACGAAAAGCTTACCATTTGTATCATTTTTAGCTTCATTAAGAAGACTGGAAATCCCGTTCCATTTATCATCATTGTTTGTTACTTTGTAATAATCCTGCACTTTGAGCTGTACTCCAGAATTGTTGATGTCAAAAGTAGTATTGTCTGCCCATGGTGAAGCATTGATTCCTTTTGTTGTTCCAGAAGAAAATCTTCTTAATAACTTGATCTTTCCTCTTACAGCGCCAAGTGTAGGAATGTTTGCGCCAAGATCCCACTTAGAAGGGTTTTTCTGTACATAAGAATCAAATGTCTGTTCAAAACTTCTGGTCGTATTGGAAGCATCATATTCTTCCTTTACAGACATGATGATTGTTTCTGATGGATGGCTGCTAAGGAAGGCATAACAGGCATTAAGTACATCATCAAAATTCAGATTTTGGTAAATCGCTCCGTGATGAATGGTGAAAGAATTGTCAATATGTCTGCAACGTATATCCAGAAAACGGACTCCTGCATTCAGTTGTTCTGCAATACTGAGGTCTTGAGTTTTAGCTGTACCTGATACAACAGGGGCATCTATACGTGCTCCGGAATCATGAGTTCCGGGAATTGAGATTCTTGAAATGGAAATATTATCCTGAAGACCTGACATCCAGCTATTCATTTCAATGGGTGCCAAAGAAGTCTTGTAGCTCGATTTTGTTAAAGAAGCTAAATTGTTTTCATTAGAATCTCTTTCGGTAAGGCTGTCGTTAGAACAGGAAAAAAAGATGGATGCAGTAACCACTCCAAGAGCGATTGTTGTCATACATTTCATGCTTTGTTTGAACATAGTTTTTTTATTTTTTAATGTAGCTTAAAAATAAGAATATATCAAAGCATAAGGAGTTAATTTAACTTTAAGAGATGATTAAGTTGGTATAAAGTGATGAAGATGGATGATAGAAGCTGAAAGAGAGAAAAAAGAAGATTGAAGAAAGAAGGCTGTCCATATTGACAAAGCTTTTAGTCTTTTTAAGACAAGCAGGTTTACGATGAAATGATAGTCGACAGGAAATAACTTAACGCTTCCATCTTAAAACACAAACTCCTCCTTCAAACCGGGAAGTCTGAAGTTGTGATCTCCGATAAAGAAATCACTCATTTTAATAAGCCGGAATTTATGGGTAAATTCTTTGTGTAAGTTTTCGGGTACTTTAGTTTCATCATCACAGGATGAATATTCTCTGTCAACAATAACCTTTCCTGTAGAGAAATTGATTTCATTTGTAAAACTGAAATCACAGGTATCTTCAAAATGATCGTGTAAACCTATCAGATAAAAATCTCCGTTCTGAAATCTGAAGGTGTGTTTATATTGTTGGGTATGCCTTGAATTGGTAAAAAATAGCTGTTCAATAATAAGACTGTTATTTTTTATATTGATTGTAAGAGTATTCTCTGAAGGATAAAATCCGAATCCGCTTGAAAAAAGGATGGCAGAATTTTCTTTCCATACTTTTAGACCGCTGTTTTCCTTTTTCAGAATATAAAAAACCCTTTGGTAGTCACTTGTACCTTCCGGGTTTTGCATGTATGATGCTTTTATATCCGTATTAAATATCAGGATAATTTCATCTTTTCCATCTTTGTCAAGATCACCTTTGGCTTCTGCAATCTGAGTATATCCTTTCGGAACCGAAAAACTTTTCAGATTCTGGGCAGATAAGCTTGAAACAGATAAAACAAACAAAAAGGAAAAACAATGTTTCATGGTTATTATATAAAATTAAAATGTGGTCATCCGAAATAAAAAATCATTTTCAAATTACCACATTCTTATATTCTGAAATTAATGAGTCAGTATACTTTCAAGATCTTTCCAGAACATTGGATAAGACTTTTCTACCACATCTTCATCCTCAATATTGAGTTCCCCGATCAAACAAAATGGGGCAAAACTCATTGCCATTCTATGATCCTGATAGGTTTTGATCGAAATATCGACTTGTGGATTTCCGAAACTGATAGATTTAATGGTTAAATCCGTAATTTCTGTTTCAGTACCAAGCTTTTTAAGCTCATTATATAATGCAAGAAGTCTGTCGGTTTCCTTTACTCTTAATGTTCCCAATCCGGAAATATTAAAAGGAATTTTTAAAGCGGCGGCTGTTACACAAAGAGTCTGTGCAATATCAGGGCAGTTATTCATATCCAGGACAATTTTTTCCGGGAAAGAAAAATTTGGCTGAGGTTCCAGAGTGAGTTTATGCTCGCCTTCAGAAAAAGTTGTTTTGATCCCAAAGAACTTTTCATAGATATTGGCAATTGCAGAATCTCCCTGCGTTGATTCTTTGTAAAAACTTTTCAGGTGAATCGTTTCTCTTCCTAATGCACAGATAGAGTAGAAGTAAGAAGCCGAACTCCAGTCGCTCTCCACTTCATAATGTACTGCTTCAGCATTGTTGCCAGGAGTGAAAGGTTCTACTTTGATGGTATTTCCTTTAAAGCTGCTTTGGATTCCAAATTTTGTCAGAATATCAAGGGTCATTTCAATATAAGACCTTGAGGTAACTTCCCCTACAAGATTAATTTCCAGTCCGTTTTCAAGCTTTCCGGCAATAAGAAGTAGAGATGTGATAAACTGGCTTGAAATATTGGCCGGAACATTCACGGAAGTCCGTGTGATCTTTTTTCCTGTAATTTTTAAAGGAGGAAAACCTTCATTCTCCAAATACTCAATTTCTACCCCAAGATCTCTCAAAGCATTTACCAGATTTTTGATCGGTCTTTCTTTCATTCTTCCCGAACCGGTAAGGATCGTCGTCTTACCTTCCTGGATAGAATAATAAGAAGTAAGAAAACGCATTGCCGTTCCTGCATGGTGGATGTCTACCACTTCAGTATTTTCAGATAATGCTTTTTTTAGCAACTGAGTATCCTGAGAATTGGATAGATTTCCGATTTTTATATTGCTAAACAGACTTTCCAGAATCAATAAACGATTCGAAATACTTTTCGAACCGCTGATCTGTACTGTTTTATCTCCTAATAATTTTGATTTTTCTAGCTTCATTATGATCTACATTATCTTTAAAAAATGATGAGTTAAAAATTTATTTGTAATTCATAACTCATCATTTATAATTATTTTAATTTTTCATTATTCTGATGCCGGTCTTTATCCCGGTCAGTCTTGATTTTCATTTTTCTGTCAAAAGCGTCCTGCAGGTTCACTCCGGTTTGATTGGCCAGACATAACGTTACAAAAAGTACGTCTGCCAGTTCTTCACCAAGATCTTTGTTCTTGTCACTTTCCTTTTCGCTTTGTTCACCATACCTTCTGGCAATGATTCTTGCTACTTCGCCTACTTCCTCTGTCAGCATTGCCATATTGGTAAGTTCATTAAAATATCTTACACCAATGGTTTTGATCCATTCATCTACCTGCTGTTGTAACTGGGTAATTTCCATTATTGATAAGCTCCTAGAGTTGGGTTAGTCGTTCTGGATACATTGACAATATCGAAAGGTACGGTTGCTGCAACAGCTGCATTCCCTTTTCCAATGGCTGGCGAAGTAGATTTTACCCTTAAATTCATTTTAGCCATAAAATAATTGACAAACTGAGGATCGGTATTCTTGGTTGTTTGTATCACACCTGGATTATTGTCAAAAGTGAATCCTGACCCGGTTGCACTGGTATATTTTATGAGTGAATTTTGAAGTAAGAATTCGAATTGCTGTCCTGGGGTCTTTTCAAAATGAATGGCATCATCCCTGTCAGAATATATAATACTGTTTTTTATATCAAGTTGTTGTAAGGCGCCCTGGTCTGTTTGCCCTGCATCATTCTTCCATTCATTAGCTGCAAAAATTCCTGTTCTGTCGAAAGAACTCATTGTTTTAGAATAGTTTGCTATCGTAGCATGAGTATAGCTGTGTTTTCCACCCAGGAAAATTCCTATACATGATAGACCACAGTTGTTCATCACAAGATTGTTGGCATTCACGGTAGAACCTACCGCATAGATTCCGTATTCAAAGAAAGTATGGATGAAGGAATTGGTAATCGTAGCATTGGTTTGTTTCATATCCAATCCTCTCGTACCTCCGAAAAGCCTTGCATGATTCATTTTAAGCGTGGAATTTGCTTCCATTTTGATAGAATTCCAGTTTTTAGGAATGGTATCATAATAAGGATCATTTCTGTCTCCACGAAGAATAACCTGATCAGTCTGGGTTCCATTGATATTTAAGACCGCTCCGGAAGAAACTTTCATTCCGCTGTTCTTGTGGAAATACACTTTAGTTCCAGGGTTTATATCCAGTGTTACACTTGGATTGATGGTAAGATTTCCATAAATGATCTTTGCTTTATTGTTATTCCATGTAGTGGAATTGGTAATCACATTCGGATTGCCGGGAGTCTGAATAAAAAATTCAGCATCCTGAACCACAGAAAATAAAGTCACATGCTGTTGTCCTGTTGGGCTGGTGAAAAGAATTTTATCCTCTGCAATAGCTTCTGGGCCGGTAGCTTCTGGCGCAATTTCAACAAATATATAAAGGCTGTCCTTTTTTCTCAAAGGAACATTTTTAAAATCATATCCCGGTTTTCCATCTACATTGATTCTATATAATGAAGCTGCTCCTTTTTCAAGGTTCACTCTTGGGATCAGGATATCCTTATCTTCATTATTATATACTTTTACAACGTAAGTTTCTGAACGTACCTGATGATATACCGTGTCACAAAATACCGTATCTCTTGAGAAACGTAATTCCTGCGTAGGGCTGTCAAACGTAATGTCATCTTTATTACATGATACTGCTACAAGTAACATCCAGAAGGAAAAAGCCAGTAATAATTTGAATTTCATTGAAATTAAAGTTTAAGTAAGTTCCAAATTTAACGAAAATACTTTGAATTTCTTATCAATAAAAAAATATTGAATTCAGTATTTGGAAATTTAAAAAAATGTTGTATTTTTGCAACCTAAAATTTAGCAGAGAAATATCCATTACTATTTCGAAAGCAAACTTAATTTTTTTAAAAATAGTATTATGAAAAACGGAATCCACCCAGAAAATTATAGACTTGTTGTTTTCAAAGATATGAGTAACGACGAGGTGTTTCTTTGCAAGTCTACTGCAGAAACAAAAGACACTATCGAGTTCGAAGGACAAGAGTATCCACTAATCAAAATGGAAATCTCTTCAACTTCTCACCCTTTCTACACTGGTAAAGTAAAATTAGTTGACACTGCAGGTAGAGTTGATAAGTTCATGAACAAATACAAAAAATTCGCTAAGTAATTTTTGTATACTTAAAAATATAGAAGTCTTCCAATTTTTTGGAAGACTTTTTTTATTGTAAATTTGTTAACCTTGAATTTTAAACTTTAAATCAAAAACTGAATGATGCAATTAGTATTTTCAGACGCACAATATTGGGAAGACTTTCTTCCGCTTACTTTTACACGTCCGATTGCCGCTATGCGATGCGGAATCCTTACATTCTCTGAAAGATGGCAGAAAATTCTTGAAAACACAGAAATTTCTTACTTCACAGAAATGTATCTTCAGGATAAATTTAAAAGCCCGGAGGAAAAAGAAAGTCTCTTTTTAGTTCCGAATTTCATTCCCACAGAAACCGTAATTCAACAGATTAAGGATCTTAAGCTGGGAGAAGCGTTGGTTTATGAAGACGAATTGATCGCTGCTAAAATCAATATGAAAGGTTTTTCTCTGAATCAGATTGAGAAAATGACAGATATCAAAGAAGATTTGATTTTCTTTAAAAGACCAAAAGATTTGTTTACCTACAACCATCACGCGATTGATTTCGATTTTGATCTGCTGACCAAGGGAAGGACTTCACAGGAATTATCTTCAACCAATGGATTTTTAGGTGATAAAAAAGACCTGTTTATTGAAGAAGGAGCTTATGTTGAATTCTCAACAATCAATACAAAAACAGGTAAGATTTATATCGGTAAAAATACTGAAGTCATGGAAGGCTGCCATCTTCGCGGGCCGATAGCTCTTTGTGATGATTCCAAATTTAATCTTGGAGCTAAGATTTATGGAGCAACTACAGTTGGGCCACATTGTAAAGTAGGGGGAGAAGTGAATAATATTATTATATTCGGGTACTCCAGTAAAGGACACGAAGGTTTTGTAGGGAACTCTGTGATTGGGGAATGGTGTAATTTCGGAGCTGATACCAATTCTTCGAATATGAAAAATAATTATGGAAATGTAAAATTCTGGAATTACAGAACCAAAGCTTTTGAAGATACGGGCTTGCAATTTGCCGGTCTTATTATGGGAGATCATTCCAAAACTGCCATCAACACTCAGTTGAATACCGGAACAGTAATTGGAGTGGCATCCAATATTTTTAAACCGGGCTTTCCACCAAACCTTGTGGAAAACTTTTCATGGGGAGGAATGAAAGATGATGAAAGATTCAGACTGGATAAAGTATATGAAGTGGCAGAAAGGGCCATGGCGAGAAGAAAAGTGGCTTTAACAGAAGAAGATAAAGCGATTTTAAAACATATTTTTGATTCGTATTAATTCGATTATAATAAAAACTTCAATCTTTTTTGAAGTTTTTTTATTTTTGATGTAATAGATCTGTAACGGCAATTGTCTTACCTATAAGAAACAAAACTCATGACCCAAGAAACTTTCAAGAATACGGTGTTTATTCTCAAAGACGAGATGTATCGTTTTGCGAAGCGGTTTGTCATGAGCAGTGATGAAGCAGAAGATGTAGTACAGGATCTCATGATGAAGTTTTGGCAGAAGAGGGATGAGCTGGGGCAATTCGGGAATTTTAAATCCTATGCACTGAAGTCTGTCCGGAACGAATGCCTGAACAGGCTGAAGCATCACGATGTGAAGATCGGCTTTGCGGATATGCAGCTTCATCGCTCGGAGCTTTACAGTATGGAAGTTGATAACCTTAAGGAACATATTGTAGGATTTATCAATCAGCTCCCTGAAAAACAGAAGATGGTCATCCACTTGAAAGATGTAGAAGAATACGAAGTTTCCGAAATTTCTGAAATGCTGGAAATGGAGGAAAATGCAGTAAGGGTAAACCTGATGCGTGCGAGACAAAAAGTAAAAGAACAAATCTCACAACTGATGAGCTATGAAAAAAGATCAATTACAAGATAAATACAACGAAGTCTTCCGGGATATCAAGGAAGAAAAAATGGACTGGAGTTTTGAAGACTTTCTTCAGACTGCAGAAGGTGCGGAGCCTGAACAGAATATTGCGCCTGTTATTCCATTGGAAGAAAAGAAGAAACCCTCCTTTCCTAAATGGTTCTGGATGGCCGCCAGTGTAATGCTGGTTTTCAGTATCGGACTCTTCCTGAATAACAATAATAAGGACGCACAGGATAAAGGAAAACTGGTAAAAGATGAAATCTTAAAACAGAAATCCGGATTCATTGAAGAAAACAGTGATCATCAGGAACAAGTTGCAGTTAATCATACTGATTCTATTTCCGGAGTGAAAAAAGATTCTGTTTTTCAGGATAATCAGGTAGCAGAAAAAGATGTATTGGATGAAATCCTGCCAAAAAGAGGAAGACTTAAAAAGGAAACAAGACCCAGATATGTCAGCAATGCCTCCAACAAGAAAAACTTAAATGATTCTGTATCTGCATACAATGACTCTTATGTGATTGTAAACGGCAAGAGAATCAGTAGTGAAAAAGAAGCCATAGATGTTGCCAAATATTCCTTTATGAAATTAGGAAACGAGTTTAAAAAAACAGTAGCATCTTCTCAGAAAAATGAAAATCTTGACAGCGAATACTAAAAATCAGAACAATCTCATGAAAAAAATATTTTTTATAATAGCCATAATGCTAAGCAGCTTTGCAACTTCTTCTGCACAGACTGAGAAATTAGACAAGCTTTTTCAGGATTTTGAAAAAAATGGAAGAGTAACCTCTATCAATATCAAAAAACCGATGTTCAAGCTATTGAATACCATTGATGTTGATGATGCCTATATCGGAAAAATAAAACCTATTCTGAATGAGGTAGAAGGTCTTAAAATTCTGATTATTCCAAAAATCACTTTTCCGGATCGCTTAAAAGATGAAAATCTTGCCAATATAAAAATGAATGAAGAGAAAACGGCGAGAGTAAACAATGCTTTGAAGTCTCTTAACTTCAATGAACTGATGTCCATGAGTAGTGACGGAACTTCTATGAAATTTTTGGCTGAAGAAGAAAGAGATAATTATCTGGAAAACTTAGTGTTTAATGTTGATTCTAAAGAAGAGAATATTATTTTTATTCTTAACGGGAAAATGAAATTATCTGACGTTAACAAGATCATTAATTCCGGTGAAACAACTACTTCTTCTGTCACAACTTCTGTGAGAAATGATCTTACTTCAGGTAACACATCATCCTACCTGAACGGAGATAACAGAAATGTAGGTGAATTCTCAAAGATAGATGCCAGCGTAGGAGTAAATGTTACCTTTAAACAGGAAAATACAAGAAGTGTAAAAGTTATTGCGGATGCAGATAAGCTTCAATATGTAATCACGAAAGTGGAAAATGGAGTTTTAAAGATATATGTTGATAATAAAGGAGTTCGAAACCTGAGGTTTAAAAACCTTAACGTCAATGTTTCTGCTCCTAGTATTAATGCTATAAAAACATCATCAGGCAGTGTCTTTACAGCAGTGAATCCTGTTACAGAAAGCAGTTTGGCGATTGAAGCAGAGTCTGGTTCTATTATTAAAGGAACATTCAATGTGAAGGAGGCTGCAGCTGTGGAAGTAAGCTCAGGTTCTGTACTGGATGTTGATATTAAAACATCAAAATTGGTATTGGATACTTCCAGTGGTGCAAATGTTAATATATCCGGAGAGGCGGCCTCTGCAGTAATTGATATCAGCAGTGGAGCATCTTGTAAAGCAGATGATCTTAAGATTGCTACAGCAGTGGTAGAATCTACTTCAGGTGCAAGTCTTTCTCTGCTGGTTACAGATAAACTAAAAGTAAGTGTTTCTTCAGGAGCTGCTGTAAAGCTGAGAGGAAACCCTGAACTGGATGCTAAAGTAGATAAAATTTCAGGAGGAAGCCTCAGACAAATCAAATAAAAACTAAACTATGAAGACTCTTAAAAACATTTTCCTCGCTATTCTGACAATAGGTATGCTTCAGTCGTGTATCGTATCAGAAAAACCGAACATCGACTTTTTTCAAAACTCACAATATGATTTCAAAGAAGCGCGGTTTGCAAGTATTAATGTACCCATGGTTCTCGCTAAATCATATATTAAAAAGGCTTTAAGGGAAGAAGGAGAAAGAGAGGAAACAATCAACCTGGTAAAGAAAGCTTCAAAAATAAAAGTTCTTACCGTAACAAACGGAAGCAGCGAAATGCTAAATGACTATGCTCAGTTTTTAAATAATAACCATTATGAAGAGTGGGCTACCATAAAACATGACGGAGATAATATCAATATTCGGGTAAAGCAGGATGGAGAAATTATAAAAAATATGCTGATCACGGTAGGTTCCAATAAAAATGATATAGTGTTTGTAGATGTGAAAGGAAACTTTACTCCTGATGATATCTCAAAAATGATTAATTCTGTTTCCGCTAAATAATTCTGCCAAATTACCTTAAATATTCATTGTTTAACCTATAACTAAAGTAGTTTCTACATATTCAATTATTTTGTACCGTAACCGTTCTGACAAAAGAGCGGTTTTTCGATTTAAGTTATTGATTATTAAATTTTATTTAAACTATTAAAAAGGATTTTCATATCTCATTAAAATAACCTAATTTTGCAAAGAAAGTAAAGATGTCTATTCATAACAAAATTGTAGAGACAGCCATCACTTTCGATGACGTTCTTCTAGTCCCTTCTTATTCAGAAGTTTTACCTAATCAGGTTTCATTAAAATCAAGACTTACCGACAAAATCACGCTGAATGTTCCGATAGTTTCCGCTGCGATGGACACTGTTACTGAAGCTGATCTGGCAATTGCTTTAGCAAGAGTTGGAGGGTTAGGCTTTATCCACAAAAACATGACGATCGCTGAGCAGGCTGCTCAGGTAAACCGTGTAAAGCGTTCCGAAAACGGAATGATCTCAGATCCGGTTACATTATCTAAAGATCATACTTTAGGTGAAGCTAGAGATCTTATGTCAAGATATAAGATTTCCGGTCTTCCGGTAGTGGATCCTAATAATGTTCTGATCGGAATTATTACCAACAGAGATGTAAAATATCAGGAAAATCTTGATATGAAAGTTGAAGAGATCATGACCAAAGAAAATTTGATCACTTCCGACAAAAATACCAACCTTGAAAAGGCAAAAGAAATCCTTCTTAAAAACAGAGTTGAAAAACTTCCTATTGTAGATAAAGACAATAAACTTGTAGGTTTAATTACCATCAAGGATATCGATAATCAGCTGGAGTACCCGAATGCTAATAAAGATGAGAGTGGCCGTCTTATTGTAGGAGCAGGAGTAGGTGTAGGAGAAGATACATTGACGAGAATTGAGGCTTTGGTAAAGGCAGGAGTTGATATCGTAGCAATAGATTCTGCACACGGTCATTCAAAAGGAGTTTTAGATAAAATTTCTGAAATCAGAAAAGCATATCCGGACCTTGATATTGTAGGAGGAAACATTGTAACTGCAGATGCGGCTAAAGACCTTATTGAAGCGGGAGCAAACGTTTTGAAAGTAGGTGTAGGGCCTGGGTCTATCTGTACAACCAGAGTTGTTGCCGGGGTAGGAGTTCCTCAGCTTTCTGCAATCTATAACGTTTACGAATATGCTAAATCTCAAAATGTAGCTGTAATTGGTGATGGAGGTATCAAACTTTCAGGAGATATTGTTAAAGCTATTGCTAGTGGAGCGGGTGCAGTAATGCTTGGTTCACTTTTAGCTGGTACAGACGAAGCTCCGGGAGAAGAAATTATTTTCCAGGGAAGAAAATTCAAATCTTACCAGGGAATGGGAAGCCTTTCAGCAATGAAGAGAGGAGGTAAAGAAAGATATTTCCAGAGTGAAGCTAAAAAATTCGTTCCGGAAGGAATTGAAGGAAGAGTTCCACACAAAGGAAAATTGGAAGATGTGATTTTCCAGTTGACTGGAGGCTTGAGAGCTGGTATGGGATACTGTGGTGCAAAAGATATTGAAACGCTTCAGAGAGATTCTAAACTGGTAATGATTACCGGAAGCGGATTGAAAGAATCTCACCCGCATGATGTAATTATCACACAGGAAGCTCCGAATTATTCTTTATAAAATCATAAGAAATATTCAAATAAAAAATGTCTCCATTGAAATGGGGGCATTTTTTATTTAATTCTAATATATTTAAATCTGGGCTTGATCACTTTATTTAAAAATTGCCCTTTGGATCTTGCCTCCTTAAACTTTTCAATAATGTCAGATGGTACTTTAAGATAATCATAAACCGCTCCTGACTGATATATAATTCGTAATATTTCAGTATCCGGGAAATAAATGAAATGATGTACAACACTTGAAGGCATACTAGGACTCATACAAAAAATGTTCCTCGTGATGAAAAATAAAAGCTTCCGGAAATTCCGAAAGCTTTAAAAGGTTTTTCCTTATAAAACAGTAGGTTATTTTTTCACGAATTTAAATTGATGAGTTTGGAAATTTCTGGCACTTATTTTTAATATATAACCACCTGGAATAAGTTGCGAAACATCAATTTTTGAATCAAACATTTCAGATTTTACAAGTCGTCCGTCAATATTATAAATTTGGATAGATAATCCGTCCTCAATGCCGGAAATACGAATAAAATCTGTTACAGGATTAGGGAAAATCTGGATTTTATTTTTAGAAAGATCTGAAGTTCCCAATGTTGTGGTCTGTACATCACCTGTCATTGTGGAATTTACCGCAGTAAGGTTTCCTCCGCATTGCCCGTTTGTCATTGCTGTATTTTCAACCCAGGTTCCAATACTATTACCTGGAGGTATCGGAACAGAATTATTTCCTGTTGAATTATAATAAATAAGATAGGGAGTTGTAAAAGTTCCGTTTCCTTCATCACCAAGAAATTCCCATCTGGTAAGGGTGTTATTCCATTGGATTTTAAATTCACAGGTACCTAATCCATTACAATCTTGTCCGCCATCAATAGGAGTCGTCATATAGATGTTCTTACTAAAAGCATCTACTCCTGTTTTGTTAAAGACATAAGTATTAGGCGGACTATCAAACAGATTAGGACATCCACTAAAAGTTATTGTCTGCGTAAAAGCTGAGCTTCCCATAGCAAGACATAATACGTAAAGAATTTTCATAACTATTAATTTTGTGATGGAAAGACTCCTGCCAATGCAATGATGCATTTCAGAGTGATAAAGGGAGGTCTGTTTTCATGAGGCTGGCTTCCTCCTGTGTTTCCTACCATTGTGCTTTTCATCGTAGTGTTGGCGGCTGTATCAGAATATTCTTTATCAAGAATTTTGGTGTCTGCCGGAAGATTATTTGTCGGTGAATTTTGATTTCCTTCCGCTGTTACAGCACTTACAGTATGATTGTGAGCTGGCATTTGTGTTATCAATAATGTTACACTTTCGGTTCCGCCGGTTTGTCCCATAGAGTACGTTGTAGGTCCTCCAGGAGCCTGTCCGTTATGAACAAGTACTCTTCCCCTCATATCAGGTAAAGCAAATGTGGTAGTTCCATTTCCTCCATAGGTGGTTCCCAACAATGAAAAAAGTGCTTGATTTTGAGCGATGGGCAGGATCTGCCCATTACATTCTGCCCAATACTTTGGAGCAAAATTATAAGGTACAAAGGCTATTTGCCCTAAAAATGGTTCTGATGCCTGAGCTTTTAAGGCAGGGGCAAATGCACCGCAGATCAGCAGTGTACATGCAAGAAATAAGTTTTTCATGATGACAAGGTTTTAAGTAATATAAAATTAGAAAATATTTCACATATAATGAATTATAAAAACAAAAACCTTTCATTAATTTAATGAAAGGTAGATTTTATTAATTAAATATTAATATTATATAGATTTTTTCTCTAATGTTTAAATTACCAATAGCCCATACATATGATAATTAATTTTTCAAATTATCCTTAAAATCTTCAATCCTGAAATCTGTCAGAGCATTTCCTTTTTCAATTTTTTCTTTGGAATACAATCTGAAATCATTTTCTGTTTTTTCTAAAAGATAATCATAAGGCCCTATATGAGAAATTAATTTTACAAGGACCGGGGAGATTTCAAGACAGATAAACAGTCCCATAATAAAAGCGGCTGCCAGTCCTATAATAGCCGAATTTTTACCCAGTTCATCCAATGCCTGAAGTCTTGCCGCAAACCCGTTAAATTTATCTTCAAAAGTCTCTGTAGATTTTCTTTCAGTTTCCAGATTTGTATATACCTTGGAGATTTCTTTATCCAGATATTCCAGTCTTGGAGAAGCCTGTTTTTGATAGTTTTCAAGATCTTGTCTGCGTTGCTCTTTCAATTCCTGTTTACGTTTAGCATTCGGTCCGTAACCTTCTTTTCCACTGGTTAAGCCTGATTGTTTTCCCAGAATTTCTTTTTCAAGTTCCACTGAAGCAGAGTCATAGGCTTTCTGATACTGTGCTATCTTTCCTGAAATCTGTTGCTTTTCTGTTTCAAAAGGCCCGCTCTGTTGAAGAATTCTTCCGTTCATTTCTCCCTGAAGCTGTTTTTTATTCCTTTGGATGATCGTATTCAACTGCTTGTTTACCTCTTTCTCAAAAATTTTAAGCTCTAATGGTTTCGAAATAATAATCCCTAAAAATGTGGCAAGGATAAGACGCGGAATAGCCATCAAAATCTGATTCCACCAGGTACCTGTTTTTTTAATGGAGGAAACGATATAACGGTCAAGATTAAAGATCATCAGACCCCAAAGAATTCCAAATCCTATGGCAGTCCAGATATTGTCGAATACAGTATACATGGCATAGCCTGCAGATAAAGTAGCAAATACCGCTGTGAAAAGTACGATACCTCCAATCCCTGAAAATTTATTCCATTCACTTGGAGTCTTTCTTAAAATATGGATGTTCCCGCCGGAGCATACCATCAGGAACTTTTGGAACCAGTTTATTTTATGAGTCCCTTGATTTATAGTTTGTTGGTTTGTTTTCATAACTGAAAATTTATACAAAGGTAGTACTAAAAATCATACCAATGTAAAAGATAGTATTATGTTTTACCAAGTAATTGCATGTGTTTTCATAAAATATTGTTTTTTAAACGTTTAAAAAGAAGCTTAAAAATTATTTCAATCTATCCGGATTCTGCTTCAAAAAGCTTTCCCATCCGGAATATGATTTGGTATCTGCTATGGTTCCGGAATTAAAATGATGGCATACAGCAACGGCAAGTCCGTCGGAGGCATCCAGATATTTGGTAGGGAATTCTTTTAAATTAAGAAGATTCTGAAGCATACCTGCTACCTGTTCTTTACTGGCGTTTCCATTTCCGGTGATGGCCATTTTGATTTTTTTTGGAGAATATTCGGTGATAGGAATATTTCTGTAAAGGCTGGCAGCCATGGCTACTCCCTGTGCACGGCCAAGTTTAAGCATACTCTGTACGTTTTTTCCAAAGAAAGGAGCTTCAAGAGCTACTTCATCCGGATGAAATTCGTCGATAAGCGATAGCGTTCTTTCAAAAATATATTTGAGCTTGGTTTCGTGGTTAGGGTATTTTTTTAAGATGAGTTCATGAATAGAAACCATCTCCATTTTCCCTTTTTTTACGGAGATAATGCCAAATCCCATCACAGTTGTTCCCGGGTCAATACCTAAAATTATTTTCTCTGAAATCATTGCTCCAAAGATAGGACTTTCTAAGTTTTTTATGAGTGAAAAAGTATTGGAAATGACTTTCATTTATATTTAAAACTTTAGTACCTTTAAAAAAAAAATGATTATGAAAAATGTATTTAATGTACTCATTGTTCCTGCTTTTCTGTTCTGTAGCTTTCAGAAAGAGAATGGATTAACTCAAAAAAGGCAGTCACTTTCAGAAACCGCGGTAAAAAAAAGTGATCGAATTATTTATTTGTTTTTCAAAGCAGATAAAGATCAATCTGGAAATGCAAAAGTTACCCTCCAAAGCAGTAGAATTACGGATGGAAAACTGAAACAGATTTCTTCTTTTGAAAGAAATGAAGCTCATAAAGGAGACTTTATTATCACGCTGACAGAGTCCGGCGGAAAAGAAGTTGCCAGACAGCTTGTGAAAGATCCTTTTAATCCTGAATTGGAAGTGTACGAAAAAGAAGGAATTTCCAGACATAAAGCTTCCCTTCAAAGCACAGAGTTCAGTGCCCGTTTTTCCTATTCTGAAAATGTGCAGACTGTAAAGGTTGAAAAGGCAACTGATGATGGAACACAACTATTATTCACAAAAAAATTATAATTATGAAAAAAGTTTTATTATCCCTTTTGATTGGAGGCAGCTGTTTTGCCCAGACATTTGAGACTGTTCCGCTTTTACAGAACGGAGACAACAGCAAAAGGATTATTATTGCTGTTTTAGGAGACGGATTTACCGCCGCACAGCAAGCCGCTTTTACAACTTCAGCTCAGAATACCGTTAATTATCTTTTTACAAAAAGTCCCTATACAGAATATAAAAATTACTTTAATGCTTATGCTGTAAAAGTGATTTCCACAGAATCGGGAGTGAAGCATCCAGGGACAGCAACAGATGTTACTGAACCTGTAATCCCCGTTACCAATCCTAATAATTATCTGGGTTCTACTTTCGATGTAGGAGTTCACAGATGTATATACAGTAATACAACCAATAAAGTCGGGCAGGTGCTGGCGGCCAATATCCCTGATTATGATATTACCTATGTATTGGGCAATTCTACAGAATATGGAGGCTGTGGAGGAACTTATGCCTTTGCCTCATTAAATGGTTCTTCAAATGAAATTGTGGTGCATGAGCTAGGACATTCATTTGGAAAATTAGCTGATGAATATTGGTTTTCAGGTTCACTGGAATCTGCCAATAAAACTCAAAACTCCAATCCTGCGACTATCAAATGGAAAAATTGGGTAGGATTAAATGGAGTAGGAGTATATGCCCACGCTGAAAGTCCTACTTGGTTCCGTCCGCATCAGAGTTGTGAGATGAGGTATCTTAACCAGCAGTTCTGCTCCGTATGTAAAGAGGCAATTATTGAAAAAATCCATGGTTTAGTGTCTCCTATAGATTCCTATACGCCGGCAAATAATACTTCAGTAGATGCTACATCTAATGTCACTTTTACTGCTAATGAAATTCTTCCCAATCCTAACACATTGGTCAATACCTGGAGTTTAAATGGGACAATACTTGGATCAACAGGAAGTAGCATTACCATTACTCCTGCTCAACTGAACAATGGGAATAATACCTTAACATTGTCCGTAGTAGATAACAATACGCTTTTGAAAGTTGATAACCACAGTACACTTCATGTTACTACTGTTTCCTGGACTCTAAGTAAATCTACTCTTAAACTTTCAGAAGTAAAAGCTGAAGAAAGACGTTTCAGTATTTACCCGAATCCTACAGACGGAGAATTTTACATTAAAGGAAAACAGGATTTTTCAAAAGATATAAAAGTAGAAATCTATGATACTTCCGGAAAATTGATCCCATCCAGATTTGAATTCAAAGATACTGGACTAAAGGTTGATATTAAAAACTATCCGGCGGGTACCTATCTGCTGAATGTAAAAGAAAACAAAAATCTGATTCTTTCTCAGAAGATCATAAAAGAATAAATATAACAAGCCGGCTTCAGCAGCCGGTTTTATTTTTTCAGTTTTTTCTCTGCTATAGGTAGCCATTGTCCATCGTGACGGAGAAGTATTATTTTGTCAACTAAGAATTTAGTTTTGTATTCCTTTGTTTCATATTTTTCCCAGGCTTTAAGATAATTTTCCCAACTCAGATCTCTGTATCCTACAGTCATATGAGGACTAAAAGAATAATGTATGAAATTAAAGTACTCTTTTACCCTATGATAAAGCTCAGTTAAATGAATATTTTCTTTTGGCTGAATATAGAGTACAGGATTTTTAGGATTAGGAAAACTTCCAAAGCCATCCAGTTCTACTTCAAAAGGAGTGATTTCTGTATTGATCTTCTGAAAAGCAACATGAATATCATCCTCCAGTTCAATTTCTCTGGAAAAGGGAGGAAATAGTGTAATATGGGCTTCATTTTTCAAAGCTTTGGAATTGGAATAATTTGTTACCAGATCTCTTTTAAAGACTTTTATTTCTTCTATAATCTCCTGAGGAGGGTAGATGGCTATGAAGTACATTTTTTTCATAAGGCAAGTTAAAAGTTTTTATATTAAATTTTTATACATAAGAAAATTATGCATAAGTTTGTAATGTATAAATCATTCTATGAAAAAGAATAGTCTTTATAAAGGTACCCTGCAGAATATTATTTTGAAGCTTCTTACAAAAGAAGTTAAAATGTATGGATATCAGATTACCCAAAGAGCTAAAGAGCTTACGGAAGGTGAGCTTGAAATGACGGAAGGAGCACTTTATCCATTGCTGCATAAACTGGAGAGCGACGGAATGATTATTTCTGAAATTCAGAAGATCAACGGAAGAGACCGTAAATATTATCTGCTGACTGAAAAAGGGAAGAAACAACAGACAGAACAAGAAACTGAGATGAAAAGTTATTTACTCAACCTACAGACAATTTTCAACATATGATCACCGAAGTACAGGAAAATAAAATTACAGATTATCTGATAGCCCAGCAGCTCTCATTGGATATTCTGATAGAAATCAGAGATCATATGATCAGTCAGGTTTCAGATCTTCAGAGTAACGAAAATATTAGTTTCGATGAAGCTTTCTTAAAGATAAAAGAATCCTGGAGCGGAGAATTTAAGTTAGTTAATTACCTGCTATTCTATCCAACGACAATCCCTTTGATAGCCAAAAGAATTATACAGGAAAAATATGCCGGACTTTTCAGAAAATCTTTAATGACAGGACTGCTGGCTTTAGGAATTAATTTATTGTTGATTTTTATAGCAAAAAATCAGGACTATTATAATACATTTTTTAAACTGCTTAACGGATCATTTTTATTGGGTTCAGTATTGATATTGGTTTTTAATTATAAGATCTGGAAATATCTGAAGACGGATTTCAAATACAAAGGAAAATGTCTGTATACCATGTATCAGCAGAATATAGGATTATTGGTGGTTTGCGCTTCTTCAATGGTACAGGTTGTAATGAAGAACGGGAATTATGCTTATCAGTTTTTCAAAGAACACAATCATTCTGAAGTTGTTCTGACCTTAGTTACATTGATTCTTCCTTTCATATTACAGACAGCTCTGGTTTTTGCTGTATTCAATTTTATTGAGCATAAAAAGAATTTACTAAAAATGCAGGAATTTCTAAAATCGACGTAAGCAAACACCCCCATTAAAACTAATTCTTTAATCTAAGCTGTGTAAGAGTATTTTCCAGATGATCTGTAATCTTTTTCACTTCAATATGAGGTCTGAAAATGGAGCTTTTCCCTTTTTCCTCATCTGCGATATTAGACAGGATAATTACGGATGTTTTTGTATCCGGATAATAGATGTTTAAGGAAGGAGATCCTTTTATATAACCGCTGTGAAAATAAGAATTGGGTTGGCCAATGTTAAGCATGATGCCATAAGCGTAACCCATCTTTCCAAAGATTGCATGACGTCTTTCTGCACTTTTTACCATGAATAATTTCAGGGTTTCGGGCTTTAAAATTTTCCCGCCATACAAAGCGTTGTTCCATGAATGGAGATCCTGAATGGTGGATAATATTCCACCAGCCGGAGTTCCAATTTCCTGCCCGCCTAATCTTTTCGGCATATTGGGAACTTCCTGAAATTTAGCAGGTGTACCAAGATAGGCACTCGCAAAATTATTTCCTTTAAAAGTATCTCCGGTTGAAGAATGTTTCATTCCTGCTTTTTTAAAGAGTTCCTGAATATTTTCAGCATATGACTTTCCTGAAACTTTTTCTACAATTTTTCCAAGAGTATTAAATCCGTCGTTGGAGTAGAAGAAGTCGGAGCCGCTCTTAAACATCAGCTTTCCTCCCACCATATTCAAACCTGAAGTATGGTTTAATAACTGATGAATCGTTATATTTTCATATTCTTTGATCTGGAATTCCTTTAAATATTTTGAAACTTTATCTGTTACATTAAGCTTTCCCTGTTCCATCTGCAGTAAAATCATAACGGCTGTGAATTGCTTGCTCACAGATCCTATTGCAAAAATGGTATTGCTGTCAATTTTAGTTTTTCTCTTAAAGTCAGAATATCCGTTTTCTCTTCTGTAAAGAGGTAAAGAGTCTTTAAAAACAGCAATGCTTCCATTGAAATGATACTTTTTGAAAGTGGAATCAATTTGTTGTTCTAAAAGTGTTTTCTGAAAAGCCGCAATGGTAGAGTCAACAATTGCTTTTTTATCAACTGGAGATGCTTTTGGAGCTTCAGTTGTTGTACAAGAAAATAAAAAGCAGAATAGGGACAGAACTATTAAATTTTTGATCACAGGTGTTGTATTTTTTAATGATAATTGATATTCTTAAAGATACTAAAATATCTAAAAGAGCATTAGGGGATGCAAATTGCGTGCTAGGGTAGGGTGTCAGATCAAATTAATGTGGATTTAATCAATCTTTGAAGAGTATTTAATACTTTTGATATAGACTATTGATAACAATTATGAATGAACATTTGAAAAACGACTTAGTAAACATAGACCATTTGCTGAATATCGTTAAAGAACAGGGAACAGAATTTCTAAATTCCATCGAAGAAAGACCTACATCAATAATCAACCACCAGGTGCTTGAAAAACAGGAACTCCCGGAATCGGGGTACGGAACAGAAGAGACCATACGGATTTTCAACGAAAAATTTGAACCGATAATGGTTGGATCTGGAGGACCAAGATATTGGGGATTTGTGACAGGAGGTTCTACCCCTGCATCAGTGGCTGGTGATTGGCTGGCAACTGTTTATGATCAGAACCCCCAGTCTGTAACTGGACAGGGAGATATTTCTGCAAATATAGAGATGGAAACAATACAGCTTTTACTGAAACTTCTTAAGCTTCCGGAAAGCTTTCTGAGTGGTTTTGTATCGGGAGCCACTATGTCTAATTTTACCTGTTTGGCTGTGGGCCGGCAATGGCTTGGAAAAGAGCAGGGAAGAGATATCGCGAAAGAAGGCGTATCCGGAACGGTAAAGATATTGACAGCCACACCTCACTCATCCTCTATAAAATCATTGTCACTCTTGGGCCTTGGCAGCAGTAATATCATTAAGATTAAAACAGAAGAAGGAAATCGGGAAGCAATTCATATCAAAGATCTGGAAGAGAATATCCTCAAGCTTGGCGGTGAACCATTTATTCTGATTTCAAGCGGAGGAACAGTAAACACGGTGGATTTTGATGATTTCAAAGCTATCAGCAAATTAAAAGAAAAATATAATTTCTGGTGGCACATTGATGCCGCTTTTGGCGGTTTTGCTGCCTGTTCAGAAACCCATCAACATCTTGTGGAAGGCTGGGAATATGCAGACAGTATCACAGTAGATTGTCACAAATGGCTGAATGTACCTTATGAAAGTGCCGTGTTTCTCATTAAAGAAGAATATAAAATTTTACAGGTGGAAACTTTTCAGAACTCAAATGCTCCTTATCTGGGAGACCCGTTGGAGAATTTCAGCTATTTAAATTTTCTTCCTGAAAACTCTAGAAGGCTAAAGGCGCTTCCGGCATGGTTTTCCCTCATGGCTTATGGTAAAAAGGGATACCAGGAAATTGTAGATAAGAATATATCATGGGCAAAACAGTTTGGGCAGCTGATTGAAAGCAGTCATGATTTTAAACTGCTGGCTCCGGTAAGATTAAATACGGTTTGTTTTACATTAAAAGATGATGCAAAGCAGGATAAAGTGGACCGATTTCTTGAAAAGCTTAATGATACAGGGAAAGTGTTTATGACGCCTACTTTTTATAATCAGCATAAAGGAGTAAGAGCTGCTTTTGTAAACTGGATGACCCGTGAAAAAGATATCAGAGAGGTATTTGATCTCATGAATGAAATCATTACAGAAATAAAATAATATATTGAAAGGCCTGTGGACCAATATTCACAGGCTTATTTTAATAACAGATCACAAAACCAGAAAACATACTCGTCATCTTCTTCTTCAGGTGAGGTTTTAGGTTTAGGATAAGTTTTCTTGACTGTTTCTCCAATTTCAAAGTGAACCGGATTTTTGAAAATAGGTCCATCAAAAGTAAAGGTGTGAAACTCTCCGTTTTCTCCGCATGGATCTACATTTTCAGGAAGATCATCTATAAATTTCTGATCAATGATTCGCCCTGCAAAACTTTTATCCAGATAAGTTCCGTTTACACAGGTTACAATGGTTTTAAAACCAAGCTCTAAAAACTCATGGATGAGGCTGGAGGTATCTTTTTTCCAAAGAGGAAATACAGCCTTCATACCAATCGCATTTAACTGGTCTTCCCTGTATTTCCGAAGATCTTCCAGGAAAATATCACCGAAAACAGAATGGGTAATACCCTGAGCCTGAATTCTGCCCATTGTTTTGCTCATAATTTGCTGGTATTCTTCCATTGACGGTTCTTTGGGAAGCTCCATTTTAATCAACGGAATTTCGAGACTTTCAGCCTGTTTTTCTAAAAGAGAAACGTGTACACCATGCATGGAAATCCTTTGAAATTCTTCATTAATACTTGTAAGCAGTGTAGAAATTTCATATTGATCTTCCTGTAGTATTTTATAAAGAGCAAGTGCAGAATCTTTTCCGCTGCTCCAGTTGAATAAAGCTTTTGGTTTCATTTTGAAAATAAAAATCGCTCAAAAATAAGGAGATTTTGTGGCTTAATAATTTTTGTTTTGAATTTCTTTGATTGGAACAAATCCACCATTGAAGTAATCAATCTTCATTTCAAAAGGATAGGCCGGATTGCTCATAATCAAAACACCAATTGCTCCAAAAAATGCTGCTCCGGTTACCATCATGCTTCCGGCATTGGGATTTGATCTTATTTTTCCGATAAAATAGTAATCATTATCTCTTTTTATTGCCTTGGTAAAAAGGTTTTCTATGGAAAGGTAGATATATGGATCTCCTTTATACACAACAGCATAAATGTTATCTTTTTTGATTTCTTTTTCTTTGCCGTCTGCCATTTCATAGATTCTTACAATTTTTGGGGCATTACCGTAGAATTTGACATTTGTGATTTCTTGGTCCGGCTGTTGATTCTTTAAAGAGCTATAATTTTTATATACTCCGTCTTTCAGCTGAGGTGAATTGTAAAAACTGGTTGACTGCTTGGCTGTATTATCAAAGTTATTTACTTGATCAATCGTATAATGATTGATTGTTTCGGGCTTTTTAGATGCATTTTTACTGATGAAATCGATGAGCATTTCGCTTCCTTTTTCAAGAGTTTTTGTTGTAACATCAGTTGCTTTGATATCAATTACTGTATCGGTCTGATCTATCAAAGAGTAAGTCCCATCATTATTTTTTGAAAACAGAAATCCCTGAAAATAGCAGTAGCCATGTTCACTGAGCTTGGCAGTAACCTCCGCAAAGTATAACTGCTTCAGGTACAGAACCATCGTTCCATCTTCGGTATTATCTCCATTGATGCTGTTCAGGATACTTTGAAATTGGCTTGATATGCTGGAAGTGGGAACCACTTTAGCTTTGGCATTCAACATTCCCTGCTGTACAATTCCTAAAGAAGTGGTGTCTTCTCTTTTATCAATAAGTTTTATCGTTTTATAGTAGCTTTTCTCTACTTTGTGGCTGGGAAGGCTTATGGTAAATGGTTCGGTACGTTTCTGGCTCCATAAAGCAGATGTAAGACACATGAGGACTAAGAAAAAGATTTTCTCAAAATTTATTTTCACGGTTATCTTTTTCATTGTTATTTGTTTTAAAGTTAAAAATACAAAAAAACCTCAAAGAAATCCTTTGAGGTTTTTTGTATAAAAAATGTATGTCCAATTATGGCTTACATATTTCTTCTGTATTTACCACCCACTTCAAATAAAGCATTGGTAATTTGTCCTAAAGAACAGTATTTTACAGCATCCATCATCACTTCAAACAAGTTTTGCTGGTTGATGGCTGCATGTTGAAGTTGTTTCAGAGCTTCTTCAGATCTGCTGTCATTCGCTTGCTGGAAGTTATGCAGAGATTCAATCTGTGATTGTTTTTCTTCTTCAGTGGAACGGATAACTTCTCCTGGTAGAACAGTTGGTGAACCATCTTTTCCTAAGAAAGTGTTTACTCCAATGATTGGATATTCACCTGTATGCTTCAGCCATTCGTAATGCATAGACTCTTCCTGAATTTTTGAACGCTGGTACATTGTTTCCATAGCGCCAAGAACACCTCCTCTTTCAGTGATTCTGTCAAATTCCGTATATACAGCTTCTTCCACAAGATCCGTTAATTCTTCAATGATAAATGATCCCTGAAGCGGATTTTCGTTTTTGGCCAGTCCTAATTCTTTATTGATGATCAGCTGAATCGCCATTGCTCTTCTTACAGATTGCTCAGTAGGAGTTGTGATCGCCTCGTCATAAGCATTGGTGTGAAGTGAATTACAGTTATCATAGATTGCATAAAGTGCCTGAAGAGTTGTTCTGATGTCATTGAAATCAATTTCCTGAGCATGCAGAGAACGTCCTGAAGTCTGAATGTGGTATTTCAACATTTGGCTTCTTTCGTCTGCTCCGTATTTTAGTTTCATAGCTTTTGCCCAGATTCTTCTTGCTACACGTCCGATTACTGAATACTCAGGGTCAATACCATTGGAGAAGAAGAAAGATAAGTTGGGTGCAAAATCATTGATGTCCATACCACGGCTTAAGTAATATTCCACATAAGTGAAGCCGTTGGCCAGTGTGAATGCTAATTGAGAAACAGGGTTTGCTCCTGCTTCAGCAATATGATATCCTGAAATGGAAACGGAGTAGAAGTTTCTTACCTTCTCTCTGATGAAATATTCCTGAACGTCACCCATTAGTCTAAGGGCAAATTCAGTAGAGAAGATACATGTATTCTGAGCCTGGTCTTCTTTTAAGATGTCAGCCTGAACGGTACCACGAACAGTAGCAATCGTTTTAGCCTTAATTTCTGCGTATACATCTGCAGGAATTACTTCATCACCTGTTAATCCTAAAAGCTGTAATCCTAAACCATTATTGGATGGAGGAAGTTCCCCTTTGTATTTTGGTCTTTCTAAACCTTTGTTGTCAAATTTTTCCTTAAGTTTAGCCTCTACTTTAGCTTCTAAGCCATTTTCTTTGATATACTTTTCAACATTCTGATCGATGGCAGCATTCATAAAGAAAGCCAGCAGCATTGGTGCAGGACCATTGATCGTCATTGAAACCGAAGTCAGTGCATTAACCAGATCAAACCCGGAATACAATTTTTTAGCATCATCCAACGTGGCAATAGAAACCCCTGCATTTCCAATTTTACCATAAATATCCGGTGGTAAAGCAGGATCCTGACCATATAATGTCACAGAGTCAAAAGCTGTAGATAAACGCTTTGCCGGCATTTCTGCAGAAACATAATGGAATCTTCTGTTGGTTCTTTCAGGACCACCTTCTCCTGCAAACATCCTTGTTGGATCTTCACCGGTTCTCTTGAACGGATAAATTCCGGCTGTATAAGGGAAACTTCCCGGAAGGTTTTCCTGTCCTTTCCATTTGATCAGATCACCCCAGTCATTGTATTTTGGTAATGCAATTTTTGGAATTCTCAAATGAGATAAAGATTCTGTTGATGTTTCCACCTTAATCTCTTTTCCTCTTACAAAATAAGAGTAGAATTCTGCCTGGAAAGCTTTTTTCGTATCATCCCAGGTCTTCAGGAAGTCGATATTATCCTGTTGAAGATGTTTTTCTGCCTTTTGATATTCAGCATCTAAAACCTCATTGGAAATTATATTTTTTACGCCTTCAATATGATACATTGTTCTGGCCAGTTCAGCCTGCTTTTCAATATTGATGTCGTATTGTTTGTTGTTTTCAACAATTTCAGAAAGGTAACGAACTCTTTTCGGAGGAATAATGGTTACTTCTTCTGTTATTTCCTGTTCTACAAATGCATTGAGTCTTAAATCAGCAAATTTTTCATTTACCTTTGAAACCAATCTGTTGTATAATTCCGTTGTTCCGTGGTCATTAAACTGAGACGCTTTTGTAGCATATACAGGCATGTCCTCCAGTGGGCTTTCCCATAAAAGATGGTTTCTCTGGAACTGTTTTCTCACTGCCTGAAGAGCATCAAGAGCACCTCTTTTGTCAGATTTGTTTAATGCGACAAGATCCGCATAGTCTAGCATGTCGATTTTTTCCAACTGTGTAGATGCTCCATATTCAGGAGTCATTACATACATGGAAACATCGGCAAAATCTGACACTTCTGAACCAGACTGTCCGATCCCTGAAGTTTCAAGGATGATGACATCAGGATGAGCCAGCTTCAGTACATTCAATGCAGAATGAATGAATGGAGAAACGGAAACATTATTTTCTCTGGTTGCCATAGAACGCATATACACTCTAGGATCATTGATTGCGTTCATACGGATTCTGTCTCCTAATAAAGCACCTCCGGTTTTCTTTTTTGAAGGGTCAATAGAGATAATGGCAATTTTTTTATCGGTATTTGAACGTAAGAAACGTCTTACCAATTCATCTGTTAAAGAAGATTTACCAGCTCCTCCGGTACCCGTAATACCAATAATTGGAATGGTTAAATCTTTAGACTTTTCGTCAATTGCTTTTACAAGCTCAGGTTTTTCTTCTGAGAAGTTTTCAACAGCAGAGATAATGCTGGCGATGCTTGTTGAGTTTTCAAAGCTGATGGAATCCAGGTCTTTTGCAGTTACATCTTTTCCTGTAGCAAAATCTGATCTTTGTACAAGATCATCAATCATTCCCTGAAGCCCAAGTTCACGGCCGTCATCCGGAGAATAAATTCTGTCAATTCCATAAGACATCAGATCTTTGATCTCTTCCGGAAGGATTACACCGCCACCACCGCCAAAAATTTTGATCTGTGGTGAATTTTTTTCTCTCAACAGGTCATAGATATATTTGAAATATTCTGTGTGACCTCCCTGATATGAAGTTAATGCAATAGCATTGGCATCTTCCTGGATTGCTGTATTTACAACTTCCTCTGCTGATTTATCGTGTCCTAAATGGATCACTTCGCATCCTGTTCCCTGAATAACACGACGCATAATATTGATCGCAGCATCATGCCCATCAAATAATGAGGCAGCAGTTACGATTCTTACCTTGTTGGTTGGAGTATATTTTTGGGTTTCCATAAAAATTCTAGAAAGTTTCTAAGTTTTCAAATATAACAATAAAAAAAGAACCAGGTGTTTGATTTTATTCTTTTGATTGTCAACTGGTTGGTTGTGCTTATTTAATTGTATGTCCCCTTTTTGAGCCGAAAACTTTGAAAGTTGGGAAACCACAGAGTTAAAACAAGTTGCAGTGTCTTCGTTTTCAAAGGCACTCATCTTTACATTCTCAAATTAAATTCTCTACTTTTGCAGAATATTTTTACAGACATGCAAAAAGCTTTGATGTACTTCGGATTGGGAACGGTAATAAGCTTCCTGATTAACTATTTCTTCTTAAGTTCACAGAATATCGGACTTGATATTTATTATGCTGTTGCCTTTGGTTCTGCCTGGGGACTTGCTTATTATCTGGATACACCCAATTTTTCACTGCCTAAGAAATTAGGATTGTCATTTGTAGGAATGGGAATTCTTGTTCTGGCAGGAATTTTAATGTTTAAACTTGAATTGGCGATTCCATCTATCCTGAAATTTTCTACCGTTTTCGTTGCATATTATTTATTTGCAAGCTTCAGAGGGAATAAATCTCTTCGTAACTAGTGCATCATTATAAAGCTGGTGTACATTAACAGGAGCCCCATACACAGGATACCGATAAAATTAATCATGAATAAAAATATTCCTTTGAAAATGCTTATCGTTCGGGTACTTTCATAGATTCTGTGATGAGCCGCAAAAAAATAAACGAACATATAAAGAATAGTTGCGGTATAGACCAATAGATACAAAAAGGTTAAAAGGCTGGAGTCAGGAAGGAGATCGGTGATTTTATCAAAAACGATTAAGATAAGTGTTCCTAACAATAAGAAGGAAAAATAATGAAGGGTAAAAATTCCATGATCGAAATACCACCATTTCTTTTTATTATGAAAAATCCAAAGAAAGAAAGCAAAAACCGGAAGGTAGATGAATAGTGCTTTTGGAAGGGTGTGTATCATTGTTTCCTTGAATTTTCCAAAAATCTGATCCTTATTATACCCCTGTTCCTGCATATGGAATATCTTCTTGGCAAAAGGTTTTAAAAAGCTGTAAACGGCTTGGTTGTTTTTGTCTTTAGACTGAAGAGAATCATATTGTTTCATACTTCTTGCACTTAGCACGCTAAGCTTTCCATCTGTAGTTTCTCCTAAAGCATCAGTTTCAATATCATTCCCATTTACATCTGTTACTTTGATATCTTTATCTGCTTTTGAGTAAGACTTCTTATTTAACTGGTCTTTGGAGAAGTGTTGTTTTAAACTGTCTGTAAACTTTACGGTATTCTCATTTTTTCTTTTTTCTTTTTCAATTTTTCCGGCATTGTGTTCTTTTTTATGATGTTTCACTGTTTCCTCTTCTGATCCAGGGAAAAGGGAAGGAAGAAAGAATGTAATAAAGCTTATAAAAATATAGAGCTTCACAGGGGCAACATATAATTGTCTTTTCCCTGCCAGATATTCTTTGGTAAGTTTTCCGGGACGGGTTAATAAGTATTTGATTGTTTTCCAGAATTCGCCATCATAATGAGTGAAGTCCTCAATGAAATGGGTGAAAAGAAAATGAAACGGCTGCTTGGGCTCTGTATTTTCCTGTCCGCAGTGTGGGCAAAACCTTTCATCAACCTGATGTCCGCAGTTCAGGCAGGTTTTATCATCTCTTAGTTTTCCGTGGCTCATGAATTATGGAATATGATTAACACAAATATAATTATTTCAATGAAACTGTAATTATATTAATGTGTTTTACGGAAATTTTTAAAGTTAATTTAATAAAAGAAAGAGTTGAGGGAATGAACTCTTTGCTGTATCACCTGTGTTTTTAGAATCTTCTAAGCGTTTTTTTTTTCATCGCCACAACAATTTACAAGATGTATGCCAAATTATAAGAGTGTTAAAATCTATTGATATAGGGGTGCATAGACCGGATTCTATAGATAAAATAAAATATGTTTTTGGGTTACAAAAATAATTTGTACCTTTGCACACCCTTTTAGGGGTAAATTATGTTTAATCTTTAACTAAAACGTGTGAATACATTAAGTTACAAAACTGTTTCAGCGAACAAAGCTACTGCGAATAAAGAATGGGTTGTGGTAGACGCTGAAGGACAGCCGTTAGGTAGATTAGCTTCTACGGTTGCAAAGATTTTGAGAGGTAAGCACAAAACGAACTTTACACCTCACGTAGATTGTGGTGATAACGTGATCGTTTTGAATGCTGGGAAAATTACACTTTCCGGAAACAAGTGGGCTGATAAGACTTATATCTGGCATACAGGATATCCTGGTGGACAGAAGTCTATGACTGCGGCTGAACTTCAAAAGAAAGATTCTTTAAAGGTATTAGAAAAATCTGTAAAAGGTATGTTGCCTAAAAACAGATTAGGAGCTGCTATCCTTAAGAACCTTTATTTATATGAAGGAACTGAGCACAAACATGAAGCTCAACAGCCTAAAACAATTAATGTTAACGAATTTAAATAATTAATTATGTCTATAGTTCACAAAATCGGAAGAAGAAAAACTTCTGTAGCAAGAGTTTATGTAAGACCAGGTTCTGGAAACATTACAGTAAACGGTAAAGATGCTAAAGAATATTTCTCTACAGACGTGATGGTTTACAAATTAAACCAACCGTTTATCCTTTCTGAGACTGTTGGTCAGTATGACGTTACCGTAAACGTATTCGGTGGTGGAAATACAGGTCAGGCAGAAGCTATCAGATTAGGTATTTCAAGAGCTTTATGCGAAATCAACGCTGAGTTCAGATTAGCATTAAAGCCAGCTGGTTTACTTACAAGAGACGCAAGAATGGTGGAAAGAAAGAAGCCAGGTCAGAAAAAAGCAAGAAAGAGATTCCAATTCTCAAAACGTTAAGAATTGCGGTAAGCTTAAAGCAATATGCAATAAGCTTTTTGAAAAACTTATTAAAATTTTTAATTCGCTTCAAAGCCTACGGCTTACTGCCTGAAGCTTAAAGCAAAAATTGCCCGTTACGTTTAGCATCCAAACGCTTCTCCCATCTAAAGAAGTTGTTGATTGTTTAAAAGACGGAAAGTAAACTAACAAAAACAGAAAACATGGCAAAAGCAAATGTAAAAGACCTTTTAGAGGCTGGCGTACACTTCGGTCACATGACTAGAAAGTGGAACCCAAATATGGCTCCATACATTTTTATGGAGAAAAACGGTATTCACATTGTAGACTTACATAAAACAGCAGTTAAATTAGATGAAGCTTGCAGCGCTTTAGAAAAATTAACTTCTGCAGGTAAAAAAGTTCTTTTCGTAGCTACTAAGAAGCAAGCGAAAGAAGTTGTTGCAAAACACGCTTCTGAACTTAATATGCCTTATATTACAGAAAGATGGCCAGGAGGTATGTTAACGAATTTCGTTACTATCAGAAAGGCTGTAAAGAAGATGAATGCTATCGACAAAATGAAAAAAGACGGTACGTTCGAAACTTTATCTAAAAAAGAAAGATTACAAGTTGACAGACAAAGAGCTAACTTAGAAAAGAACTTAGGTTCTATCTCTGACATGGTTCGTCTTCCTTCTGCAATCTTCGTTGTAGATATCTTGAGAGAACACATCGCTGTAACTGAAGCTAAGAAATTAGGTATTCCAGTTTTCGGTATTGTTGATACAAACTCTGACCCTAGAAAAGTTGACTTCGTTATCCCAGGAAACGATGATGCTTCTAAATCTATCGATATGATCTTGAGCATTGTTTCAGAATCTATCAAAGAAGGTCAGTCTCAAAGAAAAGCTGATAAAGAAAAATCTAAAGAAGAAGGAGAAGTAGTATCTGCTGATAAAGATGCTGACTTCGATGCAGAATAATTAAAGATTTTCTTTAATATAGAAAAAACGCTGGATTTCGGTCCAGCGTTTTTTTATTATTTATACTAAGGTTTCTTAGGGCACACCGTAAATTCTGGGAAATCAGGATCTGTTGTTGGGACAACTACTCCGATTCTGCATACACCGCTGCAGCACATTTCTCCAATTTCTAAATTACAGCCGTCTATACAGCTTCTGTATCCTCCTTTAATTGTTCTTAGCTCACTTCTTGAGACTTTTTTTAAATTTTTCATGGTTTTTAGTTTTAGTTTTTTCCTACTCTATGTGCTTTTCGGAATCCGCAATTATATTTCTAAATATATGGAAATATTTGTTATGTGTATGATTTTCAGAATAATATTTTGATTTTACGTTGTTTAAGCTTTGGTAGGAATTTTTGTATAGTTTCTTATGATCTAAATAGTGTTTAAATATAAGTTTACGTTCATAACTCTTTGTTGATGCTGATCGTTTTATTAAGCGTTTTCAGGCTCTGGATCTCTTTTTATATCTTATATGGCTTTTATTTAGATAGCTCAAAAACGGTATTGTTCTGTCGGTTTCTGCTTGCTCGTTAACTTTCCTAATAAGATACTATATTAGATTTATTCATTAAAAATAAAAACCCACAGAGTTCTGCGGGTTATATATTAGTTTGAAAGCTTTATAGAATATGAGGTGGTGATAAACTTTGTAGACTGATAGGTCGAGTTACAAATAAGTCCGGATAACCTGTAATTTTGATTTTTAGGAACCATTGTGTATCCTACTTTTCCAGAACCGATAGGGATTTTCTTGAAGAAATTATTCCCGCTTACCGTAAGAACCATATTGCATGGAGATTTGTTTTCTACTGAAATAGAGGTCCTGGGATTTTTCGGATCATCATTGTTAAGAAGATCATTAAGAACGTCTGCAGTTTCCGGTTTATAGGTTTTTATAAGCTCGTTATATTCACTTTCCGTGTTTGCTCTGTTACCGGCATTGCTGGTAGGGTAAGGGTAGGAGGTTCTTCCCGGATAGCTGCCATAATTTACATTACAGCTGGCAAGGATCAATGAAATTCCGGTCAAAACTATTAGTTTTTTCATCCTATTTTACTTTTTGATTTTTGTTTTTTCGAAGGTTTTTCCGGAACCGGTTCCTTTTGGGCGGATTTCAGTTCAGTCCCGGCTTGTTTCGGATTGTCTATCGTTACAAATATACTTTTTTTAATGTCTTTCTGGGAGACGTATTTCATATCGCAAATATTGCTGTTGAGCGCATATGAACCCTTATTAACCACAATAAAATTTTCTCCGTGAGCGGGAACGGCAAGATTATAATAATCTTTTCCTTCAATCCTCAGTACAATATTGCAGTCTGAATTATTTTTGAATAAGAGTATCGCTTCTTTGCGGGTAATATCTTCATTGAACATTGTATTCAGAAGTTTCACCGTTTTTTCTTTATGTTCAGCAGAGGTTTCAGTGATAAGTTTTTTAAACTCCTCAGCATCATTTGAATAAGGATTTCTCATGATACTTTTAGGAATATCGGAGATAACAGGCCTGGCTTCCATAGGCTTGGCTGTACGGGCTCCTTTTGTCCATTCTGCGTTTTTTAAAGCGATAAGCTTAGGTTTCAGCACGCTTTTCTTCGGATCATCCGGATGGGTGTTCTTAATATACTCTTCAATTTCTTTAATATCAATGCTTTTCAGAATATCTTTATTTGCTTTTTTCTGAGCAGATATCAGGTTGGGGAACAAAAATGTGAAGAATAAAAAGAAAACAGGTAAAAGTTTTTTTTTCATCAATTGTTATTTTTACTTCATCAGCTTATTCGGAATTTAATGTAAGTAATTGTTTTTCCTTTTGCTGAGAAAAGTTCTTCATAATAGGTTTTAATATCTCTAAGGTGTTCGGTATTAGGATCATATTCCGGTGCTCCGTAGATATCATGATGTGCACTAATGATTTCATAGCCGGCTCCCTGCAAATATCCCAGTGTATATCCATGTAAAAACTCTGAATCGGTTTTTAGATGAATAATACCACCAGGCTTCAGAAACTTTTTGTATCGGTTTAAGAAATCAGGATGAGTCAATCTGTGCTTTGTTCTTCTGTATTTGATCTGTGGATCCGGGAACGTAATCCATATTTCATCTACTTCATTTTCAGCAAAAAAATGATCAACAAGCTCGATCTGTGATCTAAGAAAGGCTACATTATTCATGTTGCTGTCTACCGCTTCTTTAGCTCCAAACCAAAATCTTGCGCCTTTAATATCAACTCCGATAAAGTTTTTTTCAGGAAATGTTTTGGCAAGCCCCACAGAATATTCTCCTTTTCCACAACCTAATTCCAATACAATTGGATTGTCATTTTTAAAGAAGTTTTCTCTCCATTTTCCTTTAAGTTCGAAACCTTTTAAAGCTTCTTCCCTTGTTGGTTGGATTACATTTGGTAATATTTTGTTTTCTGCGAATCTTGCTAATTTATTCTTGCCCATTGAGTTATAAAATGAGTGCAAAAATAGTGAAAATTTATGGAGTATCTTTGTCTTTTGGGGGTAAAAGACATAGAGATAATTCGGTTTTGGTGGAAATTATTGGCCTCCTAAAGCGACCATAATTGCCCTTTCAATTGTTTTTTGTGAAGCGTATTGAGCTCCGCAAACAAGGCTGGTGAAAAGATACTGTCCTTTTTCTATAACAATTGAACCCTCACCATGAGCAGGAACAGCCAGTCTGTATTTAGTAGTACCTACACCTTCCATTCTTACAATGATATTACAGTCTGATTTATTTTGAATCAATATAATAGCTTCTTTAGCATTAGGGTCATTATCAAATAAAGAGTTTAGGATTTTTACAGTTTTGTTTTTATGCTCAACAGGTGAGACAGTCATAAGCATGTTGAACTCTTCAGCTTCAGCATTTGGAATTGCCGTATTAGCCGTAGTATTTACAACAAATGTATTCTGTGCAGTGCTTGGAGTATAAACGGTGGTAGGCTGTTTTGCTGCTAATTCGGCCTTATATTTTGCAATCTGTTTCTGTTTGATGATAGCATTCATTTCATCAAAGGTGATCTTTGTGGAAGGCCTTCTCCTCAGCATGGCAAGCATTTCCTGCATATCTTTTACTTTCTGATCGGCTGGATGTGCATTTTTGATGTATTCTTTCATCATGTCCATTACCCTTGGTTTCAGGACAGATCTCCGAGGATCATCAGGATGGGCATCTCTTAAGAAGGCATTGATTTCGTAGATATTCTTACTTTTCAGAATATTACTATAGTCTTTCCCTTTTTTTTGAGCAGACATAGTAAAGAAAAACATACAACAAAGAAGTAAAAGGACTTTTTTCATTAATTATTAAGTTAAAAATTGAGTGCTTCTCTCTTAATTTGTGTTTTGGGCTGTTAGTTTTTATTTGGATAACGACAAACAAGTGTTTTTATTTTAAACACTTGTTTGTGAGATAAAATTAAGCATATTTTTGAATATTGAATAATGATATGCAATAAAAGTTGAGTAATCTATATTGGATGTAGTATGGAGGGGGTTTACCGTGGGATTTCTGTTTATTTCAAAAGAAATAATCCATGTGAAGGACATGGATTATTTATATATATTGGAATTATTTCTCTAATTATTGCTTACAACCTCCTGAAGATGTGAACTTCTAAGTCTCTTCTGATAGATTGGCAGATATTTTTCAATAGGAATCTTTACGGCTTCAAAGTTTCCGGCTAATACATACGCCTGAATGTTTTCAGAAGTATAAACGAATTGAAGGAAGTTATCAATTAAATTCTCAGGAATTTTAAACTTTGTGAAATAATCTTTTCCCAGATAGTTTTTGATCTGTGTAACGGAACTGTTCATTCTTTCGTATGCCTGATAACGCTGCTTTTTCTTTCTCTCACCGGAAAGAATATCATAGATACTTTCAAGGCTGAAGGTAAGTCCGCCATCCCGCAATCCAGCAACAGGAAGTTCAGGAGGAGTTCCGTCACCTTTTGGTTCTGGAAGCCCGATTACTTTCTTAAGAGCATGTGCTTTATCCTCTTTTCTTAAAGAATTCACATCATACCGAAGGTTTCCGGTAGGTTTGAACCTGCTGAGTACAATTTCCTGAATTTCATAATACGCAATTTTAAGCTCAACCAGATTTTTTTGTGCCATTGATTGAGGCGTTAGCTTAATGTCTTTTCTTTCGGTAACAATAGAGGTAAACCGGATAACATCTCCGGGATTGGCGGGGATACTAAAATTACCATTATAATCGGTAAGAACGGTTTTCTGGATGTTTAGATTAGTGACATATACCTGATTGAGATATAAAATAGAGTTGTCTCTCAGAAATACCTCTCCGGAATATACTTGAGCATTAATTTTTGCCAGAAAAACCAATAGCAGTAGAGTAAACAGTTTCTTCATATAATGCGCAAAATTACATAGAAATAAAGCAATTTTGCCTAGTTAGATGAAGAATAGTGGTTAAAGTTATATTAAACTTTAACATTAAACTGTTAAGGATTGTTAGAAATATGCAATTACTTTAAAAAGAGTATATATAAGTAAAGAAGCCGGAAGAAAGCGCTGCTGAAAATTTGCATTCTTTCTTACGGCTTCTTTTTTATCTATGTTTTACAAGCAGCCAGCTCGAATATTTTACAGTGAGGGAAGAACCATACTCTGTCCAGGTGATAAAATACCAGTAGGTTGCCGTAGGGACATATCTTCCACCTATTCTTCCGTCCCAGGTATATCTGTTTTCCGGAGTTCCTCTGAAGACTTCCGCACCGTATCGGTCAAAGATCCTGAATACAAGATTATCATTGGCCATTAAGGCAGAATAATCTATTCCTTCGTTATAGCCATCTCCATTTGGAGTAATCGTGTTGATCAGGTTAATAATGGCAAATGATTTTTTGACTTCTTCACACATTTTAGAATCTCTCACAAATACATTATGTGCTCCTCTTGGTACATTGTAGAAAACATTGGAACTCTGCCATACCACACCATCCAAAGAATATTCATAAGGCGGGGTACCACCGCTTACTCCGACTTTTACCGTTGTTCCATCAATTTCAATAGATGTAATCATAGGCAGCGGCAATTCTGTAACATTCACATATTGTTTGTAAACACAGCCATTGAAGGTAAGCTCTACCCAATAACTTCCAGAGGCAACATTGGTAATAGAAGGCGTAGTAGCTCCCGTGCTCCATAAATATCTTTCAAAGCCAGGTCCTGCATCCAATGTGGTAGTGGTTTTCGGGCAAATAGCCTTATCTTTTAGTATATCTGATTTTTTAGGAACTTTAATGTTGATTTTAAGAGTACCTACTTCCGGACAGACCCCATTTTTTTCAAAACGGATATAATAAGTCTGTGAAGTTGTAATATTAACAGGTGATGAAACGATATTCACATTATTCTGAGCATCCGCCAAAGTTGCGTGAAAAGTGAAAGTAACATTGGGGTCTAAAGTAAACTGAGGGATAAATTGAGCTAAGTTTACACTTTTTATTCCATCCAGATCATCATCACAAACACTTTCCGTAACGGTTTTGGTTATCAATGTTACTTTAGATCCGATACTGAACTGTAAAGGCTTGATTACAGAAGCACAGCCATCCGGAGAATCTACTCTGATGTAAATTGTAGTTGTTCCTGTATAACTCCAGCTGTTAGGAAGAGTATTGTTGTTTCCTGCATTAGCATCTGCCAGATTTGCATAATATCTTACATTGGTAAAATAGTTAGGATTATTAAGTACAATAGGAGTGACATTGGAAAGGATAAGGGTAACTGTCCCATCCAGATTATCATCACAGAAAATGCCATTGTAGTTATCCAGAACAATCGCCTTATTGAAAAGAGATAATGTAATTTGTGCAATACTTTTACATCCAATATTGTTTTTGACAACAGCATATATGATAGTAGCATTAGGTGCTGTGTATGATGTTGTATTGGTTATTGCTGCTGCAGCATTTTCATTCTGAGCATCTATAAGAGTTGGATAGTAGGTAATGGTAACAGGAGAATTGCTGGTGATGTTGGCAGTAGTCAAGTTGAACGTTCCCTGTCCATTTACATCACAGGCAAATAATGTTGTATTCATTACTGTAAGAGCCTGAATATTGATGGTAACTGTTATTGTTTCACAATCTGGGAAGTCCGGATCATTTCCACAGAATGTATAAGTGAATGTATCTGTTCCGGATGTACCGGGAGTATTCACAGTATAAGTAATGATCCCTGTAGCAGGGTTTACCACTGCAGTACCTAAAGCAGGTGCTGTTGTAATTGCTACGGTGCTGGGAACAGGAGTTTGTGATGAACTGCTGAAGGCAGGTGTTATAGTCTGCGAAGTACATACATTGTAAGAAGCAGTGGTCAGTTTTGTACAATTCAGGACCTTAAATTTTTCAGTGACTAAAGGTGCACAGCTTCCCATCGTTACAGAACAGGTATAATATCCGGGTAGTGTAGGGGTGATTGAAGATGCCGTGGCTCCCGGAACTAGTGTACCGTTTCTATACCATTGATAAGTATCATAGATAAGTGGGTCTACAGTAAGAACAATGCCTGGAATACAGCCGTCGCCTGATTGTAAAATAACGGGCTGCGTAGGAAAACCCGCGAAAAAGCCACCGTATCCTACGGCATCACTTCCAGCGGTGATTCCTGCCATAATGGCCTTGCTTGAAACTACAGTAATGGTCCCTGTCACATTGGGAATTCCATAAGTAACCCAGTTGGTGGTCCCTGTCATATTGTAAGGACCTGTTATTGCAGGAGGATTAGCTCCGTTTACTGTAATAACAGCTCCTCTTTCCGTGATAAGGTTCAGTTTTGTTGGGATGTTCAGAATACCTCCGGGATTACCATTGGAATGAACAAAATTTTCATTAATAAGCCCCAGTTCGTTAATCTGTTTCGGAAGGTAACAGTTCAAAGCCGGAATGAAATTGAATCCTCCGGTAGCCGTTTCATTTCCCGAATTGGAATCTCCGGCTAAAATCTGATAGACATAAGCATTCTTTGATGTTTTTAGATATAAATTATAATGTCCGTTTCCCTGAAGAATATATTTGGAATCAGGAATAACAAAATATTTTCCTGCATTAATAGTCGCTACAGGAGGTATTTCATTGTTGACAAAGATCTGAGTATTGTCCTCAGTGGCAATAACAACAGCGCCTTCCATATTGGCACCAATTGGTCCGTTACCCTTTACAAGGGCAAATTCATTTCCAAGCCTGTTGACAGGTACTGCCTGGTCCATTAAAATATCTGAACTGGACGGAAAATTTCCTGCATATTGCCCATTAAAATTTCCATTGGTGACATTGACAGGTTTATTTGAAATAATTTTTGAACCAATAAAACCATCAAAGTTTCCTGCTATATCCCCGATTCCGTCAATGATGTAAGACTGCCCTTTATTTAAAGTGAAAGTCATTGTGGGATTGATAGCTCCGGTCATTCCATTAGAAAACTGAACGGCAGGGGTGTATCCGGAAATGGTAACGGTTGTGTTGTCTTCAGTTGCCAGTACACTGGTCATAAAGTTCAGAATATTGTTACTCACGGTAATAGGAGCGGAGGCGGCATAAAACGTTTTTCCCGTGGAAGGAATTCCTTTGGAAGTAATGATTTCTGCGTGGTTGAATACCGAAAACCTTAAATTGGCATAAAAAGGAAATTCTGCTTTAAGGTATAACCCTTTGGTTGTAGGGGTAAATAAATCCGTCTGCTGTGTGGTAATTATATAATTCCTTAATACATCGAATTTTTGCGGATTATTTTTACTGATATTTACCGTTCCGATCAGAATATTATTGTTATAAATATTTACAGGAAAAGGAGTTGTTCTGCTGGTGGATAAATACAGTTTCTGATAAGGATTGGGTGCACCAGTCCTGTCTACCATCGGAGCAAACCAATGCTCTCGGTCCAATTGGGCAAAAGCAGAGGTGAAAATATAAAATATAAATAAAAAAGATAGAATTTTCTTCATTCAGTAGTAGTATTTATCACAAATTTAATAATAAAAAGCATTGAATACTTGAAAATGTAATAAAAAAGCCACGATTATGAAATCGTGGCTTACCAATATGGTTTTAACTAATTATTACTCTCTGTTTTTAACAAGAATCCAACCTGTATATTTTATTGGAGTCTTTTCTTTGTTGGATTCAGTCCAGTTGATATGATACCAATATGTTCCTGTTCCAAGTTTCTTATCAAAGTGTTTTCCGTCCCATCTGTAGTTATTGAATTTGTTTCCGGTAAATACCATATTTCCATATCTGTCATATACTACAAAACTTAGGTTTTCTTTATAAGCAAGCTCACTGTAATCTATATAGTCATTTACGTTATCTCCATTAGGGGTGATGGCATTTAATAGATTAGGAATCGTAATTTCTACAGCAATAGGAGTACAGTTATAAAAATCTTTTACATAGAAAGTATGCTGTCCTCTTGTTAAACCTGTGAAAGTACTTGAATCCTGCCAGTTAGCAGTTCCGTCAACTGCAAACTTATAAGGTGCTTTACCTCCGCTTACAATTACTGTTGCTGTATTATTGTTGATCTCAATCGTTTGAATTACCGGATCTTCAACTTTTTTAACTTTTACTGTCTGAGTAAGGAAACATCCGTTCTTACCAAGAATTACAGTGTATTCTCCAACACCTATGTCTCTGATACCTGAAGTGGTAGCACCTGTGCTCCATTGGTAAGAGTCATATCCGGAACCTGCATCCAGATTGGTTTTAGCATCCATACAGATATACTGATCTACTAATATTGGAGATTTTTTGATTGGAAGTACAATTAATTCAATTTTTGCATTTGCTGTACATCCTTCAGCAGTTGTTACTTTCACATATACAAATCCTCCTGTTGAAGGGAAGTTATCTGGTGTTGTGATCTCATTGATACCTGCAGTAAGATCATTCAGTGTACGGTAGTATTTTTTAGTAACGGCATTATAATCTGTTACTTTAGCTTTTGTAAGATCAAAATAAGCATAAGGAGCTACATCATACCAGCATGCCTTAATAGAAGTATCAGTTACAATGAACGGTACTACAGTAAGGTTTAGGGTAACCTGCTCACAGTCTGTAAACTCAACTGAGTTTCCACAGAATTTATAAACTATTTTATCAGGTCCTAAATATCCAGGGTTTGGAGTATAAGTGATTGTTCCGTTTGGATTCACCACTGCTGTTCCCTTTGTAGGTGGGGTTAAAATTACTACTGTACTTGGCACCACAGTCTGAGTGGATGAAGTAAACGCAGGGGTAATAATTTTAGTAGAACAAGCATTAAGAGCCTGTGTTGTTTCTTTTAAACACGTTTGTACTTTATAGATAGGTGTTGTAACAGGAGGGCATGTTCCCATTGTTACTTTAACCGTATAATTTCCTGATTGTGTAGGAGTGTAAGTGTAAGAAGTTGCCCCCGGAATAGCTACTCCGTCACGGTACCACTGATAGGTTTCATACCCGTCATCTAATTCAAGAACAATTCCTGGTACACATTCACCTGTCTTTTTAGCGATTACAGGGATGGATGAGAACCCAGCAAAATAACCTCCATATCCGGCAGAACTAAATCCTCCATTGATACCCGCTGTTACAGCCTTTGTAGAAGTGATTTTAATATTTCCGGTTACTCCGGTGATTCCATATGTTACCCAGTTCGCATTTCCTGCTACTGGATATGGTCCGTCTGTTGCTGCTACTGGGTTATCATTTACCATTACAGTAGCTCCGGTTTCTGTTAAGATATTTAGTTTTACAATGATATCCTGAACTGCACTAGCTCCTGCTGGGCCAATAGGCATCTCATTGATCTTTCCGATTTCATCAATTTTTCTCGGAAGGAAACAGTTCAATGGTGGTATATAGTTGAATCCATTGGTAGCATCACTTCCCATAATTCCAATAAATTGGTATAAGTATACATTTTTAGTAGTCGAAATGAACATATTTGAATGTCCTGAAAAACTTTGAACCACATAGCTGGTTTCATTGATTCTGTACCATTCTCCGGCAGCAAGTGTCGCAACAGAAGTAGTACCTCCATTTAAAAACACTTCAGTGTTATCTTCAGTTGCAACAATAAGACCTCCTTCCATATTTAGGTTAGGAGCAGTAGATCTTGTTTTTACCATTGCAAAAGTATTTCCAAGTCTGTCAACCGGTACAGACTGATCCAAAACCGGATCACTTCCTGAAGGGGCAGTGGAGAAGTTGGCATTACAGCTTCCGTTGGTAAGTGTTATTGGTTTGTCAGCAACTATTTTGGCACCGATAAAACCAGTCTTGTTTGCAGACTGAGATCCGGATCCTGCAAGAATAAAAGATTGTCCTTTCTGTAAGGTAAAGGATTGAGTGTTACCAGTAGGAGTTCCATTGATAAAAACTACTCCGGCAGTAGGGTTCCATGAAACTGTTACATTGGTATTATCTTCAGTTGCAAGCACACCTGCTGTAAAGTTTTGAATACTGCTGGTATTGGTATTGGGAGCTGTAGCAACGAAGAATGTTTTTCCAATTCCTGCTCTTCCTTTACTCGTGATTACTTCCCCGTGAACACTTTGGGCAAGCCTTAAACTGCAGTAGAAAGGTTTTGTTGCTTTTAGATAAAGTCCTTTATTACCCACATTGAATGCATCAGTACTGGTACCCGTAGAAATCAGGTTGTTGGCAACCTTGTAGGTCTGTGGGTTAGTTTTACTGATTGTAACCGTGGTAACTATATTATTATTATTGTAAATGGTTACATCAAAAGGAGTAGCTGAATCAGTGGAAAGATATATCATGTTGTTATATCCTCCGACACTGTCATAATAAGGAGCAATCCAATGCTCGCTATCCCTTTGTGCAAAGAGTGTATTAATTGTAAAAAAAATTAATACCAAACTGAGTAGAAATCTTTTCATGTGTATGGAATTAGGATTTCTACAAAATTAAAATAAAAAATGAAATACTTTTAATAAAATGTAAATAAATGTTAAAAAATGTTCCCGATTTCTAAATAAAAGCCTTCTTGAGTATGAAACTTGCAATTGAACTTTAAATAAGTCTATCTGAATGGTACATAATATATCCCATTATTAAGATTTATTTTTGTTTGGTTTTTTCGTAACGGAGATAATTTTTATAAAAAGTCTTATATGAAATTCTGTTTAATTGCCCCGATATCAGTCTGTATATTATTGTAATGGAAAGGTTCTATAAATAAAAAATCCCAGTGAAATTCACCGGGATTTTTTATTTTTTTGAAGATGAGCTTATAAGCTTACTCTTACAAATCCTGTTACTTTTAGATCTGCATTTACAGATTTTACGTAGTCAGCAACTGAGATACTTCCGTCTTTAATGAAGTCCTGGTGTACCAAAGTGTTGTCTTTGTAAAATCTCTGCATTTTACCTTTAAGGATATTGTCGATAATGTTTGCAGGCTTACCTTCTTCAGTAAGTTTGTGTCTTTCGATTTCTAATTCTTTATCGATAGTTTCCTGAGAAACTCTGGTTTCGTCCAAAGCGATTGGGTTCATAGCAGCAACCTGCATAGAAACAGCTTTAGCAGCTTCGTCAGCTCCTTCTACTTTAGCAGAAAGAGAAGAGATTGCAGCGATTTTGTTTCCAGCGTGGATATAAGCTCCTAAGAAATCTCCCTGAATTCTTTCGAAAGATCCGATTTCAATTTTTTCACCGATAACTCCTGTTTGCTCAACTAATTTTTCAGCAACTGTCATTCCGTGGAAATCTGTAGCTAAAAGCTCTTCTTTAGTAGCAGCAAAAATTGCCATTTCAGCTAATTCGTAAGCTAGTTCGATGAACGCTTCATTTTTAGCAACGAAGTCAGTTTCGCAGTTTAGAGAGATAACTACACCTAAAGTGTTGTCTTCGTTTACTCTTGCGATTACTGCACCTTCAGCAGATTCTCTGTCAGCTCTGTTAGCAGCAACTTTTTGTCCTTTTTTTCTAAGGATATCTACCGCTTTTTCGAAGTCTCCTTCAGCTTCAACTAGAGCTTTCTTGCAGTCCATCATACCTGCACCTGTTTGGTTTCTCAATTTTGCTACGTCTGCAGCAGCTGGTGTATAAGACATAATATCTATTATTTTTTTTATTTAAGATTAGTATTAATTTTTAGCTTAAATTTAGAGCAGTGCAAAGATAATGATTTTAATGATAAACTAAAAAATGACTTTTCACGTTATTAATATATTTAATACTATTTTAAAGATTTGATTAATGAAAAAAATCTTATTCCTTCTATTTATATGCATTTTCTCATTGGGTTTTTCCCAAAAAAAGAAAAAAACAAAATCCAAAGCTGTTGTTGAAAAAGAAACTGTAATTATCTATACAGAGCAGGAAGCTGAGATTTCAAAAGAAGCCAGAGTAATTGCGGGCTTTTTGAAGCAGAATCCGGGACATGCTAAAACAGATTATTTTAAAAGAAAACTGATTGATATTATCATGGCAGGTAATTCTCCTGAAGCAAAACCTACGATTAGACCTATCAGTAAAGAAAAAATTGAAAACATTGTTAAGAATAATGAGTTAAACAGCGGTAAAACAATTGGTGCAAATAAAACCTATACAGCGAATGGCAAGCCTGTTTCTAATAATACTGCGGCCGCTATTGAAGCTCTAAAAGAAGAAAGAAGAACAACTTTTGCATCGGTAGGTTCTGCTGGCTCAGCAAAAAGTGCAGGTACTTCTACAGGAGCATCTAAAGCCGGACCAAGCGAAGAAAATAAAAGAACAGCGGCAATGCTTACCCATCTTTTTAATAATGATATCAACAAAAATGAAGCATATATCAATATTAAAAACAGATCTACATGCAATCTTATTGTTAAGATAAGCGGTAAAAAATATTATAACCTGAGTGTTCCTGCAAAAGGAGAGAACTTTATTCTGGTAGATAAAGGAGAGTATGTTATGACAACAATGGTATGTGATGCCAAATATTCTGCTCTGAAAAAGATTAGTCAGGATATTGAAATTGCCCTTAATGTTGCAGAATAGAAGATAGGAAAACTAAAAAGTAAAAAAAGGTTAAGAAAAAATTCTTAACCTTTTATTTTTTTATCCTTTAAACTGACCCATCGCAATGAATTTATCCTGTCTCTGGGTTTCAAGCTCCTGTCCTGTAAATTTGGAGAAAGCTTTGATATTTTGTAAAATTGAATTTTTCAGGTTTAAATAGGTAGTCTCCTGATCATACTGAGCTCCACCAAGTGGTTCCTCAATGATTCCATCGATGAACTTTTCTCTTAAGGCATCTGCTGGAGTAAGATTCAATGCATTGGCTGCATCTTCCTTGTGATCCCAGTTTCTCCATAAGATAGAAGAACAGCTTTCCGGTGCAATTACAGTATACCATGTATTTTCCAACATATATACTTTATTTCCAACACCTATTCCCAATGCACCACCACTGGCACCTTCTCCGATGATGTAAGTGAAGATAGGAGTTTTCAGCTGAACCATTTCAAAAATATTTCTTGCAATAGCTTCTCCCTGTCCTCTTTCTTCAGCTTCCAATCCTGGATATGCTCCCGGTGTATCTACTAAAGTTACTACAGGAATATTGAATTTTTCAGCAAGCTTCATTAGTCTTAAAGCTTTTCTGTATCCCTCAGGATTTGGCATTCCAAATCTTCTGTACTGTCTTTCTTTAGTTGTTCTTCCTTTTTGAGTCCCTATGATCATTACTTTTTGACCATCAAGGGTAATCAATCCTCCAATCATTGCCGGGTCATCAGCGAAATTTCTGTCTCCATGAAGTTCTAAGAAACTGCCTTTGTCTGCCATTCCGTTGATATAATCCAGTGTATAAGGACGATCCGGGTGACGGGACAGTTGTACTCTTTGCCAAGGTGTAAGATTTCCATAGATTTCTTTTTTCTTTTCTAAAATCTTATCCTCAATCTGGCTGCATGCTAATTTTACATCAACACCACTTTCTTCTCCTACTAAAGAACACGTCTGGTATTGATCCATCAATTCTTTGATAGGAAGTTCGAAACTTAAATATTCCATTTCTTGAAGTAAATTAAATCTTTCAAATGTATGAAAAATTATGGTTATTCTATTTAAAATTATTTATAGCATTGTTTATTCTGGAGGTACTTTCCTCTTTGCCAAGGGTTTCCAGAATATCCGGAACATCCGGCCCTTTCAATTCTCCTACTAAAGCCAAACGTAACGGCATCATTACTTTACCCATACCCAGCCCTTTGCTTTCTGCGAAATCATGCATTGTATGCTTCAGTGTCTCTGCAGTAAAGTCTGTAGATCCAAAAGCTGTCGCCAATTCTGCTAAAATTGCAGATGTTTCATCATTCCATGCTTTTTTTGAAGCTTTTTCATCATAAGAAACCGGAGATTCAAAGAAGAACTTTCCGTTTTCGTAAATGTCTTTCGGGAAAGTTGCTCTTTCTTTCATCAGATGAATTACCTTCAACAGTTTTTCATCAGAGGCACCCGCAAAATCAATATCTGTGTTTTTCAATATCTGAAGAAGTTCTTCGTCAGATTTCATTTGAATATACTGATGGTTGAACCACTCTGATTTTTCTTTACTGAATCTTGCCCCCGCTTTATGTACTTTGTGAAGGTCAAATTCCTTGATCATTTCCTCTAAAGGAAGAATTTCTTTATCATCTGCCGGAGACCATCCTAATAATGCTACCATATTGATAAAAGCATCAGGAAGATAACCGTTTTCTCTGTATCCTTTGGAAACTACGCCCGTTGCCGGATCTTTGAAATCAAGCGGAAATACCGGAAAACCGAATTTATCTCCGTCTCTTTTACTTAGTTTTCCTTTTCCTTCAGGTTTTAAAATTAAAGAAAGGTGTGCAAATTGTGGTGCTTCCCACTGCATAGCTTCATATAATAAGGTGTGGAGTCCTAAAGATGGCAGCCATTCTTCTCCACGGATAACGTGAGAGATCTCCATCTCGTGGTCATCAATGATGTTGGCAAAATGATAGGTCGGCATTCCGTCATTCTTTACCAGAACTTTATCATCTAAAGTATTTGTATTTACAGAGAATTTTCCACGAATGATATCCTCAAGATTTAATACTCTGTCAACAGGCATTTTGAATCTTACTACATACGGAGTCTTTTCGTCCAGTAATCTTTTAACTTCTTCTTCAGAAAGAGCAAGGCTATTTCTTAGACCATTTCTTGTTTTATTATCATAAGAGAAAACATCACCTCTTGCTTCATACTCTGCACGGACTGCATCTAGTTCTTCCGCAGTATCAAAAGCAATGTAAGCATAATCTGTTTTTAAAATCTGCTCCGTATATCGGTCATAGATATCTCTTCTTTCAGACTGTCTGTAAGGAGCGAATTTCCCTCCTTTCTTAGGACTCTCATCAGGGATGATTCCGCACCACTCCAAAGCTTCTTCGATATATTCTTCAGCTCCTTCTACATATCTCGCAGTATCTGTATCTTCAATTCTTAATACAAATTCTCCTCCCTGGTTTTTGGCAAAAAGATAATCATATAATGCGGTTCTTACGCCTCCCAAATGTAAAGGTCCTGTAGGACTTGGAGCAAAACGTACTCTTACTTTCTCCATTTCAATTTTAATTTTTGCAAATTTACTTAAAATTATGCGTTTTTAAGAATGATTAATTCTGAGTTGCATTCTCAATATCTTAACCAATATTTTTTTATAGGGTTTAAGGATAGAAAAAGGTAATCTCGTGTGGAGATCACCTTTTGTATTTTGTTAAATTTTTCTGAAGACTCTATATAATTTCAGATTAATATGTAATAAAAATTGGTTGATGTTCAGTGTAATTGCTAATATCGGATACGTGTCTTACATTTCCTAAATCGAATCTATATCTGTTAAGTATTGACATCGTAGGAATGTGTCGAATAATATTGCCTTCTCTAAAATACACCTTACCTGTAAGGACATGGTTGATTAATTCATTATCCGGACCGATCGGCTCTCCCATAGTTGCATTAGCGCTTGTAAGAAGAGATTGGGAGTTAGCCGGAAATATTTCAATCTCTCTCCTTTTAAACAAACCTTCTAAAGTTTGTAAGGACATAACATGTCTAAGCTGACCTTCAAATTTTATGTAAACTTTTCCGTTATCATAATTTTTTATAAATGCTCCGTCTCGTCTGGGATCATCATTTGGACTCAACATAGCTTTAGAAAAAACCCGTTCTTTATGTGGATTTTGTAAATCGCTCTGTTTTATATCATTGGTGATATCGCTTTCACTAGAACAAGAGAATAGACCTAAAACTGATAGGCCCAATAAAGAGCTTAAAATTATTTTTCGCATGGTTATTAATGATAAAAGTCACATCTATTATTGCAATTCTTTACTCAGAAGCCTAACACGGTTCCTATTTACAGATTGGAATGGTAAAGATTATTATTATTCAAACCGTCTCAAACCGAGACGGTTTCTTAATATAATGAAGAAAGATCAATTATTTGCAAAATATTTTTGCCTAATAACAATACCGAAAGAATATTTCAGGTAGTCTTATCATTAAAAATGTATTTTTGTAACTTAAAATTTAGATGATCAATGAAAAAAGTAATCTGCCTTTTTATCGTAGGAGAGAAGTACTGGAAAATGTATAATAAAAACAGAGCTAGATTTGAAAGCTATGCTAAAAATTGTGGTGCAGATTTAAAGATCATTGATAAACCTATGGATGATAGTTTTCATCGCCCGCTTCTTTCTCAGAAGCTTTTGATTCCTTCAGAAACAAAGGAGTATGATATGGTTCTTTTTTTAGACCTTGATATCATTATTTCAGATAAGGCACCTTCTGTTTTTGATTATCTTCCGGAAGACAAATATTTCGGAGCTATTCTCGATCCTAGAGGTACTGAAGAATTCAACAAAACCTGGGGACATATTCCGAGAATACTGGAAGAGACCAGTGAGATGTATTTTACTGACCGTCATTTTGAAGCGAATCCTTTATTGCAGGGAAGCATCAATGGCGGTGTATTTATTTTCAGACCTGAAAAGGTGGCTGATATTTTCAAAAAATATTATTTTTCAGCGCATAATCAAGGTGAACTGAACAGCTTTGAAGAAACACCATTCGCTTATTTTTCACAGATCAATAATTGGTTTGAAGCTTTACCGCCTGCTTTCAATGTTCAGATTTTATATAAAATAAAAGGAACAGAAAAAGGAAAAGAAGTAGAGTATGATGAGAAAAAACTTCCGCAGTTTTTCAGAAAATATTATTACAAAAAATCAGGATACTGTTTTTATCCCACAAAGAAGTATAAGAATTACGTACAACAAATCATTGCTGAAAATTATTTTACTCATTTTTCTGGCAATTATCCTATAATCTACAACTAAATTATGAGCCTACTTTCACGAATTTCCAGCAAATTTATAACAGTTTCTTATGGTATTACTGTCAATGATGAAGCAAAAGAACTGAAAAAATTATTGGATGTCCTTCTTCCTTTGATTGACAAGAATGATGAGGTTATTGTTCTTCAGGATATTACCAATAAAAATAAAGAAGTGACAGAATTACTGGATAACTATAGTAATATTATAAAACTTCAAGCAAAACTGGAAGGAGACTTCGCTACTTTTAAAAACAAATTAATAGAAAAGGCAACGTGTCAATATTTGTTTCAGATTGATGCAGATGAATATCCTACTGAACATTTCATCAAAACATTGAAACCTTATCTTAAAAAAGAAAAAAGTGTTGAAATATTTTTCGTTCCCAGAATCAATATTGTAGAAGGAATTACAGAAGAATATGTACAGCAGATGGGCTGGAATATAAATAATGAAGGTTATATTAATTTTCCAGACTATCAGGCAAGGATTATTAAAAACAATAAAAAAATCTTCTGGAAAAATAAAGTACATGAAGTACTCTATGGAAATAAAAATTTTACAGAAATTCCAAAAAAATATGAATTATCATTAATTCATAAAAAGAATTTTGAAAAGCAGCAAAAGCAGAATAGTTTTTATGAAACTTTGGAAGATTAATCAGGTTGAATTATTACACAGCTAAAATGGAAGATTTAGGAATTAACGTTTTTGGATTTATTAATGGCGAATTTGGCATTGCGGAAGCAACAAGGCTTAATTGTAAAGCGATGCAGAGTGCAGGCATTCCTCTTAATTTGATGAATTATGATGTGAGAACCAATCATGATAATAATGATCAGACTTTTACCCGGTTTTCTGATAAAGCAGATCATCCTATCAATTTGGTTCAGGTTTCAGCATCTGTTTCGGAAATGTCAAACTTCTTTGAATATTTTGATTATTCTTTTTTCGAAAGAAAGTACAATATTCTGTATATGGCCTGGGAATCAGAAACTATTCCGGAAGATTATCTTTTGAATATTAATCTTTTTGATGAGGTCTGGACCCCTTCAGAGTACTGCAAAAAATGTATTGAAAAATATATTGCTTCTCCGGTAAAAGTCATTCCGCATCCAATTGATATTAATCTGAAGCTGACGGAAGATACTGATGCTTTGAATTTTTATAAAGAAGATTTTTTTAATTTTTTATTCATATTTGATTATAATAGCTCTATCCAAAGGAAAAATGTACTCAATCTGATTAAGGTTTTCAGAGATACTTTTGACGGGAAAGAGAATAATGCTTTTTTAACCATTAAAACGTCTAAATCCGATAAGTTTTCTTTAGAAAAACAACAAATAAAAGATGCGATCGGAGACTCTGTGAAAATTAAGATTGTAGAAAAGATTTTTGATAAAAATGCATTGAACTATGTGATCAGTAACTGTGACAGCTATATTTCCCTTCATAGGTCGGAAGGTTTCGGACTGACCATGGCAGAGGCTATGTATTTTGGAAAACCTGTTATTGCTACAGGATATTCCGGAAATCTGCAGTTTATGAACGCAGAAAACAGTTTTTTAGTGAATGCTGAAAAAGTATCTTACGGCTCAGATGATCTTAATTATGATTCCAATACAATCTGGTCTGAGCCTTCATTAGAAGAAGCCTCTGAATATCTGGAAAAAATATATCATGGCGGAGCGGATGTCAAAGAGAAGTCTGATAATGCACGTGAAACAATCACCAGAGATTTCTCACTTAAAGGAGTAGGAAAACTTATTAGAAAAAGATCTGAAGAACTGATTTCTAAAGATAAAATTCAGCAAAACAGATCAACATTAATCAAATTATATGCAGACAATTTATTCTTGAGAAAAGATCTTAGAATTTACAGAAAAAGCAAACCTATTCAGTGGATATATGGGGTCAAAATGTATTTCAGAAATAGAAAACAAAAGAAATGATTTACTATAAAATTAAAGTGCAGTGGATTTGTCTAAATCCACTGCACTTTTTATTTTTTACCTTTTATTTTTTTTTTCAAAAAGATATTTACTTTTTTTCTAATTTTATTGTATAATGTTTTTTCCAGATAGTTCACCCTGCCGGTTAGTCTGTCTATTTCGGCAAGATAAAAAACATTGTCTACACTATTTCCCTGAACGTTTTCTTTTTTACCCATCTTTTCAATAAAAGACAATCTTAATGTAAGCAGATTTCCAATAGTTTCAATAGAAAAATGATCTCTGATCTGAGCTTCTGCATTTTGTTTAATAGAAGCTAAAGATTTGAAATTATTTTTTATATACTGAAGCTTTTCGGTAGCATCTTGCAAATCAGGCCTTGCTAAAGTCAGCCCTTCAGCAATCAATCCTTTAGTATTGGAGGTTTTAATAAAATTATATTGAATAAGGAAGCTGTTGTTCACATTCATAAAGTCCAGATTTCCAGAATATCCTGTTCCCACAACAATTTTTCCATAAGACATAGCCTCTGCCATGGTCAGTCCGAAACCTTCAGAACCATGTAAAGAAATAAGAACATCAGATTTCTGAATCAATGAATGTAGCTTTTCTTTTGAAAAATGTTCGTTAATAATGATAATATTGGGAATACCTGAGTACTTTTCCACTACTTTTTGTGCATCTTTACTCCTTTCGAGATTATGTGTTTTTACAATGAGAACACTTTCAGAATCATTTTTAAAGACATTGATAAATGCATCAATAGTAGCTTCAGGGTTTTTTCTGATGGTAGTACTTAACGAATCGAAAATTGTAATATATACGTTTGATCCGGGTTTAATATTATATTCTTCAAAATTGAACGCATCAGATGGGGCTAGTTTCTGAATCGGATGGGAGAATCTTATCACAGGAATCCCTGTATATTTTGTGAAAATATTGACACAAAAATCACTTGGAACCCATAATTCATCAAAAATATTCAAAAATTCAACTGTTTTATCTGAAACTTCAGGAAATTCCCAGGCCCAATATACAATGTTGTAATGACCTGCAAGATTGATATCCTGATTTTTTGAAAAAAATTCATGTGTCACATTACTGTTAATGTGAAAAATGTTAATTAATGCATCTGGTTGTGCGTCACTTTTAGATTTTTCAAGGGTATCACTTGAATAGCTGATACGATTTACTTTAATGCCTGTGCTTTCCATAGCCATTGCATTAAGTCTTGTTGCCTCTGCAATCCCAAAATTTCCCTCAAAAAAACCGTGATAGTTTACGCTTAATGACATATCTTATAATGTTTTAAGTTTTTCTTTTACTTCTTCAGGTGAAAATGCTCTCAGACTGTCAACAGAATTCTGGCTTAATGTATTCCAAAGTTCTTCATTATTATTCAGCTGAATGATTGCTTCTGCAAAACTGTTTTCATCATTGGCAATCAATACATTTTTTTTATCGGTAAGCTTCATTCCTTCAGCTCCAATATCTGTGGTAACTACGGGGAAAAAGTATTCAAAGGCTTGCCCTATTTTCCCTTTTACCCCAGCACCAAACCGTAAAGGAGCCACCATAATTTTAGAATTCATGAAATGCTCTTCAATACTTTCTACAAACCCTAAAAATTTAAACTTAGGATATAGTTTAAGATCCAGTTTTTCAGAAACATTCCCAATGATGCTTACTTCCAGTTCAGGATTGGTTTTCCAGACAATGGGCATTATTTTTTCATACAGGAACTTTACGGCATCAATATTCGGTTCGTGAATAGATCCAATGAAAGTAATTCCTTTACTTGCACTGAAGTTCTTTCTATCTGAAATGTCAATTTTAGGGTAGTGGATGTTCGATATCGTAATGATCTTATTTTTATCTGCATACTGGCTCATGATCTCTTTCTCTTTATCAGAGATGGCAATAATGTAGTCCAGTTGTGGTGCAACAACCGTTTCTAAACGGAAGAAATGTTTATAATTTTTCTTTAGAGAAATACGGGTAGGTTCCAGTTCAATTGCTCTTTTAAACCTTAAAAAATGAATATCTACCATATCATAAATGAATCGGGCAGAAGGTAAAACAGCCTTCATCTTTTTGTAAAACAGATTCAGGGCAAGAGGACCATTGAACCAAACGTAATCTACCTTTTTAAAAGAAGACAGGAAATCATAGATATTCCTGTACTTATTGTTCTCTATGTAAACGATAACATTGTGCTGTTGGTAAAACTTCACATAAGAATCATCTTCAAAAATATGAGGAGCAAATAAGATGCAGTTGTATCCTAATTCTTTGTAGATTAATATAAGTTCTTTCAGTCTGTTGGCCCCGGATTCTTTATCATGGGCAGGGAAATCTCTTGAAGCAAACAGGATTGTTTTTTTGGAATCGTCATACAGATTGATATTGACTATATCCTTAGACTGAAGATATTTGAGCTTTTCTTTTCTTTCGAAGTGTTTTTTTATTTTTTTAAAGAGTCCCATTTGTTAGTTTTTAGTATCAAGTTCAAAAACTTTGTTTACCCAACTATCCAAAGTATATCTGTAGTAGATTTCCTCAGGAATTTTTTCGTAAGGTGTTTCAAAAAAAGATTTGTCAAGATTACTAATATTTTTGTTTAAAATCAAAATATTATTGGGATTGTAAAAATCATAGGTTTTAATGGCTTCATTATCAGTAATGATTTTCTTCTCCAGAGACATCGCTTCAAAAACTCTGAAACTAAGTCCATATTGGCCTTCACGCATCAGATCAAGCAATACTTTTGAATTTTTATAATATTTAGGAAGATCGTTATGAGGAATCTTTTTGATGCTGAAAATCAGGAAGAGGTTTTTAGGTACCGTCATGAAAATATTCGTCAGCTGATGTTTCCATGATTTTTTTCCGATAATCATAATCTGGAATTTCAGGCCTTGCTCAATCAGCTTTTTAGCTAGTAATTTTATCAGCGAAACCCTTCTGTTATCATAAGAGGTGATATAGAAAAGATCCATTTCAGGCTGTTGAATTTCTTTTGCGCAGTGCGGCAGATAAATATAGTTCGTCAATTTTTCAAACCCATGCTTTTTAACATCTATATAATCAAAGGAAAATACTTTGTCAAAAAGGTACAGTTTATCTTCTACAGGAACTCTTTCAAGGTTGTCATAAAGATAGGTAACCAGGCGGTCTGTATATTTTCGGATTTTTTCAAGGGTTGAAAGATCAAATGTATCAGGATTCATCACTAATATCTGGTCCTGATGTCCTAATTTTTCCAGCGCATCCAGAACATATTTCTGTCTTTTTTCAGTCTTAAGATTTTTGTTTAAAAAGGTTTTGCTTAAAGCATTTACAGCTCTTTCATTGAAATTGGAATGAGTAACTGTGCTGATCTTTATATGATGGGCATCAATACCCCGTTTGCATAATGCTTCAACAATATACTTATCATAATCCCAAAAATCATAACTAATGATACAAATCTTCATTCAACTAATTTTGCTCTTTTTTTAATGATTCATAGGTCTCAAAAACGCTTAAAGATTGTAGGTAAGATAACTGATACCCTTCTTTTCCGTCTAAAACACCAAGTCTCATTATATAGGCTTTAAAGAATTTAAAAGCTGTTTTAAGATATTGCATTAAAACACTGTACTTTTTCCCTTTTGCTGCCAGTTCTTTTCCCTTTAAAACTCCGTAATGAACCATTTTTTTTCTATAAGATTCATAATCTGAAACGGAGTAATGTAGTAATTTATTTTTAAAAATCCCAATAGTTCCGTTGACTTCCAGAGTTTCGTGTACCTTTTTTTCTGCCATATATCTGGCCTTCGATTTTCTGAAAAGCCTGAAATTTTTATCAGACTGTGTTCCTGAAAAATGGATCGGTTTATGAGCAAAAAAGAATTTCCTGTAAAAATAATAGGCATCTTTTTGCCCGGGTTTATTCAGCTCATCTATAATTTCCTGCTTTAGGACTGGTGTAAGTCTTTCATCACCATCCAAAAATAGAACCCAGTCGTTTTTTGCTGAATCCAGAGCCAAATTTCTTTGTTTTGTAAAGTCTTCAAATTTATTTTGAATCACTTTTACATTAGGGAATTTCTTTGCAATTTCTACAGTTTTATCCGTGCTAAATGAGTCTATCACTACTATTTCATCACAGAAATCAAAAGACTCAAGGATATCCTGTATATTTTTTTCTTCATTATATGTTATGATTAAACCACTTATATTCATCACAACGATTTGTTTGATAGTGAGGTACGTAAAAACACTCCTTTTAAATTGTTTTTTAAAATAGTTTTAATCTTCCAAAGATAAGTTTTAATTTGAACTTTATTATCGAATCTTTGCCTTTTATATCAACTCTGCATAGCTCATATGGATGCTGAGTTGGGTAGTAATTAACTCTATTTCCAATTCTTACTGCAAAATCAATTCCTATTTTTTTCAAAATAGAAAAAAAAGCATATTTTTCCTCTTCTTTATTAGGATACTTGCCATACGGGTACGCTAAAACCTTTGAATATGCTATGTTTTGGGCGTCCAGAATGTTCATGTTTTTTTCTAGATCTTTTTCTATAAGATCAAAAGACATATTTTTTAGGTTTTCATGGGCATGTGTGTGAAGAGCAATTTCAAAATAATTTTTATCCAGACTTCTGATTTCATCAAAGGTCATCATGGGATAATTTTTATATCCTTTTTCTATGAATCCTGTGGGGATAAAAATAGTCGCCTTCAGATTATATTTTTTTAGTAAAGATGGTAGATATTCAAAGTTGTTTCTGTAGCCGTCATCAAAGGTGATGATGATATTTTTTTTCGTAGAAGTAGTAAGTTCTGAAAAAAAATGGGTAGTATATTTTTTGCGGCTCAGATATGAAAACTGTTGTTCAATATTTTTTAAACTTACCGTAAGATCTTCGTGGCTTTCTTTTTCCACCTGATGGTACATGAGAATAACCAGTCTGTTGTTCGGAAAAGCAAATAGATACAGACGGAAATATACAATGATAAATACCGCCAATACAACAGGAATAAGACAGAAAATCATACTATTTTACTGTATTTTGTTCAATTTCTCTAGCAGTCTTATTTTTTCGCGCAGCTTAATATATTTCAAAAAGGTGTAATAAGACATCGTTTTGGCAATATAAAACCCGGGAAATCCGTCCAGAAATCCTAGTTTGAAAATAAATACCTTGATAAATTCAAAAATAGGACTTACAATGATTTTGAACCTATTGATTTTTTTTCCTCTTTCAAACATTTTTTCGGCCATCATATCAGAATATTTATTGATTTTCGAGACATGATGATGAATGCTTTTGTAGGTATAATGATCCAGTTTTCCTTCCAGAAGACCGACTTTCTCATCGGTAATTAAAAATTCATGCACTTTATCATCAGAATACCTGGCGTATTTTTTTCTGAACAATCTTTCACGGCATACATTTCCCCATCCTCCGAATCTGATCAGGTGAATTCCAAGATGATTGTTGAATTTTGCCTTATACACATTGAATTCTGTGCTTTCTGAGGAAACAATTTTCGTTATGGATCTTTTCATATCCTCATCAGGAACTTCGTCAGCATCCAGAAACAAAATCCATTCATGGGAACATAAATTAAGGGCATGGTTTTTTTGTTCACCATACCCGTTAAATTTTTTCTCAAAGAATTTTATCTGAGGATATTTTTGAGTGCAAATCTCTTTTGTCTTATCTGTTGAAAAGCTGTCGACAATAATAATTTCATCAGCAGTATCTGCCAGAGAATTTAAAAGCCTTACAATATTCTCTTCTTCATTGTAAGTAATGATTGCTAGGGAAAGAGCCATTTATTTATACTCAAGAATAGTCTTTTCAAGAATCTTTACGCAATCCAGTAATTGCTCTTCAGTAATTACCAATGGCGGTGCCAATCTGATGATATTACCGTGGGTAGGCTTTGCCAGTAATCCGTTTTCTTTTAACTGTAGGCAAAGATTCCATGCGGTAGAGCTTTCAGGAGTATCGTTGATCAGGATGGCATTTAAAAGTCCTTTTCCTCTTACTTTGGTAATAAGGTCTGTCTTTTCGATCAGCTTATTAATTTCAGCTCTGAACAGCTGCCCAAGTTCTTCAGCTCTTTCAGATAATTTTTCTTCAGCTACCACGTCCAGTGCTGCTACTGCTACTGCACAGGCAATCGGGTTTCCTCCGAATGTAGAACCGTGTTGCCCCGGCTTAATTACATTCATGATGTTATCATTCGCTAAAACAGCTGATACAGGATACATTCCTCCGGAAAGTGCTTTTCCTAAAATTAAAATATCCGGTTGTACATCTTCGTGGTGACATGCAATCAGTCTTCCTGTTCTTGCAATACCGGTCTGAACTTCATCAGCAATGAAAAGAACGTTGTGTTTTTTACATAGTTCAGAAGCCTTTTTAAGGAAGTTTTCATCTGGAACATATACTCCAGCTTCTCCCTGAATAGGCTCTACAAGGAATGCAGCAATGTTTCCTGCTTCTCTGCTCAGAACTTCTTCTAAGGCAGCAGTATCATTGTAAGGAATTTTGATAAATCCTGGAGTAAAAGGCCCGTAGTTCTGGCTAGCATCCGGATCATTAGAGAAAGAAACGATAGTTGTTGTTCTTCCATGGAAATTATTTTCGCAAACGATTATTTTTGCTGCATTTTCCGAAATCCCTTTTACTTCATAACTCCATTTTCTTGCCAGTTTTACTGCGGTTTCCACAGCTTCAGCTCCGGAGTTCATGGGTAAAACTTTATCAAATCCGAAAAGAGTTGTAATTTTTTGTTCGTATTCTCCCAATTTAGAATTGTAGAACGCTCTTGATGTTAAAGCCAGTTTTTTTGCCTGTTCTACCAATGCATCTACAATTTTAGGGTGAGAGTGCCCTTGGTTTACAGCAGAATATGCTGAAAGAAAATCATAATACCTTTTGCCTTCTACATCCCAAACGAAAACACCTTCTCCACGGTCCAGAACTACTGGAAGCGGGTGGTAATTGTGTGCTCCATGTTTGTCTTCTAGGTCAATAAAATACTGTGAGTTTTTTGTTTGTTCTGCTGTTGACATATATTTTGGTTTTCAACAAATTTACACAATATTAATGATATGCCTGAACAAATACCTAGTGTCGTATGGAGGTGTAATTAAAGTAGATTTTAAGGTGGAATAATGTGCTATCAGAAAATATTTTCTTTATTGACGGGTTGTTTTAGGTTTTATATCTTTCTTATGACTGAATTTTATTTTCTGCTTCTTTATTAATTTTTTATTAATCATTAATGATGGAATACTCAAATTATTTTGATAAAATTTTGTCTGAAAGATTCTGTATTGATGCAAGAAAATAAAAAACTGCCTCAAAAAGAGACAGTTTCTGTTTTATATTTTAAAAATAATCTTAGTGATTATCATATTTTCTATCCATTACAAAATCTTCCATGAATTTTGTAGTATAGTTTCCTGCAAGATAATCTTCATTATCCATCAGTTGTCTGTGGAAAGGAATTGTTGTTTTTACTCCTTCAATATAGAATTCCTCAAGAGCACGTTTCATTTTGGCAATAGCTTCTTCACGGGTTTGAGCCGTAGTGATAAGCTTAGCAATCATTGAGTCGTAGTTGGAAGGGATTGTATATCCGGAATATACGTGGGTATCTACTCTGATTCCGTGTCCGCCGGGAATGTTTAATCCTGTGATTTTTCCTGGAGATGGTCTGAAGTCTGCATAAGGATCTTCTGCGTTGATTCTACACTCGATTGAGTGTAATTTAGGGTAGTAATTGATTCCTGAAATAGGAGTTCCCGCAGCAAGAAGAATTTGTTCTCTGATCAGGTCATAATCAATTACCTGTTCAGTAATAGGGTGCTCTACCTGGATTCTTGTATTCATTTCCATGAAATAAAAATTTCTGTGTTTGTCTACAAGGAATTCGATAGTTCCTACACCTTCGTATCCAATGAATTCAGCAGCTTTTACAGCAGCATCACCCATTTTCTCACGAAGTTCATCTGTCATGAAAGGAGATGGCGTTTCTTCCGTTAATTTCTGATTTCTTCTCTGTACAGAACAGTCTCTTTCAGAAAGGTGGCAGGCTTTACCGAATTGGTCACCGGCAACCTGAATTTCGATGTGTCTAGGCTCTTCAATCAGTTTTTCCATATACATACCTCCGTTTCCGAAGGCTGCTACAGCTTCCTGAATTGCAGATTCCCAATGATCTTTAAGGTCTTCAGCTTTCCAAACAGCTCTCATTCCTTTTCCGCCACCACCTGCAGTTGCTTTGATCATTACCGGGTATCCTGTTTCTTCAGCTACTTTTACAGCGTGCTCGTAAGATTCGATCAATCCGTCAGAACCTGGTACACATGGTACACCTGCAGCTTTCATTGTAGCCTTAGCGTTAGCTTTATCCCCCATTTTTTCAATCTGCTCAGGAGAAGCACCAATAAATTTGATGCCGTTCTTTTGACAGATTCTTGAGAAGTTAGCATTTTCAGATAAGAATCCATAACCTGGGTGAATTGCGTCAGCATTGGTGATTTCTGCAGCAGCAATAATGTTAGGGATTTTAAGATAGGAGTCTTTACTCATTGCAGGGCCAATACATACCGCTTCATCAGCAAATCTTACGTGTAGACTGTCTTTATCAGCAGTAGAGTATACCGCAACGGTTTTGATCCCCATTTCTTTACAAGTACGTAAAATACGCATTGCAATTTCGCCACGATTGGCTATTAATATTTTTTTGAACATCTCCGAAATTTTAAATTATAAATTTTGAATTTTAAATTATTTTAAATGAAAAAGATTCATCTAAAATTTATAATCTTTAATCTAAAATTCCTTAAGATGGATCTACCAAGAATAAAGGTTGGTCATACTCTACAGGAGTAGCATCGTCAACTAAGATTTTAACTATTTTTCCGCTGATTTCAGATTCAATCTGGTTGAATAGCTTCATAGCTTCAATAACGCAAACTACTTTACCAACAGAAACTTCGTCACCTACATTTACAAATACATCTTTATCAGGGGATGGCTTTCTATAGAAAGTACCGATCATTGGAGATTTAATCGTTACATATTTGCTGTCATCAGATGCAGCTTCAGCTTTCTCAGCAGCAGGAGCAGCAGGTGTTGCAGCAGGTGCCGGAGCCGCTACAGCTTGTGGTGCAGTGTGGTATACTGCAGGCTGTGCATATACAGCGTCGCTTCCAGCTAATGGAGTTTTAATAGTGATTTCGAAATCTTTAGTCTTGTATTTTACTTCTGAAACTTCAGCTTTAGATACAAACTTAATAAGATTTTGTATGTCTTTAATGTCCATAAATTTGATATTTGATTTTGGGTCAAAGATACCAAAAAAACGTAAAAAACAACAAAAAACCGCCAAATTTTATCAAAATTGGGCGGTTTTTGTATTAAAACGAGGCTTTTTCAATGAAAAGCAACTCTTAGTTTTCTTCAGTAGCAGCTACTTCTTTTTCCAATACTACTTTACCTCTGTAGTAAAGTTTTCCTTCATGCCAGTGAGCTCTGTGGTATAGGTGAAGCTCTCCTGTTGTTGCATCTTTAGCTAATTGAGGAACTACAGCTTTGTAGTGAGTTCTTCTCTTATCTCTTCTTGTCGACGACTGTCTTCTCTTTGGATGTGCCATTTTCTAATAACTTTTTTAATTGATGAGCGATGAGATTCATCATCTCATCATATTTAAATTATTCTATTTAATTATTGTCTCTTAACTTTCTTAAAGCATCCCATCTAGGATCACTTTCATGTTCTTCCTCTTCTGTTTCCTCAATCTCTTTCGGACTGAACTGGTCAAGAATTTCAAGATCTTCATCATTTATATTCGGTGAAATCTTTTTCATAGGGATAGAAAGCATTACATTTTCATAAATCAAATGTGCTACATTGAAAGCATGCTCTGCAGTAGGAATGGTAATAACATCTTCATTGCTGTCATCATATTCTTCCCCGAAATTCACTAAAATCTTGATTTCATTCTCAATAGGATAGTCAAAATCTTCGTTTGTAATATCACAAACCAACTCAACCAATCCATTAATTTTAATCTCAAATTCTAAAAAAGTAGTGTGTTTATCAAGTGATACATTCACTTCTATTCTAGGATTTGTAAATTCCTGCTCAGTGTCAAATAATTGAAAGAACGTTTTATCTATCTCAAACTTGAACTCGTGTTTTCCGTTTTTTAGTCCGGAAAAGCTTACGTCATAGTTTCTTAACTTGTCCATAAAATGAGTGTGCAAAAATATGCATTTTTTTTATAATAACAAATAAAATCTGAAACAAATTAATTTAAAATTTGTTTTAAAGATTTATCCTTCAGTTTCCTCCGGTAGATCCTCATCTATTCCGTTGTCTACAACCATTTTTCTAGGCTGCATGCGGTCGTTCATAAGTTCGCTGTATTCACTTCTGTTCTTGAAAATTTTAATAGCTGTGAATATTGCTTCCGTAAAACTCTGCTCATCAGCAATATTTTTTCCTGCAATATCATAAGCAACGCCGTGATCCGGAGAAGTTCTGATAAAAGGAAGTCCTGCTGTGTAATTCACACCTTCTTCATATGCTAATGTTTTGAAAGGTGCTAATCCCTGGTCATGATACATTGCTAAAACCGCATCGAAATTTTTGTATTTGCTTGGCTGGAAGAAGCTGTCTGCCGGGAAAGGGCCAAATGCCAATGTTCCGTTGTCGGACAGTTCTTTAATTGCCGGGCTGATGATTTCAATTTCTTCATTTCCAATAACACCGCCATCACCGGCATGAGGATTTAGTCCCAATACGGCAATTTTAGGTTTTTGAATACAGAAATCTTCTATAAGTGTTTGGTTCAGAACTCTGATCTGTTTCTTTATTTTTTCCTTGGAAATGTTTTCAGCTACCTGTGCAATTGGAATATGGTGTGTAGATACGGCTACTTTAAGATCTTCAGTTACTAGGAACATTAATCCCTTTTTGCTGAATTTCTCTTCGAAGTATCCTGTATGTCCGGCGTGTTTAAAGCCCATTTTCACCATTTCATCCTTATTGATAGGAGCGGTTACCAAAACATCAATCTCTCCTTTCATCAAAGCTTCAGTTGCGGCTTCCAAAGAATCAATAGCCATTTTGGTAGACTCTTCCGTAGGAACTCCCAGTTCTACATTAACGTTTTCCTTCGTCAGGTTAAGCATATTAAGTTTCCCTGCCTGAGCCTGCGAAGCCTCGTTAATATAGTTGAAGTTAAGATTCAGCTTAAAAATGTTTTTCTGATAAGTGAATAATTTTCCCGAACCAAAAATTACAGGAGTGAAAAAATCTGTAATGGTTTTGTCTTTCAGAGACTTCATAATGATCTCCGGGCCTATGCCGTTGAAATCACCGATTGAAATTCCTACTCGTACTTTATGGTTTTTTGGGCTCATTTTGATTATCTTTGAAGATTATAATTTACAAATTTAGCAAAAAATAATATGTTCACAGGAATTATTGAAGCAGTTGGTGTTATTGAGAAGATTGAAGAAAAAGGAAGCAATATAGATTTTACCCTAACATGCCCCTTTACAAACGAATTAAAAATAGACCAGAGTCTTGCACACAACGGCTGCTGCCTTACAGTTGTTGAAATAAAAGACAATCAATATGTGGTAACTGCCATCAACGAAACACTGGAAAAAACCAATCTTGGAAAATGGGAATTAGGCACCGTTGTGAATCTGGAGCGCTGCATGAAGATGGATGGAAGACTGGATGGGCATATCGTTCAGGGACATGTTGATAAAACCGGTGAAGTTGTGGGGATTGAAAATAAAGACGGAAGCTATTTTATTACAATGAAATATGATAATGACGGAAGTTTTGTAACGGTACCTCAGGGATCAATCACTGTAAACGGGATCAGTCTTACGGTTGCAAAAAGTGAAGATGCTCAGTTTTCTGTAGCTATTATTCCTTATACATGGGAATTTACCAATATGAAACATTTAAAAATTGGTGATAAAGTAAACCTGGAATTTGATATCATTGGTAAGTATATTGCTAGGTTAATTAAAAAGTAGAATGTCGATTAACAAGTATAAAGGATATAGCTTAAGGAACCGTATGTTTTTCGGTTTCCTGCTGGTATGTTTTTTAAGTGTTGTGGCTACGTCGCTTGTACCTTATTTTGTGCTGAGAAATCACTCTCTGCAGCAAAGTAATATCGATATGCAGGATAAGACGAATGCTGTAATGAGATATCTGGACTACGCGGTAAGCCAGACACTTATTGAAACAAAAGATCTTCCGAAAGTTTTGGGGAATAAAATTTTCGAAATAGCGGATATCAATCAGCATGACATTTTTATTTACGATCTGAAAGGCAATTATTTACTTTCCAATAAAGATGAAACTTTAGTTGAACAGAAAACGATTCCTATTGAAATCATCAACAAGATTCTGTCTACTGATGCAAGAGTAGATATGATTAATTATGATGCTGCTAAAGATGCTAAACTTACTTCTTCGTATCTTTTGTTGAAAAATAATGAGCTGGAACCGATCGGAATTGTCTATATTCCTTTATATCATAATGAATCTGCTTACCTGGAAGTTCTTCATCAATATGTAAAGTACATTCTTCTAGTCGATATATTTCTTATTCTGTTTAGTATCTGGATTAGTTGGGTGACGTCCAATAGTCTTGCGAAAACAATTACGAAATTCTCTGATATGATTACCCGTATTACATTATTTGAAAATGAAATGCGTCCTATCAGATATTATAAAAATGATGAGCTTAATGCTTTGGCAAGAGCTTATAACAGAATGATTCTGCAGATCCAGGACCAGAAAGAAAGACTTCGATTCAAGGCATCTGAAGAAGCCTGGAGGGAAATGGCCAAACAGGTTGCTCATGAGGTGAAAAACCCATTGACTCCGATGAAATTGACTATTCAGAATTTTGAAAGAAAATTTGATCCGGAAGATCCGAATATCAGAGAGAGGGTAAAGCAGATGAGTAAAACGATTGTAGATCAGATAGATCTTATTGCAACGGTAGCTTCAGCCTTCTCAGAATTTGCTAAACTTCCTGAAAAAAACAATGAGGTTATCAATCTGAATACTGAGGTTGAAGATATTCTCCGTGTCTTCAATGATGATAGTATCTTTATGCATGCCAATAAGACCAATATTATGATCAATATGGATAGAATTTATCTTTCCAGGATTATAACCAATCTTGTTACCAATGCAAAACAGGCAGAAAGTGATGAAAGAAAACTGATCATTAATGTAGATGTGGAACAGCACCAGAGAAGAGTGATCATTTCTGTTCAGGATAACGGAATAGGTATTCCTGAAAATATGTACGAAAGAATCTTTGAACCGAATTTTACTTCTAAAAGCAGTGGAATGGGGCTGGGCTTATCCATGGTACGAAAGATGATTGAAGATTATAAAGGAGAGATCTCGGTAAAATCTGAAGTAGGAAAGGGGTCTACATTCATTATTACACTGCCTACCAATTTATAGTGAAACCTTTTACATTTAAGCAATTTAAAATTGAACAGTCTAAAGACGTCTTCCGTGTGGGAACAGACGGAGTTCTGCTTGGCGCTTTAGCTAATATTCACAGTGCTTCCAGGGTTTTGGAAGTAGGGACGGGAACAGGGTTGATCTCCTTAATGCTGGCTCAAAGAAATCCACAGGCTCATTTTTTAGGGTTGGATATTAACGGAGATGCGGCAGTGCTTACTAAGCTTAATTTTGAAAATGCCCTTTTTCATGCAAGACTGAAAAACAGACATCAGGATTTTAAAACTTTTGAGACAGAAGAACGGTTTGATCTTGTTGTTTCCAATCCTCCTTATTTTGAAGAATCAGGATCGGAGAAGGATAAAATTGCACGCCAGACGGTAGAATTAAACTTCAGGCAGTTAATTGCCAATGCGGCACAATTATTATCTGAAAACGGAATTTTTTCTGTAATTATTCCTGTTGAAGCGGGAGATGTTTTTATTTCAACGGGTAAAGAAAATCATCTGTTTCTAAACAGAAAGATTAATATCAAAGGAATTGAGAATTCAAAAGCTAAAAGGCTGATTCTGGAATTCTCATCACAAGAAAAAGAAATCAATGAATCTGAATTTATTATAGAAAAAAGTCCGAGACAATACTCGGACCAATATCTTGAACTCACAAAAGAGTTTCATATTTTTAAATAAAGAGTTAGGAATAAACTTTAGAGACTGACAATCTCTGAATTGCTTAATTTTTAAATCTTTTTAATATTTCAAATTGTTATTCAAACAATTCTGCCGTATCCAATACAGATACTTTTCCATCTTCACATCTGATAGCCTCACCAGGGAAGTTTTGAATCATGTGGTAATCGTGTGTTGCCATTACTACTGCAGCGCCATTTTCAAGGGCAACCTGTTTCAATAGTGTCATAATTTCGTTGGAAGTTTCAGGATCTAGGTTTCCTGTAGGCTCATCCGCCAAGATAAGATCCGGGTGGTTAAGAAGGGCTCTTGCGATAGCAATACGCTGTTGTTCACCTCCGGAAAGCTCGTGTGGCATTTTGTGCTTTTTGCTTTTCATGTTCACGCTTCCCAAAACCTCATTGATGCGGTCTTCTATTTTTACTTTGTCATTCCAGCCTGTTGCTTCAAGAACGAATTTTAAGTTTTTTTCAACCGTTCTGTCTGACAGTAATTGGAAATCCTGGAATACAATTCCTAGTTTTCTTCTTAAGTTAGGAATATCAGAAGGTTTTAGCTTTGCCAGGTCAAATCCTACAACAGCTCCGTGTCCTGATGCTAATGGAATGTGTCCGTAAAGCGTTTTCAGAAGAGAACTTTTTCCGGAACCTGTTTTTCCGATAAGATAGCAGAATCTACCTTTTTTAATGTTAAGATTTACATCAGAAAGTACAGTAAAGTTTTTTTGCGCAATCTTTGCGTTTTGTAAACTTATAATATTGTCTCCGGAGATATTTGTATGTGGCATAATTTAATTTTAAAGACTGTTTCTAACAAAAATATTTCAACTTTTAAAAATAGAAAAAGATGTTGATGTAGCCTAAATTTTAGTAAATTTTAACAACAAAAAATGCCTGAAAAGTAACTTCTCAAGCATGTTTTGTATATGATAATAAAAAGATTATCTCTTAGCGCGTGCAGCACTTACAGTTAAACTCTTTCTGCCTTTAGCTCTTCTCGCAGCCAAAACTCTTCTTCCATTTGGCGTAGACATTCTTTCTCTGAAACCGTGTTTGTTTCTTCTTTTTCTTTCTGATGGCTGGAATGTTCTTTTACTCATTACTATATGTTTAAATCGTAATTAATCTATTAATTTTCAGGTTGCAAAGATATATAAATTTTTATAAGTTACAAACTTTAATTATTTTTTTTTGAAATTAAATGCAATGTTTTTTTATTGAACAATGGCAAACCCCTGATAAGAATACCATTTCTCTGTGCAAAAATAATATTTAAATGATTTATATAAAAGCTCTATCTTTGAAAACTTTAATTTTAACGAAAATAAACACCAGATGTTTACACCAGCAGAACTTTTAGATATCAATACATTACTTACTCAAGAGAGCAAAATAGTTATCCTTACCCATTACAACCCGGATGGAGATGCTATTGGTTCAAGTTTGGGATTGAAACATTATCTGAAAGCAAAAGGAATTCATGCAGAAGTTATTGTGCCTAATGATTTTCCGAAATTTCTGAAATGGATGCCTGAGTCTAAAAAAGTTATTATTGCGGAATATAAAAGAAAGCTGGCATCTGATATGATTGCAGGAGCAGATGTTATTTTCTGCCTGGATTTTAATTCTCCATCGCGAATTGGATTATTGGGAGATTGGCTGGTTAAAGCTCAAGGGAAGAAAATTCTTATTGACCACCACCAGCAGCCGGAAAAATTTGATTTTGTTTATTCTGATACCGTAATCCCGGCCACTTCACAGATGATCTATCATTTCATTGAAGCGATGGATGATGAAAAACTGGTAAATCAGGATATGGCAGAATGTCTTTATACCGGAATTATGACCGATACGGGAGGTTTCCGTTTTCGTTCTACCAGTGCCACTACACATAGAATTATTGCCAACCTGATTGAAAATGGAGCAGATCCGGCGATGATCACATCCAATACCTGGGATACCAATACAGTTTCCCGTCTTCATTTGCTTGCTCTGGTCCTGGGAAGAATAGAAGTGGTGAACGATGGAACGGTAGCTGTTTTAAGCCTTACACGAAACGAATTGAAAGAATTAGGCTTCCAGAAAGGAGATACGGAAGGTTTTGTAAACTATGGTTTAAGTATTGGCGGCGTAAAAATGTCTGCATTCTTCATGGAAGACCTGTATGAGGATTTTGTTAAAATTTCGTTCAGAAGTAAAGATGATGTGGATGTAAACCAGTTCTCAAGAAAATATTTCAATGGAGGTGGGCACATCAATGCAGCCGGAGGAAAGTCTTTGGAATCTTTATCCGGAACTATAGAAACCTTTAAAAATAAAGTGAAAGAGGAAGGCTTTTAACCTGTAAAAGTAAAGTCCTGATTTGATAAACTTCCGGGATTTTCAAGCTCATAAAACTTTTCGAAACCCTTTCTCTTCAAGTTCCCCACAGGTATATTCATACACCTGCTGAAACATTTCATCCATATACCGTTTGTTGAAAAGGCTGTACTTCGTCATCTTAGGCGGATCTAAAAAAATATTACAGTATTTTGCCTTAGAATACACAGATTTTGCAATGGCTAAGTGAAGGATTCTGTCGAATTCTTTCATCAGACTCATTTTCCTTAATTCATCATAGCTGATCGAGTTGACATGGGAGGCAATAAGGAAATTGCATTTATCCATAATGGGTTCAATGGGAAGGTTATCCAGCACACCTCCATCTACATAAATTTTCTCACCTATCCTTACCGGAGGAAGAATAAAAGGTACGCTGGAAGAAGCCAGCAACGGGCCGAAAAGTTCTCCTTCAGAAAAGAAATCTACAATACCGTGGGTCATTTCAGTCGCGGCTACATACATGGGGATTTCCAGAATACTGAAGTTATCTTGCGGGAAATAGTCTTTGAACAGTTTTAAAATGAAATTGGAGCTAAAGATTCCATTTTTTGATAATTTTAAAGCTGATCGGGAAAAAAAAGAAGTCTGGCGTACAATTTCCATCATCTCATCCGGTGTTTTTCCAAAAGAATAAAAAGCACCAATAATAGAGCCTGCACTGGTTCCAGAGATAATGTGCGGTTTCAGATTATATTCTTCCAAAGCTTTCAGTACGGCAATATGAGCAATCCCACGCATTCCTCCGCCTGAAAGTGTAAGCCCGATAACCGGTGGTGCCGGTGGTTTCTTTTTTTTGAATGAGAATAAAGCCATTACGAATATTATTCTCTACTAATATACAGGATTTTTTTATTAAACACGACTTTAATCCTATCAGGAAACTGATGTCATAAAAGAAGTTTCTTAGGAAGGTTGTGAAGAAGTTCTGTATTGATGATTTCGGCACAGATACCAGGTTTTTCCCAATGTCCGTTGTGTCCGCAGTCCAGAATATAAGATTTGATATTTGTCCTGTCCGGAAGATGTTTGATCATCATATCTGTTTTTACAGCGTTGTCATGCTTACCTGCCAAAATCAGAATTTTAGCTTCCAGATTTTCCAGGATATGTTTTTTGTCAGTTCTTTCTACCATACCTTTTACACAGGCAAGAGCACCCAGATTGTTGGTAGATAGAGCTGTTTCAAGAGCTGTTTCAATTTTTCCCTCCAGTATATCTCTTTCATTGGGATTGAATAAATTGGGAATGCCAGCTCTTGCATAATGGGCAAATGCATCTCTAATGATTCTGTAGCTTTTGATGCGCTGCTGTTTTTTCTCTTCGTCATCCGAAAAATAGGTGGAGAAAAATAATGTTAAGCTTTTCAGAGAGTTGGGGTATTTTTCTGCAAAAGCGAGAGACGTATATCCTCCCATAGAATGTCCCAAAAGGTGAATTTTTTCTAAATGCTGATTGTCTAAAACCTTTTTTACTTCTTCGGCCATCAGCTCCATGGTGTGAACTTCCGCAAGAATTTCAGACTGCCCGTGGCCGGGAAGGTCAATTTTGAGCAGAGAGAAATCTTTGGAAAGATGATGCTCCATATCGCTCCAGATGGATAGGTTTTCCATAAATCCGTGAAGAAGTACCAATGTTTCTTTTCCGTTTCCTTTTCTTTCAAAGTTCAGCATGATTCCAAAATTATAGAAGGTTAAAAATAATACAGCCGGTTACGTACTGAAGATCCATTTCTTCTTTCAAATTTAAACAAAAAAAGAGCATTTAAAAAATGCTCTTTGTCTTTTATTGAGTTAATTCCTTGTAAACCTTTGTTTCCCAAGGTTTGATATCAGTTACGCCATATCGTTCCTTTTTGGAAATGGCCAGATTATCCAGCATATCCACAAAATTTTTGTAATTAGCTTCGTCCGTTGGCTTCACGATTACGGTGAAGTTTTTAGGTACCGGCGCATTTTTATAAGCCTCAGAAATGATTTTTGAAATTTTTATTCCACTGAAATCAGTTTCTTTAAGATTCCCTGTATTCAAATCTTTCTGGTTGCTCTGATGATAAAATACACGGTTATCTTTCCCGAGGATAAATGTAACCTGATTTTGATCTCCGATTACATGATCAGTCGGAAGAGTATTGGGATCCTTTGCGGGTAGTCCTAAATCCATTACATTAGGTTTTGTAAAATTGGTTGTGAACATAAAGAATGTAATCAATAGGAATCCCAGATCTACCATAGGAGTCATATCTACTCTGATCATTTTTTTCTTTTGTTTGCTGCCTTGTTTTTCTTGTGCAATTACTTCTGCCATGATTAAAAATTTTTAAATGTTAAACTGTATTTATTGAAGAATTCTTACAAAACGCATGCCTTGTTTGGTTAATAATCAATAGATTCATGAATCTATTGATTGTTTTTATGCGAATTTTAAATATTTCTGTCTCTTTTAATCTATTTGTTTTAAAAATGATAACCATGATATTGTTGGTTTGCTGATTTGAATTTTCAGGATAATCTTTGTATGAAGATCTACATAAAAAAACTCACACGATAAAGTGTGAGTTTTTAAATGATAAAAAATAATTATTTTGTTAAGCTTAAACAATGTATTTATATTGTTGATTACTAGATGTCTGAGTGTTTGTTGATGAATGAATTATCTGCTGACCGTTATTTTTTTTGAGAGAATGATTTCGTCTTTGTTTTTTATCTGTACAATGTAGATTCCTTCTGAGAATGTAGAAATATTGATCTTTATTTTTTCTTCATTATATTTTTGAGAGAAAAGTTTTCTTCCTGACATATCCGTAATGCTGATAATAGTTTCGTTTGGAAGATGATCCACATAAAAGAAATCTTTTGCCGGATTAGGGTAGAGGTTAGGCTGGTTCATTTTCTGGTTTTCTGAGATACCTAATTGTTCAGAACTTAATTTCACCACCCAGGCATCTATTGTTCCATGATTTCCCGTCACATCTCCACTTGTAGATAATGTGTTTCCTGAAACAATATAGCCATTATCACTGGTTAGCTCAATAGAACTAAAGTATTCAACGCTTGGGCCTCCCAAGGTTTTCCCCCATTTCAGGTTTCCATTGCTGTCCAGTTTTGCGATCCAATAATCCAGATAACCATGATTTCCGGTTACCTGTCCATTGTTGGAGGCGGTCCAGCCTCCAACGATATAATCCCATTCAGGAGTTTGACGTATTGTTATGGCACTATCGTGGGCACCTCCGCCCAGATATTTATCCCATTGAATACCTCCGTTATTATTTAGCTTTACTACCCAATAATCGGGAAGGCCATTTTCAATGTTCGAAGGATCATAAGAAGTACCCACTACAATATAGCCGCCATCGAAAGTCTGTTGTGCAGAATATCCCATATTATCTCCAATATTACCCAGTGTTTTTTGCCATTGCATATTTCCGGAACTATCAAGTTTTACCACCCAATAATCGTAGTTTCCATAGCTTACGGTGATGTGCCCGTCTGTAGAAACGGTATTTCCTGCAATAATATATCCTCCATCAAAAGTTTGCTGAACAGAAAGTGCCTGGTCGCTGTCACTTCCTCCCAGCGACTTCTGCCATTGTATATTTCCGGTGTTATCCAATTTTACTACCCAATAATCCTGGTCTCCCTGGTTCCCGCTGACGTCCCCATCATTAGAATTGGAAATTCCGACTACAATATATCCTCCTTCGGCAGTCTGCTGAATAGATTGAGCTTCATCAACATTACTTCCTCCTAAAGATTTCTGCCATTGTATATTTCCATTGGTATCCATTTTTATTATCCAGAAATCAAAATTCCCATGGTTTACTGTAGCATCTCCGTCACTGGATTTGGAAGATCCGGCTGCAATGTATCCCCCGTCTGTAGTCTGCCGGATAGATTTGATTGCATCATGATTACTTCCTCCCAGCGCTTTCTGCCACTGTATATCTCCATTGCCCCCCATTTTTACGACCCATCCATCTCCCTCACCATGGTTTCCACTAACATCTCCGTCGTTTGATGAAGAATCTCCGGCCATAATGTATCCGCCATCAGAAGTTTGCTGGGTGTAATGGGCTGTTTCTCCCTGGCTTCCTCCCAGCGCTTTTTGCCATTCTATGGACGGAGCAGTTTGAGCAGTGAATAATGAATAGGTTAGGAACAAAAAAGTAAATGTATAATGTTTCATATGTGTTTGAATTGGTGATAGTTATTCAAATATAATTAAATTTATACTTCTTTTGGTGTTTTATGGTGTACGAAATTCATTAAAATAAAAAACTCACACGATAAAGTGTGAGTTTTTAGATGATATGTAAATAATTTATTTATTCTTTTTATAGAAATTCACCCCGCATTCAAGGAATTTTTTGAAATCCTCTTTTGGCATATATCCTGAAACAGGAGTATTGATTACTTTTCCGTCTGGAGTGATCAAAACATAGTGAGGCTGAGAGTTATTATTAAAATTAACCTGCTGGAACAAGCTCCATCTGTCACCGATTGTTTTTACCTTTTTGATCTGGCCTTCACCAAGGTCAATTTTAGTTTTTTGATCCTCTGGAAGTTCTTCCTTGTCATCCACATACAGAGATGCCAATACTACATCATTCTGAAGGATAGGCAAAATGTCTGGTTCACTCCATACAAATTCCTCCATTTTTCTACAGTTTTCACAGCCATATCCGGTGAAATCAATAAGGATGGGTTTATCTTCTTTTTTTGCCAGTTCTATTGCTTTGAAGAAGTCGTGTTCCGGATGCATCCCTAAAATTCCGTCCTTTTCATCATGGAAATAGCTTACATTCAGTGGAGGTAAAATTCCACTTAACAGCTGAAGTTTTGGACGGTCAGATGGTATTAGTCCCTGGATTAAGTAGATTACAAAACCTATTCCCAAGACGCCTAATATCTTTCTTGTAATGGAGATTTTAGGTTTTTTGTCATCATGCGGGAATCTGATAAATCCTAATAAATATAATGCCAATCCTAATGCAACGATGATCCAGATTGCGATGAAAAGTTCTCTTTTTAAGAAGAATGTTTTAGAAACAAGATCTGCTTTAGATAAAAATTTCAAGGCTAAAGCCAGTTCCACAAAACCTAAAACTACTTTTACTGTATTCATCCATCCTCCGGATTTCGGAAGACTTTGTAATGCTTGCGGGAATAAAGCTAAAAGTCCGAAAACGATTGCCCACGCAAGACCGAATCCTGCCAATGCAAATGTCAATAACATCGGAACGTTGGTAGAACCCGTTACTGCACTTCCTAGTAAACTTCCTAAAATAGGTCCTGTACAAGAGAAAGAAACAATAACCAATGTCAATGCCATGAAGAAAATACCAATAAGTCCTCCTGCTTCTTCTGCTTTAGAAGATTTATTAGCGATTGAACTTGGTAAAGTGATATCATAATATCCGAAGAAACTTCCGGCAAAGAAAATGAATATGATGAAGAATGCAATATTCAGCCATACGCTGGTAGAAATTTCATTGAAGATATTTCCTGCAATTCCGTCGATAACGTGGAAAGGAATACTTAATAAAACGAAGATAAGAAGGATGAAAAACCCATAAATAAGAGCATCTCTTTTTCCTTTAGCTTTGTTCTTGCTGCCTTTCGTAAAGAATGAAACGGTGAGTGGAATCATTGGGAAAACGCAAGGTGTAAGCAAAGCGATTAACCCGCCAATAAACCCTAGGAATAAATAAGTCCAGTAGTTTTCATCCACTTTAGTAGAAGCTGTACCACAATCCGTCAACGGTTTTTTGAAATCAATAGTTTCAATTTTCAGCTGTTTAGGATCCAGTTTAGAAGTTTCTGTGATCGCAGCTTCAGTTTTTGCTGGATTTTCAGTAACAGTCTCAATTGTTTTTACCGAATCTTTTACAGGACCTGCAGTTTCCTCAGTCACAGCCTCTTCCGTTGCACCTTTTGGTGTCACTTTTTGGTTGAATTCTAATGTATTGGGAGCCAGACAAACTCTGTCGTCACAGGTCTGGTACGTAATCTCAGAAGTGACATCCGCAGGTTTTGTCGGATCTTTTAATTTGAATTTCTGCTTAAATCCAGCTGAATTGGAGTAAAAAACAATTGTTCCCCCAAAAGCTTCAGAAAACTCTTCATGTTTTTTGCCTACTTCTGTAAACTTCCCGATCAGTTCAATATTCTTTCCCGTAACTTTATACTCAGTAGGAATTCCGGTATCTTCCGGTAAATCTTTTGAGTAGATATGCCATCCGCTTTCCATGGTAGCATTCAATACAGCTTCGTACTGATTGTTTCCAAGGTCGTTGATGGTGAATTTAAACTTTACGGGATTTTTTATCTGTGCATTAATCCCTGTCGCTAAAAATAGTAGAATTAATAAAAACCAATTTCTAAATTTCATTGTTCATTTCATTAAAAATTTTGAGACTCCATTTTGTCTTCTCATTCTTTGCATATCTTCTATCCTGTCTGAAAGGGATGATCCCAAGTACAGAATAATTGCTGTCTGTTAGTATCCAGATTTTTTGCCTCGCTAAAATAGATAATTTTTCGTCCCTAAAAAACTTAGAAACTTTCTTTTTCCCGGAAAAACCGGTTGGATAAAACTCGTCACCCTCTTTTTGTTTTCTCAAACGTAGTGGGAAATGAAGTTTTTCAGCATCAAAATCCCATTCAAATCCTTTATTGATTCCATCAATGCTTTCAATGTAATCTACGAGATTGATGTTGATTTGGTTTTCGGAAAAATCAAAATGATCGATCAGGACTATTTCCTCTTTGATTTCCTGTTCATCATTTTTCTCAGTAAATATCAACTCATCACGATTGACAATCAACTGATACTTTTCTGAAAAAAAAGAACTGTTGTTTTCAGCCTTAAAAATTTTAGGGATTTCTTCCTCCTGGTTGAATCCATATTTTTTTAAAATTTCAAATTTTACGAAATCGCTTTCCTGATCCAGCTTTTCCTTTGATAAGATTTTATAGCCTTGGTTAAATACTGTAATACGATTTTCTATCTCCTGAATCTGTTTCCGGACAAAATCTTTAGTTTGATTCAGATATAAAGAACTTTTTCTGAAATTTTCCAGAAAATGATCATTGGTTGTCATCAGCACCGGAACAATCTCATTTCTAATCTTATTCCTCAGGTAATCACTTTTTTTATTAGACAAATCTTCCCGGAATTCAATCGTATTGTCCTCGGCAAACTGATAAATTTCTTTTTTTGAAAAATTTAAAAGCGGTCTGAGAATATAATTGTCATTTGATGGAATTCCACTCAATCCATTGATGCCGGAAGCTTTGGAAAGGTTGATGATAAATGTTTCCAACTGGTCATTCAAATGATGAGCGGTAACCAGAAATTCCAGTTTTTCCTTTTTCTGAATTTCTTTAAAAAAAGTATATCGAAGTTCCCTCGCCCAAAGCTGAATAGAGTTTTCAGGTTTCCGGTCCTTTTCCGAGACTTCATACAAATGAAATTTTATATGATTTTTCTCACAAAAGTCCTGAACCGTTTTTTGATCCAGATCAGAATCATTACCGCGAAGTTTATAATTGATATGGGCAATCTGAAACTGGAATTTTGACCCTTTGATTTCGTGCCCTAAATCCCTGAACAAAGAGGCCAGAACCATAGAGTCTGCTCCTCCGCTTACTGCCAGAAGATACATATGATTTTCCGGTTCGTGAACGAGATTTTTTAATTGGCTGATAAAGCTTGATTTTTCCAACATAGATGTTGAGAATTTCTTTTATGCAAAGATAACCGATATAATTCAATTGAATTTTCCTAACTTTGAGTAGTCTAAAAATGATTATTTATGAAGATTTTAAAAATTGTAGCAGTTTCTGCAATGGCGCTGGGAATGACATCTTGTGTCAGCAAGAAGCAGTATGATGCTTTAAGCACAAACTATAAGCAGTGTATTGAAAATATCGGAGAAAGACAGAGAGAAATTCAGGATTTGAAATCTCAAAACTCTGCATTGACCGGTGAAAATAACTTGCTGAAAAGCCAGCATGATGCTTTAAAATCATCACTTGATGCATGTCTTTCCAACACCGGAAAAAGTTCTGCCAATATTGATAAATTGGTAGGTGAAATCAATGCTTCCAATTCTTATATCAAACAATTGATCTCTAATAACGCTAAGAATGACAGCCTGAATCTGGCATTGTCTAACAAGCTGAAAAGATCTTTAGATAATGTATCAGATCAGGATGTACAAGTGAAGGTATTGAAAGGAGTTGTAATGATCTCTCTTTCAGATAATATGTTGTACAAAACAGGAGATTACAATATTCTGCCTGCTGCTCAGGAAGTGTTAGGTAAAGTTGCTAAAGTAATCAATGATTATGATAAATATTCAGTATTGATTGAAGGTAATACAGATAATGCTCCGTTGAATTCTCCAAATCTTCCAAGAGACAACTGGGATCTTTCTGCATTAAGAGGTACTTCTGTTGCTAAGGTACTTCAGACTCAGTTTGGAGTAGATCCTGCAAGAATTACAGCAGGAGGTCGTTCTGAGTACAACCCGAAAGCTACAAACATGAGCGTTTCAGGCAGAGGAGAAAACAGAAGAACGGAAATTATCATTATGCCTAAACTTGATGAGTTTATGAAACTGATGGATATTGCTCCTAAGAAATAATCACTCAACCATACATAATAATAAATCCCGAAGCAATTCGGGATTTGTTTTTTTATGAGCTAATCTGTTTCGGAATATAATGAGCTGATATTTGTTTCTTTGAAGAGGGAACTTCTTTTTTAGCAGTTTGCTCAAAATAGAAATTGGTGATATTCCATACAATCATAATGGCTGAAAAATAATATAAATTAAGTACGAGTGCAATTCCTATATGCATAGAAACCGTCAGGAAAAGCCACGTTTTCTGAGTTGGTTTGTACCAGATAAAAAACGGGTAGCATATCTCGATAATAATTGTACTCCATCCCATGAAGCTTAGGATATAGGAATGTTCTATAAGCCAACTGAAATCAAAATTCAGATCTCTGTTGGAATAAGGAAGATGAATGGCCTTCCAGATAGATTCACCGTTCCACCAATTGAACCCTAAAGCTTTATCTAATCCGGAGAAAAAATAAGCAATAGATACATGAATCTGAAACAATCTTTTAACCGGAGTAATATTAATATCTCCATGTTTTCTGGTGAAAATAAAATTTTTCAGTGAAAAGCGATGATCAGCAGGAAAAAGTATCAGATAAAATAAAGACATACTCGTGAAAAAATCTGCACCATAAGCAAAGAAAGAGCTTCCTTTGAGCAAAGCAATCTGCAGTATAAGCAAAAGGAAAGCTGAAATTCTGGAATAAAACCCCGTAATGATCAAAATACACAAGGTAATAAATGATATTTTGGTCATTATAATCGTTGTGCTTTCTTCAATGCCAAAGTTTTGTAAAAAGTTGACAATTTTTGAGAAGGTAATCAGCCAGTCAGGCGTGAAAACACTCATGATATCCTGTGGAATGATACTGCTGCTTGAAAACAGTTTGTCAAAATCCGGCAGTACTGCTGTGAACTGTAAGAGGATAACGATTCCTATAGCAACCCGGAAGAAACTTAAAAATTCTGTTTGATTATCCTGTCTGAAAAAGAAGTTTTCAATTTTGGTGTAAAATACATTCAGTTTTTTCATTACTCTAATATTTGAATTCATCAATAAGAATAAAATTTTCATTCGTTTTTCCCTGTCTGAAATCTGCAATAGAAGGGTAATCGTACAAATAAAGCTTTGTAGTAACACTTGATGCTTTTGGGTTTTCTTTCATCACATGTTCTGCAATCTGTTTGATAATGATGTCAAGGTATTGATAATATTTGCGGTCATATGTATTCTTGCTGGAAATCTTATCCAAAAACATATTAAAGACAGTAGTGTATCTCACTCTGCTCTCCTTACTTTTGAAATAAGGCATAGTCTTTTGTTCCAGGATATTTCCCTTCTTATCTTTCAGTTCAAAGCTCATCACAAAATCACTGGCAACATTTGGGGCATAAAAGCCATATCCTGTATCAAAGCCAGTATATGATGTAAATATATTGACTGGCTTTAATTGGGCTATATTTTCCGAAACTGTGTAAGCCAGAGGCTTTTCATAGTTTTTGTTTTCATAATAAAAACCATAGTAGCCATCAAATGTTCCCTTCATACCAATTGTGAATACTATCAATAGAACAATGAAAATTCCGGACAACTGAAGCTTTTTTTTCATGGCAAAAAGATTTTAGAAAAGGCTGCCTTCAGAATAAAAACAGCCTTTTACTGTTATTTGTAGTTAACTAATACATTGTTAAGCTTTACATTGATTCTTGGATCAATTGCTGTATTGACTTTGTAAGATTTTATGATCACATTGGTAAGATTCTTTCTTCCCATCGTTGGGGGACAGATTGTATATTCTTCAGCACCTCTTATGGTAAGTCTACCTAAAGAAGTGATGTCTTTCTGGCTTAGCAGAGCAGCATTAGTCGCAACCTGATTATTTTGAATAGCATAATAATCTGTTCCAAGTTCTTTGGCTCCGTATTTTTGCAGGATGCCATCTACTTTAGCTCTTAGATCACCGTATTTTTTCCAGTCGATATTAGCTTTCATTAAACATCCGCGGATGATATACTGTCTGTTGATTTTGTATATTATAAAATTAGTACCCAAACTGTTCTGATGGAGTTTTTGTAGTTTTAATAAACTCTTTATATCTTCATCAGAAATTTTTTTGACATCTTTAAGGATGTAATTGTTATCTACAATGTAATTGCCTTTTTCTTTATAAAAAGACATTTCCTGAGGCTTAAGCTGGGAAAATATTATAACAAGTCCCACTATTGCTCCAATTAAAAATAAAGTCTTTGTTTTCATGTGGTTGTTTTAAAATATCCCTACTCTGTTTTAGGATTTTCGGGGGCCTCCTTTTTGTGAGTGTTTCATGGTTGAGAAACTTAGATCAAATGTAGAATTATGTAAGCGCTTAAGAATAAGTGTTTATCCTGTTTTTTTATAAGGACTTTAACCTGCTAATATTGAAATGTAAAAATTGGAAAGGTGGAATCCAGAAATAACAGGCTGTTTAAAGGTAATTTAGACTGTTTTGTTAATACTTTTAATAAAGATTTTTCGGATGAACTCAGTAAAGTTCTTTTGAATCGGTGTTAGAAAAAATGTTGATTCCGGAATGGGATTAGATTGTTTCAGATAGAATATCTGATGTGACGGGGAGAAATGGAACTGCTTTTAAAAAAAACAAATCCCGAAGGTGGCCGGGATTTATTTTTTAATCAAATTAATTCTTCCTTTTTCAGGAGCGAAATAATTCGTAGCAAAAATGAAGTGGATATTTCTTTCTTAGTTTTTGCTGCAGAAGAATCAGCTCTGCTTTTCAGCATAACTTTGTGATTCTCATGGTTAGTTTGTGTCTCTCCTGCAATCATCTTGTTTCTCTTAGTGTTTTTACCCCTTATTCTCATTGCAAACTTACAACGGATACCACAAAAATACCATCCGTATTTTCCCGGTATTTTATATGGGGTTTTTCCCGGTATGATGTGTTTTTTTTAATTTCTAACCAATTATTTGTGTATAATTATTTGGTTAACAAAAGAATGCGTATATTTAAATCCCTTTAAAAGGAAATAAAAATAGAGGTATCCGAAAATCTAAAGAGTAGGAAATTAATACTAAACAAAATAATTATGAAAAATTCAAAAAAACTTTCAAGAGGAGAAATGAAAACTATACAAGGTGCTATTAGAGGGTGTAATCCACAGATATTTTGTACTAGCCCACAAACAAAGTGTTGCCCAGGATGGGTTTGTGCTGGTATAAGACAATATTGTATAGCCGTATAATGATTTTTTGCATAAAATTTAGATATGGCTAAGAAAAAGAGAGGGATTAATTTCTCTCTTTTTTTGTATCTTCTTGCTGAATTTAAAAACTAGCTTTAAAATCCTTAAATTTGTTTTAAATTAAAATGGTATGAGTTTTTTTGAAGAAAAGAATCCTGAAATGGACAGATATTTGGAAGCACACGCTTCTTCAGAATCCGAAATTCTGAAAAAACTGAGAAGAGAGACTTACCAGAAGACGACACAACCTCATATGATTTCCGGATATCAGCAGGGAAGGTTATTGACTATTATTTCCCAGATGCTGCAGCCGAAAAGTATTTTGGAGATAGGAACATTTACAGGATACGCTACGCTATGCCTTGCATCAGGATTGGCGAAAGACGGGAAAATTACAACACTGGATGTGAACGAAGATCTTGCCTATCTGCCGAAAAAATATTTTGAGTCAAGTGAATATGCCAATCAGATTGATTTTAAACTTCAGGATGCCAAAGAATTTTTAAAAGAAACAGACGAGTTTTTTGATCTGATTTTTGTAGATGCCGATAAGGAGAATTATGCAGAATATTTTAGATTGATAAAACCCCATACCAAGTCCGGAACAGTAATCTTGTTTGATAATGTTTTGTGGTACGGGAAAGTGCTTGAAGAAAATCCGAAGCTGAAGTCTACCCAGTCTATCCAGGAATTGAATGATTTGGCATCAAAAGACGAAGATTTTGAAAATCTTATTTTACCTTTGCGGGATGGAGTCAACTTTCTTCGCCGAAAGTAATTAAAATATCCAAAGATTAAAACATTTAAAGAGAATGCAGGTTGTATTTTTTCTTTAAATTATTCAATCTTAAAATTGAGAGTTAATGAATAAAGGAATTTGTATTGTTACAGTAGCGCCGGTTCGTGCAGAGAATTCTGACAGAGCTGAAATTGTTACGGAAATATTGTTCGGAGAAAGTGCAGATATTTTGGAAGTAGATAAAAACTGGACCAAAATAAAAATGCATTACGATGGCTATGAAGGATGGATGGATACCAAGCAGCTGAAGCCAGTAACAGAAGAAGAACTGGCCAAAAGGAAAGTTACTGTCGTTACTGAAGATTTCTCTTCCGTATTAATGAATGACGGGAAAACTCTGCTTTCTATGGGATCAGAAGTGGAGTTTCCGGTGGTTGCTTCAAGGAGAAGTCATGATGTACGTGAAAGTATTGCCCTGACGGCAAAAGAATTCCTTAATGTACCTTATCTGTGGGGTGGAAAAAGTTTCTTTGCAGTAGACTGCTCAGGATTTACTCAATTGGTATATAAAATTCATAATATTAAAATTCCAAGAGATGCTTCACAACAGGCTGAGGTAGGAGAGCCCCTTACCTTTGTAGAGGAAACACAGCCTGGAGACCTTGCTTTCTTTGAAAATGCTGAAGGAAAAATTATTCACGTAGGTATTATGCTGGATAATCAAAAAATCATCCATGCTTCCGGAAAAGTAAGAATTGATACATTGGATTCCACAGGAATTTTCAATAAAGAAATGAATAAGCACACCCATAAACTGAGAGTGCTGAAAAGTGTAATTTAATCATGATTCAATCTCATCTGAAATGGAAAATATTCTTTTTATAATTTTTGATATTTTTAATTTTGGATTAGTAGTTTTTTTGTGGTGGTTTACCATCAAGAATTATAATTCTTTGCCGAAGAGAATTCCTGTACATTTTGATATGCAGGGACAGGCTGATGGATTTGGAGGGAAGATATTTGCCTTTCTAATGCCTTTGCTGGCAGTAGGAATTTACGGATTGTTTACGTATGGCGTAAGATATCCGGAAGGAACTAATTTCCCTGTGGAAATAACAGATCAGAACAGAGATGCACAATTTTTAATTATGAAAATTGGAATGCGGGCCCTCTTTGTTGTAATAACAATCATTTTTATGAATATTCAGGACTATATGTTCAGATATGCTGTTGATGACAAAGCAAAGCCCAGAATTACATTTGTTACCATCTTTTTATCCGTTGTACTGTTTGTTCCCCTATTACTCTTCATTACTCATCTATTCAAATGATACATTCTAAAGACAATTCGGAGCACTATACATGGGGAAACCACTGTGATAGCTGGATTCTGAAAAACACACAAGGCTTATCTGTGAAGCAGGAAAAAATGCCCGCAGGAACTTCAGAAAAATTACACTTTCACAAAGTGGCAGACCAGTTTTTTTATATTCTGAAAGGAGAAGCTGTACTTTATATCAATGAAGAGAAATTTCTGGTTAAACAGGGAGAATCTATTTCTATTGCACCGGAATCAAAACACTTTATCTCCAATGAATCCACCGAAGAAATTGAATTTTTAGTCATATCCAATCCACCTGCGGATCACGATAGAATTGAAATAAAAGAATAATTAAAATGGCTTTTCTATACAATATATTTATCAGTCTCCTTACTTTTGGAATGAAGGTTTTTGCATTGATTAATGATAAAACTAAAAAAGGCGTTGAAGGGAGGATGCAGTCTTTAGAGAAAGTGAAATCGGTATTTTCCAAGACAGATAAAGTGATTTGGATGCATGCTGCCAGTTTAGGAGAATATGAGCAGGGACTACCAGTTTTGGAAAAGCTCAAAGAGAATTTTCCCAGGTATAAAGTTCTGGTGACTTTTTTTTCTCCCTCGGGATATGAGAACGTCGTTAAAAAGAAACATATTGCAGATGTTATCTGTTATTTACCTTTCGATAAAAAAAGCACTGTGAAAGAATTTATATCACAATTTGATACTGAACTATTCTTTACGGTTAAATACGACTATTGGTATAATCTGCTTGCAGAATTGAAAAATCAAGGGACGAAGATTTATGTGATTTCCGCTCTGTTCTATGAAAGACAGTCCTTCTTTACTTCCTATGGGAAATGGTTTGTAAAACAGCTTCAGAAAGATGTAGATTGGTTTTTCCATCAGACACAATTTTCATTGGCCCTGGCCAAAAGTATAGGATTGATTAACTCTTCCGTAACGGGAGACACAAGATTTGACAGAGTAAAACAACTTCGTAGTCGGAACAATGATGTAGATTTTATTGCAGACTTCAAAGGAGATCATAAAGCAGTTGTTTTTGGGAGTTCATGGCAGGCTGAAGAAAAAATAGCGGAAGTGGTTTCCCGTAAAAATAACACGGTGAAACTCATTATTGCACCACATGACCTGAAAAGAGTGGAGCATTTGAAAAATATATTTCCAAATGCATTATTATATAGTCAGATACAGGAAAATCAGTCATCAATTGACAGCACTCAGCTTTTAATTATAGACAGCATTGGCTTATTGTCAAAACTATATTCTTATGCAGATGCAGCTGTTGTGGGAGGAGGATTTCATGATGCCGGACTTCATAATATTCTGGAAGCGGCAACTTTTGGCGTTCCTGTGATCTTTGGTAATCATTACAAAAAGAATCCGGAGGCCGATGATCTCATCGCTGCGAATGGCGGAAAATCTTTTCCAGACGAATATACAGCAGCAGAATTTGTTTTATTTCTTATGAATGAAGAGAATCAGGAAGAGCTTATAGAAATGTCCCAAAATGCAGGGAAATTCGTAGATGGAAAACCTGATTCTACCAAAATGATTCTGCAGAAAATTTTATCGTAAATATCCCTGACTTTTCATTTCTTTCATAATCTGATCTATGTTTTCAGGAACCCTGTCGCATTCCAGCCAGCTGGTATCAAGACCGTTGTTGACACAGAGTTTTTGAAGATAATGATTTTCTGAGATCTTCTTTTGAGTGTCCCGCAGATACTCATCAATTTCCATCCAGTAATCCTCATCCAGTTTTTTAATAAGAGTCAAAGACTTGAATACTTTATTGATGATGTAAATATAGAGTTTGTAAACATTGTCAAACCTCTGTCTGCTGAGGTCACTGTTGTTTTCCAGAATTTTATTGATAAGAAGAAGATTCAGTGAAACTTCCCCGAATTTATCTGTAGTAATTTTGATATGTTCAGTGACTTCTGCGCTTATCTTTCGGATGATAGTCAGGAAATAGGGAGCATTTCCGGTGTATTTTGAAGCTAAAAGAACCTTTTCTGCTACAATTTCCTCCATTGCATTTCTTTTATCATCCGTGGTTTCCGGATCAATAAGCTCGAAATACAGCTTTTTAGACAATAATTTATCCTTTCTCAGAAGCCTGAAAATAAGTTTGTCTTTCTCGGTACCGGAAAAAGCGCTCAGAGCGGCTTTGAACTCTTTTGAATACTCCATTAATTGAAAATTTTCGAATACTTCATGAATCCGTTTAGCGCCCAGTTAGCTGTATAATACAATGATTTTAATGTTGAAAATCCCATGAAATCCTTATAAACAAGATATTGATCTTTGATGATGTTTTTTTTCTTTCTGGAGACACTGTTTTCGCGCATTCTGTATTTTGCCAGTGTCTTTTTTACAGGAATCCCTTCAGGAATTACTTTTAAAAGATTAAGCCACATGACATGATCTTCACGTTTACTTTTTACAGGGAATAAAAACTTTCCAGCCCTTTTGGTATCATACATTGTAGAAACCGGTGCCAGACGGCATGTTTTCAAAAGATTGGAGAATGTAACGACTTTGTCAGCCAGAAAATCTTTCAGTATAGGCTGAAGCTGTTCATCACATCTGGAATAATTGCAGTAGACCAGCTCTGCATTATATTCCTCCATATAGTTGGTCATTGTTTCCAGATATTCAGGATACCAGTAATCGTCAGAATCCAGAAAAGCGATATATCTTCCCTGAGCCCTTTCCAGACTATTGTTTCTTGCATTTCCTGCTCCGCCATTTTTCTCCAGTACCTGCAACTTTATTCTGGGATCATTGTATTTTCTGATGATCTCAACTGTATCATCTTTGGAAAGGTCATCAGTAATCAGCCATTCCCAGTTTTCGTAGGTTTGGTTAAGAACAGACTGTATGGTTTCCTCGATAAATTCTGCAGAATTATAACAGGGAGTAATAATGGAGACAAGATCTTTCATTTATGCTTTTTGAGAGTGTAAAATTATAAAAATCTTTTTTCATAAAGATGCCAGGAAGCAATTCCTACCCCTATAACTACCAACATACATACCAATCCCATGAAATAAGGATTATAATTGGCAAAAAGTCCCAATGTTGCAAATACCCTGATGATAGGGAAGTGAAATATATAGATCCCATAAGTGAAATCTCCGTACTTTCCGAAATTATTCAAAAATTTAAATGAGTAAGCAATATACAGCACAATAATACTGATCATCATCGGAGAGAAGAATTTTATTTTAAAAATAAGATCTATCCAGACCGTAATTATAGCAATGATGAATAAAGTATTCTTATGTTTGATAAATTTGTCGAAATTAAAGTAAATCAGCATTCCGCCAATGAAATAACATAGGGAGCCCGGTAGCTGCCTTGAAAGAGCCGCTTTTCCAGCCATTTCAAAATAATTAAGATAAATCAGAGAAAGGAAATACAACACGATCAGACTGATATTTCGGTATTTATTATTTTTTCCAAACAATAAAAACATCAGCGGAACAGCTATATAAAAACACATTTCTATCTTAAGGGTCCACAATGCACCATTCACAGCCTGATTTCCGAATACGCCGGGAAGCCATGGCGCTTTAAAATTCATGAAAATTGAATTCCAGAATAAATATTTATAAACCTGCGTATTGCCGAAATATTCAGAAAAAGGAAGCGTGCTCACCAGGCTCAGTAATACAGCACATAGGAAAACAACTAATAGGTAAGCGGGAACAATCCTGTTGAATCTCTTTTTAGCATAACTTTTTAGACTGGAAGACCTCTCATAGCTTCTTGCAATAAGAAAACCACTCACAATGAAAAACGAGAAAACAGCTACTTCTACCGGACTGTAGGTTAAAACGGCCAGTTCGCCAGAACCGCTTAAAGCTCCCAGATGTCCTACAAAGACTATGAAAGCAAGGAGAACGCGTATAAAATCAAAATTGTTTTTCGTAATATCCTGCATTTGTATTTTCTTTCTTACAAAAATAACTTTTTTAATAAAATGAACGGGCCCATATATTCAATATTTGTTAAATAAAGGGAAAATGAGGTCTGAGTGTTTTAAAATATATATAAATAAAGGTCGATGAAATAATTTTTCATAAAAAATAGTAATATAAATCAAAAAAATTATAATTTTAGCGCTTGAAAAAATTGATCTATGAAGAAATTAGCATTACTATTTGCAGGTTTGTCTTTGTTTGCAGCTACAGGATGTAGTGATGACAATGATACTGTTCTGGAAGCTCCTCTAGTTGGGACATGGCAACCGTTAAAAGAAGTAGTTACCACTGTTGAGGTTGGTGAAGACCCGGTTTCTAACACGATTACTTATACTGACTGTCAGAAGCAGACCAGATGGTGGTTCAGCGTTGACTCCAAAGGAGGGAAAACGAACTGGGGAGATACTGCTACACCTGGTCAGTGTGCTATTCTTTCTGATATAAAATTCAATTATACCTATAATAAGGAAGGAAAAGACGTTCAGATGAAAATTCAGGGGATAGTAGAGCCGCAAAATGCAAAGGTTATTACTTTGGATGCTACAACGCTCAATCTTGCTGTAAGAGAGGAAACTCAGGATCCTACTATATTCCAGACAAGAACATATACCTTCAAAAGAGTTACTCAATAATAGTATATACTTCAGGATATAAAACAGATCTCATCTCCGGATGGGATTTTTTTGTTGGGATAGAATTGCAATTCATCATAAATTAAATTTCCATTTACTTTAAAATCATTATTTTTGTGAATCTTGTTAAAAAGAAAATAATTCAATATTTTAAAGTCTAACATATAACATATATATAAAGTGTTTTACGATCATCAGCAGATAGAAAAAAAGTGGCAGAAATACTGGGAGGAAAATCAAACCTATAAAACCTCTAATAATACAGATAAACCCAAATTTTACGTACTCGATATGTTTCCGTATCCATCCGGAGCAGGTCTTCACGTAGGTCACCCGCTGGGATATATAGCATCGGATATCTATGCAAGATATAAGAGACATCAGGGATTTAATGTTCTTCACCCGGTAGGATATGACAGCTTTGGGCTTCCTGCTGAGCAGTATGCTATCCAGACAGGACAGCATCCGGCTATTACTACAGAACAGAATATCAACAGATACGAAGAACAGTTAAGAAAAATCGGATTTTCATTCGATTGGAGCAGAGAAGTAAGAACTTCAGATGCGTCTTATTATAAATGGACACAATGGATCTTTATCCAGCTGTACCACTCTTGGTATAATAAAAATACCGACAAGGCAGAATCTATTGATTCCCTGATTCAACATTTTGAAGAAAAAGGAACAGAAGAATTAAATGCCAATCAGAATGACGAATTAAATTTCACAGCAGAAGAATGGAAGAGTGCTTCCGATCTTGATAAAGAAGATATCCTGTTAAACTATCGTCTTGCTTACAGAGCAGAAACCACTGTAAACTGGTGCCCTGCATTAGGAACTGTATTGGCAAACGATGAAGTAAAAGACGGAAAATCTGAAAGAGGAGGGTTCCCTGTTTTCCAAAAGAAAATGATGCAGTGGAGTATGAGAATTTCTGCATACTCTGAAAGATTATTACAAGGATTGAATACTTTAGACTGGCCGCAGCCTTTGAAAGACTCCCAGGAATACTGGATCGGTAAGTCTCAGGGAGCACAGGTTCAGTTCAAGGTAGAAAGCCATGATGAAACCGTTGAGGTATTTACAACAAGACCTGATACTATATTTGGAGCAACTTTTATGGTATTGGCTCCGGAAAATCCTTTAGTAGAAGCAATCACTACTGATGCTCAAAAAGTAGAAATAGATACTTATATTGAAGAAACCTCCAAAAAAACGGAAAGAGACAGAATGTCTGACGTGAAAAACGTGAGTGGAGCTTTCACAGGAAGTTATGCAATCAATCCGTTCAGCAATGAAAAAATGCCGATCTATATTTCAGACTATGTGTTGATGGGATATGGAACAGGAGCGGTAATGGCTGTTCCGGCACATGATGAACGTGACCACAGATTTGCAAAGAAATTCAACCTGGAAATTAAAAAAGTTGTAGAGACAGAAGAAGACATTCAGGAAAAATCTTTTGATTCCAAAGATTCCGTTTGTGTAAATTCTGATTTCTTAAACGGATTGAATTATAATGATGCAAAGTCAAAAATAATTTCAGAGATCGAAACCAAAGGAATCGGTCATGGAACAACGAACTACAGACAGCGTGATGCAATTTTCTCAAGACAACGTTATTGGGGAGAACCTGTTCCTATATATTATAAGGATGGAATGCCTTACACGTTGCCAGCTTCTGCTTTACCATTGGAACTTCCTGAAGTTGAAAAATACTTACCTACAGAAGACGGAGATCCACCATTAGGGAATGCGAAAGAATTTGCCTGGGATGAAGCTAACCAAAAAGTAGTTGCTACAGATCTGGTTGATGATAAAACTATTTTCCCGTTAGAATTATCTACTATGCCAGGTTGGGCTGGAAGCTCATGGTATTTCCTTAGATATATGGATCCGCAAAATGACGGAGAATTCTGTGCAAAGAATCTTTCAGACTATTGGGGACAGGTAGATTTATATATTGGAGGCAGTGAGCACGCAACCGGTCACTTATTATATTCCCGTTTCTGGAACATGTTCTTAAAAGACAGAGGATATATCAATCATGATGAGCCATTCCAGAAATTGATCAACCAGGGGATGATCTTAGGAATGAGTGCATATGTATATAGAATTGACGGAACTAATCAATATGTTTCTAAAAATCTGGCAGGAAATTATCAGACTCAGCAGATCCACGTTGACGTATCCTTATTAAAAGGAACTTCTGACGAATTGGATACAGAAGCTTTCAAAGCATGGAGACCTGATTATGCTAATGCAGAATTTATTCTGGAAGATGGAAAATACATCACAGACCGTGAAGTAGAAAAAATGTCCAAGTCAAAATACAATGTAGTAAATCCTGATGATATCTGTGAAGAGTACGGAGCAGATGGATTAAGATTATACGAAATGTTCTTAGGCCCACTGGAACAATCCAAACCTTGGAATACTCAGGGATTAAGTGGAGTTTATGGTTTCCTTAAAAAATTCTGGAACCTGTACTTCAATGGAGATGTATTTGAAGTTTCAGAAGAAGAACCTACAAAAGAAGAATATAAAGTTTTACATACTTTAATAAAGAAGGTGGTATATGATATTGAGAACTTCTCATTTAATACATCTGTATCGTCCTTTATGATTGCTGTGAACGAGCTTCAGAAAATAAAATGCAACAAGCGCAATATTTTAGAGCCACTGGCCGTTATCATTTCTCCGTATGCTCCTCACATCTGTGAAGAACTATGGAGTTTGTTAGGACACAATACGTCTATTGAATTTGAAAAATTTCCGGTATTAAATGAAGATTATCTGGTTGAAGACGAAATTCAATATCCGGTAAGTGTAAATGGTAAAATGAAGTTCAAAATTTCACTTTCAGCTCAATTATCTGCCAAGGAAGTGGAAGATTTGGTGATTTCAAGTGATAAAATGCAACAGATTTTGGAGGGCAAAACCCCTAAAAAAATCATTGTAGTCCCTCACCGTATTGTGAATATCGTAATTTAAATAAAATTTAACATTGGGAAATTAAAAAAAATGGGTGTCTTATTTTTTTGATTTTTTAACTCAAATGTTAAATTTGGGGAAAATAAATAAAATATTTAAAAATAATTATTATATCGAAATCGTATTAAAATTTCTTTATCAAAAAAAAGCAAAATGTTTAATTAAGACTCTTGCATTTTAATTAATTTTGCCTTTAATTTACACCCTGTAAAATTTTAAAACAATATAATTTAGTTAAATATGGAAATGAATGTTTCAAAAAATGATGAGCAAGTAGTTGCTAGAAAGGCAGGAGGTTTAAATCCAGCTGTTATTATTCCTATTCTATTTATTATAGGAGTATGTATTTATTTATTCGTTCTTGGTAGCCCAGGAAACTTTAAAGATGCAGATAAACTAGGAAGTGGGTCTGTAGCCTTTTCAAGTGTTGAAGGAAAAGACATTCACCCAGAATCGTTTTTAGGTATTATCTACAAAGGAGGGGTTATCGTACCAATCTTGATTACTTTCATGATTACTGTAATCGTTTTCTCTTTTGAAAGATATTTCGTTCTTGGTAAAGCAGCAGGAAAAGGAAACTTAGACAACTTCGTTGTACAAGTAAGAAGCTTACTTAACCAAAACAAAATTGACGAAGCTATCGAAGAGTGTGACAGACAACAAGGTTCTGTAGGTAACGTAGTAAAAGAAGGTCTTACTACTTACAAAGCACTTTCTCACGATACTACATTAAATAAAGAGCAGAAAATGGTAGCTCTTAACAAAGCTATCGAAGAAGCTACTACTCTTGAGATGCCAATGCTTGAGAAAAACATGATGATCCTTTCTACTTTAGGTACTGTTGCAACGTTAGTAGCACTACTTGGAACGGTAATCGGGATGATCAAGGCATTCTTCGCATTAGGTTCAGGAGGTGGTACTCCGGATGCTGCTGCTCTATCTACAGGTATCTCTGAAGCCTTGATCAACACAGCATTAGGTATTGGTACTTCAGCAATTGCTATTATCCTTTATAACTTCTTTACATCTAAAATTGACGGATTAACTTACAAGATCGACGAGATCTCTATGAGTATCCAACAATCTTTCGCTGAATTCAACTAAGAATTAGCAAGATATTTGCATTAGCAATTAAAAGAAGTTTAATTAAAAATATTTTATAATAATGGCGAGAGTCAAACCAAAAAGACATGGAGTAATTACGGACATGACTGCAATGTGTGACGTTGCGTTCCTACTCCTTACGTTCTTTATCTTGACCACTCAGTTTAAAAAACCTGACGTGGAGCAGATCAAACCGCCATCTTCAATTTCGGAAAAATTGCTTCCTGATGCTAGTTTAATGACTATCAACGCTACTCCGGACGGAAAATTCTATTTCCAACCAGTAGAAAATGCATCAGAAAGACTTGCACTTTTGGATAAAATGGGGCAAAAGTATGGGATTACTTTTGACAACAATCAAAAAGCAGCTTTCCAGAAAATTCAGGCAATTGGAGTTCCAATGAACCAACTTAAGGGGTATTTGGATATGCCTGCAGATGAGCAGAAAAATTATAAGAGTCCTACAGGTATTCCTATGGACAGTACAAATAAACAATTAATTGATTGGGTAAAAGAAAGTTTGAGCGTTAATCCTGACTACAAGTTAGCTATTAAAGGTGACGTTACAACTCAGTACCCTAAAGTTAAAAGTCTATTTGAGGGTTTAAGAGATATTGATTTTCTTAAATTTTGGTTGATTACATCACAAGAAGGTAAACCTAACGAATAATATCGATAGAAATGGCAGAAGTACAAGTACAAGAAAAAGGCGGCAAGGGCGGCAAGGTCCGTTCCAAGAAGCAGAGTACCAGAGTCGATATGACTCCGATGGTGGACTTGGGTTTTCTATTGATTACCTTCTTTATGTTCACAACTACATTCAGTAAACCGAATGTTATGGATTTGGGTCTTCCGGCTAAACCGAAAGATGAAAAACAAAAACCACCTCCAACAGAAATTAAACTTTCTAACTCAATTTCTATTTTATTAGGAAAAGATAACAGAGTATTTTGGCACCAGCAGGATGCTACATCCTTGAATGACCAAACTCTTATGGAAACTACTCTTGATAGAGAAGGAATTAGAAAAGTAATTCAGCAGGCAAAATCTAGAGCTGCAGATCAAACGAAATTTACCGTGATCATTAAGCCAACTGACGATGCTGTATATAAGAACTTTGTTGATATTCTTGACGAAATGGCAATTACCAAAAGTGAGCAGTACGGTGTTACTGATATCAAGCCTTGGGAAAAAGCTATTTATGAGAAAAAAGTAGGAGGTGCTGCTGCACCAGCTGCTGCTACAAAGTAATTTAACCATAAAATTGTTATATCTAATCTATGGCAGATGAAAATGTATACGGTCAGAATCTTACTCTAGACGAAATCGTATTTGAAAATAGAAACAAGGAATATGGTGCCTACGATATTAGACATCAGTATCCGAGACTTTTAACAAAGTCTTTTATCATCGGAACAGCATTATTCCTTTTGGCAGCTTTGTCTCCGTTCATCTATCTTACGATTAAAAATCTTACAGCTCCGCCTAAACAAGAAGTAAAGGCAGATCTAGTAGATATTATCGAAGAAGATCCGATTATTGAGCAGCCTAAGGAAGAAGAACCACCTCCGCCACCTCCACCTCCAAAAGAAGAGGAGAAAATTGAAGTGATTCAGAACGTAGTTCCTGAGCCTGTAAAAGCTCCGAAAATTGAAACTCCACCACCACCGATTTCTAAGCAGTTGGAAACTACAACTGGTTTGAATAATCAGGAGGGGGTAAAAGCTCCGGCTTATACGCCACCACCGCCACCACCATCTACAGGTACTAAAGCTAGTACAGCAGAGGTGAAAGCAAATAATCCTAACGAGATCTACAAAGATGTTGACCAGTCTGCAGAATATCCTGGAGGTATGGGAGCATTAAGAAAGTTCTTGGGAGATAACTTTGATACTTCTCTAATGGAAGGAGGCGAAGGAACGCTTAAAGCTAAGCTGAAGTTCGTTGTAGAAAAAGACGGAACTGTTTCTGCAGTTACTATTGAAGAGAAATCTCCAAATGGTGACTTTAACAGTGAAGCTGTACGTGTAGTTAAGAAACTTAAAAAATGGACTCCTGCGAAGAGAAACGGGGAGAGCGTTAGATCTTATTATAGTGTACCATTTACTATGAACTTTGAATAAGACTTATTTATTCAATATATAAATAAAAAGAGAAGCATATGCTTCTCTTTTTATTTTTTTTGGTATTTTTGTTACATGATGTTCAATTGGTTATCCCTGGTTACGGGATTGTTTTATATCGTTTTAGGAATTGTAGTGATTGTCTACAAATTCTTCTTTACTATTTTGGAACCTGCTGTTGCCTATGCACTAGGTGTAGTACTGGTTATTTATGGTATTTTCAGAATTTACAGAGCGATCTCAAGAATTAAAAAATCGAGAAATGAAGAATAGTTTTAAGCTTGCAGTAATTTTTGTTTTAAGCATAATGCTTGCAAGTTGCAAAAAGGAGAAAAATGCTCCTTCTTATCACAAAGGTGATCTTACAATTTTTACTGACGAGTCTTTTCAAAGTGTCACAGAAGCATTGGCTGACGGCTATATGATCAATTACCCTGAAACTCACATCAAAGTAGAAACCAAAAAAGAAGATTTGGGACTTCTCGATCTTCTGAAGGGAAGTGCTAAAGTGGTGGTGATGTCCAGAAATCTTACTCCTGAAGAAATAAAAACATACGAAGAAAGAACAGATTTAAAATTTCTTCCTGCTAAATTTGCTGCAGACGCTGTAGTTTTTGTAGTTCCTAAAGATTCTCCGAAAGAAAATATTTCAATGGAGGAAATCAATAGTGGGCTGATGTCTGATAAAAAGGACTTCATTTTCGATGGAACCAACTCAAGTAATCTGAATTTTGTAGCTGAAAAATTAAAAAAACAGCCAAAGGACCTTCAATTTTCCATTATTCCGGGAAATCAGAAGATCATAGAGGAATTAGGGAAATATCCTGATAAAATAGGGGTTGTAGGGCTTAATACTTTTAGCCGTCCTTATGATAAAACTTCTGAGAAACTAAGAGAAATGGTTAAAATTCTCCCTATTGTAGAAAAAGGGAAGCTTTACAATGCAGATTTTGAAGGGCTTCGAACAATGGAATATCCATTTACAAGAGTTCTTTATTTCTTGATTAATGAAGGTAATTTTAATATTGCCAATGGATTTATAAGATTTTCGTGCACCCATTTAGGGCAAAAAATTGTGCAGAAAGAAGGTCTGCAGCCTTATAACATTTATAAGAGAGAAGTTCAGATGCGTTAAAAAATATTAAATTCACAATTTAGCCTTGTTAAAAATATTGATTTGGTCTGAAAATTGTGTAGAATATAACTCAATTATTAGAAAATATAAAATGAAAGATATAATGAATATGAATGTAAAGAAGATTGCTTTTGGAGCAGCCGTGGTATTTTTTACCGGTTTTGCCTCTGCACAAACATTGCAGGATGGTATCAACAGTATAGACAGTGATAAATTTGCTCAGGCAAAAACAAATTTCACTGAAATGATCGCTAAAGAGCCTACAGCTGAAAACTACTTCTATTTGGGAAATACTTTCTTAAGACAGGGAGAACCAGATTATGCTAAAGCAACTGAAAGCTTCAACAAAGGATTAGCTGCTGATGCAAAAAGCTATCTTAACAAAATCGGTTTAGCTGCTGTTAAATTAGGTAAAGGCGATAAAAATGCTGTAGCTGAAATTCAGAAAGTAGTAACTGATTCCAGAGAAAAAGATGCTGAAGTTCTGTTCAGAGCTGCGGAAGCTTTAACTTTATTCGAAAAGAACAGTTCACCTGATCTTGCTATCCAGTTTTTGACTAAGGCAATTGAGAAAGCTGAGAAAAAAGGTGTTCCTGCACATTATTATTATACATTAGGAGATGCTTACAGATTAAAAAGAATGCCGGGAGAGGCTATGTCTGCTTATGATAAAGCATTACCTACTGCTAAAAATAAAGCGTCCGTTTATACAAGAATGGCAACTTTGTGGATGGCAGCACAACAATGGCAGCAAGCTAAGCAGAACATTGATAAAGCTATTGGTGTAGATGCTACTTATGCTCCTGCCTATAAAGCATTGGCTGGTTATGATATCAGATATCAGCAGAATGCAAAAGCAACACAAGACCTTATCAACTATACAAAATACGCTGACGAAGATCCATATACTCAGTTAGAAATTGCAAAATTATACTTCACAAATGAAGACTACGCAAATTCTAAAACTGTTTTGGATAAAATCTTTGATAAAATTGAAGACCCTATTAAGTTCAAATTAAGAGCTTATCAGGCATATGCAGATAAAAACTATGCAGATGCTAAGCAGAACATGGATACTTTCGCTTCTCAAGCTGAAAAGACAAGAATACAGCCTGCTGACCAAGGTTTACAAGGGCTTATTGCTGCAGGTTTAGCAAAAGACGAAAAAGATGCTGCTAAAAAATCAGCTTTAATGGCTGAATCTCAGCAGAAAGTTGCTATTGCAAAAGCTGCAAAAGATGAAACAATGAAATGGGATCTTGAATTAGCTAACATCGCTGGAGGTGGTGGTGCTTCTCAGGCTGAAGCTGATAAAGGACCTACAAACCCTACAATTGAAGCATTGAAAAAGCAGGTTGCTGCTAATAGTCAGGATTCTGATGCATTATTCAAGTTGGCAACAGCTTATCAGGATGTTAAAAACTGGAACGGAGCAATTCTTACATGGCAAAAAATGTCTGCTCTTCTTCCAGATTGGGCACCGGCATATTACAGCCAGGGATATTCTTACCAACAAGCTGGGAATAATGAAGCAGCAAAATTAGCTTATGAGAAATTCATCAGTACAGTAAAACCGGCAGACCAGGAAGCTAACAAGCAAACTCTTGCTTATGCTTACTTCGCTGTAGCATACATGAGCAAAGATTCTGATGCTGCAAAAGCGAAAGATTATGTTGCTAAGTCTTTACAGTTAGATCCTACTTATCAGGATGCTGTAAAATTAAATGCAGAGATCAATAAGTAATTTAAAATGTAAATTATAGATATTAAAACTTCCCATTCGTAATGTTTGGGAAGTTTTTATTTTAAACTTATCTTTGAATTATATGAAAACTGATATACTTGCTTTTGGAGCACATCCTGACGATGTAGAGCTGGGATGTGGCGGAACTATTGCTAAAATGGTTTCAGAGGGTAAAAAATGTGTAGTTGTAGATCTTACAAGAGGAGAACTCGGAACAAGAGGTACAGATGAAACAAGAAAGGCAGAAGCGGCAGAGGCTGCTAAAATTTTGGGACTTTCAGCAAGAGAGAATCTTGGAATGAAAGATGGCTTTCTAATAAACTCTGAAGAATACCAAATGAGGATCGTAAAAATGATTCGCAAATACCGCCCGGAAATTGTGTTAGCTAATGCTATTGATGATAGGCATCCAGATCATGCAAAAGGAGCGAAATTAGTGTCGGATGCGTGCTTTTTGTCCGGACTGAGAAAAATAGAAACTGTAGAAGAAGGAGAGAATCAGGAGGTGTGGAGACCTAAGCACATTTTTCATTATATTCAGTGGAAAGATATCAAGCCAGAGTTTGTTATTGATATTTCTGAATTTCTGGGCACAAAAATAGCATCGTGTATGGCTTATAAAACTCAGTTTTATGATCCGGATTCTAAAGAACCAGAAACTCCGATTACAACAAAAGACTTTTATGAGAGCTTAACTTACCGTGCACAGGATTTAGGGCGGTTATCGGGAGTTACTTACGCTGAGGGATTTACGTCTGAGAAGTTAATTTCTTTGAAAAATTTTGATGGAATTGTTTGGTAGTTGAGGAAAATGTTCTATATTTGCACTCACAAAACGGTGATTGTAGCTCAGTTGGTTAGAGCGTCGGATTGTGGTTCCGAAGGTCGGGGGTTCGAGACCCCTCATTCACCCAAAGAAAGTACACTTTTTAAAAGTGTACTTTTTTATTTTATATCTGTTTCAATAATAACGGGCACTTCTTTTTCATACTCTTTTTAAAAGCTTTTTTCCATCATATGCTTGTAATTTGTAAGCCAGTGCATAAAAATGGTTCTCTTTTAAGTTCTTGAAAAATAAATTAATGGTTTGATGATTGAATCTGTTATGTTTGTTTAGTCAGAATCAATGAAAAAACTCTTCAAAATATCCAATTTTACTATTATATCTATTGTTACTACTTACTACAAGATTGCATATAAATTGCCTGATTTTAGAGCATAAAAAAAGCATCTTTTTCAGATGCTTGTGTTTTTAGATATTCTTTTTTAAACTTCGTCGTCAGAATCAATTGTGAATGATTTGCTTTTGAAGTCTTTATCATGTTTTTCTGAAATTACATCCTCACCCTTTTCATTAATGATGAAATCTGTGGACTCATTAAACATCTCCTGGAAACTCTTAAAATCTTCCTTATAAAGGTAAATTTTATGCTTCTCGAATGTAGCTTCCCCATTCTCTCCGAAATTTTTCTTACTCTCAGTGATTGTAAGATAATAATCTCCTGCTTTCGTCTCACGCACATCAAAGAAATAAGTTCTTCTCCCTGCTTTTAACACCTTCGTGAAAATCTCATTTTCATGGCGTTCCTTGTATTCACTCATTGTTAGATATTTTTTAATCTTGTTAAGAACAAATATAAAAGAATTCTTTTAATCACAAAATTTTTTTTATGATTTATTTAACAATTGAGAACGAAACGGCTAAGCGGTTACAGAATTGGCAATTTCCGTAAGGTTGATAATTTGATCGGCTTTTTGAGCGCTAGACTCTCTGTGTGTGATGATTATGGAAGTAGCGTTACTTATTTTTTTATCGATATTTTCCAGAATATTCTGCTCAGTTTCGGTGTCTAAAGCAGACAATGAATCGTCAAAAATGATGATATTCGGGTCTTTAATTAAGGCTCTTGCAATACAAATTCTTTGCTTTTGTCCTCCCGAAAGCATTACTCCGCGTTCACCTACAAGTGTTTTATATTGCTCTTTAAACTCTACAATATTCTTGTGAACATCTGCAATATTTGAATATTCTACCACTTTTTCATGAGAAGGGTGATCAATGGCAAAACCTATATTATTTTCTATAGAATCAGAGAATAAATAGCTCTCCTGAGGAATATATCCAATGAAGTTTCTGTAGTTGCTCAGATTATGGTCTTTCAGGTTTTTACCGTCAATCAAAATCTCTCCCTCGCTGGGATCTATCAACCTGCATAAGAGCAGGGCTATGGTTGATTTTCCGCTTCCTGTTTTACCCATAATAGCTAAAGATTCTCCGGCTTTTACTTTAAAACTTAGATTATCCAGTGCTTTAATTCCTGTATTAGGATATACATAAGAAACATTCCTGAATTCTATATCTCCTTTGATAGGGTAGTTTTCGAAATTAGTATTAATGATTTCCGATTTCTTATCCATGAATTCATTGATTCTTTGCATGGATGCTTCAGCTCTCTGGTTCACAGAAGTTACCCACCCAACCATAGAGAATGGGAAGATCAATGTGTTGATATACATGAAGAAATCTGCAATTTTTCCAATGCTTAATTCACCTGCAATATATTTAGAACCGCCAATCCATATAACTGCCACATTCAATAATCCGATTACAAAAAGAATAATAGTAAAGAAATAAGCCTCTGTTTTTGCAAGGTCCAGTGCCTTATTCTGATAATCTGTTACTTTAATGCCATAGTTTTTTTCAATGTATTTCTCTCTGGCAAAGAATTTTACCACACGAATTCCGGAAAAACTGTCCTGAACAAAAGTTGAAATCGCAGACTGGCTTTTCTGCATAATCTTCGACTTCTTATTAATAATTGAACTTACCTTATATATAGCATAAGATAAAATCGGAAGAGGAAGCAAAGTCCATAAAGTCATAGAAGCATCCGTTTTTACCATGTAAATAGCAGTGATCAGCACCAGCACAATCAGGTTGGCTACATACATGACACCCGGACCAAGATACATTCTCACTGCCACAACATCTTCACTTAGCCTGTTCATTAAATCTCCAATAGTGGTCTGCTTATAATCTGTTAAAGATAAATCCTGGTAATGTCTGTAAATTTTATTTTTAAGCTCATATTCTATCCTCCTGGAAGCCACAATGATGGTCTGCCTCATCATAAAGGTAAAAAATCCGGTCAAAAGGGAACATCCAACAATAATTCCAACATAGATCAAAACCTGATGGTTGAAGCCAAGGTTTCCATTTTTTGTCAGCTCATCTACAGATTTTCCTACAAACTGAACCTTATATATATTAAAGAAATTACTGGCAATGATAAATAGTACCCCCCAAAACAAAAGTATTTTGTGTTTCCAAAAATAGGGGTTTAAGGTTTTTAGCGCTTTCATATAGTTTGACAAAATTACAAAAATGTCATCACACTACGAATTTCATCAATTTTAAATTTTGTATCTTTGCACCCATAAAAAAGCTCTTTGAATGTTAGGAAGACGACAAATCCGTGAAAAAGTAGTACAGACAGTGTATTCATACTACCAAAATCCTGTAAAGTTTGATGTTTTAGAGAAAAACATGTTTGCCGGGATAGAGAAAATCTATTATCTATACATCTATCAGCTCAATTTTTTGGTGGGTCTGAAAGATTTGGCAGAGAACCAGATCGAGATTGGTAAGAACAAATTTCTTAAAACTGATGCTGATATTAATCCTAACCAAAAATTCATCAACAACCAAGTATTGCTTAAACTGGAAGAAAATCCTGAAAGATTATTTTTTACAGGCCAGCATAAGCAGTTGAAATGGGATATGCATGATGACCTATTGGTAAAAACTTTCCAAAGAATCACTGCTGGAAAGCGTTACCAGGATTTCATGAAAGAAGAGGGATACTCTTTTGAAGAAGATCAGAAATTTATCGGAAAATTATTTTTAAGATATATCGCTGAAAATGAAGATTTTCATGATTATCTGGGAGATAAAGAACTTTCATGGTATGATGATATCCACATTGCCAACTCCATGGTACAAAAAACAATCGGTTTCCTGAGAGAAGATGAAGAAAGCAGAACTTTAATTAAAATGATTAAAGATGAGGAGGATAAGACTTTCGCTGCAAAATTGTTGAGAGATACTTTGAACAACTGGGAAAACAATGAAAAGAAACTGGGAGAAAGACTTGAAAACTGGGATCTGGAAAGAGTTTCTTTAATGGATAAAGTAATTTTGTCTACAGCGATTGCGGAACTTGATAATTTTGCCTTCACGCCTTCAAGAGTTATTATTAATGAATATATTGAAATTGCAAAAGTATTTGCTACTGACCGTTCCAATATCTTCATCAATGGTATTTTAGATAAATATTGTAAAGATCAAAATAGAATATAAAATGAAAAAGACGTTATCAATTATCGCCTTGTCTATTATAGGCTTTGGGTTAGTTTCATGTAAAAAAGAAAACAAAGAAACTCAAAGTGCTGAAACTGCAACTACTGATTCAACAGCTGTTGCGGCTCCGGTAACCACTGATTCTGCAGCAGCACCTGTAACTGGTGAAGCGGCTGCTCCGGTTTCTAATGAACCATCTACTTCTGTTGCTTTATCTGAAAACAGCTTTGATTTTGGTAAAATCAAAAAAGGAGATAAAGTGGAACACGTATATGAAATTACCAATACCGGGAAAAATCCTTTAATCATTTCTGAAGTTAAGCCAGGATGTGGATGTACTGCTCCTGATTTTACAAAAGAGCCGATTATGCCAGGTAAAAAAGGAAAAGTTACATTGCACTTTGATTCTTCAAGCTTTGACGGAAACGTTCAGAAATATGCAGATGTTTTTGCAAACGTAGAAAAAGCTCCAATCAGATTAACATTCACCGCAAACATTCAACCATAATAATCACAATATGTTGACACTATTTTTACAGGCAGCAGGTGGATCTTCACCTATGATGCTGATCATGATGGGGGTAATGTTCGTAGGATTTTATTTCCTGATGATAAGACCTCAAATGAGAAAACAGAAGCAAGAGAAGAACTTTCAAGAAAACCTTAAAGTAGGTACAAGAGTAGTTCTTACCTCAGGTCTTCACGGAAGAATTGCCCAGGTTCAGGATGATGGTTTTGTTATTGAAACATTATCTGGAAAACTGAAATTCGAAAAAGCAGCAGTTTCCAGAGAAATGACAGAATCTCGTTTTGGAGATAAAACAAAATCTGCGGATAAAGCAGATGACAAAAAAGAAACAGCAACTGAAGAAAAAAAATAATTCAGTCTGAAAATATTTAGCTGCGGCGGGTGAACGAAGTTCACCCGCCGCAGTCTTTTTATACAACTTACCGAACAGAAACAAAATTTAATGAAGATGATTAATCAGTTTTGTGTTCATTAGTGTTTAATAAAATTATCTTTGTCTCATGAATCAAAACACAGACAAAACGGTTCTTATTCTGGGAGCTAATTCAGATGTAGCAAAACAATGTATAAAGCAATATGTTGAAAAAGGATATACGGTTATCGCTGCTTCCAGAAATACAACATCTTTAGAAAACTTTATTAATTCAAATCATCTGGACTCTTCAAAAGTTTCTGTTTTGTATTTTGATGCTGCAGATTTTGATTCACATCAGAAATTCTATTCTGATCTTCCCACAAAACCTCATATTGTAATATATGCTGCAGGATTTTTAGTTGACAATCAAAAAGCATTAACAGATTTCAGAGGTGCCAAGCAAATGATGGAAGTCAATTATATGGGCGGAGTCTCTATCCTGAGTATTATAGCAATGGATAAAAACAATAAAAATCTGGAAAGGATTATTGGGCTTTCTTCATTGTCCGGAGTAAGGGGAAGAAAAAGTAATTTTGTCTACGGAAGCACCAAGGCTGCATTTACTCAGTTTCTGGCCGGATTGAGGCAGGAATTGGCTTCCCGGAAAATCATTGTAAATGCTTTGGTTATTGGCTATATCAGAACAAAGATTAATGAAGGGTTAGAATTGAATGAATCCTTGATCATGGAGCCGGATTATGTGGCAAAATATATTGTGAATGCAGGAAATTCCTTTACCATTGTCCCGAATTTTAAATGGAAAATTATCTATCATATTCTTAGACTTTTACCAGAAAGTCTGGCTGCAAAATTGCCTTAAAAAATATTCATTAATATTCTTTTTCTTTGATAGCTGTTCCACTTCGGTATCGTTTTTGTAATTCTATGACCGAAAAATTATTTCTTCCTGCAAGATTCAATTTCTGAATGATTATTGAGTTAGCTGAAACAATCTGTTCTGCTGTCAATCTATTTTAATCTATAGTATCATTTACTTTCACTTTTGAAGTGCAAGGTAAATTTCTTTTTTAGACTGATGCATTCAATTTCATTTTTAAATCCTGCAGAACTTAATATCTCATTGATAAATAGTAAACATATAGTATAAAATGGACGATTTAGAATTGAACAAGATTCAACAGCACTGGGACACATTAATTTCTTCAGCAATTTCATGGGCACCGAGAGTTTTTACTGCAGTTATTTCTGCATTATTAATTTATCTGATTGGTTCATGGATGATCAGAATGATTAAAAAGCTGGTTGAAAAAGCTTTTATAAAACGTAATATGGAAGCTTCTCTGCGACATTTTCTGTTGAATATTATCAACTGGGGACTTAATATTCTGTTGTTTATCGTTGTTGTAACTCAATTGGGAGTACAGACATCTGCATTTGTTGCCATGATTGGTGCAGCAGGTTTGGCGGTAGGTTTGGCTTTGCAGGGTTCCTTGACTAATTTTGCAGGGGGAATATTAATTTTATTATTAAAACCTTTTAAAATTGGCGACTTTATTTCTACCAATTCCGGAGTTTCAGGGACGGTGCAGGCAATAGATATTTTCCATACAAAACTGGTTACACCACAAAACCAATTGATCGTTATTCCTAATGGTGTAGTTTCAAATAACAGTATTACCAATTTTACCCAACTGGGAACAAGAAGAACATCACTGGATATCGGAGTTGCGTATGATGCAGATCTTAAACAGACCAAAGAGCTTTTAATGAACGTCATTAAAAATAATGAATATGCTCTTGCAATACCTGTTCCGCAGGTAGTGGTTACCGAGCTTGGAGAAAGCGCTGTCAATTTATCGGTAAGAGTAAGTAGTTCTACAGAAAACTATTGGGCTATGAACGAAGAACTAATCATCGGTTGTAAAGAAGCTCTCGATAAAGCGGGGATTGGAATTCCTTTTCCACAGAGAGATATTCATGTTTATAATCAATAATTATATTTAATTTTTTTAAGAACCTCCCGCATTACAATAATGTGGGAGGTTTTAATTTAATCAATATTTTGCAGCAATTCCAGGGCCTTCATCATATCAATTCCTTTACCCAAAACCGGTTTGAACAAGTCTCCTTTTTCCTGGATTCTCTCCAGAGCATTATTAATATTAAAATCTGTAGGTTTCAACCCGGGCTTTAATTCATCCCAATCCAAAGGCATGGAAACCGCAGCTCCCTGCTTAGGTCTCAAGCTGTAAGCACTTGCCAGGGTTTGCCCCGTCCTGTTCTGTAGGTAATCGAGATAGATTTTTTTATGATCTCTTTTTTGAAGGCTTCGTTCTAAAGTTGTGATTTTAGGAAGTCTGTCATTGACCTGTTTCATAAGAATATTGGCGAAATCTTTTACCTGGTCAAAATCATAATGAGCTCCCATGGGAATATAAATATGAATTCCTGTACTTCCGGAAGTTTTGCAATACCCTTTTACTTTAATCGTTTTTAAAACCTCATTCACCTGAAGTGCTGTTTCAATAACCTCATCAAATGTATTTTTGGGAGATGGATCCAGGTCTAAAACCAAATAATCAGGATGCTCAAGATCTGGTAAAGAACTGTTCCAGGGGTTAAGGTCTATACAGCCTAAATTATTCAGATAGGCTAGAGTTGCTTTGTCATTGCAATAAATATAGTCGATGTATTTATCATTGGATTCAGAATATACCTGTGTGGTTTTTATCCAGTCCGGAATATGATCTCCAGCATCTTTCTGATAAAAACCCTGCTCTTCAATTCCATTCGGAAAGCGGTTAAGAGAAAGCGGACGGTTTTTTATATGAGGCAGAATATAAGTGGCCACCGATTGATAATAATCAATGACGTCTCCTTTAGTAATGCCGTCTTTTGGGAAATAGATTTTATCCTGATTCGTCAGTTTTACCATATGTTTGTCCAAGGTGATCTCTTTTTCTTTCGAAGAAACTTCAGTTTTTTTTGATGATGCTTTCGTTTTCATTTCTTTAGATTTTTCGGTGAAGGATGAATCTTTGATATCTTTAAGATCTTTGTCTTCTCGTATTCCTATAAAAACAGGATGTCTGAAGATTCCGTCTCGTGTAATGTCAGAATATTTGATTTCACAGATCATCTCAGGCTTTGTCCATGTTACAGGCATGTTGGTTTTGGGAACTGTTTCAAATGGGGATGATTGTATAACCAGCTTCTGAAGTTTCTGATAAAGCTCTTTTAAAGAGGTGTTACTGAAACCTGTTCCCGTATGTCCGCAATAAGTAAGCGTTCCATTCAAATATTTTCCTAAAATTAAAGCACCGAAATTTTTCCGCGAACCTCTGGGATCTGTAAAACCACAAATAATAACTTCTTCTGTATTGGAAAATTTGATTTTAAGCCAGTCATTGGTCCTGTGGTTTTCGATATATGAACTTTCTGCCCGTTTTGCAATCATTCCTTCCAGTTGCATTTTTCTCATCTGTGTAAAAAACTCAATACCCTTTTCCGGGATATGGTCACAATACTTAATACGATCAGTTTCGTTTAGAGCCTCTTTTAAAAGTTCTTTTCGCTGAATAAGAGGAAGATCTTCGGTAGAATGACCATTCAGCCATAGGAGGTCAAAAACATGGTATACAAGAGCCGCGTCGGGATTATCCCCAATTTGCTGCAAAAACTGGAAATTAGGCTTCCCTTGTTCGTCGTATGCTACAACTTCACCATCCAGGATCATATGATGTTTCTGTTTTTTGAAGTCCAGTACTATTTTTTCGAATTTGGATAAAAATGAAATTCCGTTCCGGGAATAGAAGAGAGGAATGTCATGACTTAAATCGGCAATTGCTCTGTAGCCATCCCATTTTATTTCAAAAACCCAGTCTTTATCATTGAAGGCTTTTTCGGAAAGCTTGGCCAACATGGGTTTTATAAAAGACTTTAATTTTTTTTCGTTCGTTAAAGAATTAAAACTTCTGAATGGTTTCTCAGAGACTATGACTTCTTTTTTTCTTTTGTTTTTAGGCTTTTTTTTTTCTCTAAAAACTGGGTAACCAAAGATTTTGGTGAGGTGTTTTCTTCAGCATCATAAGGACTTTCTGTAAAATCATCCTTATGTTTGATGAGCAGCCATGCATTATCCTCTGTGTTTTTCATTTTAACCAAAGCAAATTCACCTTTCAGCTTTTTACCGTGTAAAATGAATTTTAGAGAGCCGGCATGCAATTCTCTCAGCAGCTCTTTTTCATCAGAAAGTTTGGCATTTTTTTCTAAAGGTTCATAAGTTCCGCTGTCCCAAACTTCCACCTGTCCGGCACCGTAATTTCCCTCGGGAATATTTCCTTCAAAATCTTTATAATCGTAAGGATGATCCTCCACCATCATGGCCAGCCGTTTATCTTTGGGATCCAATGACGGACCTTTTGGTACGGCCCAGCTTTTCAGTACGCCTTCCATTTCAAGGCGGAAGTCATAATGAAGTCTGCTTGCAGCATGTCTTTGGATCACAAAAATCAGTTGATCTTTGCTTTTTTTTGTTTTTCCTTTTGGTTCGCTGGTTTCATCGAACTTTCGTTTTTCCTGATAATCTTTGAGAGCCATTATGATGCGGATTTGGATTTGGAACTGTTCAGACTGGCCTTTAGCTGGGCCATGAGGTCAATCACTTTACCTTCTTTTGCAGGTAGGGCTTTTGGGACTTTTATATTTTTGCCTTTTGCTTTTTGTTTGATGATCTTCATCAGTTCATCCGAATAGGTGTCTTTATACAGGGCAGGATCAAATTCCTGTGAAAGCTGCTCGATAAGATTAACCGCCATTTTAAGTTCTGCTGGTTTCGGAGCTTTTTGAGCAGGAATTTTTAAATCTTTATAATCTCTTATTTCCTGATCAAACCTCAAACGGTTGAGAACTAGGATGTCATCTTTATACGGACGGATCATTCCAATAGCTTCTGTTTCTCGGAGCACAAACGTTCCGATTCCTACCATGGATGTTTTTTCAAGAGCTTTCAGTAAAAGCCTGTACGCATTTTCCCCATTTTTCTGAGGCTCCAGATAGTAAGGATTTTCAAAATACATACTGTCTACTTCCGCCTCTTTTACAAACTGGTCAATAGAGAGTATTTTTGTCTTTTCAGGGCTTGCGGCTTCGTAATCTTCCTCATCAAGAACGATGTATTTGTCGTCCATGAGATAACCTTTGACGATATTTTCCCATTTTACTTCTTTTCCCGTATTTTCATTTACTCTTTTGAACCGGATATTGGAAAAATCGGATTTGTCGAGCATATCGAGATCTAATTTTGTAGTTTCCGTTGCCGAATAAATTTTAACGGGAATGTTGACTAAACCGAAGCCAATGGCGCCATTCCAAATTGCTTTCATTGTCTTACGTTTTTAAAAATCAAGCAATTAACATGCCGTTGGAAGCCTGTGTGGTACCTTTAACCGGCTTTTTGTCAAATGACAATTGTTTTTAGCGTCGACTTTTATACCTTTATATTTCTGTAATCCGTGGTTACAACAAAAATATGGAAGAGCTTTTTAATTATATCAAAAAATTCGGAACACTGAATCCTCAGGATGAACTTTTGATTGCTGAAGGAATTCAGGAAATCACTGTAAAGAAAGGAGATCCATTCATAGAAGCAGGAAAGGTGAGCCAAAGAATTGCTTTTGTAAAGGAAGGTGTTTTCCGGTCTTTGTATTATAATAAACGAGGTGATGATTTTACCCGGTATTTCATCTATGAAGGAAGGTTTATCGGAGATTTTCAGGGTTTTACCGATCAGCTGCCTGCTCACGAAGATATTGAAGCTATTACCGACGCTGTATTGCTGGTGATAGATCTTAAGCATTTTAAAATACTGGAAGAGAAAATAACAGTCTGGCCGGTTTTGTTTGCAAGAATCCATGCCTTTGTTGTAGAGAATAAACTGAAGGTGGCGAGTATCATGCTGAATCAGGATGCAAAATCACGTTATATTCACTTTTTAAATCATTATCCCGGCCTTGCCAATAGAGTACCGCAATCTATGCTGGCATCTTATCTTGGAGTTACTCCCTCATCCCTTAGCCGCATCAGGAGGAATATAGTCTAGAATTATATGCAATAGTTTAGTTGTAGGTTGAAGAATGATAGAGTTGTAGTGTGTGAGAGTTTTCAGGCAAGACTTCCAATCCTTAGTCATTAATACACTTACATTGTATAAATTAATTCTCTTTTTGCCAAATGGCAATGGTGCTTCTCGTTGACTGTCATAGCTTTGTCCCATAAAAATTAAAGTACAAATATGGATATTGTATTAGGATTACAATGGGGAGATGAAGGTAAGGGGAAGTTTATTGATCTTATCAGTGAAAATTATGACATTACAGCGCGTTTTAATGGCGGATCTAATGCTGGACACAGTATAGAAAGGAATGGGCGAAGAATCACTCTTAAAATGATTCCTTCTGGGATCTTCATGAAAGGGGTACAGAATGTGATTGGTACGGGAACTGTTTTAGATCCTGTAAGCTTTAAAAAAGAAATTGCAAATCTTCAGGCTTTTGATGAGACAGTTCAGCCAGAAACGAATGTGATTATTTCATTGAAAGCTCACTTTGTATTACCTACTCATAAGCTCCTGGATGTTTTTATGGAGGAGAGTCCTGATTATACAACTATCGGAACTACGAAAAACGGAATTGCACAGGCGTATTCAAATAAAATTTTAAGACAGAATGTAAGAGTAGGAGATATGTTTGCTCCTGACTTTAAAAGCAGAGTACAGCATATTTTAGAGAGAGATTACAAAATGCTTGCAGAAGGGAATATGGAGCTTCCTTCTTTGGAAGAAATAAGTAATGAGTTTTTTGAAGCAATAGATTTTCTGAAGAGATTCAAATGTACTGAAACTGAAATATACCTGAATAAGGCTTTGGCGGAAGGAAAAACAATATTAGCAGAAGGATCTCAGGCCGCAATGCTGGATATTGATCACGGAACCTATCCTTATGTTACTTCTTCTTCCACAACAGCTTCAGGGGCGAGCAGCGGATTAGGTGTTTCACCGAAAAAGATCGGTGAGGTGTTTGGGATTGCCAAAGCATATTGTACACGAGTGGGGAACGGAGTATTTCCTACAGAATTATTTGATGAATTAGGTGAAGAGATCAGAACAAAAGGAAATGAGTTTGGTTCCAATACCGGACGTCCGAGAAGAACAGGCTGGCTGGATTTACCTGCTTTAAAGTACGCCGTTATGATCAATGGAGTCACTCAGCTGGTTCTGACTAAAGCTGATGTTTTAAGCGGGTTGCCCTCTGTAGCGGTTTGTACCCATTATGAACTGGAAGGTGGAAATACAGTTGAAGTTTCAGGGTTGCTTTCTGAAAAAGGAAAACCAATCCTGAAATGGATGAATGGTTGGAATGCTGATTTTTCTACGATGAAAAGTCCCTCAGAGTTGCCAAAAGAAGTGAATGAGTTTCTATCTTTTTTGGAATCGGAATTAGGTATTCCAGTGGCATATCTTTCCACTGGGCCTGGAAGGGAGCAGATGTTGAAATTAACCATTAAATAATTATAGAGCAGTAGTATATACTGATCTGATAAATAAAGAAGTTAGGAAATACATTTCCTAACTTCTTTATTTTGTATGAAAAAATTTAGTTAACTTTTGTAAGTATAAAGCGTTGCTTTGTAGAAGGCTGAACCGTTTGGTCCGTAGTGCCGATTACAATTGGTGTAAGATTAGCTGTTAAGCCATCTTTTACCTCTAATCTCAGTGCTGGAGCATTCTTAGGAGCAAATCCAAAGCCATTGTTTCCCAGATTGAATAATAACCATTTCTGAGAATCTGTATTGGAGTTGGTTCTTAATTCAACAGCTGTTCCATTCGTTGTTCCGTTACCTTTTACGGTTAATACCTTTGCAGGATCCAGTATAGATTTGATGATATAATATCCATGATCCGATTTGCTAAAAGTAAATCTCTGGTTATTCCCTGTAGAAGCTGAATACAGAATAATATTGGTGCCATCTGTAGTAGAACTTCCGGTAATATCTATATTTTTATCATTCGCTAAAGCTGTTCTCATTGTGTAAGTTCCGTTGATTGCAGAAGTGGTATTCACAGGCCCGTACAAATGATTTATTCCTGCATAATCACCGGCAGATAATCCTGTTCTTTGCTTTGTAAAAGTAGATCCGTCCAGCTTAGTCATTACGGGCTGACTTGGGTTTATAGCAAAGTCCGTAGATTGATACATCATGACTGAACCGAAATCAAATGCGCCGTGTCCTGCATAATCATTATAAAGATTGAAGTTATGACGGCTTCCTTCTACAGCTTTGTTAACATCTACAATAATATACTGATCTCTGTCCGGGCGGCACTGCTCATGCATGATTCCCATTGAGTGCATGATTTCGTGAGCAATAATTGCGGGATAAGTAATGTTATAAATTTTAATACCGTTAACTCTATTTTTCTGCCATCCTAGTGGTGAGCTGTTACTCGTTGTGTAAGTAAAGGTGATATATTCTGTTTGATTGGTACGTTCAACAAACTGCATGCTGGTTTGGGAAGAGATCATATCAAACGCTTTGTTGATATTGGTAAGGAACGTATTATAATTCTGAGTACTCAGACTTCCCTGGCTGGGTAATGTATAATAGACTGTTGCATTCGGCCATGTCTTAATAAAAGAGCTTACAATTGTACTTTTCTCAACTGTTGATATTTCAGAATTGGCCTGCATCTTTAATTTATTAAACTGCTCGGAGCTGATAGTAATATCATCTGCATAAAAATACTCTCCATTTACTTCATTCACATACGTGTAATTTCCGTCAATTAAAAATTTGTGAATCTTTGCATTGTCTAAGTTCATCGTTGTATGATCCATTGAATCTGTTTGTGTATTTTCAATGTCAGACCTACATGAGTTAAGTGCCAAAACAAGGCATACTGATAATAGTAATAGTTTGCTTTTCATATTATTTAATATTGGTTGGTGATCAGGTTTTAAAATATGAACAGCTATATTATTACCATACGCAAAAGATTATTAAAATTAATCAATTCTTAAGTTTGATTAAGTCATCATTATAATTCAGCTGTGCATTGTAAATATATTAATAAAAGATTATGCTTGTATATAACATAATATAATGATTGTTTTGTTGTGTTTTTATTTCAAATGTGTATTTATTTCGATGATTTGCTTTTTTTGTATTAATTTTTACTATTAATTTTTAAATTAAGTTATTTCACTAATAATTGATATGTAACTAAAATCGTACTTTATATTGACATAAAGTTTATTCTATTAACAAACTAATTAATAAAGTATGACGAAATCTATAATGCTATGACTGTAAAAATGTAACCTCATAAATATCTGTTTTTCAAAACGTAATGTTGTCAGTATAAGGCATTGGTGCATTGAAGATTCCTGTAATTTAGAGTATAAAAAAGCAGAGCATTTGCTCTGCTGTAAATTTTATTGATCTTTTCTAATTAGCTTTGACCTAAAGATTTTTTCACAAATTCTATAATAATTGGATTCGGTTCTTTTTCTGTAGAAGTTAAAGCAGGCTGAAATAATGTTCCTACAAAAAAAGGATGGGATTGTATTTCAAATGAACGGTAATTTCCGTCTTCAGATATTGAAGTGAGAGATAATCCGTTTTCTGTCAAAATATCAACATATTTTTCATTGATTCCATAGCTGCAATAATATTTTCCAACAATATTATCCTGATGGATCATTTGATAAAGAAAGCTATTTTTGTCAATAAGTTTAAGATTCTCCTGTTCGCCTTTTAAAGAGCAGGAAAGCTTTTTTATCAGTGGGTCTGTTCCATCCGGGTTGGTTTCTTCATGATCAGCATTCTGAATACCGCAGACGTTCCTTGCAAATTCTATAATCATGTGCTGAAATCCGCCACAATTTCCAAAAGTGGGAATATTATTTTCTCTTGTGAATTTTATCGCATTAAGAACATTTTCCATATCGCGATATGGACTTCCGGGAGCAATCCAAAGACCTGAGTACTTTTGGGTTTCAAAAACGAGTTTATTATTAAAAATGTCAGTGGAGATCCAGTCAAACTGAATATCTACATTTAATTTTTTTTGGATGTTTCTTGTGCTTTCATTTAATGCATGAAGTGTGGAATGAGCGGGATTAAAATCTCCCAGAATGGCAATTTTTTGTATCATAATATTTGTGTTAAAAAAAAGCGGGGCAAATACCCCGCTTCTAAATTTATGCTTTTAAATTCAATTGTAATTCCAATTCATCGAGCTGTGCATCCGCAATAGAAGCAGGCGCGTCGATCATTACATCTCGTCCTGAGTTGTTCTTAGGGAATGCGATATAATCTCTGATGACTTCGTTTCCATCAAGAATAGCTACCAAACGGTCAAATCCAAATGCCAGACCTCCATGTGGCGGAGCCCCGTATTTGAATGCATTCATCAGGAATCCAAACTGAGCTTCTGCCTCTTCTCTGGTAAATCCTAATAAATCAAACATTTTAGACTGAAGATCTCTATCAAAAATTCTGATAGAGCCACCTCCGATTTCGTTTCCGTTCAGAACCATATCATAAGCGTTGGCTCTCGCTTTTCCTGGATCTGTTTCCAATAAGTGGATATCTTCCGGTTTTGGAGATGTGAAAGGGTGGTGCATTGCATGGAATCTTTCAGAGTCTTCATCCCATTCCAATAGAGGGAAGTCAACTACCCAAAGTGGTGCAAACTCATTTCCTTTTCTCAATCCCAAACGGTTTCCAAGTTCCATTCTTAAAGCAGAAAGCTGAGCTCTTACTTTGTTTTCGTTTCCGGAAAGAATCAACATTAAGTCTCCTTCTTTTGCTCCGAATTTTTCGATGATCTTTGTCAGGTCTTCTTCATTGTAGAATTTGTTTACCGATGAGGTCTTCACTCCATCATTCTGGAATTTAGCCCAAACCATCCCTGAAGCTCCAACCTGAGGACGTTTTACCCAATCAACAAGCTCGTCAATCTGCTTTCTTGTATAGTCTGCACAACCTTCTACATTGATTCCGACAACCAATTCTGCATCATCAAATATCTTAAAGTCTTTTCCTTTTACCAGTTCATTCAGTTCTACGAACTCCATTCCGAAACGAATATCCGGTTTGTCATTTCCATATTTTCTCATCGCATCTGCGAAAGTCATTCTTGGGAAATCTCCGAATTCCTGACCTGTAATATCTTTTAAAAGAGTTTTAGTCATTCCTTCGAATACATTCATGACATCTTCCTGCTCTACGAAAGCCATTTCACAGTCGATCTGTGTAAACTCCGGCTGTCTGTCAGCTCTTAAATCCTCATCACGGAAACATTTTACAATCTGGAAATATTTATCCATTCCACCTACCATCAAGAGCTGTTTGAAAGTCTGTGGAGACTGCGGCAATGCATAAAACTGCCCCGGATTCATTCTGCTTGGTACAACAAAGTCTCTTGCCCCTTCCGGAGTAGACTTGATCAAAACAGGTGTTTCCACTTCAATGAAACCTTCTTCAGATAAATAATTCCTTACTTTCTGTGCCATTTTATGACGGAAGATCAATTTATCTTTTACCGGATTTCTTCTGATATCCAGGTAGCGGTATTTCATTCTTAATTCCTCACCGCCGTCTGTTTCATCCTCAATGGTGAAAGGAGGAAGCTGAGAATCGTTCAGAATAGTCAGCTTTTCTACCAGAATTTCAATTTCCCCTGTTGGAATATTAGGGTTTTTGCTCACTCTCTCAATAACTCTTCCGGTAGCCTGAATCACAAATTCACGGCCCAGTTTTTTAGCTTCTTCCATTAGTTGTGCAGAAGAACGCTCCTGGTCAAAAACCAGCTGGGTAATTCCGTAACGATCTCGAAGATCTACCCAAATCATAAATCCTTTATCACGGATAGTCTGTACCCATCCTGATAGTGTAACTTCTTCATTCAGATTTTTCAGAGATAGCTCTCCGTTGGTGTGTGATCGAAACATAATTATTTGTTTAAAGTTCAATGTTTAAGGTTCAATTCCGAACCTTGAATTTTTCGTTGGCAAAGATAAGATTTTTGCAGGTTTTATAAATAAAAAAAACTTCCTTTCGGAAGTTTCATATATTGTTTTTAGGTTTTTTTAATCTCTATTACCACCTTTTTCTATCAAAATTTTCTTTATTTCTTCAGTACCTTTTGTATCATCAGCTACTTCAAGGGGTGTTTTGTTCTGACATTTTTTATTAACATTGGCCTTGTTGTCCAAAAGGAAATGTATAATATTTTTTCTATCAGACATTACACTGAAACCAAGGGGTGAATAAGCTATATTTCCAACTAGGAAACATTTGTTGTAATCTCCCGGGGCAAACTGTTTTTTAAATGTTGCCACATCATCAGAATAGATGGCTTTCATCTTTTCCTGAGTCATTTTCTGGGCAGATAATATGCTGCCAGACAGTAACATTCCAAATAGAAAGGTAGTAGAGATTATTTTTTTCATAAGAATAATTTTTTAAGAATATACAAATCTAAATTAAATTTTATTACCAATTGCTAAGTTTTTCTAATAATTGGATTTGTATTTTTGGGATTATATAAATTATTGATTACGAAATGACAAAATATGTTGACTTTTTGAAAAAAGCGTTCAGCGGCGAAGAAACAGACTTTACGAAGGTGAATATCAGAAGTGCTGTATTGCTTTTAGCTATTCCAATGATGCTGGAAATGGCTATGGAATCTGTATTTGCCCTTGTTGATCTGTATTTTGTCGGACATCTGAAAGAAAGTGGTTTTGCTATTCAGACTGTAGGGCTTACCGAATCTGTGCTTTCGGTGATGTATTCTATTGCGATCGGTATGAGTATGGCGGCAACAGCTTTGGTGGCGAGACGAATCGGGGAGAAAAATCCGGAGCAGGCTTCCAGGAGTGCTGCACAGGTATTATTGGTTTCATTTGTTATTACTTTTGTTTTAAGTTTACTGGGAGTTATTTATGCTGAGGAAATCCTGATCCTGATGGGTTCAAAGCCTGAAGCAGCAGCTTATGGGAAAAATTTTACCAGGATTATGATGAGCAGCAGTACTATCATTATGCTTTTATTTTTAATTAACGGGATCTTCAGAGGAGCAGGAAATGCGATGATTGCGATGAAAAGTTTGTGGATTGCCAATATTGCCAATATTATCCTCTGCCCAATTTTGATAAAGGGCTTAGGACCTGTTCCTGCTTTGGGATTAACAGGGGCGGCTTTGGCAACAACAATAGGGCGAAGTATTGGGGTGATCTATCAGTTGTACCATCTTTTAGTGGCTGATACCCAAATCCGAATAAAGATTCCTTATTTTAAACCCAATTATGAATTAATCAAATCCATTATAAAGATTGCAACCCCGGGGATCTTTCAGTTTGTTATCGCTTCATGCAGCTGGATTTTCCTCGCAGAATTAGTAGCGACCACAGGAGGCGAAAATGCATCAGCCGGTTACCAGACAGCCTTAAGACTGATGATGTTCTTTATGCTTCCGGCCTGGGGACTAAGCAATGCAGCATCTACGCTGGTAGGGCAGAATATGGGGGCAAATGAAATGTTGAGAGCAGAACAGTCGGTAATGAAAACCGTGAAATATAATGTCATCTTTATGTTGATCGTAAGTCTGGTATTTATTTTTATGGGAAATTTTTTAGTTGGTTTTTTCACTCAGGAAACGGCTATTAAAGATTTTGCGAAAAATGCTCTTCAGATTATGAGTACAGGGTTTATTTTTTACGGAATCGGGATGGTCATGATTAATGCATTCAACGGGGCCGGAGATACATGGACTCCTACCTGGGTTAATCTTTTTGGATTCTGGCTGTTTCAGATTCCTCTGGCGTATTTTCTGTCAAAATATCTTGACATGGGCCCAAAAGGAGTTTTTATTTCAATTCCTGCTGCAGAAACATTGATTACAATAGTTGCTTTTATCTTATTCAAAAAAGGAAAATGGAAAACGATAAAAGTTTAAAAAGACTGGATGATGGACGTAGCCTGGAATATCTAAAGTTGTTTTTATCAACAATAGGAAGAAGGGATAATTGTTTTAATAATAGAAAGCCGAAAATAATAACCTGGTAGTAACTCCCAGCTTCCTTTCTTAATTTATAAAATTTTAACAGCTTCATCAGTTGGAATTTAGAGTTGTATTTTTTAAATTCGTGATTAACAAATACATAATTACTATGGGAAAAGGAGACAAAAAATCAAGAAGAGGAAAAATCAATTCCGGAAGTTATGGTAAAAGAAGACCAAAAAAAGCCTCAAAATCTTTTGCTGCTTCTGAAGAAAAATCTAAAAAGTAATCCAAATAAAAAAGACCGAAGATCATCTCTCCGGTCTTTTTTTATGAAAATTAAATTAATTATTTACCTCCAAGAATATTACCAAGGATGCTGCCTAAGCCGCCTCCGCCTTGTTGTTGGTTTCCACCACCGCCTAATACACTTCCAAGTATATCATTCAATGGATTTCCTGATGATTGAGATTGTGTACCTCCTCCTAAAACACTTCCAAGAATGTCATTTAGAGGATTAGACTGCTGTGCCTGAGCCTGGTTGGATGCATTTCCAAGAATTCCTCCTAAAAGATCTCCCAGACCTCCTGCGCCTACATTACTCTGTTGTTTCTGCTGTCCGATGTATCCCATTACTACAGGTGCCAGCATCGCAAGGATAGGACCAATTTTGTCAATTGAAATACCTGTGTTTTGTGACAGCTGGTTTTCAACAGTACTTTTTTGTCCCCCAAAGATATGATCAAGAATAGATCCGCCTTCAGCCTGTCTTGCTTCAATCTGAGAAGCGTCATTTAAAATACTTCCGTTATGGTCTTTATCTAGAGCATTATTTAAAGCTTCTGCTTCTTTAGCGTCCTGAGATTTATTTCTGAGATAAGAAATAATGAGAGGGGTAGCTACAGCCAATAGGGCAATTACCTGGTTTTTGCTGATTCCGAATTTGTTTTCAGCCTGTTCAGCAACCTGGTTGCCTGTGTTCCCTGTAAGTAGGTCAATTAAACTCATTTTTTGTGTTTGTTAGTATTAAGTGAATCAAAGTTATCAAAAAATATGCCTTATAAAATGACCGCCTTTCATAATTATTGTTAAAGTTTTCTGATCTGTTCTTCTGTATAACCTTTGCTTTTTAGCACCTTTATGTATTCTAAAGCACTTATTGTCATCCAGTCGATAGGTTCGGGTGCTTGCTTTTTATCAATGGTGAACTCCAGAATACCTGCATTATTATTCATCCATGGAAGAGCATAATAATCCAGACCGCCTTTGTACTCCTTAAATGCGTGAAATTCTTTCCCTTTCTCTGTTAAGAATACAACTTTATAAAAGAGGAGGTAGCCCACAGGAATCAACAGGCATACCCAGGAGAATTTTTTTAAACGGGCATACTTTGCTGAAGAAAGACCATACCCGATGGATAGCGCAAAAATAATATTGAAAGGTAAAAAGAACACATAATTATCGGATACAGCATAAAACGTGGAAAATCCATATACACATACTGCTCCGGTAGCAAAAACAAAAAACATTTTTCGATTAGTCTTGTATAAAAGCAGAATACCTGTGACTCCGAAAAATGTAAATAAATTGAAATTATAAATAAGATATGCAAAAGATTGGAAAAAATCTTTCACATACTGAATGGTACTTTTTTTCAAAGAATCTTCCACCCATGTTCCCTGATCAGAACTATATGGTGATTTGAAGGGGAGTCCCTGGGAAATATTCAGAATAAATAAAGAGCTAAATAATGCTGTGAAAATCAATAGTGAAGCCACTGCATATTTCTTTTCATTTCTAAAATAAAATAAGAAGATTAATAAAGAAGGTATTAGCAGTATGTTTTGAATATGAACCCATAAACTGATTCCTAAAAACAGACTGCTTAACAATATGTAAATTCTTTTCTTTTCAATAAAGCTTTTTATAACTGAAAAGAAAAAAAGGCTTACCCAAAGAGAGTTATAAGTATATACTTCTACAATCTCTGCATTTCTCCAAAACGAAAAACTGAAACCGAAAACAAAAGCAGCTACAAGTGATGCCCATTCTGTTTTTGAAATGCTTTTTACCGTAAGATAAATAACAGAAACTGTTGCTGCTCCTGAAGAAACAACCAGAAAGCGGCTTGCTTCAATAGCATTAATACCTGCCAGATTTTTAATGAAGATAACAGTGTTAATATATAAAAAGTGACTTGTTGCTGAAGCAGTAGTTTCCCATATCCCTTTTTCTGCACTCAATACAAATCCTACACAGTCGGCAAAAGGAATTTTTGAAAAACTTCCGAAATAGTAGATACCAAGAAAAATAATAAACAAAAATAAGGCTGATAAATATTTGTTCATATTAGTTCTTTATGATCGGCACATTAGAACAGGCTTCTCCAAACATCAGAGATTTTACAATTGGTTTTAACTGTTCTACCAGTTCTATATAAGCATTTTCAGGAATATCTTTATCTGAACAGCCTTTTACCAGAACTCTTTTGCCTCTCATTTCCTCAAAATCATGAGTCTGAATGGCGTTGTGCATTAAAATAACATCAAGATCCTCACGGCTTCCGAAGACTATTTTTTTGGCAACATCAGTAAGTTTTGCAGTTAATACAAAATAAGCCCAAAGCGGGATAATAGTATCTACAGAATTGTAAATATATATGTATGAGTCTTTGTATAGTTCAGTATCTATAGCTTCTACCTTTTCACGAAAATCTTTTTCTTTCAGGATCATTTCCTGAAAAAGAAAATCTTTCAGGTCAATTCCCTTTCTTTCTCCCTTTGGAAGTAAAGTGGATAGATCAAAATTGATAAGGCCGCTTTCGGCAACTTTATTCCGGATTTCAAATTCTTCTGACATTTTTTATCATTATCTTTGAACAAATTTACGAATTAAGATCATATCTATTTTAATTTGTTCTCTATCCTTACTATAGAAATGAAGTATTATATTATTGCAGGAGAAGCTTCAGGTGATTTGCACGGAAGCAACTTGATGAAAGCCCTAAAACAAAAGGATCCGAATGCGGAGTTCAGGTTTTGGGGAGGTGATCTGATGAAAGCTCAGGGCGGAACACTGGTAAAACATTACCGTGACCTTGCTTTTATGGGGTTTCTGGAAGTGGTGATGAATCTCAGAACCATTCTGAATAATATAAAATTCTGTAAAGAGGATATTCAGAAGAACAGGCCTGACGTTTTGATTTTAGTAGATTATCCTGGTTTCAATCTGAGAATTGCCAGATTTGCCAAAGAACTCGGGATCAAAGTCGTATATTATATTTCTCCACAGCTGTGGGCATGGAAAGAAGGCCGGGTAGAGATTATCAAAAAATACGTGGATGAAATGATGGTCATTCTTCCTTTTGAAGAAGACTTTTACAGAAAACATGGAGTTCATTCCCATTTTGTAGGTCATCCATTGCTGGATGCTATTTCAGATCTGCAGGAAATCAGTATTGAAAATTTCAAATCGGAGCATGGATTGAACGAAAAAGAAATTATTGCGTTGCTACCGGGTTCCAGAGAGCAGGAGGTGGAAAAGATGCTTGAAATAATGCTTTCAGTAAGACCATATTTTAAAAATTACCAGTTTGTAATTGCCGGAGCACCGAGTCTTCCTAAAGAATTTTATCAGAAATATGTGGATGACAATGTTCATTTTGTATCCAATAAAACATATGATTTGTTAAGATGTTCCAAAGCAGCTCTTGTTACTTCCGGAACAGCTACATTAGAAACGGCCTTGTTGAATATTCCTGAAGTGGTTTGCTATCGTGGAAGCAAGATATCCTATGCCATTGCTAAAAGATTAGTGAAAAACATCAATTATATTTCTTTAGTTAACCTGATCATGGACAGAGAAGTGGTGAAAGAACTTATTCAAAATGATCTGAATACTAAAAACCTGGTAGAAGAACTTAATAAAATCATAGAAGGAGACAAAAGAACACAGGTTCTGAATGACTACAGCCTTCTGAGAGAAAAATTGGGTGGAAAAGGAGCCAGTGCCCATGCTGCTGAGGTGATATTAAAAGTATAATCTTGCTGAGGTTTTTGAGAATTTAATCTACTTTTTAACTATGAATTATTGTAACCGTTTTCTGTTATTATTGGTGTTTATATTATTTTTCTCGAAAAGCTTTGCTCAGCAGAGCAGCTCAAGAGATAAAGTCCAGATCTTCTATTATGGATGGTACGGAAATCCTGCAACAGATGGAAGTTATCAGCATTGGAACCATGAAATCCTTCCTCATTGGAGTAATCCGAAATGGAACAATCTGGGACACCACAAAGGTGGAGATGATATCGGGGCTAATTTTTATCCTTCACTTGGAAATTACAGCTCCAATGATGTAAAGATCATTGAAAAACACATGAAAATGATTCAGGAATCCGGAGTTGGAGTGGTGGTTGTAAGCTGGCTGGGAAAAGATTCATTCACGGATAAAAGTCTTATGAAATATCTGGATATTGCTGATCGCTTTGATTTAAAAATTGCATTTCACATTGAGCCGTTTTATAAAAATACTTCAGAATTAAAGGAACAGCTTTCTTATCTTATAAAAACTTATTCCCATCATCATGCTTTCTATAAAAAAGAAGGAAAACCTCTGTTTTATGTATATGACAGTTATAAAATTCCTAAAGAAGAATGGGCTGAAATATTATCCAAAAACGGAGAACAAACAGTCAGGAATACAGATTTAGATGCGCTTTATATTGGACTTTGGGTTGAAAAAGATGATGCGAAATTTTTTGATTCAGCAGGCTTTGACGGTTTCTATACCTATTTTGCCAGCGAAGGTTTTGTATATGGAAGTACAACTGCTAATTGGGATTTCATGGCCAACTATGCTAAAGACCACCATCTGATTTTTATTCCTTGCGTAGGACCAGGTTATTCCGATACAAGAATACGTCCATGGAACGAAGCTAATTTCAAAAACAGAGACAATGGAAAGTATTACGAAAAGATGTTTGATGCCGCAATCAGAGTAAATCCGGATTTTATTGGAATTACATCATTCAATGAATGGCATGAAGGAACCCAGATAGAGCCTGCCATCCCTAAAAAATCAGGTGATTTCAAATATGAAGATTATGGGAAAGATCCATTATTTTATATTAAAGAAACAAAGCGTTTAACGGATAAATTTCTGAAAAAGAAATAACATACTTTCAAACTTTAATTTCATAGCAAAAAATCAAGTGTTCTGTTGATGCTTTTGATAAGGTGTAAAGCCTTTTTTTAGTTATTCAAGAGATAATATCTTATTGATTAATTATCTATTTTTCCTTGATAATTAATTGAAATTGCAAAAGCAGCCGCTCCTTATTCTGGTAATATGTTTTATTCTTGGAATTCTTTTTCAGGATAAGGTTGTATTAACGGGAATTGAATTTTATTTCGTTATTGCGATGTGCTTGGTTGTACTCTTTGCAGTATGTTTTCACTCTTATTTTCTGTACAAAATCAAGGTTGTTTTACTTATGTTTTTGTTCTTTGGAACAGGAATTATCCTTCATCGTTATAATACTTATTCAGAGGTAAACAATTTATTGATAAAGAAAAAAGAAAGCGTTGCTTTTAAAATCTTTCAAAAATTAAATACTACTGAAAAATATAAGAAATACGAAGGAACAGCTCAGGTAGGAAATATAAATTTCAACTCAATTTTTTATGTTCCAAAGGATAATAAAGAACTGGATTTTATTCACTACTACAAGGCTGAGGCTTATATTACACAGCCTAAGGCTCCTCAATATGATTTCCAGTTTGATTATACCCGATATCTCAAAAGAAAGCACATTGATTACCAGATTTATATTCCAAATGAGATTGTATCTGCAGAACGAAATGACTTAACGCTGACAGATCAACTCCGGCAATATAGATTTACAGTTCTTAAGAAAATTGATAAAACCGCAATATCCGGGAAAAGCAAAGAATTTTTAAAAGGAATCATTCTGGCAGATCGTACAGAGATTGATGCAGGTACTGTACAGGATTTCAATAAGTCTGGGTTGGTTCATTTTCTGGCCATTTCAGGAACCCATATTGTAGTTATTTTCGGGATGTTCTACTATTTACTGATTCGTTTTATTCCTTTACAATTCAGAAAATATGCAGTTATTCTAAGTTTGGTTTTTATCTGGCTGTTTGCTGCTTTTATTGGGTTCGGAAATTCGGTTTTGCGTTCCTGCATCATGCTGAGTGTCTATTTTATTTTTGTAATGCTCCAGCGGAAACCGGATCTGCTTCATTCATTAGCTTTATCCGCTTTTTTTATCTTAATTGGGGACACACAGCAGCTTTTTGATGTGGGATTTCAGCTTAGCTTTTTAGCGGTCCTTGGAATTTATTGGCTGAATCAGCCTCTTTTGAAACATTTTCCAAAACAGGATAATTATCTTAAAAAACTTCTCTTTAATACCATTACAATATCTTTATCCGCGCAGCTGGCAACGCTTCCTTTGGTGTTGTATTATTTTCATCAGTTTTCATTCATATCCATCATTGCCAATTTTGTTATTGTTCCTTTTTCCGAAATAATTATTGTTTTCTCATTTATAATGACAGCTTTTGTCGCCTGCGGAATTGATTTTGGCTTGTCGAATAGTATATATGACTTTGTTATTCAGATTCTGTTGAAAATAATTCATTGGTTTGCTGAGGTAGACCTGTTATTCTTTGAAAACATTCCTATGAATGGGTTTGAAGTGCTTTTTGTTTCTGTGGCCGTTTTTTTATTAAGACCTGTTATTGTAAAATTTAATTTTAAAAATTTGATGAGCTTAACAATGGCTGTCATTGTATTTTTGATCTTAAGAACAGGAAGCAATGTCTTTGAAAATCAGAAAGAAGAGGTGCTGATTCATTCTTTTGGTAAAAGCAAAATTTTTTCTTTAAAAAGTGGTGACAGAGTCTGTTTTTGGGTCTCTGATATTGAAAATAAAACGAAAATTCTGCGGTATGTTATAAGTCCCTATTGTTCCTCAAGAAGAGTGGATTATTTTGAAATAAAATCCTTTTCATCATCCTCTCAAAAAGTAGTTTTCCGGGACCGGGTTTATAATCTTAAAATAATGCGCTATAATTTATACGTTTTCCTGTATTTATAATGTATGGAATTCTTATTTAGAAACATTACAAACTGCCTAATTGTGAGATTTCTCACTTTTCGATATTGTTAAACTTTCTTAATTTTGTAGAAATTCAAATTTAAACTTATATGGCAGGTTTAACGAGTTCTACGATAGGTAGAAAATATGCTATGGCATTATCAGCTCTATTTTTGCTGATTTTTCTTATACTGCATTTGACGACCAATTTGTTATCAGTTCTGAATAAGGATGCATTCAATACGGCATCTGACTTCATGGGCTATAATCCTTTTGTGCAGTTCTTAATGCAGCCTATTCTTGGTTTTGCAGTAATTTTCCATTTCATTATGGGATTTGTACTTGAAATCAAGAATAATAAAGCGCGTCCGGTAAAGTATGCAGCTAACAATGCATCGGTGAATTCTTCATGGATGTCCAGAAATATGATTATTTCCGGAGCTGTTATATTAGCATTTCTGGCGCTTCACTTATATGATTTCTGGCTGCATGAAATGAATTACAAGTATGTAGAAAGATTAACTCCTGATGCAGAACGTTTCTGGCCGGAACTTCATGAGAAGTTTGCCGATCTTTGGAGAGTGGCTTTGTATGTGATCTCTTTTGTTTTATTAGGATTACACTTGGCTCACGGTTTCCAGTCTTCATTCCAGTCTATCGGAGCAAGACATCCAAAATATACGCCGGTGATCAAAGCTTTCGGGACATGGTATTCAATCCTTATCCCTGCAGGATTCATCATCGTAGCAGTTTTCCATTTTATAACTCAATAATATCAATATACTAGTATGAGTAAATTAGATTCAAGAATTCCAGCGGGTCCTCTTAAAGACAAGTGGAAAAATCATAAAGACCATATGAACCTTGTTGCACCAAACAACAGAGATAAGATTGATATTATTGTTGTAGGTACAGGTTTGGCAGGAGGTTCTGCAGCAGCTACATTAGCTGAGCAGGGATACAATGTAAAAGCATTCTGCTACCAGGATTCACCAAGAAGAGCGCACTCTATTGCAGCTCAGGGAGGAATCAACGCAGCTAAGAATTACCAGGGAGACGGTGACTCTACTTACAGATTATTCTACGATACCATCAAAGGTGGTGACTATAGAGCAAGAGAAGCCAACGTTTACAGATTAGCTGAAGTTTCTGCAAATATTATTGACCAGTGTGTTTCACAAGGAGTTCCTTTCGGTAGAGATTACGGCGGTCAGCTAGATAACCGTTCATTTGGTGGGGTTCAGGTAAAAAGAACTTTCTATGCAAAAGGACAAACAGGACAGCAGTTATTATTAGGAGCATATTCTGCAATGAGCCGTCAGATCGGTAAAGGTAGAATCAAAATGTATAACCGTCATGAGATGCTTGATCTTGTAATTGTTGATGGGAAAGCAAGAGGAATCATCGCGAGAAATCTTGTTACAGGTGAGATCGAAAGACATTCTGCTCATGCTGTAGTAATTGCTTCAGGAGGATACGGAAACGTATATTTCCTTTCTACCAATGCAATGGGATCAAACGTCTCTGCAGCATGGAAAATTCACAAGAAAGGAGCTTACTTCGCAAACCCTTGCTATGTACAGATTCACCCGACTTGTATTCCTGTTCACGGAACACAGCAGTCTAAACTGACTTTGATGTCTGAATCATTAAGAAACTCCGGAAGAATCTGGGTTCCTAAAAAGCATGAAGATTCAGTAGCTATCAGAGAAGGTAAATTAAGACCTGAAAATATTAAAGAAGAAGATAGAGATTACTATTTAGAAAGAAGATACCCTGCGTTCGGTAACCTTGTACCAAGAGACGTTGCTTCAAGAGCAGCTAAGGAAAGATGTGACGCTGGATTCGGAATCGAAAATAATGATACTCAGGAAGGAGTTTACCTGGATTTCTCTACAGAGATCATGAAAAAAGGTAAAGAATCCGCTATCGAAAAACATATTCATAATCCTACAGATCAGCAGATCTATGATTTAGGTAAGAGCTGGGTAGAGGAGAAATACGGTAACTTATTCGTAATGTACGAAAAAATTACAGCTGATGATCCTTATAAAACTCCAATGAAGATCTATCCTGCAGTTCACTACACAATGGGTGGTGTATGGGTTGATTATAACCTTCAGTCTACAATCCCAGGATGTTTCGTAATTGGTGAAGCTAACTTCTCAGATCACGGTGCCAACAGACTTGGTGCTTCTGCATTGATGCAAGGTCTTGCTGACGGATATTTCGTACTTCCTTACACGATTGCAGATTACCTTTCTGCAGACATCAGAACAGGAACTATTCCTACCAATACAGGAGCGTTTGACGAGGCTGAAAAGGGGATTAAAGAAAAAATTGATTTCTTCTTAAACAATAAAGGAACTCATTCCGTAGACCACTTCCATAAGCAATTAGGAAACATTATGTGGAATAAAGTAGGAATGGGAAGAACTCCTGAAGGACTGAGAGAAGCAATTAAGGAAATTGAAGAAGTAAGAAACGATTTCTGGAAAAATGTAAAAGTACCGGGAGAAGGAGAAGGAATGAATACTGAGCTTGAAAAAGCATTCAGAGTAGCAGACTTCCTTGAACTTGGACAATTAATGGCTATCGATGCACTGCACAGAAACGAATCTTGTGGTGGACATTTCCGTGAAGACCATTCAACTCCGGACGGAGAAGCGGAAAGAGATGACGTAAACTACAAATACGTCGGAGCTTGGGAATATCAGGGGGACGATATCAATACGGAAGTATTGCATAAAGAAGAACTGATATATGACAACATCGAGGTTAAAACTAGAAGTTATAAATAATCTCCAACCTAAAATATAACATTATGAGTGCAAAAAAAGGCTTACATCTTACGCTGAAAATTTGGAGACAAAAAAATAGTAAAACTAAAGGTCAGTTTGAGACCTATAAAATATCAGATGTATCTACAGATTCTTCATTTTTGGAAATGCTGGATATTCTGAACGAAAATTTAATTAACGAAGGAAAAGAACCTATCGCTTTTGACCACGACTGTCGTGAAGGAATCTGTGGTATGTGTTCACTTTACATCAATGGTAGAGCTCACGGGCCGGATACAGGTATCACAACCTGCCAGCTTCACATGAGAATGTTCAAAGATGGAGAAACTATCGTTATTGAACCTTGGAGAAGTGCCGCTTTCCCTGTTATCAAAGACTTGATGGTAGACAGAAGCGCATTTGACAGAGTAATGGCTGCAGGAGGTTTCATTTCTGTGAATACTTCTGGAAATACATTGGATGCTAACGCAATTCCGGTTCCAAAAGAAGATGCAGACAGAGCAATGGATGCAGCTGCTTGTATCGGATGTGGAGCTTGTGTAGCTACATGTAAAAACGGATCTGCAATGCTGTTTGTAGGAGCTAAAGTTTCTCAGTATGCATTACTTCCTCAAGGTAGAGTAGAAGCTAAGAGAAGAGTTCTGAACATGGTGAAAGCTATGGATGAAGAAGGATTCGGAAACTGTTCAAACACCGGAGCATGTGAAGTAGAATGTCCTAAAGGTATTTCTCTTGAAAACATTGCAAGAATGAACAGAGAATACATGGCTGCTCTTGTAGATCAAGGATAGAATTGATTCAAATACATAAAAAATCGCCTTCATTTTTGGAGGCGGTTTTTTTATGAATGGCAGTACCCTGTTAAAGTTTGTTAACTTATTGATGGTTTTTAGTCATTCTTTATTTAATAAGTATATATTTGGAGGGTAGTTGAATTGTTTTTTTAAAACTTTCAAATATAGCATGCCATTCAAAAAGAGACAATTGAAATAATAGAAATGTCCCTCTTGAAGGGTGATAATAAAATTTTTAAAAAAAATAATTAGTGTGAATTAGCAAGCCCTAAAAAGCGTATTTTTGTGTAATATTAAAAATTGAAATGAAAAAATATCTTTTATTGTTTATCATCACAGCTTTTGTGATGTCTTGTTCAAAAAAAGTAGAAGTAAAAGGAAAAATTACTGGAAGCTCATCATTAGAAAGAATTGAATTTGTAGAAGCTTCAGGAGTAGGAACCCTGCCTTTGATTAATATAGGTTTAGATAAAGACGGAAACTTTTCAGGAAGCTTTGAAGCGCCTAAAGACGGTATGTACGTGATCAACTATGCAGGCAGACAAAACCTGATCTATCTTGAAGGAGGACAAAAAGTGAATATTTCAGGAAACGGAGCTACTTTCCCAAATGAATATGTAATTACCGGAGATGCTAAAAAGAACAATGATTTCCTTACGGCAAGTATGAAGTTCTTGGCAGACTATGGTAGCAAAGTTAATTTAGGAGGATTAATGGGCGGAGATGAAGCTGCATTTTTGAAAGGAATGCACAAAGTTGAAGCTGATATTAATAAAAACGTAGACGAGTTAGCAAAGAAAAACAGCCCAAGCAAAGGACTTCTTGAGTGGAAGAAAAACGATATAAAAGTTACCATTCTTAATTTGCTTGCTAACTATGAAATGTCTCACGGACCAATGTCTGGTAACCCATCTTACAAAGCTTCTAAAGCTTTCAAAGATTACGAAACCCAGTTGGAAACTGACAAAGAAGCGATGGTGAAAACAATCCCTCTTTACAGACAATATCTTCTTGTAAAAATGACTCCTGATTTCCAGAAGTATGCAGAAGCAAACAGCAAAGGAAAAACAGGAATTACAACTTCTGAGATGTTTGCCCAGTACCTAAAAACAAAGAAAGATTTATCTCAGACTGCAAAAGATTATCTTTTGGCATTTGTAATGGCTCAGGCGGATATTCACCCTACAACTCCGGCTGCAAATATTGACAAAATCAAAAAGATCATTGATTCAGATATTAAAGATGCTACCATTAAAAGTGATCTTTTAAAAATGCAGGTAGCTATTACAGGACTTAAAATTGGAGATGTAGCTCCTGAAGCAGCTTTAGCAAAACAAGATGGAAAAGCTTATAAACTTTCTGAAAACAAAGGGAAATCTTATATGTTATTCTTCTATGCTTCATGGAACCCTTACATCAGCGAAGCTACAGTACCTGTATTAAAAGAAGTAGTAAACTTCTATAAATCTAAAATGAATTTTGTATTTGTAAACGTAGATGATACAAAAGATCAGTTCATTAAAACAAGCAATTCTCTTTTAAAAGGAATTCAGGGAGTGAACGTTTATGGAGAAGGAGGTCTTAACTCTGATATCGCTAAGAAATATGGTGTATACGGATTCAAGTTACCTTGCTTTGTGATCATTGATAAAGATGGTAAAATTGCCAGCAGATCATTCGTAAACCTTGGTGAGCAGGAATTGGTAACTATTCTTGATAAGCAAACAGGTCTTTCAGCTCCAAAAGTAGAGCCGAATGCTCAAATGCAGCCACAATTACAGCTTGATCCATCTGCAATGCAGCAAGCTCCACAGCCAGCAAACCCACAGCCGGCTCCAACAAAATAATAAACTTTAACACAGTATAGAAACCTTATCTTCGGATAAGGTTTTTTTTATTGTATTTTTGCAAATTGAAGCGTAAAAGTTTCAATTAGGAAAATAGAAAATTTTAGAATGAGTAGGAAGAAAAAAAGAGATTTAATTCTTGAAAATATAAAGTTATTGACGGCCGGAGCAAAAGGTGTGGCAATAGGAAAGACAGAAGAAGGAAAAGCGGTAATGGTTACAGGCGCAATTCCCGGCGATATTGTGAATGTAAGAGTGAAGAAAGCAAAGTCTAAATATTATGAAGGCGAGGCGGTTGAAGTTCTTGAAAAATCACCTTACAGAGTTGATCCAAAATGTGTTCATTTCGGAACCTGTGGTGGCTGCAAATGGCAGAATATGAGCTACGAAAAGCAGCTTGATTTTAAACAGGAAGAAGTATATAATAATATCAAGAGAATCGGAGGAATTGATAACTTTGAGACCGTGTCAATTCTAGGAGCTGAAGAACAGTATTTTTATAGAAATAAAATGGAGTTCTCCTTCTCAAACGCAAGATGGCTTACTCAATATGAAATCAGTTCTGAAGAAAATTTTGGCAGCAAAGATGCTTTAGGGTTCCATATTCCGGGAATGTGGAGCAAAATTCTTGACCTTAAAGAATGTTTTCTTCAGGAAGATCCTTCTAACGCAATCAGACTCGCAGTAAAAGAGTACGGTGTCAATACCGGTCTGGACTTCTTTGATGTAAGAAATCAGGAAGGTTTTTTAAGAACCTTGATGATGAGACAAAACTCTAAAGGAGAATGGATGGTTCTTTTCCAGCTTTACAGAGAAGAAAAAGAAAACAGAGAAAAGCTTTTTGAATTCTTATTAGAAAAATTCCCGCAGATTAAAACATTAGTATATGCTATTAATCCTAAGCAGAATGATTCTATTTATGATTTAAATATCAATATATATTTTGGAGAAGGTTACCTTATGGAAGAAATGGACGGGCTGAAGTTTAAGATAGGTCCGAAATCATTCTTCCAGACAAACTACAAACAAGCTTTGGAATTATACAGAAAGACTCTGGAGTTTGCAGATCTGAAAGGGGATGAAGTGGTGTATGACCTTTATACAGGAACAGGAACAATTGCTCAATATGTAGCGAGAAATGCAAAACAGGTAATCGGAATAGAATCTGTACAGGAAGCGATAGATGCTGCTATAGAACATGCTGCATTGAATGGTCTTACAAACTGTACTTTCTATTGTGGAGACATGAAAGATATCTTCAATGACGAATTTATGGCAACCCACCCGAAAGCGGACGTATTAATTACAGATCCACCAAGAGACGGAATGCACCAGAAAGTAGTAGAACAGATCTTAAAGCTTTCACCGGAAAAAGTAGTTTATGTAAGCTGTAATTCAGCAACACAGGCGAGAGACCTTGCTTTGATGAAAGATCATTATACTTTAGTAAAGATTTTGCCGGTAGATATGTTTCCACAGACACACCATGTTGAGAACATAGCATTATTGATTAAAAAATAAATTTATTTAAATTTGAATTTCAAATCTTAATATGAAACGTCAGTTCCATCTGACTAAATTAAAAAATAAAAATGTACAGATGAAGTACTTTAAATTTCTCATAGCGATCTGCTTTTTAGGGATGCTTTTTTCCTGTGGAGGAGATGATGATATTTGTGAAAGTGGAGAAGGAACTCCCAGAATGAAGGTGGCTTTCAGATCACTGGATACTGGAAAAGAGAAGACGCTGGATACACTATATGTAGCAGTAGATTATGGAGCAGGAAAAGTGGATCTGGGGAAACTTGCAAAAATTGATTCCCGGTTAATTCCTTTACGTGTAGACAATTCACCTTATACAGACGTTTATTTTAAACTTACATATAATGGGGCAGAATCTAAAGTAAGGATTAATTACACTACGAAGTCAACATATGTTTCTCCCGGATGCGGAATCAAAAAATCTTACGAGAATTTAAGTTCAGAATTAGTAACTCCGAATCCTGTTCAGAAGCTGGAAGCCGGACAAAATCAAATAGAGAATGAAGACAAGACTAATCTTTACCTTTCTTTTTAGTTTATTGGGAATAATAAGCTGGGCACAAGACAAAAAAAAGGAAGCAGAGAAGAAGGTTCAGGAGAAATATGAACCCAATTTTATGGTTGGCCTTGATGTACTGAATACCGGAGCCGGTTTTTTTTCTGACAGAAAATTATATCAGGGGTTTATTTCTTCAAAGATAAAAGGAAATATCCATGCTATTGCAGAGGCAGGTTTTGAAAAGAATGTGTATCAGAAGAATGGTTATGATGCGAAAGCAAGCGGTCCTTTCGTGAAGTTGGGAGCGTTCTATATGCTGGCAAAAGATGCAGAGAATGAATTCAACGGATTTTATGCCGGGGGAAAAGTGGCAGGATCATTTTATAATCAGGAATATATGGCAATCCCTGTTCGTGGGTTTGGAGGAAGTAATTCTTCTGAAGCTTTTCCTTCATCATCACAGTCGTCTTTTTGGCTGGAAGGTACGTTGGGAGGCAGAGTACAATTATTTAATTCCAATTTCTACATTGATGTGAATCTTCAGCCAAGATATATGGTATATACTTCCAAGCAGGAAGATATTTCCCCCATGATTGTTCCCGGCTTCGGAAAAAGTTCTTCAAAATTCAATATGGGATTTGCATGGAATATTGCATATAAGTTTTAGAAATATTATTTCTTGATATTTAAAATACATAAAATACAAACTTTAGAATAGTCTAAAGTTTGTGTTTTTTTTAATGGATGTAGAGGATAGATATATTATATTGAAAAATATTAGCTTATTTTATCTGTGAGACTTATAAAATAGTTATATTTGGCGGAAATTATAATTGTGTTTTAATTTATGAAAAGAGTATTTACTGCTTTAATGTTTACTTTTATAGGAGGAGCCGTGTTCGGGCAATGGACACCAACTTCCTTTAAAAAAGGAGACGATAACAAAAGAAGTACAGGATTCAGAGTAGATCAATCTAATGTAAGAGGTAACGGGTACTATAAGTTAGACCTGAACTTACTGAGATCTCAGCTGAAGAATGCACAGGAAATGGGTACAAATGCCGCTCCTGTAGTGATTTCTCTTCCCACTATGAGCGGGAAGATTGAAAGATTTAATGTATACAGTTTTCCAGTAGTTGTAAAAGAACTGGCAGACAAGTATGAATTAGGATCTTATGTTGGAACAAGTGTAGAGGACCCTACCAAGTATTTAAGATTCAGTGTTGCTCCTAATGATTTTCAGTCGATGATCATCCATGGAGATAGCTATGAGTTTATTGACCCGGCTTCTGCAGATAAAACAGTTTATGCTGTTCATCCTAAAACTAAAAAAGAGAAAAATGGATTCTTATGTTCTACAGAAGAATCTCCTGTTGCTAAAAAGGAAATAGATGCCTTATTAAAAAATGGGCAGTCATTCTCAAATCAGGCAACAACTTTCAACAAGAGTTCTGATAAGAAATACAGAACAATGAGACTGGCAATGTCTGTTACCGGTGAGTATACTCAATACTTTATGGGGCTTGCTGGTGTACCTGCTACAGCTACAGATGATCAGAAAAGAGCTCCAGCACTTGTTGCGATTAATAATACTTTAACCAGAGTAAACGGAGTTTTTGAGAAAGATTTTGCATTGCATTTGAATTTGCAAAACTTTCCGGGTGTAATTTATATTGATCCGAATAATGATCCATATTCTGCTGCTGCTACAGGAGCAGGAGGTGCATGGAATGGACAACTACAGGCTGCTTTGACAGCCAATGTAGGAGATGTCAACTATGATATCGGACACTTATTCGGTAAATCAGGAGGTGGAGGAAATGCCGGATGTATCGGATGTGTATGTATTAATCCTACCACTACAGTTCCTAAAGGAAAAGGTTCAGGATTTACTTCCCCGGCAAATGGAATTCCATCAGGTGATAGCTTTGATATCGATTATGTTGCTCATGAGATGGGGCACCAATTAGGAGCTAACCATACTTTCTCTCATAATATTGAAGGAAGTGGGGTAAATATGGAACCTGGTTCAGGAACTACCATTATGGGATATGCAGGTATTACTGGTCCTAATACAGATGTTCAGGCTAATTCTGATCCTTATTTCCATAAAGCAAGTATCGGTCAGGTTCAGGCTAATTTAATTGCAAAAACTTGTGATGTAGAAACTACAATTACCAACAATCCACCGGTAATTACGGATCTACCAACATATACTATACCTAAAGGGACTGCTTTTGTTTTAACAGGTGGTGCTACAGATCCTGAAAATGATCCAATGACTTATTCTTGGGAAGAAGTTGATAATGCGTCAGTTTCTATTAATAAGTTTAACTTAGGAAATACAATGTCTGGAGCTTCATTCAGATCTTCTCCGCCTAGTACAAACCCTACAAGATACTTTCCAAAATTTGCATCTGTAATGAATGGAGTATTAAATAATGCAAACAATACTTGGGAAGCGGTATCAACTGTAGCAAGAACGACAAACTTTGCACTAACTGTTAGAGATAATAACTCTAATGTGGCTCAACAGCAGTCAGCTTTTAAAGTTCAGACGATTGTTGTGGGAGATAATGGTCCTTTCAGAGTAGCTAATCAATATGCAGATGTGAATACGCCAACTCCAATTCAGTGGATTGTTGCCAATACTAATGCTGCTCCTTATAATGTTGCTAATGTAAAGATCGACTATACTACAGATAACGGAACAACTTGGACTGTGTTATCAGCATCAACACCTAATGACGGAACTGAAAACTTTACTTTCCCTTCTGCTTTGAATGGACAGACGATTAAAGTAAGAATTTCTTCAATAGGGAATGTTTTCTATGCTGTTGGACCTGTTAGTATTGCACCTCTATCTGCATGTAGCAGCGCTGCTCCAACAAATTTAGTGGTGAGCAATATTACTGTGTCTTCAGCTAGTGCATCTTGGATGTCTTATACTGGAGCAACTTATAAAGTACGTTATAGAAAGGTAGGTGCAACAGTATGGACTGAAGCTGATACAACAGTTCCTTCAATCAACTTAAGCAATTTAATTGATGGTACAACGTATGAAATTCAGGTTGCTTTAGTTTGTGGAACTACGGTAGGTACATATTCTGCATCTGTAAACTTCAGTACACCTGTACTTGCTTATTGTACTGCTGCTACGGCTAATGCAAACTATGAGTATATTTCCAATGTAACACTTGCGAATATAAATAATACTTCAGCAAGCAGTACATATACAAATTATACAACAAATACTGCGCTTCAGATTAATTTAACAAAAGGGAATGTTTATCCTATGTCTGTCACTGCTAGTAACCCAGATGTTGCTGATTATGATACAGTAGCAGCATTTATTGATTTTAATAAGGATGGTGTTTTCAGCGAAACAGAAAGAGTATTGAACTACCCTGTAGCGCTTACTCCGTCGCCAACTGTAGTAACAGGGAATGTTACAATTCCAAGTAATGCAGTGGAAGGACAGCCATTAAGAATGAGAGTTGTAGTATTTTTTGTAGGTGATACAAATGCAGGCTTATCATTACCAGCAGATTATCTATGTGGAAATAATTTTGATTACGGAGAGGTTGAAGACTATAACGTAGTTATTACTGGTAACCTTGCTACTTCTGAAACTGCTGTTAAAAATAATGGTATTCAGATTTATCCAAACCCTGCAAGTGATGTTCTAAATGTTACTAAAGTTTCAGATAAAGCTACTTATAAAATCTATAGTGCTGCTGGACAATTAGTAGATAGAGGAAATATCAATAATGGAAAAGTGAATGTTTCAGCTTTAGTTAAAGGTGGTTATGTAATTACAATAGATGATAAAGGAATTGAGCAATTCAAATCTAAATTCATTAAAAAATAAAGATAACCTTTAAATATTAGTAAATCCCCGGGCTTTCCCGGGGATTTCTTTATTTAAAGCATAAGTGGATATATTATTGTGTTTTTACAAAAAAAACCTAAATGCACCTATAAATTAATAATAAAAAATGATTAGATTTGTATGATTAATATTATAATGAAAACATTATGAAGAAATTCTTTACCTCTTTAATTCTGTTTCTCTGTTTGATTTGTACAGGCTTTGTATCCAAAGTCTCAGCTCAGGCAGGACAGATCGGGACAGGAACAGGTACCTCAGTGTATCTCCCCATACGTTCCTATTATGGGTATAGCTATTCTCAGCAGATATATACTGCTGCGGAAGTTTCGACTGCCATAGGTACGTCGACCTATATCACAGCTGTAAAGTTTTATGCCACCACCGTTTCAACCTCACAGGATGTATATAAGGATTGGGTGGTATATATGGGAAACACAACCCAGAATAACTTTGCAACTACTACAAACTGGGTTCCATTAAGTTCTTTGACCCAGGTTTTCTCTGGAACTTTACCTAACCTCACAAATGGGAACTGGGTAACTCTTCAATTGGCGACTCCGTTTTTGTGGAACGGGACAGACAATCTTGTGATTGCTGTAAATGAAAAAACTCCAGGTTATTCATCTTCGCCAGGTACGGCTTGGGGATCTTATAATGCAGGAGCAAACAGAGGAATGATCTACTATGAAGATTCTGCAAACCCAGATCCTGCTGCACCACCTCCAGCAAAAGACAGACTTGCGGATATTCCTAGAGTACAGTTGGAAAGCCATCAGCTGCCAGCTTGTTCAGCCGCGCCGCCTACCAACATTACAGTTTCAAACCTTACAACAGTTTCAGCTAATGTAGGATGGTATCTTTCTGCAGGAGCTACATATGTTGTACGATACAGACCTGTAGCGGGAGGACCTTGGGTTACAATTAACGTAACAACACCTTTGGTAGGAAATCAGATCATTACCGGGCTAACAGAACAAACCCAATATGAAGTTCAGGTTGCTACGGTCTGTGGAGGTGCTCAGGGAGCATTTTCTTCCAGCGTAAACTTTACAACTCCAGCGCTCAGTTATTGTAATTCAGCAGCGACGAGTACTTTTATTGACGGGTATATAAGTCAGGTTACAGTCAATGCGCAAGGAGCTCCTTCAATGAACAGTAACTCTAATCAAAGTGGTTATACAGATTATAGTACAGATCCTACAAGATTAGTTACTTTAGTAAGAGGTGGTACTGCTACTGTTTCTGTAGCAAAAACATGGCCGGGTTACCAATATAGCTTCTTAACAGGAGTTTGGATTGACTTTAACCGTAATGGTGTTTTTGAAGCTACTGAAAGAGTATTGACTTCTCCAAGTAATACGACAACACCGGTTACAGCCACATTCAATATACCAACTGCCGCAGGTGGTGCGTATACTGGAAACCTAACTACCAGAATGCGTGTTGTAATGAATGAGTACAGCCCTATTAATGCTTGTGGTACATATTCTTATGGTGAGACAGAAGACTATGCTGTTAAACTTATTGATTTGTCAGCATGTACTACAGCTCCACCGTCTGATATTCAGGTAAACAATGTAACTCCTTCTTCAGCTAACGTTACTTGGACATCAACTACAGGAGCTACTTATATTGTAAGATATAGAGTTTCTCCTTCTGGTGCATGGCAGCAGATTGCTGTAAATACACCTTTGGTAAGTAACCAAATGCTTACAGGATTATTAGAGCAGACAGCATATGAAGTTCAGGTAGCTACAATTTGTGGAGGTACTACAGGTGCATTCTCTCCGAGTGTAAACTTTACAACTCCGGCTCTTACTTATTGTACAGCAGGTCCTACAGGTAATACTGCTACTAGTGGATATATTAATAATGTAACCGTTACTCCTACGAATACTCCTATCATGTTGAGTAATTCAGGATCAGATAACTATAAAGATTACACACCAGACCCTACAAGAATAGTGATATTTGAAAGAGGTTCTGCAAATAATAAAATTTCTGTGAACAAATACTGGCCAGGTTCTCCTACATCTTATGGAGTTTCAGCTTGGGTTGATTTTAACAGAAACGGAACATTTGAAACAAGTGAGAGAATCCTTAATACTACTTATAATACAACGACTCCGGTAACGGCAACTTTTGCTGTGCCTACAGTAGCGAGTGGAAATGTATATACTGGAACTCTTCCTACCCGTATGCGTGTAGTAATGAGATATTTTGATAATGCTAACCCTTGTGGAACATTTACTCAGGGAGAAGTAGAAGATTATCCAGTAAAATTTGTAGATTCTCAAAACTGTACAACAGCTCCTCCAACGAATATTACAGTAAACAATATTGGTGCAACTACTGCAACAGTATCATGGGTTGCAACTGTAGGAGGTACTTATAATATAAGATGGAGAACTACTCCTGGAGGTGTTTGGCAGACGGCTACTGTGCCAGCTGGTCAAAACTTCTATGGAATCACTGGTCTTACTGAGCAGACAAATTATGAAGTTCAGGTTTCTACAACATGTGGAGGTTCTACAGGATCTTACTCATCATCAGTAACGTTTACAACACCACCGTTGTCTTACTGCCCTATGACAGGTACAGGAACAAATGACCATATTTCGAATGTAACAGTTACCTCTTCGAACCTTGGAGTTCCTCCAATGAACAATACTTCAGTACAGACTAATTATACTAGCTATACAACACCTGAGACTCTTATTACTTTAGATGTTGATTCTCAAAATAATAAGATCTCTGTAGCTAAAGGTTGGACTGGAGCTACAGGTAACGATGCTGTAACAGCATGGATCGACTTTGACAGAAACGGACAGTTTACAGACGCTGAGAGAATTTTAATTTCTCCAGCTAATACAACTACTCCTGTTACTGCTACGTTTGCCGTTCCTTCAACATCTTATACTGGTCCATTGACAACTACAATGAGAGTTGTACTAAAACGTACAAGTGCTCCTGTAATGTGTCAGAATGCAGTAGATGGGGAAGTGGAAGACTACAGAGTAAGAATCAGACCTTGTAGTAATGCAACTCCAAATGCACCTACATTTACTACTACTCATACAACAGCTACTGTTACAATTACAGGAGGAGGAGTAAGTTATGTGGTAAGATACAGAGTTCAGGGAACAACAGCCTGGACACAGGTATATGCTTCAGCACAATTGGGTAACCTTCCATTAGTAATCACCGGATTGACACCAGCTACCACTTATGAAGTAGAAGTAGCAGCAATTTGTGGAGATATTATTGGAACAGCAACTCCAATCAAGACATTTACTACAAGATGTGATCCTACTCCTCCAAATGTGACAGTAGGTAATATTACTCCAACAACAGCATTGATTACATGGACTCCGCTTGCAGCAAGTTCTACCTATACAATGAGATGGAGAAAAGTAGGTACTACAACATGGAATATTATTAGTTTACCGGTAGCTCCTGCAAATACTTATGTATTAGGAAGTGTAACTCCATTAGAGCCATTCACTACTTACGAAGTGCAGATTGCTAATACGTGTAACGGAGAAACAACTCTGAATCCATATTCTAACCCTAAAGTATTTACAACAGAAAGAATCTGTGAAATTCCGCCTCCAGGCTTGACGATTACTCAATTGCTTCCTACCTCTGCAGCGATCCAATGGGATCCGTTCCCAGGAGCAACCTACGTTCTTAGATATAGAAAAGTGGGTATTCCAAGCTGGACAGAAGTACCATCATTGGTTAATAATCTTGTATTAACAGGTCTTACAGAATTAACGAAATATGAAATGCAGGTTGTAAATATCTGTAATGGTACACCAGGAAATTATACCCCTCCATATTACTTCACAACTCCTACAGTAATTTATTGTAAGATGAATTCAGGAAGTTCTACAGGAGAGCATATTTCTAAAGTTACAGTGAAGCCTACTGGTAAAAAAACGATGGAGAATGAATCAGGAGCATCAACGTATACAGATTATACAGGAGTTCCTAAAACATTCATCGAAATGATTCAGGGATCAACAGACAATGAGATCATCATTGAGAAGAAGTGGACAGGAAATACTTATAACGAAGGAATTGCAGTATGGATTGACTTCAACAGAAATGGTGAATTTGATATCAATGAAAGAGTATTAAGCTCTCCACCGAATACAGACAGCCCTATCTCAGGTAAATTCAATGTACCGGCAGATGCGTTTGTAAGCATGACAGATTACAAATATGTAGTGATGAGAGTAGCAATGGAAAGAGATGGTATCCCTGTAAACTGTACAAGCTTCAAAAATGGAGAAGTAGAGGATTACACAGTAAGAATCTCTAAACCGATAGTAGCTAATCCAATTGATCAGACGGGTATCATGATTTATCCTAACCCGGTAAGCTCAATACTGTTTGTGAAAAATATCAGCAAGAGAGCTAAATATAAGATATATAATGCTGCCGGACAGGTAATCGGAGATGGTATCTTACTGAATAACCAAATCAACGTAAGCAGATTGATTAACGGTGTTTATGTAATCGATATCGATGATAACGGTAAAACTGTTCAGAAGAAATTTATCAAAGAATAAGTAAGCTAAATTTCAAATAGAATAAGCCTCCAGAAATGGAGGCTTATTTTTTTATTATCCTTATTATATATTGATTAGTTACAATAATTATAAAAAATATTAGTAATAAGGCTAATTATAAGTTATAGAACGTTTCTGGCCAATTTATATCAGGAGGAATAATATTAAATAATAAGATTGATATGAGTAAACTAATCAACAGTGTATATGTTATATATATTGAAGATAATAGAAATATCATTCAAAAGAAATTTATAAAGGAATAATACAAAAAGCCCTCAAAAGAATGAGGGCTTTTTTATTCTTTAATTGAGAAAATAACCTTTAAGAATATTTCTATTCAATAGCAAAAATCACTTTTTCAGTCTGTTCTTTTAATTCTTCCAGATTGGTATTGTTGTAGATGATACAATCTGCCATTTTAATTTTATCCCTTTCAGGCATCTGCTTTTCCATGACAGCCTCTACCTCACGATAGGTTTTGTTATCTCTATCCATTACCCTTTTAGCTCTGATATTATCCTCAGCCGTTACCAAAAGAGATTTATAACATTGTCTGTTAAGTCTCAGTTCAAACAATAATGCGGTTTCTTTGAAAACCAAATATTTGCTTTGCTTCTTAACCCAATCTTCAAAATCAATTCGTACAGCTGGGTGTATGATTTCATTTAATTGCTGGAGCAGATCATTATTGTTGAAAACTTTACTGGCAACAAATTTTCTGTCATACAATCCATTTTCATCATAAGATCCTTCACCAAGAAGTTCCTTGATCTTTATTTTCAAATCTTCGCTTTCATTGACGATTGCCTTGGCTCTGTCATCGGAATAATAAACCGGAAAGCCGAATTCCTCTATAAAGTGTGCTACTGTAGTTTTTCCAGAGCCTATACCGCCTGTTAAGCCTATGATTTTGGGTGCTGGTTCCGGTTCAGCTTGCTGTGTTTCTGAATGTAATTCTTCCATGATTTAAAATTAATATCCAAAAACATCATTAAAGCTAAACGTCTCATCAAGTCGTACCCCTTTGTCGGTCATTTTAAGACTTGCAAGCTCATTATGAGCATCATGTTCAAAGAACAATATATATTCATTATCTACACACTGCTTAAGGAACTTTCCTTTCTCTTCCAATGTTAAAAGAGGTCTGGTATCATATCCCATCACATATACCTGGTTGATATGTCCTGCTGTAGGAATAAGATCTGCAGCAAAAACAACTGTTTTTTCCTGATATTGGATTACCGGAAGCATCTGTTTTTCTGTATGACCGTCTACAAAGATGACATCCATCTTCAGATCCGGAGCAAAACCGTAGTTTCCGGTAGTAGGAAGCGGTAAAAAATTAAGCTGGCCACTTTCCTGCATAGGCATAATGTTTTCTTTCAGGAAACTGGCTTTTTCCCTTGCGTTTGGCTCTGTTGCCCATTGCCAGTGATTTTCATTAGTCCAGAAGTTGGCATTTTTGAAAGCTGGTCTGTATCCGGTTCTGTCATCATTCCATTCTATAGCGCCGCCACAGTGATCGAAGTGAAGGTGGGTAAGAAATACATCCGTAATATCTTCCTTTATAAAACCATATTTCTTTAGATTTTTATCAAGAGTATCATCTCCCCAAAGAGAATAATGTCCGAAAAATTTATCATCCTGTTTGTTTCCAAGACCACAGTCTACCAGGATTAGTTTTTTTCCGTCTTCAATAAGCAGGGAACGTGTTCCCAGTTCAATCAGGTTTTTTTCGTCTGCCGGGTTTGTTTTTTCCCACAGACTCTTCGGGACGACTCCGAACATAGCACCGCCGTCCAGTTTAAATTTTCCACATTGTATTGGATATAACTTCATATGTATATTTTGATTATTTTTTTATTACTTTCATTTTCTCCGCAATCTTTCTTGCGTTATCATCAGAACCCTCAAGATGGTTAATAATGTTTTCATAATCAGCCTCTTTTCTATTCTGAGAAAGTTTTTGCTTAATAAATATTTCGTCAGGAATTATTTTAATACCAAAAGCTCCCTTCATTTCCTTTTCCACAAATTCTTTTCCCATATCCTTCACCATCATTGGACATTGCTGAAATTTTTCATATTTGGACGTTAATTTGTCCAAATGAGCATACAGCTCGTCATGATTCATCAGTTCAATCTTTCCGTAGATCTGCACTGCTTCATAATTCCAGGTGGAAACATTAATATGATCATACCAACTGCTGGATATGTAAGTGTGGGCCCCTAAAAAATCACAAAGAACTTCATCTCCGTTTTTTAAAGTTTTCGCCTGTGGGTTAGCTCTTGAAATATGAGTTTCAATATAAGCATTTTCCGGATCATCTTCATTTAGCATCATCATAGCATGAGTCGCCCGGATTTTGTCAACAGAAGAAATCAGTAAAGCAAATGAGTTTTCTTTAATGATCTCTCTCATCAAATTGTAATCTTCGCTTCTGTATAATTTTGGTATAAACATAAACTAATAAACTCTCATTAACCTTGAACCTTACACTTTGAACCTTGAATTAAAAAAGTTCTCCCGGATTTTTAGGTCTTGTAATATTTAAATGTTTGTAAGCTTTGTCAGTAACTTCTCTTCCTCTCGGAGTTCTGATAATAAATCCTTCCTGGATCAAAAACGGTTCATAAACCTCTTCCAGCGTTTCAGGATTTTCAGCAATAGATGTGGCCAGAGCAGAAATGCCAACTGGCTTTCCTTTAAAATTTTCAATCATAACACGCATGATCTTATTATCCATTTCATCCAATCCAAATTCGTCTACATTTAGAGAGTTCAGCGCATATTTTGTAATATTGATCTCAATTTCACCATTCCCTTTGATCTCCGCAAAATCACGCACCCTTCTCAATAATGCATTGGCAATCCTTGGGGTTCCACGGCTTCTTCTTGCAATTTCTATCGCTGCATCTTCGTAAATGACAACTCCCAGAACCCTCGCACTTCGCTGGATAATCATTGATAAAAGTTCAATAGAATAATACTCCAGTCTGCTTTGAATCCCGAATCGGGCAAGCATGGGTTTAGTAAGCATTCCGCTTCTGGTAGTTGCTCCTACTAAGGTAAAAGGATTCAGTCCTATCTGTACACTTCTGGCATTAGGACCTGTCTCCAGCATGATGTCAATCTTATAATCTTCCATCGCAGAATACAAATATTCTTCTACAACAGGAGAAAGACGGTGAATTTCATCAATGAAAAGAACATCATTTTCTTCCAGATTGGTCAATAAACCAGCTAAACTTCCGGGTTTGTCCAATACAGGACCGGAAGTAATCTTACAGTTGACACCAAGCTCATTGGCAATAATATTGGCTAAAGTAGTTTTTCCAAGACCTGGCGGACCATGCAATAAAACATGATCTAATGCTCCGCCACGTCTTTTCGCAGCGGTAACAAAAACTTCAAGGTTCTCCAGCGTTTTTCTCTGTCCCGCAAAATCTTTAAAGCTCTGGGGACGGATCTGTTCTTCCTGCATCAGCTCCTCGCGTGAGTAGTTTTCCTTATCTGGATGTAAAAAATCTGGCATTAATTCATTTCATTTACCTCAAAGATAGCAAATTTAGACTAAGGTTGAAGGGCAGATTGAGAAAAGGTTAAGATTGACACAGAGTTTACGCTAAGGTTAAAAATGAGAACAGCTAAGATTTAAATAATTGGGATATTTTAAGTATTTTTGAGAGGAGAAATTATTGATAAAAATTATTAAAATTTTGATTGTTTAGCAGGCTAGTATTGATGATGAATGAATCTGCCTCAATCTAAACATTAGCATTAACTTTAAACTAATGAAATTAATAGGACCATTTAAGCAGGTGGTAACGCTTGCTAACTTACCATTAAGAGGAAAAATTTCCGATGAACAGCTGGAAATTATTGTAGACGGAGGAATTGTAGTAGATCATAATACCATTCAGAAAGTTGGAAATTTTGAAACATTAAAAACAGAAAACCCTGCCATAGAAATTGAACACATTGAAGGAGAACAGATTGTACTTCCTGCCTTTGTAGATTCACATACCCATATCTGTTTCGGAGGAAACCGCGCCAATGATTTTGCCATGCGTAATGCAGGAAAAACTTATCTGGAAATCGCTGAAAGCGGTGGTGGAATCTGGAGCTCCGTACAACATACACGAAATGCTTCTGAAGAAGAATTACTGAGAACTTTAGTGGAAAGAATCAATTTTTTGATTGATCTAGGAATTACAACCATTGAAGTAAAGAGTGGCTACGGTCTGGATGTGGAAAATGAGCTGAAGATGCTTAGAATGATTAAAAAAGCACAGAACACAACTAAGGCTACTTTAGTTCCAACCTGTCTTTCGGCACATCTAAAGCCTAGAGACTTTGAAGGAAGCAATCCTGAATATCTTGACTATATCATTACTGAAATTTTGCCAAAAGTAAAAGAAGAAGGACTGGCAAATAGAGTAGACATTTTTATTGAAAAGTCTGCATTTCAGCCTGAAGAGAGTAAGGAATTCTTACTTAAAGCAAAAGCATTAGGTTTTGAAATTACCGTTCATGCAGATCAGTTTACACCAGGAAGCTCAAGAATTGCAGTAGAGGTGGGTGCTAAATCTGCAGACCATTTAGAAGCAACAATTGATGAGGATATCGAGTTTTTGGCTAAATCCGATACTGTAGCAACAGCTCTCCCCGGAGCAAGCTTAGGCTTAGGTGAAAAATTTACTCCGGCAAGAAAATTATTAGATGCAGGAGCTATTGTAGCCATTGCAAGTGATTGGAACCCGGGATCAGCCCCAATGGGAAATTTAATAACTCAGGCTTCTATCTTAGCTGCTTTCCAGAAATTAACCACTGCTGAAGTATTGGCGGGAATGACTTTCCGTGCAGCTTATGCCCTTAATCTGGAGGATAGAGGACAGTTGGAAACAGGGAAGAAAGCAGATTTTGTTACTTTCAAAACCAATAATTTTCAAAATATACTTTATAATCAGGGAAGTTTAAAGGCTGAACTTGTTTATATTGATGGGAATAAAAATTAAAATTATAAAAATTAACCATACTTTGTTATTCAATGAGCGGGTTTTCAATGTCAGCTAATTGAATACATACAATAGGCAAATGACTGAATAATGAGTAATATTTGGCAAGGCAGATTGGACGGAGAAGAACTTCTCCATCACAGAATATTTCAAAGGGTAAGAGAAGAACGCAATTACGATAATATCGCAATAGATGACTTTGTACTGCATGGTTTTGCTGTAGATGAAGGAGTAAGACGAAACAAAGGCCGTCAGGGAGCTAAGGATGCTCCTGATGTGATCAGAAAAAATATGTCTAATTTTCCGGTGATTCTCCCTGATTTTTCAATGCTGGATTTCGGGAATATTAGCTGTGACGATGGTAATCTGGAAAACACACAGAACAATCTTGCCAAAAATGTTTCAAAAGTACTTTTAAAAGGCGGAAAATCCCTTGTCTTAGGCGGAGGGCATGAAGTTTCTTATGCCCATTATTTAGGAGTTAAAACAGCTTTTCCGGAACAAAAAATAGGAATTATTAATTTTGATGCCCATTTTGATAACAGACAGCCGGAAAAAGGAGTAGGAGCGAGTTCAGGTACTGGCTTCTGGCAGATTGCTCAGGAAGGCCCTATTAATTCTCTGCATATCGGAATTCAGAGAAACTCCAATACACTTAAGCTTTTTGATACCGCTCATCAGTACGGGATGAAATATATTCTGGCAGATGAATTATTTTTCGAAAATCTTCCATCCATCTATCAGCGTATTGATGAACTCTTGAATACTGTAGATTATGCCTATCTTACTATTTGTATGGATGTTTTTAATGCATCAGTAGCTCCCGGAGTTTCGGCTGCAGCATATAACGGAATCTTTGCGGATCCAGCCTTTATGCATTTTTACAGGCATATCTTAAAAAATAAAAAATTGGTTGCATTGGATGTGGCTGAAGTTAACCCTTCTTTCGATATCCAGGACCGAACAGCAAGACTGGCAGCATGTCTTGTTAATGAATGGCTAATGATTTAAGATAAAGCTATATTCTTCCGATAGAGAAAATCATTATTTTATTAACCCTTAAGGAATGGAATTTGCTAATTTCACCGTGCTTTTAAAATAAAAGCGCTCATAAATTCATTAGCTGAATTTAAAACAGAATTTATATTATGGAACAATTAATTGAAAGCAAGCTTATTAAAGCAGATAAAGCGTTTTCAGTGTGGAGAAAAGTGCCGTTTGAGGAAAGGCAGAAGTTAATTGCAAAAGCAGCAGAAATCTTAAAGAATAATTCGGAGAAATTTGGTAGAATAATTACAACAGAAATGAATAAACCCATTTCAGAATCAATAGCTGAAGTGGAAAAGTGTGCTTTAATGATGAATTATTATGCCACTGCTGATAATATCTTAAAACCAGAAAAAGTAGAATCTGAATTTGCTTTTTCCGAAGTTCATTATGCTCCAAAAGGAGTAATTTTAGGAGTAATGCCGTGGAATTTTCCTTTTTGGCAGGTATTGAGATTTGCTACTCCTGCAATTTTAGCTGGAAATACAGTTGTTTTGAAGCATGCTTCAATTTGTTTCGGAAGTGGAAATGCCATTGTAGATGTTCTTCTTGAAGCAGGTTTTCCGGAAGGTGTTTTTCAGAATCTTGAAGTGGGACATAAAGCGGTAAAGGAAATTCTTGAGCATGATGCTGTGAAAGGAGTAAGTCTTACAGGCAGTGGAAAAGCCGGAGGTGAAGTGGCTTCAATTGCTGGTTTAAATATCAAAAAATCTTTGCTTGAATTAGGTGGAAGTGATGCATTTATCATTTTTGATGATGCCAATCTAGAGGAAGCAGCAAAAGCTGGAGTAAAATCCAGACTTCAAAACTGCGGGCAAACTTGTACAGCCGCAAAAAGATTTATTATTGACGAAAAAATCGAAAATGAATTTCTTCCTATATTCATTGAAGAATATAAAAGATATGAAATTGGAGATCCCTTAGACAAAGAAACCAAATTAGCAGGAATGGCAAGACCTGACCTGGCTGATGAGCTGGAAGCTCAGTTTAACAGAGCATTGGAAAATGGAGCAGAAATCATTATTCCTCTGGAAAGAATTTCAGATAATGAATTTAAACCAGGCTTAATTAGAGTTCAGGAAGGAAATCCAATTTTAAAAGAAGAACTTTTCGGACCTCTTGGCATGGTTATGATTGCAAAAAATGATGAAGAAGCCCTAAAAATGGCCAATGATATTCCTTTTGGACTTTCCAATTCTGTATGGACTAAAAATAAAGACCGCCAATTATTCTTCATTGAGAACCTTGAATCTGGAACAGTCAATATCAATAGAATGACAAGTTCTGATCCGCGTTTTCCATTCGGAGGATCAAAGGCCTCAGGGTATGGAACAGAACTATCCCTATTAGCTTTAAAGGAATTTGTGACAGCTAAGACGATTGTAGGTAATTAATATTTGTATAATGTAAAAAGTACAATGTATTTATAAATACAAAAGAAATTATAAACAAAAACTCCCGGAAATCATTTCCGGGAGTTTTTATATGTTTTTACAAAAAGTAATTTTGCTTATTGCTTATACTGTCGTCAATCTCAGCGTATTTGTTTTTCCACCTTCGTATGATGGAGTAGCATTGATGTTGATTACGAAATCTCCTGTTTCGATATAACCATAATTATGCGTTAACATATTTACCTGGATAATCGTTTCATCAGTAGACTTTTTCATATCATAATAGTATGCGTGAACACCCCAAAGAAGGTTCAGCATAGCGATTACTCTTCTGTTACCGCTATATACGATAATGTGAGAGTTCGGTCTGTGTGCTGCAAGCTGGAAAGCCGTATATCCTGAATGAGTAAGCGTTACAATAGCAGAAACGTTTGTGGTTTTAGCAATTCTTACCGCTGCAAGACAAACTCTGTTTGTAATGAATCTTTCATCAATACAGTTATAATCTTTTTCGATTGGCTCATTTTTGTGTTGATAAAAATGAGTGGTTTCGATATTCTTTACAATTTTAGCCATGTTTTCTACAACCTGTACCGGATATCTACCTACAGAAGTTTCTCCGGAAAGCATTACGGCATCAGCTCCGTCCAATACAGAATTCGCCACATCATTTACTTCCGCTCTTGTTGGTGTTAAGCTGTTGATCATAGTTTCCATCATCTGGGTTGCGATGATTACCGGCTTAGAATAGAATCTTGCTTTTTCTACCAGATTTTTCTGGATGGCAGGAACTTCTTCCATTGGAACTTCTACCCCAAGGTCTCCACGGGCAACCATTAGACCGTCACATTCAACAAGGATTTCTTCAATATTTTTTACCCCTTCAGGTTTTTCAATCTTCGCAATAATCGGAGTTTTGAATTTACCATTTGGATGCGCATTAATAAGCTCCTTCAAGTCGATAATATCCTGAGCATGACGAACAAATGATAAGGCAATCCAGTCAACTTCCATGTCAAGCATGAAATTAGCATCCTGAACATCCTTTTCTGTCAAAGCAGGAAGCGAAACATTCGTATTAGGTAGATTAACTCCTTTTTTAGAACTTAACGGACCTCCTTGAATGGTTTTTGCTCTTACAGTATCTTTTTCATTGGTTTCGATAACCTCCAACATTAGTTTCCCATCATCAATAAGGATTCTTTCTCCTACTTTTACGTCTTGTGGAAACTGCTGGTAAGTCATATACACCTTAGTGGAATCTCCTTCCATCTTTTCATTGGTGAAGGTAAGAATATCACCTGGATTCAGGTAAGACCCTTCCTTTACAACTCCCACTCTCAGCTTAGGGCCCTGAAGATCTCCCAGAATTCCTACTGAATAACCATACTCGCTGTTGAGCTCTCTAATTATTTCAATATTTGTTCGAACTAAGTCGTAATCTGCATGGGAAAAATTTATTCTGAAAATATCAACACCCGCTTTCATTAAATCTAACATTACCTCCTTCGACGATGAAGCAGGCCCTAGTGTTGCGATAATTTTTGTCTTCTTTAAATACTTATTCATAATACTGGATAATTTGATAAAGTTCTTCATCAGAACTCAGTGTATAATCTTGAATTGGAAACACAAGATTTTCAGGGAGCAAAATTACGGAAAAATCAGGAAACTGTTCCGAACTATGCAGAATATATTCCACATCTACCTGATTATTTAATAAAAATTTAATGTTTTCTTCTTCTGTAAAGAGTTCTGTCTGAACTTTTTTTTGCTTACTTTCAGAAGATTTATTTGAAATAAAGGTAAAACAGGTCTTGGAAAACTTGTGGTAGGCCTCAAATCTTGGAAAAAAGTAATCATAATACCCTCCATGAAAGACAAGATCTTTTTTTCTTGAAAAACTGAGATTGTTGGCTTGATTTATTTTGTAAAAAAATTCATGAGCAGGTACATCTTTTGCTAATCTTACCAATCCTATGGCAATATCTTCAAATTCTATATCATCAAGATCATAAAGTTTTTGAATTTCCAAGTATATTTTCTTTTTTATTTAAAATATAAAATGCCCTTTGTGCTGCTTTTTCCTCTGCTTTTTTCTTGGAAGTTTCCGTTGCATTAGCAATTTTTCCTTCACCCAGCCAAACGTGACATCGGAATACCACAGATTTATTAGCTTGTATTTCTTCGCAGGTTTCGTACTTTATATTGACCTTCTTCTTTTGGCTCCATTCGAGTAGGAGACCTTTATAGCTTACAATTTTGTTTTCAAGCTTATTGATTTCAGAAGGGGTCAGCAATTTTTCCAAAATAATCCTTTTACAGGTATCATAATGGAAGTCTAAATAAACGGCACCAATTAGAGCTTCGAATAAATTTCCGGAGATATTCTCGCCCAAAGCGGATGAACTGTTTTGCTTTTGCAAAAGGTTGGTAAGCTTGAGGTCTTCTCCTAATTTATTGAGGTTTTTCCTATTAACAATCTTAGATTTCATCTGGGTCAGATATCCCTCATTTGCCTGAGGATAGGTCTGGAACAGATGACAAGAAATAATTGTACCCAAAACAGAATCTCCCAAAAATTCAAGCCTTTCGTAGTTGCTGTCTTGATTTTTAGAAGAATTTTTCAAAGAAAAAGCCTCGCGGTAAAGAGCTATATTCTGTACCTCTGTACCTAAAACTTTTTTAAGTTCAGTACTGAGAAAATATTCTCTCTCCGTTAATTGTCTTTTTCTTTTTTTGAGAAGGAATTTAGAAAAGTATTTCTGTAACTCCATTCATTGAATTTAGATTTTCTTAAATAGAACGCAAGCATTATGCCCGCCAAATCCAAAAGTATTGCTCATGGCTACTTTTACATCTTTCTTCACAGCAGTGTTAAACGTAAAGTTTAGTCTGCTGTCAATATTTTCATCATCAGTAAAATGGTTGATGGTAGGAGGAACAGTACCATGAATAATAGTTCCCAATGCAGCGATAGCTTCAATAACACCTGCAGCACCAAGAAGGTGGCCTGTCATTGATTTTGTAGAATTAATCTGAATATCATAAGCGTGCTCGCCTAATAATCTTGAGATTGCATTGGATTCTGCGATGTCTCCTAATGGAGTAGAAGTACCATGCATATTGATATGATCTACTTCATCAGCAGTTAAACCTGCATCTTCCAGGCAGCTCTTCATTACCAGATAAGCGCCAAGGCCTTCAGGGTGTGGAGCGGTCATGTGATGTGCATCAGCACTTAAACCTCCTCCTAATAATTCTGCATAAATTGTAGCACCACGTTTTACAGCGTGCTCATATTCTTCAAGAATGATAGTTCCCGCACCTTCACCTAATACAAATCCATCTCTGTCTTTGTCAAAAGGTCTTGAAGCTGTTTTAGGATCATCATTTCTTGTAGAAAGTGCCATCATTGCATTAAACCCACCGACACCACTTGCTGTAACGGCTGCTTCAGAGCCTCCGCACACAATCACGTCTGCTTTTCCTAATTGGATCAGCATTTTGGAATCAATTATAGCATTTGCTGAAGATGCACATGCAGATACAGTAGTATAGTTTGGTCCATGGAAACCGTATTCAATAGAGATATGTCCTGGAGTGATATCCGCAATCATTTTAGGGATAAAGAACGGGTTAAATCTCGGGATTTCCGTATTGGCCCATCCTAATACTTCAGTTTCAAAAGTCTCTAAACCTCCGATTCCGGAGCCCCAAATTACACCGACTCTGTTTTTATCCACATTGTCTTCCATAATCCTGGAATGTGCTACTGCTTCTCTGGCAGCAACAAGTCCCAGTTGGGTATTTCGGTCCATTTTTTTAGATTCTTTCTTATCGAAATGCTGTAATGGATCAAAATTTTTGACTTCGCAAGCGAACTTCGTTTTAAAGTTTGTGGCATCAAAAAGAGTAATCGGAGCGGCACCGCTCTCACCTTTTACAAGATTTTCCCAGTATTCTTTTGCATTATTTCCTATTGGTGTTATTGCTCCAAATCCGGTTACAACTACTCTTTTTAATTCCATAAACTTTGTTTAATTTCTTTTTTGTTGAAGAATATTATTTATTTACTACTTCTTCGATGTAAGCGATAGCGTGTCCTACAGTAGTAATTTTTTCAGCTTGGTCATCCGGGATCTGAATGTTAAATTCTTTTTCAAATTCCATGATTAACTCAACTGTATCTAGTGAATCAGCTCCTAAATCGTTAGTGAAGCTAGCTTCAGGAGTTACTTCTGTTTCTTCAACGTCAAGCTTATCAGCGATGATAGCTTTTACTCTTGATGCAATGTCTGACATAGTAAATTATTTTTTTAATTGTTAGATGGTGCAAATATATAAAATTCTTTACGATAAAACATTTTTTTAGCCTTTTTTGTGGACCAGAAGCTTTCATTTTAGATTGTTCTGCTTTAGTCTTTTAGTTTTCAGGAGGTTATATTTATACTTGAACAATAAATGCAGAGCCTGAACTTTAACTTTAAATGTACTTGTCAGTTTTTAAGGTTAAGATACTATGGGTAAGCTTAATTTTATTAGGCAAATGAAAGTGAGTAAGAGTATTGAAATTATATAATGTAAAGGTATCTATTTTTTTGAGAGAGGAAATCCATCATTTATAATATATGATAAAGTTGTTTATCAGAAATGAAATAAATTTATACTTTCCTAACACTTATTCTTTTTCTTTGACATAATAAATGGCTGCAGAGAAATCAGGATATCTTACCATTAATGTGTCGTTCACTTTCTTGACTCTAAACTCATAGTTACTATATAAACCGCCGGTATTGGGTCTATGGGTTATTAAATAAACATATCCAGTGCTTGATGATCCTTCATGTTCAACTGCCCATATCAAATTTGTAGTTTTCGATTTATTTATTTGATCATTGAGACTTGAGTTATCAATTAATGAAATAACATCATCTTGAGTGAATTTTAAACGTGCAACAGGTGTGCTTGTAGTATGCCAAACACCTTGTATCCAGAGTGGCGGATGGAAATGCTTGGTTTGGGCTGGTACTTCTGGTTCATTGTTAGGTAAATTGTCATCACTTCCTGAGCAATTTATTGTTAAAAATGATAATGCCAAAAATGGTATTAACAAGATGTTTTTTGTAGTTTTCATAAAATGGTGTTATTAGTTTAAAAATATAGTTATAGGTTTGGATGAGCTAACATTCTCTTTGTCAATGAGGATGGGTGTAAATATATGCATTGCTGATTGATGTATTTAAGCTTAGATGTTTGGAGTGCATAATTTATAAGAAATAAATGTGAAAATGAAAACCCGCTTAGATGACCTAAGCGGGTTTTGTGGAGTTGGAGGGACTACTTTTTTGAATGTAATTTGATTTGGCTTCACTTTTGTATTCGTTATAAAGCCTTTATTTTAGGTGATTTGATCAATATTTGATTTAATTTGATTAAATAGTATTTAAAAATTTCGGATACAATTTCGGATACAATTTTAAAATAAGCATTACATTATGGCATCAGTTAGTTACTATTTGAGAAGTAAAGTCCTAGATAAGGAATGTACAATTTGGTTACGATTTAGAGATAAAAATATCGACTTGAAAGTTCCTATACCTTACCTCTCATGTAAACCAAAAGATTGGAAAGACGGAAAATGCAAGACAGTTTCTAAAAAAGTTGCTGAAAACGATGTTGATACAATTAATGTGCGTTTGTCAAAATTGGAAGCTGATATTATTTCAAAATTTAAATCAGATCATCCAGAGGTTGATGTAAAAGGTTGGCTAGAATCTGTTATTGAGCCGCAAAAGGTAAAGCTGGATGAAGAGACTATATATTCTGATGAAGTACTTTCTTTTTTTGATGTATATATAAATATAAAGAAAAATGAAAATGCCTCAATTTCCACTATTAAGAAGGCTAATGTTGTAAAGAATTTGTTAAGCCGATATATTGAACATAAACAAACAAAGAAAAAAACATTTACGAATTTAAAATTTAAAGATTTAGATAATCATTTCAGAACTGATTTTGAAAGTTACTGTAAGAAAGAATTGTATAGTATCTCTACTACTTATAGAGATTTAAAATTTTTAAAGACAGTCTGCAAAGTTGCAGAATCATTTGATATTGATGTTCATAAACATGTCATGAGTTGGAGATTTGAAGTTGAAAAAGCTACAAAGCATATCCCTAAATCAATTTATTTAACGTTTGAAGAGCTTGAAAAAATTGAAAATGCGAAAATGCCTCACGATTATCTGGATAATGCTAAAGATTGGCTTTTAATAGCCTGTTATACGGCACAACGCGTTAGTGATTATTTAAGATTTACTTCATCAATGATTGTACAGGATACGGAGGGGCAGATGTATATTGAATTTACACAGAAAAAAACTAATGCTAAAATGAAAATTCCTTTATTGAAAAAAGTTTTGGAAATTTTAGCTAAACGAGATGGAGAATTTCCACGTAAAATATCAGAAGTAAATCTTAACCTCTATATAAAGCAAGTTTGTGAGATTGCCAAGATTGATGAAATAGTATATAACGGAAAGACAGAGGTTATAGAAAGAGAGGGTAAAAAGAATGTTACAAGAAAAGTTTTTGGTGAATTCCCTAAACATGAGTTGGTAACTTCGCATATTGGACGTAAAAGTTTTGCCTCTAATTTCTATGAAAAAATACCAACTGCTTATTTGCTTAATTTTACTGGACATACAACGGAAAAACAATTATTGACTTATATTAATAAAACGGATGTTGAAAAAGCAAAATCAACGGCTAAATTTTTCAGTAATTTAGGTTATTAAATAATTTTATAAAAAAAATAATTATTTGGCATGATTTTTGATACTTGATTTAATTAGAAAGCTAAAAATATTTTATTAAATTAATATCCAAAAAAAGCTTTTAATAATGATTTTGACAATTAAAAGTCAAGATATTGGAAAAAACCTATAAATGTTATATTGGCATTCATAGGTTTTTTGCTTTAAAGACAATAAATGAATTTTTATTGCCTGTGGGAAAATTACTCCCTTTAATTAAAAGAGTATAGAAAATAAGAATAAAACATATAATAAATTATGGTAAACTGAAAGACCTTTAAACAAAGGGGTCTTTTTTTTATATCCAAAAATTTATTATGTATAAAATAATATTAATATAAAAACAATTTAAAAATGAACACATTGCAACTGGTACAAGTACCAAAAGACGAATTAATTAAAGAAATTGAAAACGTAGTTATGAAGGTATTGGAAGCGCTTAATTTCGGGAAGCAAGCAGAAAATGAAAAAGAACTTTACACCCGAAAAGAAGTGATGGAACTCTTAGGTGTTACCTATTCAACGCTTTTTAATTGGAATAAGAAAAAGATTTTAATACCCAGAAAAATCGGGCATAAAGTGTATTATGATAGAAAAGAAGTTTTAGCGTGTAAGAATAATTAAAAACAAGAAATATCTATCAAGTGGAAATTTATAAATAAAATATAAAAAGACTTATAAAATTTCAGCTTAGTATAATTTAAAATAACAAAATTCGACGTGCAAACATATCCGTAATAAATATTACGGGAGGAATTGTCGTGTCTAAATTTTAATAAAATAAATTTTAATTTATTAAAAATCAATACATTATGAATTTAAATAAAAACAAAAACAGCCACATTGAAATTCTATTACTTATAGTTATGCAGAAATTAAAAGAACAACTTCATTATGAAATGGAAGAAACTTTAACAGCTAAAATAAATGCTATGGAAGAAAGAAAAACTGAAGAACTCTTATCAATTAAAGAAGCTACTGAATATCTAGGAGTAAGCAAAATAACACTTTGGAGATTAAGAAAATCTGGAGAAATAAAAACCCATATGCTCGGATCACAAGTTTATTTCAAAAAGTCCGAGATTTTAAAATCGCTGACTCCTGTAAACTAAGGTATTAAAGATATGCTCTTTAGCCCAAACTTAAAAAAACAAAATATAGTAAAAACATTTAATAAACAATTTTATAATGAAAAATCTCAACAAAAAAACTCAGGTTAAAAATGAAAAAACGAACAAGAAAACTATGAAAACATTTGATTTTAAAAAATTTGAACAAAAATTATTACTCGCACAAGTCACCTATCAACTTGAATTGGAAGAAAGACTAAGGAATGAAGCTAAAGGCTTGTATTTTGAAATGGACTGTGAAGAGCAGATATGGGTATATAAAGATTCTAAAGTGGTGGCTGATATTTGTATTGAAGAGGAATGGGAAAATAAGATTGTTGCTACAATAAATATTAGCCCTTATTCTAAAGTTACATTTAAGAAAGTTAAAAAGAAACTCCGTGATTTTCTATTCAACGAATGGACTAGAGAACAATATGAAAAACTTGAAATTATTGAGTCTTGCATGAGTGGAAATTTTGAGCACTGGAAAGATCATTAATAAAAATATTAATCCACAATGGGAATTCCTTCTTTTTTAGGGTTGGAATTTCTGTTGTTAAAAAACAGGAGCATGTTTAAAGTATACAATAATTTAGCTGATAAAAAAGTGATAGCAGAATTCTGTGATGTAAGAGAATTGTGTGATTATATCCAGAATCCAGATAGAAAAGTTGCAAAATTCATTGAAGAATTTAGGAAATGCTATTCAGATGCAATCTTACATAGGTTGCGTGACAAATTAGAAGTGTGTAATTTCAATTACTTGAGTCCAGTTTCAAACAAAAATGAGGATGGCATATTACTGAGTGGATATTTTTATTATGAGATACAAGACAGCAACGATTTTGACTATGATGTTACCCATGTTAAAGCATTTTGGAGTACCATTAATGGAAAAGGATGTTGTATTTTGGTGGAAGTAGAAAATATACCTGAAGAAGAACTGGCAAATGCCTATAAATGGGTAGCAAACAAAGTGGGAGTGCCAGAAAAAGATTATTTGGACACCATTTTGATGGAAGCAGAGCTTGTGAGCTATGATATGCAGGCGCATTGCAATGATGATGCGATAGCATTATCTTTTGAAACAAAAGAGCTTGAAGCTAAAGTGGACTTGCAACCTAATTTTTTCCCCCAGTTAGATGGATATAATGATATATACTACCGAACTGGGGGGGAAATAAGGCTTAATAATTTAGAAGAAATCGCTGAAGATTATCAGATCAGCTTTGATGAAAACGGATTATTCGACTTTGGAAAAGAAAAAATCAAATACTGCCAATGCTTTGTTCCGTTTGAAGCTGTTGGAGCAAAGAATAGATATAAGTTTTTAAGTGGTTTTGCGAAGTGTCTTATTTCACTCAATCCCCATATGGCTTTCGAATTATTACATCATTATTTACAAAGCTATAACAAACAATATTTTGTGACACCATTGGGTGATGGTGTGGTTGAAGAAATTTTAAATAATGCTTATAAATTGAGAGGAGTTTTAGAACCTTTGGAAAATAGAACAAGAAGATTTTATTTTGAAGATCCGACAATGCCCGCTCCAGAAAAGAAAAAGTTGGTTAACCAAATCTTAGCAAAAGACAAGGTTGAAAAAACACGCCAAGAACTTTTAAGGTATCTTGAAAATTGGGATTTTGAAAAATATCCTAAAATTACCCAAGCTAATCTAATAAAAGTATCTGGAAGAGACAGAAAGACGATACAAAACCATTATAGGGTGGTTCGTAATAGATTTGAAAATAAATAATTTTTGCATTTATTACCTCTTTTCTATGTTGGTAATTAGGGTTTGGTAATATTGTTTTGATAGGCTATTATAAAAGCAAATTAGGTTTGTTATAGATTTATTTTTTTGAGTTCATATACTGTATTTGGAAAAGTATTGCAGTATATAGTAGGTGTAAATTTTGTAAATTCGCAGACAAATGTATTAACGTGAAAATTTATGGATAAGCAAAAACGAGTTGGTGAAGGAATTAAAAAAGTAGTCTCTACTATGATGGATAAAGTAATGCAGAATGTGCTTGTAAAAGATCCATTTATAAAAGAATCACATCATGCAGCAAAGCCTCTTTATGCAGCATTAGTGCCTGATGAAATATTCAAAGGTTCTCATTTTGAGAGAAGATTTGTAACTCCTTTTGGAGGAGTTTGGGAAAAGCTAGCTCAAGTTGTTGCTAATGAAAATCATGGACATTGTTCAATGGGGCACACTGTTAATGGTGTAGTAGGTGCTGAAAGTTTAAGGAGAATTCAAGAGGTTCTTAATAACTTAGAACATAAAAAAGGTGTAGCTAAAACAAAACCAGATTGGATAAAAGAACTTGCGTATGTTAGACAAGGGGGAGGTGATCCAATTCCAGTCAGTGTAACCTGTGATATATTCATACATAATACCGAGACAGATACTAAATATGCTTTTGAATTAAAAGCTCCTCTTCCAAATAGTGACCAGACTAAAGTTAGCAAAGAAAAGCTATTGAAGCTGTTGGCTATGAATCCAAAACAGGTGGATTATGCTTACTATGCGCTGGTCTATAATCCATATGGAAAAAAAGAAGATTATAAATGGGCGTTTCCAATGAGATGGTTTAATATGCATACAGATGAATCTGTTTTAATTGGAAATGAATTTTGGGATCTTATAGGGGGAGATGGTACATATGAAACTTTTATTACTGAAGTAAATAAATTAGGAAGTAATTATAAAGAAATAATTTATCGTGATTATTTGGAAATAGAACCACCTCAACAGTCAGAACAAAATTTGTTGAAATAAGATTATGAAGAAAGAAATAAAGTTTAGTTTTATAGATTTATTTTCAGGAATTGGAGGTTTTCGAATGGCATTGGATAATAATGGGGGTGAATGTTTAGGCTTTAGTGAAATAGATAAAGATGCAATTGAAACTTATTGTAGGAATTCAGATGAACCTATTGAGAATAATTTAGGGGATATCAGGAAGATTAAACAACTACCAAAGCATAATTTATTAACTGCTGGTGTGCCTTGTCAAAGTTGGTCAATAGCTGGAAGAAATTTGGGTTTTGATGACGATAGAGGACAGTTATGGAATGATACGATTTTCTTACTACATCAATCGAAGCCAGATGCTTTTATTTTTGAAAATGTAAAAGGCTTGGTTGATCCAAGAAATAAAGAAGCATTAAAATATATTTTAGAGAGGATAAAAGAGGCTGGTTATCATGCGAATTATTATGTATTGAATTCTTTTGATTATGGTGTTCCTCAAAATAGAGTAAGAATTTACATTATTGGATTTAAAAATAAGAAATTTGCAAATAAATTTGTTCTACCTAAACCATTACAAAAAAAAATAAAACTAGCTTCTATTTTATCTGATTTCAATGAACAGCTTATCGATAAAAAAGAAGAAGTATATAAAGATTTATTTGGGGAAATTGTACCACAAAAAACTATGAGCTTGTCAACCAGTAATGGTTTAAATGATTATTTCTTATTTAATGACTTAAGAAATGGTCATTCGACAATTCATTCTTGGGATATTTTAGAAACAACGGAAAGACAAAAGTCAATTTGTTATTTACTGTTGAAAAATAGACGCAAAAGTGCTTATGGTAATCTTGATGGTAATCCTCTATCATTAAAACACTTTCAATCTCTTGATCCATCCATAAAAAAAAATGAAATTGAAAGTTTAGTGGATTTGGGTATTTTCAAAAAAGTTAATTATTCTTATTCAATAAATGGAAATTTAGATTTGGAATTAACTGAAAATGAAAAAGTTATAATTAACAATTGTCCAGGTAATATTCTCATTGTCGATGATTTAAAAACAAATAGAGAGTTAAAATTAAAAAAAATATCTCTATCCAAAACAATACCTTTAATGATTGAAAAAGGGATGTTAGTTCCTATTGAAGTACGTTATGATTTTAAGAATACCAAGATCAGTACAGGATTATATGGGATTAATCGAATTTTCTTGCCAACATCGAATATATTTCCAACTTTAGTGGCTAGTGACACTAATGATTATGTAACAACAGAAGTTATCCGAGCAAAAAATCAAGATGAACACAAAGATTTGTTTATCAACGAAGTTTTTAAGAATAAAAATTATCGTAGAATTACTAAAGAAGAGGCTTGCTTGATTCAAGGGTTTCCTTCGGATTTTCTTCTTCCTGAAAATAGGGCAAGGTGGATGAAATTAATTGGGAATAGTGTTTCGGTGCCTGTAATAGATGCTTTAGCTAAAGCAATAGTTGAAACTGGAGTTTTTGATATTAATAGTGATTTATCATCGGTCAAATTGAAGTCTAATTCTGTAAATACCCATGAAAATCAATTATTAGGTAGCGCAAGAAATGTTTGTTAATAACGACTTTTATATAATGTCTAATTAAAAAAACATTTAAAGTTTAGAATTTGTTTAAAATAAAAAGCAGGCTTAATTAAGCCTGTTTTTTATTATCTTAAATATTCTGATTAATAAGTTTAACGATGCGATCTATTCTTTCTTTCCACTCAATTGTATCTTTGAAGTTGTTATTATTTATTCTGTAAATTGTTTCTGAATGAATAATATCACTCATTTCTGATAATTCCCTTTTTGTGTCAAAGTCTTCTAATCTTTCAAATAATCTCATAAATACAAGAGCAAAAGAAATATTGATATTTATCTCAATGCATATTTTTATTAAGATTGAAATTTGTATTTCTTGTTCAGTTGGTGAACCCGCTACAATCAATATCCACTTATTTTTAACTTGTATGATAAATGTATTATTAAAAATATTCTGAACACTTGATTCTTGCAAAGTACTATCTTTTAGATTTGCAACAACGGCAGAAAGTTTATAAACTTTTGTTGGTTTTAGCTGTATGCAAACCTCTTTTGCGGTTTCGGATTTTCCTGCGTGACTAGCACCATTAATTAAAATTGATTTCATATTAAATTAAGAATTTTAAAAACAATTTAAGTAGTTTTTTTATTATTACAATGTGGAAAACCGTAAAAAGCTTGGTTAATGTAATTTTTGTTATAGAATAAAATTCTTTATTCTTCTAACCGCTGTTTTTAAAATAAGTAATAAATAATAAGAAAAGCTAATGTAAAAAGTAAGAAAAGCAAACAATATCAAAATAAGTGATACATCATCCCAAATGCTGTACTGTTTAAATTCAAATGGTAGAATACATGCTCTCTGAAACTGCAATATCATTTTGCATTGTTAAAAGGATTTTTCCCTTCACGCATAAAAACTGTTCCCATCTTTTGATATTGGATTGGCTGTCCTTTTACGCAAGCTGTATAAATCCCACTTCCAAAGCCATTTTGTGCTCGGATAATAATTACCTCTTTTTCATCAACTCCGTTGTCAATAGCAACAAATTTCTTTAATCTGTTATTTTTGATTGGCTCTTTGAAATCTTTCGGTAAATCACACTCTTTAGCGGTTGGTGATTCTTTCGGTTTTTCTTCCTGCGCGAAGTAAAATGTTGGCACTGCCAATAATAAAGTAAAAATTAATTTTTTCATTGTAATTATTTTTGATTGTTAATAATGTCTATTTGATAAATTCTTCTCTTTGTTTTGATGCTTCGGCATAGCTGTCAAATACGAGAATCTTTCTTTTTCTGATATTCATTCCTGTTGGAACAGCACCGTCCTTATAGAGTGTTTTCTCGAATTCGTCCATTTTTTTGTACTTCGAATCTTCGCTAACGTCTGTCATTTCAATAACATCACTTCCAATACTTTGATAGCGAGACATATTCTCTTTAGTAAGTACAGAATCACTATTTGGGGCTATAATAGCCCATATAATAGCGTATTTGGGTTTTGTTGACGTAATTGACACTGTATCTTGAATAATGCTTGTAGAATCATTAAAAACAGGTGTAGAAGCCTGATAAGTCGTATCTGTGCTAATGGAATCGGAGTTCATATAAACATTATCCCAAGTGTCTCGTTTTTTACAGCTAACTACTACACAAAAAGCCATTAATAAGTAAACTTTTTTCATAATTACTTATTTTTCAGATAATAATGCGATAATTCCAATGAGAATAAAGTGTCCTATGTAAGAAAGAATTCCCCAGACAATCATAAATCCGATTGCTCCGAGAAAAGATTGTGGCTCAGTCCAATTCCATGAAAGAACTCCTGAACCAATAATAACGACTGCATAAAGAATAAATGCTAATACGGGTAAGCATCCGCCCTCATTTGTGTTGCTCATATTTTTATAAATTTTGTTTGATTTTGAGCAACGAAAAAGCAAGTGGTTCTCACTTGCTTTTAGTCTTGAAGGCTCGGCAAAGCCTATACTACATAAAAACAGGATAAGCCACTTGCCTATATGACAAGTGCGCTAAACTGTTTGCATTTTGTAGTATTAAGAATTTTGCCGATTCACAAGACAAAAGCAAAAGTTTTACACTTTTATTTTCCGTTGATGTTCATCTAAAATAGCTTATAAGCTTTTTTGGATAAATCTGTTTATATCAATAATTAAACCATTTTTAATTACAATTGTATGCAAATATCATAAAATTATTAATATGTAATTGTTGTCGCTTTTCAATTTATTAAATAAGTTGCTATTTTTCAATAATATTTAATTTATAAATTTGATGTTATTTTTTTGTATAAAACTATAAATAACATTCTATTTTTTTATATACTCCATCAATTGATGTAGCAATTCCCATCACATCAACAACCTTATCTTCGTAAAGACTTTCAGTGAAAATCGAATTAGCTAAATCTTTTTTATTTGTATGTACTGTTAGTGCTATTTTATGGTGTTTTTCAGAAGAATCAGGATAAAGTCTTGCGCCTCCTTTTCCTGTTTCACTATTTATTCTAAAAACTAATATTCTATAATTTTGGGGAGTTTCGTCAGAAACTACTTTTATTTCTTCATCAGTTGTATCTGTTGATAAAAGTTTTGAATCAACAATAGATTTATAATTACTGTCAATAGTACCATTGCTTAAAAATTGACCTTGGTTAATTATGCCTACTTCTATAGAATTGAAGCTGTCATTTGACTTCATAAATTCACTCACATCAGATAATTTCTCCGCCACGTTATTAATACTATCAATTAGTATATCAGAAACTGTTGATACAGGTTCTTGATGAGAGCTATGAAATATTTCCTTAAAGCTATTTTGGATTATTGAAAAATCCTCCGATTCTTCGGTGTGATTATTTAAAAAATCCTCTTTCTCATGTGGTAACGTTTGGGAAATATAGTTAAGGTATTGATTTATAAATTCAGTCACTTTGTCCTTATCTACCTCAAAAAAATTAAGTTGAGGGTTGGGTATAAAATTAATATCAAAATTTAATCTATAACTTCCTGTGTTAGAAGGCTGTGAAAAAACTTTTGATGTGATTCCGAATATATTTAATGTTTGCAAGCTTTCATTTAAATAATCATATATTTTTGAATTTATGCTATTAATGTCATCTACTAATGCTTTATGGAAATCAGCTAACTTTCCTTTTAAACTAAAAGAATAACTTAAAGATTCAGACACTATATATTTATCTGGAATAAATGATGATTCTAATGGGATATAATCTAATGGTATGTCTGATATAGGTACAAAATAAGATTTAAGGATTTTATTATTATAATTTTTCTCAAGTATAAAAATTTCGTTAGAATTAAGTATTAATTCTCTATAAGATATTTTCTTTTTATAAAAATTACTAAAATCCTTATCGCTAACTATTATTGTAAAATAAATTAAAGTGTTAGTTTCATCGTCTTCATCACAAAACGATCCAATAATTTTATTTCCATATTTGTTTGTCCCTGTGAATAAGATAGGATATTCATCAAAATGCAAAACACTATAGTTGTCTGTTATTACAGGCAATTCAGAATTTGTTAGCTGAGTACTAGTTAAGTTAAGCATCTTGATTTGGTATTAAGGGGATCATTTCAATTAGTTCTAAACGATCAACAGTGAAAGAGTCTTCTTTATAAAAATCATAATGATATTCATTGAATTCTACTTGATGTGGAGTGTGTTTTACTAACCCTGCATTTTCTTTTAATTTGAAAACAGATAGATTATTTTTATGTTTTGGGCTTATTCCTGCAGTGTAGAGATATTTCTCTAATAAAGCTTTGGAACTGCTATCGTTCCAAATCTCAATTGAAACTCCATGAAACCCGCAAATTTCATCACATGTATTTGTTTCGGGAGTTTTATCTCTTTCAAAATGATTTTTAAAGTCTGCATCCTTCATGTCGGGAGCTTTTCTCACTTTTCTAACAAACATATTTGTTAAATCAGCATAAGAATCATTTAAGCAACTACACTCAGTATTACTAGATATCTTTATAAATTGCATATTGAAAAGAAGAGGTTATTATTGTTTTAAACAAATATACACATTCTGCCTAAATTCACTGTTTATTCAAGTGTGATTATTTTTTTTCAAAATTATTCCCATAGTACGTCAAATCTTGTCGTATTTTTTTCCATCTTTTAGTAGCTTGTTTTTAAGGAATTATATTATTCTTAATAAATGTATTAATACAGTACCTATGTTAGTCTAAGGTACACCCCGAAAAGACGTTTTTCCCTATATCCCCCTGTCTTTTAAATTTAAGGCATTATTTTTACTTACCATTTAGTAACCTAAACATTTTTTAGATATTTTTTCAGAGAAGCTTTACAACTTCATAAACCATATAGATGCCATTTTATATAGGTGATTGATTATTCATTGTTTATATTGAAAAAGCAATCAAAAGATTAAATGTATTAAAACAGAGGGGCGATACATTCCTAAAAATGGAATTGATTATTTTCGCAATAAATAAAAACATTAAAAAAGAGCTAAAATTCCATTGTTGAAAATCTAGCTCCTTATATATTCTATATATCTAAAATGGTACTAATTTATTTGAAATCATTTCTATAGTTTGTATCTTTACATCCTTATAAAGCTTTATAATTGAGGTTTATTCAAATAGATTAAATGAGGTTTAATTAGATCAAATAATTACCAAATTTAGTTTTCGGATACAATTTTGGATACAAAACAAAAAAGAGAAAATGTAATTATTTAAAATTCAATAATTTACAAATTCTCTTTAGATTAAAAAGTGGAGTTGGAGGGATTCGAACCCTCGTCCAAACAAGCAATACATAAGATTTCTACATGCTTATTCTACCATTGGTTTTCGACTGAAGGCAGAGGGCAGACACTCAACTTCCAGCTTATCTTCTATAATTTTCGAATTTTAGCCGAAGCGTCTAAAATCTTATTCCTGCATTCCTATATCTCAGGATCAAACGCCGCAGAACAGAGCATTTGTGAGATATCTTGCTTCCTTACTATCTTCAGGAAAACGCTTGATCTACTATACTTCGATATTAAGCTGCAAGAGCGAACTCTTCGTTGCCAGTTAAAGTTTTGTAGCAAGGGATTAAAGAGATCGCGCCACGGTTCTCTGCATGCTTACTTACCCATTGGTCTTGCTGTCGAAACCAGTCAACCCCATGAATAAAGTGAATGCAAAGATAATGCTTTTTGTTTATATTTCATTAATATGGGCGTTTTTTAATGAGAACAGGTCGTGAAATGAATAATTTGAAACTGCTAAGATTTGAATATTTAGTCATTGTGGATAAAAATATTATTATGTGTTAAATGCCTTTAATGCTAGGTTTTTTAAAGGTCATTAGATATGAGAGTGATTCTTTGTAGTAATATATTTTGTGATGTAAGAAAAATTGTCTAGTTTTGCAATCCAAAATGAGATGTAAAATATGTTAATAATTCCAGTAAAAGATGGTGAATCCATCGACAGAGCTTTAAAAAAATACAAGAGAAAATTTGATAAAACAGGTACAGTTCGTCAATTAAGATCTAGACAAGCGTTTATCAAGCCTTCTGTAACTTTGAGACAATCAAGGTTAAAAGCTGCTTACAAACAAAGAGCACTTAGCAAAGAAGAGCAGGCTTAAGATTTTTTCTTAACCATATATTAATTCACTTCTTAAATTCTTATATTTGAGGAGTGAATTTTTATTTTTATACCCATGATGCTGGAAAAGTTTTTAGAATACTTACAATTCGAAAAAAGGTACTCTCCTCATACAGTTACAAGCTACAAAAAAGACCTTGAAGACTTCTCCTATTTCTTTCTCAGAACAGAGTCTTCTGACAATCTGGCTAAAGCAGACAAAAAAATCATCAGAAATTTCATTGTTGAATTAAGTGAAAATAATATTTCCAAAAGAAGTATCAACAGGAAATTATCTTCTCTTCGTAGTTTTTATCTTTTTCTTTTAAAATTAGGTGAAATTAAAGTTTCTCCCACTGAAGGGATTTCTTCCCTGAAGTTTTATGCTGAAAAACAGATTCCTATGTCTAAAGAGGAAATGATGGATCTTAACGAAAGAGTTTTCGAACAACTGCATGATGTGCTTGAAAGATGTATTATGGAAGTTCTTTATCAGACAGGTATGCGTAAAGCGGAACTTTGTGGCCTGATATTTGAGCATGTTGATTTATATGAAAATGAATTAAAAGTAATAGGAAAAGGAAATAAAGAAAGGGTAATTCCTGTTTCCAATGAACTGTCTGAACTTCTTAAAAGTTATCTGGAAATAAGAAATCCACAGACAGAATTTAAATCATATTTTTTTGTAAATAAGAAGGGGAAAAAACTCAATGAAAAATTTGTTTATGTGGTAGTTAATAAGTACCTTAGTCTTATAACAACGAAAGAAAAAAAAAGTCCTCACATCCTCCGTCATAGCTTTGCTACTCACGTGTTGGATAATGGGGCGGAGATCTCCAAAGTGAAAAAAATATTAGGGCATTCCAGTCTTGCCAGTACTCAGGTCTATACGAATGCTAATATTGAACAATTGAAAAAAGTGTTTAATCAGGCTCACCCTCGAGCTTCAAAAAAAGAAGAATTATGAAGATTTCAGTACAATCAATTGGTTTAACTCCACACGAACCACTAGAGTCACACATTGACAAAAAAGTAAGTAAATTAGATACCTTCTATGACAAGATTCAGGAGTGTAAGGTGTTTTTGAAAGTAGAAAATAACGCTGATAAAGTGAACAAAACAACTGAACTTATTCTGGCGGTTCCGGGAGATGATATTGTAGTAAAAAAGACATCTGCAAGTTTTGAAGAAAGTCTGGACCTTTGCGTTGATACTGCTAAAAAGCTATTAATCAAGAAAAAAGAAATGGCGTAGGAAAAAAAGTTAAAAAAAGTTTATAAAAAATTTGAGAATTCAAAAAATCCGTTCTATATTTGCACTCGCAAAAAAGGAACAGCGATCTTTTGAATTCTTTTTTATATTTGCCTCCATAGCTCAGTTGGCCAGAGCACGTGATTTGTAATCTCGGGGTCGTGGGTTCGAATCCCTCTGGAGGCTCATAAAATATAAACTTTTGGGGAGATTCCAGAGTGGCTAAATGGGACTGACTGTAACTCAGTTGCTTCGGCTTCGTAGGTTCGAATCCTGCTCTCCCCACTTTATATTTTTATAAAAAAAAACTTGCAAGATTAAATAAGTTTTCTTAGTTTTGCACAGCGTTTACCAATAGTTTTGGAAACAAAATTGCGGAAGTAGCTCAGTTGGTAGAGCGTCAGCCTTCCAAGCTGAATGTCGCGGGTTCGACCCCCGTCTTCCGCTCAAAAAAATACCCTGATAAGGGTGATTTTTTTTAACACTGAAATCTGTAGAGTAGAGTTTCTCGATCCATTTCAGTCTTTTATTAAAATGCCTCCATAGCTCAGTTGGCCAGAGCACGTGATTTGTAATCTCGGGGTCGTGGGTTCGAATCCCTCTGGAGGCTCATTTTAATATAAAATATCTGGGGAGATTCCAGAGTGGCTAAATGGGACTGACTGTAACTCAGTTGCTTCGGCTTCGTAGGTTCGAATCCTGCTCTCCCCACATTTTATATTATAAAAAACTTGCAAAATTAAATAAGTTTTTTTAGTTTTGCACAGCGTTTACCAATAGTTTTGGAAACAAAATTGCGGAAGTAGCTCAGTTGGTAGAGCGTCAGCCTTCCAAGCTGAATGTCGCGGGTTCGACCCCCGTCTTCCGCTCAAAAAAATCACGCTACTTAGTGTGATTTTTTTAGTTGATGCCGACTTAGCTCAGCGGTAGAGTGCTTCCTTGGTAAGGAAGAGGTCACGGGTTCAAGTCCCGTAGTTGGCTCTCGATTTTCCCGAATTTCTTCGGGAATTTTTTTTATCCCTGCTTTTTGAAATTAAGTATGAAGTGATTTTGTCACTGAAGAAGTTTTATAGTTAAACACGTGCTTAAACAAAATCATCAATTGATTCCATCTCATTTTTTCTTCAGGTCACTTTTCATCTATTATGGATAGTGTACTGTGATGCCTTGGAAATTTTTACTTCATCTTTAGAATCACAATCATAAAATTTTCGTTAAATTCGTGTAAAATAAATTTTGATGAATATTCTTTTATTAGAAGATGATCTCATTCTGTCTGCAGAGCTTTGCCGATTTTTAGAATCAAATAATTTTAACTGTGATAAGATCTATGACGGAGAAACTTTCCTCCGCCAGATAAAAAATAATACTTACGAACTGTATTTGCTGGACATCAATGTTCCTAAAATAAATGGACTTGATGTCTGCCAGACCATCCGTTCCTTTGATAAGAATACGCCGATTATTATCATTTCTGCCTATGGAGATATCTCTGATAAAAAAGATGCCTTCACCAGGCTGGCCGATGATTATCTGGTAAAGCCTTTTCAGTTTGAAGAACTTCTTTTAAGAATGAACTCGCTGCTGAGAAGAAAAGCACCTTCCGATAATTCAGACCAGGATATTCTTAGAATTGATGATCTTATTATCAACAAAACCGAGCAGAAAGTCTATCGTGGAGGAAATGAAATTACCCTTACGTTAAAAGAATTTCAGCTGCTGGTTTATCTTGCGGAGGCGCAGGGAAGAACAGTTTCAAAACAGCAGATCACAGAACATGTCTGGGAACACAATTTTAACACGAATACCAATACAGTAGAAGTTTATATCAATTTCCTGAGGAAAAAGATTGATAAAGATTTTAAAATAAAACTGATCCATACCCGTTCAGGTTTCGGATATTACCTTAGCCCATTATAAATGTCTTTAAAAAGAAAGATAGCATTAACAATCAGTATCGCCTTTTCATTACTTTTTGGAATGGTAATGGCGGTCATTTATTTATCTTTTAATGACTTCAGAAGGGATGAGTTTAAAGAACGTTTCAGGCAGAGGCTTGAATTTACTTCCCATTTCATCTCAAAATCCAAAGACTTTGAGGAGGAGGCTCCGGTTTTCTTCAATGAAAATTCAGATAACATTCTTTTGAATGAAAAGATTTTAATTTTCAATGAGAAAAAAGAGTTGATCTACAGTACAATCAAGGACCGGAATGTCACCTGGGACAGTGCAATGCTTAAAGAACTGGATAAAAAGAAGATTATCTATACGGAAAGAACAGTTCCGGAAATCTATGCTGCACTCAGAACTATTAATGGTGAAGACTATTATATCCTTACCAGCGCCTTTGATACCAATGGAAAATCGAAGTTGGGTTATCTTAAATATCTTTTGATCACGGCTTATGCCATGAGTACTCTTCTTATTGGTTTTTTCAGTTATTATTTTGTGGAAAAGTTTCTGCGTCCGCTGGAAGATCTGAACAAGGAAATTTCTGAAGTAACGGCCCATAAACTTACAACCCAGATTCCTGTTGAGCAGTCTAATGATGAAGTCAGTGTGCTGGCAAAATCATTTAATACAATGATCGGAAGGCTGGATGATGTATTTCAGTCACAAAAGGATTTCACCGCAAGTGCTTCCCACGAGATCAGAACACCTATTACAAGAATGGCATTTCAGCTGGAGAATCTTATCAAATTTGAAGAACATTCTCCGGAAACTCTGTCTTCTTTACAGCAGATTCAGCGGGACGTGTACCAGTTGTCGGATTTGACGAATTCGCTTTTGCTGCTTACTAAATTTGACAAAGAAAATATTCAGAGTATTTATGAGGAAGTAAGGATTGATGAAGTCATCTTTGAAGCTTTTGAAGCAGTAGAGAAAAGTTATCCACAGCTTAAGCTTGATTTCCTGATTAATGAAGACAGTTCCGAAAATGCTTTTCTCATGATAAAAGGAATTCAATCACTATTGGTCATTGTCTTTATTAATCTCTTTAAGAATGCGGCGGTTTATTCTGACAATACGGAAGTGAATGTCTTGATCACCGAAACGAATGATAACCTTTATGTAGAAGTTATTTCCCATGGAAATACTATTTCCGAAGATGAGCAGACCAAACTGTTTGAAGCTTTTACAAGAGGAAATAATGCCCAGAATATTGCGGGATCGGGCCTAGGTCTTAGGATTGTCAAAAGAATTCTGGAATACCATGACGCCGATATCATCTACTCCTCTCCTCAGGAATATATTAATAAATTCACTTTAATTTTTAAGAAATAATATTCAAAAGCAACTGACCTCAAAAGCAGTTGCTTTTTTTTGTTAAACTCAGGATTAAATTTTTGATAGAAAATTCAACTTTTGGAGAATAAAATATCTGTTCAATTGTTGCTTTTTTCTTTGAAACGGCCTGTATAAGGAGATTTTAATTTTATTTTAAGCGTCATTTAAGTTTCTTTTAATAGCATCAGAGCAATTTTGTAATTTAAAAAGAAAAACAATGAACAGAATTGCAGTGCTGTGTCTCGCCGTTTCCTCATTCATGGCAGCACAACAGCAGATGTCTCTTTTGGATTGCGAAGAAGCCTTTCAGAAGAACAACCTCCAGCTGCTCGCCGAACAATACAACATCAATATGGCTGATGCAGATATTCTGCAGGCTAAAATCTGGGAGTTACCACAACTAAGCGGACAGTTCAATGCTTATAATCCCCAGGATAAAAAGATTTTTGATGTAGGACACTCAAAAGGAGCAGGAGTTACTCAATTGATCTATATGGGTGGGAAAAAGAAAAATGAAATTGCTTTTGCCAAATCCAATAAAGAACTTGCACAACTTCAGTTTTCCCAACTGCTGGCTGATTTAAGATCTCAGCTTCGTTCTGCCTACTTCAACCTTTATTACGAAAAGCTAAAACTGGAAAACACCAATAAGCAGTTAGGTTATATGAATGATCTTTTAAACGCTTATCGTGTACAGTCTGCAAAAGGGAACGTTTCGCTTAAAGATGCTGTAAGGTTACAGAGTATTGTGATCCAGCTGAATCATGATAAACTTGAGATCAATAAAAATATTCTGGATTTTGAACAGAATCTAAAAGTTTTAACAGGCGTTTCGGAGGAAATAGAACCTACGATGTCTGAATCTGAAGCTAAAGAATCACTGGCAGCACAGCCATTCGGTGATGAAGAAGAACTGAAAAGCAAAGCGCTGGAAAATAATGCTGATTACCGATACAATCTGAAACTCATTGATAACAGCAAGTTATATGCACAATGGCAGAAATCCCTGAATGTACCGGATGTGACAGTAGGCGCTTCATGGGATCAGGCAGGCGGAACTTTTAATAATGAAGCAAACCTTACCTTAGGAATTCCTTTACCCTTATGGAAAGCGAACCAGGGAAATGTGGTAAAAGCAAACTATGCTATTCAGCAGAATCAGAAAAATGCTGACTTCCAGAAACTGACCCTGGAGACGAAAGTTCAATCTGCTTATAAAACATGGAAAGCTCAGTATGATCAGCTTTTGGACATTAAAACTACAGATCTGCAGAATATGGATCTTGTATACAACGGAATGCTGAACAATTTCAGAAAAGGAAATGTCAACCTGATTGAATTCACAGACTTTATGGATAGTTATAGGGAAACGGCCCTTCAGATCTATGATATGAAAAATGAGATCATGCAGTCAGCAGAACAGCTTAATCAATTAGTACAAACGAAAATCTTCTATTAAAATCATGAAAACATATATTATCTCCGTATTAATGGTCCTTTCATTATTGGCCTGTTCAAAAAAAGAGGAAGAGAAAACCAATCACGCTAAAAAAGGATTCGAGCTGAGCAACACAATGCTGAATTCAATTTCTTTGGCAAAAGTTGAAAAAAAGAATATAGAAGATGAATATAGCTTCTACGGAAAGATATCTGCAGACAAAAACAGCTATATAGATGTTTATCCGTTGGTAGGAGGAAATGTGATGAGTGTAAATGTAGAACTGGGAGACTATGTGAAAAAAGGGCAGGTGCTGGCAACCATCAGAAGCACCGAGCTTGCAGAAATTCAAAAGGATGTAAGTGATGCAAAAACAGATCTGGTAGTGGCAAAAAATAATCTTCGGGTTGCGAAGGAGCTGTACGAAGGAAAACTAAATACGGAAAGAGATGTCCTGGAAGCAAAAAGCCAGTTACAAAAAGCCGAAGATCAGTTGCAGAGAGCTGCAGCAGTAAGTACGGTTTATAATGTGAAAACCGGAAATATATACAGTGTAGTAGCACCCATTAACGGTTATATTGTTCAGAAAAGTATCAATAAAGATATGCAGCTGAGAAGTGACAGAAGTGATAATATCTTTGATGTTGCCAATACTACCAACGTGTGGGCAATTATGAATGTCAACGAATCGGATATTGATAAAATCAGTCTGGGAATGAAAGCTCAGGTATCTACTCTGTCTTATCCGGATAAGGTTTTTGACGGGAAAATTGATAAAATATTCAAGATTATTGATCCGCAGACCAACGCTATGCAGGCAAGAGTGGTATTGGATAATGCCAATGGACTTCTCATTCCGGACAGTAAAGCAACTATAAAAGTTTCCAGCCTGGAAAGCAGTACTATGCTGACTGTTCCGTCCAAAGCAGTGATTTTTGATGATAACAAAAGCTTTGTAGTGATTTTTAAATCCAGAACAGATGTGAAGGTCAGAGAAATTAAAGTCTTAAAGCAGGTAGGAGATGTCACCTATATTGCAGACGGGCTGAAAGAAGGAGAGGAAGTGATTACCAACAACCAGCTGCTGATATACCGTTCACTGAACAGTTAGTCTTAATTAAACCATTAAGAATATTGATATTTTTCTTTAACGGCTTTTTTAGGTCATCAATTTATCTATCATGAATAAATTCATAAAAAATATAATCGCTTTTTCATTAAAAAATAAAGCATTTACCTTTATCTGGGTAGCGATTTTAGCTATCTCCGGTTTTATAAGTTTCAAAAATATGCCTATTGAAGCTTTCCCGGATGTTACCAATACTCAGATTGTAATCATTACTCAGTGGAATGGGCGTAGTGCAGAAGAAGTAGAACGTTTTGTCACTACACCTATCGAATTGGCGATGAGCCCGGTTCAGAAAAAAACAAGTGTGAGAAGCACCACAATGTTTGGACTTTCTATTGTTAAAATTCTGTTTGACGATGGGGTGGACGATACTTTTGCCAGAAATCAGGTCAACAACCAATTAAGAACTATTAGCCTTCCTGATGAGGTAGATCCGGAAGTACAGCCGCCCTACGGGCCAACCGGTGAGATTTTCAGATATACGCTGGAAAGTAAAACAAAAGATTCGAGAGCATTACTTACTCTGCAAAATTGGGTCATAGACCGTGCTTTAAGAGGTGTCCCAGGTGTAGCGGATATCAATGTTTTCGGAGGTCAGGATAAAGTTTTTGAATTAAGTATAGACCCAAGAGCATTGGATAAATACAACCTTACTCCACTTCAGGTATATGATGCTGTCACCAAAAGTAACCTGAATGTAGGAGGTGATGTCATTGAAAAAAATGGCCAAGCCTATGTAGTAAGGGGGATAGGTTTGGTGAAGTCAGTAGCCGATATCGGAAATATTACTATTCAGAATGACAGCGGAAACCCTGTTCTGGTAAAAAATGTAGCAGAAGTTCATGAAAGCTCTATGCCTAGAGTAGGACAAGCTGCCCTGAACCATCACGATGATACGGTGGAAGGAATTGTGGTGATGAGAAAAGGAGAGAACCCAAGGGAGGTTTTAGTTGGAGTGAAGGCTAAAATTAAAGAACTTAACGAAAAGATACTTCCAAAAGATGTCAAAATGGTTACTTTCTATGATCGTGACAATCTGATGGATTTTACCACTCATACCGTAATGCATAACCTTATCGAAGGAATTGTACTGGTAACGGTAATCGTTTTAATCTTTATGGCCGACTGGAGAACAACATTAATAGTCTCCATCATCATTCCTCTATCCTTACTCTTTGCATTTTTATGTTTAAAGCTGGCTGGAATGAGCGCCAACCTGCTTTCATTAGGAGCAGTTGACTTTGGGATTATCATAGACGGAGCCGTCGTCATGGTAGAAGGTCTCTTTGTAATGTTGGATCATAAAGCGAAACGGTATGGAATGGAGAAGTTTAATAAACTCGCAAAAGGAGGCTGGATCAAACAGACTGGAACCGGATTAGGAAAAGCGATCTTCTTTTCAAAATTAATCATCATTACCTCCCTGATTCCTATTTTCTCATTTCAGAAAGTAGAAGGAAAGATGTTCTCTCCTTTGGCTTTTACATTAGGGTTTGCATTAATTGGTGCATTAATATTTACATTAACATTGGTTCCTGTTCTTTCACATATCCTTTTAAATAAAAATGTAAGAGAAAAAAATAATCCATTTGTTAATTTCTGGGATAGAATCGTTTTGAAAGGCTTTAATTTAACATTTAAGCATAAAAAAATGAGTATGATCGTTGCCATCTCATTCCTGGCGGTCACTTTATTTTCCGGTAAATTTTTGGGAACAGAATTCCTGCCTCAGTTGAATGAAGGTTCACTTTGGATTACGGCCGAAATGCCAATGAGTTCCTCATTAAAAGAATCTCTGAAAACAGCGGACCTTTTAAAGAAAGACATTATGAGCTTTTCAGAAGTTACAGACGTTCTTGCACAGACGGGGAGAAGTAATGATGGGACAGACCCTAATGGATTTGGATTCGTACAGTTTGCTGTTAACCTTAAGCCAAGGGAAGAATGGAAGCGTAAGATTACCTATGATGAGTTGATTAATGAAATTGATAAAAAGCTCAGAAGTTACCAAGGAATTACCTTCAACTATTCCCAGCCGATTTCGGATAATGTAGCTGAAGCAGTAGCAGGTTTTAAAGCCGAAAACGGAATCAAAATCTATGGTGATAATCTGGAAACTCTGGATAAAATAGCCAATGAAGTTTTATTAAAAATTAAAGATGTAGAAGGGGTAAAAGACCCTGGAATTATTAAAAATATCGGCCAGCCGGAAGTAAGTGTTGTACTGGACAGAGATAAAATGGCGGCTTACGGTGTAATGCCGGCAGATGCACAGGCCGTATTGGAGATGGCTTTTGGTGGGAAAACGGCTTCAGAAATGTTTGATGGCGAAAGGAAATTCCCGATCCGTCTGCGCTATTCTCAGGAATACAGGACCAATGAAAACGATATTGCAGCTTTGATGGTTCCTACACAGGATGGAGCAAAGATTCCTTTAAAAGAAATAAGTACCATCGTTAAAGATAACGGAGCTGCATTTATTTATCGGGATAATATCAAGCGGTATATTGGGGTTAAATTCTCAATCCGTGATAGAGATTTGGGAAGCACAATTGCCGATGCCCAGAAAAAAGTTGAAACTATTGAACTTCCGGACGGTTATTCTGTGGGATGGACCGGTCAGTTTGAAAATCAGCAGCGAGCCTCTCACAGATTGGCACAGGTAGTACCCGTGAGTATTCTGATGATTTTCTTCCTGTTGTTTATCCTGTTTGGAAATATGAAAGATTCCCTTCTTGTATTGGCCAACGTTCCTTTTGCTTTAATAGGGGGAATCATCGCATTGCATGTTACCGGAATCAATTTTGGAATCTCTGCCGGAGTAGGTATGATTGCTCTTCTGGGAATTTGTATCCAGAACGGAGTGATTCTTATCACAGAATTTCATCAGAATGTGAAAGACGGTCTTGATATAGACTCTGCGATATTAAATGGGGTAAAATCCAGAACAAGACCCGTAATTATGACAGCGCTTATGGCCTCTATCGGATTGATGCCGGCAGCATTGTCTACGGGAATCGGGTCGGAATCTCAAAAACCTCTGGCCATTGTCATTATTGGAGGGCTGATTACCGCTACCGTGCTTACACTGCTTATTTTTCCAATTATTTTCTGGATATTCAACCGGACAAAAAAGCTCAGCCAGATGTGATTTTTCTTTCATTTATATATTAATTGAGCCTGGAATATTCTGTATTTCAGGCTTTTTAATAAAAGGTTTCAGAAAGTTTTTTTCAATTCGGAAAATTGTGTAAATTTGCAGTCTCAATACGTTAAATATAAGGTTTGTCCTTCACTGGATGAGAATATTGAAAGTTTTTTTAATAAAAAGTTTTTGGTATTTAAAAATTCATTATATTTGCACACCGAAAATTTGAAAAACAATAAATAAATAATTTTAAATCATGGCAAAGGAAACGTTTAATCGTAACAAACCACACTTGAACATTGGTACTATTGGTCACGTTGACCATGGTAAAACTACTCTTACAGCTGCTATTTCTGCTGTATTAGCTAGCAAAGGTCTTGCTGAGAAAAAAGACTTCTCTGCAATTGACTCTGCTCCAGAAGAAAAAGAAAGAGGTATTACTATCAATACTGCTCACATCGAATACGAAACTGAAAAAAGACACTATGCTCACGTTGACTGTCCAGGTCACGCCGACTATGTTAAGAACATGGTAACTGGTGCTGCTCAAATGGATGGAGCTATCGTAGTATGTGCTGCAACTGACGGTCCAATGCCTCAGACTAGAGAACATATCCTACTTTGCCGTCAGGTAAACGTACCAAGAATCGTTGTTTTCATGAACAAAGTTGACATGGTAGATGATCCAGAGTTATTAGAGCTTGTTGAAATGGAGCTTAGAGACTTACTATCTACTTACGAATTTGACGGAGATAACTCTCCAGTAATTCAAGGTTCTGCATTAGGAGCTCTTACTGCAGCTACTGCATCTCCTGCTAACACAGAAGATAAGTGGTTCAAGAGCGTTGAAGAATTGATGGATGCTGTTGATACTTGGATCGAGCAACCACCAAGAGATACTGAAAAGCCATTCTTGATGCCAATCGAAGACGTATTCTCTATTACAGGTAGAGGTACTGTAGCAACTGGTAGAATCGAGGCTGGTGTTATCAACACTGGTGATCCAGTTGATATCGTAGGTATGGGTGACGAGAAATTAACTTCTACTATTACAGGAGTTGAAATGTTCAGAAAGATCCTAGATAGAGGTGAAGCTGGAGATAACGTAGGTCTATTGTTGAGAGGTATTGAAAAAACTGACATCAAGAGAGGTATGGTTATCGCTAAGAAAGATTCAGTTAAGCCACACAAAAAATTCAAAGCTTCTGTTTATATCCTTTCTAAAGAAGAAGGTGGACGTCACACTCCATTCCACAACAAATACCGTCCTCAGTTCTACGTAAGAACTACTGACGTTACAGGTGAAATCTTCTTACCAGAAGGTGTAGAAATGGTAATGCCTGGTGATAACTTAGAGATCACTGTAGAATTGTTACAACCAATCGCTCTTAACGTAGGTCTTAGATTTGCGATCAGAGAAGGAGGTAGAACAGTTGGTTCAGGTCAGGTTACTGAAATCTTAGACTAATTATCTTAAAATAAATAAAGCTTCCGAAAGGAAACTCTCGGAAGCTTTTATCTACGGGCATCGTCCAATGGTAGGATACCGGTCTCCAAAACCGTTGATCAGGGTTCGAATCCTTGTGCCCGTGCAAATATAAATTATGAGTTCATTTGTCGATTTTTTAAAAGGTTCTTATAACGAATTCAGACATAAAGTTGAATGGCCAAAGTGGGCTGACCTTCAGTCATCTACTATTGTAGTGACTATTGCGACAGTGATTCTGGCATTGTTCACTTTTGGAGTTGATGAATTGTTTTCTAAATCAATCAGCAACATCATAGGAATGCTAATCAACTTGTTCAATTAATTAAAAGTATTTTCCCATAATGAGCGAATTGAAATGGTATGTGCTGAAAGCAATCAGCGGACAGGAAAATAAAGTGAAAAACTATATTGAGACAGAAATCAAACGTCTAGGGTTTGATCAGTACGTTACTCAAGTGGTTATTCCTATGGAAAAGGTTATTCAAATTAGAAACGGAAAAAAAGTTCCTAAAGAGAGACCTTATTACCCTGGATACTTGATGATTGAAGCTGACCTGATGGGAGAGATTCCTCACGTTATCAAGAATATTCCCGGAGTTATTTCTTTCTTAAGTTTAACTAAAGGAGGAGATCCTGTTCCAATGAGAAAATCTGAGGTTAACAGAATGCTTGGAAGAATGGATGAACTTTCAGAATTTGCAAGCGATGTTGAAATTCCTTATGTAGTAGGTGAAAACGTTAAAGTAATCGATGGACCTTTCAACGGATTCAATGGTACAGTTGAGAAAATTCTTGAAGACAAAAAGAAAATTGAAGTTTCTGTATTGATCTTCGGTAGAAAAACTCCAATGGAACTGAGCTACATGCAAGTAGAAAAAGTATAACAATTACTTATAAAAATATAAAAAGACTGCTATTAAGCAGTCTTTTTGCTTTTTCTAGAAATTTGATTTTAAAAAAATATTGCTGTTGTTCAGTAGTATTTTCAAGCACAGATATCCTGTTGGTTGCTTCTAAGAAGGACTTTACTTCAATGTAATTACTACCTCTTTAGAATTTTTTCTTAATTAAAGTCTTATGAATTCTTTAATTTATTTTCAGCTGGCATAGTTCTTGCAACCAAGCTGTTAACTAATCCATAAAATTTTATGTTTTTATTTCATACACTGTTTACAGGCGTATGAAAATTCTATGTTTTTAACTAAAAAATGTAAAGTTTCGATTAGCTATTCAAAACACAAGCCTTATATAAACACATAACCCAATGACAAAAATTATTTCGATGGTCATTCTGGTGGGTACTTCCGTACTCGCAAGTGCGCAGGTTGGTATCAATACTGCGAACCCGGAAAAAGAACTTACCGTGAACGGTACAATGAAGACATCAGGAGTTGTTTTCAAGCAACCCCTGGAGAAACTGAAAGCAGATGAGAATTACACTTTCATTATCAAATCTCCAGCTCCGGAAAACAAAATTACAGCGTACAACGATTCCTTTGTACCCAATTCTCCGGCACCGATTAATCTTGTTCAATTTAAAATTACCTGTGATCCTTCAGACAAGGATTGGGTAAATCAATTTGACACAAAGATCAATTCTAGTAAATTTTTGGTGGTAATTTCTTCCTTTGGATTTACACAGCCTACAAGAACTTTTTCTGCAGATTGGCTTACACCGGTACCTCAGATTTTTGCTTATTCTGCAGGAGGAACATGGAAGCTTAAAGCAGATTATCAGGGGTTTTCTCCGGATGCCTCTTTTCCTACAGGAGTTTGGACACTGAATTTACTGGTATTTGACAGGTCATATGCCAAAGATTTTAATTCTACACAAAGTCTTAATGCTTCAACAACTGGTGCTGCTGCAGCTCCATTAATTCAATAAAACAAACACTTATGAAAAAAATTATTGCGATACTCTTTACGGGTTTTGCTGCTTTAAGCATTAATGCACAAGTTGGAATTAACACTAATACACCCAAAGGAACTCTCGATGTTGAAGGAGAAACATTGGTAGAGTCCTACTTAATAGATACTGAAAATACGAAGGCAAGCGGAAACTATCTTCTTCTTACTCGTTCAAAAGATACTTCACCGGTAGGTAAGGTAAAGCTGTTGGATATATCGCTCCGTAATGTAGCCCCTGTAAATATGTATAATATTGTATTGAAAAATGTGAGACAGGATGAAGTTGTAAATCTCAATACAGGATTAGATGTAAGTAAATATGTAGTGGCAATTACAGGTGCTGTTTTTACAGGAGCGGTTTCAGCAGCTAATACGACGACCAGCCCAAAATCATTTGGCTCTTATTCTACTGAAGTTACTCAGATAGCAAGTGGAGGTAAAAATTATCATGCGATTAATTTAAGTTTTAAAGGAGCTGGTACCGTTTCATCACAAAATGGAACATGGACTCTTACCCTGAATGTCTTTGAAAAATCACTAGTTAAAGATTGGGGAACTTTCAATGGTTCAGTTTCAGCATCTGCTTCACCGGCTTATTCAGGAGTATCAACCAATACGCCTCTAGGGCTTCAATAAAAAAACTATGAAAGGAAAAATTTATATCACAATAATCTTGTGTCTGGGGATATTTTTGAATGCCCAGAAAGGAAAAGTAGGAGTGAATACTGCTAATCCCACAGAGACACTTGACGTTAACGGGAAAACATATACAAATTCTTTATATCTGAGAAATCCTGGAGAACCTACCATGACAGGGGGGAGCTTTTTAGCAACTTCGCAGAATGGTTTACAATTGTATGATCCTGCTTTGGAAAGCAGCGGACTGTTCAATTACCTTAAGCTTACTCTTACTGGAGTATCAGGTACAGGAATTTCGGATTATGATACCAAAATTGATGCAAATAATTTTTTGGTTGTACTTCATAACTATTCTTTCAAACTGAATGACGGGAATACCAATGTGATGCTTGATTATGGCGATAACGGTATTAATGACAACAAACAGGGATCACCTGATGTTGTTGCTTTCAAAAGTAACGGGACATGGCATATAAGAGCAAGATTTACAGACAGTAGAATTATTGCTGTGAATTCATCCAATCCATCAAGAAGTTACAATAATTTTACGGTAGATCTTTATCTGATGGCTTACAGAAGGCTGATTACAAAACAAAATATCAGTGATGTTAATGCTGATCTTGGAGGGAATAATGGTTCTACCCAAACGATTACCAAACCATCAGGTTTTTAGTACGTTTTTGATTCTATAAATAAAAAGAAGGACAGATATCTGTCCTTCTTTTTTTAATCGGGTGGAAGTAATTGGAGGTGTCTTTGGGTTATATTTCAAAATCCTCACGAAAAAAGATGCTGCAAAAGCTGTCTGGAAAAAAATAATTCTTTATTTCAATTATTTTTTAAAACTTTTTAAAAATCAGCAATTTCCGTTTGCTATTTCAAAAATATTTTATACTTTTGCAGTCCAAAAAGTAGGTTTATTGTTATGTGAGTGCATAACCTGCTGAATAATAAATGCTTCCAAACTCATTAATTATTCAAATTTAAAAAACAAACAATGGCTAAGAAAGTCTTTAAAATGGTAAAGCTTCAGGTGAAAGGTGGCGCAGCTAACCCTTCTCCACCAGTAGGTCCAGCATTGGGTTCTGCAGGTGTGAACATCATGGAGTTTTGTAAGCAATTTAACGGAAGAACCCAAGATAAGCCAGGGCAAGTTTTACCTGTAGTAATTACAGTATACGAAGACAAATCTTTTGAATTCGTTATTAAAACTCCACCTGCAGCAATCCAGTTAATGGATGCAGCTAAAATCAAGGGAGGTTCTGGTGAACCAAACAGAAACAAAGTAGGTTCTGTAACTTGGGAACAAGTAAAGAAAATCGCTGAAGATAAAATGGCGGATCTTAACTGTTTTACAACAGACTCTGCACTTTCTATGGTTGCAGGTACTGCTAGATCTATGGGATTAAGAGTAACAGGAACTAAACCAACTAACGCTTAAAACTTAAAGAAATGGCAAAATTAACAAAAAAGCAAAAGGAAGCTTTAAGCAAAGTAGAAAAAGGAAGAATCTATAACCTTGAAGAAGGTTCAGCTCTTGTAAAGGAGGTGAACACTACAAAGTTTGATGCTTCTGTAGATATCGCTGTAAGATTAGGTGTAGACCCAAGAAAAGCAAACCAAATGGTAAGAGGTGTTGTATCTCTTCCTCACGGTACTGGTAAAGATGTTAAAGTATTAGCTCTTGTAACTCCAGATAAAGAAGCAGAAGCTAAAGCTGCTGGTGCTGACTATGTAGGTCTTGACGAATATTTACAAAAAATCAAAGAAGGTTGGACAGATGTTGACGTTATCGTTACTATGCCAGCTGTAATGGGTAAATTAGGTCCATTAGGTAGAGTATTAGGTCCAAGAGGTTTAATGCCAAACCCTAAATCAGGAACTGTAACAATGGAAATTGGTAAAGCAGTAACTGAAGTGAAAGCAGGTAAAATTGATTTCAAAGTAGACAAGTATGGTATCATCCACGCTGGTATTGGTAAAGTATCTTTCGATGCTGCTAAAATCAAAGAAAATGCGCAGGAATTGATCTCTACATTGATCAAAATGAAGCCAACTGCTGCTAAAGGAACGTATGTAAAAAGCATTTATTTGTCTTCTACAATGAGCCCTGGTATTGCAATCGATACTAAATCTGTTAACTAATATAAATCCTTAAGACAATGACAAAAGACCAAAAAGTTGTAGCAATACAAGAGATCAAAGACTTGCTTCAGGATGCAAAAGTAGTATACGTAGCAGATCTAGACGGTTTGAACGCTGCGAAGTCTTCAGAATTCAGAAGACAGGCTTTCAAACAAAATATCAAAGTGAAAGTGGTAAAAAATACACTTTTACAAAAAGCAATGGAGCAGATTGAAGGAGTAGATTACTCTGAAATGTTCCAGACTTTTAAAGGAAACTCTGCATTAATGATTTCTGAGACTGCAAACGGTCCAGCAAAATTAATCCAAGGGTTCAGAAAGAAAGAAGAAAAGCCTGCTTTAAAGTCTGCTTTTGTTCAAGAAACTTTCTACGTTGGAGACGAAAACTTATCTGCACTTGCTAACATCAAGTCTAGAGAAGAAATGATCGGAGAAATCATCGGATTACTTCAATCTCCAATTCAAAGAGTTGTTTCTGCTCTTCAAAACAAACCTGAAACTGTAGAAGCTAAAGCTGAAGAAGCTGCTGCTCCTGCTGTAGAAGAAACTCCTGCTGAAGCTCCGGAAGCTGCTGCAGAAAGCACTGAAGAAACAAGTGCTGAATAATTACACTCAAGAAATTAAATAAATAATCAACAAAAACATTACAACAATGTCAGATTTAAAAAATTTAGCTGAAACGCTAGTAAACTTAACAGTAAAAGACGTAAACGAATTAGCAACTATCCTTAAGGATGAGTACGGAATTGAGCCAGCTGCTGCTGCTGTAGTAGTTGCTGCAGGTGGTGGTGAAGCTGCTGAAGAAAAAACTGAATTCGACGTAATTCTTAAGTCTGCAGGTGCTTCTAAATTAGCTATCGTTAAATTAGTAAAAGATTTAACTGGTGCTGGTCTTAAAGAAGCTAAAGATATCGTAGATGGTGCTCCTGCTCCAATCAAAACTGGTATCTCTAAAGACGAAGCTGAAGCTCTTAAGAAGCAATTAGAAGAAGCTGGTGCTGAAGTAGAATTGAAATAATTTCAATTTTATTATAAATATAGGAACCCGGGCAAATGCCCGGGTTCTTTTTTTTGTATGTAAGTCTTTGTAAATGTGTGTTTTATTTTATAACAGTATTTGAATATTATTAATTCTTTCTTTATTGTATTTTAATATGGTTGCTTATTTGATAAAAATTAGCATGATATTTTGTTTTTATTTTTTAATTTATTTATTTTGTTTGGTTTTTTATTATAAAAGTGTTGTTTTTATTGAAAATATATTATATTTGTACCGAAAAAACACAACATAACTTGGATAGAAATTATTTTCTTTCTTACAGTCACAAGATTACACTTTTGTTGCTTCTCGCGGCCGTAGGAAAATTAAACGCTGAGTTTATACCTGTCACAATAAGTAAAACTGAATTACCATATTGTTCAGCTATAAATAATCAGCCACAACGATGCTTAGCTGATGTTTCAGTTCATCTGTCTGAAGAAGGAAATGAAGTGGCAGCTGCAAACAAATTGTCTGCTGTTCAAATTGAAACCTTTGCATTCTATTGCAATAGCCAACAATACAATTTTTCTATTTTTAATAATAATGATCTTCAATCATTCCTTTTTAGAGACATAAAATTTGTCGCTGGATGGAGTAAATGGGCTTATTCATACTCTATCTGTAAGGAATATATTTTCCTGACATTTAATGAAGTCCGAAAGTTCTATATCAATCCTTTTAAACTCGTTGATGGCTTTAAGTTTATTATCAAGATCCCTGATAAATTAATCCATTCTATCATCTCCAAATACTTCTAACAATTTTATGCGCTTTCTTACAGTACTATCTGTTATTTCATTTATTATTTGAGTGAGAATGCCTGAGAATTGTCCTTTTAAAAAAACACATATATAAAAAACAGCAAATATCATTAGACATGAAAAACAGATTATTCACCATCGCTCTTTTATCATTAGGTTTGCCAGCATTAGCACAGGTAGGGATTAATACCGAACAAGCTCAGGCTACCTTTGACATAGTAGGATCACCTTCCAATGCCGGTAAACATGATGGCGTGATTGCTCCAAGGCTTACAGGTGTACAATTAAAAGCTAAAAACTATACTACAGCCCAAACAGGAGCAATAGTATATGTAACCTCGGTTGAAGCTGCACCTTCCGGGCAGACCGTTGATGTTGTTTCACCAGGGTATTATTATTTTGATGGAACCAGATGGGGAAGCTTAAGTGGAAGCTGGCGTACAGTAGGAAATGCCGGTACAACAGCAGCAACAGCAACCCTAGGAACAAATATTGGAAGCGGAAATTATTTAGGAACAAATGACGGTCAGAATTTGGTTCTGGCTACTCAGAAAAACGTAAAAGGAATATTAGATACTAATGGAACACTACAAGGTGGAAATTCCAATTCTGCAACAGGTCCTTATGCTTCATTTACTTGGGGATCCAATAATATTCTTACAAACAGTACCTCTTCAAATATTGCATTAGGAAAAGATAACTCAGTCTCTGCACAGGGTAATTTTCTCGCTGTAGCCATTGGATTAAACAATACAGCAAATAATGGAGCTAAAGTAATAGGAAATAATAATAACGCTACAGGTGCCAATAACCTGGTTTTTGGAAATCTTAATACCGTAACAGGACTTACGGGACTTACTGTTGGGAATAATCACATCAACAGTGGTGGGATTGCTATCGGAAGCGGAAATACAACATCATTGAACAATATCGCTGTTGGATCTGCAAATACTGCTACTGGTACAGAAGCTTTTGCAATAGGATTTTCTGGTCAGGCAGCTGCGGGACAAATGGTTTATGCTAACAAAGAGCATGTTTTCTTCAATAAAAGTAATGGAACAGATACCATATTAGGAATCAATATGGCTCCTACTGCAGCTACATCTACAGGTGCTGCTATACAGATGAAGGGAATCGCTTCGGGTGCCAATGCAACATGTACATCAGCTGAAGAAGGTGCAATTCGATATAATACAACCACTAAAGCACATGAGGGCTGTAATGGAACCAATTGGAAAGCCCTTTACTAATTCAATAAAAAATAAACACAAACCTTAAAAAAATATAAAATGACCAGAAAATTATTCGAAAAGTTAGCTGCGATGCTTATGACATTGATGATGTCGGTAGGAGTATTTGCGCAGCAGGGCTATGAACCAATCCGTGGGATGGGTGTAGAGGCAAAACCTGTCAACAATTCAGGGATTTGTCTAGCATGTTATAACGGAAGCATGAATCCTGTGGTAGATGCAAGCCTTGATAACAGCGTAAGCATGGGGAATTTTGCTTCCCTGTTAAGTGGGAACGGTATCTCTGTAAAAAATAAAAATACAACCTATCCTGCGGGATATATTACCGGATTCAATGTAGATCTTGGAACGAGCTTTATTACTGTTGATCTTTTGAGTTCTCTGCGAATCAGTACTTATAAAAATGGTATTCTTCAGGAGACAACTACCAGCAGTACACTTTTATCAGTACCGGCATTCGGAGGAAGTAAGAACAGGATATTCCTGCATTTTAAAACTTCAAAAGAATTTGATGAAGTAAGACTGTACCAAACCAATGTCCTTTCCATATTCAGTGCTATGAATGTGTACTATGCATTTGCATTTGATCCCGCAAAAGTACCTACAGATAATAATGGTATTTGTGATGATATCATTGCAGGAGGCGGTGTTGACGGAAACGTATCCGGAAGCAGCAGTTTCCTGGCTCCGCTTTCTTATGTTCAGAATAAAGAAAGAATTGGTGATGGAAATAAAAACTCTTACGGATCAATAGTTCTTCCGATCGGATTGCTGGGATCTTATTCAGTTGGAGTTCTTGACAAAAACCAGATTTATCCTGCGGGTAACAGAACAGGGTTTGTTATAGAACCGGATGATCAGGGGAAACTGTTAAGTGCTGAGTTTTTAAAAAATATTACAATAGAAACTTATCTTTATGGCCAGCTTCAGGATTCAAAGCAGCTGTCTGACGGAGGAGGTCTGATTAATATTAAAGTATTAGGATTTGGTTCAGGAAAACAGAAAATTACATTAACGACCACAAAGCCTTTCAATGAAGTACGATTAAAAATTACCCAGACAGTAGGATTTAATTTAGGAGCTTTAAAAGTATACTATGCTTTTGAGGAGCCTGTTTCTTGCGAATGTGATGATAAAATCCAGACCAGTGGTTCTGCTGTTCCCGGAAATTTGGTAACCGGAACTTCATGGACATCAGGTCCGGGATTTCTTGGTCTTATTTTAGCGAAGATGACGAATCCGGAAGCTATTGTTGATAATAATCCGTCTAATTATGCAACGGCTACGGTTCCAGCGGCATCCTTTCTTAGTGTTTTTTCAGCATTTGCAACGGTAAGCAGTACTGCTGTGCTTCCTGTCAATACGATGGCTGGATTCACTGTAGAAAAAGCAGGAAACCTTCTTGGAGTAAGTGTTCTGGAAAATATCACCGTGACATTATACAATGGAAATATCTTGACAGATACCTTTACAAGTTCAGGAAGTCTAATCAGTGGAAACTTCTTCACAACGAACTCAAATAAATTCTATGTAGGAGGAAAAGCTACAAAGCCTTTTAACCGCATTAAAATTACATTCAATAGCGGAACGGCCGTTCGTATTCCTCAAAATTATTATATCTATAACGCTTTCGCGAGCAGAGATGATGATAACGATGGTGTTCCAAACTGTTTCGACAGTTGCCCTGGAGGTGATGACAGCATAGATAATAACGGAAACGGAATTCCTGACTGTGCAGAAGGCTGTACTGAAGTGAATGACAAATCTCCTGCACTGGATACTGATGGAGATGGTATTGTGGATGCCTGTGATCTGGATTCTGATAACGATGGTATTCTTGATGTGGCAGAAGATTTTGATAAAAATGGCAAGTTTCAGGATGATGATAATGAAGGAGATATTCTGTTAACGCCGGTATTGGGAGATTCTGTTCCAAATTATCTGGACCTTGATTCTGATAACGATGGTATCTTAGATCTGTTTGAATCAGGAATTCCGTTATCAGTAATCAATCAGATTGATGCAGATCACAACGGAGTTATTGATACAAATGTTCCGGTAGGTAAAAACGGTATTGCTGATATTCTGGAAACTTCACCGGACTCAGGAGTATTGAAATATGCAATTAAAAATACAGATGGAGATGATAAACCTGACTTCCTGGATATTACTTCCAATGGTTCGGATCTTGACCTTTATAAGATCGGAAAAGAGAACCTCGATACATTAGGAGGTGGATTCATCTCTACGATTAACGATAAAGACAAAGACGGTATTCAGGCTGTAGTAGATACAGACCTTGTGAAAAGAGGTTCACCGGATTCACCACTTTCACCTTATGCTTCATTGCTGAAAAATGCTTCCAAAACTGCTGCGAAAATCACAGCTACAGAAATTGCAGATGCAGCAAATGATGTGAAAGTATATCCAAACCCTGTAAAAGCAGGAGAAAATCTTAGAATCACATCCGCAGAAGAAGGAGTATATACACTGTTCTCAGCACAGGGACAGATCATTAGGACAGATAAACTGAATGCCAATACCGGTATTGATACGTCTTCACTTCCTACAGGGGTTTATATCATTAAAATAGAAACCAAATCAAAAATAAAATCTTATAAGGTTATTGTGAAATAATCATAAGATTAGCTTGTGTTGTAGAGGGGTTGCTCATATTTGGGCAGCCTCTCTTGTTTTAAGAGCCTCGAAATGAGGTGTTTTATTTGTTATTGTGGATGTTTTTTTGTATATTTGCCCCTCTTTTGGCGCGAAAAATTGTTTGTAAATTTATAAAATACTGAAAATCAACTCTTTCATTGTGAAAACGTGGAAGGGATTTCGTATGTGTAGATATTGCGGTAATGCTGCCTCAAAAGTAATAAAAATATTTTGCATTACACTGTGAAAAGATATACCAGTGTTGCAGTTAGAAAGAGCCAAGTGCATAGTTAAAAGAGTCCTAAGGTCTTCTGTGAGCGCCAAAAACACTTTTACCTTTTACTTTTACCTTGTTTCTTGTTCTTTTCTGATATTTTTTAATGAATCAAAATATTTTTTAACCCTTTCTTAAAAGTTTTATGAGTAAAACAAAATCAACAACTCAAGGAAATCCGAGAATTAATTTCTCATCAGCGAAAGGAAAAATCATCACTCCGGACTTTTTGGATATCCAAATTGAGTCTTTCAGAGAATTTTTCCAGCTTGATACACTTCCTGAAGCCAGAAAGACAGAAGCTCTTTACAAGACTTTCCAAGAGAATTTCCCAATTACGGATTCAAGAAACCAATTCGTATTAGAATTCCTAGACTATCTGGTAGATTCTCCACGTTATTCAATTGATGAGTGTGTGGAAAGAGGACTTACTTATTCAGTTCCTCTAAAAGCTAGACTTAAATTGTATTGTACTGACCCGGAACACGAAGATTTCCAAACTGTGGTTCAGGATGTATATTTAGGTCCGGTTCCTTATATGACGCCAAGTGGTTCTTTCATCATCAACGGTGCTGAGAGAGTTATCGTTACGCAGCTTCACCGTTCACCTGGTGTATTCTTCGGACAGACTTACCACGCGAATGGGACCAAATTATATTATTCAAGAATTATCCCTTTCAAAGGATCTTGGATGGAATTTACAACTGATATCAACAGCGTAATGTACGCGTATATCGACCGTAAGAAAAAATTACCATTAACAACTTTATTAAGAGCTATCGGATACGAATCTGATAAAGATATCCTTCAGATCTTCGACCTTGCGGAAGAAGTGAAAGTTTCTAAAGCTGCCCTTAAAAAAGTGGAAGGGAGAACATTGGCTGCGAGAGTATTGAACACTTGGTTCGAAGATTTCGTAGACGAAGATACAGGTGAAGTAGTTTCTATTGAAAGAAACGAGATCATCTTGGATAGAGAAACAATCCTTGAAAAAGAACATTTAGATCTTATCCTGGATGCTGGTGTGAAATCAATCCTGATTCACAAAGAAAACAGTAATGAATTCTCTATCATCCAGAATACATTACAAAAAGACCCTACTAACTCTGAAAAAGAAGCGGTAGAGTATATTTATCGTCAGTTAAGAAACGCAGATCCACCAGATGAGGAAACGGCAAGAGGAATCATTGAAAAATTATTCTTCTCTGAGCAGAGATACTCTTTAGGTGAAGTTGGACGTTACAGATTGAACAAAAAGTTAGGTCTTAACATTCCTACAACAACTGAGGTTCTTACAAAAGAAGATATCATTGCTATCGTAAGACATTTGATCGAACTTGTAAACTCTAAAGCTGAGGTTGATGATATTGACCACTTATCAAACAGAAGAATTAAAACTGTTGGTGAGCAATTAGCAGGACAGTTCGGTGTAGGTCTTTCAAGAATTGCAAGAACAATCAAGGAAAGAATGAACGTTAGAGATAACGAAATCTTTACTCCGCTTGACCTTGTAAATGCTAAGACATTAACATCTGTAATCAACTCATTCTTCGGTACCAACCAGCTTTCTCAGTTCATGGACCAGACCAACCCGTTATCAGAGATCACTCACAAGAGAAGATTATCTGCACTAGGGCCTGGTGGTTTATCAAGAGAAAGAGCAGGTTTCGAGGTTCGTGACGTTCACCATACTCACTACGGAAGAATTTGTCCGATTGAAACTCCGGAAGGACCAAACATCGGTTTGATTTCATCTCTAGGGATCTATGCGAAAATCAATAACCTAGGTTTCATCGAAACTCCATATAGAAAAGTAGAAGGTGGTAAGATTGACCTTAACGCTGATCCTATTTACTTAAATGCAGAAGATGAAGAAGATAAAGTAATTGCTCAGGCAAACGTTGAATTGAGTGATAACGGAGACTTCTTAACAGACAGAATTATTGCAAGATTGGATGGTGACTATCCGGTAGTTGAGCCTGCTCAGGTTAACCTTATCGATGTAGCTCCAAACCAGATCTCAGGTATTTCCGCTTCATTGATTCCTTTCTTGGAGCATGATGATGCGAACCGTGCATTGATGGGATCTAACATGATGCGTCAGGCCGTTCCTCTATTGAAGCCACAGGCTCCAATCGTTGGTACAGGGCTTGAGCAGCAAGTTGCAAGAGATTCAAGAATCTTAATTAACGCTGAAGGTACAGGTACTGTAGAGTACGTAGATGCTGACAGAATCGTTATTAAATATGAAAGAAGCGAAGACGAAGATTTAGTACAATTCGAGTCTGCTACTAAAACATACAAACTTACTAAGTTCAGAAAAACCAACCAGAGTACAACTATTACCCTAAGACCAAACGTAAGAGTAGGTGATGTAGTGGAGAAAGGACAAGTACTTTGCGACGGTTATGCTACCGAAAAAGGAGAATTAGCTCTTGGTAGAAACTTAGTAGTAGCGTTCATGCCTTGGAAAGGGTACAACTTTGAGGATGCAATCGTAATCAACGAAAAAGTTGTACGTGAAGACTGGTTTACTTCAATCCACGTAGATGAGTATTCTCTTGAAGTTCGTGATACCAAATTAGGTATGGAAGAGCTTACAGCAGATATTCCAAACGTATCTGAAGAAGCTACCAAAGATCTTGACGAGAACGGTATGATCAGAATCGGTGCAGAAGTGAAGCCTGGAGATATCATGATTGGTAAAATTACTCCAAAAGGTGAATCTGACCCGACTCCTGAAGAAAAACTTCTTAGAGCAATCTTCGGTGATAAAGCTGGTGATGTAAAAGATGCATCATTAAAAGCTGACTCTTCATTAAGAGGAGTTGTTATCAACAAAAAATTGTTCTCTAGAAACATTAAAGACAAAAAGAAAAGAACTGAAGAAAAACTTAGACTTGAAGAAATTGAAAACACTTACAAGGCTAAATTTGATGAGTTGAGAAATACTTTAATTGAAAAATTAAATACACTGGTAAGCGGTAAAACTTCTCAAGGGGTACAAAATGACCTTGATGAAGAAATCATCGGTAAAGGTGTGAAATTTACTCACAAGCTATTAACTTCAGTTGAAGATTATGTAAATGTTAGTGGTGCAGACTGGACAGTAGACGCTGACAAGAATGAATTGATCAAACAATTAATTCACAATTACAAAATCAAATATAACGACATCCAAGGAGTTAAAAACCGTGAGAAATTTGCTATTTCAATCGGAGATGAGCTTCCAGCAGGGATTATGAAGTTGGCTAAAGTTTACATCGCTAAGAAACGTAAACTGAATGTAGGAGATAAGATGGCAGGACGTCACGGTAACAAAGGTATCGTTTCAAGAATCGTTCGTGAAGAAGATATGCCGTTCTTAGAGGATGGAACACCAGTAGATATCGTATTGAATCCACTAGGGGTACCTTCTCGTATGAACATCGGTCAGATCTATGAAACAGTTCTTGGATGGGCTGGTCAGAAGCTGGGAATGAAGTTCGCTACACCAATCTTTGACGGAGCAACTCTTGATCAGATTACTGAATATACAGAGAAAGCAGGTCTTCCTAAATTCGGTCACACTCACCTTTATGATGGTGGTACCGGAGAAAGATTTACTCAGGCTGCGACAGTAGGTATCATTTACATGTTGAAACTAGGACACATGGTTGATGATAAGATGCACGCACGTTCTATTGGACCTTACTCATTGATTACTCAGCAGCCGTTAGGAGGTAAAGCTCAGTTCGGAGGGCAGAGATTCGGAGAGATGGAGGTTTGGGCACTTGAAGCATTCGGTGCATCCAATATCTTGAGAGAAATCTTGACTGTGAAGTCGGATGACGTGATTGGTAGAGCAAAAACTTATGAAGCAATTGCAAAAGGTGAATCTATGCCTGAACCAGGTATTCCGGAATCATTCAATGTATTACTTCACGAGTTACAAGGACTTGGACTTGATGTAAGACTTGAGGAATAATTTTAAATTTTGCCTATTGAATTTTGAACCAGTTCAGAATTCTATAATCCAAAATTTATAATCCAAAATCTAAAATCTAAAAAATGTCAAATAAAAATAAAACAAGTAGATTTAATAAAATAACCATCGGTTTAGCTTCACCGGAGTCTATTTTACAGGACTCAAGAGGGGAAGTTTTAAAACCGGAAACTATTAACTACAGAACTCACAAACCTGAAAGAGACGGATTATTCTGTGAGAAAATCTTTGGTCCTGTAAAAGATTACGAATGTGCTTGTGGTAAATACAAGAGAATTCGTTACAAAGGGATCGTTTGTGACCGTTGTGGTGTAGAAGTTACTGAGAAAAAAGTAAGAAGAGAAAGAATCGGTCATATCGGATTGGTTGTTCCTATTGCTCACATCTGGTACTTCCGTTCATTGCCAAACAAAATCGGATACCTTTTAGGAATCCCTTCTAAGAAATTAGATATGATCATCTACTACGAAAGATATGTAGTGATTCAGCAGGGTATTGCTAAAAAATTAGATGGTTCTGATTTCGAAAATATGGAATTCCTTACAGAAGAAGAGTACCTTGATATCATGGAAACTCTTCCTGTAGAAAACCAGTATCTTGATGATTCTGATCCAAATAAATTCATCGCCAGAATGGGTGCTGAGGCTGTAGAAGATCTATTAAAAAGAATCGATCTTGATGCATTGTCTTTCGACTTGAGACACAAAGCTCACAACGAAGGTTCTAAACAAAGAAGAACAGAAGCTCTAAAAAGATTGAACGTTGTAGAAGCACTAAGAGGTGCTAATACAAGAATGATCAACAGACCAGAGTGGATGATCATGCGTGTACTTCCTGTTATCCCACCAGAATTAAGACCATTAGTTCCATTGGATGGAGGACGTTTCGCAACTTCTGACTTGAATGACCTTTATAGAAGAGTAATTATCAGAAATAACCGTTTGAAGAGATTATTGGAGATTAAAGCTCCTGAAGTAATCTTGAGAAACGAGAAGCGTATGCTTCAGGAATCAGTAGATTCATTATTCGATAACACAAGAAAATCTTCTGCAGTAAAATCTGAATCAAACAGACCATTGAAATCACTTTCTGATTCATTGAAAGGTAAGCAAGGTCGTTTCCGTCAGAACTTACTAGGGAAAAGGGTAGATTACTCTGCACGTTCGGTAATTGTTGTAGGTCCAAACTTACAGCTTCACGAATGTGGTATTCCTAAAGATATGGCAGCTGAACTTTACAAACCATTTATCATTAGAAAACTAATTGAAAGAGGGATTGTAAAAACTGTAAAATCTGCAAAGAGAATTATTGATAGAAAAGAACCTGTAGTTTATGATATCCTTGAAAACGTGATGAAAGGACACCCTGTTCTATTGAACAGAGCACCTACGCTTCACAGACTGGGTATTCAGGCTTTCCAACCTAAGATGATCGAAGGTAAGGCAATCCAGCTACACCCGTTAGTAACAACAGCATTCAACGCCGATTTCGATGGTGACCAGATGGCGGTACACTTACCGTTAGGACCAGAGGCAATCCTTGAAGCTCAGTTATTGATGTTAGGTTCTCAGAACATCTTGAACCCTGCAAACGGTTCTCCGATTACGGTACCTTCTCAGGACATGGTTCTTGGTCTTTATTTCATGACTAAAGAATTGAGCTCTACAGAAGATATGAAAGTAAAAGGTGAAGGTCTTGCATTCTATTCTCCTGAGGAAGCGGAAATCGCTTATGCTGAAGGTAGAGTTTCTTTAAATGCTAAGGTAAGATGTAGACTACCTGTTAAAGAAGATGGAGTAATAGTAACAAGATTGATCGAAACTTCTGTAGGTAGAATTTTATTCAACCAAATTGTACCTAAGCAGTCAGGATATATTAATGAACTTCTTACTAAGAAATCATTAAGAAACGTTATCGGTAAGATCCTTGCTGATACAGATTTCCCTACAACTGTGAAATTCTTGGATGCAATGAAAGATTTAGGATATTCAAATGCATTCAAAGGAGGTCTTTCATTCTCACTTGGAGATATTGTAGTTCCTGTTGAGAAAAAACAGATGATTGCTTCTTCAATTGAAACTGTAGACGAAATTAGAGCCAACTATAACATGGGTCTAATTACTGATACAGAACGTTATAACCAGGTAATCGACGTTTGGACAAATACCAACGCCGGATTAACTGAAATGATCATGAGCAGAATGAAAACTGACCAAGGTGGTTTCAACTCTGTATACATGATGCTTGACTCTGGAGCGAGGGGTTCTAAAGAACAGATCCGTCAGTTATCAGGGATGAGAGGTTTGATGGCAAAACCGCAAAAAGCCGGTTCTACCGGAGCGGAGATCATCGAAAACCCGATCCTTGCCAACTTTAAGGAAGGTCTTTCGATTCTAGAGTACTTTATCTCTACCCACGGTGCTCGTAAGGGTCTTGCGGATACCGCTCTTAAGACAGCCGATGCTGGTTACTTAACGAGAAGATTGGTAGACGTTGCACAAGACGTTATCGTTACAGAAGACGACTGTGGAACTCTAAGAGGTACAGAAGTTACTGCACTTAAGAAAAATGACGAGATCGTTGAAAAAATCTCTGAAAGAATCTTAGGTAGAGTATCTCTTCATAATATTTACGATCCTGAAACTGACGAGCTTATAGCAAGTGCAGATCAGGTGATCATTGAAGCATTGGCGAAAAGAATCGAAGAAGCCGGATTAGAGGCTGTTGAGGTTCGTTCACCATTAACTTGTGAAGCTAAGAAAGGTATCTGTGCTAAATGTTACGGTAGAAACTTAGCAACAGGTAAAGTGATCCACATGGGTGAAGCGGTAGGTGTAATTGCAGCACAGTCAATTGGAGAACCAGGTACTCAGCTTACGTTGAGAACCTTCCACCAAGGGGGTACTGCAGGAAACGTATCAGAAAACCCATCTATCGTTGCAAGAAGAGATGGTATCGTTGAAATGGATGAAGTAAGAACTATTACTTCTGAAGATGAAAACGGTAATACAGCTGAAGTTGTAGTTTCCCGTTCAACAGAATTCAGATTAGTTGCTGATAATGAGCTTAGAACTCCATTAATGGTAGCTAACGTACCTTACGGATCTATATTAGCTGTAAAACCAGGTGATAAAGTGAAGAAAGGAGATACAATCTGTAGATGGGATCCATATAACGCAGTAATTATTGCAGAAACTTCAGGTAAGGTAGAATACGAGGATATCATCCAGGGTATTTCATTCCAGCTTGAAATTGACGAACAAACAGGATTTGAAGAGAAAGTAATCTCTGAATCTAGAAATAAGAAAGCTGTACCTACCTTGAAAGTGGTAGACTCTAAAGGTGTTGAGCAGAAAGCTTACAACTTACCGGTAGGAGCCCACTTAATGGTTAATGATGGTGAAAAAATTAAGGCTGGTAAAGTCTTAATCAAAATCCCAAGAAAATCTGCAAAAGCAGGGGATATCACCGGAGGTCTTCCGAGAGTTACCGAATTATTTGAAGCAAGAAACCCTTCAAACCCAGCGGTTGTTACTGAAATCGACGGGGTAGTTTCTTACGGAAAAATTAAGAGAGGTAACCGTGAACTTATTGTTGAGGCGAAAACTGGAGAAAGAAAAATTTACTTGGTAAAACTTTCCAACCAGATTCTTGTTCAGGAGAATGACTTCGTAAGAGCAGGTTCTCCGCTTTCTGACGGTTCTATCACACCGGAAGATATCTTAAGAATTAAAGGCCCAACAGCAGTTCAGGAATACTTAGTAAACGAGATCCAGGAAGTTTACCGTCTACAGGGGGTAAAAATCGACGACAAGCACTTCGAAATTATCGTAAGACAGATGATGACGAAAGTATCTATCGTAGATGGAGGTGATACTCAATTCCTTGAAGGAGCTCTTGAACACAAGTATGATTTCTTGGAAGAAAACAACAGAGTATTCGGTCTTAAAGTAGTAGTAGATGCTGGTGATTCTAAAGAATTCATGCCAGGTCAGATGATTACTGCAAGAGAATTAAGAGATGAAAACTCTAAGTTGAAACGTGAAGATTTAAGTCTTGTAGAAGTAAGAGAAGCTCTTCCTGCTACAGCAACTCCTGTACTACAAGGTATTACAAGAGCAGCCCTTCAGACTAAATCATTCATGTCTGCAGCATCGTTCCAGGAAACAACCAAAGTTCTTAACGAAGCAGCTGTTGCTGGTAAAGTAGACGATCTTAACGGTCTTAAAGAAAATGTAATTGTAGGTCACAGAATCCCTGCAGGTACAGGTCTTAAAGAGTATCAGAACGTTATTGTAGGTTCTAAGAAAGAATTCGAAGACCTTAACTAAAATTAATGATTTGAAATTTGGGATTTGAAATTATTTTTATATTTTCACAATCTCAAATTTCGAATTTTAAAAACATAATTTATAACAATGGACAACAATCAAAATCCACAAGACGGAAACATCAACATCGAATTAAACGAAATGGTAGCTGCTGGTATCTATGCTAACCTAGCTTTAGTAAACCACTCTCCATCTGAATTTGTAGTAGACTTTATTCAGTTGATGCCAGGTGTTCAGCAAGCTAAAGTAAGATCAAGAGTTATTCTTGCTCCACTTCACGCTAAAAGAGTATTAAACGCTCTTCAACAGAACATCGCTAACTACGAGCAGCAGTTCGGAGAAATCAAAGAAGTTGAGCCTTTCGTATTAGGAGGAAACAACGTTCAAGCGTAAGATTTCTTTTTTACAATAAATAAGAATACCCTGGTTTTTACCGGGGTATTTTTTTATTCTGAACTTTAAGCAAAGCAGATTAAAATTACTTAATTGTTAATTTTATTTAATAAGATAAAAATATATAGTAACCATTCATCAATTTTATATCTTTGTTCAAGAAAAAGTAGAAAATACAAGATATGATTGATAATGCGTTCGCTGTAAGCAAATTTGGATTTTTAGGTGCTGATTTTCTATCTGAGTTGGAAAAGCATGCTGTTGCAATTAATATAAAAGCAAAAACTGAAATCATAAGAGAAGGGCAGAAAAATAAGTTTGTGCCTTTCCTGATAAAAGGCTCTATCAAGGTTTTCACCCTTAATGATGGAAGAGAACTTATCTACTATTATATTAAACCCAAAGATAGCTGCCTTATGACCTTCTCATCCATTCTCACAGATTACGTCAGCAGGGTATATGCTATCGCCGAAGAAGACTCGGAAGCCATTCTTATTCCTGTTTCCGTAATGCATGATTGGCTGATAAAATTTCCGGAAATCAACAAACTGTTTTATCATGAATATGACCGTAGATTTTCAGAAGTGATGAATATGGTGAATGATGCAGTGTTCCACAGACTGGATAAAAGAGTCCTGAATTACATCAAACAGCAGATTTCATCCACAGGAAACAACCCCATTAAGATAACCCATCGTGAAATTGCCAACAGTTTGGGAACTTCCAGGGAAGTGGTAAGCAGAGTTTTGAAAAAAATTGAAAGCGAAGGTGAAATTGTTCAAACTAAAGAAGGTATTAAAGTTCCTGTAAATGAAAATGTTAGAATAATCTAATTCTAATTGTTTGAAAAGTTTATTTTTATCATCGATAAAAACAATTTGGATGGTGACTTTTATCACCTGTTTTTGAATTGAGAACTCAATAAGTTTGTTATATCATAATTTAATTCAAATTGTATATGACGAAAACTCTCTTATTTTTGTCAGTATTTTCATCAGGTCTTGTCTTTGCACAGGAAGATCTGCTGAAAGATATTGACACGGTGAAAACCAACACAGAAACCTCACAACCCGCCTTCAAAGCCCTTCAGATTGTTACAGGACAATCTACAAAACTGGCTGCCAAAAAAGAATGGTACATTATTGTTGCTCACAGATTTGGAGATATAAGCGCAGGCTTTAAAGACTTTTTCGGTCTGGATCATGCTTCAACCAAATTAGGTGTTATCTATGGTATTTCAGATGCTGTATCCGTAAGTCTGTCCAGAGAAACGAATATGAAAACGTTTGAAGGAGCAGTAAAATACAGACTGGTAAGACAAAATGAAAACTTTCCGGTGGATATTGTGGGGTACAATGTAATGGGTGCCAATACTGAACTGGATAAAGATAATTATCCACACCTTAAATTCAGCGACAGGCTTTCTTATCTTACACAGGCATTGATCTCAAGAAGGTTCAATGATAAGCTTTCCTTACAGCTTACCCCTTCCTTTGTTCATAAAAACCTTTACGAACCCACCATTGAAAACAAAAATCAGTTTTTGGCAGGTTTGGGAGGACGCTATAAAATTTCAAAAAGAGTTTCTGTGAATGCAGAATACTTTGTGAATTTCGACGATCACAGTTTTTATAAAACCCCATTATCATTAGGGGTCGATGTAGAAACCGGAGGACATGTGTTCCAGCTTTTATTAACGAACTCCCAGATAAATTCAGATATCGGATATCTTACCAATGCCACTGGAGCATGGGGAAAGGGGCATATTTTCTTTGGGTTTAATCTTTATAGAGTTTTTTAATATGAAAAAGCTAACATCCTTATTGATACTGTCGTCAGCAATCATACTGACGGCTTGTGACAGCAGAACTTATGAAGAAATTTCTGATAATACACCAATCACTGCACCTGTAAAGTATACAGCAGATGTAAAACCCATTGTTGATAACAGCTGTATAGGCTGTCATTCCGCGGGAAGTTTTAAACCACTGGTTACTTACGATCAGGTGAAAAATAATATAGACGGAATTCTGGACCGTATTCAAAGACCTAACGGTGATCCCGGGAAAATGCCTCAGGGAGGATCGTTGTCTGCCGCTCAGATCAATATTTTCATAAAGTGGAAAGCTGACGGGTTAAATGAAAATTAAAAAAATTGATATGAAAAAATTAGCATTATTAAGCGTATTACTGCTTTCTGCCGGTTACGCTTCAGCACAAAAATACAGTTCTAAGACCGGAAAAGTAACTTTTGAAGCTTCAGTACCTCTGTTTGATGATATTTTTGCCCAGGACGACAATAATGTTGTAATTCTGAATGCAGATAACGGTGAAATGGCATCTGTTTCAACTGTCAAAAACTTTCATTTTAAAACAAAATTAATGGAAGAGCATTTCAATGAAAGTTATGCTGAATCTGCAAAATACCCTAAAACAACTTTCAAAGGGAAAATTGTCAACTTTGATAAAACAAAACTTACAGGCAGCCCTCAGAAATATACGGTTCAGGGAACGCTTAACTTTCATGGAGTAGACAAAGCTGTAAACTCTGCAGCTACTTTGTATGCAAAAGATGGTAAAATATATATGCAGGGTAGTTTTATGGCCAAACCTGCAGATTATAAAGTGACCATACCTAAAATGGTTACCAAGAAAGTTGCAGAAAACGTCAACATAGAATACAACTACGTAATGGTAAAACAATGAGAAATCTAATCTTAATTTTAGGACTATTTCTGAGCTCATGGCTATCTGCTCAGGGAAAAGCAAAATCAATATTTGATATTGCCAGAAGCGGAACAGTTCCTGAAGTACAGGAGCTGATGAAACAAAACCCGGATGTTATTAATCAGGTTAACGAAAATGGTTTTTCACCCCTTATTTTAGCTTGTTACAGAGGAAATGTAAGCGTTGCTGACTTTCTGATTGATAATGTAAAAGATGTGAACTATAAAAGTCGTGAAGGAACCGCATTGGCAGGTCTTGCCATAAAATACAACAAAGACCTGGTGGAACATTTATTAAAGAAAAAGGCAGATCCCAATATAGCAGACGCTACAGGATATACTCCTTTATTCTGGGCAGTAAAATCAGGGAATAAAGACCTGGTAGAACAGCTGCTTAAATATAAAGCAGATAAAACAAAAAAAGATTCAATGGGAATGACCCCTTTTGAATATGCATTACAAACCAATAACAAAGAAATTATTAATCTCTTAAAAAATTGATATGAAAAAAACTCTACTAGCACTTAGTTTAGTTCTTGCAAATTTTGCATGGGCACAGTTTTCATCAGGAACGGTAAATTTACCGGCAACTTCCATGACGGTGAAATTAGACACAACTCCTACCGGAGCAACAATTACAGTAACAGGTGACAGCAACTCTATGTTAGGAATTGGTTTTGGAAGTGTAGGGATGGCAGCAGGTTCAGATGGATTTATATACAATTCATCTACCAATAGAGACTATACATTCCCCGGTCCTATGATGCCTCCAACCATTGATCCTTCACAGGACTGGACAGAAACTTCTAACACTATTTCAGGATCTACAAGAACTGTTGTAGCAACAAGAAGCCTTGCCGGAGGTACTGGTGATTTTGCTATTGCCAATGCTGCGGGAGCTATTAACATCTTTTATGCGAGAAAAACAGGCACAGGTATTGGTTACCATGATGCAGGAAGAGGATATGCAACATTAACGATGACTACAGCCTCTTTATCAACCAATGAAATTGCTGCCAATAGCAAGAAAGTAAGTCTTTACCCAAATCCTGCTAAATCAACAGTAAACTTCAAAAACGTTGATAAGATAAAATCCATTGATATTTACGAAGCAACTGGCAGAAAGGTTAAATCAGTGAAACCGGAAGGCGAAAGCATCAGTGTTGAAGATTTAAGATCAGGAAGTTATTACCTTGAAATTCAGCTTAAAGATGGAACTACATCTTACGAAAAACTTATTAAAGAATAATTTTTCAGAAAAAACACACCTAAATATTTTTTTTTAAAACGATACCTCTGATCTTTCAGGGGTATCATTTTTTTATTAAAGTACCAATTCCAGAGAGATTGCTTTAAATTTTATATATTTGTGTATATCCAGATTCTTTAATAAGAGGCAGTTTCTTTGCCGTATAATTTTTACAACCAATGGAATTCAAAACATTAGCCAATATCACAATAGACGAACTTTTATCAGTATTCAATCATTCATTTTCAGATTATGTTATTCCTTTTCACTTAACGAAAGAGGTGCTTATCTCAAAAATTGCAACAGAAAAATTAGATATGAACTTATCTGCCGGAGCTTTTGATGATGGAAAATTGGTAGGTTTTATTCTTCAGTCTGAAAAAGTTGAAAATGGGGAGAAAATTATATACAATGGCGGGACAGGAGTAGTTCCTGAAAGCAGAGGTAAAGGATTGGTAAGAAAAATGTATGACTTTATTATTCCCGTTTTAAAAGAAAGAAATGCAAATACATTACTGCTTGAAGTTATTGAAGGAAATCAGCCTGCAATCAGGGCATATGAAAACCTGGGTTTTGCAATTGTCCGAAGATTACTTTGTTTTAACGGAAGTATTCAACAGGGAAAAGAAAATGCTGAGGTTTCTATTAGGGATCTGAAAGACTTTCAATGGGATCTGCTATGCTCTTTCTGGGATATTGAACCTTCATGGCAGGGATCTGTTTTCGTATTGGAACCGATGCCGGAAAACTATGTGACTTTAGGATCTTATGACGGAGAGAAGCTTGTAGGATATATTATTTATGGCCCAGCTGCGAAAAAAATATATCAGTTTGCAGTAGATAAGAATTACAGAAATCGTGGAATTGGAACAAAGCTTTTTAACGCTGTTAAAGAAAAAAATGGAGGGCAAACTATAGCCTTGAATAACGTAGATGACTCTTCAGAAAACACCAGCCAATTTCTTAGTGAAAAAGTAGGACTGAACAATTGGCTGTCACAGTTTGAAATGAAAAGACCTATTTAATGAGCATTAATTTTGATTTTAAAAAAATAATCGGTTTTAATATACTTTTAATCTCTTAAACTTTTTATGCAGAAGTATAGGGTGTAACTTTGTAGAAAATTTTAAAATAATGAAGCGAGGAATCCATTTATTACTGCTGCTAATTTCCTTTACGGCTTTTGCGCAACAGATCAATATTGATACAGCCCAAGTGATTATCCCTGGTAGACAGAACAGCACAGAAGCACAGTCAAAACCTTATGTGATTATGATATCTACAGACGGTTTCCGTTATGATTATGCACAGAAGTACAATGCTGAAAACCTTTTGAAACTGGCCAATGGCGGTGTGAAGGCTGAAGCAATGATTCCAAGCTATCCAAGTATTACTTTCCCAAATCACTGGAGCTTAATTACCGGACTTTATCCTTCTCATCATGGTTTGATCGATAACTTTTTCTATGATTACAAGAGAAAAGAAGGGTATGCCATGAGCAATAAAAAAAATGCTGAAGACGGAAGCTGGTATGGAGGAACTCCACTTTGGGGACTTGCTGAAAAACAGGGAATGGTATCAGCCTCTTTAATGTGGGTAGGATCTGCCAGTGATGCCGGAGGAATGAGACCTTCTTATTATTATCCTTATCACGAAAAATTTTCTCCTTCCGAAAAAGTAGAAAAAGTGGTGAACTGGCTGAAATTACCGGAAGATAAAAGACCTCATTTTATATCATTATATTTCCCGGAAGTAGACGGAAGCGGGCATCATTATGGTCCGGATAGCAAAGAAACAGAAAATGCTGTTCATCTGATAGATCAGGCAATTGGTGATCTTGTTCAGAAAGTAAATGATTTAGGATTAAAAAATGTCAACTTTATATTTGTGTCTGACCACGGAATGATCAAAGTAGACGGTGGTACACCTTTAGAAATCCCGGCTGTTCTTTTTGATAAAAACAGATTTGATTTTTACAATTCCCAAACCTTGTTAAGAGTTTATGTTAAAAATCCGGATGAGGTAAAGAAGGTTTACAAACAACTGAAAGCTCAGAAAACAGACGATTACGAAGTATATCTTGACAAAAAACTTCCTAAATACCTGCACTTTGCAACAAGAGACGACCAATACAACAGAATAGGACAGATTCTTCTGATCCCGAAAGCACCAAAAATATTCCTGGAAAAAGGCAAGAAAACATCTGTTGGAAAGCACGGTTATAACCCTAAAGTTGTTCCGGAAATGAAGGCTACTTTCTTTGCCTGGGGACCGGAATTTAAAAACAATCTTGTTATTGACGAATTTGCCAATATCAATGTCTATCCTCTGGCTGCAGAAATTTTAGGATTAAAAATTGATCAGCCCATTGATGGAAAACTGAAAGTTTTAAAGGAAACCCTGAAAGACAAGAAATAGTCTGAGGTTTAAAATATAACATTAAACACGAGTTTCGGCGCACCTTTGGTGCGCCGAAACTCGTGTTATCAGTCTTAAAAAGACAAAAGAATTTAAAACTTAGAAGAAAACTCTTTAGCAAAATCCTCTAGCTTTACATTACCTGTAACAGGAGAATTGTGATCAATAAAATCCTTCTGAACAACCCCGGTTCTTATTCCTCTACCCATTTCAACATAAAGATGAGCCATATCTTCAGGTAATCCGGCTTGAAGCATTCCATTTAAAGAATCTTCATCAGAGAATTCTACCCATGGAAGCTCAGGTTTATTAACAGAAGTTCCCAGGACCTTCGCAAAATCAGAAGCTTTTCTTACATCACTTACAATATATCGGATGTTGTTTGTATTTTCTTCTTTTACCAGTTCTTCAGCGGCTGCTTGGGCAATATCATTGGGATGTACAACGGGTACTTCAATATCTGCAGGATAATTTCCTCCAATAATTCCAGCATTTTGAATCAAAGGAATATCGTTGAAAAAATTATTATAAAAATATCCGGCTCTTAAAAAAGTGAAAGAAGTATTTTCTACTTCGTTATATATTTTTTCAATATTGTGAAGACCTGCAATAGGGCCATTTTCTACCGGAGATTCAGCGCCTACACTGCTTAGCATTACAGCTCTTTTTATATTGGCATTCTTTATAGCTTTAGCATAATTTTTTCCGGCATTGGTTGTGTTCTCCACAATCTTATTCGGGCTGATAGCAGGAGGAGTCATTACAAAAACAGCATCTGCTCCCTCAAATGTCTGAGTTAAAAACTGAACGTCTGTGATAGAACCTATGGCTGGAGTGGCTCCAAGAGATTCAATATCATGTTTTCTTGCATTGCTGCTGCTGACTACCGTAATATGGTGTCCTTCGGCAATTAATTGTTGTGCTAATGGTTTAGCAACATTTCCTAGTGATCCTGTGATTACAATTTTCATATGTAAATATTTTTTTATTTCTGAGAACAAAGTTATATTTGTACTTACTTTTATACAAGTACTTACCCTAAAGTATGTAGATATGACAGCCATCAAAGAAAGCTCAACCATTCAGGAAAATAAAAAAACAGTACAGGATTGTCCTGTAATGTACGTTATGGAAAGAATTGGCGGATTCTGGAAACCGATTATCCTGTTTAATCTTTCCACAGGTGAAAAAAGATACAGTGAATTGAAAAAAGCAATTCCTGCCGTAACAGAAAAAATGCTCATCCAACATCTGAAACAGTTGGAAACAGATGGATTGATTATAAGAACCGCAAAGCCCGTAGTACCTCCTCATGTGACCTATAAGTTAAGTGATGCAGGTAATGAACTGGCTCCTGTTATTGATGCTATGGCTGCATGGGCTTTTCAGGATATGGAAAGAAATGATAACAAATGTGCTGAAGGAAACCGATATATGATGAATCAGGATCAGAACGCTTTTAGCCTAAACCTGAAAAAATAAAAACAGGCGCTTCAATCCGAAGCGCCTGTTTCTGTTAATATCCTATAGAAGAATTATAAAGACTGCATGTCAATAACAAAACGGTATCTTACATCACTTTTCAGCATTCTTTCATACGCTTCATTGATTTCCTGCATTTTGATCATTTCAATTTCCGAAACAATATTGTGCTCTCCACAGAAATCCAGTAATTCCTGAGTTTCAGCAATACCACCAATTACAGAACCGGCTACAGACTTTCTTCCCAAAATCATAGGAACTGTATTCAGAATAGGTTCTAAACCTCCAAGATATCCTACCAAAACATGAGTTCCACTGATATTTAAAGTAGTCACATACGGATTGATGTCATGTACATAAGGAACCGTGTCAATAATCACATCGAATTTCCCTTTTACAGAATCCATTTGTGCCTCATCTGTAGAAATCACAACATGATCAGCACCCAATTGTTTTGCATCTTCAGTTTTTCCCGGAGTTCTTGAGAATAAAGTAACTTCAGCTCCCAGTCCTTTTGCTAATTTAATAGCCATGTGACCAAGACCCCCCAATCCTACAACAGCTACTTTAGAACCAGGACCTACATTCCAGTGTTTCAAAGGTGACCAGGTTGTAATACCCGCACAAAGTAGTGGTGCTACGGCTGCTAGGTCAAGGTTTTCAGGTACTTTTAAAACATGGTGAGAATCCACAACTACTTTTTGAGAATATCCTCCAAAAGTATGACCTCCCAAATGTTTGTCTTTTCCATTGTATGTTCCGGTGAATCCGTTCAGACAATATTGTTCAAGATCATGCTTGCAGCTGTCGCAATGTCCGCAAGAGTCTACAATACATCCCACTCCTGCAAGATCTCCAACTTTAAATTTGGAAACTTCGCTTCCTACATTGGTAATTCTTCCTACAATTTCATGTCCCGGAACTACAGGGTATAAAGATCCGCCCCAGTCGTTTCTTGCTGTATGAAGATCAGAATGGCATACCCCGCAGTATAGAATTTCAATCTCTACATCTTTTGAGGTTACTTCTCTTCTTACAATATTCATTTCTTTCAGATCTGCTGTGGTAGACTCTGCACCATAAGCTTTTACTGTAATTGTACTCATTTTTTATATTTAGTTTATTTAGGCTTATAAATTATTATATTCTTCATCCGTTACAGGCTCCAGCCATTCTACAATACCGTTTTGAGTATTAGGATTAATGGCAATATGAGTAAACTCACTGTCCGGTGCAGCTCCATGCCAGTGGATGGTATCAGGAGGAATATTAATAACATCTCCAGGATTTAAAACCTGAGCAGATTTCCCTTTTTCCTGATAATAACCTGTTCCTGAAGTTACGATTAAAATCTGTCCGCCTCCATGAGAATGCCAGTTATTTCTGCATCCTGGCTCGAAAATGACATTTCCAATCTGACAGTTCAGATTGTCTTCATTGGGTTTAAGAATATGAACCCACGCTGTTCCTCCGGAGAAATAATCTGAAGAAGCTTTTTCTCCTTTTGGAAAAATGGTTGTATTAAAAGTTTCCATAACGGTACAAAAGTCGACACTTTCCCGTAAATCAGACTTATACAGATTACCGAATTACTTACCAATTTTACAGACACTATTTCAGTTACAAATGAAAGTGGTAATTTTGAATAGAAATAAAAATATACTTCATGGACAATCAGGAGGTTGAAATCTATAATACGGTCTCGGAATACAATAAAATGGCGAATCATGAAACCCTGCACCCGCTGGTAAGTATCATTGATTTTTCCAAATCTGATCCTATATGCCAGTATAAAAGAAAATTTGGGTTTTATACCGTTTTCCTGAAGGATGTTATGTGTGGAGATATGCAATATGGAAAGCACAGCTACGATTATCAGGAAGGGACTTTGGTTTTTATTGCTCCCGGACAGACCTATGGAATTTATAATAGAGACAGATTTGTTCAGCCTGCAGGTTTTGCCCTGATTTTTCATCCGGATTTAATCAAAGGAACCAACCTCGGTAAGAATATGAAAGACTATTCATTTTTCTCTTATGACGTACATGAAGCACTCCATCTCTCAGAAAAAGAAAGGGAAGTAGTACTGGATTGCTTTAAAAATATTAAGCTTGAACTGGAACAGGCTATTGATAAACACAGCAAATCTTTAATCGTTAATAATATTGAACTGTTTCTGAATTACTGTATGCGTTTTTATGACCGTCAGTTTATTACAAGAGACCATATCAATCAGGGAGTCATCGGAAAATTTGAAAATCTGGTCGATGATTATTTAAAATCTGAAAATCCTAAGAATATTGGTTTTCCGATGGTAAACTATTTTGCAGAGAAGCTGAACCTATCCGCCAATTATTTTGGAGACCTGATAAAAAAGGAACTGGGTATTTCCGCCCAGGAATTTATCCACAATAAACTTATTGATATTGCTAAAGAACAAATCCTGGATCAGGCAAAAACAATCAGTGAAATTTCCTATGATTTAGGGTTTAAATATCCACAACATTTTACAAGATTGTTCAAAACGAAAGTAGGCATTTCTCCAAGTGAATACAAAATCCTGAACTAAGTTTTTTAACACGAATAGCACTGATTTTTCACAAAAGACACTATTATGATTAATGAATATTTGTGCAATTATTTACGAAATTTGTGTTTAAATAATTAAATTTAAAGAGAAAAGTTTTCACAGTTGTAAAGATGACACCCAATCAGCAGAATACCACTTTTTTTGAGACCCGTTTCGGGAAAATTCTAGCATTAAAAGAAGAAGGAATTATCAGGGCAAGAAGTATCCGTTATGCTTATTCTGAAAGATTTAAAAAACCTGTTGCCGTAGAAGCTTCTTTATCTTCGGTAATTATTTCTCCTGAAAAAACTCCGGTTTGCCCACAGGCCTTAAGCCCGCTTGTGGAAAAGATGATTGGAGCAACTCCTGTTGAAATCTTTGAGCCCGATGAATCTACCCAATATCTTTCCATAACCCGTCCTGAAACAGTCTCTGAAAATGAAAAACTTCCTGTTGTAGTCTGGATTCATGGTGGATCTCATGAAATAGGCTGTGGTGATCTTGCTACTGCCAATCCTGCCGAATGGGTGAAAGAACAACATATCATTGTAGTTGCCGTCTCGTATCGCCTGGGATTATTCGGCTTTCTAGGTGGAGATGAAACAAGGCCTGCTAATCTTGGACTTTTGGATATAATCGAAGCATTGAGATGGATAAAGGCCAATATTGTAGATTTTAGTGGCGATGAAAACAATATTACCCTTCTCGGGCAATCTTCGGGAGGTGACGCGATTGCTCACCTGATGATTTCAGAAGGAGTGGAGGATTTATTTCAGCGTGTGATCATCCAGAGCGCTCCGTTGGGATTACGTCAGAAAAGACAGAAAATGTCCGCGGAATTTCTGAAAAAAACAGAAGCATTGAAAGATGAAACCGATGTTTTAAAAATGGTGGAAGGCTACAAAATATTTGTACCCTCTATAATAAAATACGGTTTGAAAGCTGCGATGCCCTTTGGTACACAATATGGACATTTTCCTTTGTGTAAAGAAGAAGAGTCGGTGGAGATGTGGAAAAAGAATGCTCAGAAATTTGATGTGCTCATTGGTTTAAATAATGATGAAACTGCTTTTTATCTCAAGACTTCCGAGGCTGTAAATAAATATTTCGGAAAAGGATTTGGTTTAAAACTCATGGATAAAGCAGTTGAAAAAACTACAGCACTTATCTATGGAAATCCGGCAAAGCAATTTGCTCAGACTCTGACTGAAGCCGGCGGAAATGTCTATCTCTTCAGAATTCATTCAAAATTGAAAGACAATCACATCGGAGCACCGCATTGTATTGACCTTCCTTTGATTTTTGGGAATGAATCTGCGTGGAAATCTTCCGAACTGCTGAAAGATATCCCTTGGAACCGTATTCATGAGAATGGTAAAAAGCTGAGGACTCTCTGGGCAGAATTTGCCAGAACTGGAAAAATATCTGATACCTCCGAAAGACCGGAAATCCTGGAACTCCGAAAAATGTAACCACACATCAAAACTTATAAAATCTCTCATCTTGGCAAATTCCTCAACTGAAGACGCAAACATTTCCCTCTTCTGGATGGGTGGTTAACTCTACGTTCAATATCTGTTTGCTTATTTTATTGTGAATTATGTATGCTAAATCAGGTAATTGATATTAAATGTTTATTGATAATTATTATTTTTAATGTAAATTTAATTACTAAACCATAAAGAATAATAATTATGAAAACAAACAAAGATTTCAAAGTAAAAAAACTTAAACGTGAAGAACTGAAGAGTTTAAAGGCCGGAGATTTAAATTGGGGTAAAGTATGCTGTACTTCCACCGAGGACGGGCAATGTTGTGAATGGGCCATAGATATTTGGAATTGCCGTTACATTTATTGCTGATTTGAAAATCCTTATAAAATAAAGATATACATATGTATTGCTATGTATGTCTTTATTATTTCTATTAAAATTCATCTTATTCAGGAATCCAAACACTTACATTTCCTGCCGGAACTGGAAAATCTCCCCATCCGTTTTCATCAATAGTTACTTTTTCTTTGAATCGTTTCAACAGGTCTTTAAATTTTTTTCCGGCATAAAGCTGTCCCACTTCCATAGGCTTATTGTAAGAATCTTTATTGCTCAAAACAACAGCACATCCTGGATGTTGATCATCACCGGTACGAACCCACCCAAGGCAATTGGCATCCTCAAAATAATCCTGCTGGTCACCATAAGCATGCTCTTTCCGAGCTATTAATAACTCTTCAATGCCGTCTACCTTGGGCATAAATATCTCCTGATCATTACCTTCTCTATCTTTATCCACATAATGAGCCCCATAAAGATCTGGATAAAATATACATGGATAGCCGTCTTTTCTTAATAAGATGAATGCATAGGCAAGAGGTTTGAACCATGGGTCTACAGGAGCTTCAAGATCCTGTAAAGGCTGTGTATCATGATTGGCTACCAAACTTACAGAATGCATAGGATCTGCCTGAGTAAGGGTTTCATCAAAAATTCTCCTGAGATCATAAGAACCACCTTCCCTGGAAGCCGTATGGAAATTATTCTGTAACGAACTGTCAAAAAGACTCATACATCCATCCGTTACTTCAATATATTTTTGAAGCAGATGAAGATATCCTGGAGCCCAGTATTCTCCTACAGCGAAAATATTTTTTCCGGAATTGGAACGAAGCAGCGTAAGCCATTCCTTATAAAAATCAAAAGAAATATGTTTTAAAGCATCCAGTCTCACGCCATCGAAATCTGTCTGATCAAAATACCATTTTGCCCAATTATTGAGCTCTTCCCGTACAAAAGGATTTCGGTGCTCAATGTCATTATACATCAGGTAATCATAATTTCCTTTTTCATCATCAATCATTTCTTCCCAGTCATTTCCATATTCAGACTGTATTTTGAAGATATGGGAATCCATACCTTCAGCGTAATCCACACCACTGAAACAGGTGAAATTCCATTCAAAATCAGAATATTTTTTTTCTCTTCCGGGAAAAGTGAATTTGGTGTAAGATTCAATTTCGATGACGTCGGAGATAACTTTCTCCCTGTTCTCTTCATCTACTTTTACCACTTTGAATTTTTCCAGCTCATCGCCACCGGCTTTATGCCCAAGAACAATATCTACAATCACTTGTATATTTTGTTTCTTTAAGGCCTTAATGGCTTTTGTATAATCGTTTTTAGTGCCATATTTTGTGGGAATAGTTCCCTTTTGATCAAACTCTCCCAGATCATACAGATCATAGGCATCATATCCGATAGAATAACCGCCGTTTGTCCCTTTATAGGCTGGAGGAAACCATACAGAAGTAATTCCAAGTTTTGCTAAGTATCCGGCCTGTTTTTCGGCTTCTTTCCACAATTTTCCGTCGCCTTCAGAATACCAGTGGAAAAACTGAATCATGGTTGGGTTCATAGATTTGCTGATTTGGTTGATACAAGGTAGCAAAAAAATATGACCTATTCATTTTCAAATTCCTCAAACGGGATTTTTAGTTGAACGGAAACCTGCTTTTTTTCTTCAGTATTCAGTTGAGAGAGAGACAATCCGAGCAGGCGTACCGCTTTGTCAAAAGGACGGAGCTCCCAAAGTTTTTTCCCGGTATTGTAATACTGTTCAGGAGACGAAAAATAATCTTCTCTTGTTATGCTTCTTGTGAAAAGAGAGAAATCTTTATATTTTATTTTTAACGTTAAAGTCCTTCCAAGAATATTATTTTTCTGTAATCTTTGATGGATTTCCTCTGCAAGACTTTCCAGCTTCTCATTGATCTGCTGTTCATCCAGAAGATCCTCAAAAAATGTTCTTTCCACAGCCACACTTTTCTGAATACGATGAGGTTTTACTTCTGAAGTATGAATACCGCGTACTACATTGTAATAATGCTTCCCGGATTTCCCGAAAAGTCTTACCAGATCTTCAAGTGATCTCTTTTTTAAATCTTTTCCTTTATAAATTCCTAAACTAAACATTTTGTTAGCCGTAACTTTTCCAACACCATAAAATTTTTCCACAGGTAATTCTTCCAGAAAATGCTCTATTTTATCAGGATGAATGGTTTTCTGGCCATTCGGTTTATTGATGTCTGAAGCTACTTTAGCCAGAAACTTATTAACCGAAATGCCTGCAGACGCTGTAAGACCCGTCTGTTCAAAAATTTTCTGACGGATTTCTTTGGCGATGAGGTTGGCAGATTCCATTCCTTTTTTATTTTCGGTGACATCCAGATAGGCTTCATCCAGAGAGAGAGGTTCTACCAGATCAGTATATTCATAGAAAATCTCCCGGATCTTTTTGGAAATCTCTTTATATCTGGCAAATCGGGGTGGAACAAAAATAAGCTGTGGACATTTTTCTTTGGCAGTTTTACTAGGCATTGCGGAACGCACACCATATTTTCTGGCTTCATAGCTTGCGGCTGCCACTACACCACGGTGCTGTCCTCCTACGGCTATTGGCTTGCCTTTCAACGTAGGATTATCATGCTGCTCCACAGAAGCATAGAATGCGTCCATGTCCACATGAATAATTTTACGAAGAGGCAAAGAAAAATCCATATACAAAGATATGGATTCCTTTATTTACGGTAAATTTTTTATAGAAGGGAAGTGTGAAGCTGGGAGAGGGAAGTTAATGAGGTCGATATGGAAATTTAGGGCCAATTTATTGAACATTAATAAAAAGAATAACCAGCTCTTCATAGCACTAAATTACTTCCATCTTCGATCTTACTGCTTCCAGCCTCTTACGATTTCAGTCTCATGGTGAGAAGATGAGGTTCAAAACCTGCTTTTTCATAAGCTTTTATGGCAGATTCATTTTGAGCATATACATCAAGTCTTACCTCACTGATTCCCCTTGATGTTGACCAGGAAAGAAGTTCATCGGTAATCACTTTATTGATACCTTTTCCTCTATATTCCGGCTTTACGTACATAAAACCCTGATAAGAGTATTTCTCAAATTGATTGTAATATTTTTCTGAATTTTTGATCAGGGCATATCCTGACGCAACGATTTCATTATTCTCTTCAGCAACAATTACGGTTGCTTCCGGAGACTGTATCAGATGTTTTAAATCATAATAATGAATTTCTCCTTCTATAAGTGTACTGTTGAAAGGCCTTTCAGCAGTAACAACTCCCTGTTCAAATTCTAAAAGGATTTCTAAATCCTGTTCTGTGGCTTCTCTTGTGATCATAGTGTTATATATCTTTAAATTTTAAAACTCATTGAAATCCAGTGGTCTTCAATGAGTTTTTATGTTTTTTGGATTAAAATAAATGAAAGTTACTTTAAAAGTTTATCTATGGTTTGTTGAAGTTCAGGATCTTCAGGGGATATCGCATAATATTTTGCAATAGAAGATTTCTGATCAATCACCATATACCTTGGAATCCAGTTAAGGTCCACATAATTATTAAAATCATTTTTCCAGCCTGTAGAAAACCAATAATTTTCTTTGTGTTTCATGTCAAATCTTTCAAGACTTTTTTCAAATCCTTCTTTTGAACGGTCTAATGATAAAAATACAAAATCAATATTCTTGTTGTTTTCTTCTAATTCTTTAGCTTTTGGAAGAGCATTTAAACAATCTCTACACCATCCTGCCCAAAAATCAATGACCAAAACTTTTCCTTTATGCTGATCAAGAATCTGCTGGACTGTAATGGCTTTTCCTTCTTCATCTTCCAGTTTCTGTTGTAAGGCTTCTTTTGAAAACCCTGTTTTAAGAACGGCAGGAACTTTTTGTGAATAACTTATTCCAAAAATACCCATCATAAAAATTAATATCAACTTTCTCATCTTGTACAATTTCATTTGTACAAATCTAAACAATGAATTGCAATCTGAGATTGATTTCTGATGAATTAGGAAAAATTTATAATATTGATGGTTTCTATGAGGATTGAGTGAAAATATGCTTAACCACCCCGTCAAAAATTCTATTGAATTTTCGCCACCCCTCCGGAGGAGGAGAATATTTACGTTTTCAGTTGTAATCCCGGACGATTTTTATTGGTAGTTTTTAACCAAGCCTTTCACAACGGTAATTACATTCGGCATTGCTTTATTGGCAGCATTTAAAACTTCTTCGTGAGAAACGGCCAAAGCAATATCTGGTCCACCGAGATCAGTGATCACAGAAATACAGAATACATCCATTCCCATATGTTTGGCAACGATTACTTCGGGAACGGTGCTCATTCCTACCATATCACCGCCGATAGCTTTGATCATGCCGTATTCAGCCGGAGTTTCAAAAGTTGGTCCCTGTAAGGCAACATAAACTCCCTGATGGATCTTGATATGATGATCTGCGGCAGCTTGTTCTGCTGTGGCAATCATTTTTTTGTTGTAAGGTTCGCTCATATCCACAAAACGCGGTCCAAGCTCATCTATATTTTTTCCGCGTAAAGGATGCTCAGGCATCATATTGATATGGTCTTTCAGAATGACAATATCTGCCACACTATAAGCCGGATTTACGCCGCCGCACGCATTGGAAAGAATAAGATTTTGAATTCCCAGTAGATGAAAAACTCTTATCGGGAAAGTTACGGTTTCCATAGAATGCCCTTCGTAATAATGGAAACGTCCGCTCATCATCAGTACTTTTTTCCCTTCCAGTATTCCATAAATCAGTTTTCCGGTATGCCCAGCCACTGTAGTTTGTGGGAAATGAGGAATGTTTTTATACTCTAAAACATGGACCGGTTCTACTTCATCCTGTAGTTTTCCAAGTCCGGATCCTAAAACAACCGCAAAATCAGGTGTTTCCTGAATGATATTTTTAATAAAATCAGCGGTCTCTTTAATTTTTTCTAACATAATCTAAGATGATTTGATTGAATTCTTCTTTCTTATCAATAAGTACATTGATAGGCCAGTAGTAAACAATTTCTCTAAGATAGTCAAAAGTTTTCAGACGTACATAGTCTTTCTCTGTGGTTAATATCAGCTTATATTCCCCTAATTTTTTATATTCGGCAAGGATTTTTTTAATGTCATCATCTGTGAAATTGTGATGATCTCTGAACTTTAAATGTTTCACCCTTTTTGAGAATTTTGCCAGATGTTCCAGAAGTGGTTTAGGATTCGCAATTCCGGTGATCAGTAAAATATCATAATAATTCAGGTTGTTATCCGGAAGCATTTTATCTTTTCCGTATACATTTTCGTCATAACCAATGGATGAAAAGAAAACTTTCTGCCCATATGAAGGTCTTATTCTTGAGATATAATACCTTTTTGTTTCCTCAGTAAGTTCATCAGGACATTTGCTGACCATAATAATGTCTGCTCTTTTATATCCTGATCTTGATTCTCTCAGATCTCCGGCCGGAAGAAGGTAATCCTTAAAAAAAGGATCATTAAAGTCGGTCATCAGGATATTAAATCCAGGCTTGATCGCTCTGTGCTGCATGGCGTCATCCAATACCAGAACTTCAAGGTCCATATCTTCAATTACTTTTTTAGCTCCGGGCACACGTTCTTCTGAAACGGCAATGACGAAACGGTTTTTAAAACGCTCAAAAAGCTGCATGGCTTCATCACCCACCATTTTGTAGTTGCTTTCATAATTGGTTACTTCGTAGCCTTTTGTCAGCCTTCCATAGCCTCGTGAAAGAACACCGGTTCTGTAATGTTTGGATAGATATTGAGCCAGATACATCACCATGGGTGACTTTCCGCTTCCGCCCACAGAAAGATTTCCGACATTGATTATCGGAGTTTTGAATTTTGTCGACTTAAAAATTCCCAGATCATACATTGTGTTTCGGATACCCGTTACCAAATGATAACCAAGGGAAAAAGGATAAAGGTACCATCTTTTCATACGATTGCAAAAATAGGAATTTTCATAAGCATTTGGTATAATATTCTCAAAGACTTTTCAACAAATATTTCGTTAAATTAAAGTATTTTTGTGGAGTTATTACAATACATTGAGATACTTTATTGAATTTTCTTACAACGGAAAGAACTATTTCGGCTACCAGATACAGCCGGATGCCATTTCTGTGCAGGAAGAACTGGAAAAAGCACTTTCCACTATTTTAAGAGAAGAGATTAAAACTACAGGAGCTGGAAGAACCGATACAGGAGTTCACGCCAAAAAAATATTTGCTCATTTTGATACGGAAAAAGAATTGGATAATCAGCTTACACGCAGGCTGAACAGTTTTCTTCCGCCTGATATTTCCATTAAAAGGATTTTTCCGGTAAAAGATGATTTTCATGCCCGTTTTGATGCCACGTACAGAACCTATGAATATTATATCTCACTGGAAAAAAATCCATTCACTCAGGAATCTGCATGGCAGCACTGGAAAAGAGGTCTGGACATTGATGCCATGAATGAAGCCTGTAAGATTCTTTTTGAATATGAAGATTTTACCAGTTTTGCCAAATTAAAAACCGACAACAAAACCAATATCTGCAAAATGTATAAAGCAGAATGGGAGCAAAACGGATCAGAACTGAAATTTACAGTTTCTGCTAACCGTTTTCTTAGAAATATGGTTCGTGCTATCGTTGGAACAATGGTAGAAATAGGAACCGGAAAACTGAAACCTGAAGATCTTCGTACAGTGATTGAAGATAAAAACCGAAACGCTGCCGGAACTTCAGCTCCAGGGCACGGATTGTATCTGGTGGATGTGGGATATGAATTTTAAATCTTAGATTCAATTCGTCATAGAAAAATCTTAATTTTCAATAAAATAAATAACTATGACTGAAATTGATAAATTAGCCTTCGCATTACATCATTTTGCCGGACTTTCAGAAGAAGATTTCAGATTGTCTGAAAATTTTTGGCTTCCCAAGGAATATAAAAAAGGAGATTTTTATAATCTTCAGGGAAATGTATGTTCTTATTTAGGATTTATAGTTGACGGTGTTTTCCGTTCTTATGTCATCAATGGAGATACGGGTGAAGAAAAGAATGTTTTTCTTTATTCGGCTAATGGTTTTGTGGTTCCTTTTAAAAGTTTTCTGAATCAGATTCCATGTGATTATTTTACACAGGCTCTTACGGATGCTTCTATTATTTTTATTCGGCATGCAGATCTGCTTTCGCTTTATAAGCAGTCGCATCAGTGGGAGACATTCGGGCGGCTTCTTGCACAGGCAGCTTTTAATGTGACTATGACAAGGGTAGAAGGGTTTTTATTAAAGTCTCCTGAAGAACGCTATCTGGATCTGATGAAAGAGCATCCGGATATTTTCAGTAATGTTCCGCTTTATCATATTTCTTCTTATCTGGGTATTCAGGGACCTTCTCTGAGCAGGATAAGAAAAAGAATTTCAGAGAAATAGTACGATTTTAACCTGAGTTAAAGTTTTCGTCATTTTATCTGCGGAAATTTGTTTCATCAATTTAACAATACAAAAAATAAAAATTATGAAAACAAAAACAATCGTATTGATTCATGGGTTATTTGTGAATAATACAAGCTGGAAAGAATGGAAAACGTATTTCGAAGCTCAAGGGTATACGGTACATACACCTTCAAATCCCGGACATGAAGGAGATCCTGTCTCTTTAAAAAATAATATTCCGGGAGAACTTCGTCATGTAGGATTTGATGACACAGTGAATAATCTTGTAAAACTCATAGACAGTCTTCCTGAAAAACCTATCGTTATTGGGCATTCTTTTGGAGGGCTTATGGTTCAGAAGCTGATTGATATGGGAAAAGCCGCAGCTGGAGTAAGTATAGATGGAGCTCCTCCGAAAAATATTATGGCTCCTTTTTCTACCATTAAAATTGTTTGGCCGGTAGTGAACTTTTTCAAAGGAAACAGTCCGTATCTGGGAACAAAAGAATGGTATCACAAAGCATTTTTCAATAATTATTCAAAAGAAGAAAGCGATAAACTGTACGCAACAGTAGCAGTTCCTGAAAGTAGAAAACTAGCAAAAGATCCTTTGTTTAAAGCTTCTGCAAAATTAGATCTAAAGAAACCACATCAGTCATTGCTGTTTATTGCAGGTTCTAATGATCACATTTTTCCGGCTGAGTTTTCAAAGAAAATAGCAGGAGCTTATAAAGATCCCAACAGCATTGTAGATTTTAAAGAGTTTGCAGGCAGAAGTCACTTCATTTGTGGGGAAAAAAATTGGGAAGAAGTAGCAGAATATGTACTGGGCTGGATACAAAAGAATGCTTAATATATTCATATTGTAAATAGTAGGTATCTGAAATTTTCTATGACGATTTGTAAAAGTTGTAAAGGCAGTCCGGTTATAATGTCTTATTTTTGCATAGAATTTTTATTTTAATTCTTTCTTTCGATTCGTACAATGAAAAAACAAGATACCTGGGAGATTATAAAAAGGCTGTTCTTTATCGGAATGAAGTTCCGTTCATGGTTCATCCTTACTCTTATAATTTCTATATTCCTTTCCATTGTTTCTACTTACAGGCCGTATCTTACTATGCAGGTGGTGGATAATGATATTACAAAGCTGCATGATAAGGCTTTGATGATGAAACATATCTATATCCTTGTAGGATTGGTGTTTGCTGAAACAATTTTAAACTTTTTCCTGGTTTATTTTTCAAATTTTATCTCGCAGAATGTAATCAGGGACATCAGAGAACGGTTATATGCTAAGCTGATTTATTTCAAAACTTCATTTTTTGATAAAACTCCAATCGGGCAGCTGGTAACACGTGCGGTAGGAGATGTGGAAACAATTGCTACAGTATATACAGACGGTTTCCTGATGGTTTTCGGAGATATACTGAGAATTCTGTTTGTACTGATTATGATGTTCAATACCAATGTTCACCTGAGTTATATTACGCTGGCTATTTTACCTTTAATGGTCGTGATCACGAGATTCTTCCAGAAAAGACTGAAGAAAGCTTTTGGAGATGAGAGAAACTGGACTGCCAATCAGAACTCTTTTGTTCAGGAGAGACTGGCGGGAATGTCTATTATTCAGGTATTCAACAGACAGGAATCTGAGTTTAAGAAATTTGATGATATTAATATTACACTAAAGGGAGCATTGCTGAGAACCGTATTTATTTTCTCGCTGTTCTTTCCTGTAGTGGAACTTATTTCTTCATTATTCATAGGATTTATCCTTTTCTATGGAGGATATATTACGATCAGTGCGGGGGTGGTGATTGCCTTTATCCAGTATATTTCAATGCTGATCCGTCCTTTGAGGCAGATTGCAGACCGTTTCAATAATATCCAGCGCGGAATTGTAGGAGCAGAAAGAGTATTGGGATTAATGGATGAAGAAAATGCAATGCCGAATAACGGAACAGTGAAGAAAGATCACTTTGCCGGAAAAATTGAATTCCAGAAAGTCCATTTTGCTTATGACGAAAAGCAGGAAGTTCTGAAAGGAATTGATTTTAAAGTGAATCCTGGAGAAACTGTAGCAATCGTAGGAGCAACGGGTGCCGGAAAGTCTACCATTATCAGTTTGATCACAAGATTGTATGATATCAACTCCGGAAATATTCTGATTGATGATGTGGATTTAAAAGATTATGAGCTTTATAATCTGAGAAGTCACATCGGGGTAGTTTTACAGGATGTTTTCCTTTTCCATGGAAGTATTTTTGAAAACCTTTCCTTCGGAGATGACAGCATAACTTTAGATAAAATAAAAGCAGGCGCAAGGGAAATTGAGGTAGACCAGTTTATTCAGCAGCTTCCCGGCGGATATGATTATGTAGTGAGCGAAAGAGGTTCATCAATATCTTTAGGCCAGAGACAATTGCTGTCTTTCCTGAGAGCCTATTTATCAGATCCGAAAATTTTGATTCTGGATGAAGCCACATCTTCTATAGATCACGAAAGTGAAAAGCTTATTCAGAGAGCAACAGAAAAAATTACCAAAAACAGAACATCCATTATTATTGCCCACAGACTTTCAACGATTGAAAAGGCTGATAAGATCATTGTAATGGAACATGGTAAAATTGTAGAAGAAGGGAAACACCTTGAGCTTTTGGATAAGAACGGGTATTATGCCACTCTTTACAAAGCCCAGCTGCGTCATGAAGTGGAAATGGAAGAAGAAAAAGAATCATAATCAATAAGGGATTATAATAAACAAAAAGAGAACTATTATGGTTCTCTTTTTTTATGAAGCAGTCTAATATTTACATTGATTATTTTACTACAAAAGGCACAAAAGTTTTAAACATAAAAGTTTTTTTGAACCAAGCTTTAATGCACGCCGTGATCCAATCTATTAATGCTTCTTAAAACTGCAGAAAACAAAATTCTGAACGGTTTCAAAAGGAGTGGTGTGATCTTCGGTAATGCACTTTACTTTTTCAAAAGCGCTTTCAAACTTTTCCGGTAATGATTTCTCGTCATACTGTTGAATATCCAATCCGCTGCATTTCGTAGGTCCGTTTTTAGAAAAAGTTCCCAGGATCATAAAGTTATTTACATTTTTTTCTGCAATACCTATATATTTTGAAACCTGTTCCGCTGTTGTAAGGAAATGGAATGCAGCTCTGTCATGCCAGATGTCATAAGTCTCCGTAGGTTCAAAAGCAGTAATATCAGTTACAATCCATTTTACTTTACTGGCAGCAGTTCCAAGTCTTTTCTGTACTTTTTCTAAAGCTTTGGCAGAAATATCAAGGACTGTAATATTCTCATAGCCTTCCTCAAGAAGAAAATCAACAAGATTGCTGTCTCCACCACCGATATCGATGATCTTAGCATCTTTTCCCAATCCCGAAGATTTGATAAAGTCAATTGATGTCTGAGGTTTTTTCTGGGTCCAGCTTACCTGGTCGGGATTTTTGGTTTCGTATACGTTTTCCCAATGGTTTTTGTTGTCGGAAGAACTCATAATTCTTTTAATTGATTATTGATCTCTTCAAATTTATTAATTAATTCATCAAGTTTTCCCTGTTGTTTCTTTATTGTTTTGGGTCTTAAATAAAACCAATTGAAAGCGATCCATGCTAATGTTACGGCATAGGTCAGAATACCTGAGCCAAGCGTCATTCTAGACGTGTATTCATACATGTAAAAGCATATTCCCAGAGACAGCATAATAAAATATAAATTGAGTATGGTAGTGTGCATCAATTTCTGCTTACTCTTTACCACATATAAACTCTGGAGATATTCATTGTTCGACTGAGTCTGATCAATTTTATAAAAAACCATAAACATTCTGTTATAGGCAAAAAGGAACATGACCATAGCCAGAATGACAAGCACAATCCCGATTTTTGTAGTAATCATCTGAGGCTGGAAACGATACCAGATATAAATAATTAATAATGAGGTGACGATTAATCCAATATTGGCAACAATCAGCTTACGCAGATTCTGGTTTCTGAATTTTTTCAGCTTACCAAGAAGCTCCTCCAGGTTGGGTTTGTTAGAAGTCTGTTGCTTCCATATATTTTTGAAATTGATATTAGTATCCATTTTCTCTAAACTTTTGTGTTAATTTTTCCTTTATCCTGTGAATTTTTACCCGTATGTTAGATTCTGAAAGTCCTACAATATGAGCTATCTCAGCTTGCTTTACCTCTTCCAGCTCCAATGAAATAATAATTCTATCCGTTTCAGACAGTTCCGAAATAAACTGATAAAGCATTTGTATCTGAGGTTCCATAGACTCCTGCTTTTTCTCCTCCAGATTAACAGGCAGATCTGTTTTGGTAAATTTTTTTTCTTTTTCAATCTGCCGGAGACAGTTATTGGAAGCAATTCTGAAAATCCATGTTCCTACACTGGATTCATTTCTGAATTTCGGAAGCTGCTGCCATACAATGATGAATGTTTCCTGGGCAAGATCCTGGGCAAGATCGGTATCATTCACATATCCCATGCATAGACGGAATATCCTTTGCCAGTAGAGTTCGTATATCTCCTCAAAAGCCATTATTTCGCAGATAAAAAGTTATTAAGCTGATTAAAGTACCAATCCTTATCATCATACATGATGAAGTGTAACCCTTTTGAAGCATACTGCATATTGGTATTTTTTAAATTTTTGTACTGTTCCTCAATTGTTGGCTTTAAATTTACGAAAAAGGATTCCAGAAGAATAAGAGAGGGACATTGTATAGTTTTTATTTTCTCTCTCAGATCAGTATTGGAAAAATCACAGTACATTTTAGCAAATGTTCTTCGGTCAGATTTCATGCTCCAGTTGATCACCGTTTCCTGCATAGAAGTGTCTGCCAGAAGGCGTGGCATAGTCTGTGTCTGCATTTTGCGGTACTGATCATCATTCATAGCTGTTAATTGAGTAATGGTAGATGTACAGTCATTATTTTCTTTAGATGTAAAATTAGGATCAGATATCGCTGCAAGGCAAGGTAGCGTATCTACAATAACGATTTTTCCTACTAACTCAGGATAATCCGCTGCAATAGCCAGAGCAAGGCCGCCTCCCATACTGTGTCCGACGATAATAGGTTTGGCTATTTTATTATTCTTTATATAAGCAGCAATTCCTTTTTCCCAATCTTTAAAGCTGGCATCTGCCTGCGGTTTAGTTCCGGCAAATCCTGCCATTGTTAAAGTATAACAGGTGAAGCTTTTTTCAAATTTTGCTGTCGTTTCGTTCCATACATCTCCTGAAGAGGCAAACCCCGGAATAAATAGTAAAGACTGGCTTCCTTTTCCGGTTTTCTTTACTTCAAAAGGATACACTTTTTCCTGACCGAATATATTGCATATTGCTAAGAAAAATAACATAATGATAAGAAGGAATGTGAATTTTTTCATGATTTCTAAAGTTTTAAGGTTTATTTGTCTTTTAGAGACGAACCTTTAAAAAATGTTACACAAGATTTAAATATTTTTTTCAAAAAAATATTTCTCCTCCTTCTAAACCCTTTTATTTAGAGCAAATCATATGGGAATTTATTTTAGCAATTTGTTGTTAAATGGTAAAACAAGAGTGAAATCATGAACAGATACAGGAATAATTAATCTAATATTCTTCCATAAAATCTGCTGATGTCAAAATAAAACCCCGGAATTTTATATTTATCCTTTTCAAATTCCTGATAATCGCATTTTCCTTTCAGACTTTGCGATTTTGTTTCCATTTGAAACCTGTTTAAAAGTACATATTCATCAGTAACGGAAATGACATGAAAACCGGTCTCACATTTCAACCCATCACCGGAAGTAAGAATAGCATTTAATAATCCGTGGAAATTTCCAGCGACTTTTTCAGCCATGTTATCATCATTATTTAAATGATATAAATAAGCAAGATAATTCATGGCACGCAGATCCAGTGGATTTTCATCCAAAGCATCCAAAAACAATTGGATCCCTTTGGAAAGATCTTTTTGTGAAATACCTTCCCCGCGATAATATTTGGCCACTTCTTCGGCTTTCTTCCCAGTTTTATAAGGTTGATAGTCTTTTTGAAAGGTATAACCGAAGTAAAGATGACGGTACTGATTGCTTGTAAGGAGCGTATCGTTCTGTTTTAATCTTTTTAAAAGTTTCGGATAATACAATTCCGAATTTTTATCCTCAATATTTTTTTGAATTAAAGAATAATCTGGTGCTTTAAATTCCATTTTTTGTGCATGCAGGAAAGTAAGCTGTGTTAAAAAGAATAAAGAGAAAAATGCTTTAATATTCATGGTTTGTATAATGTTGTTGTGATTTTTTGATGACTTAAAAATACGGAATATGCATTAATAAGATAAAAGTTTACTGTCTGTTTGTAAAAAAAACAATAAAATGTTATCAAAGTGTCATTTTGTGTTGATAAATTTACTAACTTTATTCAGAATTTAAGAGGTAACCCCTAACATTCGAAGGGGTAAATGGAATTTTTAACTAAAAAACTAAAAATATTAATGAGTAGTAGTATCCAAGATGAATTTAAAGTCTTCAAAGACGAATTGAAAAAGCTAAATATCGAAGTACAGAAAGTTGTAAAAGTAGGAAACGGCAGTATGGATTTCCACGAGGTTTTCTATAAATCGCCGAGGTATGAAGAGGTAAAAAGTATCTATGTTCAGCGTCATAATCTGGACAATATGATTGAAAAATTTAAACAAGCCTATCATTAAGAAATAGAATGTGCGCTGCAGAGAATCTGCAGCGCACAGTTTTTATAAAGCGGTATAATATTAGTCTTTATCGAGTGTAGATGTTTCTTTCGTATCCTTCATTCGGGCATATACGATCAGGGAAAATAAAATACATCCCGTAATGTACCAGTAGAAATAACTTTCTGTTCCTGTCTGTTTAAACCATAAAGCAATATATTCCGCAGTTCCTCCGAAAATAGCTACTGTAAGAGCATAGGGAAGTCCTACACCCAGCGCCCTGATCTCAGAAGGGAAAAGTTCTGCTTTTACAACAGCATTGATGGAGGTATACCCGCTGACAATGATCAGAGATGCCATAATCAGAAAAAAGGCGGTCCACATTGAGGTTGTTGTACTTAAAGCAGTGAGAAGAGGGACAGTGAATAACGTACCCAAAATTCCAAAGCCTAAAAGAAGCGGCCTTCTTCCGATTTTATCTGATAATGCTCCGAAAACTGGCTGCAGGCAGGCAAATATAAATAATGAGATAAATGAAATAAGGGTAGATTGTTCTTTAGTCAAATGTACAGTGTTCACCAGAAATTTTTGCATATAAGTGGTATAAGTGTAGAACGCAAGAGTTCCCCCTAATGTCAGCCCGATTACCGTAAGCAGAGCTTTTGGATGCTTTAGAAGTTCTGTTACTGTTCCTTTTTTCTTTTCACTAAGTTCTTTTTTATTCTCAAATGCTTCAGTTTCGTGAAGATTGGCTCTTAAATATAAGGCGATAACAGAAAGTAATGCTCCAATAACAAAAGGAATTCTCCAGCCCCATTCTTCAAGCTGGGCTTCTGTTAAAAGCAGTTTCTGTAAGATCAATTGTATTCCCAATGCAATCAGCTGACCTCCGATGAGAGTGACATACTGAAAGCTCGAATAAAATCCCCTTTTATCTTCTGATGCCATTTCGCTGAGATAAGTTGCGGAAACGCCATATTCGCCTCCTACACTCAATCCCTGCAATAGTCTGGCGATCAGCAATAAAGCAGGAGCCAGAATTCCGATGGTTTTATAAGTAGGAGTAAGAGCAATCAGAAGAGATCCGAATGACATGAGTAATACAGAAAGTGTCATTGCCTTTTTTCTTCCGATCTTGTCAGCAATACTTCCGAATATCCAGCCTCCAATGGGGCGCATCAGAAAGCCTACCGCAAATATTCCTGCTGTATTCATCAGCTGTGCATTCAGGTCAGAATCCGGGAAAAATGAATGTGAAAAATAAATGGCAAAAGCAGCGTAGGCATACCAATCATACCATTCAACAAGATTTCCGATAGATCCGCCTATGATGGCTTTGATTCTTTGACCAGTAGTGATAGAGGATGAATTCATAAATTATTATTTCAGACAAGTTTTTGGCACCCAAGATACAAATTTCAGAAAAAAAATAAACCGCTCTGAAAAAGAACGGTTGAATAATAGGTAAGAGTAAATTTTTAAAATCTATATCCAATGGAAAGCCCGCTTCTAAAGCCCGCCCAAGGACCATCCACTTTTATTCTGGCACCATTGGCATTGGTTTCTACCGTATACTTTACAAAAGGAATATCCAGGTCTTCAATTTCTTTTTTAAGCTGAGCCTGCATGTCAGGAGTTAATATATAATCTGAGGTCATGGTAAAATCACCTTTTCCACTTCCGTAGTGTGCTCCTGCAATCCAAAAATCCAGTACAAGATTCTGACTCCTTGTTAAAAAGAATTGTACTCCCACCATCAGGCCGCCACTGTTTCCATTAGTGTCTCCCTGGCCTCTAAGCGGGATTTGATAAGTAATTGAATTAGGACCATTGTAATCATAATAAAAATCAAAAGTATTGGAAGTAACACTTGAATACCGATAATAAGGTGCAAAATAAAATCCTTTTCCATAGCCTTTACCGATATAAAACCTCGGTTCTATGGTAAAATTGGTAGCTTTTACCCTAAGATTCTGGAATCTTTTTTCATCTTCGTCTTTCAGAAAGGCATTGATGAACGGTACTTTTCCTTCCGGCATTGTTCCGAAACCGATGTTCACTGAAAACCACTGGTTGATGACCCGCTCATAAGACAGGTTAATGTTTCTGAAAGCATAAGCTGTGACATTGGTTTTGATGATATTCATCTTTTCTCCTGAACTGTTTTGAGTTTCCTGAGCTCCCAATGCTGAAAAAAGAAAGCAGGGAATTAATATGAATGCTTTTTTCATGACTTTATATTTTGTGATGTTAAAAAGTACCAGCAAAAAGCGGGCTGTATTTAACATAATAATTAGATTTTTTTTAAAATTTAATTAATCTTTAATTTTTAATGATCATCAATGTAATACACGTCGGAGATTGATTGTCCTAATAGTATAATTCATCTTTTGATATGAAAAAAACTATTTATACCATATTCTTTCTTTGTGGAGCTTTTGCTTTTGCCCAGGAGAAGAAAAACGATACAGCCGATGTTGCAGCAACAAAAGAGATCCAGGAAGTTATTTTAAAATCACAACGTAAAAAACAGTTTGCGGATAAAGCAGTTTATACTTTTGATAAAGAGGCATTGGAAAGAGCACGCTATGCAAAAGATCTGCTCCGTACCCTTCCTGAATTACAGTTGGATCCGGTATCGAATACCATTACCAGTACGAAAGGAGGAACTACACTATTTCTTATCAACGGGATTGAAGCTACAGATATGCAGATCCGAAGCGTTACACCCAGTGAGGTTGTGAAAGTTGAGTATTATGATATTCCACCGGCAAGATGGGCAACAAGAGCAGATACTGTAGTTAATATTCTGACGAGATCCACAGAAACGGGATATGTGTTCGGGGCTGATGTTTCTACAGCGTTGAATACAGGATTTGTGAATGGTTCTGCTTACGCCAATTATACAAAAGGGAAAAATAATTTCGGTTTAGAATATTCCCTGAATTTAAGAGATTATAATGACAGAAGAGTAAACAGTATCTATGATTACCAGCTGAACGGAAAGCATTACCGTTCTGATGAAAACAGGAAAGATCATTTCGGATATACTTTTCAGAATGTTGCTTTACGTTATACAAGACTTGTTCCCGATGATTATGCTTTTCAGGCCAAACTGAATATGGACATTTTCAGCAGATTTTCAAAAGGAGTAGGGCAGAGTATCTTTAGTGAAGATGATCTGAAGGAAGAACATGCGATGTTTAAAAATAATGGTTCAGATTATGTGATTCCTAAGCTGGATCTTTATTACTCCAAAAAGATTGGTGAAAAAGATGAGCTGAGCATTAATGTAGTAGGTTCTCATTATACGACCAATACTTCAGAAACTGCCAGGGAATGGATTGTAGGTTCGGGACTTTCGGTATATGATAATGATATGGTTTTAAAGGCAAAGCAAACGAGTCTGGTAGGAGAGCTTGCCCATACTCATGATTTTGAAGCAGGAAAACTATCATCCGGATATCGTATTTCAAGGTCTTCTATTTCCAATGATCTGAATAACCTTGCCGGATATTCTCAATACAGTGTCAATTATCTGGAGCAGTATTTTTATACCGAATTTGCTGGAAAGGTGAATGAATTCAGTTACCGCATTGGAGCTGGTCTTACAAATATTCACAACAAAAGTGCAGAGAATACTTTTGATGAATGGACTTTTACTCCAAAGGTTATTTTAGCCTATCAACTTAAAAACAATCAGAACCTTCGTTTTACAGCAAGTTATAATCCGGTAAGCCCCTGGAGTAATGCTTTGAGTAGTAACGTGGTACAGCTGGCTCCCAATATTGTCCAAAGAGGAAATCCCTTTTTAGAATCTCAGCAGGTATTTTCTAACAACCTGACCTATTCTTTTAATAACAAGTATTTTGACTTTAATGCAGGTCTGTTTTACCGATATACCAACAGGGTAATCAATCAGTATTATGTTCAGGATGATGTATTGGGAGGTTATGCACTCACTTATGAAAACGGGAAAAACGGGCAGCGATACGGAGTACAGCTTACAGGATCTTATAAGCCTTTCGGGAATAGCCTGTTTGTAATAAAAGCTGTGATTACACCTACTTCTGAAACGGTAAAAACCAGTACCGGCGCTTTGATTAAGAATGATTATTTAGGAAATTATTTTTCGCTTTCCTCAGAATATAAATCTTTCTCACTTCAGTATCAGTTCAATATTCCGGTGTATAGTCTTAGCGGTGCTTTCCTGAACACGAACGAAAATCAGAATAATATTTTTGTAAGCTATAAACACAAGAACTGGACGTTTTCTACAGGTATGTACTGGATAGGAATGCCTTCAGAGTACAAAACGAAAAGTTTACCGGAAAGCTTAGTTGATTATAAAGTTCATACTCAGATTATGAATAATAAGTCAATGTTTATATTAGGACTGAGTTATGATTTCTCCAAAGGAAAAAAGACAGAAATTCAGCGAAAGCTAAACAACGAAACAGCTCCTGCTGCTACTTTTTAATCATAAAACAGGATGGAAGCAGGGAGTTTACGCTGTGTAAACTATTACACCAGATTTTTAGCTGAAAAATAGAATAAAATTGAACTGTATTTGTTCTTAGGCTGAAATAACTTCCATCCTCCAACTCCAGCTTCTTTCTAAAAAAATCCCGCTCAATTGAGCGGGATTTTTTTATTATTTCTTGATGAATTTTGTATTCTTTGTGTCTGTAGCATTTTTTCCACTGATCTCTATAAAATAAGACGCTGGTGGAAGATCTGAGATTTGAATATTTCCGGATTTTACATCTGATGTTTTAACCAGTTTTCCATCCAGACTGTAAATATTTGCTTTGGAATAATTATCTGTATTTCCTTTGAAACCGATAAAGTCCTGTGCAGGGTTAGGATAAACTACTAAGCTTTCTTTTCTTGCTGTATTGCTGGTTGCCAGAAATGCTTCGTTTAAAGCTAATGCAGTGGCTACTGTCTGGTTGATACTCAACAATGGAACACTTACATTTCCGCTTGTAGAATTTAGCAGAGCATATCTGTGAGAAGCATCATAATAAGCATAGGCCGTATTGGTAGCTGTTCCGATAGGGTTAGCATAAATAACATCAAAAGATGCGTATAGACTAAGGTTCTGCGTATATTTTACTCTAAGAACATTACTGTATGTTTGATTACCTATAATCAGAGTTCCATATGCATCAGCTTGGGCAGTCATTGTACCGCTGAATAATCCGTTGGCTACAGATGACGAGAAAGTCCCTTTAGCTGTATCGTTTTGTGCCGGTCCATAAGTGGTAGGATAATTATTATAAGTACCATTATCTACACTGAAATTTAAAGTAAGCTGTGGATTTACAATTCCTGTAATTTCCAGTTTAGTTGTAGAAGCTTTATAATAAATGGTTGTTGTTCCGTCTATCATTTTAATGGTAGAACCCGGAAATGTTGTTATTTCAGCAGAAGTAGGAGTAGAATAAGTTGTTACTGACGAAACTCCCATTGTAAGACCTCCGTTTGAAAACGTAGTGTTAGCTCCTGTTGCGGAGTTGTTTACGGCTCCGGTTACATGATTGTAATTGATAACGTTTCCAGAAATAGGGTCATTAGCTGCTTTTGTAAGCGTGATCTGCGCAGAAAACATTGCAGAAGCTCCTAATAAAAGGAGTAAAGATTTTTTCATAGTCAAGATTTTTTTTGTTAAAAATAATTAAAAAATAGTATTAAAATGCTGATTTTATTTGTTTTTAGTTAAATTTTTAATAAAAACGCCTGCTGATCCTATCAGCAGGCGAATCTGTGCGTTAAAAATATTTACGTTTAATTGCTCATCACCATTTTACGATAAGCATAAATGTCTTCGATGGTCACTACGCTCATCCCTTTTTTGATAGCAAAGTCTACGATTTCAGGAAGTCTTGCCATAGAACCGTCTTCATTCGTCAGTTCACAAAGTACGGCATCGTCACCCAGATTGGCCATTTTTACAAGATCTACACTGCCTTCGGTATGACCGCGTCTTTCAAAAACACCGTCTTTTCTGGCAATCAGAGGGAAAACATGACCGGGACTTGCAATATGCTCTGCCTGAGCACCTGCTGCCACAGCAGTTCTGATCGTTGTTACACGATCTTTTGCAGAAACACCTGATTCCACACCTTCTCTGGCTTCAATGGAAATGGTAAATGCGGTTTGATTTTTTGAATTGTTGTTTTCCACCATCGGACGAAGGTTGAGGTGGCGGCTTTTTTCCTCAGAAATGCATAAGCAGACAATTCCGCTGCATTCGCGGATCAGAAGTGCCATATCCTGTTCTGTAATAGTGGAAGCGGGAAAGATGATATCACCTTCGTTTTCACGGTTTTCATCATCTACCAAAAGAATGCCTTTTCCCTTTTGTAGTGTTTGAAGTGCTTTTTCTACACGTTCTTTGGAGGTTGCTCCGAATTGTTCTAATAATTTTTCCATGTTATTTTACTTTTAAAAGTTAAAATAGTCTTCGGTACATGGAAATGAAATACAACACAACAAGAGTCCATAAGGAATCTTATTGGTCATCTCATTTTCTTCTCCCATCCAGACTTTAACTGTCGGTTCTGGAATTTCACCAGATCAGTCCCTTCATAAGAAAGGAGTCGCGGACTGTAACCGCCGGTAGGGAATTTCACCCTGCCCCGAAGAAAACTTATACTAAGTTTTGCTGTATGTTGTAATTTAAATTTTTATTTCATTGAATAGTATTTAACGCACAGACCGCTAATTTCGGGAAGTTTTTTGAAATGGAGAAGAGATTTTTCAGATTTATAAGACCGTAAAAGATATATTTTTTAGACTATTCTCAAAATTTTCTCCATCTTCTTTCCCTTTGCCAGCTCATCAATCAGCTTATCCATATAGCGGATATTTCGCATAAGTTCATCTTCAATTTCCTCCACGCGATATCCACAAATGACACCTTTGATCAATGAGACATTAGGATTCACTTGAGGAGCCTGATTAAAAAAAGTAATAAAATCATTCCTTTTATCAATCTGTTCCTGCAGACCTTTTTCATCATAACCTGTCAGCCAGCAGATGATTTCATGAACTTCCGATTTTGTACGCCCCTTTTTCTCTGCTTTTTGAATATAATGCGGATAAACACTGGCAAAAGCTGTTGTGAAAATTTTGGTATTCTGCATGAATTTATTGTTATTAATTACCACTTCCAGATCTGAGGTTCATCTTTCCAGACCAGCAGTCTGAACTCTTCATAATGCTTTCCGTTTCCGATGGTGTGGGTATCTCTATGTCCTTTTCCCAGCTTTAGTTTGTGTAGAATGCCTGAGTGTGCGGCTACCCACAGGGTTTCTTCGTTATCAGAAAGAGCTATTCCTGTAATGGTAGAACCCAGGAAGTGTCTCCACAGCTGGTTTCCGTTCTTGTCAAAAGCCTTGATATAGCCGTATGCATCTCCCAGGATATAATTATCTTTTATGGCAACTCCTTCATAGACTCTCATCTCCTCATCAATGAAAGTAAAATGTTCACTTTCTGTATAAGCTTCAATATCAGCTCCTATATATTGATCAGCATTGATTCCTATGGTAATTCCGTTATAAAAGTGGCAGGAGTTTGTAATCAGCTGGCTGTCATCTTTTGCAAAAAGACAAAAATGCGGGTAAGATGATTGAGGTCCTATAGATCCTACCGTATTGCCCTCATGATCCAATATTCTGTGATCATAGCACTGATCCCCCACCACGATATAAGAATTATCGTTGGATAATGCTGCATTTTCCATGTCAATCTGAGAGCTCCAGTCTTCTTCATTGTCTTCATTAATGGGGTGAATGAGTTTTTTTTCAGTATTTGAAACCAGGAAAATTCCGTCTGAGGAAACAATCACTACTTTGCTTCCATCATTGAAAGGATACATATCAGTAATCCCAAAATCTGGGTTTTCATCCAGTTCAAATTCATTGATGAGGTCTCCGTTCCAACCTTTATATAAAGATATTTTATGAGAATCTGCAATGGCGAAAATGTTTTCCCGTTTGGATTTCCCAATGGCACGGATGTTTTCATCAAGTTTTGTGGTAACATCTTTATCAAGAATATAAGCCTGTCTTTTTTCATATGAAGTGCCTGTCATGAAAACAATTTTTTCATCAGAGATAAAGTGCATATGTTCAATATTCTGAGCCTTATTTTCCATTAAAGGGATGATAGGAGTGTGGGCAGGCGGGAAATGTTCCCTGAAATTTTCTGTGTCTTCGTTTTTGTTAGCAGTTTTAAGCAGTTCAAAAACTTCGCGGGCTATATCTGCTCTTTTATCTTCGGGTTCTTCACCTTTCCAGTTTTCCCAGCCATTTTTTTCACCAAATTCAACCATTTCATTGATTTCTTTTGCATAGCGTTCCCCTTCTGAGAACCATTCTTTTTGGATTGTAGTGTTGTACATTAAACTTTTTATATTAAAATTTTATTGAAAATGAGGTTGTATTCTCTATCAACTAACTTACAAAAAATCTAATAATTCTGATAAAACAAAAAACAATTCTGGCTATAGGAGTAATTTATTTTTGTGGATAACCTCAAGAATTAGTTTTAAATAATGCCTGCGAATAATTGCTGAATAATAAGGCTGAAAAAATGTGGATAAGTTATCCACAGAACTTATCCACATGATTTTTTATTTTAGAAATTTTTCAAAAATTCAATATTATTTTAAATTATTGAATTTTAATATATTATATGGTTCTTTTTTATGGGTTAAAAACTTATCCATAGTTTATCCACAAGAGGAAATTGGATAATAGAAAGTTATCCACAAATATTTAAAGATGTGGATAACTCATTGTTTTTAATTTAATTATTTAAAAATCAATTGTTTAATTGAATATTTGTTGGTGCTCTGAAATTGTATCTCATACTTATCCACAAAATTTATAATTCTAATGGGTTAATGATAGTAAATGATTTTTTGTTGACTTGGTAGAATATTCCATTCTCGGTAGAGTGAAGGTTTTTAAATTCCGAATGCATTTGGTAGAATTCGTCTGATTGAAGATTCCAAATAAAAAAACTTGTTTTGTCTTTATAGGTTGAATGAAATATAATATTTCCAGCATTGGTAGATACAGATTGAGCACCTATGCATACAGGTGGAATTCTATAGCTGACAAGATTAAAGTTGTTTACATCCAACTCCTGCAACAGAAAATTTCCATAACCATTAAAAACTATTTTTCCATTTCCCAAATTGGCAACACAATAGCAATCGATAAGTTGGTCTTGTAAATTACTTGAGTTAAAACCAAAAACATGTTCCCCATTAAGATTAAATACTGCTAATGCATCACAGTCAGGTTTATCGCCTCTTAAAACACCTTCATCAAAATACGATACTATTATTTTTTTGCCATTTATCTTAATGTCATTAATTGAAGTACCAATATTAAATTTTACATAGGGCTTTCCTGTATAGTCAATAATTAAAGCATTTTCTATTGAGGTTGGACGATGAAGTACAATTAAAATTTTTTCTTCATTAATGATTTTAGCCATTAAGATATCAACTCCTAATTCTAATGGCGTTTCTGTGCCGGAGATTACAATTTTGTTCTTAGAGGTTATGGCAATAAAATTCCCGAGCTCATTAGTTGAAAGGTGTTTGATGTTCTCCTGAAATAAATCGAGTTCTATGGTTTTAGTGGTCATAATGATGGGGTTACACTGTAAATTACTATCTTTTTAAGTGATAGAAAAGATATACCTTTTATTGCTTGTCTTTATAAATATTCCAGAAGTTAAAATCGGTCATAGGAGCGTCTGTTATTCCGATATTTCGTCCCATGGTTACAATTTGCCCTCTGTGATAAGTTCCGTGAAGAATGGCATGCTGAATGTATTCATATTTTGAAAAATCACACTGAAACCATTGAGATTCTATCTTTACATTCTTTGAAAGATCATCTTCAGAGAGACTTTCCACATAATCTACCAGCTTTTGTGAATTGTTTTTAATGGCATTGAAAATATCTTCTTTGTCAGTTGTTTCTGTAGTTTTAGTAAAATCAAAATCATTTTTTTCAGAAATATGGCTCCACCAGTATTCCTGGGTCTGCCAGATATGATGTAAGGTTTTTAAGATTGTTGGAAAACTTGAAATTGTTTCCTGATTAAGCTGCTCGTCAGACTTTGTGGATAACCAGTCGATGTATTTATTGACTACCCAGTTGTTGTACTGTACGCTTTTGTTAACTAATGCTTTTAAGCTCATAATATTAGTATTTAGTTGGTTTAAAATAAGGTATTATAATCCGAAATGCCGGTTGTTATCTGTATTTTCAGGATTAATGAGAGCTTTGTTACTGTATGTTGCTGCTTCAAAATCGCTGATGTTTACAGAAAGAAAAGAAATTTCAGGTAATAATTCTGAAAGCCTCATACTAATCTCTTTTGAAAGATGGGCTTTTTGTTCCGTATTGCGTCCCTGCATAATATATCCGAACACATGCAGGAAATTTTTCTTACCTGTACCTAATCTGTAATACTGATAGGGCTGAAGTCTGACTTTAATATCATTGGGAGCAAATAGACCTGTAGCGTCAGCCGCTTTGTAGACGACATCCATTAATTCATCAGGTGTTCTTTGCTGAAGAATATCCTGTGAACAATCTATAATAAAATGAGGCATAGATTATATTTTGTGGTTTGATTTTGTGTCAGATAAAAATAATAAAAAAATGAATGGATATTGAAAATAAAAACCGTTCTGAAAAACAGAACGGTTTGAAAATGTGTATTTTTTAATTTGTAAATATCGATTTTATGGATTTGATTTTTTGATGCTGTATTGTGGTTTTACAGTATTTGTCATATCGAGAACAATATCATAAATTCCGTCTTCATTGATAGGGAAATCGTAGGCATCAAAGGCAATACTTTTATTATCATTATTCAGTCCGAGGTTGTATCCCCAGTCATTATTAAACCTGAATTTAAGATTCCCTTTATTCAGTTTATAGTTTTTAAGGAAATAAATATTCGGAGTTTTAGAATTTGTCTGTAGTGGAATATCTTTTCCCTCCCAGCCGTTAGGAGTTGCATTTCCAATGATTCCCCAGGTAAGATTATTGGTATTTCTTTTCGCAGTTTTCACCGTTCCATCCCAAAATTGGATGACAACAGTATCTATTTTTCCATTTTGATCAGGTTTAAATGTGCAGGAAAATTTTTCATCAAGCTGAAATGATGTTTTACTTAACGGTAATAAAGAGTTTCTGGGGTAACTGCCTTCTTTGAAGATCAGTTGCCCATCTGTACTATTTATGTAGAAGTTTGAATTTTCAGTAGAATAAACGCCTTCCAGTTTTTTTAAATCCTCCGCACTCACTTTTGCAATAGCTGGAATGCTATAAGGTTTATTGTACAGTATTTTTTCTACCAGCGGAGTAATAAAATCTGTGTGTGATAATTCTGAATTTGAAATTAAAACCAGACAAATATCATCTTCCAGGACTCTGTAATATCTGCTTCTGTAACCTGGCCCACCGCCATTATGACCTACCCGTTTTTTGTCAAAAACAGTTGAAATCTGAAACCCTAATCCATAATGATCCTTAAGGTAAGGAGTAAAAGCTTTATCTATCGTTTCTTTTTTCAGGATAGTATAATTCTTTAGCGCTTCATTGAACTTAAAAAGGTCTTCCACTGTAGAATACATAGCTCCTGCACCAAAAGGGTGATCGGTTTTGAAACGTAATGCCTCGTTTGACATGTTATCAGATAAAAATTCATAACCCAATGCTTTATTTTCATCAGTAACATTATTGAAGTTGAATCCACTATGATTCATTTTCAAAGGTTTCAGGATATAATCTTCAATCGCTTTATCGTAGTTCATGCCAGTAACTTTCTTAATGATATAGCTGAGAATATAATACCCGGAATTGGAGTAATCCCAATCTTTACCGGGGGAAAAATTCAAAGGTTTTGCAGAAATATATTTTAAAAATGTTTCTTCATCTACAGTATACTCAGAATTTGTATCATTGGGAATTCCTGATGTATGGGAAAGCAAATGGGCAAGAGTAATGCTGTCGCCTTTTGGAAAATCCGGATAGTATTTCGAAAGCTTGTCATTCAAAGATAATTTTCCCTCTTCTTCCAGCTGAAAAATAACGGTGGCAGTGAACATTTTTGTGGTAGAGAAAACCCGATAAAGGCTGTTATTGGTATTTTTCTCTTTTTTAGAAGCATTTCTATAGCCGTAGCTTTTTTCAAAAATAATCTTTCCTTTTTCTGCAATTAGAACTGAACCACTAAACAAACCGGCCTTTTCATACGTTGAGAATACCTGTTCCAGCTGTTTGGATTTTTGAGAAAAAAGAGGTCCGGCTGCAAGTAATAAAATAAAGCACGTTACAATAGATTTCATTTAATTTTTTTTTAATAAGACACTTTTAGGTGTTATAATATTACATGGAATTTCAAAAATGTTTTGTTCTTTATTGTGTTTTTATTAATGGTCAATTTACACATAAAGCATATCTTGTATTTTAATCCCACATTTTTTTATTTCATCAGCTATGTCGTAAGCTTTAGTTATAGTGATCCAGTTTACAATTCTGGTTTCGTTGCCATTTTGTATAAAAACAATAGAATACGTAGACTCACTTATTGAAAAATGATAGCGGACACCAAATTTATACTTTTCTACCTGAAAGTCTTTTATCTGAACGTGATCAATTTCCTTTTTCAGATAGATTCTGGGACTTGTAAACAACTTGTTTTTATATCGGACTGTTATTTGTTCGGGTTCAATAGTGAGAATTGTTTTTCCAAAGGTATTCCACAGCCAGATATACAGAAATAGGATAAAAAAAGCAGCAAACGGAATGACGGTTGAAATATAGTTTAAAACAATATAAAACCCTTCCGCCTGCATGCTCATAAGGGGAATAATAATCAGAATAATAAAAGAGAGTATAAATAAACCCAGCCCCAATATAAAAGTTACCGCCCAATTGGGTTTGTTTTTTATTTCAATGATAGCCGGCATATCTGATAGATTACTGTGAATGTTTTCTTTCATACAATTTTGTTTTCTCAAGTCCGAAATTGTTTATGTCCATAGGTGAATAATCTTCTTTCCAGTCTGGAAGTTGGTTGTAAAGCTGATCGGCCAGCTTTACGATTCCGGGTGTTACAGTATAATCAAATTCATAGCTTTTCCTATCGGTAATAATTTCCAGCCCGGATTGTTTTCTTTTACTGAATGGTGATGGAATGCGGAAAGAATATATTGAAATAATTTCATCCCACAGTATCAATTCTGTTGAGTTTTTTTGTTTAAAATAAAACCCTTCGTCTGTGTATTGAAAGATCCCGTCATCATCATGCAGTTTGTCCATTTCTTTTTCAATCGAATCATAATCTTCTTTTTCAACGGGAGAATAAAGTTTTGCTATCGAAAATACAATAACAGCAAAGCACAGAAAAATAACAGCAAATGTAATTTTTTTGTCGTCAAAAATAGGATAGTTATAAAGGGTTAGAATTAAGACAAGACAGGTGACGGCAATTATTTTTTTCATGGCTGTAGATTAGTTAGTTTTATTTTTTGCTTTTTAATTGAAAAACATTTCCTTCCGGATCAGTTCCGTCACAGAGCCAGAAAGGGTAGTCCTCAAAAGTTTTGATCTCTTTCATCTGAATGTTTTTTGAGACCAGTTCATTTCTTGCAGATTCTATATCAATATCAATTTCAAAAACGAGTTTGGTATTATTGTCGAAAAGATGTCCGGCTTCTATTTTTTCAAGATACTGGTCTCCTATTTTATGTAATCCGATATGGGCACCTCCGGCATCAAGCAAAACCCAGATTGGATCTTCCTCAATCACTTTCAGATTAAAATAATCCACATAAAAGTTCCTGAGCAACTGCACGTTTTTTACATACAGAATAATAGTTTCAAGCTGGGCATTCATGTCCTGACTGTTTTAAGTTTAAGCTTCGTAAATAATTTGTACCACACCGGATTTAAAAACATTAGTAGCTACCAGTTTTAAATTTAATTTTTCCTTTAAATCTTCAAAAAGTGGTTTTCCTTTTCCTAAGGCAATCGGATGAACAGATATCCTGTAGGTATCAATCAGATTATGCTGGATAAATGTTTTAATAAGACTTGCTCCTCCATACAGCCAGATGTCTTTTCCACCCTGTTTTTTTATTTCAGAAACTTTTTCTAAAATATCAGAACTGATGAAAACGGCATTTTCATCTTCTCTGTTTTGACTGGAAAACACAAATTTATTTTTTGAATGAATGGCTTCCCAGAGTTTTTGTTCTTCCGGACCTGCATTTTCTTCCGGCTGATAATTTCCCCATGCATCATAGCTTACTCTTCCGTAAAAAATGGTGTCTATCCCTGTCAGAAACCCATCAAAATCCATATCATCATCCATGATACACCAATCTGTTTCTCCATTGGGACCTTCAATAAATCCGTCTAATGTAGTGGCAAGGTCTAATATTACTTTTTTCATTTTATAATACGTATTGAATATTTTGAAATACCATGAAAGATAGGGATATTTTACCTTTTTTATGGCGGAATGAAATCACTTTATTTTATTTTTCAGACTCTGTAACTCCTATCATCACTCCAAAATTTCCGTCTTTCTGAATCCAGTTTTTTGCCGGGAGATAGGTTCTTGAAACATACCCATCAAGATAAAGAGCATCTTTACAGCCTAAATTTTTGAAAAACTGTGCTAGGGTATAAAAACTGACTTCTTTCTTAGACATCGCAAAAATGAGTTCTCCGTTTTCCAGAATTCCTACGCCGTTTCTGATGTTCAGATTTTTAGAATTTTCCTGAAAGATCGGGTTGATGTTTCCATTTGTTATCAGCATTGGCCCGGATTGGGTAGAATATCTGATGTTTTTACTTTGCCTGTATTTTTTAGTTTCAACAATTCCTGCCCGTTTGTTTTGGGTTAAATAAAATATTCCGTTAGGTTGAAGATAAAAGTTTCCGACGCCCTTCAGTGTGTCTATAGGTTTTAGGGTGTTAAAATTTTCAATATACAGACCTTTCGGAGCGTTGCCGGTCTCAAACATTCCTCCGTTCATAGCGAATACTAATTTTTCTTTTCTAGACCGAACATCAAGATTAAGATGATCAATACTTTTCAGGAGTTCCCCTTTATTATTTTTCCAATACAATTGTATATTGTGTTTCTCAGGATTCACCTGATAAATAATAAAACGAGTATCATCCTTTACTTTTTCTTTACAACAAAAGCTAGAGAAGAGCAGCAGTGAAAGGAGAAAGTAACGGATTGATTTTATATTACATCTCTTGTTTTTTATTTCGAGAGTTTTGGTCATAATGTAGTTTTCAAAACAAATATATTGCTTTCTGCTTATTCATTAAGGCGGTTTTATGGTATTTCACCGTTGATGTTTCTTGCGTAAAATAATTAAAGCAATCAGAAACATGACGATCACAAATGTTGAAATATAAATGATTATTTTGTACCTGCTATTTTGTTGAATAAGCGTAACTATTTCTTTTTTTTGTTCATTGATTTTTCGATCGGATTGATTAAAATCATCCACAACCAAATCCGTAAGTTCAGCATGATTGGATGCATTGGAGCTTTCAGCTAATTTTTTATATTCAGTACTTAAAGATTTCAGCTCCTTTAATTCTTCCGAAGAAAGCTGATCCACCCTTTTTTGTAGAAAACATTGACTGGAGTAGAGGAGTCCGGTATCTTTTTCATCATAAGCGAAAATTAAATATTTCCCTTTTTCTGTGAAAAGAACATCACAAGAATGCAGCGGAGACCCGAAAAGAGTAGCACTCTGTGTATAAAATTCATTGTAGTAATCTGACTTGTAGATCTTATTGATTTTTACTTTGCTTAGAATATTTTGGGCAGTTTTGAATCCCGCAGGAACTTCTGTGACATCATATACTTCACCGATAAAAACAAAATCTGCGTTTTCAAAGGAAGACTTCAGAGTGGGCTCACCATTGCATTTGCAGGCAAGAATCTTCACAGAAAATAATAACAGGGAGAATAAAAAAAGTCTGAATTTCATGAAAATATTTTAAGGAACCTTATGACTGCAAAAATAAATATTGAAGTTTTTATTGCTTGTGTGCGGGTTGATAATTTTAGATAAACTTTCATTTATTGGCTTTATAAGCTTCTATATTTGAGGTTTATAGCTTCTTGTAGTGTGATTACGTTTTATTTGTCATATTTATCATAGAGAAAAGTGAGAGTTTCTTTACTCTTTACAATAATTTCAGACTTTTTATTAGGAATCCAAGAGATATTTTGAATAAAATATTTTGCTTTTTCTTCAAATTCTTTAGCGAATTTTTGATTATAAGGATTATGAAAAGTTGAATGCACCTTTAAATTTTTTATTTTACCTTTTCTGGTTAATATAAATTCAATATCAGTATGTGAATAGAGGTCTCCCTCTTTTCTATGTATATAATTAGCCGGATAGGTAAAATCTTTGAAATAATCCCCTCTATATCTATCAATGTATTCATCTACATTTTTTGCCAGAGGATAAATGGAGTGATTTCTATCACATTCATTCCCGGGAAAAATTTTATAAATGTTTTTTGTAATATATATTTTTTCAGCTTCTTCTCTTTTTTTCTCAATAAAATTTGAACCATACAATTTTTCAATTTCTTTATTCATGAGATCACCGTAACAAAACTGTTTTTCATAAGGTACAGTACAAAATATTCCTTGAGGAGTAGTTTTGATTTTATACTTTTTTAATAGTTGGTTCAATTCTTTATCACTGTCAAACATTTCTACCATTCCTTTTGGAATTACATATGTCAGCTTCCCAAGCTTAATTTCCTCAAGAGCTAATTGGGTCTCTGCAGTACAGATTGAATCCCATATTTTGTCTTGTTCTATTTGATATTTTTTAATTTCAATGCTATCCATTTGTGCATGTACACTCATGAATAGCATTAGAAATAATAGGGATAAAAGAAAATTTTTATAATTCATGGTTAAGGTTATAATTTTATTATTTAAAATGAATGAGCATCTTCCAAATAATGATCATTGATATTTCCATCAAATTCATTTGAAAGAATATTCCCTAACCTGTATCTGAATTTTGTTTTAAAATTACCACTTAATCGAGGCTCAAATACAGTTGCAATTTCTTTTGGCTTTAAAACGAAAAATTTAATACCTGTTCCACAAGTATATTTTCTGAAATTATATATTTTTTTCCATTGATAATTTTTATCTAAAGCTTCCAGCTCTAATATCACATTGTTACCAAAACCAATTACACGCTCCTTCCCTTCCATGTTATAAATGGTAACAGGAAATCCATCATAATAAGTCATAATGAATGGGATCTCTTTTGAGAGCTTTAAGCCTACAGATAAACTATCCATTTTAGCATTATAGTCTGCATTTGATATTTTTGTAGTATCAATATCGGTTATAGTTAATGGTGTTTTTTGGGAGGTATCTACAAAAATTCGGAGATCTTTATACTGACGCTCATTAAGTTCTTTATTAAGAGCTATGAAATCACTATTTTTATAATTTCTTTCTAAGATTTTATTATGTAATTCATTATCAGTATATTTAAGGTTAATGTTTTTTTGAGGATGACCTATATACTGTATTTGCTTATATCTGAAAAAATTGATGTCTTCAGTTTTTTCTAGAGTAATGCTATTTAAATCTTTTTCGTAAATATATTTAGGATAGATTATTTCCTGTGACCATAAAAAGCAGGAGAAAAAAACAAGATAAACTGTTATACATTTTTTCATTCGGTTAAAAGTTTTTTTATAAAATAATAAAACCGTCCTTATAACGGAACGGCTTTACATATATTGTTAACGTACACTTAGCGGTAAGGCATATTGATTTCTTCAATTTTTGCTCTCAAATCTCCAATGGTGTAGGCTTCTGGGTTGCATTGGATTTCAGGAATATTATGGGCCGATAGGAAATCATTTAAATCATCACAGTTTTGCAGAATATTAAATTCTTTGTTTTCTAAATCTAAAACAATTCCTTTGGTTTTTCCATTGATGGAATAAGTAAGAGGACTTAATGCTCCTAAAAATGCCTTCGACCATAAACCTTTCATGTTTTCTTCAAAATAAATAAATCTCCCATAGTTCAAAACTCTACAAAACCTTGAATATTGGTCGGGGTCATATCCATTGTCTTTCTTGTTGGTATATTTTCGATAGGTCTGAAAATACATTTCTCCTTTATGCGAAACGGCTAAGGGAATTCTCACTCTTTTATTTTTTTCTTTAAAGTAAAAGAATGCTTTTTCCGGCAGATCAAGAGAATCACATTTTTCACAGGCTTTGAAATATACTTCTTCGGTGGACGACGGTTTTTTGTTTAAAACATCTTCCAGGGTCATATAAAGGCCTTCGGTATAGATTGATATTGTTTTTCCTGTGCAACTGTAAGATTGAAAATGCAAAACAGGAAAGTTAAAATATAAAGTTTCATGGTTCTTTTTTGAGTGGCTAAATTACAAATAAGTGAGCAGGGAAAATAGTCTAAGAAATAATTTATTCTGTATCATTGTAAGAATTGACTTTATAAATCAGTTGGAACTTTACAGTACCTTTCTTTGAATTGGGATATTTTTCTTTGTTTACCTGCTTTTCAAATTCTTTCATAATTTCCAGATCCAGATCATCCTTAACGGCAAATTGAATTTCGTTTTTCTTTTCTCCCAATTCAAATTGAACCATTACTTTTCCTTCATTTTTAGAATTTTTAAATAAACTTTCAAAAATTTTATTCGTTTTTTCCATAACAGACTTCATATCTTCAACCGAAGAGTTGGCCTGTAATTCCGGATCACTGCTTAACAATATTACTTTTTCAAGTTTGGTTTCTTTGTTTCCTTTATCGGTAATATAAACTTCATTTCCATTTTGATACGTTTTGAAAGTACCATTCGTTTTATATGTTCCGTTGTCAATAGGGTTATGGTAAGCATTTTTATTAGGAATCTCATCCAGCCAGAATAACTTCATACTTTTTTTCAGAGAGTTTAAAATATACAGATGGTTTTCGGTCTGCAGCACAAACAAGGGTTCTTCAATATCAAATGAAATGGTTGACCAGTAATATTTCAATTCATCTTCATTGGCTTTTCGTATCTGAAATTTTCCGTAAACTTCTTTTTTTACTTCATCCCAAATCTTTTTGGAGTCCTTTAGGTTCTTGGACATTTTTCCTTCTATTTCCATATCGTCAATATGAAAAATGACACTATCCGGAATACTTTTTAAGCTTTCAAGATTTTTAAACCTTTTCCAAAGCGTTGGACCTATGATTAAGTTATCTCCCAACAGATCATCATTGGTCATATTCTTAAGGCTTTCAGTGAGTAGTTTTTTTGCTTTTTCATTTATTTTGTCATCAGCATAATTATAAACCACTCCATTAGGAATGGTTATTTTCTCTGTGACTTGTGCTTTGGCTGAGCTTACGATGAATAATAAGAGTAGAAGGATTTTTATTTTCATGAGTTGTTTTTCATGGGCATAAAGTACAAAAATTGTGCTTTATATTTTTTCTGATGGTAATGTTGTGTTGCAGATATTATTTTCTAAACTGCAAAGTCTGAATAGCCTTTAAAAGTTCAATCTGACTTTTCTTTTTTAGGTTTGTCCCGTATAAATTGAAACGGATTTTTCCTAAGGATCCAGTCTTAATGCTGTCAATATAAACTCCTGTCATTCCTTTTCCAACTTGTTTTGGCTCTAATATTTTTGCCCTGTACCCATCAATTTTTTTATAGGTTATTTTACTTTTGATGAAATCCTCCGGATTTGCACTTGCATTGATGATCATAAATGCGGTAGTGTCAGCCTCTGGATTTACTTTTAAAAGTTCGTTTAAATCTTTTCTGCTAATAATTGCATCTGTAGGTTCTTCCAATGAGCTTGAATAAGGCCCATAATCATAAAAAACAGAATCGTTATTTTTTGTGATGATGATTCCGGCATTGCTATCGTAAGCATCCGTTTTTAATTTGTTCCAGGTCTTGGGAGTCTGAATTTTAAAACTGCCAAAGTCCATTGATTTCGTTTTTTGTGAATGCTCAGAACAACTTAGTATAATAAAAGAAATTATAATGAATAAGGATATTTTTTTCATGGTTAGTTATTGTTAACATCAGAAATTTAGCTTCACTTTTTGTACTTCTGCTGTATTAGGTTGATCTATTTTGTTTGGTAAAACCCAATCTACATAAAGTTCTTTATTCTCAACATATATACTATCAATACAATAATGGGGAAAAAGGCTTGAACAATTTTTCCAGTGTTCTCCCAGGAATTGTTTCTTCTTTCCAGTAATATTTTCTGCAACTAATTTATAAGGGAGAGAGTCTGTTTCATAGATAACAATGCCGTTTACTTTATCATAAGCCAGAGTATTTTCATATAACTTGACCTCGTTATTGTTAAATGGCAAAATTAAATCTGTCCAGGTATCACTTCCGTTGGAATGCCTGAGACACATATATTGATCATTACTCCATTGTAATAGTGTTTTATGATCAAGGTAATTGTTACTAATGGACTTTGAAGAATGATAAGTTTTTTTTCCATCACTCCAACGCAAAAAAGAGGTTGAATCTGTTGCTTTAATGAGTTCAAATGTGTGCGTAGAATTAATTGTCTCAATTTTGTCTGATGAATGACAGCCAAGGATGACAGCGCAAAAGAATAATAAGAAGAGAGATTTCATGGTTTTTATTAGTACTCAAATCTACACATAAATGTTAGAATAGTAATATTAAGAATAAAAATAAAATACCGTTCTGAAAAACAGAACGGTATGGTAAAATTTCTAAATGTTTTTATTTGCAAATTAAACACTCGCTGCCCCTTTCAATTGTATTGCACCAGGTGGATTTTCTGACAATATACGACTTGGGATTAACTTCGTTTCTGACCTTTTCTAACTGTGATTCAGCTTCAGCTTTTGAAAGATATCCCATCAGAACCGTTCTGAATGAACCCTCTTTTTTTATAATATTTGAATTAGGATTGATCTTAATTGCTTTTTCAAGATTGATATTGGCCCCGCCTATATCATTGTTGCCTGCTGCTATAATAAACCATTCTGCATTATTGCTTGATAAAGGGGTCAAAAATAATTCTACTTTTCTTTTGTTTTCTTCAGTTTGTTTTATTTGTTGGGGAGTTGGGTTAGCAATTGCTGAATCTTTTTTTAAGTTATTCTGCGCCTCTATATAGTCGTCATACTCCTGTTTAATAGTTTCATAATAATTGGTCCAGGATTTTTTCATGTCACCGCTTGGGGCAACTATAGAAAGGTATTTTGCAAGCTGAAGCCTTACCAGCGGGCGGTCTTCGTTTTTAACATCATTTACGTACTTATCAAAATATTCAAGTTCTTTAATATCCTGATCCCTCTCTTTAAAGAGATCCGTTACAATTAAAGTGACAGTACTGATAGCAAGAGTAATGATCACCCATTTGAAGTAGTTTAAAAAATTCTCAAGCTTATCAGGGGCTAGAGTTCCTTTTTTTATCAGATAATATACTATAAAAATAGATAGTAAACCTATCACAATAAAGAAAAGGTACAGATAGAATGAGACGGTTCCGGTATTTGATAACATAGTATGAGTTTTTATGGTTAGTAAATTTTCTGATCATGTGTTGTTTCACATATTTCAATAACCAAAATTACCAAGCATAAGCTTACCTGTCAATAACCCTTTTGTGGTAGATTACATAAAAAAAACCATTCTGGTTTTCAGAACGGTTTTGAATGAAACTGTTTTTCAGTCATTATTTTCTTTTTTCCTTTTAGAGTACTTCTTCAGATAAAGCACCGGAATTTTTCAGCTCTTAACAGTTGATCTTCATTTAAAATAAAGGCTCTCCATTGAGGTCAGTTGTCAGTACTTCACTCATGTAATCAAAAAAGGGACGCATTGCCAATAAGGTAAGAAGGACCTCCTTTTGAAAATTGCTCGACAAAACCTCCTTATCTGTAAATTTCCGCATTACCAGGAATTGCTTTTTTCTGATTAAATCTATGGCCGGATGATTTTTATCAAAACCACGAGGTGCTGTTTTTACAGCGTCACCTTTGAGTTCTCCAAAATATTTTACAAAGGTTTTGTCAGAGATTATTTTTTCAATTTCTGTGCTGCTGATTTCGAATTCTTTACGGATACGGAGCAAATCCTTTGCTTCCGGTCCCCAGAATCCGCCGCCTACAAAACTGTTGCCCGGTTCCAGCTGAATATAATATCCGCCTCTCAGCATGGGTTTCGAGCGGGAGTATCCAACTCCGAAATTGGTTTTATACGGTGTTTGGTCTTTTGAAAAACGAACGTCTTTGTAAATTCTGAAAATATGGATTCCTTTCAGGTTATCAAATTCCTGAAGTTCGGTATAGATCTGATTAAAAAAAACTTTGTTTTCTTTTACAATCGAGTCGTATTCAGATTTGTGATTGGCAAACCATTCCCGATTGTTGTTTTCTTTTAAATGGGTGAGAAAATCCAGTGCTTTTTTCATGTTGTATAAATGTTTTTACCTCTAATCAAGGAGTTGTAAAAATGTTTTAACTTCTGGTATTTTATTTACCAGAGCAGAAAACAGCTTTTTAGCTATCCTATTTTTTTGTTCCAGAATGAGCTTGTATCAATTTTCTTTTTTTCAGAATGATAAATAGAAAAAATGTCACTTACAATTCCTTTTGATAAATTGCCGCCCCAGAATATAATATCATTGCCATACATTGAAAGAACAGTTTCTTCATGATCCAGTATTAAAAATCGATGTCCTAAATAAGGGATAATTGGAGGTACATTTTGGTTCTTAATAACATCTTCCGTCACGCGGTTGGCTTCCATGATCCATTCAATTCTTGCTTTCATTACAGGGATGTCATCAGGATAAGAATAAAATATAGGACCAAAATCAAATTCTCCTTCCCCTCCATTATTATCTATTCCCGGTTTGTCTAGGCCATTCATCGTTCTATAATAGTTTTTTAATGACTCTGGAAAGGTGATGTTCAGTTGGTTCTGGAAATCTTCTAATTCAGACTCTGACAATCCTTTTTTCCATTTACTTCCTTCCTGAATCTGAAATCCCCAGCATTCCATCAGGTCTACTTTCTGCCAATATTTTTCACTTTTCTTTTTTATCCATTGAAAGCTTGAAATTGAATTATCCAGTTTTTTATATTGTCTTTTTTTCATTTATAAAAGAATTTATTTAATTCTATTCAGAGTTATTACATTTTGATGACCACCAATTGCTTCAAAAGCTTCATTTTGATGTTGTGTTTCTGACCATCCTTTTTTAGCGAGTTCAGTTCTGATTTCCTCCTCAGATTTATCTTTTAAGATATGATAGAATGTGAAATCAATTACTTCCGTAGGTACTCTATCAATGACATATTTTGTGAGTATAGAGACTAGTTTAAGGTAAGCAAAAATACCTGTTAGTCCGAGTTGTATAATCCATTTAATAATCCATCCAACCCAACCTAAATTTATTTTGTTTACTGTAAAACCGTGTAAAAATCTTATTAGTAAAAAATTCCAAAATCCAATTCTTTCAAGGTTATTGGTATTCAGAATTATTTGATATTGAAAATATTCGCTTGAAATGGTGGTTAGCATAATCATTCCTCCAACCAGATATAACAGCTTCTTGAGATCAGTATAATTTGAAAATTTAATTAAATACTTCATCACAAAAACAAGAGCTGTTGCTACAAGAAATTCAAATAATCCAATAAAGTATAGCCCTTTTACCGAAAGCCATGCTACCAGAAAACCAATGACCAAAGAAATGCCTACACCACCTATAATTGGGAGTGTTATATTCGGCGTTTTTGTTTTTATTGGTTGTGGTAATGTTTCAGGGATTATATAGTCATCCCAATTTTTTTTCTTTTCTACTTCCTTTTCAATTTCTTTTAGAGCCTGATTATCGAAAGTTTTTAATATTTCCTGATAAGCATAAATAAATAGTTTAACTCTTTTAGAGTTTTTTCCGTTATCCCATATTTCGTTACCCAGAGATTCACTTTTTACAGAAATGGAACCTTTATTATAATGGGCGGTAATAATTTCTGTCCACCGATTGCTCATCCAGCTTGTCTCTTTATATTTTGCTTCTATAGAGTGATCATCTTTATACACTACATCCCAGTGCAGTTTTTCAAATGCTTTTTCTGCGATGGCAATGAAAAGTGTTTCGTTGACAAATGTTCTGAATTCCTCTTTATATTTAGGTGTAAAACCAATGCTGTGTTTTCGGGATATTGTTTCTTCGTAGTTTCTAAAAATGTCTTCCATTTGTAGTTTCAGGTATTGTTATTGGTTTAAGTTTTTTATAGATAAATTTTAATAAAAGATAATCTATTCTCTGGTGCCTGAAGACATGAAATATTAATTCATGTTCTTTAATTGTCAACTATTGTTCGTATTCTCTGCTAATTTTTGTTTCAGTTCTTCAGTGATCAAATTATTTTCTATCAGGTAATGAGTCACTATTTTCAGAAAATACCCGGATTCTTTTAAATAATCTTTATCAAGGAGGCCATGTTCCTTTGTTTCTAAATAGATTTTTGCTCTGTGGATGAATATTCCGGCCCCTTCAAATTTTTTGCTGATGAAGAGTGTGCCAATCAGGGAGATGTAAGAAACAAATTTATATTCACTGTGGTTTCTACGTAAATATTGAGGCGGCATTTTTTTGTTCATCTCCTGAAAGTATGATATGATTCCAATGTCTTTCAGATATTTTTCCCGTTCAATCATCAACGAGTCATCCACTATTTCTCCATCCAGATCCATTTCGAGATCATAATAACCGATAGGCTCTAAATTTTCAAGATAAATATCGTTTTCTACATACAGACCTATTCTTGCTCTGACAATTGGCCCGCTGTATCGCTGCTCAATAAGGTATTGATATCCATCAAATAGAAGGGTAATTTCATGGAGAGCAAAACCTCCTATAAGTTCTTCAGAATCTTTTGAGAGTATCTTGTGAAGAGTATCAAATGCTTTCTTTTCTAGATCAAATGTTTTAACTCTTTCGGTCAGTAATGTTTTAAGCTCCTGAGCTGTCATATTGCAGTTATTAGCCCTCAAATCTACGAATTAGAATGCTATTTTTGTTGTATATAATAAAAATGAGCTCTGAAGTAAGGGAAAGAGTTTATTCTAAAGGAAATGTTTTTATTTTGTTGGCATAGAGTCGGTGGAGTTGAGTATCAATAGTTTTTTATTTCCAATTTCTACTATTCACAATTTCTTTCGCAACTTCATCTACTTCTTGAATCATCTCATTTTTTGTTGGAGAAGTCGCAATCCGGATTATTTCATTTTTGATAATAGGACTTTGAGTTATTGGACCAAAAATAGTAATAATCCAATATTTCCATACTTCATCTTCGTTGCTTTTTACAATGGCAAGTAACTCTGTTGTAATTTTATCATGGATGCTTTCTAAATATTCTGAAACAGGTTTTGCAACGGGCCAGTTAAAATCTTGCAGCCATTCAAGTAAATTCGGAATAATTTCTTTGAGATCCTCGTAGGAATAGTTTTTTAGTTTTTCAGCTGCAGATAAATCACCTTTGTTTTTTGGAATTAAATCTTCAATATTTTCAATCATTTTTAGCTGTTTTTTAATGTGTCGTTGTCAGTTAGGAGCTTTAAAAAAAATATCCGCCCACTAATTTTACAAATACCTCTCTGTCTCCAATTTTATATATCGTCAATATACTTCCGTCTGAAAGTTGTTTCATTTTTTGACTAAATTCGGCTCTGGGTCCAGATTTTATTAATTTATCAAGTTGTTGCAAAACTTCTCCAGGTGTTAAAACACAAATTGCCGTTTCTTCACTTTTCCCATCGCCGCTTTTTTCTATTGTTTGAATGATTAAGTCCTTTTGCTTAGAGCAAAGTTCTTTTTTTTGCTTTTCATCAAGTGCTTGATAAATATTCATCATATCATCCAGTAGATTTTTATTGAGAGGATTGATAGCATATTTTGATTCTGCTTCAGAGACCATTTTTTCTGCTTTACTTTTTGACAGTCTTTTTTGAGCGGGTTTCCAGAATGTGCCGGATTCACTGTTATAATTTCCAATGGTGTAATCAATTTTCATGAATTTACTTCCGTAATAAAGTTGGTTCAGTTGCTCCTGTGTCAATTCAGAAGGGGTTACTTTGAATACATCCAGAAGCTTATGAAAATTTTCCTGTGGATTTTCGGTGACATTCTTTTTGATCAGATCCGTATTTATCTGTGTATAGAATATCTGAAAAATTAAAACTAAAATACCTGAAGTAATATATTTTCTCATTGTTTTTATGATTTGAATTTCGTGATTGTTTGTTTTATAAAAATAAATATATGTAAAGTTAGATGAATATGGGAGAGGGTAAATTATTTGAGGTTGGAAAGGGTGAAAAAGTATGGCCAATTAAATTAAAAACTTATTATCTGTAAATCTTAATCTGCTGTAAAACCCCTTTCTCATTTTTAAAACTAAAAATGTAGTTCCCAGGTCGTACTCTGGATAGATCTATCGTTTTATTATAATAGGCAAAGCCCCTGCTGACCACCTCTCCAGCTGTGGAGTAAACCGTATATTCAAACTGATTGCTGTTATTTTTATTGCTGATGATAAAACCATCTTTGGATGTATTGGTATAGACTTTTGTTTCCAATATTCGGTCGTCATTGGTTGTATTTGCGAGTACGTTTTCGCTAATATCTGCCACTTGTATGCTTTTAATAGCTGATTTGGTTACAGACGTTGTACTTCCACCGATGATATATAGTTTATTGTTATATACTTCTGCGGCAGCGTGCCTTCTGGGAATCATATTGGATGATAACTGATGAAACTTATTCGTTGTGGTATCAAAATAGGCCAGAAAAGTCTGATTATTATACCCTCCTGCTATAAAAATCTTATCACCGGATACGGCTAATGAATGTCCGGATATCCCGGCGGGCATCGTAAACTGATCGGTCCAGCGATCAGTGTTAAGGTCGTAGACGTTGATCAGACGGGATGAGGTACCGTTGAAACCACCAATGACATACAGCTTATCATTCACAATTTTACCCCTTGTTTCTCTGGCTGTAGGCATATCCGGTAATGGGTGCCAGGTATCAGAAGCAATATCATAATATTGAAATCTATTAGAAAATTTAGTGGTTGCAGCACCGTTTAGTCCGCTGCCACCGAACACATATATTTTGCCGTTATGGATGGCAGAACCTGCATTTCCTGTGTAGGAACGGTTAACAGCCCCCTTCGTTATTTTATTGGTTTCAAGGTCTACAATTTCAAGATGGCTGTTTCCCCAACCGTTAAAAATATAAATTTTATTATTGTAAGTCTCCGAGTTAGCAAATTTTTTGGAAAGCAGAGAAGAATTGAAAACACTCCATTTGTTATCCGTAATATTATATTTTTCAATATAATTGGCGTTACCGCTGTTTTCCTGGTACCCATTGCTCACATATATATTATCATTCACTATTACACTGCTTGTGGCACCTCTGCCTACAGACATATTGGCGAGATTTTTAAAATTAAGCGTTTGTGCCTGGGTGAGCAGTGAGCCCAAAAATGAGAGGAATAATAATTTTGTTTTCAATGGTAATAAGATTTAGTTTTATAGGCTTAGAATTCAGGGGTTATAAGGTTGTGCAAAAATACATCAGGATTTTCCTTCATTGATATATTCCAGATAATCTTGTTCTAAATTATTAATCTCTTCAATTAAAAAATCGTAAATATTTCCTTCAAATACTTCATAATCTTCCTCGTCGTATTTGTCATACTCAATTTTTATGATTCCGTTGTCGGTATAGGCCCTGTAGAGATTTCCGCTGCGTTTGAAAAATAGTTGTCCCAATGGTTTTTCTTTATACTCAAGGGCTTCGTGGTGCTTTTCTTCAAAACCCATCCATGAAGGCATTTCTTCATCCTGAGAAAGTCCAAACACAAAAAAGCCATACCCGAATTTCCAGCTCGGAAGAACATCAAATTCATTGGGCCGTTTCCAGATCTCTTCTCTGACTTCAAAAAGTAAGGATCCAAATGTGGTCAGAAAATCCTTAACATCTTCGCTGAAGGTAAAACCTGTGCTTTCTTCATATTTTCTGATTTGTTCCTGGGTTGCAGGGTTTGCTACGGAGCCCATCACAAAAAAATCATCATTTAATTTCTTTTTTCTGTCCCAGAATTCTTCTTTAGTTGCCATATTTTGCTTTGGTTTTACGTCATCAACAGTCGTCAGATCGTTATTGAAACAAATATAAGAGAAAGTTTGGGGATAAAAATAGGATAGCTGGCGGATTTTATTTTATTTGCACAGAGCCAGCAGGCAGGGAAGAGTAGGGGAAATAGAAACTTTTTGAAACAGAAAGTTTAAAAAATCACAAGAACCCACCACACCCCTATTGATAACCTTCAGTTCTCGCCTCCTGCCTCCCGCTTACTGCCTATAGCTTACTGCTTACTGCCTCCAAATCCCGCTTCCTTCTCCTTTCAAGAATCAGTTGTGCAGCATCCAGCATTTTAGTAAGGTGAATGTAGGGAATCACGAGGTTTCTTTCTGGCGGGTTTTCATACATTCCCATAGAGAAATAGGTGATGCCGGACATAAAATAATCAAACTCTTTGATGCTGTATTCTTTGAAGGCTTTTTTGAAGACCAGCACAGGATTCTGGTATTCCTCCACAGAAAGCAGGCCGAGAACCAGCGGAGAAGGATTTTCCTGAGTTTGAACGTCCAGTTTTTTCCCTTCCAGATGAATGAGGTAGCCGGCACGCACAAAAGACTGTACCGACTGATGAAACTGAAAGATCACAGACGGCTCTTCGCTGATCCATCTGTTTCTCTTTACAGCGCAGCTCATAATGCTGTGGAGTTTCTTTTTGCAGGCAGCCAGATCATTGAACTGGAAAAAATTTTCTATCAGCTGCAACACTGAGCGCTTCTTGCCAGTAACCCCAGTATTGGGATCAAGCTGTGTTTTATTCTTTTTCATGTGTTTTTGTAATTGGTTTTTTTTCATCATGTATGGTTGTATTAGATGGGGGCACAGTGCTTTGTGCATCATGAATAGATCATGATCCCATTGCAGGCTGAACTGTATGGATTCTTCTGTGCTGGATACTGTTTGTTTTCTGTTAATGGTTTTTTAGAGGTTGTAAAGGAGGAAGCCCAAACCATGCCGGGCTTCCTGCCCATACCAACCAAAATATATGACAGAATTGTGTTTTTTCTGAAAGCCTGTGGCCGCAATGGATTGTACACCCCATTGTAACATGTCATGATACTTTATGTGATACAGCGGGCTTAGAAAAGATGTTGTAGAAAAGCAGAACAGCATGAAAATAAAACGGCATGGGACTCTACAATATCCGAACAGAGGTACTGGTATACCGTGCACACAGATAAGAGAACCCACGCCTAGGTCGTGAGCTTCCTGCTTATCGTCTCGTATGCTAAAAATTACCAGTTTTCTGTTCGAGATTCTAAGCAATAGCTTCTATATTTCTTTGAAGTATCGCAAAGCTACTTTATTGTAACTTATTCTACAAATGTAATAAAAAAACAACAATGCTGGCATATATCCCCATAAGATTTATTTTTTATAAATGCAATTTGCTTGAAAACATAGTATTAATGGATTTTCACGAGGACCTGCAAATTTTGATCGGAAAGCGTATTTCTGAAATTAGAATGAAAAATAATCAAACTCAACAAGATTTGGAATTTTTAACAGGCATTGATTCAGCAGAAGTAAGTAAATATGAAAAAGGGAAAAGGAATCTAACCTTAAAAACTATGATAAAATTTGCTGTAGCATTACAAGTTCATCCAAAAGAACTTTTTGATTTTGATTTTGATATCAATAGATATAAGAATGAAGAATAAAGAAAATCCCGACGAGAGTTGGGATTTTTTTATTGAACTAAGGTTGGATACTTTGGATAGTAGGGTAACATCTTTTTAGCGTAGTCATTATTTAAAATTTGGCTTTGAACCAATTTCAGGAGTTTTTATTTCAGGCTCATTGTATATCTCTCTAAAAAAGCAAGATTCTAAGCAATAGCTTCTATATTTCGTTGAAGTATCGCAAAGCTACATTTATTGTAGCTTATTGTACAAATATAATATATTTTCCCATATATGGTAATATATTACCATGAAATATTTGATTGAAATTCCAAAATTGCTATTAATTATAAAATTAATGGATAGCAAAGACGTTTTAAAATTGTATATGCAGTGTTTTTCTGAGCATCTTAAAGAGATCAGGAAGGAAAAATACACTTCTATGGATGCTGTTGCACAAAATTCGGTTTTTGATTCCAGTAATTATAACAAATATGAAAATGGTAAAGGAAATCCGACGATTGAAACCATTCTTAAAATGGCTTCAGCATTTAAAATTCCACCAAAAGAACTATTTGATTTTGATTTCGATATAGAAAAGTATAAAATTGATGAATAATCTTCACAATAGTTGGGATTTATGTTCCATCCAAATTCAGTAGACATATCAGCATGTTTTAAAGAAAATATTTTATTTCACTTTAAAATATAATATTAATTTGTTTAAGATAATTTTATATGTAAAATCATTTTTTTTGTTAAAATACAAATAATTTATAACTAATGATTGATGAAAATTTGAAGAAAGCTATTAGAGATAATAAACTTGTTCTCTTTATAGGTGCAGGAGCTTCGATACCTTTGAACCATCCTTCTTGGAAAAGTTTGGTTTCTGGAATTTTAGATGATTTAAATTCAGATTTTTCTGAAGATTCATCTTTAAATTTTATTAATTTAAAACGTTCCTTAATTGATAATACCAAAAGCCCCTTAGAAATTTTAAATAAAATAGAAAATGATTCGGATAGTGGGGGGATATATAAAACCAGAGCGAAGGAATATGTTCATAAAGTATTAAATAAAATTAATACTGAAAGTTCTTTATATTCTGATGTACACAAATTACTTTGGGAATTGTCTTCAAAGATTGTGACTACAAATTATGATCAAATTATTGAGGCTAATAGCCCCGATGATCGTACAATTGATGTTTTTGGAAATGAAAATGTCTTTATGTCCTTAAAAGCTCAAAAAGATAACGCTAAATTTTTATATAAAATCCATGGTGATTTTAAAAATCCAGAAACAATAGTCTTATTTGAAAGTGATTATAAATCAATATATTCACAAAACAACCCTAATGAAGATGCTTTAAGTACATTTTTTAAAAATAATACTCTTTTATTTTTAGGGTTTAGTCTTTCAGATCCGTTTATAAATGAACTTTTTACTAAAATAAAAAATCTATACAACAATCATACGATTGCAAATCATTTTATTTTTTCTACAACTGATACTGGAGATTTTTCGAAGTATGATGTAAAGAAAATTTTTATTAATAATTGGAGTGATTCTTTAATTACTTATCTGAATGCACTTATTCAAGAAAAGTTTAAAGAACAAGATATAATTATTGATGATATAAACGCTAATAAATCAGATGTGAAAGATGATAATATCGAGAATTTAACCATTTTAATAAAAAATAAAATTGATGAACTTAAAAATGATCCAGGTAATAAGTCATTGGCATCTGAAATGCATGATATAAGATCAAAAATTGATCAACTTATATATGGCGATTTAGATTATCTCAAAACTTTTGATAAAGAGTATAAAAATACTCATCTTCAGATGCTTTTTGATTCAATATATGCCACAGAAAAATTATCAAAGGAAACCATTGATGAAATTAATAGAATTAGAAATGATCATGAAAATCATCAATGGTTTGAAAGGTGTCAATTAATAAGTGCAATTACTTGTAGTTTATTTATATTCAATAAAGCAGATGAAAAAAAGATTTCATTGTTAGTGGATTTTATTAATGATAATGAAGATAATGTATGGGAAAGAGCGATTACTTATTTAGTAATGATTCTAAATCACTTAGGAAATAAATGGTTAAGGTTTGATCCAATTAAGAGAAAGATTAAGTCTCTAACTTTAAACAACAAAGTGCAAGATGCATGTCAACAGATAGTTGAATATATTTTAATTTTTGGTATTGGTAAATTTAATTTTGCAGAGAAAGTTTTTGAAAATCAATATTTTATGGATAATCCTTATAATTACTTTTTACCTTTTTTTAAAAAAGATAATCCACTATTTGATAATATTTACGATAATTATGATGGTGAGGATATTGAAAAATTTATTGATTTACTAGAAAGATCTCCTTATCCTGATTCATTTAAATACATTATATGTAACACTAAATCTAAAAAGATTGGAATTGAAGATAATGAAGATCATACTCTAATCAGAAAAAATGCTAAAGAACACCTTAATATTAACGGTAATTATTACCCTTATGCTGGATATATCCAAGAATTTGTTAGTTTTATTAAGAACTTTCCAGCACTACAACATAAGAATTTGATAGATATACAGTTAAAAATAACATCAACACCTTTAAAAGATTATCTTTTAAGTGAAAAAGAAAAATTCCGTGTTTTAGGAATTCATTTTCATAAAGAAAAAAATTGGGGACAAGCTATAATTAATTTTGAGAAATATCTTCAACTTAGTCCAGAAGACTTAGCTATATCTGATAATCTGGTAAATTGTTACTTAAGTAATAAAGAAATTGGAAAAGCAAAGGATCTTTCTACTATGATTAGACAGAAATATCCAAAATATACACACAATCTAAATCGCTTAGCAAGTATTTATTTTTCCCAGAAATCATATCAAAAAGCATTGGATATTTATGATGAAAGTATTAATTCAACTGATAAAAATGCGAATTCCCATTACGAAAAGTCAGTTGTATTTATTGAAATGGGTAAGTATGCAGATGCTTTAAAGTCTATTCAAAATGCAGAAAAACAAAATTTTGAACCTAAATCAAGATTATATAATGTTTATGGTGTAATTTATCAACATTTGAAATTTACTGACGAGGCAATAGAAGCGTTTACCAAGGCGATAGCTCTAGATCAAAGTAATCCGATTTATTATTCAAATCGTTCTAATCTGTATTCAGAAATCAATAATTATGACAAAGCGCTTGAGGATATTAATGAAGCAATAAGTTTAACTGATGATGAAACATTAATATTTACAAAGGTTTATTATCTAATATATTTAAATCAGTTTGAATTAGCATTTTCGCAATTAACAAAAGCAAGAGTTAAAAATGCAAACTATTATAATACACTTGCAAATTATTACCGATTAAAAGGAGAATATGATTTGGCTTTTTCAACAATTGAAAAAGCAATTAGTTTAGAGAATCATCATACTGTTAAAGGGACGAAAGCCGCAATTTATGGTAGTATTGGTGATGATGTAAGCTTTTATAAACATCTGGATGAAATTTTAAAAGAGGGAATATTAGCATCTAAATTTTTACCTGATATTAAAGAAAAATATAAGCATAAAAAAGAGTTTAAAGATATTTTACAGAAATATAATCAAGTTATATAAAAACCGCTCTACAAAAAGTAGAACGATTAGCATATTAATTGACCATTTGCACTCTGCCTTTTTATTTTACCTTACTTATCCGGTTCCAGAATATTCTTTTGTGGTTCTAAACCCATCCGAAGCTATATAAAACCCATCCGTTGGGGTTCACCAACCGGAAATTTGGCGTTGCAAACCTATCAGGAGAAGCTGAAGACCTTGAAGGAGTATTTCAGAACTCCAAGATATGGTTTCTAGACCTCAGCTGAGATATGTGGAACCTTAAATGATGAGTTCAGGAGACATTTTTTGTCAATATTATGTGATCAGATACAGAAGCTGCATTTTCAAGGGCAACTCTTGTTACTTTAGTTGGGTCTATGATTCTTTGTTCACAGAAGTTATTTATTAAGTTTGATTACTCCGGCATAAGTCGCAATCCAGATTGAACCATCTTTGTCTTTTGTTATTCTCTCGCAATAAACACTTGGAACATTTGAATTTTCATTGGTATAAGTTTCCCATTTTTTTGAGTTGATGTCATAACTTAAAACGCCAACTCCACTTACCGTTATCCATAACAAATTACTCTCTTCATCCAAATAAAAATCATTGATTGCATTTTCACTGAACATTTTAGGATTTGGATGTTTTATTCTTGTCCACTTCTGTTGTAAATCTAATATATAGATTCCAGCATCATCAGATTTATCATTGTATAAGCCAAACCAGAAGTTCCCTTTTTTATCTTCATAGATTTTTGAGATGTATGCTTTTGATAAAGGTGAATTTTTATCGTTTAATGGTTTAGTTATTCCATTTTCAATCATTACATTTCCTTCAAATGTTCCAATCCAGATTCTATCTTTTTTGTCTACATAAACACCAAGGGTTTTGTCAGTGGGTAGATTTGAATTTTGTTTGTTAATTACAGACCAGTTCTTTCCGTCAAACTTTGCGACACCATTCCAAGAGGTAAACCATACATTATTTGAGTGGTCAACAAATATTTTTCTTGCCCAATTAATAGGAGAATTTATTGAGTCGTATTTTGTCCAGTTTTTGTTATCATATTTATAAACATCCCAGGCAGCAATAAACCACTTATTGTTGTTTTTGTCAACTTCTAAATCCCGTACTGATGCTGTTTCATTTTTATTATAAGGAGGAGGAGATATTAATGTATTTTTTGAATTAAAATGTTCCCACTGGCCATTATTTATTTTTACAATTCCATTATCTGTTCCAATCCAGATATTATTGTCCAAATCATTTGCAACAGCTCTTGTCATGTCCCAGGGTAATTCTGAGTTTTGTTGAGTGAATACAGTCCAGCCTTTTGAAAGTTTTTCTTTATCGGTTCCTTTTATATCAGGAGTTCCAACGGATTTTGCATTAGGTTGATTTTTAAAATCAAATATTCTGCGTTTTGCAGAAAAATTGCTGTTTTCAAATTCAAAAATTAGCGAAACAGAGCTATTTGTTTTTTTATTTTGTGAAATCGCAGGTTCCCAATTTGATGTTGAGTTTATTGCATTCTGTAAGCCTAATTTTTTTGAGGAGATATTAGTTTGATTTAATGAGCTTAGCAGGCAAGGTTTTCCATATTCGTCAATTAAGATTTGTACTTCAATTTTTCCGGCTATTTTGCTCAAACTTTTTTTGTCAAATTTGTTCAACAATTCATTTATTATTGAGCTTTGTGGCTTAGCTATAGTTTCTCCACAATCAAGACAAAAGGAACTTAAACTGCAATCTTTGTATTTTTCAGGATAAAGATTCTGGGAATAACTTAATGTTAAACTAAAGAAGGTCAATAATAAAAGTATAATTCTTTTCATATTGGGTTATTTTTCATGTGTTATAGTTACTCATCAAATATAATAAAAACCGCTCTACAAAGTAGAACGGTTAGTATATTAAATTGTCTTAGCTACAAGCTACTACATCATTCCTGGCATTCCACCACCCATTGGCATAGCTGGTTCAGCGCTCTTCACTTCAGTGATAACACATTCAGTAGTAAGAAGCATTCCAGATACAGAAGCTGCGTTTTCAAGGGCAACTCTTGTTACTTTTGTAGGGTCAATGATTCCTGCTTCAAGCATGTGAACATACTTTTAGCGTTGTATTCAAAGATTATTAATTACATAATTGATCTTTTTAGTTGCGGTAAACTATTAAGAGTATAATAAGAATTGCAGGTACAATAATTAAAATATGATAAAGAAAATATGAATGTAAATAGTACTCAGATTTATATTTTATTATTTGCCAACAATTCAATTCATGATAACTTGCTTTTTTTGTTTTGAAAATATTATTGTCTATTTGTAAATGATTGTCATATTTCTCAAGTACTTTTTGATATGAAATAGATATTTCTTCAGTGAATTGATTTTTTCTTTCCTGAGAAGGATTTTCTTCAAGAGTTTTAAAAATTCTAAGCTTATTGTAAATCTCAGATAATTCAAGACCACAGTTATGAAATTCTTTAGATTTTAGCGTATAATCTTTTGAGCTTTCTATTTGCCCGAATACTAGAGCTAGAATTGACAAGCTAGTTATCAAATATGCTAATAAATTGTCGTCAATAATTTTCGAATTTATATTATAGACAGTAATTAAACCAGCAATTGTCAAATAAACAGAAATCATATTTATTGCAAGGTTTGATAATTTCCCAGTTCTTATGAGCCTGGAACTGGCATTAAACCTACAACCTTTAGTAACCCAAATTTTGTAATTTAATTCTTCTAGGAACGTTTTATTTAAGTAGTCGCTATATCTTCTCTGTTGTGTATTTGACATAGGTAAAAGTTTTTTATAGAATATTTAGATTTGTTGATCTAAATTTAAAATAATGAAATAATACTTCCTTACGGAAAACTGTAAAAAAACCGCCCTACAAAAGCAGAGCGGTTTTTATATATTAAATTTGTTTCAACGACACGCTATTACATCATTCCTGGCATTCCACCACCCATTGGCATAGCTGGTTCAGCGCTCTTTACTTCAGTGATAACACATTCAGTTGTAAGAAGCATTCCAGATACAGAAGCTGCGTTTTCAAGGGCAACTCTTGTTACTTTTGTAGGGTCAATGATTCCTGCTTCAAGCATGTGAACATACTCGTCAGTTTTAGCATTGTATCCGAAGTCTCCTGATCCTTCTGCTACTTTAGCAACAATTACAGAACCTTCACCACCTGCGTTAGCAACAATTTGTCTTAATGGCTCCTCGATTGCTCTTTTCACAATTTTGATCCCTGTAGTTTCGTCAGAATTGATTCCTGTAAGGTTTTCCAAAGCAGAGATTGCTCTTACTAAAGCAACACCTCCACCTGCAACAATACCTTCTTCTACAGCTGCTCTTGTAGCGTGAAGTGCATCATCTACTCTGTCTTTTTTCTCCTTCATTTCTACTTCAGAAGCAGCACCTACATAAAGTACAGCAACACCTCCAGCTAATTTAGCTAGTCTTTCCTGAAGTTTTTCTTTATCATAATCAGAAGTAGAAGTTTCCATCTGAGCTTTGATCTGAGCTACTCTTCCTTTGATTTTCGCTTCGTCACCACCACCGTTTACAACCGTTGTGTTGTCTTTGTCTATCGTTACTTTCTCAGCAGTTCCCAGCATATCCAAAGAGATGTTTTCCATAGTGAAACCTTGCTCTTCAGAGATCACCTGTCCACCTGTAAGGATAGCGATATCTTCTAACATTGCTTTTCTTCTGTCTCCGAATCCCGGAGCTTTTACAGCAGCAATTTTAAGAGAACCTCTTAGTTTATTTACAACCAAAGTAGCTAAAGCTTCACCTTCAACTTCTTCAGAGATAATTAATAGAGACTTACCACCTTGTGCAATTGGCTCAAGAACCGGAAGTAATTCTTTCATTGAAGAAATTTTCTTCTCTACTAAAAGGATATATGGGTTTTCCAGTTCAGCTAGCATTTTCTCAGGGTTAGTCACGAAGTAAGGTGACTGGTAACCTCTGTCAAACTGCATACCTTCTACAACATCTACTGTTGTATCAATACCTTTAGCTTCTTCTACAGTAATTACTCCTTCTTTTCCAACTTTTCCGAAAGCTTCAGCGATTAAAGCACCAATAGTTTCGTCATTGTTAGCAGAAACAGAAGCAACCTGCTTTACCATTTCTGTAGAATCTCCAACAGTCTGAGACTGTGTTTTCAGGTTTTCAACAACTGCAGATACAGCTTTGTCAATTCCTCTTTTAAGATCCATTGGGTTAGCACCAGCAGCTACGTTCTTAAGACCTTCTCTTACGATAGCCTGTGCCAATACAGTAGCGGTAGTAGTACCGTCTCCTGCAATATCATTAGTTTTGGAAGCCACTTCTTTTACCATCTGAGCTCCCATATTTTCTACTCTGTCTTCAAGTTCGATTTCTTTTGCAACAGACACACCATCCTTAGTTACATGCGGAGCACCGAAAGATTTTTCGATTACTACGTTTCTCCCTTTAGGACCTAAAGTTACTTTTACTGCATTAGCCAATGCATCTACCCCTCTCTTTAGAGCGTCTCTTGATTCAATATCGAATTTTATTTCTTTTGCCATATTGTTTAGCTTTTGGCGACTGGCTGTTAGCTTTTGGCTTTAACAAGTCGCAGTTTGATTTTAAATGTTAGTTTACTTTTAGCTTATTCCACAATGTTACAAGCTTCTTTTTAAGTATTGTTAATTCTTGTAAAATATTTTGATAATCATTTTCATGGATGTATCCTAAATCTTTGGCCAGAATTAATTGGTTTTCGGCTTCATTGGATGATCCTAGTGCAATATTGATGAAGTTAGCAAATTCTTTATCTGAATTCCTGCCACTCCCTTCAGCAATATTATATCCAATTGATGCAAATGACCTTCTGATCTGAGAGGTAAGTCCAAAAATTTCTTCTTTCGGAAAACTTTGAGTTGAAGTATAAACTTTTAAAGTCAACTGATGACTTAATTTCCAAACTTCAAATTTTTTAAAATCTCTCATAAACTAATTTCTATGCAGAAAAAAGCCATTTGCCAGAAGCCAATAGCTAGAAGCTTATCCTATGATTCCTAATAAATCAGCTTCTCTTACGATTAAATAATCTTTTCCTTCAAGCTTCAATTCAGCTCCTGAATATTTTCCATAAAGAACTTTGTCACCTACCTGAACAGTTGTAGGCTCATCTTTTTTACCAGGACCTACTGCCACAACAGTACCTTCTTGAGGTTTTTCCTTTGCAGTGTCCGGGATGATAATACCTGAAGCCGTTTTAGTTTCTGCAGCAATAGGCTCTACTAGAACTCTGTCTGCTAATGGTTTAAAGTTTACTGACATAATATGTTTATTTATTAATTATTTCTGTGTAGTAATTCTCTAAATGTATGCCATGAGAGACTGGTGGATGAAATGGCAGACTTTTGTTTGCGAATGTGAAAATTTGGCAGAAAAATTATTTCTTGCGGGCTGGAAATCCGAAAAGATAACTGGTTGCTACAGGTACTACAAACAGAAGAACAGTAATGGCGGAAACTAGAATTTCCATGGTATGGCTGGCTAAGAAATGAGCGAATGCCGTAGCAGGGTAGAAGTGCTCAAATAAAGACAAACTTAGTTTAACACCTAAAATAGCAATTACAATAAAAGCTGCCGTTTCCAGAAAAGGAAATACCTGCATCAGACGAACAAACCACTGTGCAATAAATCTCATCGCTAAAATCCCTATAAATACCCCAAGCGTAATCAAAAGTAAATTGTCTGAAAAAGCTACTGCCGCAAAAACATTATCTATAGAAAAAGCAAGATCCATTACCTCTACAATAGCTACAGTGGCCCAGAATTGTCCCAGCAGCCCAATTGAATTTTTGTACAGCCAGCTGGATTCTTTGTCTGGGGTTTCCTCCGCATCTTCTTCATCTTTATTTTTAATCTTTTTGATAAACCAGTCAAAGGAAATATAGAGCAGATATAATCCTCCCAGCGGTTTTAGCCACCAAACGGAAATTAATACGGAAGCAAAAATAAGAGCCAGCCCGCGAAACAGGTACGCTCCAAGGATTCCGTATTTTAAAGCTCTTTTTCTTTGATGTTCCGGCAGATCCATTACGATGGTAGCCAGCACTGCAGCGTTGTCTACAGAGAGAAGACTTTCAATAAGGATAAGATTGCCGATAATGGCTATAGATTTTGCAGGGTTTTGTAATATGTCATTTAAAAGGTGTGTGAAATCAGGAAACATCATTTTTTAAAGAAATAGTATTTTGGTTAAGTTTTGAAATAATGGCAGCAGAAACAGAAATGCCTATGAAATTGGTAACAGATCTGGCTTCATTCATAAAGCGGTCTACACTGTAGAGCAGAGCAAGGTCTGTGGTAGGAATTTTTCCAAAACGGCTTAGGGTAAACATCAGGGCAAGGAAGCCTGATCCAGGTACTCCCGAAGCAGTTTTTGAAGCAATTGAAATGGTTATAAAAAGCCAGAAATAATCTTTTACCGTAAGAGGAATGTTATAAAACTGGATAAGGAAAATACATGAAATGGAAAGGTAAATACATGCTCCCGCCAGATTAAAATTGTACCCGAGAGGAATAATAAGACGAAGAATTTTCCGGTCATAGCCCTGTGATTCCATTTTATCAAAAATCATGGGGAATGCCATCTTTGAAGAAGAGGTTGCTATAACAAGGATAATTTCTTCTTTGATGCTGATTAAAAAATCCCAAAGGTTAATTTTGAAATAAGCCGTTATAACACCTAATATTCCGAAAATAAAAAATACACAGGTAAGATATACCGTGGCAACAATCTTACTTAATGGAAGCAAAGTATTAATCCCGTATACAGAAATTCCGTAAGCGATATTAGAGAAAATGACTATCGGAAGAAAGATGTAAACATACTTGATGAGCTTGAAAAATAAGTTTCTTCCCCTATCTATAGCTTTGAGAATGTTATTCTTTTTCTTTGAAAGACCTATCAGGACGCCGGCAGTTATTGAGATTAAAAGAAAAAGTACATAATTGCTGATATGTAATGGATTGGTTGTTTTTGTTAAAAACCTTTCCGGAAGGGCTTTATGTGAAGAAATAATAATTCCCGTATTGGCTCCCGGTTTTAAAAGAAGCCCGGACCCAATTCCCAATACAATACTTACGGAGGTGATGATTAAAAAATACAAAACCATCTGACTTACAATTTTAAAAGCATTTTTGGTGCTGAAAATGTAGCTTACCCCATAAGTTACGGCAATGAAAATAACAGGAATAATCAAAACCTCAAGAAGCATGAAAAAGTAACTGCTTACCGTTTCCAGATGTTTACTGACTTCCGGAAAATAATAACCGGTTAATGCTCCACAGATAATGGCTGTGAATACATAAAGCGTAAGATTTCTTAAATAGGAGTCTGTAAATGTTTTTTGCTTAGAAGGTTTCATCATTCACTTTTTATAAGGTAAGATTACAAAATTCAAAGATATAATCTTATATAATACCAAGTGCCAATGCACTCAGCAACATTACGATTGATGATCCTATAGCCCATTTTAAGGTGAATTTCAGGTGGTCAGAGAATTCAACACCTGCCAGTGAAACCAACAGATAAGTAGAAGGAACCAAAGGACTTAATAAATGGGAAGCCTGGCCCACAAGACTGGCGCGTCCTAAAATATCAGGAGGAATATTCAGCTGGCTGCCCGTTGCTGTAATCACGGGTAATATTCCAAAATAATAGGCATCATTGGTAAGGAAAAAAGTCAGCGGTACACTGAATATTGCGGTGATTACATTCAGATAGCTGCCCCAGGTTTTAGGAACGATGCTGATAATACTGTTTCCCATAGAGTTCATAATTCCGGTACCATTCAGGATTCCTGTGAAAATTCCTGCTCCAAAGATCATACCCGCTACAGATAACGCATTTCCTGCATGTTTTGAAATAATTTTCTGCTGGTCTTTCAGTTTCGGATAATTGATCACGGAAGCTATACAGAAAGCAATCATAAAAGCAACTCCCAAAGGAATAATGTCCAGAATCATAACACAAAGCAGGACAATGGTCAGGATCAGATTGATAATAATAAGCTTGGGACGTCTTAATGCCGGATCATTCTCGCCGGCAATATCCTGTCCGCTGTATTTGGTGTATTTTCCGTGTTTGCTTATTCTTTTTTTCTCTCGGACTCCCAGAATGTAGGCAACAAAAAATACCCAGATCAGCCCGATCACCATTACAGGAATCATAGGAACAAATATTTCTGTATGGCCAAGTTTAAGAGAGCTCATCACTCTTGCAGTAGGACCTCCCCATGGTAAAATATTCATAATACCGCCTGCAAGCATGATAATACAGGTCAGAACTAAAGGATTCATGCCTTGTTTTTTATAAAGCGGGAGTAATGCTGCCACTACAATAATATAAGTGGAAGAGCCATCTCCGTCTAAAGAAACCAAAGTGGTGAGAAGGGCGGTTCCGATAGTTGTTTTTACAGGATTATCTCCTACAGCTTTTAAGATGACATTGACAAGTGGCTCAAAAAGCCCGGTATCAATCATCAGACTGAAATACAGGATGGCAAAAATCAGCATAACCCCCGTAAGTGCTATTTCTTTTACTCCATCTTTCATCATTTTTCCCAGGTCAGGCCCGAATCCTGCTGCTACAGCTATAAGTACAGGTACAAGTACTAAAGCGGTAAGCGGAGTCATCTTTTTGTTCATGATAAGAATCATGAAGATGAAAATCATTAAAAAACCAAGAAATGTAAGCATAGTTGTGTGTAAATATTATTAATGAGGTTATTATTGTTTCTTTTTTCTCCAGTCAAAATTGTTTCTGAATCCTACGAACCCATAATTACTTGTCTTTTTGGTTTCCAGCTGATTGATAAAAGCCAACTCCAAAGCAGAGTTTTTTCCTAATTTTATTCCAAGGCCTGCTGTAATACGATTGCTGTCGAAGGGTTCTAGCTTATCAACATTCATTCTTATTTCATTTTTAAGAATACCGTAGAGCTTTTCTTTTTCTCCTTTTTTATTGAAAGGAATTCTGACAGAGATGAGGTACCGTATTCTTACCTCAAATTCATCAGGATTGCTGATAAAACGTTCTTCCACTCTTAGTCGGTTGGAGATTGACGTTCTGCCGATGTAATAATCAGCAGTTACCTGCTGGAAAGGTCTTTTTTCATATCTTATCTTTTTAGAATCGTCTGCATTATAAGATTCAAGGATTAAAAACATAGCTCCTGCAGCAGGTTTTATATTTTCTACCACTTCATAATCTACATAAGCATTCACCAGAAAAAGCCTTGTGTCATAAGCTAGGTCAAAGGAACGGTATTGGGTAAGAGCGGTTAAAGTACTTTTGTCAGTTAGTTTTGCCGACATCAGGTACTGAAACCACATATTATAATTGTCTTTACTTTGACTGTGTAAAAGGCCATTTACCAGGCAAAATGATAAAATAAGCGTTAATTGTATATTAAGTTTCATGTAATATTTGATTAATATTGCGGTTTCTCAAATATATTTATTCGGCAGAGCAGGCCTGGATTTTTTCAATCAATGACAGTTTTTCTCAACGAACTGCATTTTGAGACAAAAAGATATTATATTTGATGCGTTTCAAAATAAGGTATGGACTATGTTTTTAATCATTAATTTTATTGTTATATTATTGATTATCAGAATTTTATTCAGTGGTAAGATTCTGGAAAGTCTTATGAAGTACCGTTGGAAGTTTCTGCTGAGGTTTCAGCATATTTTTTTCCTTTTTATCTTCATTTTGATGACTTATTTCACCGAAAACTACTTCCTGGATTCAACTCAATTGGTGATAAGCATTATTTTAAATACAATTTTCAATGTTGGAATTTATTATCTGGTATACTATTATCTTGTTCCCCGGTTTTATTTATCCAATAAGTATCCGGAGTTTATCCTGTATGCTTTAATCTGTTTTTTGGTGTCCAGTCTTTTCAGGATTCTTTGGGAGCCGGCAGTTTTTCAGATAGATTTCAGTGAAAAAGGCTACCATGTTGGGTTCCTGTATAATGTCTACATCTCGCAGGGAATAATAATTTTGGTCGGCTCTTTTTTGGGAATTACCAAAGACAAATTTTTAATAGAACAGGATGTAATTAGCCTTGGTGAAGAGAAAGATCAGCTTTATCTTGATTTGCTGAAGTCTAAGCTGAATCCTCATTTTTTGTTGAATACTCTTAATAATATATATGCGAACAGTTTTACCCATTCGGACAAAACATCGGATTCTATTTTGCAGTTGAGCAGGCTTCTGAAGTATATTATTTATGACAGCGGAAAAGAAAAAGTAACGGTTTCCCAGGAATTTTCTTCACTGAAAGCTCTTGCGGCTTTGTATCAGCTTAAATATAATAATCAGCTCAATATTGTAATGGATATTGAAGATCAGGAAGAATTTGACATTGCTGAAATCCCGTCTGCTATACTTCTTACTTTATTTGAAAATGCATTAAAACACTCAGCAATAGGAGAGGATGCTCATGGTTTTATAAAATTATTCTGTAATATTGAGCGCTTTGAACTGTATTTTGAAATTATAAATTCTGTAGGGAAAGATAGAAATCATGCAGCTGAATCTAATTATCACGGATTGGGTCATGAAGCAATTATTCATATATTGGAAAAATTTTATCCTGATCAGTATGAATTTTATTCCGGACCGAAAGAAAATGATCAATATAAAATTGCTTTAACAATTACTATCAATGGCTAACCTGACTATCGTTAATGTAGATGATGAATATCCTGCATTACAGCTTGTAAAACAATATTGTGATCAGCTTGAGGATGTTGAACTGCTGGCTTCATTTCAGAAACCGGAAGAAGCACTGGCTTTCCTGAAAGCAAACAAAGTGGATCTGGTTGTTTTCGATATCAATATGCCTGGAATTAATGGAGTAGAGCTTTTGCAGCAGCTTTCTGATCCACCGCTATGTATTTTTCTTACTCTGGAAACAAAATACGCGGTGAAAGCCTTTGAGCTGGATGTTGTTCATTATCTTATAAAACCTGTAGATTTTGATACTTTTAAAAAAGCAGTCAATAAAGCTAGAGATTTTGTTCAGTTTAAAAGTTCTGCTAATAATAATCAGCAGGAAGACTATATTATGTTCAAATCCAATTATGTGATGAATAAAGTTTTCCTTAAAGATATTCTTTGGATACAGGGATTCGGTGAATATATCGTACTGATGACTCCATTGAAAAAGTATATGATTTTGGAGAGAATGTCAAATTTTGAAGAGAAATTTCAGCATTTCGGATTCATCAGAATTCATAAGTCTTATATTGTATTATCAGATCATATCAATTCTTATAATTCCGGGCATGTTTTTTTGAAAAACGGAGAAGAGCTTCCACTGGGACGAACTTATAAAAAGAATGTAAAAGCACATTTAAGCTAAAAAAGAAAAGCCGGAATTTTTCCGGCTTTTCAAAAATTGTTATCTGATGACTGAACTATGGACAATATTGTCCAGGTCCGATCCACAGGATACATTGTCCTTTGTAATTGTATTCACAGCAAATACGTCCTGCAGCTCCGCCATTGATAGATTTCTGAGCATCTCTGCTTAATAATTTAGCGTTTTTCATAGTTAATAATATTTTGATTTGTACGTTCCTGAGCATTTAAAGTCAATCAGGATTTTGACATTTGGTGTAAAAGAAGTGGATCAAAGATACTATTTTTCCTTATTATGGGATATATTTTATTGCTGTTTTTTAAAATAAAATTTTGATTATCAGTTGCTAATGTTTTTATTCAATAAGTATGATAGGCAATACACAGATTAAGAATATAAACACAGAAAGCCGGAAACTTCCGGCTTTATTCAAAATTGTTATCAGATGATTGAACTATGGGCAGTTCTGTCCCGGTCCGATCCATAAAGTACATTTTCCGTTGTCGTCGCGTTCGCAGCATACAATTCTGGCAGCAATTCCGCCATTGATGGTTTTCTGAGCATCTCTGCTTAGTAATTTGGCATTTTTCATAAGTAATATTTTGTTTTTTTTGATCCTGAACATTTATTGTCAATCAGGTTTTTGACATTTGGTGTTATGATAATTCAAATATAAGACTTTTTAAGTCAGGTTGTTATATTTTTTTGTAGACGAAAGTAAGATGTTGGTATTTGATTCTCAGTGATTTATTGAGTTGTTTCTAAAGACATTTTTCTCCCTGCCATGTCCATATCCTGCTTAACGATTTTTCTTGTGATGGGATCAATATAATAGGTTACTGTGGTTAATTTGTTGCTGATATCATCATTTGTTTTTACTGCCCAGACAGGTTTTCCTTTATATTCTGACTTTTGGGTATCCAGAATGTAAGCTTTCATCATCCCTTTTTTCTCAGATTTTGGATTGTAATCGAAAATGGAAATCTCGGCAGTGTAATGCTCTTTCAAAGGAAGATATCTAATCAGCATGGCATAGCTGCTGCTGTCAAAATAATGGGCTGCGGGGATATCAATAACATCTTTTTTCTGAGATTTTTTATCAAGATAATATCCGGTCACTTTGTCTTTCCCGGATTTGAGAGCCATATCTCTGTTTATGTTGTAAGAAGAATGATAAATAGGTGCGAAATTGGCTGTTTTGACAAGAGTAGTATCTGTCCATTTGGCATCCGGAGCCTGCTTCATTTTTACCGTTGTTCTGATAAGAAGATCGGTTTTATTCAGTTTTTTGATTTCTGTAATGATGGTTCCTATTTCTATTTTTGTACCTGCATTTTCAGCCAACCATACTGATTCAGAAGTTTCATCCTGAATGAGTTTGGAATTGATTCCGGAATTTTCAGGAGTAAGTAGTTTCTGGGAAAAAAAATTAGCACTGCTTAGTATTAAAAGGAAAAGAATAGTTTTCATGATCTTTTTAATAATAAGTAGTGCTGTATTTGTTAAAAGTTACAACCTTTTGGTTTTTAACTCTTTCCTGCGGCCTGCATTGGATTCACCTTTCCGGTTGAGCCTCCTCTTACAGAACCTGCTTCCTGTTTTTGCTTAAAGAGCTGGAATTTTGAAGTTTCAGTACCGGACCCGGTGCTGCTCCAGAAATTATTGTTTGTATCAATATCAGCAGTTTCTCTCATGGGATCAAGCTGAATAGATTTTACTTTCTTATCAAAATAATAGGTCTTGGAAACTTTTTGTTCATTCAGTCTCCAGATCTGTGCAGCAGATTTGTCATATACTTTTGATCCGTCTTCAAAAGTAAATTCAAGGATAATAGGCATTACCAATCCGCCTTTGTTTACAAAATCGATCTGATAACCGGTAATATTTTTGAATTTCTCTTTATCCTTTGCATCTAAAGGAAGACTTGCCTCCGTTTTGATAGTATATTCTTTATTATTATCTATCTTTTCCTGGCCTCTGTCATATTTATAATAGAAATCCTGAGCAGCTTTGTCAGTATCTACATAGAACTTGATATTCTTGTCTTCTCTGTTTCTGATTTTTGAAAGATCCTCAAAACTGTTTACCAAAGGCTTTTCAACCTGATATTTTACTTCAGCAGCTGCTTTTGGATCTGTCTCTAGGTTTGGAACAGCTACTGTTACTTTATCAATCGCAATGTCTACAGGATCTGTACCGTAGAACCATCCTCTCCAGAACCAGTCAAGGTCTTCACCGCTGGCATCTTCCATTGTACGGAATAAATCTGCAGGTTCAGGATGTTTGAATGCCCATCTTTTAGCATAGGTTTTAAAGGCCTTGTCAAAAAGCTCTCTTCCCATGATGGTTTCACGAAGAATATTCAGTCCTGTAGCAGGCTTTGAATACGCATTCGGGCCATACTGAACAATATTTTCAGAGTTGCTCATAATAGGTTCCAGCTGATCCTTCGGAAGTTTCATATAATCTACGATGGTCCATGCCGGTCCTCTTTTGGAAGGGAACTTATTATCCCATTTTTCTTCTGTAAGATATTCTGTAAACGTGTTCAGACCTTCATCCATCCATGCCCATTGTCTTTCATCAGAATTGATGATCATTGGAAAGAAGTTGTGTCCTACCTCGTGGATGATCACTCCAAGCATTCCGTTTTTGGTTCCTTCAGAATAGGTTCCGTCTTTTTCAGTTCTTCCGAAATTGAAGCAGATCATAGGATATTCCATTCCATTTGCTGCTTCTACAGATTGTGCTACAGGATATGGATAAGGAATTGTAAATTCTGAATAGGTTTTAATTGTATGAGCAATCGCTTTTGTAGAAAACTTTCTGTAAAGACCATAAGATTCTTTTGGATAAAAACTCATCGCCATTACTTTATTATTGTTTTCAGGAATTGTTACACGCATTCCGTCCCAGACAAATTTTCTCGAAGAAGTCCATGCAAAATCACGAACATCCTTCGCTTCAAAAACCCATGTTTTTCTTTGTTTTGAATGATTTTTTTCAGCTTTTTTAGCTTCATCCAGTGTGACGATTTCGATAGGTTCAGATGCATTTTCAGCTTTTTTGTATCTTGATAACTGCTCAGATGTTAATACCTGATCGTAATTCTTACATTCTCCGGTTCCTCCTACAATATGATCGGCAGGAACATTCATTGAAACCTTAAAATCTCCAAAAACCAAAGCGAATTCCCCCCTTCCGGTAAACTGGTGGTTCTGCCATCCCTGGAAGTCACTGTATACACACATTCTTGGATACCATTGTGCCATAGTGTAGAGATCATTGCCATCTTCAGGGAAATTTTCATAACCGCCGCGGCCTCCCATCTTCATTCTGTTGGAGATATTGTAGTTCCAGTCTACTTTGAAAACGAATTTTTCACCCTTTTTCAAAACTTTAGGAAGATCAATACGCATCATGGTTTTGTTGATGGTATACTTCAAAGCATTACCTGAAGCATCTGTTACTTTCTCAAGACTTACGCCATAGCCATTATCTTTTACAGGAAGTTCCGTTGCCTTAAGCTGCTGGTCGGTCGTTGAAGGACGAAGAACAGATGAAGTATCATATCCGGCATTTCTGATGCTTGAATGTTCATTTTCATCAAGCTGCAGCCAGATATAATCCAGATCATCCGGAGAATTGTTGTAGTAAGTAACCGTTTCTGAACCTTTCAGATTTCTTTTGTCCTCATCCAGATACGCGGTAATGTTATAGTCGGCTCTGTTTTGCCAGTATCCGTGTCCCGGAGCTCCTGAAGCCGTTCTGTAAATGTTGGGTGTTGGTAGAATTGTTCCCAGCTGCTCAAACTTATTGCCATGGTTGCTGCCTGGGTTATTCTGAATATTTTGTGCGGTGAAACCTGTATATGCAAATACAGAAAGTGAAAGTATGACAACTTTTAGTTTCATAACCGAAATGATTTATTAATGATCAAAGATAGTAATAAGCTCTTGAAATAATGAAAATATTTAACTTTTAAAAAGGAATTCTTTCCAAAGTCATTTTTAAAGATAAAGCAAATACCCCGGAAGAAACAAAGAGTATCCAGTCTTTTTTATTCACTTTGAAAAGATTGAGTGAAATAAACAGGATGATTAAGATTGCAGCAACAATTACAATCTGTCCAAGCTCCAAACCAATATTGAATCCCAGCAGAGGTAAAGCAATACTTTGACTTTTCGCAATCATTACTCTTGCTGTGTTGGCGAATCCCATCCCATGTACCAGCCCAAAGATCAGAGCAAGATAGTAATTGGCCCGCATCAAGGTTTGCTTTTGATTTTTCATAATGATATTATCCAATGATGTCAGAACAATTGTAAGGGGAATTAAAAACTCAACCCAGTCAGACGGAACTCTGAAGATGTCGAGAATACTTAAAGCTAATGTAATGGAATGTCCAATCGTGAATGCGGTTACAAGGATCAGTATTTTTTTCCAGTCACTGTAAGAATAAACAGCAATCAAAGCCAAAACAAATAACTGATGATCTAATGCATCCAAAGAAATAATATGTTCCCATCCAAGGTTTAAATAAAAAAGAAAATCCTGCATTTTGGTTAAAAAATTTTATATTTTAAATATTTTGTTAAAATGTTATTAATTTTATTATTTGATTTAATTTTTACGCTTATTATTTATTAATTGTTGATCTTATTTTTGATTTAAATAAAAATTGTATAATTGTATTGCTTAAAAATGAAATATGGATATTAAAAAATTATTTTTTACAAAAGTAAGCATTTCACATGGAGGAACGAAGCTTCTAAGAAATGCAGCAGCAGCCTTTTTAGGATTGTATTCTTATGCTTTTTATGGGCAGGTACAGAAACTGGACTCCCGATTTGATGTTTTATTGAAAAATAAAGAGAATATAGCCAATGGAAGAGCAGTGAAAGAACTGGAACGCCCGGATATGAAACTTGATCAACATTTGGTAGTGACTTCAAAAGGAGCACAAACAATGTATTCATGTGTTATTTATACCAAAGAACCGGAAAAACTGAAAGCAGAAGGTTTCATTATTCAGAGCCAGCTGCCATCTTTTTCCACAGCTTTAGTTACCATTGAAGATATTGAAAGACTTGTGCAGCTGCCTTATGTAACGTCTGTAATGGGACCGGAATTTGATGAGCTTCATAATGATGTAAGCAGAGCTCAGTCCGGAGCAAGTCTTTTGCAGGATGGAGCTTTCAATAATACTTCTTATAACGGCACAGGTGTTTTGGTTGGAATTTATGACAGTGGAATAGACTGGAAACACCCGGACTTCAGAAAAGCTGATGATCAGACAAAAAGCAGAATAGTTTCCATCTGGGATCAGACATTAACGGCACAATTTGGAGAGACAACGCCTACAGGGTTTTCAACAGGTGTGGAATATACAAGAGCACAGATTGAAGATGAACTGGATGGAACACCTACAGGCTTCGTTCGTGAAAATGATACCAACGGACATGGAACCCATGTTTCAGGTACTGCTGCCGGAAATGGTGCAGCATTTACAGATAAGAGACACAAAGGATTTTCATCCGATGCAGATATCGTATTTGTAAAAGGAGGGAATGGCTCTTTTCCTACAACAAATACCATTAATGCCTTAACCTATTTCAAAAATGTAGCTACAGCACTTAATAAGCCTATTGTTGTCAATATGAGTATTGGCGGTCAGGGAACTGCCCATGACGGAACATCCAGTCATGAAGTAGCAGTTAATAATTTTACAGCGTCAGGACCTGGTAGAGTCGTGGTTATTTCTGCTGGAAATGATTACGGAGCTAACCTTCACAGAAAAGTGGATATTGCAGCGGGTGCTGCACAGACATACAGCTTTACAGTAGCAAGCAATACCTCTGCAGCTTCAGTATTTTCATTCATTATGTATGCCAATGATAATACTGCTGTTACAGCAAAACTGACTACTCCCGATGGACAGCAATATACACAGAATATAAGTACGACTACGGCTCACACTATATTGGGAGGAGGCCTTACAGCAACTATGTATAATTATTGGGGAAATGATAACAATAAAAGATATGTACAATTAGTTGTAACCAGAACTTCAGGAACTACTGATGTTCAGGGAAATTATACATTAGAAATTACCAATAACGGAGCACAGCAGATAACCACACATGGCTGGTTGTATAGCCAGGGAGTGCAAACCACGTTGCAAAACGGAGATAATGAATATATTGTAGGATCTCCGGGGAATGCTTCCAATGCAATTACAGTAGCTTCATACATGGGAAGAGCCAGTTGGTATAGTGGAACAAGCGGTTATTTTACACTTACTCCACAGGAATCCATTTCTTCATTTAGTTCACAGGGACCAAGAGTAGATGGTGTCCAAAAACCTGATATTGCTGGTTCAGGTCAGAATGTTATTTCATCAAGATCCAGTAATTCGGTTCCGTCTGCAACAGATATTATTGCAGGAACCAATTATTATGTGAAAAACCAGGGAACAAGTATGTCTTCACCAGGAGTAGCAGGAGCTGTTGGATTATTGCTTCAGGCTAATCCTTCATTAACCGCAGCACAGGTGAAAACACGTCTTACGGCAAATGCTAGAATGGATGGGGCAACAGGAACCGTTCCCAATATGAGGTGGGGCTATGGTAAACTAGACATTTATAAAGCTGTTACTGATGAATTAGGATGTGTGAAATCTAATTTTGAGACTGTTGGGTATGATGAACCTTATATTATTGCTAATACAGAATCTAATTATTACTTTGATAATATTGCGCTGGCAGTAAGGTATACACCAACATTAACAGGGAAACTGGGAGGCTTTTCATTTTTAACAGGCACTTCACTCCCTTCAGATATTCCAGTTGATATTCAAATCAGAAAAGTGAATGCCAGTGGAAATCCAGGAGATATTATCGCCACTAAAACCATTACTTCATGGCTTAATAATTCTCAAAGATTTACCTGGAATTATGTGAACCTTTCCGATTTGAATGTACAAATGGTAACCGGAAAAGAATTTTATATTGTCGTAAATGGGTTAGGTGGAAGAATTGCCATGAAAGCTGAGAATGCAGTAGTGAATAACAGATCTAAGACTTCTACAGACGGTACCACGTGGACTTCAAGAACATTCGATCTTAAAATGAGAGCTGTGGTTTATGAAAATGTTGCCGAAGTGAAAAATTTAGCAACATCCAATCAAACCAAAGCAAACGCAGTAGCTAATGGATATAACTATTTTACCAATGCCTGCCAGCTTATTTCCAGAGTTGAAAAAGAAACTGCGAGTACCGTAACAGGAAATACAACCTCAAAGGTATGGGTGGATAATGCACAGCCTAACTATGTTGCAAGAAGATATGAAATAAATCCGGACACGAATGCAGCTGCTGCAACTGGAAAAGTAACTCTATACTTTAAACAGAGTGATTTTGATGCTTATAATCTGACCAATGGTGTCAAACTTCCTACTTCACCTACTGATGTTGCTAACAAAGCGAATCTTCTTATTGAAAAATATACAGGAACAAGTACTACAGGTACAGTAGCTTCTTTTGGGGGAGCTGCTACAGTTATTACACCTGATATTGCAGATATTATCTGGAATGACACCTACCAATACTGGGAAGTGAGTTTCCAGACAACAGGTTTTGGCGGATATTTTGTGAAAACAGGAACAACATTAGGAACTGCGGATGTTAAGATGAACTCAGAAGTGAATATCACTCCGAATCCTGCGAAAGATTTTGTGAATGTAGCATTAGGCAGACATTCTAAAGCAGCTGTAACGATCTATGATCTTTCAGGAAAACTGATTAAAACCGTAAATGTGGATACCCATTCCGGTAAAATTGATGTTTCGGAACTGGTAAGAGGAACTTATCTGTTCAACATTGTACTGGATGATAACACAAAAATTACGAAAAAAGTAATTAAACAATAAATCTTCATCAATCAATTATTATCAGAAGCAGCAGTTTTTATAACTGCTGCTTTTTTTATATTTGCTGTAAAAATAGAATTCATGTCGGGTAAGCTTTTTTGGGGATTTTTTTTATTCGTAACCATGGTATTTCAGAGTTTTACGGGCGATGAAGCCTTTCATCCCTATCATGTAGGCTCTGTGGAAATTAATTATAATTCCAAATCCAGAACATTTGAAGTAACAGGGCGATTCTTCCTTGATGATATGGAAAATGGATTGGGGAAAAAATATGGAGGAGCTTTTCATTTTAATGATGAAAAATACAAAGCAAAACTGAATGATGCATTACAGAAATATTGCTTGGAATATTTCAAGTTAAAAGCGGATAACAAATTTTTGAAAGTAAACTATATCGGCTATGAAGAAGATCAGGAATCTGTAGATATATTTCTCGAGTCTGAACCTGTAGCCTCACCTAAAAAAGTAGAAACTGCCGTAAGTTTTCTGTACAACCTTTTTGATGATCAGATCAATATCGTTCATATCATTGTCAATGGACAAAGAAACAGTGAAAAGCTTACCTATCCTAACCGTTATCTTTATAAGCAGTTTTAAGAATATTAATTTTCCAGTTGAAGCAGTGTGTTAATTCCTTTTGCATGAGCGAGAAGATCAGGAAAAAAATCATCATAACATTGCTGAAGATGATCTTTATTCTTTAAAAAAGCTTCAAAAACAGGAATGTCTTTATCCAGATATTTTGCTTTGTTGAGTACATTCTGAATACTGAATTTAATTCCCCAGTCTTCACGGTAATTATAAAGCCAGTCGTCGTGCTCCATTTTGACAAGCATTTTTTTGAAATTTTCCGGAAGCCATTGTTCATGGGCATTCAAAACGCTGTAAACTTTAAGAGAATGAGTTTTCCATTCTGACAGAGAATTCAGAGAAAGATCTCTGGCTACAAAGTGATCCATAGAAACATCTACAAATGCACCAGCATACAGTCTTACCAAAGGAGCAAATACTTTTTTAGCTTCATGAATGGCGGGATGGGAGTCAGTATAAGTATCAATAGCTCTGTGCAGAGTAATTCCGTCCTGAATATCTTTAGGGAAAGAAAAACGATCTCTGTTGCGGATAAAATCTTCGAGAAATTGACCCACGATCTGTCCGTCGGTAAAAGAAAGAAAAGAATGCGCCAGGTAATTCATAATTTAAAGGTATGAATTAAATGCGAATGTCTGGTATAATAATGAATGGTGAATATTGAATCCGTTTCGCTTGTGATTTTTTTTATCCATCCCAATTGACTATTGACTCGCGAAGCAAAATTGACCATTCACAATAACTCTTCCCTTAAAAAAGCCTCTCATGAAAATCCTCAATCTTACTCACTTCTTCGATCTTTATGCCGAATTTTCTTTTCGGAATCTTATTAAGATTGGAAACAAATATTTTTTCATAACCCAGCTTTTCAGCCTCAGTAATTCTTTGTTCCACCTGTGCTACAGGACGTATTTCACCACTTAATCCGATTTCTCCGGCAAAACAGTAATGTTCTGAGATGGCAATATCCTCATTGGATGAAAGAACAGAAGCTACTACTGCCAGATCCAGTGCTGGGTCGTCTGTTTTTATTCCTCCGGTAATATTCAGGAAAACGTCTTTAGCTCCGAGTTGGAAACCTGCTCTTTTTTCCAGTACAGCCAAAAGCATATTCAATCTTTTGGAATCAAAACCGGTGGAACTTCTTTGAGGAGTCCCATAAACGGCAGTACTTACCAATGCCTGAATTTCCAGAAGCATAGGTCGGTTTCCTTCCAGGGTTACTGCAACGGAGTTTCCGGAAAGTTCTTCAAATTTCTTTGTGATCAGAATTTCAGAAGGATTTTTAATTTCTTTCAATCCCTGAGAAACCATTTCATAGATACCAATCTCAGAAGTAGATCCAAAACGGTTTTTATTGGCTCTCAGCAATCTGAAAAGGTGATTCCGGTCTCCATCAAAATTCAAAACAACATCCACCATATGTTCCAGTACCTTTGGTCCGGCAATCTGGCCATCTTTGGTGATGTGCCCTACAAGAAATACAGGAGTATTATTTTCTTTGGCATATTTGATGATCTCATTAGAACATTCCCGGATTTGGGAAACTGTTCCCGGAGAACTTTCTATCAGCTGAGACTGCAGGGTCTGAATGGAGTCAATAATCATGAAATCCGGTTCCAGTTTTTTTGCCTCATGAAGGATTTTTTCCAATGATGTTTCAGTGAAAAGAAAGCAGTTTGGATTTTGAATATCCGTAAGTCTGTCTGCTCTCATTTTTATCTGAGAGGCACTTTCTTCCCCCGAAACATAGAAGATTTTTTTCTTCATTTTCAAAGCAAGCTGAAGCAGAAGGGTAGACTTTCCGATTCCCGGTTCACCACCAATCAAAGTAACGGAACCTAAAACAATTCCACCTCCTAAAACGCGGTTCAATTCATCAGAAGGAGTTTTTATTCTCGGCTCTTCACTCGTTACCACTTCAACAATATTGATCACATGTTGTTTGGTTTTTGAGAAAGGAGGAGTTTTATGAGAAGGTTTTTCAACCACCTCTTCCACCAGAGTATTCCATTCTCCACAGTTTTTACATTGTCCGAGCCATTGTGGGTATTGAGTTCCGCAGTTTTGACAGAAATATGCTGTTTTCAGTTTTGCCATACTGCGAAGTTATAAAAAAGCATTTTTTTATCAGAATCTAAATGTATTTAATATTAAAAACTAATCCATCCACGGTAGAAATATCTTTCATATCTTAGCTTTGTTCAATTAAATAGTAATGTAAAATATAATTACAATGAAAAAAGTATTTTTATCTTTCGTATTTGCGCTTTTAAGTGTTGTGGCATTTGCACAAGGTACCTGGCAGGTAGACCACATGCATTCTTCTGTCAACTTCAATATTAAACATATGGGAATTAGCTTTGTACAGGGAAGGTTTGATAAATTTGACGGTAGAATGGCTAGCAGCGGTGCTAATCTGGATAATGCCGATTTAAACTTTTCCGTAAGTGTTTCTAGCATTAACACCGGAGTGGACATGAGAGACAGACATCTTATAAGCGAAGAGTTTTTCGATGTTGCCAAATATCCTACTATTGAATTTAAAAGTTCTTCTGTTACAAAAGATAAAAACAACAATTATATCGTAAAAGGAAAACTGACTATGAAAGGGGTGGAAAAAGAAATCAGTGCTCCAGCTACATTCGGTGGAATTACAAAAAATAAAGACGGAAAAGAAATAATGGGAATTCAGACGAAATTTACAGTAAACCGTCTGGATTACGGAATCAAGTATGACCCTACAGGAGCTGGTATTGCAAAAGATGTTGAAGTAACGGCCTATTTTGAATTGGTTAAACAGTAACATTGTAAAACATAAAATATAAAAAGGTTTTCCATTTAAATGGAAAACCTTTTTGTTTGTAAAAGCCGATAAAAAATCTACGTTATTAGCAAAATCTGTGAGAAAGTTAAAAATATTTTTAATTTGAAACATTCACTTTTACCGAAGAAACTGTAAAAATTCCAAAGTCATCAAGAATTCAGTGAAGTGGTTATAACTTTGTTTCATTTGCTTATATCAAATTATGGATAAAAATTTTTATCAGGTTTTATGATTGTTTGAGGGATGTTTTGTCATTTTCAAAATGTAAAAGATTGCTTTGTATCTCTTTTTCCCATAACTTTGCACAAACCTAATCTAATGAGTAAAAAGAATACAAAGTACATCTTTGTGACAGGAGGTGTAACTTCATCTTTGGGAAAGGGAATCGTTTCTGCTTCTCTGGGACTTCTACTAAAATCACGCGGCTTTAATGTAACGATCCAAAAATTAGATCCTTATATCAATATCGACCCAGGAACTTTGAATCCTTATGAGCACGGAGAGTGTTATGTAACTGAAGATGGTGCGGAGACGGATCTGGATTTAGGCCACTATGAGCGTTACCTTGATGCTCCTACATCCCAAAACAACAACGTTACTACAGGAAAAATCTACCAGACTGTAATTGAAAAAGAAAGAAAAGGAGATTTCCTTGGAAAAACAGTTCAGGTAATTCCTCATATTACTAACGAAATTAAACGTAGAATTAAAATCCTTTCAAAACAGAACTACGATATCATCATTACTGAGATCGGAGGAACTGTAGGGGATATCGAATCTTTACCATACATTGAAACTGTACGTCAGTTAAAGTGGGAACTGGGAGAGAGAAATTCTATGGTGATCCACCTTACTTTACTGCCTTATCTGGCTTCAAGTGGAGAATTGAAAACAAAGCCATCCCAGCACTCCGTTCGTCAGTTGATGGAAAGCGGAATCATGGCGGATGTTTTAGTTTGCAGAACGGAGCATAAAATCCCTAAAGATCAAAGAGCAAAACTGGCTCAATTCTGTAACGTTGCTTTAGAAAACGTTATTGAGTGTAAAGATCTGGAAACTATCTATGAAGTTCCAATGTATCTTCAGAAACAAAACTTTGATGATGTAATATTGAAAGAACTGGATCTGAAAAGTGATAAAACAGCTGATCTTAAAGACTGGAAAAGTTTCCTTAAGAAATTCCAGAATCCTAAGAAAACGGTTGAGATTGCATTAGTTGGAAAATATGTTTCACTTCAGGACTCGTATATTTCTATTGCTGAAGCTTTTAAACATGCAGGGGCTGACCTTGAAACTGAAGTAAAAGTAAGATGGGTATACAGTGGAGATATTACAGAGGAAAATATTAAGGATATTCTGAAAGGAGTGAATGGTATCCTTGTAGCTCCAGGCTTTGGAGACAGAGGAATTGAAGGAAAAGTTCTTACTGCAAAATATGCAAGAGAAAATAAAATTCCAATGTTGGGAATCTGTTTAGGAATGCAGATCATGACGATTGAATTTGCAAGAAATGTTTTAGGACACACAAAAGCGAATTCTGTAGAATTTGATACGGCAACTCCGGATCCTGTGATCTCATTAATGGAGGAACAGAAAAATGTAATCGATAAAGGAGGAACAATGCGTCTTGGAGCTTGGAAATGTTCTTTGAAAAATGGTTCTAAACTATTTGATATCTACGGAAACAAGAATATTTCTGAAAGACACCGTCACCGTTATGAATTCAACAGTGATTATCTTCAGGAATTTGAGAAAAATGGCTTCCTTGCTACAGGTACAAATCCTGAAACAGGTTTGGTGGAAGCACTTGAACTTCCTGATCACCCATTCTATGTAGGGGTTCAGTATCACCCGGAATATAAGAGTACGGTAGCAACACCGCATCCTTTATTCAGAGCTTTTATTAAGGCTTGCGAAAAGAAATAAAGTAATATTTTATCATAATCGTCTATACATAAACTCAAGCTGAGAATAATCAGCTTGAGTTTATTATATAGTAACATCGTAAAGCATAGAGTTTTGATAAAAAAACAGTATTTTTGTCAGCTCAAAATTATGTACGTTACAGGTACATCCTAAGTTTAAAATTTTAATATAAAATAAAATGCAACAAAACAACGGAATCGATAAGAAACAAATGATTAGTTTCGCGGTTTTATGCCTGGTTCTCTTCGGTTTTATGTTCTATTTCCAGAACAAACAAGCGAAAGAAGAGGAGTTAAAAGCTCAGCAGCAGAAAACAGAACAGGTAAAAAATGCCGTAAAGCAAACTCAGGCAAACAATATCAATCCAAATGTAACTCCTAACTCAATCCAGACCGCAAGTCTTGGTAATAATGAATTAAAACTTGAATTTTCAAGCCTAGGAGGACAGGTGTCCAGAGTAGAGCTTTTAAAGTATAAAGCTTACAACCACAAAACAGATAATGCAGATCAACCACTTTATCTGATCAATAAAAATAACTCAAACTACGGTTTTCAGTTTAAAGATAAAACAGGAAAGGTTATTAATACTAAAGATTTAGTTTTCTCACCTACTGTTAATGGAAATGCAGTAACCTTAACTGCAGATTACAATGGTGCTGTAATTCAGTTTATTTACACACTACTTCCTAAATACACTCTTGATTTTAAAGTGAGAACTCAGGGGCTTTCAAAAATTACTTCAGACAACAAAGCAGATTTCATCTGGGATTATAATGTAAGAAACCTAGAAAAAGGTAGAGCTCAGGAACAGTCTCACTCAGAATTCTCTTATGCTTTCAATAATTATAAAGACTATGATTATGATGGAAGAACGACAATGGAGGAGGATAAGGAAACCCTTAACTGGATTGGGGTAAAGCAGCAGTTTTTCACTTCTGTGATTGAAGCTAAAAACGGATTTACTCACAGTAAAGGAAATCAGGAGAATGTTGAAGAAGGAGAATATTTGAAGAAATTAAACTATGAAGGTTTTGTTCAGATGACCGGAAGTGAGCTGAACCAGGATTTCACTTGGTACTTCATGCCATTGGATTTACCATTGCTTAAATCTTATGATAAAAACTTTGATGAAATTCTTCCGTTGGGGTGGTCATTTATCGGAGCGATGAACCGTTACTTCTTCATGTGGTTATATGGTATTATTGCTGCTTGGGGGTTATCTGCAGGTTGGGTAATTTTTGTAATGACAATCATTGTTAAGTTAATCCTGTCGCCAATTATGTATAAGCAGCATAAATTGAGTGCGATGATGAAGGTGATTCGTCCGGAAATTGATGAAGCAAATGCTAAATTCAAGGATGCTGATCCAATGAAGAAACAGCAGGCTACGATGGAGATCTATAGAAAAGCTGGAGTGAATCAGATGGCGGGATGTTTACCGGCATTGGTGCAGATTCCTATCTTCTATGCGTTGTTCCGTTTCTTCCCGAACTTTATTGACCTTAGAGGGCAAGGATTCTGGTTTGCAAAGGATTTGACCGCTTATGATGATTTGATCAAGCTTCCATTTAAAGTTCCTTTCCTTGGAGATCACTTGAGTATTTTTGCATTGGCATGTACTGTTGTTATCTTGATATATACTGTGATGACTTCCGGGAATATGCAGCAGCCTCAGCAGGAAGGAATGCCAAATATGAAGGTTTTAATGTATATCTTCCCGATTACGTTCCTATTCTTCCTTAATACTTCAGCTTCAGGTCTTTCTTGGTATTATTTTGTATCGAATGCGATTAACATCTTAATTATCCTTGTTATTAAATACGTGATTCTGGATGAAAAGAAAATTCACGCTCAGATTCAGTCTAATAAGGAGAAACCGAAAGCAGAAGGTAAGTTCCAGAAGAGAATGAGAGAAATGATGGAAAAAGCTCAGGAGCAGCAAAAAACTCAGGAACAGCAAAGAAATAAGAAGAAATAATTCTTTAATTATATCATAAAAAAGAGAAGCAATTCAGTAATTGCTTCTCTTTTTTTTATTTTGGTTTTTATTTAGAATGGTTTCAAATTTCTGATCTTGGCATGAGAATTTAATAATTGAGAATGAGTTATTTCAATCATATTTCAGTCTGAAAGATTGCCTGTGATGTGATGTCGGGCCATGCTTTATAAGGGCTTCTTGATGTTTTTTTGTTGCATAGCCAAAATTGGTGTTCCATCCATATTCAGGGTGCTCTTCATGAAGCTCAATCATTAACTTATCTCTGTAATTTTTGGCAAGAATAGAGGCCGCAGCAATAGACAAAACCTTGGAATCTCCTTTGATAATACACTGGTGAGGAATGTAATTATAAGGATGGAATTTGTTACCATCTACTAAAATAAGTTCTGGTGTTATTGTCAGTTTATCCAGTGCACAATGCATAGCATGAATGCTTGCATTAAGGATATTATGCTCATCAATAAAAGAAGGAGGAAGCTCTGCTATAGCATAGTTTTTCACATTATCTTTGATGTAACTATCCAGTTCCATTCGTGTTTTGAACGTTAATTTTTTTGAATCATTAACCAGATTTTGTTTGAAATCATCGTCTAAAATTACCGCTGCTGCTACCACCGGACCACTTAAACATCCTCTTCCTACTTCATCACATCCCGCCTCGATATAAAGGTTTGACCAGTTTTTTATTAGCTCCATATTTTATTTAAAAGAAGTGTAAAATTATGAAAAAACAGTATATTAATTATCTCATTCATGATTTTTTTCATAAGATATATGATTATCAAATTATTGTTTTATAACAACTTTTATTGATGATATTATTATTGTATTTGGAATTTTTGTTTTTTTTCTTTATTCTGTGATTGAAAATGAATTTAAGGTTGTGGTGTGTTTTTTGAGGTTTTCGGGTCGTTTGTTTTACTTTATTGATTGAATATTTGTTTTTGTGGTTATTTTTTTGTTTTTATTTATTGTTTTATTGTAAAAAAGCAATGAATAAATAATATTGAAATATTGAAAAATTATTAATTGTTTTTGTTTTGTTTTTTTGTTAAAAAATGATTTTTTAACAAAAACTAATGTTTTTTTTATTGTTTTTATTATTAATAGTTTAAAGTTTTATATTTTTTTAAGAAAATGCTTTGTATTTTTAAGAAAGTTTTACAAATTTGTAACCTGTAAAAAATAATTGAATTAACATGAAGAAATTAACAACTAGTGTACTTATTGTAGCACTTTCTTCATCTTTTTTTATTGTAAGCGCTCAACAAAGAGAAGCAGACACGATAAAAACAAAGACTATTGAAGAAGTTGTAGTTACTGGTGCCTTAGGTATTAAGAAAAAGGCTGATGCCGTTACCAATGCACAGCAAGTAGTAGGTACAAAGGAATTGAATCAAGCTTCTGCTCCAAATGCTGTTCAAGCTTTGACGGGTAAGGTGTCTGGATTGCAGATTACACAAACTGATAACAGTGTAGGTGCATCAAGTAGAATTGTAATCAGAGGAAATAAATCAATCTCAGGAGGGAATGAAGCTCTGGTTGTAATTGATAATGTTATTTCTTCTGCATCTGTTTTAGCTCAGCTACCACCTGAGGTTATTGAAAACGTGAACGTAATCAAAGGTCTTCAAGGTGCCGCACTTTATGGACAACAAGGGGTAAATGGAGTTATTATTGTAACAACTAAAAAGGGTGCGAAAAGTGAGAAAATGCAATTTACTCTTACTTCTTCAATTCAGATGACGCAAGCATTTAAATTCCCTATTATACAAAAGCAGTATGGTAAAGGGTATCCTCACGAGCCTGCTTTTAGTGGTGGAGATGTGGACTATAATGGAACAACTTATGTTCCTTTTGAAAATATGTCCTGGGGCCCTGCTTACAATGATCCAAATATTGGGGGACAGATGGTTCCATCGGGGCTACCACAGGCAGATGGAAGATTTATTTATGAAAAATATGCTCCTATAAACAATCATTTCTCTAAATTTTTCAAAAATGGCTTGATCCTTCAGAATGGACTTACTGTTAACTCTGGTGGAAGTGATTCTTATGCAATGTTATCTATTAACAGATTAGAGAATGATTTTGTTGTTGAAGGAGATCAGCTAAGACAAAATAGTTTCTTGGTTAAAGCAGGAAAAAAACTAGATAAGTTAAGGATTGATGGTACCATCAATTATATTAGTAAAATTACTAACCAATCTAGTGCAGATTTATATAGTGATATCCTTCAGATGCCTTCAATGAATGATATTAGAAAATATAGATATTCTGGTGTTGAAGGAGGATTATCTGCTTTTACAAAAAATCCTTACTATCAGTTAGAACATACAAGACAAAATACTGTTAATGATTATTTATCAGGTATTTTATCTTTACAATATGATTTTAACAAGAATATTAATTTAACATATACTGGGAATTTATATTTAAATAATTCCAGATCTGATAATCATGATGATGGTTTCAAAGCTAGTCAGGTTTACACAGGAAGTGGGCTTGTTTTAGATGGAGGAACATTGCAAGATTATACAGGTAGCTCTAACTTTGATTCATACTACATTAACCGTACCGTGAGTACAAGAAGTTATTATGGAGATTTAATGTTAAACTTTAATTATGATCTTACAAATGATATTAATATGAAGTTAAACATTGGTAACAACATTCAGGATAGCTATAGAACTGCCAGATCAATGGGAGGTACGAATCTGGTTGTTCCAGGATGGTATGATATCAGAAACGTTACTAACCTTATTCAGCCGGGGAACTCAACAGGGGCTTCAGCATTGGATAATATTCTTTTTGAGAATACTACAACAAGACAGAGAACTATTGCTGGATTTGCGAACTTAGATCTATCATATAAAGATTACTTATTCTTGAACTCCACTTTCAGAATTGAACAAAGTTCTGTACTATCTACTTATTATAACGGACAGGTTCATAACAAAACCTATCCTTATTATTCTGTAGGGCTTTCATTTATTCCTACAAAAGCTTTTGAAGCTCTGAAAGGGAATGATATTATCAATTATATTAAAATTGCACCAGGATATACTAAAGTTGGAAATACATCGGCTATTTTGCCTTATGAAACTTCTAACGTAGGTATTGCTCCTTCAGGGTATCCTTTTCCTAACCTTCCTGGATATGGGGTGGATGCTACACAAACTAATAGAACCATTAAACCGGAGTTTATTTCTACCTATGATTTGAATGTTCAGTTAGGTTTCTTAAATGATCGTATTACATTAGAAGGGTCTGTTTATCAATCAGATACTAAAGACTTGATTACTAATGCAAACGTTTCAAATGCCTCTGGGATAAGTAATTTGAAAGACAATTTTGGTAAAACCAGAATGAGAGGGTTTGAAATTGATCTAGGGCTTACTCCGTTTAAATCTCAAAACTTCACTTGGAATTTAAGAGCTTCTTTTGCTAAATCGAGATCTACAGTAATTGATTTACCAAACGGGTTGGATGAGGTTGCCCTTGCAGTGCCTTACCAAACTGTTGGGATTGGAGTCTTTGCAATAAAAGGGTCAGATCTGCAGGTTATCAAAGCAACAACCTTCCAAAGAGATGATCAAGGAAGAGTTATTGTAGGAGCTGATGGGGTTCCTTTGCAAAATACTACATTAAGCAGTATGGGACGAGTAACACCGGATTATACCCTTGGATTTAATACATCTCTTAAATTTAAAGGCTTTACACTTTCTGCTACAATGGATTACCGTAAGGGAGGTAAATTTGCTTCACTTAGTAAAAGTCTCTTAACGTTTGCAGGTGCGACTGAAGAAACTGCTGGTTTTGATAGAAGCAAAGGATATGTTATTCCTAACTCGGTTCAGATGGTAAATGGGCAGTATGTTCAGAATAATACTCCTGTAGGGGGAACAGCAGACTATGATGGTGTAGCTGGTTATTTCAGTTCACAATCTTTACAGAGATTGGGTGAGCCAATGGTATTAGATGCTACAGCATTCAAAGTAAGAGAAATTGCTTTATCTTATGATGTTCCAAAATCAGTGTTATCATCAACTTTTGTAACTGGGATTACTGTAGGTTTATTTGCTAGAAATCCATTCTTTGTATATTCAAAAGAAAATAGAAATTATGCAGATCCTGAAACCTCTTACACTAGTGGTAATGGTGCCGGAATTGCTCTAGCTGAACAGTATCCTTCTCAAAGATCTTTTGGAATTAACTTAAAAGCTACATTCTAAAATTTAAAAAAATATGAAAAATATAAAAATAACGACAGCGGTTTTATCTTTAACCATGTTATTTGCTTCCGTGTCATGTAACAGATATCTTGATATTAATGAAGACCCTAATAATATTTCAATTGATAAAGTTACTCCGAATGAATTGCTTCCTGTTGGTATCACATCAACATATGCAAAGCAATCTCAAACATTAAATAGATTTGCCAGTGTTGTAATGAACTCAACTGCGGGAAACTCATTGGTATATGGTGCTCCATTTATTGACGATTATAAACCCAATGTTTCTAATACATTTTATAATGATGTTTGGGATAGTCTTTTCAGAGGAATAGCTAATTTTGAAAAAGTTATTACCTTTAATGATCCAGGGAGCAAATATGTTCAGCACAAGGCTATTGCTAAAATTATGAAGGCTAATTATATACAGATATTGACAGATTTGTATGGTGATATGCCTTATTCTCAAGCTTTTAAAGGACAGGATAATTTAACTCCTAAATATGATAAAGGTGAAGATATCTATAAAGCTTCTATTGCAGATTTAGATAATGCGATAGGTCTATTAGAGTCAGGTCAAGGAGATGAGCCATTAAGTGATATCGTTTTCCATGGTGATAAAGATAAATGGATTTCTTTTGCTAATACATTGAAGTTGAGGTATTTATTAAGAATGTCTAATGTGACAGGTGATATGGCTGCTTATAGAGATCAAAAATTAGCAACACTTAGTGGTGCTGATTTCATTGACGAGGATGTTTTAGAAAATCCTGGATACTCTGCAGCTAATGATGCTCAACAAAATCCATTTACCAATTTCTATGTATATCTTAGTTCAGGAACGAGAGCTGCAAACTATTCTATAAATGTTGCTTCAGAGCATGCGGCTATTATTTTAAACGGAAATGCAGATGGAGATACTCGTCCAGTTTACCAAAAATTTAATGGAATTGTTGATGGTAGAAGAGCGAGAATGTTCTCACTTGTTGGAGGGAAAGTTTCTGGTATCAGACAAGGTAATTTACCAGGTCAACCTGGTGTGCCTGCTGCTATTTCCAGATTTAGTTATGGTATCACTATTGGAACAGGAACACCTACATCAACAAGAGAATATGTAGAAATGGCTTCAGCGAAACCTGGTTGTATTATGACTAGAGCTGAATCGAAATTTTTGCAAGCAGAAGCTGCTTTAAGATATCCAGGTCTATTCTCTAACGCAGCGGGTAATTTCTCTGCTGCTATTACTGCATCATATACTTACTTTGGAGCAAGTGGTTCTGCAGCTTATCTTACTGCTATACAAAATGTTGCTGGTTTAGGTTGGGCAGGAACTGATGCAAATAAATTAGAAGCAATTATGACTCAGAAATGGATCGCTTTAACAGGTGTTAATCCAGAGCAATCTTTCTTTGATTATACAAGAACAGGTTTCCCTGTTACACCATTAGCTACAATAGCATCGAATCCAAAACCAAACAGATTGATTTATCCTCTTTCTGAATATATTGGTAATGCTAGTAATGTACCTGCTATTAGTAATGCAGATGTATTTAGTAAAAATCAATATACTCCTTTCTGGGCAAGAAATTAATTTTGTAATTTCAAATTTCAATATATTTTACCGCCTTCGGGCGGTTTTTTTGTTTAATAGGGAAAGTTTTTTTTGAATATTAAAATATGTTAAGCATAGTACTATCTCTTATCTATGCCTAGTTTTTATACTTTTTTAATATTCAATTTATTGATATTCAATTTGTTTTATTGCTATTGTGATAAAAATTAAATATAGATAATATCAATTTAAGTAATTGTTATTATTTCTTAAAAAAAGACAACAAATAAGTAATCTGAATTTGTTAAATATTTTGTTTTTAACTTATTTTAATACTTATTTATGTGTTTTTGTTCAAAAATATTGAATAAATTGTAATTTTTTCAAATTTTGCTTTGTGGTATTAAGAAAGTTTTACAAATTTGTAAAGTCACAAAAATTAATTTGATATGAAGAAACTAACAGCAAGTCTTCTTGTTTTAGTACTGTCTTCTTCCATAGCTGTTGCTAACGCTCAGCAAAAGAATGATACTATTAAAACAAAAGAAATTGAGGGGGTGGTTGTAACCGCACTCGGGATTAAAAGAGAGAAAAAATCTCTTGGTTATGCTTCTGAAGAAGTAAAAGCTGCAGAATTAACCGGTGGAACTACCAATACCGGTAACGTAGCATCCCTTCTTTCAGGTAAGGTGGCCGGACTACAGGTAAATACAAACAACAACTTTGGCGGATCTGCAAACCTTTTGATCAGAGGGTATAAATCTCTGTCAGGAGGTTCTCCACTTATTGTAATTGATGGTTCACCAGTTAATAATAATACGGTAACCGGATCTGTATTCGATTACGGTAACTTTCTTTCAGACATTAACCAGGAAGATATAGAATCTGTAAACGTATTGAAGGGTGCAGCTGCATCTGCTTTGTATGGTGAAAGAGGAAGTGATGGGGTAATTTTGATTGTAACTAAAAGCGGAAGAGGAAATAACGACGGAAGCTGGGGTGTTACTTTAAACTCAGGAATTACAGCAGGATTTATTGATAAATCTACTTTCCCTACCTATCAGAAAAAGTATGGTGCAGGATATGGTGGTCAGTCATGGAATGAAGACCCAGGTCCTGGAGGTTATAATTATGCCAACTTTGTAGATGATGCATCTTATGGACCTGCATTTAATCCTAATCAATTGGTTTACCAATGGGATTCATTTGATCCATCTTCTCCAAACTATGGAAAAGCTACGCCTTGGGTTGCCGCGAAAAATGGACCCATTAAATTCTTTGAAACACCAGTCACATACATTAATACAATCACCATTGAAAAAGGAAATAAAACTTCAAACCTTTCCTTATCATATTCCAATATGCTTTCCAATGGTTTGATGCCTAATTCAGAGCTGAGAAAAAATACAATTTCAGCAAAATTTAATCACGATTTTACAGATAAATTACATGCCTCTGTTTTCACAACTTTAACTTTACAAGATACGAGAGGACGTAATGAAACTGGCTATTCAGATAATATTGTTTCTGGTTTCAGACAGTGGTGGCAGACCAACGTAGATGTGTTGGCATTAAGAGATGCTTATGCTAACAATGGAAATAGTAATTTTTCCTGGAACAGATCTACAGCAGCAGATGCAACTCCTCAATATTGGAATAACCCGTATTTTCAGAGATATCAGAATTATCAGTCTGATGACAGAACCAGAATATTCAGCTATGCTCAGTTAAAATATGATGTTTCTAAGAACTTTGGAATTACAGGAAAATTATCTTATGATGATTTACAAATGGTTGTAGAAGAGAGATTGATGAATGGATCATTGCCTCAAGCGTTTGGTGCATCCGGGCTTAATGTAAGTTCAGGATATGCAAGAACCAATGTGAAAAATACTGAGATCAACTTTGACTTATTTGCCAACTACAAGGTTGATATTACTTCTGACCTAAGTGTTAGTGGTATTGCAGGGGGGAATGTGAGAAGAAATCTTGTTGACAATATCTTCATGAGTACAGAAGGAGGTTTATCTAAACCTGGACTATTTGCAATATCTAACTCAGTCAGAACAATCCTTCCGCCTGATGAAAATTATGCAAAATGGGTTACTTCCAGTTTATATGCAACGGCATCTTTTGGGTATAAGAACTTCTTATTTGTGGATGGTACTTACCGTGTAGACCAGTCGTCTAACTTACCAAAAGGAAATAATAGCTATGGATATCCTTCGGTTACTGGTGCTGTTATTCTATCTGAATTTGTAAAACAACCATGGTTAAGTTTCTGGAAATTGAGAGCAAACTACGCTGAAGTAGGTTCTTCTACTAACAATTACAGATTGGTAAATACTTTCAAAGCTAGAGGTGAAGGTCTGTTTGATCAACCTTTTTTCCTTGCGAATCCAAACCTGAAACCTCAAAGATCTAAGGAAACAGAATTTGGTATGGAGGCACAATTCTTCAAAAACAGATTAGGTTTTGATATTGCAATTTATAAAACCAGAACATTTGATCAGATTATCAATTTACCGGTTTCTTCCGCAACAGGATATAGAACATTCCTTGTAAATGCAGGACAGATTGATAACAAAGGTATAGAAGTACAGTTAAACGGGACACCATTTAAAACAAATAATTTTACATGGGATGTAAACGTGAACTGGTCTAAAAATGAGAATAAAGTTATTGCATTAAATGGTGATTCTCAGAATTACTTAATGGCAAGTTATCAGGGTGGTGTTTCTCTTAATGCACGTGTAGGAGAGTCTTTTGGAGCTTTGGTAGGATCAGATTATGTATATAATGCGAATGGTGATAGAGTCATTGATCCAGCTACAGGTCGTTATTTAAGAAATAATAATCAGGTTATAGGGAATATCACACCAGACTGGGTAGGTGGTATCAGAAACAGCTTCCGTTATAAAGATTTCTCAGTAAGTTTCCTTATTGATGTGAAAAAAGGAGGTGATGTATTCTCTACCGATATGTATTACGGATTAGCAACTGGTCTTTATGCAGAAACGGCTGATTATAGAGAGGGTGGATTTGTACATCCAGGTGTTAACCCGAATGGAAATGTAAATACGACACCTGCGATTAATCCGGGATCTTTTGGTAACGTAGACGGATATAGAAGAATGCCGAATAAAAGATTCGTTTATGATGCATCTTATGTAAAACTTAGAGAAGCAAGTATAGGGTATAACCTTCCTAAATCTGTTCTGGCCAATACTGCTATTCGTGATGCAAAAATTTCAATTGTAGGGAGAAACCTTTGGATTATCCACAAAAACTTACCTTATGCAGATCCGGAAGCTGGAACAGGAAATGGTTTAGGAGCTAAAGGTAATTCTATCGGAGTACTACCTACTACCCGTGATATTGGGATTGATATAACTTTAAAATTCTAGAAAATGAAAAAAATATTTTTAATTATAGGTTTAGCTTCATTATCGTTAACTTTTACATCTTGTGAAAGAGACATCACGTCACTAAATGAAGACCCTAAACACCCAACTGAAGTTCCGTCAGGAGTACTTTTTGCCAGTGCTGAACATGCACTTCTTGACCAACTATTGTCTGCCAATGTAAACCGTAACATTACCAGGTTTTTTACACAACAGTGGTCAGAAACTACTTATACTGATGAGACGAACTATGATATGGTGACGAGACCAATTCCAAGGAATCATTATAACCGTATGATGGCATCTGCATCAGCAACCATCAACTCTCCGGGAGTATTATCTGCATTAAGAGATGCCAGAAGATTTCTTGAGAGCGAGGGGGTAGATCCTGTTACTAAAAATAACAATATTGCTATGATTGAATTAGTAAATGTATATGCATGGGCCAATTTAGTTGACACATATGGTGATATTCCTTATTTCGGAGCATTGAAAGCTACCGCTGAAAATCCAGGGAGTGCGGAAATTCCTTATGATGATGCAAAAACAGTGTATCTGGATCTTATCAAAAGAATTGATGCTGCTGTTGCTATGATTAATACTTCTGGTAGTGGATATGATAAGGATTTGATCTACAAAGGAGACATGACTAAATGGAAGAAAATGGGTAATTCATTGAAATTCAGAATGGCTGTAACTTTAGCAGATAGCGACCCCGCATTGGCTAAAACTTATGCTGAAGCAGCATATAATGCCGGCTTGTTCACGGGAAAAATAGATAACTTCGGACTTCAGACATTTCCTTCAGGATTATTATCAAACCCGGTATATCAGGATGTAATTCAATCGGGTAGAAATGACTTTATTCCGTCAGATGTTCTGGTTGATTTTATGAATACTACTTCAGACCCAAGAAGAGCAACGTGGTTTACACAGGTTGCTGGTGCTTATGTGGGCGGAGTATATGGTGATCAGAATGTTTTTAGTGATTACTCTCACTTTACAAATGCTATTTCAGGAGAAAATGCACAAGGTTTCTTATTAGATTTTTCTGAAATTCAATTCCTGAGAACTGAAGCTGCTGCAAGAGGCTTTAATGTTGGAGATACTGCTGCTAATTTATATAAAGATGCTATTATAGCTTCAATGGCTGAATATGGTATTGATACACCGACTGCAAATGCATTTATTGCTGCTAATCCATATAATGCTGCCAATTGGAAAAAATCTGTAGGAGAACAAGCATGGATAGCGATGTTCAATAAAGGATTCCAGGCATGGAATTTTGCAAGAAGACTAGACTTTCCTGTATTTGTAAATCCTGGAGGTTCTGTGGTAGAATCAGTACCGGTAAGAATGAAATATTCTGATCAGGAGTATCTTCTTAACGCTAAAAATGTGAATGCTGCAGCTTCAAAAATTGGAGGTGATAAGGTGTCAACCAAATTATTTTGGGATAAATTTTAATAATAATAAATTCTTCAAGCCTGCTTATGGCTTGAAGAATATAAAAATTTTTATATGAGATTTTTTATAGGAATTCTTCTTTTAATGGGTATTGCATCATGTTCTAATGATGATGACCGTGCAGTTGTAAATGAAGATGTAAGTATTAATGGAAGCTGGAAACCATATAAGTATGAGTTCAAAGGTAAAGATATCGTGCTGACGGATTGCGAAAAGAAAGGAATTATATTTATCAATCCTGATTTTTCAGGATCTTACGAAAGATATGATGTGTCTTCTTCTGGAAACTGTAATCTGTTCGATTCTTTCGGAGGAAAATGGAACTTTGATAAAATGTATCAAACGCTAACTCTTACTTATACAGAAGCAGGAGTTTCCAAAACACTGAAAAAGGAAATAGACTCATATTCCAGTACTGAACTCAGAATTAATGACAACAGCAAAAACTTAGACAATACACCTGGAAATGACGAGGCAGTCTTAGTTTTCAGAAAAGAATAAATAATCTTATTTACTTATAAAACCGCCTTCGGGCGGTTTTTTTATTTCCGTATATTTGTAACTTATATTTTGAGTGGAAACATAGGTAATATGTTTCGGCTTTAGGCATTAAAAGAGAATTTGGAAACATGAATATTAAAGATATTATAGAACAAAAACTTTCAGAAGTCATTTTAAATGTATATCAGTTAAAAGACATTAAACTGGAAGTTCAGGCTAATAAAACGGAATTTGAGGGTGATTTTACCATTGTCACTTTCCCGTTAGTAAAACAGTTGAAAAAAAATCCTGAGAGTATCGGGGTTGAATTAGGTGAGGCTTTGACAGAGCAGACGGAAATTTTCGAAAGCTTTAATGTAGTGAAAGGGTTCCTTAATGTTAAAGTTAAAAACCAATTGTTTGTAGATAACTTTAGATCTGTAAGCAAAAATTTTTCTACTATAGAAAAGAAAAATTCTACGGTAATGGTAGAATATTCTTCCCCAAATACAAATAAACCACTGCATTTAGGGCACATCAGAAATAATTTATTAGGATTTTCTGTAGCACAAATCTTAAAAGAAGCCGGGTATGATGTAATCAAAACTCAGATCATCAATGACAGAGGTATTCATATCTGTAAATCTATGCTGGCCTGGGAGAAGTTCGGAAACGGAGCAACGCCTGAAACTACCAATACTAAAGGAGACAAATTTGTTGGAAACTATTACGTAGAATTCGATAAAAACTATAAAAAAGAAATTGTAGAGCTTGTAGAGCAAGGTGTAGGAGAGGAACAGGCTAAAAAAGATGCCCCGGTGATGAAAGAAGCTCAGAAAATGCTTCTGGATTGGGAAAATGGAGATGCAACTGTAAGAGCACTTTGGGAAGAGATGAATTCATGGGTTTACAAAGGATTCAATGAAACTTATAAAAGACTGGGGGTTGACTTTGATCAGGTTCAATACGAAAGCAATACCTATATTTTAGGAAAAGATCTTATCCAGGAAGGATTAGATAAAGGTGTTCTGTATCAGAAAGAAGACGGTTCTGTTTGGTGTGATCTTACAGATGAAGGACTTGATCAGAAGCTGCTGTTACGTTCAGACGGTACATCGGTTTATATGACACAGGATCTTGGAACAGCAGTTGAACGTTTTAAACAAAATAGTATTCAAAAACTGATTTATACAGTAGGAAACGAACAGGATTACCACTTCCAGGTTTTATTTAAAATTCTTAAAAAACTTGGATATGAGTGGGCTGATCAGTTGTTCCACCTTTCTTACGGGATGGTAGAATTACCAGAAGGTAAGATGAAATCCCGTGAAGGAACCGTAGTAGATGCAGATGATTTGATGCAGGAAATGTATGAAACAGCAAAATCTAAGGCTCAGGAATTAGGAAAACTGGAGAACCTTTCTGAAGAAGAGAAAGAAGCATCTTATGAAACAGTAGGATTGGGTGCACTGAAATATTTTATGCTTAAAGTAGATCCTAAGAAAAAAATGCTTTTCAACCCATCAGAAAGTATAGATTTCAACGGAAATACAGGACCATTTATCCAGTATACCTATGCTCGTATTCAATCATTGCTGTCTAAAGCAGGTACTTTGCAAACGGAAACGGCTGATATCGAATTAAATCAATCTGAAAAAGAATTGATTATGCAGTTGACAAACTTTAAAACTGTAGTTGCCAAATCAGCAGAGACATTAAGCCCAGCTTTAGTGGCCAACTATGTGTATGATCTTGTGAAAGTATACAACTCTTTCTATCAGAATAACCCTATTCTGAATCAGGAAGATGAAAATGTAAAACAATTCCGTTTGAATATTTCAGATATTACAGCGAAGACGATCAAAAAATCGTTAGAACTGCTGGGAATAGGAACAGTAAACAGAATGTAAAAATAAAAAGCCTCCTGAATTTTTCAGGAGGCTTTTTATATGTGAAATTAATTATCCATAATTAATGATCTCGCATCACTTACCATGTAACGGAATCTCGCATTTTATGTTTTATCATTACTTTCGCCATGCATCTGCTTCAAACTATCTGCATACAACTTGGCAGGAGTCCATCTTGCATGCTTGGAAAGAATGGCTTTATATCCTTTTTTGTAAGTATAAACTTTGGTGAATACGGCACCAAAAAATATCAGCATGCAGGAATAGTTGATCCACATCATAATCAGAATGACGGTTCCAGCAGCACCAAAAGCTGAAGTAGGCTTTACCTGATTAAAATAAAGACTTAATAAAAACTTTCCGAGGGTAAATAAAACGGTTGTCAGAAATGCCCCTTTCCATACGGGCTTCCAGCTGATCAGAACATCAGGCAGCACTTTAAACATTAAAGCGAATAAAAGCATGACCAGGCCAAATCCTACAGCAAAATTCACAAACTCTACCAGCATATAGGTTTCAAAACCAAAATACCGTGTAATAATCTGATTGAAAAGACTGATCAGAGAAGATAAAACCATAGTAATCATCAGAAGAAATCCCATAATAAGAATCATTCCCAAAGAATTGGCTCTGTCTAAGAGAAATTTAACCAATGCCTTTTTGGGAGCCGCTTCTACTTCCCAAAGTGAATTTAAAGAATGCTGAAGCTGAAAAAAAAGTGTCGTAGAACCAAAAACCAATGATCCGACCCCCACTGCTTTCATGAAAATATTTTTTTTGTCAATCAGAGCACCTGCCAGCATACCTTCAATACTTTTAGCAACATCCGGCCCCATAATACCGCTGATCTGCGTGCTTATTTGTCCGCGGATAGCTTCTTCACCAAAGAAATTTCCAAGTACCCATATAATAATAATCAATAATCCAGGGATAGAAAAGATGGCATAATAGGCAAGACTTGCTGAATCTTTTGATGCAGTAGAATTATTCCATTCTGTAAAGGTATCTTTCAGAACTTCCCAGAAAAATTGAGCATTTTTGATCATATTAAAAAGGATATCCGATGGCAATATTTAAAACAAGGTTATCTTTTCTCCACTTTGAATCTCCGAAATTAATTTTATCGAAGGCCCATCTGTCCCCTTTTTCGTAATAAGGAACTCTCAGTGGCATGGCAAGGTCCAGTCTTAAAATCAGGATAGAAAAATCCAGTCTCAGACCTACTCCGGCTCCCACCGCAATTTCATTTAAAAAGTCTTTTGAAAATTTAGCGCCCGGTCTGTTTGTGTCATCGTGAAGCAGCCAGATATTTCCGGCATCTACAAAAACGGCAGCATTTAAAAATTTATAAAGATTGGCGCGGTATTCTGCATTTAATTCCAGCTTAACATCTCCGGACTGGTCAAAATAAGTACCTTCATCGAGAGTTCTCGGATCAAAACTTCCCGGCCCCAATGTTCTTGCACGGAATGCCCTGATACTGTTGCTACCTCCTGAGAAAAACTGCTTGGAGAAAGGTATAAATTCTGAATTTCCGTATGGATAGGCAATTCCTCCAATAAATCTCGTTGCTAATGAAGACTTTTCAGTCAACTTATGATAAAACCTGAAATCGTTTTCAATTTTTACATACTGGCTGAAAGGAATACCGAATATTTTCTTTTCCTTATCTTTTTTTACATCAGCCCCTGTAGCAAGTCCTGTAATATTTCCTGCAAGATCAAGTGTTCCTTTATAATAAAAGGTATTGGTCTTTGGCAGCATAGTATTGGTGTATGTGAAAGAATAGGTAGGGCCAAAAATGAGCTGTTTATCTACGATTCGCAGCATAGCAGGATTTCCGGCAGATTTAGTGTAATATTCATCTGTAACATTTGCTGGTGATACCAACGTAATATCAATCACTTTCAGCTCATGTTCTTTTCTTGCATTCTCTTTCCACAGATATCCAAATGATCCGGTGAAATTATTAAGCGTGTAATATTTTGTTCTGTTTTGGAATTCATATCCTAATGTGATATTCGTTCTCGGAACAAATTCGCTGGAAGAATGAAAACGGAATGGCGCTACAATTCTCGGAATGGAAAGTTGTGCATTGGCTCCGGCGCGGAAAATATTATTCGCGTCCTGGGCTCCTCCCATTTGGAAATCAAAAGCTCCGTAGATGGCTGCTTTAAACTGTTCTGCACCTCTGAAGAAATTTCGGTGAGTCCAGTTCAGGTTCAGTTCACTACCCGCATAATTGGCAGAATTTGTTCTTCCTAAAGCTTCCAGACGAAGTGACTGGGTTTGTCTTGGAGTTAATAGATAATAAGCATCAAATTTGTGACTTAATGAATCCGAGACCACGAACTCATTTTTCACAAATTTAAAGACACCGAGACTGATCAAACGGTTCAGCGTAAGATTATGATTGGAGCGGTTATAAAGATCTCCTTTTTTGAAATATAGAGCTCTGTCAAAAATTTTAGGTTTGAATTTATGCTGAGGATCAATGACGTAAATATCATCAAAAGCATATTTTGAAAGAGAATCTTTATCCATCGGAATACTATACTTACCATCCTTTACATCCTGAATGTTGTAATTGGGAAATACAATAACATTATTAATGCTGAATTGCTGAGTTGCTAAATCAGGCGTATTGTCTTTCAGTTTTACGTTAAGTTCAACCTTATGATTTTTACTTATGGTACTGTCTGCCTGCACGATAATGTTGTCGGGATGGAAATAATAAAAACCTCTTTCTTTTAAACCATTATCAATTCTTTCTCTTTCTGCTTTGATGACATCCAGATCAAATGGTTTTCCATTTTTAAGAAATGTTCTTTTTGTTAAACCCTGAATTTCCTGGTTCACCAATGTAGAATCCTTCTGAAATTTTACTCCGTCAATTAAATATCTGGAACCCGGTCTTACTGTATAAATGACCTGAGCTTTTTTATTCTTTGAAACCGTATCATAAGAAGCTTTAGCATTGAAATATCCTTTGTTTTCAGAATAATTTACAATAATATCTTTATTGAACTCGCGGTCTACATCGCCTAATAATACAGGTTTTTCACCCACTTTATATTTAAGCCAGTAATTAAACCCTTTATCCTTTTTCGGCTCTTTGGCTATATTATAAAAATACAGCTTGGGACGCATACCTAAAAATGTAGAATTAGGTTTCGGAGTGAGGTTCGCTTCCAGTGCAGCCTGAAGATCTTTTTTTTCGTTTTTTGAAATTGTATCGTTTTCAATTTTTAGTTTGGCTCCGGTATAAAGCATTTGGTCTTCTTTCAAAAACCTTGTGTTACTGCACGAAATTACAGTTGATGCCAGTCCGGAAACAAACAGATACTTACAATATATATGGAACTTATTACTCATTATTTAAATTCTACCACTTGGTTATTTTGATTTTTTTTCGGCTTCTTCTCTTTAGATTTTTGGAAAATCTCCCGGAATTTGTCATAATCCAATGTAATAATGAATCCTACTCCGGTTTCTATGATCTGACCCTGAAGAGCTACCTGATATTCATCTTTACGATAAGCGCGTAGCATGTACCTTCCGTCTTTGGAAAGACTGTAATCCACGGAAACATTACCCGCAATATTGGTCATATTTTCGTTTTCGCGGGCCTGGCCCTCCAATCCGAAGTTACTTCCTACCGTTACTTTCAATCGGTCATTCAATAGTTTTTTACTGATATCCACATTCAGGTCGGTTCTGGTATTTTTTTGTCCGCTGGAATAATCTTCTGTAGAATCAAGTCCAAAATTAAGATCTACGCCTTTAATCAGACCTGCTGCAAGATTATTTAACTGTTGAGAAAGAATCTTACTTACACTTTGCCTGGCCATAGTTTCTGCAGACATTCCGGCGCCGCTTTCAAATGGATTTTCTCCGATAAAACGGTTCAGAAGCAGTAACGCAAAAACCTGTTTGTTCAGTTCAGATTCCAGAGTTCTGAGTTGGGCAAGTTTTTGATCAACAACATCTTTTACATTCGTAGATACAGAATTATTTTTTTCTTCTGTAGTAATATCAAAAGTAAGCTGAGGTTTCAACAGCTCTCCTTTCATTTTCAATAAAGCATTGAACGGAATTCTTTGTTTGAACTGATTGATCAGCGAAGCTCCTCCGTTTTCAGTTCCTACCTGCTGTTCCACAAGATCAATAGGAGCTGCCTCTGTTTTATAAACAGCGGTGATGTCCATAATAGCCATCGTAGGTTCACCGGTCCAGGTTATTGTACTTCCTTTCTGGATATCAAACTTACGTTTCAGAAAGCTTACAGAAAGATCATAACTACCTTTTTCTACTTCATATACGCCTACCAGTGTAGTTTTCCCTGATGGGTCTATTCCTCCGGTTAATTCTGCTTCACCCTGAAGCTGGACAAAATCACCATTGGCCTTGTCGATAATTAATGAAAGTTTTGCTTCCTTACTTACTTCAATATTAACACTTACGTCCATGCCTTTAATACGGCTTTGCGCATTAAGAGAATCTGCTTTGATCGTTTTATTTAAAACAACCTGATCCTGATCCACAAACTCTACAATACCGTCTCTTTCCTGTAAAGATGGAGTAGATTGAGGAAGAACAAAAGTGAAATCAGTATTGTCTGCTACATTCAGTTTCCCATCTACCTTAGGAAGATCCAGATTACCTCGGATATGAAGACCTGCATCAATGGCAAGAATGCCATACATCATGGCATCATTGGACTTTTCTGAATTAACAACCTTGAAGTTTTTAGCATTCACATTCAGATTAAAAGCAAAATCTCTATAGGTCTGTGTTAGAACCTGTCCGTCCACAACAAGAGCATTTCCGTCTTTATCTTTGATTTTAAATTTATCAAACTCAATTCCACGGCTGGTAAAATCTATTTCATCGCTCAGATGTCTGAAATCACTTCCGGTTTTTGCAATTTCCAGCCCTGCATCATTGAATTTTACTTTTCCTAAAACATTGGGTTTATCAGTAGTTCCGGTAATCTTTAAATTTCCTGAGAGATAACCTTCCGTATCGGTAATTGCATTCATAGAAAAACCTTGAATACTCTTCATCTGAAGCTGATTGATCGCCATATTCAGATCGAAAGTACTGGAAGAAGTATTATAATCTCCAAGGATTTTTACATCATTGTTATTTCCGGAAAGGGCAATATCAGCATTTAAAAGATTCGGTGAAGCGTTGTTTACTTTTACTGCAAGATTTCGGACAGGACTTCCATAGACGATTAAATCAGAGATATTCAGGTCAGAAGTGAACGTCATTTTTTTAGTGACATCCCGAAGCTGTGCTGTCCCATTAATGGTTCCTCTTGCCAGAACGGTATCTTTTTTAATAAGTTCCGTAATGGTTTCAATTTTAAAATCTTTCAACGAGATGTTTAAAGGACTGCTTGGGCTGTTGCTTTCAGACTGAACAGCAATTTCACTGTTTCCATTGGATAAAATGAAATTATCTGCCAGAATCCCTTTATTGCTGATCTGGATTTTGTTGTTTTCCGCAACATTCCAATCTGTATAATTGAGCTTTAATCCGTTCGGGTTTAAAGATATTTCTGTAATGTCATTCAGTGATTTTGCATTTCCTGCAATCAGGAATTGAGTAGCATCTTTCTCGTCTTTTGTAGTGACGTTGTATCGGATGGTATTGTCTGCAACATCTCCGTCAATGTTTATTTTGTTTAAAGAAAAACTTGAACTTTTTAAAGCAGCAACATTCAGGCTGTACTGCAATGCCTGATTTTCATTGGTAACTTTTAAAGCTCCTTTTTCAATAGTATTTTCACCATATAATAACCTTGGAATCTGCCCGTCAATCTCAATTTTCTGAGAATCTGCATCATAATTTCCAACAAGATTTATCGTTTCAAAATCTTTCAGATCAGGAACAAATTTTCTGATCAGATCATCATTTTTGATCTTCGCAGTGAAGGTAAAATGCTGCCCCGGATCAATTTTTTGACTTTTTTCCGGTTTCTGGAACTGATAATATTGATTAACAGTTTTCGTTAAAGCACCAAAAATCTGGGTAAGTTTATATTTACCTTTCAGTTCTACATCCGCGATCTGAGAATTGAAAATAATCTGTGTGGAATCCTTTGTGGATGAAGCTTTCAGGTTGACTTCCTGTACCGGATATACTTCTTTGGTATCTGAGAATGCAAAATCTTTAAGGTTCAGATATCCGTTCAGATTATTTGGATCAAGACTTGTGAAATCACCATCAATTTTTCCGGCAATGATCATCGGTTTTTCGTAGAAGCCAAGTTTATTGACATCCAGTTTGATGACTTCTCCATTCACTTTTACTGTAGGATTTTTTTCATCATACACTCCGGACGCGGTCAGCTGTAAACTGGCATTCGGGTCTTTTGAATCGAGAATAACATGGTAAGCACCTTTGTTGATCTTTCCGGTAAGATTCATATTTTGATAACGATACCCTTTGTAAACCGCGGAAGCAATATGCCCTTTTAGGTCCGCATTGGCATTTTTAAAATCAAAACTTTCACCTTTTGCTGCAATCTGTGCTGTGATGGGACCAATATCTTTATTCTGAATAATTTTTCCTATCTGTATGCCCTGAAGATTTGCTTTTACATCATATAACTCATGATTTTTCCTATGCATATCTACTTGTGCAATGACAGCGGCATTTCCAAGCGTGGAATAGAGGTTCAGATCTGTATTCACTACTTTAGTCGTGCCTTTTGCATTTCCTTTGATACTGAAATGGGAAGGAAGGGAAATATTGGAAGGAATTGTATTTTTCGGAACAAGATTAAATATCGTTTTGGCACTGGAAGAAAATTCTCCGATTCTCAGATCGTAATACAACTGATCAGGATTCATCGCATTTTTAATTTTCCCCGATGCCATTACCCTAAGCTGATCCAGCCCTGAAACTTTGAGATCCCTGATTAAAAGATCATTTACGCTTCCTTTTACATTGGCATTAACATTTAGAATAGCGTTCGGATATTTGTTGAATGGAACCGTATTCCTTAAAGTCGGAACCAGATTCAGAATGTCAGAGAATCCTATTTTTGAATCTTTAATGTTAGCTGAGATCTTTACCGCACCAAGATTTGAGCTTAGCTGGTCAATGGAGTTATAGTTTAAAATAACCTCATCACGTAAGATTGTTTTTGGGGTTTGTAGATAAAGGTCTTTGAGATAAGCCTCCTTTTCTGCATACACGAAATCTGTATTGAATTTCTGGATATCCAGGCCTCTTCCTTCTTTGATTTCTGCTGTGTTCACAGTTCCGGCAAAAGTATTATTCTCCATTTTGAAGCTTCTTACTTCCACATTCATTTTTGAAAAATTCAGGTGGTTAAAGTCCATGCCTTGTTTGGTAGGAGCAATGGCGGTATTGTTATAATTGACCTTTACATCATTTAAAACAAGCTTTCCTAAAAGAAGTTTCATTGCCTTGTCCTGATCGGAGGCTTTGGAAACTTCAGGTTCTTTTGTTTTTTTCGGATTGGCATTCTGAGCAGGAAGATAAAGATTGGCATTAATATCTGCTCCGGAAAGAAATACATTCGCAATGTTGTAAGCATTATTTTCAAGATCAAGTTTATTAACCTTTGTGCTCAGTTCTTTGAATATGACTTTTGCAAATGTTTTGGTATTGTCATCACCGTAATCAATATCGAAATGGGTAAGCTTAATGCCTCTCAATCCAATATTCATCGGTTTCTTTTCATTAAGAGAGTCTACTTTTTTCTCAACCTTTTGGGCAACTTCTTCTACAAGTCCCTGTTTTAGCTTTAATTTTAATCCGTCAAGATTAATATCATTAACAGCGTAATTGTTTTTATTAAGATCAAAAGTTTTTACCCTGGTATCAAAAGACTTAAAATATAGTTTAATATCATTCTTCGACTGCTGGTCATTGAATGTCACGCCAATATCTTTTAAATTGATTTTATCAAGAGAAATAATGAATGGTTTGGAAGAGCTTTCCTCTTTGTCACTGGTTGCGAAAGCATCGATGATATAATCGAAATTGAATTTGCCGTCCGGTTTCCTTACAACATTGGCACGTGCTCCTTCCATACTGACCGAAGTAATATCTGCGGTAGAATTAAGAAGCTTCAGCATATGCAAACCTACATCCAGTTTTTTCACTGCCAGAAGGGTATCCACATCCTGTCCTTTGAGATAAAGATTCTCCATGACAAGGCTGTTGGGAAATCCTATATAGACTCTTTCAAGGCTTACCTGAGTTTTGATTTTTTTCTCAAGGTAAACAATAAGCTTGTCTTTGATAAAGTTTTGAACGGCAGGGAGTTTTAAGCTTAGTATCAACAGGGTAAGAAGAACCAATATTGAAATAAAGGTTATTGCAATACGCCTTAAAAGTTTTGTGGTGTTGATTTTCAGTTTCAAATGCGATGAGGTTTCTAACAAAGATAATAATACTATTTTACTTGGTCTTTGTTGTGGTACCCTTTTGCGAATGCAAAAATCCTGCCTTGGCTGTCTTTTTATGGAATTTCTAGTTTGTAGTTGTCAAGTGAATAGTTGAGTAAGACAGCCAAAGTAAGGATTGTTATTTGTAAAAAACGCCCCCCATTTTATCATTTTTAGTGTTGAAAAGGTAGTTAGCAAAAATGAAATTCAAATGTTAGTAGTTGTAAAGGGGGCGTGGCATGGTTTATATGATAGATAATAATTTTAGTTGTTTCCGTTTTCCCATTTCACTTCTTCTCCCTGAGGAGCGGCACCACCTTGTGCTGTTGTGATAGGAGCGGTTTCCTGATTGATGTGATAAATATAGGCTGCAATTTTTTCAGCATCTCTTCCGGTAATGGTTCCTTCCTTGATAAAAGGTCTCATGGTTGGATTGTTTGGAGAGCCGTTTTCAAGCATCCAGAATACATTTTTAAATAGACTTTTTTCTTTCATATTGATCCAGTGTGTATCAGTAAGGTTCGGACCTATACCTCCTTTTCCTCCGTCTCCATGGCAGGTAACACAATTCGTTTTGAAAAGTTCCTGACCTTCTGCGATATTATCAGCACTGTATTTTGCAGATTCCAGATTGATCTGAGGGGCCGTTTTTTCATATTCTTCGATGGATGCTAACATGGTTTTTGCTTCTTTGGTGTACTCTGCTTCCGGATGGGCATAATCTGTGAAAGAAAAGGCAAACAGATAGACTGCACAGAAGATACATCCGAACCAGAACAGGCCAATCCACCATTTCGGGAGTGAGTTGTCAAGCTCTGTAATTCCGTCAAAACCGTGGTCAATAAGAATATCCTTTTCTTCCGTAACGGATTGTTTTTTGAAGGCAGAGTTCCATAATTTCTGGTAATAGGGAACTTTTTTTTCTGCCAGATATTGTTTTTTCTCTTCCTCGGATAATCTGTTGAAACTTTCATTTTCCACCAGATCTCCAATCGAATTCATGATCAGCAGGAGGATAATGGCAATTAATATCAGCGCCCAGAAAAAAGGAGAAGAAAAATATCCTGAATCACTGGCGAACATTTCAAAGGCCATGATCGTTAAACCTATCGTTGCTGCGATATATATTGAAATTGGGGTTCTCGTTTTCATTGCAATTCAATTTTAAATGTTACTCTACGCTGGCTGTTTGTACCTGTGTTGTTTTAATATCCGTACCTAATCTCTGGAGGTAAGCAATCATAGCTACAATTTCTCTTTGTTCAAGCGGTACATACGCAGTTCCTTTTGCTGTTTTTTCTTTTACCATCTGATCTTTTACATCCGTTGCTTCAGCATAGATTCTCTGTACAATTGCTTTTGATTGGTTGTCTGCCCATTGGTTGGCAGAATCTATCTGAGCTTTTGTATAAGGAACATCGAAAGCATTTTTCATCAGTTTCATCTTATCCACCATCTGATCGCGGTCCAGTTTATTGGTGATCAACCATGGGAAACGAGGCATGATAGAACCGGCAGACGTAATTCTTGGGTTATACATATGTTTAAAATGCCATGAATCTGGGTTTCTTCCTCCTTCCCGGTGAAGATCTGGTCCTGTTCTTTTAGATCCCCATAAAAAAGGTCTGTCATAAATAAATTCTCCGGCTTTGGAATACTGCCCGTTTTTTCCTTCAAATCTTACCACTTCATCACGGAAAGGTCTGATCATCTGAGAGTGGCATGAATTACATCCTTCACGGATATAAAGATCTCTGCCTTCCAGTTCCAGTGGTGTATATGGCTTTACAGCTGTGATCGTAGGAACACTTTGCTTCAATGAAAGTGTGGGAACAATTTCCACCAATCCACCAATTGCTATCGTGATAAAAGCTAATATAGAAAGGAGAGTAGGGGTTCTTTCCAGCCACAGGTGTACACCTTCACCTTCTTTTCTTGAAGTACTGATGTTGGCCAATGCGGGAGCTTCTGCAGGAACCTCTTTCTGGAATGAACCGGCTTTAACAGTTTTGATAACGTTAATGACCATTAAAATTGCTCCGGACAGATAGAGAACACCTCCTAAGAATCTCATTTTAAAGTAAGGAATGATCGCAGTAACGGTATCCAGCCAGTTTTTCCACAATAATGTTCCGTCCGGGTTGAATTGTTTCCACATCAATCCCTGTGTGAATCCTGAAATATACATAGGAACGGCATAGAAAATAATTCCTAATGTTCCCAGCCAGAAGTGCCAGTTGGCCAGTTTTTTAGACCAAAGAGACGTTCTCCACATGATAGGAACCAGATAATATACCACCCCGAATGCCATGAAGCCATTCCATCCAAGTGCTCCTAAATGTACGTGACCAATCACCCAGTCGGTATAATGACCAATTTTATTTAATGATTTTGTTGCCAATAAAGGTCCTTCGAAAGTAGCCATACCATAACAGGTAATAGCAACTACAAAGAATTTCAGAATTGGATTTTCTCTTACTTTATCCCATGCTCCTCTTAAGGTTAGAAGACCATTCAGCATTCCTCCCCATGACGGTGCAATAAGCATGATAGAAAATCCTGTTCCTACAGCCTGAGCCCAGGCAGGTAAAGCTGTATATTGCAGGTGGTGAGGCCCGGCCCAAAGATATACAAAGATCAGCGACCAGAAGTGAATAATGGATAATTTGTATGAGAATACCGGCCGCTGAGCTGCTTTTGGCATAAAATAATACATCAGACCTAATACAGGGGTGGTTAATACAAATGCTACTGCATTGTGCCCATACCACCATTGTACTAATGCATCTTTTACACCTGCATATACAGAATAAGATTTCCAGCTTGTGAAAGATAACGGAACTTCCAGGTTATTGAAGATGTGAAGCATCGCTACAGCAATCCAGGTTGCAATGTAGAACCAGATGGCTACATATAAATGTCTCACCCTTCTCTTGGCAATAGTTCCAAACATGTTGATCCCGAAAACGATCCATGAGAATGCAATTAAGATATCAATAGGCCACTCATGTTCCGCGTATTCTTTAGATGTGTTGATTCCCATAAGGAAAGTAATCACTACACTAACGATCATCAACTGCCATGACCAGAAATGGATCCATGAAAGCGTATCACTATACATTCTGGTTTTAAGAAGTCTTTGCATACTGTAGTAAGCACCACAGAAAAAGGAATTACATACGAAAGCAAAAATTACAGCACTTGTATGAAGCATTCTGATTCTTCCGAAGCCCATTGCTCCCTGAGTATTGATCAGTCCCTGAATATTGCCCGAAGCTAAGCTTTTAATAGTTGTATCATCCGTACCGAATAAAAATTCAGGTAATTCGGGATAAAAAAGCATCAATGCAGCTGTAAGCCCCAGCAGAAATCCGACAAGTCCGAATGCGATAGTCGCATAGAGGAATGCTCTGACAATATTATTGTCATAATTAAATTTTTGCGTCTCCATAAATTCCAATAGTGTTTACCGAAGTGATATTTTCTCTAAAAAAAAGGCTTATTTTTGACTCTTTTCTATATTGAAAATAAATATCATGTAACGTGTATAATGTTTTGCCAAAGGTATTTATTAACTTTGTTAGAGGCTATTAGATAATCTTCTAAAATATACCTAAAACTACTAAAACAAAAACGATGAAAGTATGTGGACAAAATATCAGGAAAATTCGCAGGAGTAAAGACCTTACGCAAGAATATATGGCTTTTGAAATGGGGATTTCCCAGAAAGCTTATTCCGATATTGAGAATTCCAAGGTGAAAATCAATCTGGAGATACTGACTAAAATTTCAAATATTTTAGACATCAAGCCATCCGATATCTGCAGCATTTCGCATAAATGTGGAATAGATGCATATGAAGATAAATATCAGGATCTTTTGGAGTATATGAAAAAGAATAATATTTCAATTCCGAAAGAGTTTTTGTAGACTTTGGTTTTACACTTCACATTAAATATAAGTAATAATAAAATAATGATCTCCTTCAGCTATTGAAGAAGATCATATTTTTTGCTCAAAAAAGAGCTGTGTTTCTAGTATGCCTGATGATCATGAAGTTGATAGGGAACAAGTATGGATTTTTCAAATTTATTATAATTAATAAATTATTAATAAATAATTATGTAGAAAAAAATTCACATAATTGTGGATAAATGTTTACAATTAATTTAATTTTCTATAATATATTTGTCATAAATCTAACGCTTGCCCACTGAATGAAGCTTCTCTACTTTATTTCACTCCTATTTTTTTTATGTGTCAACGGGCAAAGCTATACCTCCCAATGGTATAACATGGATAATGGTCTGCCTCAAAACAGTATCAAAGACATCGTAAAAGATAAATATGGATTCATCTGGCTGTCTATGGAAGGCCGGATTGTACGGTATGATGGAAGTAATTTTGTTCAGTACAGAAATTTTAAATTCAAAAACCTAAGCTTTGGTGATTTCTTTGGAAACATACAAAAAGACAGTATCACTATTTTTAATGCTTCCGAAAAAAATGTTCTTCTGATTTCTCAAAGAAAACCACATGCTATATCATCCAACCAGGTTTTCAAGCCAGGAGGAACAGGAAATCAGAAAGTATATAAACAACTTGTTAAAAATAATATTACCGTAAGATTTATTTCATACATTGATTCTTACTTTATCCGGCTAAGTGCGGGTGCTTATTATTTTGAAAATAATGGAATTATTTACATTGATAAGAAAAGTAAAAAAAATACAAAAATTGATGTGAGATTCCCCCATCATAAATTAAAGAGATTATTTGTGCATGGGGATTATGGTTTTATTGCTGATACTGAAAATAAAAAGATATTTCAGTTGTACCAAGGTAAATATTCCTATATAAGTGCACCTTCTGTGTATACAGATCCTGAAACAAAAATTTATTGGCAGCAAATCACCGGACAGGTGTTCTTAATCAACCATGGTAAAATATACAGAAGTGAATTCTCAGAAGGAAAATTCAAACTCACTTATTTATTAGAATACAGGGATATTGGTAAAGAGATTTCCGGAGCTATGTTTTATGATGACGCTACTCATAAATTATATATCGGAAGCTCCATTAATGGGCTTAAAATTCTAAGTCTATCCGATTTCTCCGTATCCAGGAAAAACTTACCTTATCAGGATGAGGTCTGTTATGCAGCGGTTCCTTATGGAGATCATTCTGTTCTTACACAGGAAGGTATTAAATATTCTCAGGGTTCATCAGAAAGAATATATCCGGCCCGTCAATCTTATGATAAACGGTATATGTTGGAGGATAACTTCCAAAATCTGGTGTACCGCGAAAATAATTCTATTCATATAAGGAATAAAAATAGCGGATTTATAAAATATGATTCTATTTCTTTTGAAGAGAAAGAGATTCATGGGTTGTACAAAAGCGGAGGTCTGTACATGGCATCTCTTGTTAGCGGACAGCAATCTTATCTTTATCTATTTAAACATGATCATTTTAAGGAAATAGAGAAAATCATTCCTTGTAAAGATAATATAGATGCTGTTTTAAGATATAATAAAGACCTTCTTTATCTGGGAGGCGGTGGTGGCATCTATGTGTTTTCCCTCAGCCGGAATAAAGTGGTAAAGCTTATCGGAAAAGGTCTTCCGGTGAAACAAATCATTAAGACAAAAGACGGAAATATCTGGTTTACCACTTACAGTAGAGGAATTTATTTAATAAGAGACCAAAAAGCAATTAAAATTCCATCCGATAAAAATGATTTTCTGGCTAATGCTCATTATCTGCTGGAAGATCAAAACTCCAATTTGTGGATCTCATCTGATAATGGATTATTTAAAGTGAATAAAAATACCCTTCTGCAATATATTAAAGCTCCAAAGGAAGTGCTCACTTATTACCGCTATACTAAAAAGCATGGTCTTTTAAATAATGAATTTAACGGAAGTGCCAATCCTTGTGCTCACGAGTTGAAGAATGGGGAATTTGTGTTTCCTTCTATGGGTGGATTTGTATTTTTTACTCCAGAAAATGTAAAAACTTATTATCCAAAGTCTGAAAGTATCTATCTGGAACGAGCAAAAGTAAATGGAAAGATGATACAGCTGACAGATAAACTCTTGCTGGAATGTGGGTATAAAAATGCAGAACTCTATATTGATATTCCTTACTATTCCGACTTGGAAAATATCTATCTGCAGGCTAAGCTTTTAGACAATGAGGGTAGTTCATGGGTTAATATTAAAAGTGATAAAACATTTCGGCTGGCCAATATGGAACCCGGAAATTATACTCTTTTGGTTCGGTTTTTATCTTCAGAAACTGGAAAATTCGTTTATAAAACAATTCCTGTAGATGTTGAAGCCTATTTTTATCAGACTTTTCTTTTTAAAATCCTGATTGCCGGTATTGCTGTTTTCATCGTTTTAGTAATTGTACAGATGAGAACCAATTTTTTAAGATTGAAAAATAAGGTGCTGAAAAATACACTTGTGCATAAAGATAAAGAGCTGCTGGAAACCAGTAATAAACTGAAAAATGAATCCGATTATCAAAAAAAGCTGGTGGAAAGTATAAGCCATGATATTACTACACCTGTTAAATTTATTGCGCTTCTTTCACAGGAACTTAACCAGTCGGTAGATTTGAAGACTCAGAAAAAATATTTTGACAGCATTTACAAAACTTCGGAACAGCTGTATAAATTTACATTAAGTCTCAAAGAATATACAGAACTATACAAACAGGGAAATATAACAGACGAAGAATATTCAGTTTATGATCTGATTGAAACTAAAAGGCTATTGTTTGAAGAAATAGCAGCAAGGGAAAATACGTTTATATACAATTTTTGTGATCACCAACTGAAGACCAGGCTTAATAAAAATATTCTCCTTGCAGTTTTTCATAATATCATTGATAATGCAGTGAAAAATACCTCAGATGGGAAAATTACGATCACATCGGCCTCTACAGAATCACATATAGAAATCAGTATTACGGATACCGGTAGCGGGATGTCTGATGAACAACGGATTTATTATTCTGAACTTTTTAAGAAAAAAGGGAGCGAACATATGACTTTTAAAAATTATGGATTAGGTCTTCACATGGTTGCTCAGCTGATGATGAAAATCAATTCCGAAATGACTTTTTATAAAAATACTCCTAAAGGAACCATTATTAAAATCCTTATTAAAATATGACAAAAAAAATACTCATTGCAGATGACCATCATGTGGTAAGAATCGGGACAGCTATGATCCTGGAGAAAAATTTTAATCATTTTGAAGTCGATTTTGCAGAAACCTATGGAGAAGCAAAAAAGAAAATTGAATCTGAAAAATATGACCTCGTTATTCTGGACATTGAACTTCCCGGAAGCATTTTCAAATCTATGGTCAGAGAGATAAAAAGTATTTCTGAAGATACTCTTGTTTTAATATTTACATCCTACAAAGAAAATATTGCCCTGCAGTATATTGAAGAAGGAGCAAATGGTTTTCTGAATAAGCAGAGTGACCCTGAAAATTTTGTCAAAGCTGTTGAATCTGTCTTTAAAGAGGGTTTCTATTATACTCCGGAGATGATGCATGAAATGCTGAAAGGGAATAAAAAGAAAAAAGCAGTAGATGATTTATCAGAGAGGGAATTGCAGGTTTTTAATCTTTTGGCCAAAGGAAACGGAAATCTTGAAATAGCGAATGCCCTTAATATTGAAGAATCTACTGTGGGTACCTACAAAAGAAGGGTATATCAGAAACTGAAGATTACCAACCTGGTTGAATTGCTTGACATTTATAAAGAAATACATTAATCGCTCATCCGCTCTTGTCATAAAATCACTACGATTTTGTGGAAAAATGCGTACAGGATCTGTTCTTTATTTACTCATTTTTCGCAGTAGGTTCGTATTGCGAAAAATGAGTAAATAATTCAAGGTATTGGATATTATTCAGGACCCTTTAGATTCTAAAAATACGTATTTGTTTATGAAAAAAAAGATGCTTTTCATGGCCTTATTGGGCGGTTTAAATGGTATTCTGGTAAAAGCCCAGGTAGGTAACGTGGGGATTAGTACTGCAAGTCCCGGCAGTACCCTTACTGTCAATGGTTCATTTGCTGCCACCTACAAAACAGTTACTGCAAGTGGTGCCATAGGAGCCAATGATTACTATATTGCTTATAACGGAACTGCTGATGGAACATTAACTTTACCGGCAGCCATCAATGGTGCAGGTAATTTTGCCGGGCGTACTTACCATTTCAAAAATACCGGAGGAAAAATACTTACCGTTTCTGCTAATGGATCTGAATTGATTGATGATCAGAATGGAACCGGGTTGGGAGTTCCTGCTATTACGGTTCCTCCCGGGTATTATGCATTTTTGGTCAGTAAAGGAACAACTACCGGTACAACATGGGAACTGGTGCTGGTTTCTAGCTCCAACAGTATTCCTTCCGCAGAATCTACTTATCCGTTTTCAGCGGTGTCTACTACGACCCGACAAATGTGTGATGCTACTGCCACTCCCTCTAGTCCATGGATAATGACAGCGATTACTTATCCTCAGGGTACAGTTCTTAATAAAGGAAATGTCCTGAATACCTCTACAGGAGCTTTTAAGGCACCCAACGATGGATACTATGTGATTCAGGGATCTACACAGTTTGACAATGGAAGTGTAGCAGGAAATCCGAATTTTACCTGGACGGTACTCTACCTGGTAAAAAACTATGCTCCTGGTAACGGAGGAAGTATATTAGTTCAATCTTATCAACCTACTGTAACGAGGGTTTTTGGTTCGAGTATTTCATGCATGACATATCTTAGTGCAGGAGAAACGGTAAGCATGGCTTCTGTAGCGGGAGTATCTTCCGGTAACAAGTATGAGGTGGTGACAAGTACCATGTTCGGATACAAAATTGCGAATTAAAATAATATTGATACTGTGAAAAAGCGGTCTTGATTCAATAGATTAAGACCGCTTTTTGTAATTATATTTTACATTTTACCAGCAAAGGTATAAATAGAAAGGGGCTTTCCGGTTTGAAGAAGGGTGAATTGTCAATTTACCCCATGGAATGTGAATTTCTCTGAAAAGTTTTTATATATTTAGCGACCGAATAATTCATTCAATGAGCAACGAAAATAAAACAGGAGAAAAGGAGACTTTAGTTAGAGGATTAACAAATCGACATATACAATTAATTGCCCTTGGAGGTGCCATAGGAACCGGGTTATTTCTGGGAATCGGGCCGGCTGCAGTACTGGCGGGACCATCAGTAATTTTAGGCTATGCTTTAGCAGGAATTATTGCCTTTTTTATTATGCGTCAGCTTGGTGAAATGGTTGTTCAGGAACCCGTATCAGGAAGTTTTAGCCACTTTGCCTACAAATATTGGGGAAATTTTCCGGGATTTGCTTCAGGATGGAACTATTGGATCCTCTATATCCTGGTAAGTATGGCCGAACTCACTGCAATAGGGCATTATATTCACTTTTGGTGGCCGGAAATACCTCTCTGGGTTTCCAGTTTGTTCTTTTTTATTGTGATCAATGCGCTTAATCTTGCTTCCGTAAAGGTTTACGGAGAAACAGAATTTTGGTTTTCCATCATCAAAGTAGTGGCTATTATTGCCATGATTATCTTCGGAGTATATCTTTTGATAAGCGGTACAGGAGGAGAGAAAGCAACCATTACTAATTTATGGAATGATGGCGGATTCTTCCCAAAAGGATTATTTAATAAAACAGAAAACGGATATTCAGGATTATTTGCTGCAATGGCTATGATTATGTTCTCTTTCGGTGGATTGGAACTTATCGGAATCACTGCTGCAGAAGCCAAAAATCCGGAGAAAACTATTCCACAGGCTACCAACCAGGTGATCTATAGAATCCTTATTTTTTATGTAGGAGCTTTGGTAATCTTATTTTCATTAAGCCCTTGGAGAGATATTACAGAAGGATCCAGCCCGTTTGTAATGGTGTTTCAAAATCTTAATGGTCTTGAATTCAGTATGTTTGGTAAAGTGATTCAGTTCAATACATTGATTGCAAATGTTCTTAATCTGATTGTTTTAACGGCTGCTTTATCCGTATATAACAGTAGTGTTTACAGTAACAGCAGAATGCTTTTCGGACTGGCTCAGCAGGGAAATGCTCCGAAATTCCTGAAAAAGCTGAATAAAAATTCTGTTCCTATCAACGCTATTCTTATTTCATCATGCTTTGCCGGGATATGTATTATCATTAACAAACTAGTACCGGAAAAAGCTTTTGAATACTTAATGGCTTTAGTAGTATCTACTTTGATCATCAACTGGCTGATGATATGCTACACTCATTTGAAATTTAAAAAATCAATAAATGCATCAGGAATTCATTCAAAATTCCCTTCTATATTTTATCCGGTATCCAATTATATCTGTATTGCCTTTTTGGTTCTGATATTAGGATTGATGAGTATTACAGGAATGGAAATTCAGGTAATTCTGATTCCGGTATGGATTGGCTTTTTATTCGCTATGTACAAATTGTACAAACCAAAGTAAGAATATAAAAACAGATTTCAACATGTTTTGAAAAGGTGAAAATTAAATGATTTTCACCTTTTTTTGTTTGTATTTCTGTAGATTGGCAGTAGGATGTATTCCTAAATACCATTCTTTCTATCGATTGGCCTCATCTGGTATTTTTTTATGGAAACAATTCACAGAATCTGACATGTTCAACGGTTATTTTTTGTACATTAGTAAGAGGTTATATTTCAAATTCAGGTGAAATTTTAATCTGTTTGAAATACCTGCGGATAAGCCGAAAACCGTTACCAAAAAGTAGGCATGACCAAAAAAGACAGCTATGGCCAATTTATTTCAAACCCTTACCAACACTGTAAAACATTGGTATATCCCATTGATCTTCGGAATTCTTTTCCTTGTCTGTGGTTTTTATGTATTCAGTGTGCCGCTTGCAACGTATGTTACACTCTCTATTTTTTTCAGTGTCTCCTTTTTGTTTTCGGGAATTACGGAAATATTCTTTTCCTTACAGAATAGTAAGTCCCTGCAGGGCTGGGGCTGGTTTCTTGTAAGCGGATTATTAACTACGGCAATAGGAGTTTATCTCATCGCAAATCCTCAGATTTCAATGACGGTACTTCCGTTTGTCATAGGATTCACTTTACTGTTTCGTTCCTTTCAGCTGCTGGGCTTCGCCTTCGACCTGAGAAGTATGAGAATAATGAGTTGGGGAAATGTAGCCCTTGCTAGTGTTGGAGGAATTATATTTTCTCTGTTGCTGATATTTAATCCTGTGTTTACAGGGATTTCATTAGTTACTCTCACAGGTGTTTCCTTTATTTTTATGGGAATAGCTTCCATTATGCTTGCCCTGGATTTAAGGAAAATTAAAAAAATCCCCGGAAAAGTAAGCCAGGAATTAAGAGACAGAATCAAATCTTTACAGGAGGAAATTGACGACCTAAAAAAATCATGACCTATTTTATAGCTCCAGAATCCACTTCTGAAGGTCAGTACCTGAGGAAAGTTTCAGCTTTTTCTTGAGCCTGTATCTTTTTGTTTCTATTCCCCGTAAACTAATATTTTCATATTGGCAGATTTCTTTATTTGTAAGATTTAATCTGATATAAGCACTGAATTTTATATCATGCTCTGTAAGTTCAGGAGTATGTGTAATCAGTTTTTCATAGAATTCAGGGTGTACTTCTTTAAAACGCATCAGAAACAGAGGACTTCTGCTTTCCATAAGCTGGATAATTTCATCAAATGAATTATTTACTTTCAGTTTAAGAACATCCGTTTCAATGGTCTTCTTCTCAAGAATTTTATCTTTTCTCAGTACTTTTTTAATATAGATTTTTCTGATGAAGTATAATAATAGACCAAATGATACTACAATGATCATAACTATAAAGTAGAACACCTTTCTTTCTTTTCCTTTTTCCTCATGCTTTAAATCAATCAGTGTATTAACGGCAAGATTTACAGCTTCTTTTTCGTTTTTATTGATACTATCATTAAGAATGGTATATTTTCTTAGAAATTCATTAGATTTTTCTATTTCATTTAAAGATTTATAAACACTGGAAAGAGTATCATAAACAGTCAATAAAATAGGTTTACTTTTTGTTTTTTGGAATATATCAAGTGATTTCAAATAATACTCCAGCGCCTTTTCTTTATTTCCTTTTACATTATAAAGATCTCCATAGCTGAACCATGCAGTTGCTTTTTCAGCAGCATATGCATCTTTGGAATGGGCAAGAGCTTTATTCATATAGTATTCTGCAGAATCTAAATGTTTTTTTGTGCGATAAAGTTGTCTGCTTTTCTTGTATAGGAAATAATATTAGGCCTTACCGTGAGTATCTTATTATCTATATTTTAATATGAAGAAAATGGTAACACCCAAGGCATCATTATGGTATACACCAATATTGGAAGTATTTTGTATAATTTCAGTAAATACAGGAAAGCTTAGAATATCTGGACAAGGCCAAAAAAGAACTGAAGCATATCAATGAACCTTTTCTGAAAGCCAATTTATATAATGAGTATGGAAGGAATTATACCCGTTTGGGACTATATGAACAAAAATATTGAGAAGAAAAAGAAAATCAGATATAGTGCTTTAATTCTAACATTGGGGAACATATTTTTTAAAATTAGTTAAACAAAAATAACTTTTGTATGAAGATGATTAAAAATTTAATTAACTACAGATACTTTTTATAATAACATATAGCAAAAGCATACTTCAAAAACACTCCATTAATTTTATAAAATGTTGTTTTTTAATTCATTACGGCGTGATGTATATTTGAAGTAATGCTTCGGGTAGATAATATTGATACATTTACTATGAAATTTTTTTTTCATTCTAAGTGTTTGTGTTTTATTAGCAGGGATATTTGTGATCCCTGCTTTTTAAATGATAAAACCATTGAAGTTAAAAGCTGTAAAGTATTTATAATTCTCCTCTCTATCCTCTCAATTTTACTCGAAAAATAATAATAATTCACTTTTTTTAGTTTACTTCAAAGTTATTTCAGTTGTGTTGTAAAATACTGTTTTTCAGTTTGTTGTTGCTTGAGTGTCTTTGGTATAGAATTTTTTTTGTTTGCAGGCAGTAAGTTTGCATCATCTAATTCGAACATTGGAAAATTTTAGACCGGTCATATAAGACACCAAAAGATAAAATCTATGATAAAGTCGGTAGTTAAATTGTACGGATATGTGTAGGAAAATGGACCAAGGGTAAATATTCTATTCCCAACTCATTGCACTTAACCCCTCAAATTAGAATAAGTAAATTGAATTGAAAATAAAAAAACCACCCTTGAAAAGGATGGTTTGTAGACCCACAGGGAATAACATATTGTGTTTATTTACATCTTGTTGAATTAATTTATTTGCTCAAAATTTTGATTAATAGGTGAATAAATTTTATTACATGTAAATGAATTCAAATATATTCAAAATTTACAGTGACCAAAATAGTGACCAGATTTAAAATAGTCGTATATTTGTTATGCGTATATTTTTTTATTTTATGGCACAATACAACAACGAAACAGGAAGTGTTAATTTTAGACTGAAGGAGGCAAAGGCATTAATCTCTCGAATAATGGGTAGGTATTCATTTAAAGGGTTACAGGCCGATTTTTCTACAGGTTTAAAAGTTTTTCCGAGTCATTGGGATAAAGATACAAAAACTGCTATTGGAATAGATAGAAGAGAAATTAATCAGCAGTTAAATAAGTTTAGAACCTCTATTATTGATGCTCACAAAAATTTCAATGAGAATTATAATCGTATGCCAACAAAGGATGAACTAAAAACGATTGTTGATAATGCAATGGCAGGAAAAGAACTTACAACTGTACAGAAAAATAAAAAATCTTTTGATGATGTGTTTCAGGAGTTTATGAGGGTAATAGAACTTAAAGTAATGCGTGCTATTGCTTCGGGGCAAAAGCCTCTGCACAGAAGCTATGTGTCATCTTTCAATACTATGTACACAGATTTAAAAGACTTTGCCAATGAAAACAATATTTTTCTAGATATTGATAAATTTGATGAATTGCAGTGTTTAGAGTTCCAAAATTGGCTTTTGGGTACTGAAAGGGTAGGAGAACTAAGCACACTCAAAACTCGAATAAAAAGACTAGCTGCAATACAAAAACGTGCTTTTGAGAAAGGTTATACTAATAACAGAAGCTATATGCAGGAGGAATACAAAGTCAAGGTGCCACCAACGTTTCATACGGTGCTAACAGAACCTGAAGTCAAATTATTGTACGAGTATGATTTTTCAGATGTTCCAAGATTAGAGAGGGTTCGGGATATGTTTATTCTATCCTGTCATACTTCACTTAGATTTGGAGATATTACACGTATTGAGAGTGGACACATTGATCATAGCAGTAAAACGGTCAACATCCTGTTAAAAAAAGGTTCAGGAGTAGATAATTATAAGACAGTCCGTTTTTCATTTTTTGGTTATGCCAGTGAAATCCTTAGCAAATACAATGATGATATTAAAAGCATTGCCATATCCAACCAAAATACGAATGATTACTTGAAAGAACTGTTTAAGGTTGTACCTTATTTCAATGAAAAGGTAATAACTCGTGAACGTCCTACGAATAAAGGTGTTGAGTTTGAAACGATAAACTTTGCAGAAAAGATAGCTTTTCATGATTCCAGGAGAAGCTTTTGTACCAACCGATATATCGAAGGTTGGGATCTATTAGAGATATGGCAGTATACAGGACATACGGACGAATCTGTTTTTAAGACATATTTTAAGCCCACTTTTGAACACGAACAAATAAGACAGGAAAGTATCAAAGTAAGAAATGAAAAGTTGCAAAAGGTTGATTTACAATCTAAGGAAATTGAAGAACTTAAAAGCCAACTCCAAAAAATGAAAGAATTATATGAGGGTGGAAGTGTTAGTCAAACGAGTAAAACTATAGGTATAAATAAATCAGCATCCTAAATATATGGGCATTGAAAAGATTGAAAATAAAAATTTTTTAATTAGAAGTGAATACTTACTAGATGAAATAATATTGACATTTGGAAGTTTGTGTTTTTCAACTGAAAAAAAGATTAAAAGAGTTTATTTTAGTCTGGAATTGACACCTGAAAATATTCAACCTTCATATATTACAAAAGAAGAATTTGAGAAATCACCTAAAGAAAATTTTTATTTTTTGAATGATGAAATAGAAGGGTATTATTCAAGATTGAATTATGAGGATTTTACAAATGATTTTGATTTTCAGGATTGGGGTGAAACTTTTTTAGAAACGATAAATAATACCATTTTAAATGAATTTCTTTTTTCGGTCAAACAACAATGTGAAGAATTATCAGATATAAAGTCTAAAATGTTTTTTCAGGACTTATTAAATGAACTTTATTTTTCTGATTATTTTTTAGATATGTTTATGCAAAGTGAGGGCTGTAATTTAGTGAGAAAAACCGTTTGTGAGTCATTTAAAACCTTTAATAAGGAGCTGTACGAAAATTTGAGATTACAATATAAATTTATTTTTTCTGATTTAATAGAATCGTATGATTTAAGTAAACTTGTACATGTAGAGGATATAAAAAATGATAGGTTAAGAGATACTCATCTATATAGATTTGGGTGTTTATTTGCCAACGGAACATTTATCATTGAGGGGAGTTGTTTAATGTATGAAAATGTAAAATATGATAATGCAAATGGTTTTTCATCGAAGTATTCTCGGTATTTTGGATTTAAACACACTTCCTTTTCTTCTTATATAAAACAAACTTTAAATGATTTAAGTCCTAAGAATAATATTTTTCATAAAGATAATTTTAAATATGTAAAGTTGATTTATCAGGATTTCAAGGAACAGAAAAAAAACATAGCTCCATTTTTTGAAAGAAAATATCAAGAACTGTTGATGCTTACTGAACAAGATTAACTTTATACTCACTTTATACCATATAACTCGAGTATAATTTATTTCTAAAATACCTTTGCCATATTAATTAAAAACAATAAAGAAATATGGAGTATTTTAAAGATTTTTTTAACAAGATAGAAGAGTTGATAGCTCAGAAGCTTGAGAAATTTGAAGAGCAATTTTCAAAATCAAAAAACGGTGAAGAAATTAAAGAAATTATGACTAGAGAAGAAACTGCAAGATATTTTGGAGTCTCTGTTGGAACATTACATAATTGGTCTAAAAATGGCACTTTAGAGTCAATAAATTTTGGTGGGAGAGTATACTATACAAAAGATGAAATCTTAACAAAATTGAAACAAGCTTCTTAAATTTTCTTATCTGCGGGATTTCAAGACATAATCATGCAGTCGAACAGGTGACAGTTTTGCTTAAAGTTATATAAGTTACTGCAGCTATCCCTTTTCAATCCTCATTTTAACAATAATAAACAAGACATAAACCATAGTAAGGATGCTAAGGGGAGCTATCGTTATGTCTATCTTTTAAAAAAATATATGATAAATAGAATAAATAATTGTAGAAACAGAAATATTACTGGTTCGTTTAATACTATTGAAGAGGTTATAAGCTTTATCAAGTCTCCTCCTCAACAACATTTGGAATTGGTGCAAAAAGCTAGAGGTTTAGATAGAAAATCTCAGGAATATAATAATATAAAGGTAAACCAGCTTCCAGCAATTAGTGTAAACTTTAATTTTTCTAATGGATATATAATGGGAAGAAATGTACACAAACCAACTGGGTATTTGTATATTGATGTTGATGGTATGACCGAAAAAGATTTTGAAATTAATACAGCTTATATTTGTGCTTATTGGAGAAGTCTTTCTAATACAGGTGTGACTTTAGTTGTAAAAGTTGATGGGCTTACTCAATATAATTTCAAAGAAGCAACTGAAGAAATTGCAACTACATTAGATATTCCTTACGATAGACATGCTATATCCATTGATAGATTAACAGTTCTATCTTACGATCCGAATGCTTATTATAATGGAAATACTGAAGTAATTCCTGTTTCAGAATCTGAATATATACAAAGTAATTCAACAATAGGAAAAAGTACCCATTATAATAATATACTATCTAAAACTATAGGGTATGATTATAGTGGGTATAAATTAAGATTTAATAATCTAGATGAGTTAATACAACAGTATGATATTGTCTTTGATGAAAATGGTCTGCATGATTTTGGTTGTGAAAACAAACTTGAATATTCATTGGTATTCGTACCATTCAGAAAAATTTTTGAAGGAGAAAGAGAAAATGTACTAAAGAGCATAGCATATCAATTAATTGCTCTTAATAAAACAGTAAATAAAGGTTTGATAATGAAATATCTATATGCAATCAATTACAGCAAAATGAGTCCACCTCTTGAAAATAGTGAAGTTGAGATAACAGTAGCAAAAATTTACCAAAACTTAAATCAGGTTAAGCCTATCCCAAATAGAAAAAGAAGATTTATTTATGATATGTTTAGAAATTTTACTCCAAGTGATAAAAAAAGATTAAATATTAAAAAAATTCATCAGGATAGAATAAATAAAACTAAATCTGAATTATGGGATGTGATGGTTGATTGGGATTCTAATTTTTATGGTAAAATGACAATCAATAAAATAGCAAAAGCTTCAGGTAAAAATAAAAAGACAGTTCAAAAGTATTATAATGGATTAAAATCGATGTTACCTCTCAAAGAGTCGCAAACTGTATTTTTAATAACAAGAAAGAAAAGAGTTTTAAATCAATCTATAGAAAAAAAACCTTTATTAAGAGATTTAGATGATTTGATGAGATCTGATTTAAATACTTAATTCCAATAGTTTTAATAAAAAGTACCCACTATATTACTTAATAGATATAACTTAAAGGGTATGATTATAATGGGTGTATTAGTTATAAATTTATCTATTCTCTATTCTCTATTCTATGCTAATACAAGTAAAAAGAAATCTAAAAAACTGTTCATAAAATAATACATGGCATTTTTATTTATGAAATTGAGTAACCCATTCAATTTGACTAAAATAGTATGGCAGTGAATGAAAATTAAATTTCAATTTTTAAATTTGTATTCTAACGAAATTTTTAACACATGCTGAAAAAATATAAAAATGAAGTTTACCAAATTATTAAAGAAAAATTTAATTTAGATACAAACAGGTTTATTATCTCAGATTTTGAAGAAAACCAGAATCCAGTTACAGAAATTAAGGTTCTAGGGTCAGAAATGAGTTTTCACTTTTACAATTCTCTTAGTAGTTGGGATCATTTTAGATATAGAGGTACAATATTTAAACCTGTACTTAATATTGGAGAACTTGTACCACCTTTAAATAACACTCAAGTTTTTGATAAAGAAAAGGTATTTAAACAATTTGAAAACTGGATAGAAGCTCAAGTTATCCCATTTATTGAAGAAATGGATTCAGTTGATCATTGGAATAATTTTCAATTTGAACAGAATATTTTTTCTTTATTAGATGCTAACACACTTGACAACACTCCATTCACGATACGTCAAATTCAAGATATTACCAGCTCAACAAATGTATTAAGAGAATCCATTGTTGAAAGAATTAATCCCACGGAAGCACAAATACAATATATTACGGAAAGATTGGATTATTTATTAGATGCTACCGAAAGATTAGGAAAGTTTGATTGGTATGGTGTTTTTTTATCTACTCTTATTTCTATTGCAATTAATATGGGAGTGGATACTGGAACACCACAAGTTTTATATGAATTAGTGAAACAGGCATTTTCATCGTTTAAATTATTAATCAATAATTAATTAGCATAGTATAAATATGTAGCCTTGACAAAATTTTCAAGGCAAAATTAGAAATATGTAAAAAATTATTGGTATTTAAGAACAAACAATTATGAAAATTTTTTAAAATTTATTGATTCTGATGAATTTGAGGTTTACATTATGGGACACTCATGTGGAATGTCTGATAAAATAATGTTAAGTTCAATCTTTAATAATCCTAATTGTAAGAAAATCAAAGCTCTTATTTATGATAAATCATTTGGAAGTAAAGATTTAACCATTGATACAACTGATTATATTGAGAAAACATATCAGATTGGAAGGTTATTCAAAAACAAAGGGGATTTAAGGAAAAAGCTTATTCCATTTGAAACAAAAGATTTATTAAAAATTGATATTGAAAGTTTGAAATTAGCAAACTTGTTAGAAAAACTATAACTAAAAATTGATAATTAAAAAGTGAATTTAGCAATACTTATTGGGGTTTCCTCATATAAAAATGTACAAAATTTACCAGGGTGTAAAAATGATGTTATTTTTTTCAATGAATTAATAAAACATACAAAAAAGTATGATAATATATTATTCATTAACAATAATACAGATAGTACATTTATTAAAAATGAACTAGTAAATTTTATTAGTCAAAATAAATCTAGTCAAATAAATGAAGTACTTTTCTATTTTACAGGACATGGACTATATTCTGAAAATGAATTCTACTATATTTTAAGTGATTTTGAACAAGATAGAAAACAACAAACAAGTTTACAAAACTCAGAACTAGATAGTTTATTAAAATCTTTAAACCCTAAATTAGTAACCAAAATTGTTGATGCTTGTGAGTCTGGATATAACTATATAAAAGACATTAATAAAGTTGATACATATATAAAATCTACACAATCTCAGTTTAATAACTGTTATTTTTTATTTTCATCTCTTAATATTCAAAGTTCATATCAAAATCAAGAGTTTAGTTTTTTTACTCTTAGCTTTTTTAATGCAATAAAAAAATATTCCGATAATAATATTAGATACAAAGATATTATAGATTATATTTCTGATGAGTTTATAAAGATTTCTGAACAAACACCTTTTTTTGTTATTCAAGCAGATTTCACAGAAAATTTTTGTAAAAAAAATGATGAATTAAATGTATTTTTGGAGACAATTCCCAACACTTTTAATAATGTTAAAGATTCTTCTGAAACTGTTTCGTCTCCTACAAAATCTTTGGAAGATCTAATTAAAGAAGATGCTAGTAAACATTTAAATCAAGAGGAAATAATATGTTTTTTTGAAGATGTTAAGAGCTATATTGAACAATTTAAGCCTAATGAAGAATTTCAAAATCTGTATGAATATAAGCATAAATTCCTTAGCAATTTGAATTATGATTTGAATTTAAATAAAATTGGAGAATATGTTTCTCAATACAAGGAGTTTTACGCTGAACCAACTTATGAAGATATTTCATATGAAACTGTTGAAACGCCTAATCTCCGTGATATGTTCGGAATGTTTAATAAGCCATATACTGTAACAAGAACGAAAAAAGAATTAAGTGGGTATAATTTAACAACTACTTATCCATATGAACAAATAATTATTGACGTTAAAAGTAAATATCCTAACCTTAACTCATTTCTTTGCTCAATTTTTTTTATTACCACAGATAGAAAAATTCGTGTTTATTGGGGTTTAACTAAATATATAAAAAAAGGTTGGGATAATACTGAAATTGAAAAACGTTTTAAATGGAATATTTTTGAAGATGAGTTTATTAATAAAAATGATTTGATTAATAATTTTGGATTAATTAATAATGAGATTAATATTTTAATTGGAATTGAAATAAATAGAATAATAAAATAACTGATAATGTAAGGTGCTAGAGTTATAAAATGGGACATTAAAAGTAATTATTTTAGGAATAATCCAAATGAAATTCCTAATTGCGGATGCTCATTTAGAAAACAATGCTTTTGCTGTAATGATTAAATATTGATTTAAAGAAAAATATTGTCATATTTGTGTATCATTTTTTTTATTGTAATGAAAAAAACACCTGAAATATTTTTATCACATTGTTGGTCTAATAAAGATGATGCCGAAAAAATTTATAACAATTTAAGTCAAGTTGGTGTAAAAGTTAAAATGGATAATCATGTGCTGAATTACAAAGACAGTATTGTTTCTTTTATGGAATCAATTAGGGACTGTGATTTTGCTATACTACTGGTTAGTGATGATTATTTAAAATCTAAAAACTGTCTCTTCGAAGTATTGAATTTATTGAAAGAAAAATCTTATGATAATAAGATACTTCCTATAATCCTTTCGTCAGCAAAAATTTATAGTCCTATAGATAGGATTAAATATTTGCACTACTGGATGGAACAAAGAGACAATTTAGACAATTTACTGAAATCAGTAAATCCTATAGATGCAATTGATTTGTATACTGATTTGAAAATTATTTCTAATATAACACAATCGATAGATGGTTTTTTGAAGAATTTAACTAGTAATTTAAATATTACATTACAAGACTTAGAAAAAGAAGGATATAAACAAATTTTTGAAAAAATAGGATTTATTGATATTAGTTATATAACTGAACTTATTAATATTTCTCTGATTGAAAATATTGAAGAAAAGGAAATTGAGCTAGATAAATATTTGTTAAAGTTTCCTCATAATACTTTTTATTATGGTATTAAAGCAGAAACTTATTCTAAGAATGGAAAACTTCAACAAGCAAAATTCGCTTATGAGCAGTCAATAAAAATGGATGAAAATAATACATCCTCTTTAAATAATTTAGGACATTTGTGTCATGTAGTTTTAAAAGAATATGATTCCGCAAGGAAATATTTTGAAAAAGCAATAAGAATATTTCCTGAATTTACTATTGCAAGATTGAACTTGGGAGTATTACTTTCACAACATTATAAAGAGTTTGATAAGGCTATAGAGCAATATGAAGCTATTTTAGAATATGATTATAATGAGCCTAAAGCCCATAATAACTTAGGAAATCTGTATAAGTTAAATGATTTCAAAAAAGCTAATTTCCACTTTAATAAAGCTATAGAATTAGAGCCCGATTATATTGATCCTTACATAAATTTAGGAAACATTTTAAAACTAAGAGGTGAACTAAAAAAAGGAAATGATTATTATAGATTAGCACTAAAGAGAACAACAGATTCTAAAGTTCGTAAGTTTATTAATATTTTACTAAAAACCCATAAAGGATAGATGTAAATAATTAATTATATTTGAGAAACAAAATTTATAATAATATGAAAGCAGACGTACAATATAATGATTTTACAGGAACGGCAGCTGCAGATATCTCTGATATGATTAGCACTAATTACGGTGGAGATACATTAGATAGTTTTGCTAATTTTTTTAAATTAGATAAGGAGAGATTTAAAATTATTGGGATTTCTTTTTATGGGACAAGAAAATTTTCAATCTCGTTGCTTTGTGTTGACTTAGAGTTATCTACTGATGAAAAAGAACATATTGTAAGTATGATGATGGATTGGGATCAGGAAAGAAGTCCATTAGATATTTTATTTAAACGTTTAGATATAGTATTGCATCAAAAATACGATGAGAGATATTCTAGTTTAAATTATGATGAAGAGGTGAGATATTCAGATTTTCATGAAAATGACTAGAATCGAATAAAATAGTTATTTAACAAAGATTACAAATTTCATATATTTGTGGTTCAAATTTTATCGGAAAATAAAAGTGTAAAAACTTTTGCTTTTGTTCTGTGAATCGGCAAAATTCTAAAATGTTACAAAATGCAAACAGTTTCAGCACACTTGTCATATGGCAAGTGGCTTATCCTGTTTCTATGTAACATAGGCTTTGCCGAGCCTTCAGAACTAGAGCAAGTGGTGGTCACTTGCTTTTCTATTTTTCAGAAAAGCTGTTTACCGTAAAAGCTAATCATAAATTCAAAAATTTAATTATATGAAAAAGTTTTTAACAGCATTAGTGATAACAGCTTCAACAATGACTTTTGCACAACAAACAGAACAGAACAAATGTAATCTTCCAGTTAATTATCAGGAGCCTAAACCAGACAAAAAAGTACAATCCTTTTTAAAAAAGGTAGATGCTACTATTGAAGATCTTAGAAAACATATTGCAGTAGAAAATGACTGTAATGAGAAAGATGTAATCTTTTTAAAAATTTCAGAACAAAAAGGTAATGGAATGTACTCGGTTTGTGTAGCAGGAAAACCAATGAAATATAAACGTATGGGCAGTGTTTTTATGGGAAGCTCTGAAAATCCTTTTGATACTGCTAATTCTGGTAAATAAAGATAGCATGAAACAACTATTTTTATGCACAGGGGTATTTTGTAGTTTTTTCCTGTCAGCGCAAGTATATCATGATAAAATTACATTTTCTTACGGATATGATGTTATTGAAATTATTGAGAATGGAAAGCATATTAAATACATCAGTATGCCTACTGTATGCACTTTTAATACTGGAAGTAATAAATCAAAAGTAGTTTGTACAAACAAATTATTTAATAATAGCAAAACATTTATCAATATTGATGACGATTTGTTTGATAATTCACAAAAAATAAAATTTCCAAAGTCTCCAATAAAATTTTATGATTACAAAATTGTAGATGATGAAAATTATTATCTATTGAAATTATGTCCAGATAGAGCAATACTATTAGATATTCACGGAACAGGCTATGTTTTCTATGATTACAAAAAAATTAACAAGAAAAAATAAGCCAATATGAAAAATCACAAAATACATTTAAAATAAAATGAAAGTCAGTTTCCTACCGATAAAGAAATCAGAATATCCCTCCGAAATTTAGGATTAAAAGATGTTGTTTTTTCTATATTAAAGACCGTTGAGTTTGCCGAATTATCCGAAAAAGATTTAAAAACTGTCATTACTAGCAAACCTCAAACTCCATTAGAGGAATTTTTGAAAAGCCAACTGTTAAAGTAATAATTTGATATTTTAGATGAGGATATGATTTGTGGTCAAGGCTATTTTTATTCTCGGAAACACTGATGAGCAAGAAGGTTAGCAGAAAATCTGCTAAATAGTACCAATGCATATTACAACTATACTTTAATCAATTAAAACTTACAAATCCAACCAAAATGAAAAAAGATACATCTTAAATTATAATACGACACGTTTTGTCGCTTTGCAGATATATCTTTGTCTTGTTAAAGAAAGTTAATAAATTTCCTTTGAGGGAATGGTTAAAAAGTTTTAATTTTGAGCACATTAAAAACACAACTATGAAACAATAATTCCACTAGACATTCGTGTATTTCTATGTACGCAGTTATTAAATCAATATTTACTTAACAATTAATACGACACAAGTATGAAAAAACTCTACATGGGTGCGTTATTCTTATGCACTACTACGGGCATATTTGCTCAGGAGGTACTTTGGCAGAAAGATATAAAATCCAATTCGCAGGATTTTCTAAGCCAGATTACAACGACTATTGACGGACAATATCTTGTCACAGGAAGTTCTATTCAAAGTGATAAACTCCAACAGAACAGCAAACAAAACAACGGTTATGATTTTCATCTGATTAAATTAAATCAGCAGGGAGAACAGGTTTTCGAAAAATATTTTTCAGGAGACAATCACGACTATTTATCTTCAACTGTCACTACCCAGGACGGAGGTTTTCTGATTTCTGGAACGTCATATTCAGGAAAGGGACTTGATAAAAAAGAAGATTCTAAAGGAGGTTCAGACATTTGGTTAATTCGAATCAATGAATTTGGAGACCAGTTATGGCAGAAAACATTAGGAAGCTCATCAGATGAAGAAGCAAGAGCTGTAATTCAAACGACAGACCAGGGATTTATGGTGGCAGGCACTGTCCAAAACTCATCAAAAGGCTACGGTTCAAAAGATGTACTTATCGTTAAATTAGACAAAGACGGAAAGGTTCTGTCTGAGCAAACATTTGGAGGCAAGGCGATTGATGAAATTGAGAAGATGATTCCAACACGGGATGGAGGAGCCTTGCTCGGAATTTATTCCAGAAGTTCTATAAGTGGGACAAAGAAAACAGAAAACTACGGTGAAGGAGATTTTTACATTATCAAACTGGATAAAAATTTGAAGGTTCAGTGGGAAAAAAATCTTGGAGGAAAAGGAGACGATCATTTAAGAACATTGGCATTAACTTCGGAAGGATTCTTAATCGGAGGAGAATCGAGGTCTGAGCGTTCTGGGAACAAGACAGTTGGTATTGAAGAAGGTACTGATTTATGGTTAATCTCTCTCAATGAAAAAGGAGAAGAAATCTGGCAGAAGTCTTATAATTTCAAAAACAGAGATGTACTCATGGGAATGAGCGTTTTGAATTCTTCGGATGATAAATCTTCAAAAGGGATTTTACTAGGGGGATACACGCAGGCTGAGGGAAGAATTGAATCAGATGATGAAAAATTCTGGATGCTGTATTTGGATCAGGATGGAAATGAACAGTGGAGAAAGCACGTTAAGGATGAGTCTTCTCAGAGAGAAGAAAGATTATCTGATATTAAATTAAACAGGGATGGTTCCATTATTCTGGCTGGAACAAGCGCAGAAGAGCTAGGCAAAGAAAACTGGAAGATTGTAAAACTGGGTGATAAACAGATTGATCAACTGGTAGAAAAACAGGATATTAAGATTTATCCGAATCCTGTATCGGACTATACGTATGTAGAAATTGGTTTTGATTTTAAGGAAGCTGATATTTTGCTGTATGATATGTCTGGAAGGCATTTACAGAGCCTTAAAACCAAGAATAAAGTAACGAAGATTAATACACAGCCTTTGGTTCAGGGGGCTTATCTGGTTGTTATTAAAACTGATACAAATAAAATGGCAAGTGCCAAACTAATTAAGAAATAAACTAAAATGAAGAAGATTATATACACTATATTTTTTATTGTCTTGTTTATCAGTGCATATTCTCAAGAAGGAAATATGGCTTTTTATTTTAAAAACTTTCCTACTTCTCCTTCCACATCTACCTTTCTTAGGTATGGAGATATACAAAATTCAGAATTTACTGGTACAAATGCAACCAAAATTCCTATTCAAACAATTCAGCAAGGTGATATAGCCTTGCCACTAACACTTGATTACGTATCAGGAAATGGAATTAAAGTATCTGATCCCTCATCAAATGTTGGTTTAGGATGGAATTTTGGATTACCTTCTTTGGTTCAATCAATTTTAGGAAAAGATGATTTTGAATTAACAGTACGAAAATTAAAAATAGATCTACATTATCAGCCCACTACACCCTGGGGATTACTCAACACAGAATATAGATATTTAGAACCTGAAGATGGAAAGCCTGAACCACCAGGATATATAGATGTTCCTCAAATCGGCAGATATACATACTATTATTCTATTAATCATACAGTTCCTGTAAATGGAAGCTTTCATGCTTACGAAAACTGGTTACAATATGATTCTTCTCCTGATATGTTTGCATTAAATTTATTTGGTGAAAAAATAGAATTCTTTATTTCTAATCATAAAGACCTTGGCACAAATACAATATCGTTTAACTGTTTAAAAAAAGGATATAAAATTACTTTTGATAGAACAGCATTTAGTTTTTTAATCATAGCTCCAAATGGAATTAGCTACGAATTTGGTAAAAATGAAGAGGTAAAAATGAATGGGGTCATTAATCGAAATTTTGTATTGACAAAAATCATAGATAAAAATAGTAATACATTAAATATTGATTACAATAGTTATAGTGGCCCGATTGTCAATTTTATTCCCCAATCAAAAAATTTGAACTACAATAGGGGGTTAAATTCGACTCTAAATCCTGGATGTGGTGGAGTCCCAGTTTACTGGGGAGCTCATATGACCATGGGCTCAAAATTTAGATCTCCTGGATTATCTGTAGAACCTTATTCAGCAAATGCTACAACGGGGTCATATTTGATTCCTGATATTCCAGGGTATTATAGTACTCAAAATCATTTGATGGTTTCTAAAATATATGGAGAGTTTGGAAATGTAAATTTCACTTACACCGATAGAGAAGATAGTAGCCTTGGTAAATTAAGTAATATAACCATCAAAAATGCTAATAATCAAAAAATCAAAAATATTGATTTTATATATGAGTATGCAATTGCCCCTGATAATATGTTTCAGAATCCTGATTCAGCTACCTTTCAAAATGAGGTGATGTCTAAGAGACTTATCCTGAAGGAGGTGATCACCAATCAACAAGAAAGGTATGGGTTCGATTATTATGACCTTGCAATTTTGCCAAGACGAGACTCTTATGCTGTAGATTATTGGGGATTTTACAATGGAGGTGTAAATAATCAAACTTACTTCTTAAACCCAACTGATATATCTGTGCAGGCCTACAATCAGCTTCCTGTAACTAACTTAAATAATAATACGAAGGTTTCAAATATTAATTTTGCTAAAGCGGGGTTATTAAAGAAGATTACCTATCCAACTAAGGGATATTCATTTTTTAATTATGAACTTAATACAGCAAATAATTTATTTTCTGATGTTCCTTTTAACATTAGCCAGGGAAAAGGAGTAAGATTGGAAAGTCAGGAAAATTACGATTTTAATACAAATCTATTAGAAAAAACCAAATTTATATATGAAAATGGATATTCATCAAATCCTCTAAGCCTTATTAAAGAGCTTGTAAATAAAACATATTCTTCAGGTGGTTATTTCAATACTTATACAATAATTTCAATGAACTCCTCCAACAACCTTAGTGTTTCGGCTTTGTCTTCTGGTGATTATGTTGGATATGGAAAAGTTACAAAAATACAAGTTGATGGTTCTGGAAATGAAAAGGGAAGAATTATATCAAATTATAATATAAATCCTGATGTCGCTTATAATTTATGGCAAGATCAACTGCCCGTTCCTATTCCTAATACAAAGAATGAAGGAATTGAAAATGGAAAATTGCTTAGCCAAACATACCTTGATAATAATGGCAACAAAGTTCGAGAGATTATCAATGAATACAATACAAGATACTCTGATATTTATTATGGTACTATTTTTCAGCCAGTTAGTGAGAGTATGTATGTGTGTAAAGGATGGAGTAATGGAGGGTCAATTCCTGTTGGAAGTGGAACCCCTGATGCCTCTTCTACATTAAGTGTTTCTGTTGTAGCACATTATCCGATCTTTTCGAAAGAAAGTCTACTATCAACATCAAAAATTATAGATTATTTAAATGGTAAAGAATTGATTACAAATACAAAACAATATTTCAATTCTAATAACTTACTTACAAATAAATCTACAGATTTTCCTGACAGCAGCTACAACAGCCAAAATATTAATTATTCAACTGAAAAAGGAAATTCAAAATTAATAAATGCTAATATTATTAATATTCCACTGGAAACTTTTACAGTAAATAACAATAATGGGATTAGTAAAACGGTATCACATACAGAAACTAAATATGATAATCCAAACCACTTAAATCCTACTTCTGTTTTGTCTTATAGTTTGGAAAGCGGTAACACTACTGAAGGAACTTACGACCTTTATGATAATTATAGATTACTACAGTATACAACTAAAGGAGGAATTCCTGTAACAATTCTTTGGGGATATAATAAAACACAGCCTATAGCTAAAATAGAAGGAGGAAACTATTCTCAAATAATGCAGGTATTTGGCTTGGATGGAAATAATAACACTTCTTATCAACAATTAGATATTGTAAAAAAATCAAATTTAGATATTGATAACAGCACTGAAAATGATCTAGTTTCTGCTTTAATTAATTTTAGTAATAAAAATGAATTTAAAGATTTCAAAATTACTACTTATACTTATGATCCTTTGATAGGGGTAAAAACAATCACCCAACCTTCTGGCTTGAAAGAGACTTACAAATATGACCTCGCTGGGCGGCTTGATCATATTTTGGATAATGATAATAAAATCATGAAAGAATTTAAATACAATTATGGCCCTATTAGATATTATAGTAAAGCTAAAAGTGAGATATTTTATAAGAATAATTGTGGCTCTAATGCTATAGGAGGTTCTTATACTTATAGTGTTGCTGAAAATAAATATATCTCTATAGTAAGTCAGGCAGATGCTGATCTCCAGGCACAAAATGATATTGTTAATAATGGTCAAACAGCTGCAAATACAAATGGGACATGTACTGCATTAAACTGTGGTATAATAGGAGCTGGTATAGCACAATATAATTATGGATCGATATTCCTAAACGATCCAAGTACGTTCAGAGTAAAAATGAACTTCAGATATAATAGTAGCCTTGCATGGAACACTGGTGTAATCATAGCAAAGATTAATGGAAACTGTAAGCCATCGGGTGAAAGATCATCTAGTACATATGCCAATGGTGTATGGCTGATTACAATTGATATAGACGGAAATATCAAGGCTAAACTCAGTTCAGCTTCGCCGTCTTTAGTAAATAATATGGACTTACTTTTTGATTTCACATTTCCAATAAACTAAACACCAATATGAAAAAAATAATAATCCCGATAAGTGCTTTGTTTATAACAGGCACTCTGCAGGCACAGCTTACTACGCTTCCTAATACGGAAAACTACATCCAGAGTAAAACATATCTTGATTATAATGGCACTACCGCTACAAAATCCTCAGAAACAGTACAATATTTTGATGGGCTGGGAAGACCAAAACAAATAGTCAATGTAAAAGCATCACCATTAGGAAAAGATGTGGTTACTCCTATTGAATATGACCTGTTTGGAAGACAGGTAAAAGACTATCTTCCTGTTCCACAAGGGAGCACTTTAAACGGAGCTATTACTCCCAACCCTTTAAGCAATCTATCCAGTAGCCCTTATGGCAATGAAAAGATTTACTCTGAAAAGATGGTAGAAAACTCTCCTTTAGACCGAGTTCTGGAGCAGAAACAAGTAGGTAATGACTGGAATGGAAAATCTGTAAAGTTCGGATATGATGTCAATTCTACATTAGACAAGGTTAAAAAGTTTACCGTTACTACAACCTGGGTCAATAACGCTACATTATCAGAGATCAGTAACATTACAATGTATGAAGAAGCCAAATTGTATAAAAATACACTAACTGATGAAGATAACAATAAAACCATAGAATTTAAAAATGGTAAAGGACAATTGCTGTTGGTAAGAAAAGTAATGAGTGCTACAGAGAATGCAGATACCTATTACCTTTATAATGAATATGATCAGTTGGCATTTGTTATTCCTCCTAAAGCATCAATAGAGACTAATCCCAATACTGTACTTAATGACTTATGCTATCAGTATAAATATGATGGCAAAAACCGCCAGGTAGAAAAAAAAGTTCCAGGTAAAGGCTGGGAATTTATGGTGTATGATAAAGCAGACAGGCTGGTAGGAACTCAGGATGCAGAATTAAGAGCAAAAGGACAATGGCTATACACCAAATATGATCAGTTTGGAAGAGTTGCTGTCACAGGACTCGCTACAGGAGGAGAAAGAAATACAGAACAGCTATTGGCTAATGATTCAGGAAATATGACACGGACAAATTCTGTGGTCTTTAACAGACAGGGAATGGATGTTTTTTATGATCCAGGTGTTTCTTATCCTCATGCTTCTAAATGGGTGGCTTTATTATCTGTAAATTATTACGACTCTTACCCTGCCTACAGCTTTAATCCAGCTTTTCCTTCAACGATTCAGACAGAACCTGTACTTACTGAAACTCCTACAGCTGACGGAAGGAGCACTAAAGGTATGCCCGTCATGAATTTTGTAAAAAACATTGAAGGCGACAGCTGGGCAAAAGACTATACCTATTATGACAGAAAAGGAAGAGCTATTGGAAGCCACTCTATCAATCACTTAGGTGGCTATACCCATACAGAATCCAAGCTAGATTTTGTAGGATTAACACTACAAACCATTACCACTCATTTACGAAAAGCAGGGGAAACAGGAATCACTGTAAAAGAACGTTTTGTATACGATAATGGAAACAGGCTAAAAGAACATTACCATCAGGTAGACAGCAACCCTGAAGAGCTACTGGCTAAAAATAGCTATAATGAACTCTCCCAGCTGGTCAACAAGGAGGTAGGAAACAATCTTCAGAGTATTGATTATGCTTACAACATCAGAGGCTGGATGACTGATATTAACAAAGATCAGATGAGTCTTACGGATTTAGGAGGCAGGCTTTTTTCTTATAAAATCAAGTATACCCAGAAAGATGGTATCAGCAATCCTGATCCTGCACAATTTTCAGGTAAGGATGTACTGCCAAGGTATAATGGTAATATAGCAGAAGTAGATTGGCGAACTGTCGAATCTATAGGAGCCAACCCCCCATTAACTCCTAAAAGATATGGCTATGCTTATGATAAACTTAATAGGCTGACAGCTGGGTACTACCAAAATCCTAATAACCCTTACAGTAAAGAGAATACAGAATCTTTGCAGTATGATCTGAATGGGAATATCACCGATCTTTTCAGAACTTCGGTATTTAATACAGGAACCAATACTGCTACTGTCATTGATAATCTTACGTATTCATACACAGGGAATCAGGCTGTCAAAATTAAAGATAACAGCGGTAATAGTACAGGATATGAAGGTACCGCTGGATTACCTATCGGATATGATGTCAATGGAAATATGATTTCAATGCCCGATAAGCAAATCTCAGAGATCAAATACAATCATTTGAATCTTCCTCAGGAAATGAGTATAGATTTCGGTACTGCTGGCACCGTTATCAATAACATGTATAGAGCAGATGGTACAAAGCTGGAAAAAACCTCTGTAAATAGTGTCGCAGGCTATAATAATGTTACTACCACTACAGAAAAAACAGAGTATCTGGATGGGTTTCAGTATTATAAAAAAGATATTGTTACTTCAGGAGGGGATCCAGGGGGAGGTGGAGTTGAAATGATGACAGCAAGAGCAATGGAACCTCAAGCTTTCTCATTGGAAAATAATATCGTTTCTCCCCCGCCAGCCAAAACTCCCGATTTACAGTTTTTCCCAACTTCTGAAGGATTTTATGATTATCAAAAAAATCAATATATTTACCAATATAAAGATCACTTAGGAAATGTAAGAGTGAGCTTTGGGAAAAATAGCACAGGTGCTCTTGAGATAACAGATGCTAATGACTATTATCCATTTGGTATGAACCACCTGAAAACAGGTAATGCTTATTTTGGAGCTGGAAAATACCAGAACTACAAGTATAACGGAAAGGAATTGCAGGAAACGGGTATGTATGATTATGGAGCAAGGCTATATATGGCGGATATCGGAAGATGGGGAGTAATAGATCCATTAGCGGAATTAGGTGTTACTATAACGCCTTATCGTTATGGATTTAACAATCCTATTTTATATACTGATCCATTTGGATTATTTGAAACGAGAAAAGAGGCTAGAGAATATAGACGAGAACATAACATAACTGGTTCTATAAAGAAAAATGAAGATGGTTCATTTTCAATAAATGATAAGGCAAATAGTGTTAGTTATACTAAGGGTGTTGAAGGTTCAGGGGAAACTTTCGCTAATGATGGTATTCAAGAGTCTGCTTTAATTACAGTAAATAAAAAAACTGATAATCAGCAACAGAACATCTACTCTCCATTAGGACAGGCAAATACATTATTATCTTTTAATGGAACCTATATGTCTAATTTATCATACAGAAGATATATTGGGACAGCTAGACCGAATTCTCCTTTTACCTATCGTGGGATTCGATATCACGGTAATGGCCAAACTTTTTTAAAATCTGAAAGTTTAATTAACACAGGCTCTCTTATAAAACTAGGTAAAGGTGTGGGCGTTGGAACTGTTGTTTTAGGAACTGTCCTTGATTGGGGCTATGGCGTCCCGCAATACAAGAAAGATCCAAATTCTCCAAATGCAGTATCACCAGGTAAAGCATCATTAAATACAGGTGTAGGTATATACGGCTTAACAGGTGTAGGAACTATTCCTTCTTTAGTATATTTTGGACTAGACGCATTTTATCCAGGCGGATTTAATGGTTATGTTAATGATGTTGGTTCAGCTCAAACTGAATTAGATAATGGAGTAAATAGCGCTGGACCTTATAGAGTTAATTTAACAGGAGCGCACGAACCTAAATAAATAAAAAAAAATAAATGAAATTTTATTATTATCTATATTATAAGTTTTATAAAATTTGGGACTATATTTCTAGTCCTAAAATTCTATTGGATTTTAAAGCAGCAATAAGCATTTGCTTTTTCGAAGCATTAATTTTTTTATCATATTTATATTATAGTGAATCTATGCTTCAAAAATCTGAATTGATAATCATTACACTTATATTTATAATTATTCCTAATGTTTATATATTTATATTCGATGACAATTGGAAAAAATATTTTGTAGAGTTTGATCAGTTCTCGTTGAAAAAAAGGAGAAAATACTCTACTTTCTTCTGGGTAATAATTATGTCCATAATAATTAATTTTATTATTTCATTAAATTATTTTTTATCAAACTAGTAAAAAGTGCAATAATAAAGAACCCATCGCAATTGCGTTGGGTTTTGTGTTTCTAACAAGGTATATAAGCTTGCAAAAGTGACATTATTAATTGTATTCCTGATCAAATTGATCACCTATAACTCATTTTTGAAATTTCATATGCTCGATTTAATGTAATTCTAAATATTAATATCTCTACTACAAATTCTTTAAAATAATATTTCAGTGATTTTTTGACAGTTTTATTACGGTGGGTGGGAGATTTTTACCCATTGTGATACTCAAACAAACTGTCAGATTTTTCTAGATTCTCAAATTATTATAATTGAGGCAGGCAGGGTAAGTGAATTTCGTAAACTTTTAGAAATTTATATTAAAAAAGTATTATAAAAACTTTCATTTTATACATTTTACTCCAGCCACCCCACCCAAACTCTCGACTAACAACTGTCAAAAAGCTATACTACATTATTATTTGCTTGAATAGACAATGGTAAATCCCCTCCCTCAAAAATACCCCCACCTAATTTCTCTCAAAGAATCAAACAATCCTTTATAGAAGAATTTACGGCAATTTAACACCAAAATATAATGAGTGTACGGACGCAAGGTACTAAGGATAAAGAGGTGGACATCAAACAACTTTTCTTTGCTACCCCCTACTAACTGTCGAACCTTTTCTTAAAAGTAGATATTGTTTTATTGTGTTTTTGTGTGTCTGCTTTTACTTTCCACTTACTCTTTTGTACTGGATATATAATCTTTAATCTATATTTTTATTGATATTATTTTGACAGTTTTTGTTTGTTGCGGTCTCTGTTTAAAAATATTTTAAGAACTTTAATTTTAAAGTTAAAATCTCTGTCAATTGGCATGAATATTGACTTTGTTAATGTGTCAAAGAACTGTTTCAGGTTCTTTTTTCTGTATAGATCTCACAATAATATATAAAAAATGCCTAAAGTGCTACAAACACGATAGGCAAGTCAATAAATTTTAACACATCTAAAACTTATCAACATGACAAATTTACAAAATTGTCTTGATTCTTGCAGTATCTATGTAGGAACGTATGCGAAGTACAATAATGGAAGTCTTTATGGTAAATGGCTCAATCTTTCTGATTATTCAGACTATGACGAACTACTTACAGCAATGTATAAACTACATTCTGATGAGTCTGACCCAGAATTTATGTTTCAGGACTACGAACACTGTGAACTGTTTGAAAAACTGGGATTGATTAGTGAGTGTCATTTGTCTTCTGAAATTTACGAAATAGCCCAGCAAATAAACGATTCTGGGCATGATTTAGAAGTTTTTGAAGCTTATATTGATTGTGTTGGAAAAATGGATTTTCAGAGTATTTATGACGGTATAATAAACTATTATATGGGTGAGTTTTCAGACGATGAAACATTTACTCAGTACATATTAGAAGAAAGTATTCCTGAAAGCTTACCAAATTATATTTATATTGACTGGGAAAGTACAGCAAGAAATCTAATGTATGATTATTTTGAAAGTGATGGATATTATTTCCGTAGTTAAAAATACAATTAGATTCAAATAGGTTCAATGAGGTGTACTCAGGGCATTTTTAAGAAAAACAGTGACCAAAATCGTGACCAAGTGACCAAAAATGACCAAAATAAAAAAGCAACTTGCTATAAATTAGCGAGTTGCTTTTGTTTGGTTGTAGACCCACAGGGATTCGAACCCCGACTGACGGTACCAAAAACCGGAGTGCTACCGTTACACTATAGGTCTGCTTTATTTTGGTGTTGCAAATTTATATATTTTTTTCTTATTTACAAATATCTTCTTTCAATTTTCTATTGTTTACACGAAAAAACAGAATTTGATTTTTTAAATTTCAGGCTTATTGAAATAGGAGAAGAATCTTTTTTCTGAGAAATCAAAGCCGGGATGATGAAAATTTTAATGAAAATATTTGATTAATCATAAAAACAAAAACCACCCTTAAAAAGGATGGTTTGTAGACCCACAGGGATTCGAACCCCGAATGACGGTACCAAAAACCGGAGTGTTACCGTTACACTATAGGTCTGTTTTATTTTGGTGGTGCAAATTTACAGCTTTTTTATTTATATACAAGAACTTTTTGAATTTTTTTTAAATTTACTGTAGAATTTATTTACGGAAAACATGCTGATAGACTTCAATAATCTCAATATTAATAAATTATCATTCGATACCGAATTTGAAAAGAAAGTGAAACTTTTTCTGGAAGAGTGGTTTTCAGAAAAAAAAGGAGTGAATGTTCAGACTTCAGGCTCTACAGGAGTGCCAAAAATCTTTGAAATCGAAAAAAAGAAAATGATTAATTCTGCAGTGATGACCTGTGACTTTTTGGGATTAAAAAAAGACGATACTGCATTACTCTGCCTGCCTGTAGAATATATCTCAGGAAAAATGATGATTGTCCGCTCTATAGAAAGAGGATTGAAATTAAAAGCTGCCGAACCTTCTCTGAACCCTGTAGAAAACTTAGAAGAAGAAATAGATTTTTGTGCCATGACTCCGCTTCAGGTAGAAAATTCATTGGAGAAACTTCATCTGATCAAAAATCTGATTATTGGTGGTGCCGCCGTTTCAGAAAGTCTGAAAAATAAAATTCTACAGATGAACCTTAGTGCTTCAAACCGTATTTTTGAAACCTATGGAATGTCAGAAACGCTTTCCCATATTGGCTTAAAACAATTGATGCCCGAACAGGAAGATTATTTTACTGTTTTTGAAAATGTATCCATCTCTTTGGATGAAAGAGGATGTCTGAAAATCTATGCACCTAATCTGAATGCTGAAGAATTACAAACTAATGATTTAGTTGATATTAGGAATGAAAAACAATTTAAATTTCTCGGAAGAATTGATAATGTCATCAACTCAGGAGGAGCCAAAATTTTCCCGGAAACTCTTGAAGCCCTGGTAAAGAAAGAAATTCCGAACGAAGCCGTATTTATTGGCTTACCGGATGAAAGTTTGGGTCAGAAATTGATACTGATTATAGAAGGAAATGAATCAGATGAGGTAATAAAGAAAATTTCAGAAATTCCGTTTGAGAAGAATTTTTACAAACCTAAAGAAATTATTTTTATCAGTGAAATTCCGCGGACACCCAACGGAAAAATAAACAGATTAGAACTCTATAAAAATATAAACATAAATCTATAGTCCTGCTCTTGATTCTGGTATATAAAAATCTTAACACTATGAAAACCTTTTCAAAAGAACTCAGTTTCAAAACTTCCCGCAGCAGTGGGGCAGGAGGGCAGAATGTCAACAAGGTAGAGACTGCTGTTACCGTACTTTGGAAAGTAGATTCGTCTGAATTTTTCAATGATGATGAAAAAATATTGATTCAGAATAAACTGAAAAACAGAATCAATGCGGAAGGCTTTTTATTCCTTACCGTTTCCGAAAGCAGAACTCAGCTGATGAATAAAAATAAAGCCATTGAAAAAATAATTGAAATTGTAAATAAAGCCCTTATCATTCCCAAGAAAAGAACTGCAACAAAGCCTTCAAGAGCTCAGAAACAAAAAAGACTTGATGGCAAGAAAAAACTTTCCGATAAAAAAGAGAACAGGCGTTTCAAATTTTAGTTTGTTTCTCCCGAAGAAAATTTTATTTTTGCCGGAAACTTTAAAACCATGATAAAAAAACTAATTCTATTAGGAACTATTTCGAGTTCTTTACTTTCTTTTGCACAGGAAAAAATAACCATCATGCCGGCTGTAGGATATGCATGGAGAGTAGCTAAAACAGCACCTGGTCTTTCCATAGCAGAAAAAAATTATGTTGAAGGGTTGAAAAACGGAATTCATTTTGAAATTGCTGCTTATTATAATGTGAAAAATATCGGAATCGGTGCTAAGTTTTCCAATTATAATGCTTCTAGCAGTGGTGTATTGAGTGGATACAATATGAATGGGCAGCCTGTTACAGTTTCTATAAGTACTAAAGATAATATTACATTCTTTGGACCTTCGGTTATGTTCTCTAATTACACCAAACCTACAAACCACAAAATTGTTGCTGATGTATCTCTTGGAGTGATTACCTACACTACAAAAACAGAAGCAGTAAAAGGTACAGGGTCCAATCTTGGTCTGGAATTGGGGGCAGCATATCAATATGCGGTTTCGAAAAACTTTATGATAGGCCCGAAGTTAGGAATTACCGCGGGAACTTTGAACAAAATCAAAGTTAATGGACAAACAACTGATCTTGGTGACGACCAGAAAGAAGGTCTGACAAGAGTTTCTTTAAGTGCCGCCGCGACATTTCGTTTTTAAATCTTATATTTGTAAGAATTACAAAAAATCTCATAATAATGGCAGCAACAATCTCTTTATCAGCAGAGCGCAGACAATCAGGATTGCTGCTGTCATTACTTTACCTTCATACAGATTCTTTTCTGAAAAGTTCTAAGGACTTTATCAATTAAGCCCTGTCAGGATCCAAGACAGGGAATCACTCCGGATTTTATTTATGCTTTTTTGCGGTTTTCTATAGAAGAAGGCTGTTATATGCCTGGATTCTACATTGGGTCGTTAGGGAATAACTGCATTTTAATTTTAAAAAATTGAACAAAATGTCCAATCATATTATTGTAACCACCGGAATTTATGATGCTATAAAAGATACACTCAGAAGAAAAAAAGTGAGCATCGGAGAAGAAAAAAGACTTACGGAAGAACTTAGAAATGCGAAACAGGTATTGAGAAGAGATCTGCCTGCTGATATTGTAACAGTTGAAAGAAAAGTGACATTGAAAGACCATACCTTAGATTTTGAGCACGAATATATTTTTGTGCCTTCTACTAAAGCAAAGCTTAAAAAGAATAAATATTCCATACTATCGGATATTGCTCTTGCAGTAGTAGGGTATAGAGTAGGAGATATTATCAGTTGGCCGTTCAAAGACGGAGAAAGAAAAATTGAGATTCTAAAAGTGGAAGCCTGGGAAGGGTAAAACTTTGTTGAATAATATTAGGTTGAATTACAATGAAAGCGTGGCTCATTTGATCCGCGCTTTTTATTTCATTAGTTAACTGTTTGGGGAAACACAAAGGCGCAAGGGTTTTATATAATGTGTGTTTTAAGACGCAAAGATTTTATCTCCGATAGAATCGGAATTGTTGAATCCATGTACATCATCCCTTGCTGAAAATCTCAGATTTTCTTGTGCCTTTGCTTTTCCCAACAAAACAGCTTTAGCATTTAACAAATGATAAAAAAAGACTCCTCTGCAACACTTTCTTCAAGTGCTTTGGCTGCATTCCGTTTTTAAGTTTTATCTTTGCAAAAATTAAAAAAATGAGCAAACCGATAACTGAATTCATAGAAAAGTATTACCTGCACTTCAACGCAGCTGCATTGGTGGATGCTTCTAAAGGATATGTTGCACATCTTAAAGATGGCGGAAAAATGATGATTACTTTGGCAGGAGCAATGTCTACTGCTGAATTAGGGAAGATTCTTGCTGAAATGATCCGTCAGGGGAAAGTAGATTTTATCTCTTGTACAGGTGCTAACCTTGAAGAAGATTTAATGAACCTTGTAGCACACTCTCACTATGAAAGAGTTCCTCATTACAGAGATTTGACTGCTCAGGATGAGTGGGATCTTTTAGAAAGAGGTCTAAACAGAGTTACAGATACTTGTATCCCTGAAGAAGAAGCTTTCAGAAGATTACAAAAACATATCGTGGAGATCTGGAAAGATGCAGAAGCTAAAGGAGAAAGATATTTCCCACACGAATTTATGTACAAAATGATCCTTTCAGGAGTTTTGGAGCAGTATTACGAAATTCCTAGAGAAAACTCTTGGATGATTGCTGCTGCAGAAGCAAACTTACCAATCGTAGTTCCGGGATGGGAAGATTCTACAATGGGTAACATCTTCGCTTCTTACTGTATCAAAGGAGAGCTTACAGCTACTACAATGAAATCAGGAATTGAATATATGACTTACCTTGCTGACTGGTATACTAAAAATTCAGGAGGAAAAGGAGTTGGATTCTTCCAGATTGGTGGAGGTATCGCAGGAGATTTCCCTATTTGTGTAGTACCAATGCTGTATCAGGATATGGAAATGCATGACATTCCTTTCTGGTCTTATTTCTGCCAGATTTCTGACTCTACAACATCTTACGGATCTTATTCAGGAGCAGTTCCAAATGAAAAAATCACTTGGGGTAAACTTGATATCACTACACCTAAATTCATCGTTGAAAGTGATGCAACGATCTGTGCACCATTGATGTTCTCTTATATCTTAGAAAACGCTTAAGAATAAATTCTCACCAGAGATTACAATATCAGCGCTTCAATTTATTTGGAGCGCTTTTTTATTTTATGATTGGAAAATAGATTTGTTTTGAAACCTAAAAACAATTTGAACCATTAAGTATTTATTTAAGTTTTAAAGAGCATTAAGGGAAATAGGTAAAGCTATTTTATTTAGCAGTATGCTTTACTTTTCATTAAAGATGAAACTTAATTATTCTTATAATCTTCATTTTTTCTTAATGGTTAAAAAATGGTACACAGTATTCCCATCATACGAATTACGCAGATTTTTATATTACATGTAGCACTTAAAAAACTTTTGCGACTTTGCATTCTCCAAAAAACATACATAAACATTTGTGAAAATCTGTACCATCCGTGGGAAAAATAAAAAATCAATCCAACGAATTCACCAGTACAAAATAACGATACGCCAGAATTCCCTTTTCAATCTTAGTCAGATGATTGGGATCTTTATTACTCAGCTTCGGGAGAACTTTTTTATTAACCGCATTCAACAGCCTGAAAAATGATTTTTTCATATCTTTATATTTTAATGAAACATCATTGAGCTTGAAAGAGTTCAAAAATGATGCAAAAAAGAAAGCCAGCTAAAAACAAAATTTGATATGGACGAGATTTTCAAACAACAGGTATACGAAGTAGCAAGACTTATTCCCAAAGGAAGAGTTTCTACGTATGGTGCCATAGCAAAAGCGGTAGGCTATCCTAACCATTCAAGACATGTAGGAAAAGCTATGGGAGGATGCCCGAAAGATGTTCCCGCTCACCGTGTCATATCAAGTTCAGGAGTTTTATCCGTTCCGGAATTTCAGCCTAAGCTGGAAGCAGAAGGAATCACTGTGGAAAATCTTAGAATAAAAAATTTCAAAAAACTGTTCTGGAATCCGCTGGATGAATTGTAAATTTCAAAGAATTTTTTTAACGCAAAGCTTTCATTTGTTTTCTTTAATATTTTATGGGAGCAAAGGAGGAATCAATGAAATTGCTTCTCTCTAAGCGAACGTATTACTATCACAAAGCTTCATCAGCGGCAGAGTCGCAGCTCTTTGCCCCCTGAAATAAAAACATTTAAATAATTAATTCTTTGTGTCAAAAAACTTTAGCATTAATTAGCCTATATCACAAAAAAATGTCACTCCATAACTTAATATGAGTGACATCAATATTTTTACAGTTTCAAACCGTATTATTTTCTTCCTCTTGGGAGACCTTTCAGTTCTTCTTTCAGCTTTTCGTTCTCCTCTTTTAGTAGAGCAATATAACCTTGAAGGTTTTCAATAATAGCTCCAGGGATATTATCATAGTTGTTCTGGCTAGTAATGATTCCCGCAGAAGAAGATCTATCATTAAATACAGGATGGTCATTATTAATAACTACTGTAGCTTCCTCTTCTTCATAAATGTCCTCAATGGGTACATCCAGAAAACGGGCAAGTTTGTCCCATTCATCTTTTACGATCCTTACATCACCGCTTTCTTTTCTGCTGTAATTAGATACATCTGTTGCGATAAAATCAGCTACCTGCTGTTGAGTATAGCCTTTTTGCTTTCTGATGACGCGTAATTTTTCTTTTTGCATGACCGACATTTTATACAAAAATGGCAAAAAAGCATAAGCTATACAATAGAAAATAGAAAAAATGTAGGGTAACGTAATGAAGATTAAGAGAAAAGAGAAACCGGGTTTATAATATGAATGCTATGTGCATTAATTGTTGATTATTTTCGATTTTTTTTGGATTGTTGGAAAAACGCAAAGACGTGCAAAGAGTCTCATGATGTAAGAAAAATTGGTGACTTTGCGTTTTCCCAACCCCTCAAAAAAAGACTGCTTCAAAATGAAACAGTCTCTTCTATATTATTTTTCAAGTTGCTTATAGCTTCTCTGTATAAAATCTGTCAGGTCTTTTCCTTTCAGTAAATTTTGTGAAAGCTTGGCAAGATCCAGAGCATATTTAATCAAATTCTCTTTCTCTTCCGTATTCTCAGTTTTTAAAATCTGATTGGAAAGCTCACTGTTCGAGTTCACTACAAGATTGTACATCTCCGGGAAACCTCCCATTCCGAACATACCACCACCGCCTGTAGCCTGCATTTCTTTCATTCTTCTCATGAATTCAGGTTGCGTAATGGTAAACGGAGCATCATTGCTGTCAAGATCTTCAAGCTGAACTGTAAATTTAGAATCCTGAATAGCTTCTTCCACATTCTTTTTCAAAGATTCTTTTTCAGTTTCGTTCAATTTTGAAATTACTGGCTCATCTTTTTTGATCAGATTGTTCACATGATCTGCATCTACTCTTGCAAAAGAGATGTTTTCTTTTGATGTTTCCAGCTTCTGGATAACATGTGGAGTGATAGGAGAGTCTAATAACAGAACTTCATATCCTTTATCCTTTGCAGACTGGATGTAGCTGTGCTGTTCATCGGCATTGGTAGCATATAATACAACCAATTTATTGTCTTTATCCGTTTGTGTAGGTTTGATTTTTTCAACCAATTCATCCCAAAGGAAATACTTTCCGTCTGTTGTAGGATACAATGTGAATTTGTCTGCTTTTTCAGCAAACTTTTCTTCCGTAACAATTCCGTACTCAATTACGATCTTAATGTCATTCCATTTTTTCTCATAGTCTTCACGGTTTTCGTTGATCAGAGAAGCCATTTTGTCGGCTACTTTTTTTGTGATGTAAGATGAAATCTTTTTTACAGCACCATCAGCCTGAAGGTAAGAACGGGAAACGTTCAATGGAATATCCGGAGAATCTATCACACCTCTCAGAAGCATCAGGAAGTCCGGAACAATACCTTTTACTTCATCTGTTACGAATACCTGGTTTTGATATAACTGAATTTTATCCTTGTCGATATTCAAATTGTTGCTCAGTTTCGGGAAGAACAGAACTCCGGTAAGATTGAAAGGATAATCAACATTCAGGTGGATGTTGAATAATGGTTCCTCAAACTGCATTGGGTACAGTTCGTGGTAGAATTTCATATAATCCTCGTTGGTCAGTTCGCTTGGAGCAATCGTCCATGCCGGTACCGGATTGTTGATGATATTGTCTACTTCTTCCGTTTCAGCTACAGCATCTTCAGGAGCGTCTTCCGGTAATGGAAGCGTATGTGTTTTTGTTCCGAATTTAATTGGAACTGGCATGAATTTGTTATACTTTAATAACAGTTCACGGATTTTTCCTTCTTCTAAAAATTCCACAGAATCTTCTGCAATATGAAGAATGATCTCCGTTCCTCTGTCAGTTTTGTCGGTAGTTTCTTCAAGCGTAAATTCCGGGCTTCCATCACAGATCCAACGTACTGCCGGCTCATCTTTATAAGACTTTGTAAGAATTTCTACCTTTTCAGCCACCATGAACGCAGAGTAGAATCCAAGACCGAAGTGCCCGATAATCCCAGAGTCTTTCGCAGAATCTTTATATTTTTCCAAAAACTCTTCAGCTCCTGAGAAAGCAACCTGATTGATGTATTTTTCAACTTCTTCACCCGTCATCCCAATACCCTGGTCGATAATACGTAAAGTTTTCTGGTCTTTGTCAATTTTAACTTCAAGTTTAGGATTTCCATATTCCACTTTTGCCTCACCAATGCTTGTCAGATGTTTTAATTTTAAAGTGGCATCAGTAGCATTGGAGATCAATTCTCTTAAGAATATCTCGTGGTCACTGTAAAGAAATTTTTTAATAAGCGGGAAAATGTTTTCCACAGATACATTAATATTTCCTTTAGTCATCATATTTTATATTTTAATTGTTCAACATACTTCTCAAAAAAAATACCATGCAGCAGAAAGTGACAGAATGGCATTTTTTCTACGCGAAACAGTTTTATCCTGTGAATTTGTCAAAGAAATATCTTACTTTTAATTATTAAAAATTTTTTAAAAATGAAGTTGAAATGTACAGTTTTTATTCTGCTCATGATGACCTGTTGGGTCTATGGACAGAAAAAGCCTTTAGACCATTCTGTGTATGACAGTTGGCAAAATATCGGCATGAGAAAAATATCAAATGACGGAAAATGGATTGCTTACTCCGTAGATGCTCAGGAAGGAAATTCTAACCTTTCTTTATATTCCGTAAAAAATAAAACGACAAAGAAGTTTGCAAGAGGAACAAAAGTAGATTTTACGAATGATTCCAGATTTGCTGTTTTTCAAATTCGTCCGCAGTATAAAGATATAAAAGCGGTAAAAGATAAAAAGCTTAAAAAAAATAAATTAACAAAAGACAGCCTTGCAATTGTTGATTTTTTAAATGATAAAACAGAGAAAATTCCTAATGTAAAATCATTTAAAATCCCTGAAAAAGCTGGTTCCTATGTTGCTTATCTTCTGGAAAACACAAAAGATAAATCTTCGGATGATGCTTCTGATAAAGAAGATGGAGATGATAATAAAGATGAAGATAAAAATGTAAAACCTTTGCAGTTGGTCGTGCGAAATCTTTTGGACGGGAAAAGTACAACATATGATAATGTAGTCCGCTATGAGTTTAGTAAAAATGGAAAGCAACTTGCTTTTGTGACTAAGAAACCTGAAGAGAAGCCCAAAAAGGATAAAAAAGAGGAAAAGGATTCCGTAGATGAAAAATCTGACGACAAAAAAGATAATGACAAATCAAAGCCAAAGAAATATGCACTTCAAACTGTACAGGTTGTAGATCTGCAAAAAGGAGTTGTAACTAAAATTTCAGAGATGGAAGGCGATTTTTCACAATTGTCTTTTGATGAAGAAGGGAATCAGCTGGCATATGTGGGAACTTCTTCTGCACAAAATGACCTGGTGAAACTGTATCAGTTGTATTACTTTAATTTTAAAGGAAATAAAAAGGAAACCATTACCAATGAAAATGCTCAGATGAAGAAGAATTGGGTAGTTTCAGAAAATCGTTTACCCTTATTCAGTAAAAATGGAAAGCAGTTGTATTTTGGTGTTGCTCCAAAACCTATCGCAAAAGATACTGCGATGATTGCGAATGACCATGCGGTAGTAGATATCTGGAATTATAAAGATGATTATCTGCAAACGGTACAGCTAAAGGAATTGAAAAATGATTTGAAAAAATCTTATGCTGCTGTAATGCAGACAGAAAAACCGGATTTCTTTAGAAATATTGACGATGAGGATCTGGATACTTTACGATTGGTAAACGAAGGAAATGCTGAATTTGCCCTTGGTATTACAAGTTTGAATAACCGTATTTCTTCGCAATGGGAAGGCGCAACAAAGAAAACGTATTTCCTGATTGATAATAAAACAGGTGAGAGAACGGAAATCATTCAGAATCTGAACGGCTCGGTTGTTGTTTCTCCGCTTGGGAAATTCGTAGTGATTTTTGACAGAGAAAAAGGGAAATGGCTCAGTTATAATGTGAAAACAAAGAAAACACTTCCATTGAGTAGCGGATTGCCTGTTTCTTTTGTGGATGAAGAGTTTGATATGCCGGATTTTCCAAGTTCTTATGGTATTGCTTCCTGGACGAATAATGATGAATCTGTGATTATCAAAGACCGTTTCGATCTTTGGGAGTTTTTCCTGGACAGTTCTAAAAAACCGAGAAATATCACGAATGGATTTGGACGTAAGAATAAAATAACATTTGATACTTACGACTTAGATAAAGATATTAAAAGCTTAAACCGAAAATCTGCCATTTATTTATCAGCGTTTGATAATACATCCAAAGCAAACGGAATTTTTAAAACTTCTATTCAGTCGGGTGCTGATCCGGTGAAAGTTCAGATGGAAAATGTGTGGGGATATAGAAGTCTTCAAAAAGCAAAAAATGCAGAAGAATATATTGTAGTAAAAGAATCATATACCGATTCTCCTAATATTTTCGCAACATCGGATTTCTCAGAACAGCAAAAGCTGAGTGATACCAATCCGCAGCAAAACAACTATAATTGGGGTACAGACGAATTGGTAAACTGGACAACACCAAAAGGAAATACATCTACAGGAGTTTTATACAAGCCGGAAGATTTCGATCCGAATAAAAAATATCCTATGATTGTTTATTTCTATGAAAAACTTTCGGATAATCTGAACCGCTATGTAGCACCGGCTCCAACGCCTTCAAGATTGAATATTTCTTATTTTGTGAGCAACGGATATCTGGTTTTCACACCTGATATTTCGTATACAGACGGTTTTCCCGGAGAATCTGCAATGGAATACATTAATTCCGGAGTTGAAAAGCTAAAGCAAAATTCTTGGGTAGATGGTGCTAAAATCGGAATTCAGGGACAAAGCTGGGGTGGTTATCAGGTAGCCTATCTTATCGCTCATACCAATATGTATGCAGCGTCGTGGAGTGGTGCTCCTGTTGTCAACATGACTTCCGCATATGGAGGAATCCGATGGACATCAGGGATGAACAGACAGTTTCAATATGAAAAATCACAAAGCAGATTAGGTAAAAATCTATGGGAAGCACCGGATCTTTATATTAAAAATTCACCGCTTTTTACCATTGATAAAGTACAAACGCCGGTAGTTATTATGAGTAATGATAAAGATGGAGCAGTGCCATGGTATCAGGGAATTGAGATGTTTACCGCATTACGTCGTCTCGGAAAACCGGTATGGCTTCTGAATTATAATGGTGACGATCACAATCTCGTAAAACGCCAGAACAGAAAAGATATTCAAATACGCGAACAGCAGTTTTTTGATTATTATCTCAAAGGTGCTAAAGCTCCGGTCTGGATGACGAAAGGTATTCCTGCCACCCAAAAAGGAAAAGATTGGGGATTTGAGCTGACAGATGATAAGCCAAATTAATATTAACTCGGCGGAGCCAAAGGCTCCGCCGAGTTTTTTATTTTTCTCAGAAAAATATATCACAAAAGATAAACTGACACAATGGCATTTTTTTATGATGGGCCTGTTGAGCACTTTTATTATATTTACCGCCAATTATAAATAACAGTATGGGAATCTTTGATTTTTTTAAGAAGAAAAATAACAATCAGGAAAATGTAAGTACTTTGGTTCAGGAAATGGAAATGCCAGAGGAAAAAGTAGTAGAGGAAGTAGCGGAAGAAGTTGTGGAAACGATACCGGAAACCCCTTCACAACAGATAGAAGAACCAAAAGTAAATGAAGAATATGAAAAAATCAGGATTTATAATGATTATATAGTGTATTCTATAGCGCTTCAGCTAAGAGGGGAGTATACGCCTATTTCAGCCTTTGAAAAAGAAAATGGCGAGGTAGAGGGCTTTGCTTATATGGTAACAGAGGATGCTTACGCACTTTCTCCACAACAGGCGATCGGGCAAATGGAAGAAAAGTTTGAGAATGAACTTCAGGCAGGAAAGATTAAATCTTATATGATCCTGTATCATTCTCAGTTTGATCATAACGGAAATCACACTCCGGCAATTCAGGAAGGGGAGTTCAAAGGGATTTCTCTTGCGTATCATTTTGCAGGTCAGGATAAGGCGAAAACAGGTCTGCCTTATGTTTTCGAAAATCAGAATGTTACATATAAAGGTTTTGCAGAGTTTTCTCACGAAGAAAATAATGCAATTATGAATCATCAGTTAGTGGATGGAAAAGATTATTTTCCGAATACAGAAGGAATTGCTGCTCCTGAAACCACTAACGAAGCAGGAATTATCATAAGAAAATCAAATGTTCATAATCTTGTGAATACCTGGAGTGGAGTTTTTGGTCATGAAAATTTCCAGACTAAAGATTACGGTCAATATCTTACTACTGTTTTAATGCAGTCCACAGTTACTGATCCGGCTGGTGAGGATAAAAGTAAAACAGAATTTGAAGATGTAAGATTTAAAACTATAGTTACGGATGAACTTAGTACAATAATTCCGGAGGTAAAAACTAATTATGTTTTAGATTTTGAAACAAGATCAATCAGAGAGTGGGAAAATGCGCTGAACTTACAGGCAATTGTAGCTGGTCCGGCTAGAGAGACTTTTGGAGTTTGGTTCTTTGCTACGGATTATGCGGAAAACAGAAATACATACATGACACAACCTCACCTGAAGGTTAATATCAGCGGAATTGTTTTCATCCTTGATGTTCATACAAACACTGATTTACCTGACGGGACTAAAATGAGTGAAGATTTCACAACTTACGCACCAAGCCAGGATCTTCCGAATTATGCATGTTTTGATTTTATTGCTCAGGTCATAGACTTTAAGGAAACAGAATTACTTGATGATAGAAGTGTTAAAGGATATATTCTGAAACTGAAGCTGATCACGAATGAAGAAAATGAAGATTTCTTCACCATTGATGCTTTTGTGAATAAAGAAAATATGCGATTTGAAACTCCAACAAAAGGAATGAAAGTTACCGGAGCACTTCAGCTGCAAGGTAAAATTGCCGAATAATTTTAAAAATATAAAAGCTAAAGAGGTTGTTCCACGGAATGACCTCTTTTTTATTATAAATAAAACCTGAAAGACTATTGAAACGCAAAGGAATAAGAGATTCGAAAGTGGATCTTAAGGAAACAAAAATTTGCGACTTTGTGGTTATGCGTTCGTTTAGAAAGAATCAGTGAAGTTGATTCCTGCTTTGCTCTCTTAAAAATACTACAGCATACAGATAAAACCTTTGCGTTAAAAAATATCTGCATTTAAAAAACAAAAAAGGCAATCCTAAGACTGCCCTTTCTATATTTTCCTGAAAAATTATTTGTTTTTCATTTCCTCTTTGATCTTGTTTTCCAATTCTTCGGAAAGATCAGGATTATCTTTTAAAACATCTTTTACAGCATCACGTCCCTGACCAAGTTTAGTCTCTTCGTAGCTGAACCAAGAACCGCTTTTCTTCACAATTCCCATATCTACTGCAGTATCAAGAATTTCTCCTACTTTAGAAACTCCTTCTCCATACATGATGTCGAATTCTGCCTGCTTGAAAGGAGGTGCTACTTTGTTTTTCACAATCTTCACTTTCACACGGCTACCAATAGCTTCGTCACCTTGTTTGATAGGTGCACTTGCTTTTCTGATATCAATTCTTACAGAAGCGTAGAACTTCAGAGCATTACCTCCGGTAGTTGTTTCAGGATTTCCGAACATTACCCCGATCTTTTCTCTCAACTGGTTGATGAAGATTACTGTACATTTTGTTCTTGAAATAGTAGCAGTTAATTTTCTTAATGCCTGAGACATCAATCTTGCGTGAAGACCCATTTTAGAATCTCCCATTTCTCCTTCGATCTCTGCTTTTGGAGTAAGAGCAGCAACAGAGTCAATTACAACGATATCAATAGCTCCTGAACGGATAAGGTTATCAGCAATTTCTAAAGCCTGCTCACCGTTGTCTGGTTGAGAAATGATCAGGTTTTCAAGATCAATTCCTAATTTCGCAGCATATGTTCTGTCGAAAGCGTGCTCTGCATCAATGAATGCAGCAATACCTCCTGCTTTTTGAGCCTCAGCAATAGCATGAAGAGTCAAAGTTGTTTTACCTGAAGATTCAGGACCATATATTTCAATGATTCTTCCTTTTGGATACCCGCCTATACCTAATGCAATATCTAATCCTAAAGAACCGGAAGGAATTACTTCTATTGTATTGTCTATAGATTGATCACCTAAAGTCATTACTGTTCCCTTTCCGTATGTTTTATCTAATTTGTCAAGCACTAAAGCAAGTGCTTTTTTCTTATCATCAATGTTACTCATCGCTATTAAAATAATTTCTCAAAAATACATAATTTAAATATCAAAAACTAATATTATTTGTATCTGGAATCTGTTTTTAGAGTTAAAAAACGATAAAGTTTTATGAGTGATGTTATTCATAACGAATGAGATGCAGAATGTGGTATCAGGAAATAATGAAAAAATAAATTTAATATAAGAAAGTTATCGTGGGAAGCCAGTATTTAATAAATGATTTCCCGTCTTCATAACTTATTGATGAATACAACCATCGTTTTATCCCATCCAATATAAAAAAATGCCTATCTTAAAACCTTGTTTTTAAAGATCATAATATGGACAGAAAATTAAAACTATTTCTGATTAAATCTTTTGCAGTATTAGCAGTCATACACCTGGCTTATTTTATTTACGGATATGTAAAGTTTGAAGGTGTTCAAAAAATTGATATTTATACAGAATTTTATAGATTCAAATTTTATGATGATGTTTCCATTTCTCACTTTTTCATATCTGGTCTTTTTCTGTTTTTCTTTGTTATTATACTTCTTAGAAATCATTCCAAAAAAAGAGATGAACTTTCAAAGATTTTGAAAATCGGAATTATACTTTTGTTGGTATCTTTTTTCTCCCTGACCTTTTTCATCAGTTATAGTTTTGGATTAAATGCAAAGCTACGAACTGAATTGCCTGAAAAGGACCTTAATAAAGACAAGACGTTACTGAATGTGTTACAGCCTTTTTTATACAACTATACTTCCTACAGTTCAGAGAAACTATTTAATCCCGAAAATATTTTATATCCCAAACCTTATCCTGTGATTGAAGTGAGAGATACGATCTACTACGATCCGGACAATAAGGATTATTATTCAACAGAATCCAGCTATTACAGTATTGATACGCTAAGAATGCTGAGTATCAATCATGAAAAATTAAACAATAAAACGAAAATGGTGCTTGATTTTGTTGGGCTTGACGCTAAGGAGCTGGAAAAAAGAATTATTTCTAAAAAGGAGATAGGGGATAGTACCGAAATTATATTTAAAGGAGTAGAGGTACATCCTCAATACGACGAGAAGATGTGTATTTTTCTTGAAAACAAAAATTTGTTTTCTCCATTGCATAAAATCCCTGAACATCAACAGCAATATCAAAATGCAGTCAAAAGGTACAATTTGCTTTACAAATATAACCAGGATTCACTCCTTTATTCGTTTCAGAGGCTGAATGTTCTTTTAAAAAAATATAATATAGAAACGCATATCGTTCCGAAAGAGTTGACTAAAGATGTTTTTTATTACCGGGATCGTCAGCGGGAGCCTTTGAATGAGATACAAAATACTTACGAAAGAAATAACTTAAAAGAGAAATTTGCAACCCTTGACCGATTGTTTTATAAGCCGAATTATCTTCATCCTTCCATCATGGAAATTTTCATCAGTGTTGTCATTGGCGTTTGGTTTATCTTATTTTTATTGTATCTGATCTGGAATTTGAGGAAAAGGAAACTTTCTTCGGGTGACTTTAAGGGAAGTGAAGAAATGTAACATTGTATCTTTTTTAGTCAGATTGACATCACCTGCAGCTTCTAGTTTCCTTCAAAAACTGAGTTTTTAATGAAAATTAGAATTTTTGGTGATGTTCAAATAGTCTTCCAATACTTTCATTTGATCCTTATTTCCTCTTTTTATTCTTGTCTCCCGGCTTACCAGGCTGTCATAAATTTTGTTGAAAAGTATTTTCGATTTTGGAAACAGGTTTTTGTAGGAAACTTCCGGGATCTCTAATCTTTTGCAGACTTCATCATCCAGCAAAAACCAGGTACAGCAGATGTGCAGGTATCTTAAGTTTTTTCGTTGAAACTCAAATTTTAAAATAGGATTTTCCAGGGATTCATTCAGTAAAGAATGAGCAAGAAGAACAGAATCTTTATCGGAAGGAGGCTGAACAGAAGTCCATAAATAAAAGTATTCAGTAGCCTGTTTTTTGTTGTCAGGAAGAAGCTGTTCCGGAATACCTAAAAGATAACCTACGTATTTCCACAGGTGAAAAATTCCTTGTTCTTCCTCAATGGAAAAACTATTTCCCAATTTTTGAAGGCTGTGAAGAAAGACAAGACTAAAACCGATGTATGTTGCCATCATATCCCATGAATTGATAGGCTCACCCCAGTTTTCGGTATCCCAGTCTTTATAATGTTTTTTAATTGAGAGTCTTGCGTAAGAATGGATCAGGCGGGTTTTTATAGCAAACTCATACCCTTTTGCGTGAATTTCCAGCGCATTGTACCGGGTAGCATTTACCCAGAAATACAATGTTTCCGAAAGACGTTTTACGGCACCCTTTTTTAATGCCTCTGTAACAATAAGTGGTTTGTTGAGGTAGGCGTAGTCGTAACCACCGATCAGACAGTAATCCCTCAATGAGATCAAGGAATCGAGATTGCTTCTCATGCAGAGTTCGGCACCGCTTTTGAGTAAATTGTAATCAAGCCATTCCGGAACTTTTTGAGTTTGGGAGAAAAGCTTTTTTACGCTTTCAGGAACAGAATCTGTTTCCGAAACTCCATTTCTGATGTATTGTTCAATTTCCCTGGATGCCTCATGAAATTTTTTAGTAAAATAAACATCTCTTACCACCTCATCACCCGTCTCATCCACATGATGAAAAAAAGGAGCGAATTTTTCAAATTTTTCAAAACTCACGTCTGCTCCGGAAAATTCAATAAGCAGTTTTCCGTTTCCACTTTCCCAGAAATCTCTGAAATGAGGGGCGTCTTTAAATCGTGGTTGTATCATGTCCATTCCTTTACCTATAAAAGTACAAGTTTTATGCTGAAGTTTTTTGGTGAGATTTGTCAGTTTGTCCCTCAGAGATTTCCATTCCTGAAAATCCTTTGGCAATAAAAGATAAATTTCTTTTCCTCTTTTTGGGTAAAGCTCTCTGAGGATAGATTGAAAGATGGATTATCAGATATTTACTGATGAAAATCCGTTCTGGGCCTGATCCGGGAACTCAAAAAGTACCTGTTTGTTTTTTAACTGGAATGCTAATAATACTATATAAATCCAGGAAATCTGGAAGTTCATAAAAAGCTTTTGATTTCATCTCTGTGTTTTATCAATATCTGTCAGGTCCATGATAGCCAAATAATTCATATAGGTAAAAACCTAAAATCAAAGCATAAATTACAGATAATATAGTAATGATAAATACCGCAATATTATTTCTGCTTTGTTTAGTGAAAAATTTTATAAAGCCGTAAGAAATTATTCCCAAACCTATAGCAAAAATGTAAAAGATGTGACCGGAATACATGATCTGTAGTCCCCATAATACTCCTCCAATAGTTCCCCGATAATTCCTCCTAAAATACCTCCGATGATTGTACTGGGTTTAATTTCTAAGTCTCTTTTAGTTGCTTCTATTTCTGTAGAAGTTGCTTCTATGATTTGTTGTATTTCATCTAAGGCTAATATTTCGGAAGTCAAAGCGTGCCTGATATCATTTTTTGTTATTCCGTTTAAACACAATTTCGCAGCATCATTCTTTATCTTTGACTGTTCCAATTCCTTTCCTACAATTTTATCATATCGAATGGTCAAAGCTTGTATTCCACCTTTCTTTCCTATGACAATATCTAATGCCTGTTTTGCATCATCTGTATATCTGTCTTTACTTGAATATACTTCCATTAATTCTACATCAGAATATTGAGAATATCTTTCAATAAGTTCATTGAGCATGGTGTAAATTTTGGAATTTAATTTAAACAAAAAAACCTTCCCATCGGGAAGGTTTTATATTATTTATCGCTTATTACTTATTATAAAGAAGCAGCGTGTACAAGCATATCTACTAACTTGTTAGAGTAACCCATTTCGTTGTCATACCAAGAAACAAGTTTCACAAAGTTTGGAGAAAGCATGATACCAGCATCTTTATCGAAGATAGAAGTTCTCTTATCTCCTACGAAGTCCTGAGATACTACTGCATCTTCAGTATATCCAAGGATACCTTTCAATTCACCTTCAGAAGCAGCTTTGATTACTGAACAGATTTCTTCATAAGAAGCAGCTTTGTCAATTCTTACTGTTAAATCTACTACAGAAACGTCAACAGTTGGTACTCTGAAAGACATACCTGTTAGTTTTCCGTTCAAAGAAGGGATTACTTTTCCTACTGCTTTAGCAGCACCTGTAGAAGAAGGGATGATGTTGTTTAGAGCAGCTCTACCACCTCTCCAATCTTTTACTGAAGGACCGTCAACAGTCTTTTGAGTAGCCGTTGTAGCGTGTACAGTTGTCATTAATCCTTCTACGATTCCGAAGTTATCGTGGATAACTTTAGCTAAAGGCGCTAAACAGTTTGTAGTACAAGAAGCGTTTGATAAAATTTTGATATCATCAGTAAGTTCCTTGTGGTTTACCCCCATTACGAACATTGGAGTATCATCTTTAGAAGGAGCGGAAAGGATTACTTTCTTTGCACCAGCGTTGATGTGAGCCTGAGCAGTATCTTTAGATAAGAAAAGACCTGTAGATTCTACGATATAGTCAGCACCAATTTCATTCCACTTTAGGTTGTTAGGGTCTCTTTCAGCAGTTACTCTGATTCTTTTCCCGTTTACTACAAGATCATTTCCTTCTACAGAAACTTCACCTGGGAAAATACCGTGTACAGAGTCATATTTTAACATGTAAGCCATGTATTCTGCATTGATTAGGTCATTGATTCCTACAACTTCAATGTTGTCTCTTTCAGTCATTGCTCTGAAAACAAGACGTCCAATTCTACCAAAACCGTTGATACCTACTTTAATTGTTGACATAATAGTTTGTTTTTATTAGATTATAAAAATAATTAGATTGCTAAAATTTCTGAAATCAGCAAAAGATCGCTATTGATTTCGTTATGTTTTTTAATGGCTTCTTCTATTGGTGTATACGTCAGATCGTTAGAACGCATTCCCGCCATTACGTTGCTTTGTCCGTCCATTAACCCTACTACTGCACCATATCCAAGTCTGCTTGCCAGTACTCTGTCTGCACAGCTTGGAGAACCTCCTCTTTGCATATGTCCCAAAATTGCTACACGAATGTCATAATCAGGGAATGTCTGCTTTGTTTTTTCTGCAAGTTCATAAACGTTGGCTAATTTCTCACCTTCCGCTACTACTACAATACTGGATGCTTTTCCTGTTTTTTCAGCATTTCTGAATTTTGCAAAAAGCTCATCAATGCTATCTTTTTTCTCAGGAATTAAGATATCAAGAGCACCCGTTGCCAATCCACTGTTTAGTGCAATAAAACCAGCATCACGGCCCATTACCTCTACAAAGAAAACTCTGTTGTGGGAGGTGGCTGTGTCACGGATTTTGTCAATTGCCTCCATGGCAGTATTCAGGGCTGTGTCGTATCCGATGGTGTTATCAGTTCCGAAAATATCATTGTCAATGGTTCCCGGGATACCGATTACCCTGATCCCGAATTCTTCATTGAAGATTTTAGCACCGGTAAATGTTCCGTCACCTCCAATACATACTAACCCGTCTATTCCCAGCTTTACACAGTTGTTGTAAGCTTTTTGACGGCCTTCTTTCGTTCTGAACTCAGCGGATCTGGCAGATTTTAGAATCGTTCCACCCTGGTTGATTATATTTTTTACGGAACGCGCTCCCATTTTCAGGAAATCATCATTGATAAGGCCGTTGTAGCCTTCTCTCACCCCATAACATTCGATATTATAGTAATTGGCGGTTCTTACTACCGCTCTTAATGCCGCATTCATACCCGGAGAGTCACCCCCTGAAGTAAGAACTGCAATCTTTTTTACAGCACTCTCTTTCATCAAGTAAAAAATTTCGAACACAAATTTACAAAAACAAGTTCAGATTATCGTAGTAACTTTCCAATAGTTTTGAATATAAATTATTAAAAGCTTCTGAAGTTTGTTGGTTTAAAAAAATATCTTGCAGTTTTAGTTTCCTGAGCATCGATATCCAGGTCATACCATGGTGTAAAATAGAGGTTAAAAGGGTTAGAGAGTACATGAATAGACTGTGCCGGTGTAAATCCTTCGCTCAATAAAAACAATCTTTTCCCTTCCTTATTGTGGCAGACACCGGAAACAAAAACAATATGTCCCGGACTTCCCGGTGTGATCAGAATATCTCCTGTTTTCAGATTAGAATTCCTCATTACTGGCTTAGTTTCCTTGTTTAATGAAATTGTTCCTGCATAATTAAAAATCAGATCCAGGTAATTTCTGAAACTGTTATAAGAATCATCAAAGGCTGCAATTTTTCTGAAACTAACTGAATTTCCATTCACAAAAGCTCTCGTTCCGTTTTTATAATCGTTCCAGCTGAGAAGATCACCGCTCGTAAAATGAAATTTAATTTCGTCAAATTTTTTCGACTTATAAAGATATTCAGCCCTTATACGGATGGCGGCATCAGCACATTGCTGAAGGTCCTTATTTCCGATATCAATGTCAAAAACAGCTTCATGAAGATGCTGGGTAGAAATAGGCGTTCCGTCATATTTTAAAATCTGACTTCCATAAGGTTTCAGCTTAAAGTTTTCAATAAAATGCCCGAAAGAACCGGGCTTTTCTTCAATCCATTCATACCCTTCCGGAGGAGAAAATCTTTCCCGGATGGTATTTTTATTTTTATTGATTTTTAAAGCATTTTCTGAAATTACATGCTCGTTCTTATCAGGTTCAGGTAGCAAGCGGTCTGATAGTTTTTCTTTTGTACAGCCAGCGAAAATAAAAATAGCTGTGATTCCTGTGATAACTTTTTTCATGCATTTTTAGTGAACACAAATATCATTTTTTTTTCACAGATCTGCCACTATATAATCTGAAAATCTGCTAGTTTAATGATTCTTCGTTCTCCAGAATCAATAATTTTCCCCAATCATTCAATTGCCAGAGGATTTCCACAAGCTTTTCACCAAGTTCTGTCAAAGTATATTCAACCCTTGGAGGAAGCTCATTAAAGGATTGTTTGGTTAAGATGCCATCTTCCACCATTTCAGCCAGTTGCTGATTGAGAACTCTCCGGTCCACTTTAGCGATACCGCGCAGAAATTCACTGGGACGCTTTTTCCCTTCATTGATCTGCCAGACGATAGGAATTTTCCACTTTCCACTGATGGTATTGACGGCGACTTCCAATGGACAAATTTTATTTTCTTCTGCTCTTCCCTTTGTTTCCATAAAATTGACTTTTTTATCCCTATGAGGGAAAAATATGCGGTATTGTTTTTGTCCGCACACTTTCAGACTTTTGTAAAGATAATCATTAAAATAGTATGGCAGAAAAACGAAAAGGAGCCCGCTCCATTAAAGATATTCCACCAGATATTCTGGAACAGCTGAACAAAGGAGAAATTGAAACTGCTAATCTTACAGAATGGCTGGCGGTAGATCAAAGGTTGCTGCTGGAAAATTTGCTTCTCCAGAATAATCGTAAAGAATATCTGAACCCTGTTTTAGAAAATGTGGACCAGCTGAAAAAGCAAACGGTTAATACCATTAATGAAACCATTGGAATGGGTTTACTTCATCTGACTGCTAAAAATAAAGATGATGAATTTCTTCTGAAACTAGCAACTCATCCTGCAGATCTTGTACGTTGCTGGGCAGCTTATACCATTGGAAGAAATAATGATTTACAACTTAAGGAAAAATTAGACAGAATTCAATCATTTGCATCTGATACCCATTTTGGAGTAAGGGAAATCTGCTGGATGACAGTGCGTCCGGATATCTCCAAAAATCTTGAGGAAAGCTTATCTCTTTTATCAGAATGGACAATGCATGACGATGAAAATGTAAGACGTTTTGCCAGCGAATCTACAAGACCGAGAGGCGTTTGGTGCGAACATATAGATGCTTTAAAACAAAATCCTGGACTTGGACTGAAAATCCTGGAACGGTTACGCTCCGATGCTTCCAGATACGTGCAGGACAGTATTGGCAACTGGCTGAATGATGCCAGCAAATCACAACCCGAATTTGTAGTGGAAATCTGTGATGAATGGCTTCGGGAAAGTCCGACAAAAGAAACGCAGTATATCGTAAAGAAAGCGTTACGGACCGTCAGAAAGTGAGAGTTATCCACAAACTGGAAATGTTAATTTAGTTTTTGAACCTATAGATTGCAGATTTACATGGGTTTATAATATATTTTTATATTCCTTTACTTCCCGGAATTGGCTTTATTTGCTCCATTTTTACAAGAAGATTGATGTTGAAATATCTTCAATGTTAACGGTATGTTAACTGTAAAAAGTTATCCACAATATGAGTTTTCCATTAATGTGGATTTTATCTATCATGAAATGAGTATATTAAATAATGTATCTCATAAACGAGCTTGAAACGATCTGTTTTTTAGCCGAAATAAAAAGTTATCCACAATATGGAATTATTGGTTCGGATTTTAGCATTATTTGATAGAGAAACATGGTAAAACTGATGTATTAAAAATCTGCGTTATCTGCTCAATCAGCGAGAAACAATATTTTTTTTTGAGAGTGCAGCTACCATTTTTCAGTCAGATATTTCCAGTATCTTTTCGGAACATGCTGAATATGGAGTTTCATATTTTTTCTTTCCACAATATTGGTTTTCGTGAAATAACGCTGCCAGAGTACCTGATAACTTTTTTCCTCATCATGGAATTTCTGCTGATAATTATTGATATCAATCTTTTCATCAGGATAGAAGAAATCACAGGTGGCCAGATCATAGAGAAGCCCATAGTTTCTTCGCAGATCGTAGATCATCCATTTCTGATCCTGATAACGGTTATAAAAATGTTTTCTGATCAAAGGAAGCACATTGAAGTCGGGATCTATTTTGGAGAAAAAAACACCATCCTGCATTTTTTCAAAGCGGACAAAAGCCGTCATTCTGTGTCTTTCCCTGTCTACTGATTTGCAGATTTTTGAAATTTTTAAAACATCAGAATCGGCAAAATTTTCAAGAATATTTTTTTCCGGATGCTTTACAGACTGTTTTACTGCAGATAAGATGAGGTTTTCCAAATCCGGATCTTCTGATAGAAAAACTTTTAAAAGTTTGTTAACTCCCTCTTTGCCAATATTCTGTTCCAGTTTATTCAGAACCCTTTCAGATTTGTCTGGTTGGGTAATAACTTCATGGATTACTGCAAAAATATTTTCCTGATGAAACCTTTCTCTGCTTGCAATCTCCACATCTTTATAACGGTATTCGAAAACTTCAAATACCGCAGTGAAAAGACCATCAAAACTTCCATCGTAGAGCAGGGTTGTCATGTGTTTAATTTAAAATTTATTTGTGCTTGTCATTCTAATGAAGAAAATATCCAGTTCGTTTAGGAGATTCTTCCTTCGTCAGAATGACAGTAGAGTGTATTATAAATTAGTGATCATTCGTGAAAATATTGGTGTTATTTGTGTTTGATATCGAGATCAAAATAAACTCAGCTGCTGCGAAAACTGATTGTGAAATTTGGATGAACTTCCACCTATCAGTAGTTTTCTGAAGTTTTTATCCGTTAAATATTTCAGATAAGCATTTCCTGCATTAAAATCAATAAAATATTTTGCACGGTTCACGGCTGCTCCCAATTTTTTCAAATGATCCATCGTTAAAATCTGAAAACGTCTGGCACTGACAATTTTCTGAGCTGTTTTTACTCCAATTCCCGGAATTCTTAAAATCAGCTGATATTCTGCGGTCTGAAGATTAATAGGAAACTGGTGAAGGTTTCGCAATGCCCAGCTTAATTTCGGATCGACTTCGAGATCAAGGAAAGGGACATTGGGATCTAAAATCTCTTCCGCTTTAAAACCATAAAATCTCATCAGCCAATCCGACTGATACAGACGGTTTTCCCTAAGCATAGGAACTTCCGTTGTTAAAGAAGGCAGTCTCTGATCTTCTAAAACCGGAACATATCCGGAATAATAAACCCTTTTCAGATTAAAGTTTTTATAAAAATGATCGGCAACTTTGATGATCTGCAGGTCGTTTTCATTGGTTGCACCCACAATCATCTGTGTAGACTGTCCTGCCGGAGCAAACTTGGGAACTTTCTTTAGAATTTTCTTTTCATCCTGATACTGAACAATCCCTTTTTGAATATAGCGCATAGGGCTGATCATATCCTTTCTGTTTTTTTCTGGTGCCAGTAATTTTAATCCGCTTTCTGTAGGAATTTCAATATTTACTGACAGCCGGTCTGCATACAAAGCCGCTTCCTGCATCAGATCGTCACTTGCCCCCGGAATAGATTTAAGATGAATATATCCATTAAAGTTCTCTTCCAAGCGCAGCTTTTTAGCAATTCTTACGAGACGCTCCATCGTTGTATCTGCATTTTTGAATATTCCCGAACTCAGAAATAAGCCTTCAATATAATTTCTGCGGTAAAAATTGATCGTAAGATCTACTACTTCTTCCACCGTAAAGGCAGCCCTTTTAATATCATTAGAACTTCTGGAAACACAGTAAGCACAATCGTAGATACAATGATTGGTCAGCAGAATTTTAAGCAGAGAAACACATCTTCCATCTTCGGTATAAGTATGACAAATCCCACTTGCGGAACTGTCTCCTAAAGCTCCTTTTTTATTTTTTCTGGTGCTTCCGCTCGATGAGCAGGAAACATCATATTTCGCTGCATCAGCAAGGATTTCGAGCTTTTCTTTAAGACGGTCAAAATTCATATTTTTAAGAGTTTGATATATCTTGTATCATAAATGTGTTTTAATTTTGTTCAAATTTAGTTCCAAAATTGATAAATGTCAACATTTTTTCATAGAAGTTATCAACAAAAAAGAGTCTCAAAATCATTATATTTACGGCTCATTAAAGTTTATATCATGAATCATAAACCAATTGAAGGTTTTTCCAAACTTCCAAAGCAAGGGAAAATCGAATGGCTCGTAAACGAATATCTTGAAGGAAACCAAGAGTATCAAAATATATTAAAACAATACTGGAACGATGATGCAGATCTTCAGAAGCTTCACGAAGAATTTTCTGAAAACACCATCTCCAATTTTTATATGCCTTACGGAATTGCTCCGAACTTTTTAATTGATGGGAAGCTTGTGGCACTTCCAATGGCCGTTGAAGAAAGTTCAGTAGTTGCTGCTGCTTCAAAAGCTGCTAAATTCTGGATAGACAAAGGTGGTTTCAAAACAACCATTATCAATACCGAGAAACTGGGGCATACCCACTTCATTTTTAATGTTGAACCTCACAAATTATTACATTTCTTTAATTTCAATTTAAAGAAGAAATTATTTGAAGCAACAGAAGATATTACATCCAACATGAGAAAACGTGGCGGAGGTATTCTTAATATCAGTCTGGTAGATAAAACAGCAGAGATGCCAAACTACTATCAACTGAAAGCAAGCTTTGATACAGTAGATTCAATGGGAGCGAACTTTATCAATTCATGTCTTGAGCAGTTTGGAAAAACACTGAGACAGGAAGTGGCTACCAGCGAAGATTTTACTCAGGAAGAAAAGAATTCATTGCAGATTGTAATGAATATCCTTTCCAACTTTACCCCTGACTGTATCGTAAGAGCTGAGGTTTCCTGTAAAATGGAAGATTTAAAAGATGACAGCGGAATTTCTCCTGAAGAATTTGCTTATAAATTCAAACAGGCAGTTACCATTGCAGAAATTGAGCCTTATCGTGCAACTACTCATAATAAAGGAGTAATGAACGGGGTAGACGCAGTTGTAATTGCTACCGGAAATGATTTCAGAGCTACAGAAGCCTGTGCACATGCGTATGCTGCTAGAGACGGACAATACAGATCTTTGACACATTGTACAACAGATAACGGTGTTTTCAGATTCTGGATTGATCTACCTATTTCTGTTGGAGTAGTAGGGGGGCTTACAAACCTTCACCCTTTGGTAAAATTCTCTTTGGCTCTTCTTGGAAAACCTTCTGCACAGGAACTGATGAGTATTCTGGCAGTTTCAGGGCTTGCACAAAACTTTGGAGCTTTACGTTCTCTGGTAACCACGGGAATTCAGAAAGGACATATGAAAATGCACTTATTGAATATTCTGAACCAATTGGGAGCTACCGAAGCAGAAAAGCAGCACTTTGTAACTTATTTTAAAGATAAGACAGTGAGCCACCATGAGGTGATCAATGAATTTAACAGAATGAGAGGACACTAATGTTACAGATCATTTTACCCATTGTATTCCTTCTTTTTGGATTTTTTCTGAAGAAAACAAACAATGAAGGTTTCAGAAGCTCCAAAAGATTCGCCAATATGTTTATCATACTGGGGATTTCTACATTGGTTGCCAAGTTCATTTTAATGTACTTAAAATCAAAATAATGAAAAAGAGTATTGTATTTTTCTTATTGATTTCCGGGTTAAGTTTTTCGCAGCAGAAAGAATTGAAAATACAAGATTTACAACCAAAATCTGAAAATTTTGTATTTCCAGTTGTTTCCTATGCAGGAAATCCGGCTGTAGCCAATAAGATTAATACATTTCTCCAGGTAAACGAACTGGAATATATCCCGAATTCTGGTGGGAACCCTTTTAAACTCGCCTCTACGGCAACCAACTCTTATTCCAATTATGTTTATTTTTATGATTGGGAGAAGTTGGAAACTCCTGAGAATATTCTGACAATAGGAATGCATGGGGAAGCTTCGGGAGCATATCCGGAAGAATTTGCCGACTGGAAAAATTTTGATCTGAGAACGGGAAATTTCATCAATGCAGAAGATTTATTTCAACCCAATTCAGTGAAAATTGTTGAAAGTATCATTCAGAAAAGAATAAAGAAGAGAATTTCTGATTTTCTTGCCAAGTTGAAAGCTGAGAAAAATCCTGCAGAGGAGACTCAAGATCAGATTGCTATTTATGAAGACTGCTTTACAGAACATACTTTAGAAGATATCAGATATTTCTTCGGAAAAAATAAGCTGACTTTTGTTGCCGGAAGATGCTCCAATCATGCGATGAGGGCTTTGGATGAACTTGGCAGTCATGAAATAGAATTTTCTTACAAGGAGCTGGAAAAATACTGGAGTCCTTACGCTAGAAATTTAATTTCCGGTTCTGGAAAAACAGATAAAACCAGTTTCAGGAATAAGCTTTACAAAGGAAAAATAGATGGGAAATATCCTATTACCGTCTTCGTTACCCGTTTCTACAAATATGCAGATGCTAATGATACAAGTTCTTTCAATGCATTCTACTGGTATGATAAAAATAAAAAGCTGATACCATGGGATGGAAAAATGAAAGGTAATCATATCTCTATCACAGAAAATGATCATTATGATGAAGCTGCAAGCCAATGGATCCCCAGAGCTTTTGTAGAAGCAGATATGAATGGAAGTAGAATTTCGGGAACATGGCAGGACGATAAAACAAAAAAATATTTAACCCTAGAATTAGAAGAGTTATAAAATGAAAACAATTACTTTAGTTTTTGGAGCAGTTTACGGAATGGTTTCTGTAATCCTGGGTGCATTCGGAGCACACGCTTTAAAGAAAATATTAGCAGTGGAAAGACTGGAAAGTTTTGAAACAGGCGTAAGATATCAGATGTATGCAGCTTTTTTTCTGCTGATCATAGGATATATCTTAAAATTTGAAACTTCAGCTGAAAAATGGACTTCCATTTTGATGATTGCAGGAACACTTTTATTCTCAGTAAGCATCTATTTCTTAAGCATGCAGGATTATCTGGGAATGAATCTTAAATTCTTAGGGCCTATTACCCCGCTTGGAGGTCTGATGATGATCTTAAGTTGGGGAATGCTTATTTTTTATTTTGCAAAGAATAGAATTTAATCTTGAAATTCAGGTGAACAAAGAAGATTTGCAATATTTTATGTAGATTGTTTACCGAAAAATCAAACTATGAACCATCGGTTTTTATCATTTTTTATTACCCTTATGATCTCTTTTATAAGTGTTCAAAAAATACATGCACAAGGGAAGAAATTGTTAAATGAAAACATTTTAACAGAGGTAAAAAATATACGAAAGCGTTTTTCCGATAGTATTAAGCGCTATGATTACAAAAAAGATGGAGTTTTATATGGACAAAAGTACAGACGTTTTTATGGTGAGAAATTAAAAGATCTGAAAGATTTGTATCAAAGCGTCTATGACAAAGAGGTAGTAATCGGAAAAATAGATCCAGGTATTTCATTTAAAGCAACAAACGGAATACAAACCGAAAACAATGTACCTCAAGCAGGAACTACCCCTCCGGAAGAAGTAAAAAATAAATTTATAGATATAGCCGAGGTTGAAAATTATCAACAGCTTGCTGAGTTGAAAAAACAATTGACGGTTAACTTTCCTGTTTATTTAATAGAAGATTTTGACGGAGGAATCTATCGTTGTAAATTGAATTTTACAATTGATGTGGATGGGAAGTTCAAAAAAGTAAAATATAGTGGATCTGATACGGAATTCAATATCATCAGTGCATTGTTCCTGTATGCTATTGGCGGTTTGGAAAAGCCTTTGATTTATAATAAAAAACCAATTCTACAAGCCTTTGCACAGCCAATTGTATTAAGATTTGAATAAATAACACACATATTGTAAAAGCTGTAATAGTCAGTAAAGATAAATGATAAGGTTCTTTTACTGTTTAAAATAAATTAAAATGAAGATTAACAGAAGAAGACGGTTAATACGAACATTCAATCTTTTAGATCAGCCTATCAGATTCAATCCGTTTGTGTTCAGCCGAACTTTCTTTATGTGGGCTGTTACAGGTCTCGTGGGCGGTATCATTGCCGGAGGGTATTGGATCGTACTGGAACATTTTACAGAATTTTTAGCTGAATTTCAGGGCTGGCAGGTGATTCCAACAATGGCAATCTGCGGTTTGCTGGCCGGACTGGTGATCCATTTTATTGGAGATCCGGGAGAAATTCATCTGATTGTTAATAACATCAGATTCAATAAGGGAAAACTGGAGCCAAAGAATAATCCTTCGATGATCCTTTCTTCTCTTTTTTGTGTAGCATCTGGGGGAAGTTTAGGTCCAGAAGCGCCTTTGGTACAGGTAACTGGTTCTACCGGAACCTGGCTAGGGAAAATTTTCAGGTTGAAAGGTGAAGAGCTAAGGTCTTTGAGTATTGCCGGGATGGCTTCCGGTTTTACCGCATTATTTGGTGCACCGCTTGGCGGAAGTCTTTTTTCTCTGGAAATATTACATCATAAACATGCTGTGGAATATTATAAAGCCATTATTCCCGCACTGGTAGCAAGTTGTTTCAGTTATCTGATGTTTGCATTGATTATCCACTTGGGAATTGGGGCAACCTGGGATCTGAAAGCTTATCATTATACTGGAGTGTATGATTTTGCTTATGCTACTGCCTTTGGAATTGTAGGCACTTTATTTGGGTGGATTTTCATTTTTGTAGTCAAATTTTTCAAGAAAGTTTTTGAATACAGAAAATTTCCGATTTACATTAAAACGTTGGCGGGAGGAATCATTTTAGGAATTATCGCGTATAATTTTCCCATTACAAGATACTTTGGACATAACGAGATCAATCAGTTGATCGGAGGTAATTTCGGATTGAATTTTTTAATCCTGATTCTTGTTTTTAAAATACTGGCCATTGCTGTTACAGTGACTTCCGGATGGAGAGGAGGATTTATTATTCCTCTGTTTTTTGTAGGAACAACATTGGGATTGATTATCCACAATTTATTTCCGGCAGTAGATACTACGTTAGCAATTGTAAGCTGCATGGCGGCTATTAATGCCTGTGTGACAAGAACTCCGATGAGTACTACAATTATCCTTGGTACACTTACCGGATTTACCTATTTTGTGCCGATATTATTTGCGAGTCTCACAGGGTATTTCCTGGCTCCTAAAATTCCGTTTATCGGATCTCAGTCTGAGAAATTAGCGGAAGAATAAAGGAAAATTGAATGATATGTTAAAAATCAAGTCCATCAGACTTTAATTTTTAAGTCAATAAACTTGAACTTCCATGTCTTTTTAGTAAATTTGTCAACCTTTAAATATTAAAATAAAATAATAAAAATAATATGAATCTTCACGAGTATCAATCAAAAGAGATTTTATCAAAGTATGGAGTAGCTATCCAACGTGGTTTCGTTGCAAACAACGTAGATGAAGCTGTAGCAGCTGCTGAAAAATTGACTGCTGAAACCGGAGCACAGGCTTGGGTTGTAAAAGCACAGATTCACGCAGGTGGTCGTGGTAAAGGTGGGGGTGTTAAGTTTTCTCCAAACATGGATAAACTTAAAGAAAACGCTCAGAATATCATCGGTATGCAGTTGGTAACTCCTCAAACTTCTGCTGAAGGTAAAAAAGTACACTCTGTTTTGGTTGCAGAAGATGTTTATTATCCAGGAGAATCTGAAACTAAAGAATTTTATGTTTCTATTCTTTTAGATAGAGCTGAAGGGAAAAATACAATCGTATATTCTACTGAAGGTGGTATGGATATTGAGCACGTTGCTGAAGTAACTCCTCATTTGATCCACAACGAACTTATTGATCCGGCTATTGGTCTTCAAGGGTTCCAGGCTAGAAAAATTGCTTTCAATCTAGGTCTTGAAGGAAACGCATTCAAAGAATTTGTGAAATTTATTTCATCTCTTTACAATGCTTATACAGGAATTGATGCTTCTCTTTTCGAAATCAACCCGGTATTAAAAACTTCTGATAATAAGATTATCGCTGTAGATGCTAAAGTAACTTTAGATGACAACTCATTGTTCCGTCACAAAGACTTAGCTGAACTTAGAGATACAAGAGAAGAAGATCCAATGGATGTAGAAGCTGGTGAAGCTGGTCTTAACTTCGTAAAACTAGATGGTAACGTTGCTTGTATGGTAAACGGAGCTGGTCTTGCAATGGCAACTATGGATATCATCAAATTATCAGGTGGTAACCCTGCTAACTTCCTTGATGTAGGAGGTACTGCTGATGCTCAGAGAGTACAGACTGCTTTTGGAATCATCCTAAGAGATCCAAACGTAAAAGCTATTTTGATTAACATCTTTGGAGGTATTGTAAGATGTGACAGAGTTGCTCAGGGAGTTGTAGACGCTTATAAAGCAATGGGTAGCCTTCCGGTTCCATTGATCGTAAGATTACAAGGAACTAACGCTGTAGAAGCTAAAAAATTAATTGACGAGTCTGGTCTTCCGGTACACTCTGCAATTACTTTAGAAGAAGCTGCAAACAAAGTAAAAGAAGTTTTAGCCTAGTCTAAAATTTTCAGATAAATAAAAAACCGTTCCATTTTGGAGCGGTTTTTTTTGTTATTATTTTGTAAGGTTAGCCTTTGAAATAATATAATTTTATTTATTGAATTCTTCCAGTCTGAAAAGATCCAGGACATTGGGTGCAATTTTTAAATCCGGCCTGAAAATCAATATCCCTTTTACAAAATTTTTAAGTAATAAATTACCATTTTTAATAACCATATCAATATCTAAATTGACAGACTTACTGATAATTTTTTTTAATGCCGGCTCAAAGAAATAAATACATAAACTAGGAGCAGATTCATGATATTCAGTCAGGAATACATCATATTTGCCATTTTCAGAGTTTGAATGAAGGTCAGCATACGATATGGAATGTAAAATGTCCCGGTTGCAATAATGATGAAGTCCCTTTTCATCAACAATAATGTGGGTGGTTGTATTTTTTTTGGTTTTCTGAGTGATCAGCCAGGCAAATAAACTCACAACTGCTGTAAAAAGGCCAATTAAAATAATCTTTATTTCTACAGAGATTTCTTTTGCATCCAATACCAGTATAGCCATTATTATAACGGATAAAGGGGTAATGATTAAAAACGATCTGCCAACCATCTTTATCAATAAAGTAAGCCCTTTTGAAGTTTTTGATTCAATAGGGAGAAATGAATTGGATTGTGATGACATATTTTGTGGTTAAGATCTTTTCATAAATGTAAGAAATTATGTAATAACTATTTGAATCCAAAAATGGATATAGTAGAAAACCTAATTAAACCTGTAAATCATATAAAAGCTTTGTGATACTCAACCTTTATATTTATAGTATAAAATAAAGACCACTTCAAAACTGAGGTGGTCTTTATCTTCATATGTTATTTTTTACTTATCCTGATGATTTTCCGGCAAATTAGTTTCACCACTCGTAATACTGATACTCGTAGGCGTTACGAGTTGTACTTTATCCACATCGAAACGCTCTTTAATACCTAAATAAGCTTTACTTCTTACCTGGGCCAGGTTAGCACCTACTTTTATCCAGAACTTCACCTGGAGATTAAATGCACCTTGTTTCAGATCTGTAAAGATTACCTCTATGGTGTCTAATTTATCCACATTGTCAAGATTTTTAATCACATCCAAAATTCCTTTCTGTGCTTTACTGATATCTTCATCAGCAGGAATTTCAAAATTTAAAATAATCCTGCGCTGTGGGGAAGCGGTAATATTGTAGAATGGAGCATTGAAAACAACCTGGTTAGGTATATAAGCCTTCTTCCCATCATCAGTAAGAATTTTGGTCGTTAAGAACCCGATTTCCTGTACCGTTCCGGAATGTGTTCCAATCGTAATATAATCTCCAACTTTATAGGCTTTGTCAATGCCAATCAGCATTCCGGAGAAAATACTTGATACAAGATCTTTCAAGGCAACCCCGGCAATAACCCCTGCAACTCCCAGACTTCCGATAAATTTCCAAAGAAAACCGCTGAATCCCATTATTTCAAGGGCAATAAAGGTCCCCATCAGCATGATCAGGAATCTGAAGATACTGATTAAAGTAACTAATGAACCCTCTTTTTGGCTCTTCGGGAAGAATTTGTGGAACAGTTTTACGGCTGCCTGGCTTAAATATTTACTGGTGATCAGGAAAAATGTAAACACTAAAATTCCGACAATAAGTTTAGGCGTGAGCTCAGCAAATGTCACATACCAGTTTTCCAATACTTTATAAACAAGATCTACATACCTGAGTCCAGTCTTCTCCATGAATAAAATTTTAATTAAAGATATAAATTTTCATCAAAAAATTTGCCAGTTCCAAAAAAGTCTACTAAATTTGTAGACTATAAAAGCAACGCATTATGTCAATTAAACTAGGAGATACAGCACCCAACTTTCAGGCAGAGTCATCTGTAGGTGATATCAATTTTTATAACTATCTGGGAGATTCCTGGGGAATTCTGTTTTCGCATCCTGCAGATTATACACCGGTATGCACTACAGAACTGGGATATACAGCAAAATTGCAGTCTGAATTTGATGCCAGAGGAACCAAAGTAATTGCTTTGAGTGTAGATGGAGTAGAGGATCATCAAAACTGGGTGAAAGATATTAATGAAACTCAGAATACCAATGTACTCTTTCCTATTATAGCTGATAAAGACAGAAAAGTTTCGGAGCTGTATGATTTTATTCATCCGAATGCTTCTGTTACAGCTACTGTACGTTCTCTTCTGATTATTGATCCTTCTAAAAAAGTAAGACTGGTCATCACTTATCCTGCCTCTACAGGCAGAAATTTCAATGAAATTCTTAGAGTGCTTGATTCTTTACAATTGGTAGATAATTATCGCGTAGCTACTCCTGTTAACTGGGAAAATGGAGAAGATGTCATTGTTCCGCCAGCGGTTTCTACAGAAGAAGCACGGAAGATATTCCCAAAAGGAGTGACGGAAATAAAACCCTATTTACGATATACGCCACAACCCAATACATGATTTTATTTGATTTTTTATAGTTTAGTTTTAATTTGTACGAAAAGCGCCCCGGAAATTTATTTCCGGGGCGCTTTATTTTTTTATAAGTATTTCAGTGATTACTTAACGTCGTTGATGATTTGTTTACCTTTAGAAGTTGGTAAATAGATACTAAACCCTACATTGAAAGTTAAAGTAGAAGTTAATCCCTCACTACCAAATCCTGCAACACCATTATATTTTACTAGACCTTCAACACCAATATTTGGCGTAATGAAGTATGAATAACCAGGACCGGCTCCAAAATCTAAACCTGTTGTAGAATTAGATCCTTCAGTAGAAGTACCTCCAACACCTACATTTCCTTCAAAGAACCATCTTCCATGGTGTAATAGGTTATCTACTCCTTTTTCTCCCGGAGAAACATAATATCTACCTAAAGCACCAACTTTATAAACAAAATTAGTAGGTGATCCATTTGTTACTTTATTAAATCCTAAATCTACATATCCTCCAACAGCTACATTGTCTTGAATAAAGTAAGCTGCTTTTGGCTGTAATGAAATATTATATCCACCACCTGTATTTAAACCAAAGTTACTGGCTACGATGCTACTTCCTACCATCCAATTACCTTTCTGAATCTGAGCGTTTGCGGTTGCTGTTAAACCTGCTACGGCTAATATCCCTGTTAAAATAAGTTTTTTCATAATTTATTATTTTAATAATTAAATGTTTATTATTCACGAGTTATAGAAAAAACAATAAATGTGCCATACTCTTAATTTTAGGTAATTTTTCTAAATAAACGTTAATATTACCAGTGAGATATAATCCGGTTTTTTAACATATTTATTGAGAATTTCATAATGATAAAGGAAATAAGAGGAGGTTTTAAAAGAGAAATCATAAAAAAGGGAAATGACCCTAAATACTTTTTTTTCTTTTGTTCACCTTCCTGATAATTAAATAAATAAAAGAATTATAGATATGATAAGTCCTGCAATAGTAAACTTGATTCCGCGTTTGAAAGCCTTGGTCTTAGGATTAAACATCCAGAAACTGGAGATTACAAAGAAGAAAAGAGAAACTCCGAAGAAAACGCTTAGAGGAGATATAGCATCTTTAGACTGTGATTTGTGAAGAGAAACCATTTTGTCTAATACGAAAGGTAATTCTTTCTTGGTGTACTTTGCTTTTCCGGTTGCGCTGTCGTAAGTTCCCTGTTTAAAATAAAGAACACTTCCTTCTGTTTTTTCCACTTCAAGACCTTTCATTTTCAGTTCTTTTTTCAGTTCTTTTTCTGAAAGATTGGCCGCGATGTTCTTTTCATATTTTTTTTCGCTTTTCAGAAAATCGGTGTCTCTGTACACCAGAAGGATTCCACTTAACGAATATACGGCCATAATCCCGGCAAGGAAATATCCCAGATAACGGTGTGTAATTCTCATGAAACTTCTTGTGTCTTTAATCTTATCCATATCTTATTGTTTTGTTTTTGTTTAAAATTTCAAAAGTGGAAACTGCAAAAATGCAATCTCCACTTTTAATGAAAGAATTATTATATAAAAGAATTCTACAGTCTATATGTAAGTGTGAAATAGTAGTTTCTCGGAGTGATAGGGTTCACTGAATAATTCTCATGAACATTGTAGTTTACGACATCAAACAGGTTGCCCACTTTCCCCTGAATAGAGAATTTTTTCCACTCATAGCCTACGGATACAGAAACAGTTGTATAGTCTTTTAGATCAAACATTCTACTCACATTGTTTCTACTTGCGTTTGTAGATTTTGAATCATTCCATCCAGCGATTCTGTCTCCAATGTAATAAATTCCAGCTCCAATTTTTAAACCTTTTACATAGTTTGTAAATTTATAGAAAACGGAAGCATTTGCTGTTGTAGCTGGTGTTCTTACCAGTCTTTGGTTTTCAACATATCCCTTTTCAGGAGTGTCAATGTAAACGGAATTGTTATAAGAAAAACCTCCGATTATAGATAAGTTTTCTGTTGGATTTCCTGTAATGTCTAATTCTACACCACGGCTTCTCATATTTCCTGCAAATTCTTTAAGATTGGTATCTGTAGAATTTACCGGTGCTCCGTTTGGAGCAGAAGCGAACCAATATGTTTGATAATAATTATTGTACATAATCTGGTAAGCCGTTACGTTAACAGCTAAAGCATTGTTCCAGAAATTCTTTTTAACACCAATTTCGTATTGATCAACTGTTGAAGGTTTTATGCTTTGTCTTGATAAAGTAGTTAACTGATTTTGAACATCAGTAACAGGCTGATTGGTATTTACTGTACCAAATTGATCTGAAGTATATCCTGCATTTGAAGCAAACGAATTAGTATAAGTTGCAAACACAGAAAGGTTTTCATTTGGAGCATAAACCAAACCTACTTTTGGCGAAAATGCATTATCAGAAGTTGAAGAATTTGCTACTTCAATTTTATCATTTAATGTAAAACGAGTTGTCAGCGTAGGCATATTTTCTATATAAGACCATCTTAGTCCTGCAATTACTTTTAATTGCTTTGTTAAACTGATAAAATCTTGTGCATAGATCCCAATTCTTCTTGTATTGATTCTATTTCTTGTGCTAAGAGTAGAATTCGGCATATCAATACTTCCCCATGTTGAAGGATCATCTAGATATAGTAGATTTTTTGGAGCTGTGATACTATAAGCATAAGCATCTGCCTGACTATAATCAGCATCTGAACCAATTAAAACTTTATGGTTGATTTTTCCTGTATTGAATTCACCATTGATATTTACTTGTGCCGACGTATAATTTTGTTCGTTGTAAGTTCTACCAAAAGGTCTTTTCCAGGATAATCTATTAGGGTCTACAGTTGCATCTTTAGTTTCATATATCCACTGTACTCTTTCAGAAGAAAAATAATCTTTAGTATAGTTTTGGTAAGAAGCAGTAGCGTTCAAAGACCATTTTTCGTTAAATTGATGATTGAAGGTTACATTCGTAGAAGCTTGCTGTACATTTTGATATTGCCAGTCAGTTCCGAAGAAAGTGTTTCTGGAAACAACATCATTCAATCTGTAGCTTTGGTCTTTTTCAGTAATAGATCCAATTCCGAAATCCGGGGTAAAATTATTTTTAAGATAATCTGCCTCAACAATTAATTGAGATTTATCACTTAAATTAAATAAAAATGAAGGGTTGAAATAATATTTCTCTGACTCTACAACATCCCTGAAACTTTCAGCATGCTCGTAGGCACCATTTATTCTGAATGCAACATTTTTTGATAAAGGTCCATAAATATCAACTGTTGGTTTATATGAATTCCAGCTTCCACCATTTAGTCCTATGCTTCCACCAAAATTGAATTTAGGTTTTTTTGTAATCATATTGATAACGCCACCAGCTGCTGTATTACCAAAAAGCATAGCATTAGCTCCCTTTAAAACTTCAACTCTTTCCAGACCACTTACTTCAGGGAAAACACCACTATTTACCCTTGTTCCGTTCTTGAAGATATTGTCATTTCCTAAAATGAAACCACGGCCACCAAAACTGTCCTGAGAATTTCCTCTGGAAGAAGTAATGTACATTCCGTTTACATTCTGAAGAACATCACTAAGCTGTTTTGCCTGCTGCTGCTCAATAATTTCGTGAGTAACAATAGCAATAGGCTGTGGATTTTCCATTACCGTCAGGTTTGATTTTGTCGATAATGGTCTTGCCTGATTAGGATTTCCCGTTTTGTGAAGATTAATATCCTCAATGGTCTGAGTTCTGATGGTATCTGCTTCAGCATTTTTCATCTGTGAACTCGCCGAAACAGCGATAAATAGAAGACCTAAAGAAAGTAATTGTCTTTTCATTTTATTTTTATGTAGAACAGTTTTAAATAAGGCGCAAATGTAAGTATTTGTTTAGAATAGATAAAAATAAATTAATGATTTTAATCATATTTTTATTGTTAATGAGATGGATTATTTCTATACCTTCTTTAGATTGGGGAATAGAGCGTTTTTATGAATATATTTGTTAAAAATTATAATATGCAATTGGTAAAAGCAGGGCTTTGTGCCTTTGGAATGAGCGGAAAAATATTTCATGCTCCCTTTTTAAAGGAGCATCCGGGATTTTTTATATCTGCTGTGGTAGAAAGAAGTAAGGAAGAATCTAAAGAAAAATATCCTGAAGCAACCATTTACCGGTCTGTAGAAGAAATGCTTCAGCATGCAGATGTAGAGCTGGTGATTATCAACACTCCGGTTCAGACCCATTACGAATATGCAAGAATGGCACTGGAAGCAGGAAAAAACATTATTGTGGAAAAACCTTTTACAGTAAATGTTTCTGAAGCAGAAGAATTGGTTCAATTGGCTGAAGAAAAAGGATTGTTTTTAAGTGTATATCAAAACCGACGATTCGACCGTGACTTTTTACAGGTTCAAAAGGTCTTAAATGAACAGAAAATAGGAAATATTAAAGAGGCTGAAATTCGGTTTGACAGATTCCGTACAACTCCTAGCGGAAAGCAGCATAAAGAAAGTCCGGACCAGGTAGGTTCAGGGTCACTTCATGATCTGGGTGCGCATCTTGTAGACCAGGCTGTACAGTATTTTGGATATCCTGAAAAACTTTTTGCAGATGTATTTTCTATGAAAGGAAAAGAATTTGCGAATGATTATTTTGAGATCCTGCTATTCTACAAAAATGATCTGAGAGTAAGACTAAAAACATCGGTTTTCAGTAAAGAAGGCCATTATGCATATACTATTCACGGTGACAGAGGAACTTTTTTACAGGAAAGAACAGACAATCAGGAAAATGAATTGGTAGCAGGTGCAATTCCTGTATATGGTAAAGAATGGACTCAGCCATTGAAAGAAGCTGATGGAATTTTGAACTTCCTGAATGATTATTCTGAAACAGAAAGAATTCTGACGTCCAGTGAAGCCGGAAATTATATGGATTATTACCAGCAGATCTATGAGCATATTGTTTTCGGATATGCTTTGCCATCTCCGGGTATAGAAGTCATTCAGAATATGAAAATCATTGATGCTTCTCTGGAAAGCGCAAAAGAAGAAAGAATAGTTAAATTATAAATATAGCTAAATTATAAATTATGAATGGGTTCAAAGTTTAAAATTCAGAATTGGTAGTAATTGGGAATAGGAATTTTCTACTCTTTTACCCTCAAACCCTCTGACTCTCTGAACTCATTCATAACTCACATTTCTATTATTAAATGATTTCCTGAAGCTCCAGCCATCTCATCTCATGATTCTCAAGTTTTTCTGAAACTGTTTCCAGTTCGGAAGAGAGTTTGGCTATCTTTTCATAATCCGCTTCGTTGTTGAGTTGATCCAGAATTTTGGAACGCTGATTTTCCAGTTCAGGCATTTCCTTTTCAATGGTTTCCAGCTCTTTTTGTTCCTTAAAAGTTAATTTTCTTTTTTTAGAAGCAGAAGCTGGAGTGGTTTCTGCTACAGCAACCACTTCTTTAGCAGGCTCAGGTTTTACGGTTGTATTTTTTTCCAATGCTTCTTCACGGCTTCTTGCATCTCTATATTCTGAAAAATTTCCAACAAAATTTCTGATTTTTCCGTCCCCTTCAAAAGCCAGAACATGGTCTACAATCCTGTCCATGAAATATCTGTCGTGGGAAACAATAATCAAAGATCCCTGGAATTGCTGAAGAAAGTTTTCAAGAACAGTTAGCGTAGGAAGGTCCAGATCATTCGTAGGCTCATCAAAAATCAGGAAATTAGGATTCTGATATAAAATATACATCAGGTGAAGCCTTCTTTTTTCCCCACCTGAAAGCTTAGAAATAGGAGAGTACTGAGTCTGATCATCAAATAAAAATAATCTTAAAAACTGTGAGGCGGATAAGCTTCTGCCATTTGCCAAAGGATAAAATTCTGCAATCTCTTTAATGAAATCAATAACACGCTCGTCCTCTTTATAGGTAAGTCCTTTCTGAGCGAAATAACCGAAAGATATAGTTTCTCCGGTTTCAATTTCTCCCTTATCTGCTTTTTCTAATCCCTGTATAATATTAAGCAGGGTAGACTTTCCTGCTCCGTTTTTTCCGATGATTCCTACCTTTTCACCACGCTGAAACTGGTAGCTGAAATCTTTTAGAAGAACTTTTGCGCCAAAACTTTTATCAATATGTTTAAGTTCAAGAATTTTATTTCCCAGACGCTTCATTTCAAAATCCAGTTCCAATCCATCCTTTCTGGTATCGGTTTTGGCAACCTTTTCAGTTTCGTAGAATGCATCAATTCTGCTTTTTGATTTTGTGGTTCTTGCTTTTGGTTGTCTGCGCATCCATTCCAGCTCTTTTCTGTAAAGGTTATTGGCCTTATCAATAGTAGCATTAAGATTCTCCTCACGAATCATTTTGTTCTCAAGATAAGTAGCATATGAACCATTATGAACATAGAGATTTCTATCTTCCATTTCCCAGATAATATCACAAACACTGTCAAGGAAATACCGGTCGTGGGTTACAAGTAATAATGTGATTTTTGCCTTATTCAGATAATTTTCAAGCCATTCTACCATATCCACATCCAGGTGGTTGGTAGGTTCATCCATGATAAGAAGCGTATGTCTGTGCTCGGCTCTTGTTTCTGTTAAAAGTTTAGCCAGTGCTACGCGCTTGATCTGACCTCCGGAAAGAGTACCCATTTTAGCATCCAGATCGGTAATCTTAAGCTGGGAAAGAATCTGTTTCATTTCATTTTCCAGATCCCATGCCTTATGAGCTTCCATACCGGCCAATGCTTTCTCAATAAAATCATTATCAGTAGAATGAAGTGATAGGTGATAATTTTTAAGAGCAAGAATAGGTTCTGAATCCAGCGCCATCATAAACTCCTCAATGCTGAGTTTAGGATCATAATCAATTTCCTGGTCAAATAATACCACCTGGATATCTTTGTTGATGATCGCAGTTCCACTGTCTGCAATTTCTTTACCCATTAATATTTTCAGAAGGGTAGATTTTCCACTTCCGTTTTTGGCAACAATAGCAATTTTATCCCCTTCATTGATGTGAAAAGAAATGTTTTCAAATAAAACTTTGATGCCGTAAGATTTGGTAAGATTTTCTGCAGAGACGTAATTCATTGGAAACTAATGGTTTGATTTTAATTTTGAATTGAACCGCAAAAGTACGAAAATGTAACCTAAAATTTTCCGGAACCCCTTTTATAAAAACGAATATTTATAATTTTTTAATAGACTATGTCCATTATCTGAAAAACTATTCAGTAAATTTGGTATGATACAATGAATACACTTTAACAATATTAATAAATAATACAAAAATCTGATTGAAATAATGAAAAAAGTTATTGTAGATATGGACGGGGTAATGGCGGATGTATATCATCAGCTGGTACAATTTGAAAAAAGAGATACAGGGAGAGAAATTGAAATCAGTGATTTGGCTGGCAAGCCTGAAATAGAGTCTTTTCCAAACGGAAAAAAACATGTAAATGAGGTAGGTTTTTTCAGAACCTTACCTGTAATGAAAGGAAGCCGTGAAGCAATGGAATATCTGAATAATAAATACGATCTGTATATTGTATCTGCAGGTATGGAATTTCCCAACAGCTTAAGAGAAAAATACGATTGGCTTGCAGAACACTTCCCATTCATCACCTGGGAGCAGATTGTTCTTTGTGGAAGCAAAAAGGTTGTTTCCGGAGACATTATGATTGATGATTATCCTAAAAATCTGGATCATTTTACCGGAGACAGACTGATATTCACACAGCCTCATAATGAGCTGATAGAAAACGATACCTATCAAAGAGTGAATTCATGGGAAGATGTTATGAATATCCTTTAAAAGCAGGGAATTTAAATGTTTTTTAGAATAATCATAAAAATATCAGAAAGCTTTAAATGAATTTTAACTAAAGATAGATTAAATTTAATAAGATGTTGTGAGAACAGGCTGTTGAAAAGAAATAAGTTTGCATCAAACTTTTAACATGAAAAAACATAATACTTTATTCTTTCTTTTGGCAGCTTCGGCTTTCAATGCACAGATTATTTCCGGAACCATTATTTCTAAAAATGAAAATCAACCGATTCCTTATGTGAAAATAGGTATTGATAAAGAAAATGTTGGAGTGATTTCTGATGGAAAGGGAAATTTCTCAATTGACTTATCCACATTAGCTCCGCAAAAAAAAGTAATTATTGAAGTGCCGGGTTATGAAATGTATACGGAGACTGTAGAGGATTTTAAAAAGCATGATCTGCAGAAAATATTTTTGAAAGAAAAAATTAGAAATATTAAAGAAATTGCGATTAAGCCTAAGAAGCTTGTAGATAAAAACTGGGGTGTTAATACAAAAACAAAAAGTGTTTTATATTCAGTTAATCCGGGACTAAATAAAGATAATTTTTTAGGAGAAACAGCATTGGAATTTAATGCGAAAAAGAGATCGAAGATTAAAAATATCAATCTGAATATCGCAAGTTATACTTCCAGTCAGCCTGTCCTGATGCGGTACAGTATTTACAGTGAGAAAAATGGATTCCCGGATAAGAATATTTTGGATGAGGAGATCACAGTAGAGCTTACTGAAGATATGATTAAAGACGGTACTTATACTTTGGATGTAAATGACCGTAATATTTGGGTTCAGGGAAAATTCTTTGTAGGAATTCAATTCTTGAAAGATTTTGAAGGAACGGTGAAAATAAGTGCAGCATTATTTAGAACAGGATTTATAAGAGAATTTTATGGAGATTGGAAAAAAATGACCATTGCTGCGCCTGCCATAAATATTGATGTGAAAATGGATAAAAACGGAAACAGCAATACCGAAGAGGAAGACGGATTTTCAGATGATAGTGCTGAAGCAATGATGTCTGATGTCTCAAAATATGTTCAGGCATCTGAACATACAATATATGGTCAAAATGCAACTGTCGGGAAATATCTCAAACTTCAGGATACAGACCTTTATTATGAAACCTATGGTGAAGGAGAACCATTGATTCTGCTTCACGGCAATTCTGGAAGTATAAAAGATTATTATCAGCAGATCCCCGTTTTGTCCAGACAGTACAAAGTAATTGCGATAGATACCAGAGGGCAGGGGAAAAGTATAGATTCTTCTAAAAAAGATTTTACCTATAAAATGTTTGCAGATGATGTGAAAGCTCTTGCAGATAAGCTAAATCTAGGTAAAGTAAATATCGCAGGCTGGAGTGATGGCGGAAATACAGGTCTGGAATTCGCTCTGAAATACCCCGAAAGACTTAATAAGTTGATAACCATTGGAGCAAATGCTTTTCCTGATGGAGTAGATGACAAGCTTACCGATCATTTTGGAAATAAAATGCTGGTAATGAAAGAACTGAAGGATCCTAAAAAGTTTAATGAACAAAGACTTCTGAAGATCATGCTGACACAGCCCCGTATCGGTAAAAAAGATTTAAATAAAATTGGAAGCAAAGTATTGGTGATTGCTGGAGATAAAGATGTTATTAAGCCAGAGCACACTGAGCTCATTGCTAAAGAAATTCCCAATGCAGAACTCAAAATTTATAACAATGCTACTCATATGATTCCCTTTGAAAATGCAGACCAGCTCAATACAGATATTTTGAGTTTTTTAGGAAAAAAATAATTAAATTAAAGGCAGGAAGGTGGAGGTTGGAAGTTATAGATGCCGGAGACGTAGTGAGAATAAAAAAAGAATTTCATCAACTCCCATCTTCCCGCTTCCATCTTCCTTTCTTATTTCTAATCCAATGTCAGCCTTTTTAACGACCATGAATTACCGTTGTAAATATCAAGATCCACTTTGGTATTGATACCATGAACAATCCCACTTTCTGTAAACTGCCAGAAATCCCACTGGTCATCAGGGGAAGGAGAAGGAACATCATTGTAATTGGCCAGCCATAAAGGATAGTCTTCAAATTCACCTTTCAGAAAATCTTTATAATAATGATAATAGGTATAAATGATAGGCTTTTCACCATAAGTCTCCTCTACAATTTTGCACCAGACTTTCAGATCTTCAATCAGTTTTTTGTTCGTTTTACGCTTTGGGATTTTTTCAATATCTAGAATAGGAGGAAGATCTCCACCCTCAAGTTTTACATTTGCTAAAAAATTATTAGCCTGAATAACAGGATCTTCATCAGCTCTGTAAAAATGGTAGGCACCACGGATAAGATTGTGCTTTTTAGCCATTTCCCAGAACTCCTCAAAATGCTTGTCGGCACTTCTGTTTCCCATCGTAGCACGCATAACGACGAACTCCAGCGGAATGGTTTTATTACCAATGCTGAGGCTGTCCCACTTAATATCTTCTCTGTTCTGATAATGGGAAACATCAAAACCATAGGTCTTATCAAGATTGCTCGTTAAAATTCTCTGGATTCTTGCGGCTTCCCTTTCGCTGTTGTGGAGTTTCTTGTGAGTAAATTTATTAAAGTACAATGCATAATAATAGCTGATGGATTGCTTTAAATAAAAGCCGGTTCCGATAAGGGCTACAATTAAAATGGCCAATATTACCTTTCTACGGAAAAAATAGTTCTTCCGTCTTGTTTTATGGAGCTGTTTGGCAGTTTTTTTGGTGTACTTTTTTGGTGTCATAAAGTTTTGCAAAACTAACTTTTTTCACTGCTAAATGCTAAAATAAAATCAGTAAATTTGTGTATTATGGAAACACGCGAAAAAATCATCATTATAGGAGGAGGATTTGCGGGGCTGCAGCTTGCAAAAACATTGAATAACAAGAACAAAAAGGTCATTGTTCTGGATCGGGTGAATCACCATATGTTTCAGCCGCTTTTTTATCAGGTAGCCTCAGGAAGGATAGAACCTTCCAATATCTCTTTCCCTTTCAGAAAGATTTTTCAGCAATCCAGAAACACCCAGTTCCGTATGACAGAGGTGAAAGAAATAGACCCTGCCAGCAATAAAGTGATTACTGATGAAGCAGAATTTACTTATGATAAACTCATCATTGCAACGGGCTGTAAAACTAATTTTTTCGGGAACAAAGATCTCGAAGGAAAAGCTTTCGGAATGAAAAATACCCAGGAAGCCATCAGCATAAGAAATCATGTGTTGATGACCTTTGAAAAGCTGATTATTGAAAAAAGCCGAAGCGATGACGGGAACTGGAATATCGTTATCGTAGGAAGCGGACCTACCGGAGTAGAGCTGGCGGGTGCTTTTGCAGAAATGAAAAAAGACATTCTTCCCCGAGACTATCCTTACATGAATTTTGACCATCTGAAGATTATTCTGGTAAGTTCCACAGAAAAACCACTTGCTGTAATGAGCAGTGAGGCTCAGGAGAAATCTGAAAAATACCTCAAAGATCTTGGGGTGACTTTTATGAGCGGAGAAGTGGTGACAGATTATGACGGAGATAAAGTACATCTTAGAAGCGGAAAAGAAATACCGTCCAATAATGTAATCTGGGCAGCCGGAGTTACCGGAAATGTGGTAGGAGGTTTCCCCGAAGAAAAATTAGTAAGAAACAGATATATTGTAGATCGATATAATAAAATAAAAGGATACGATAATATTTATGCCATCGGGGATATTGCCTATATGGAAACTTCAAAATATCCACAGGGACACCCGCAGGTAGCAAACGTAGCCATTAATCAGGCAAAAAATTTAGGTAAAAATTTATTAAAGAAAAGTCAGAACGAGTGGGCAGAGTATGAGTATGATGATAAAGGTTCATTGGCAACTATAGGGAAGCACAGAGCCGTTGTTGATCTGCCATTTATAAAATTTCAGGGATTTCTGGCATGGTACTTCTGGATGTTTCTCCATTTAATGCTAATTTTGAGCGTTCGAAATAAGCTGGCCATATTCTTCAACTGGATGTGGAGCTATGTCAACAAAGATTCTTCTTTAAGATTAATTATTATACCTACTAAGAAAAACGGAACATTACAATGAGAATTGACATAATAAGCGTACTTCCGGAATTGATGGAAAGTCCGTTCAAAACTTCTATTTTGAAAAGAGCGATGGATAAAGGGCTGGCAGAAGTACATTTTCATCAACTGAGAGACTGGGCTATCAATAAGCACAGACAGATTGATGATGAACCTTACGGAGGCGGAGCAGGAATGGTCATGATGATTGAGCCGTTGGATAAGTGTATCTCAGAGCTTAAGTCGCAGAGAAATTATGATGAGGTAATCTACCTGACACCGGATGGAGTTACTTTAAATCAGAAAATTGCCAATTCTCTTTCCATAAAAGAAAATCTGATCTTTCTCTGCGGCCACTATAAAGGAATAGACCAAAGAGTAAGAGATCTTCATATCACAAAAGAAATTTCAATAGGAGATTATGTTCTTACAGGAGGAGAGCTGGCAGCCTGCGTTCTTGCAGACTCTGTCATAAGACTGCTTCCCGGAGTTTTAAATGATGAACAGAGTGCCTTAACGGACAGCTTTCAGGATGATCTTCTTTCGCCGCCAATTTATACCAGACCTGAAAGTTATAAAGGGTTGGACGTACCTAAAATTTTACTCAGCGGAAATTCTGGTAAAATTGAAGAATGGCGCCATGATGAAGCTGTAAGGATCACCAGGGAAAAACGCCCTGATTTACTGTAGTCAATATTGTTCAAATTTATTTAATTATTATCCGTTTTGAATTCCATTTGTTATGAAGATAAATGGAATAATATTTGTTGTAAATTTAATAAGTGCGAAAAATATTAATATTTCTAATTTTAAATTGAAAATTTATTTCTATTATTTTGATTTTTACGTATTGTCTCAATTTTGATTAATGTGTTAAAACTCTCTAATAATTGAAAAATTAATTTATTATAGCTGATTTCATTGATATTTTTTATTATATTTGAATCGTTTTTTATTGGAAATTGATTCGCTTTCTTAAGTTGAATCAAAGGAATTTGAAAAAAAATAATAAATTTACATCTTAAGGAAAAAGAACATAATAAATTAAAGTATAGAAATTAGTGTAGATGGAACTGTTCTCTTTTTATAATGTTGAAAATTTATTTTTACCCGATCCGAAACCTGTCCACAAATTAGATCCTACCCGGTCAGGATTAAGGAATTGGGATGAAAAAAGATATAATAATAAGCTTTTCAAAATCTCCCATGTATTTCAGTTAATGAAGGAGGATAATGGTGTAATGCCATTTGTAATAGGATTGTCTGAAGTTTCCGGAAGGAAAGTATTGGAAGATCTTGTGGAGATGGACCCCTTTCATTCGCAATATGGAATTGTACATTACAATTCTATGGACGAAAGAAAAGTGGATGTAGCCATGTTGTATGATAAAAATAAAGTAGAGGTAATAGATTCGGAAACCATTACTTTCTTTTTTGAAATAGTAAATAAAAACACAGGAAATTACGACACAACCAGAGACGTACTTTTTTCAAAAATTAGATATAAAGGAGAAATTATTAATGTCTTTATCGCCCATCTTCCCTCTAAGCGAGAAAAAGATATCAATAAACCTAAAAGAGCCTTTATATTGAATGAAGTCCGGCAACGGATTATGAAAATTGTAGATGCTGATAAAGAGCATGTCATATTGTGTGGTGATTTTAACGAAAACCCGGATGATGAAAATTTAGTACAGATTCTCTATAACAATGAGCATGAGAAGGTTTTAATGAACCCTTTTCAGCAATTGTTTTCTACAAGAAATTATTCTACTTTTCATTATAAATCTGGATTGCTGTATGATCAGATCATTATGTCAAGATCTTTGCTTGATAATAAGACGCTGACTTTTCAGGATGCCCATATATTCAATTCTGAAAAAATCCGCAGCAGAACCAGGAATTTTGAAGGACGGCCTTTCCGAACTTATGCCGGTACACGGTATTTAGGAGGATATAGTGATCACTTCCCGGTTTTTGTAAAATTTAAAAGTTTACAGTAAAAAACATAAATAATAAAAAAGTAGAAAATGAAAAATTCGAGCAACACAAGCTATCATTTAGATTCTATTGACAAGGAAATTATCTACATGTTGATGGATAATGCTAAAACTTCTTTAGCCCACATTTCAAAAAATGTTGGAATTTCCACAACGGCAGTGCATCAAAGAATCAAAAAACTCGAACATGCAGGAGTTATTGAAAATTCAATATCATTTCTTAATCCTAAAAAAATAGGATATAAGGTGATTTCCTACATTGGTGTGTTTCTGGATCAGCCAAGCCATTATCCAGAAGTGGTAAAATCTTTGCATGATATTAACGAAGTAGTGGAAGCCCATTATACAACAGGAAATTATACCATATTCCTGAAAGTTCTTTGTAAAGATAATGATCACTTAATGCAGATCCTTAACAAGCTTCAGAAGCTGAAAGGAGTAACAAGAACAGAAACCTTTATATCTTTGGAACAAGGTATTTACAGACAATTGAAAGTATAACGATATGAACATAGCCCAATATTTGGATTCAACCTACCTGAAAACACCGGAACAATCAGGTATTTCCCATGAAGAAACACTTCAAAAAGATAAAGAACTTGCACAGGAAGCTATTGAGAATGGTATTTTTGCTGTAATGATTCGCCCGGATTATGTAGCTGAGATCAGGAAATATATTCAGGAAAGAAATTCAAATGTTGCAGTAGGAACTGTAATAGGCTTTCATGAAGGGACCTATTCTGTTGATGAGAAGCTTGCCGAAGCCTCAAAAGCAATAGAAGACGGTGCTGATGAATTGGATTTCGTTATTAATTATACAGCTTATCTACAGGGTAATATAGAGCTGGTAAAAGATGAATTTGTAAAATGTACAAGATTATCTCTTGAACATCATAAAATAGCAAAATGGATTATTGAAATTGCTGCTTTGACAGATGAACAAATTGCAGATCTTACCAAAAATATTTCTACCTGGGCAGAAGAGAACTTCTCTGAAAATGACTGGTCAAAAATTTTTGTTAAATCTTCAACAGGATTCTACAAAACACCCGAGGGAAAACCTAATGGAGCAACCTTTGAAGGAATAACAATTATGCTCAACAACGCAGGGAAACTTCCTGTAAAAGCAGCAGGTGGTGTAAGAACCCCTGAAGATGCCGAGAAAATGATCAATATGGGAGTGAAAAGAATAGGAACGTCCTCAGCTTTAGCGTTGATTAAAAATGAATCTCCATCAGAAGGATATTAATCTAAGATTCAAATAATAAAAAACCATCAGTTTTGCTGATGGTTTTTATATTTATACCTGTGTCTGATATTCTTCGTAGAACTGTTGGGTTTCTTTGATTAAGCTGTTCATTTCTTCCAATGTGAAAACTTCCAGGAATTTTTTTCTGAAGTCCTTGAAGTGAGGTATTCCTCTGAAATAATTACTGTAGTGCTGTCTCATTTCCACCAAGCCTAATCTTTCTCCTTTCCATTCAACACTCCATTCTGCATGCTGGCGAACTGCCAGTAACCGGTCTGATATTGTAGGGGCAGGTAAATGCTCTCCTGTTTTAAAGAAATGCTTGATTTCATTAAATATCCATGGATAGCCAATAGCAGCACGTCCAATCATAATACCGTCACATGCGTACTTCTGTTTATATTCTAATGCTTTTTCAGCAGAATCAATATCTCCGTTTCCAAAGATTGGAATCTCAATATTAGGGTTTTGTTTGATTCTGGAAATATGTTCCCAGTCTGCTTCACCCTTGTACATTTGAGCACGGGTTCTTGCATGTATGGTAAGAGCTTTGATTCCTGTTTCCTGCAGACGTTCTGCTACCTCATCAATATTAATGCAGGTACTGTCCCATCCTAAACGGGTTTTTACGGTTACAGGGAGATGAGTGGAGTTTACAACAGCCTTTGTAAGACGAACCATCAGGTCAATGTCTTTCAAAACACCTGCTCCTGCTCCTTTGCAGACAACTTTCTTTACAGGACATCCAAAATTGATATCTACCAGATCCGGATTTACTGTTTCAACAATTCTTGCAGACATGGCCATAGCTTCTTCGTCTCCACCAAAGATCTGTATACCCACTGGTCTTTCATAATCGAAGATATCAAGCTTTTTACGGCTTTTGATAGCGTCACGAATCAACCCTTCAGAAGAAATAAATTCCGAATACATTAAGTCTGCACCATGCATTTTACACAAACGTCTGAACGGAGGATCACTTACGTCTTCCATCGGAGCCAGCAAAAGTGGAAATTCCGGCAGTTCTATGTTGCCTATTTTTATCATGGTGCAAATTTACGAAATTCTGAAAAAACAATATTTTACTATTTGCAATATATTCCTCGTTTTGTGTATTTCTGTTTATTTAGGGGATTTTATAGTATTTTTTTAAATTTATAATAGGTTTATGTGATTGATTTTCAATGTTTTTAATGTTTTATTGAAAAATATTTTTTATATTTAATACAAACAAAAATTAATAATATGAGAAAATTTCTATTTTGCTTGATGGCAGGCTTTGCTGCATCAAATTTTTATTCACAAGTGAATGTGTCTGCTACGGCAGGTACAGCTACAGGAACCTATACTACGTTAAAGGGAGCATTTGACGCTATTAATGCGGGAACACATCAGGGAGCAATTGCAATCAGTATAACAGCTAATACAACAGAAACGGCAACTGCCAGCCTGAATGCCAGCGGTGGAGCAACAAGCTATACTTCTGTTGTAATTAAACCTGCAGTAGGAGCTACGGCTACTATTTCAGGAGATGTTGCCAGTGCACCTTTAGTGAGAATACAAGGCAGTAATATTACCATAGACGGAAGTAATGCTGCTTCAGGAACTACCAGAGATCTTACCCTTACCAATACTTCTCTTACCGCACCGCAGGTACTTACATTTATTGCGGCTTCTGCTGCGGCAGCCAATACTAATATTATGGTTAAAAACCTGAATATTATAAATGGTATCAATAATTCTTCAGCTTTGGTAATGTATGACGGCGCGACAACTCCTACCGGAGGTTTTTTTAATAATGTTACCATTCAGAATAATTCTGTGAAGAAAGCCTATATGGGAATCTATTTATTTGCAGCCACAGCAGCAGGTAACGGAGGGAATACATTGGTTACCGGTAATGATATAAATGCTTCGGGAACAGATGCTAATCGTCTTGGAGGGGTTTATGTACAAGGCGCAGATGGAGTCACAGTAAGTAACAATACCCTTGGGAATTTTGAAACTACCAATGCAGAAATCAAAAGAGGAATCTGGTTTGCAACAGCAACCGTTAATTCTTCAATTATCTCAAATACTATTACCAATCTGGGCTACACCGGAACTTCTACAGGCGGAGCTGCCGGGATCACTATTACTTCCGGTAATACAGGTGCCTCTGCAGCAGCTAATATTATTGTAAGAGGAAATACCATTTCCAATTTTAACTCCAGCGGAACGGGAACTCTGTTTGCGGGAATTTATGCAGGAGGCACATTGACAAATGGAATGACTATCACAAATAATAAAATAACAGGAATCAAAAATACCAATACATTCGGATATGGAGCACAGGGAATCTATCTGGCGACAACAAATCTTACTTCCAATACTTTAGTGGCTAACAATACCGTAAGCGGTGTAGCAGGCTATGGGTATGCAACAACAGGCGGGGTAAATGACAACGGAAACGGAATCGTCATCGCTGCAGGCGGAGGATATAAAGTGTATTATAATACTGTTGTAATGGATGTGAGCCAGACTGTTGCAGGAAGACCATCTGCTTTAAACATTACAAGCGGAGTAACTGGTGCAGGTGGTATAGATGTGAGAAACAATCTTTTTGTAAATACCCAAACCCAGACAGGAGATAGATATGCAATTTATGCCGGCGCAGCCAGTACGGTTTTTTCTACCATTAATTATAATAATTTTTATTCTTCAGGAACCAATCTTGGGTATATCGGTGGAGCTGCAAAAACTACTCTTGCCGATATCCAGTCAGGATTTGGAGGTAATGTAAATTCTTTGAATGTTCTGCCGGTATTTGTCTCAGCAACAGACTTCCATGTGTCCGGTACGGGGAATGCGGCTCTTGATAATAAAGGAACTCCGGTTGTTGAAGTAACATTGGATGCTGATGGTAATACAAGAAATGCTGTAACACCGGATCTCGGAAGTTTTGAATTTACTGCAACAGTATTAGCTGTAAATGAAACGACGAAAAAGAATACGGTCAATTTCTATCCGAACCCGGTTGTGGATTACCTTTACATTAATAATGACAGTAGAATCAAAGATGTTGAAGTATATACTGTTTCAGGACAAAGAATCCTTAGCGAAACAGTTAACGCAGAAAAAGGTTCCGTAGATATGAGACGTGCTCCTGCAGGAATTTATATCTTAAAAGTGAATACCGAAAGAGGCTCACAGTCACTTAAAATTATTAAAAAATAAAAATTAGTTAATAACCAATACAAATCCCCAATAGTGACATTGGGGATTTTTTTATTGTAAAAGGAACTGTTAAACTTAGAAGCTTGCCTTTACCTGCATACTTCCGATATGAATGGTCCGGTCCCCGGAGTTTCTTCCTTCGTAATTAAGGTTCAGCTGGATAAATGAGTTGATCGCCTGCTGAATAAATACACTCCATACCTGGTTTTTTCCCGGTTTCAAACCGTCCAGCATCTGATTTCCTACGATACTGAAGTTGTTTCCGGTAAAATTGTTGCTGATGAATGAGAAGTTTCCACGGATGGATGTTTTTCTGCGCTCCCATTGGATAGTTCCTGTAACATCAAAAGCTTTAAGAAGTTCTTCACCATCCAGTCTTTGCTTTTGACGGAAAGCAGAGGACAGCTCAGCCTGTATGGCATCGGTGAATTTATAAGTGGCCTTAGGCTTTGTTTCAAAATTATTGAGACGATAATCCCTTGTCGCAAACAATTGTGACGAGTTTTGGATGTCATGAACAGAATTTTCCCAGTCTACTCTGAATTCTTTATTGAACCAGTATCCGATATTCAGGAAATGGGAGGTTTGTTCACGCTCTTCATTACTAAAATTGGCATTGATAAGATTATCATTTGTGATGAATCTGTAGTTACCGTTCCAACCTGATTTATCAGTCGGATTGAATTGTACTGAAGCAAGTATATTTTGATTTTTAAGGATCTGATCACTGTTCTTTTCAAAAGGATTCAGCACAAGAACTTTATCCTTTTTATAGAATGAGTTTTGGGAATTCAATGAAATGTTGAAATTCCAACGCTTTAAAAATCCGTTTTCTGAGTTGAAAACAATTGCTGGATTGACAAATAATGCCAGCTGTAATTTATTTTTATTGGAAGGGATATACCTTACGGAATTGGTATACACACGAATGTATTGGGCAAGATCGGAATATTCTGCAATTTCAAATTCGTCAAGCTGCTGTATCCCGTCTCCGTTATAATCTGTCCATTTATATATACCCTGTCCATCAGTTACTTTAATGTATTGGAATTCTCTCTGTGCTTCCTGTCCGTTTCCAAGTTCATAGAAGGCCTGAAGACGCATCCCGTTTCTGAAAAGCTGTTGATTGTATAAAATATTTCCAACTACGAAGTCATTATTTCGGGTAACATCACCTTCCGCACCTGAGTAGAAAAATTTTCTGTAATGGATTAAAGCATTTAGCGTAGTTCTTTCCGTTTTGATGATCTGACTTTCGGCCATGAAACCCAAAATATTATTCATATTCTGAAGTCGGTTGTCACGCACAGAGTCATTATCTCTCATGTATACTTTTGCCAATAGCTTGGTTCTGGTACTGTCACCGATTTTCTTTTGCAAAAAGATTTCTTTCCAGCTGAAACTTGTGACATCCATAAGTTGAGTGTCATTGTATTTTTTTTCATTGTGTTCCATACTTCCACCAATGGCCCAGCTTCCTTTTTTCCCGGTAAGCTCTGTTGAAACTCCGCCGCGGATGAATTTAGTGTCCTGAAGGGTAGCATTGGTACTCAGATAAGATAGATTACCTTTGGTAAAGAATTTTCCTGTCAGCCAGCCGAAGTCAAGGTCATTTTTAATCCCTTTGTAAGAATCCTGTTCATTCAGATAATTGACGCGGTAATTTAAAGTAGATTTATTATTCCATTTGTTCAGGAAGCTGAAGATAAACCTGTTTTGAGTTCTCTTATTAAACTCCTGTGTAAGGTTAAAATCTCTTGAGAATTCCACATCATTAATACGGTCAAGAATATGAAACTGTCTGTCTATATATTGATATTCAAAACTAGGAGTTCCCTTCCATGTGTTTTTCGTAAAGCTTTTATTTCCGAAAATACGCCATGCATAGCCCATATTCTGCTCAGAATCTTTTGATGAGAATAAATTGATGTCATAATTACTCAGTGAGATGTCAGCTCCTATTTTTCCTTCATTCAATAAATACTCAGAATTCAGGGAATATACCTGTGATTTCTGAGGAGAAGGAAGTTTTCTTACAGCTCTGTAATCTCCGGCATTAGGTCCTACATATTCAAAAACACGTCCGTTATTGGTTGTTTGTGCTATTTTATAATCTCCCAGATTAGCTCCGAAATAAGTAAAAGAAACCTGATAAAGTGTTAAGTTAGGATCCGTAGAAAATTCGTAGAAATTCCCGGCAGAGTTTAATTTGTATAAAATTTTATTGACATCATATTCGGTAACAACTCCTGATGGTGCATACATCAGATTAGGGTCATTTCCTGCTTCAGCAAGGATTTGTTCATCTTCTTTAGAAAGATTTAAAGAAAGAGGTGCATTTTTATTGTCATTTTCCATGAACCAGTTTAGCCCTACTTTGAATTTTTCTCTCTGATGCTCAAGTTTTCCGGTAAATAAATACCTTGAATAATTTCTGTTGGCGTAGTTATAAGAGATTGTGATGAAGTTTTGCTGGAAAATAGGACGGAAACTGGTAAAGGTAACTTCACCTGTATTGTAATTGATAATATAATCCTGGTTTTCTCCTCGTTTCATTAAGATACCATCAATGAAAACCTGTTCAGAACCGGAGATCAGTGTGATGAACTGTTCGCCGTTCTTACCGGTCAGACGGTAAGGTCCCTGATTACCTTCGACCCCTTGAAAACGGATTCTATGGAATTCACTTCGTGCAACACCGGCAGAAATGTCTATCAATGTTTTGTTTTCCTTCCCAAATTCTGTCTGAAACTGAAGGCCCATACTCCTTCTCTGATATTTCGCAAAATAATTTTTAGCTTCTACAAGATCAAGGTGTCCCGCCCTAAGAATAGACTTTTCCTTAATGTTAAGCTGCATATAGATTTTGTCAAATTCCTCTAAAGTCTGGGTATAACCATCAGCCTGAATAGGAAGATTATGATCAGAAATACTGGCTAAAATCGTGACATCTTTTGATAATCGCCCTGAAATCTGGAGATCCATAGAACTTTGTACAGATTGTCCCTGGTTGTTACCAAAAGTAATCCCACGGATAATGGAACCTTTTGAATTAAGCTCTCCTAAGAATCTCTTTTTATCATTTTTTGCCAGTACAGCCTCATCAATAATGATCTTATTGTGCGTTCTTATGAAATCCAGGGTGTCTTTTGCAAAGAGGTCCTGTTCCAGCCGTGCAGCGAGAATACTATCCCTTTTAATGCTGTCTTCAGGAATGTTGGGATTTTTCCATGAAAATACCTGAGCACTTCCTGAAAATATGCCTAAGAAGAATAAAACGAATAGGATAATAAAATTCCGCAACTTTAAAAATAATTCGTAAAAATAATTAAAAAATGTTAACATTACGGGGTCAAGTATAATTAACAAAAACTTAATTTATTTATTGTCCTCAATCAACAAGTTAAGTGTAGTTTTGTGATATAAAGAAATTTATTAACAAAAAAATGTAAATCATGAAAAAACTTTATTCTCTTTTCGCTACAGTAGTAGTGAGTGCGTTTGCTTTTGCACAAACAACTTACATGTGGGATTGTACTTCTGTAAATCCTGTTTCTGGTACAAATGCTAATATTTCCAGTGTAGCATTCGCGGCTGCTCAGGGAAATAATAATGGTACTACAAATTTAATTACCACCTCATCAGTATCTTCTGGCTATACAGGTGCAAGTGGGTCTAGTAATTTTGGTGCTGCTGCTTTTAAAGAGGCTCTTTCTACCGCTGCAAGTACTTATTTTAGTGTTACAGTTACTCCTGTTGCTGGCAATAAAGTAACTTTAAATTCTTTAAATTTAGGATCTAGAGGAACATCTACAGGACCTGGAAAGATTACAGTATATTCCAGCATCGATAACTACGCTACTGCAATAGGTAGTGTAAATGTAAATAACAATAGTACATGGGCAATGAATAACATCACTTTTTCAGGTACTAATTTAGTTGGGGCAGAATCAGCTCCGGTTACCTTAAGAATCTATGGAAGTGATAGTCCTGGTACAGGAACTCCATCTCTTGGTACAGCCAACTGGAGAATAGATGATATTTCTTTAACTGTTACTTCGTCTACTGCTTCTTTAGCAGCTATTGATACTAAAAATGTAAAATCAGGGAACTTTGTAAAGAATTCTTTTGTGAAAAACAATGAGATTGTTTTCGGATCTGATGTAAAAGACGTAAAAGTTTTCAACATGTTCGGACAGCTTGTGAAAGAAGGTTCTGTGAAACAAAACGGAACTGTAAATATTGCTGAACTGGCAAAAGGAAACTATATTGTAACAGGTACAGTAAATAACCAACCGGTTTCTCAAAAAGTTCTTAAAGACTAATCTCTTTAGATAAAATATAAACAGCCGTTTCATTGAAGCGGCTGTTTTTTCATATGATTATTTACTGATTTTTAGGTTTTTGTATGCTGTTTATTTCTTAATTTGGTGGTATTGTTTTTGATATTTTTATTACAAATCCATTTCTAAAAATTATTACGATGAAAAAAATCTTTACTCTTATCGGGCTTGTATCATTAATGGCCTTTTCAAATGCTCAGATTGTGATCAATGAGATTTATGGCGGGAATGCAGATTCAGGTGCCGTATTGAAAAATAATTATATTGTACTCAAAAACATCGGAACGAACCTGGTTTCTTTGACTGGGGCAAGTATACAATATGCTCCGGCGATAGGACCTTTTACTGAATATCATACACTTCCGGATTTCACTTTGGGTCCTGATGAAACATATTTGATTCAGGAATCAGCCATCGATGGAGGCGTTGAAAATTTACCAACACCGGATTTTATTGCCACTACTATTACCAGTTTTGATGGAACACCCAACAAATCTTCCGGATTAAGAATTTCCAGTGTATCGGGAAAGATCGCTTTAGCCGGAAATATAGTACAGGTTACCGGCCCTTCCGCATCTAACGTCCTGGATTTTGTAGGCTATGGGGCAAATGCAGATCAGTTTAAAGGAGATGGACCAGCTCCTTCTCCAACCACAACCACAGCTATAAAAAGAACATTGGTAGGCAGTAATGATAATATGGCTGATTTTTCCCTGGAAGGCAGTGTGAAATCCGGCTTTGTACAGAATCCTTTTATAAAGGACAGTAAAATTGTCTTCGGAACCGAAGTGAAAGATGTAAAAATCTATGACACATTCAGACAGGTTGTTAAAAAATCGCCTACGAAATTAGCCTCAACTCTTGATATTGCTGAACTTCCAAAAGGAACTTATATCGTTACCGGAACGATTAATAATATTCCGATCTCCCAGAAAATTATAAAAGATTAGTTTTTAATAAAAAAGAACAGCCAATATTCACAAGCTGTTCTTTTATTTTATAAGAGGTGTTATCCGTTGAGATTTAATCCACAAAGATATCCACAATAATTTTTACTATTAATACCAACCTCTTCTTGCAGCATTGATAATGGAACCAAGATTAAGAATCAGTGTATATCTGATACGCTTTCCATAATCTTTAAATGAGGGTTCAAAACCTAAAGAAGACTGTATCGGGAAATAAACTTCCAGGAAATCCGGGATGATTCTTACTTTAACTCCGGTATCCCATATGAATTTGGCAGGAAGATCCTTGTTTTTATAAACCCCGGCATCAGCATATACATGGAATATTTTCCAGACGCTTGAATCTACATTGGCGGAAGTGATCCATTGGTTTACCGTTCCCGGAAGAAAAGATTTAAAACCACCGTCAGCTAATATAAACTGCTGCGAAAGAAGACCGCTGCTGGCACTTTCTCCTAAAAGGTTATAAGAGAATGAATAATTGGAAACTCTGGAAATTCCATAGTCGAAAAGATTATTTCTTGTGTTGTTTCTTAAAAAATATCCGGCAAATAAACGTAAACTCAACTTTTGTTTAGGGGCAAATTCCCATCTGTAGAAACCTTCAGCTGTTATTTTATTAAAGTCTTCCATTCCCTGCGTGCTCAGACTAAAACTTTTTTCATGGATCATCTGGCTGTCACTATAACCATACCCGATACTCCAGAGATTGTATTTGCTGTAGTCGTTATTGGCAATCATTTTAGGGCTCAGGTCTCTTTCAAAATAATTATAGGAAACTCCAATGCTTCTGCTTACTGTACTTCTGGGATTTTTTCTGAAGTTGATAGAGGAAGCTATTGAACTCTTTCTGTAAGCTAATCCATAATCGTAATGGAAATAAGAACCGGAAACTCCAAAGGTTAAGCTTCGGATAATACTTTCGGCAGGCAGAATAGAATAGGAAACAGCTCCCGAACCGGTCAGTTTTCCTGTTCCGGTACTGTAGGTTGGTGTGACTGAATACAGAAATTTCTGATCAAATAAAGATTGGTTTTTTAAGTTAATTCCCAAAAGAAATTTATCATACGTATTGTTGAAACGTACTCTTGGGGTGATGTAGATTTCGTTGTATTCCGGATTTGGAATATCTTTTATTAATTTAAGTTTAATTTTTTTTGCATTAGAAAATATTCCTTTTGCATATAGAAAGTTATCTCTGTAATTCGATTCAGGGAAGGTGTAGCCGCTATTTAATGTGACTTTATAGATGTTATCCGAAGCAGGAAGTGACAGATTGGTAGTGCGCTCATTTTCTTCAGTATCTATCCAATACACCTTTTTTTCTCCTTCTTTGGTCTCGGTTTCCAGCTTTACAGGAATGGAAATATCTGTATTTTTTGTAATCTTTATCTCTAGGGAATCGTTGGCTTTCTTAATGTTTTTTAATTTGAAATCAACCCTGTTTTTCTGTTTTAAAAAGTTTGAGAGATAAGCTGCTGATTTATTTTTCTCAGAAAGGGAAGTCAGGAAATCTTCAGGATTAATTTTTTTTCCGGTATTCTGAGAGATATAATTTTTTATAATATCATTGAAGCTGTCGTACCCCATTTTATCCGCCGAATAATTAAAAAGACTTCCGGTTTCAAAACTACTGACAGCCATGTCATTGAAATTACTTAAAACAGGGAAGTGCTCATCAATTTTCTGATCAAGATTTTGCAGCATGATATACTGATAGGAAAGTCCGTAACGATCCAGAAGTTTTACTTTGGATGCATGGAAGAATTTTAAAGGCTTAATCCCGAATACTCTGGTCTCAGGAAGCGTGCCTAAGAGTTTGGTGTCAGCATAGAATTTTTTCAGATACTGAATTTCCAGATAGGATTTTAAACCGTTTTTAAACCAATGATCTTTTTCTTTATCAGCAATAACGTTCTCATCAAGAATTTTCTTGGTAATGATTCCAAAATAATCCAGATCTGTCTTTTCAGCATTGGTAAATAACTGAAATTTGAATTTCCAGAAAGTAATGTCATTATTTCCGAAAAAGTCTTCCTTAGCTCTGAATTTATCTGAAATAAAAATACTTTTCGGAAGAATTCCGATTCTTTCTTTCAGAAACTTTAATTGTAAAGGAAGATAAAACTCCAGATTTTGTTTTTCTTCTGGTTTCAGATTATAACCGAACTTAATTTCGGTTTCAGCGCCGTCAATATTGGTTTTTATTGAAGGATAGCCAGTTGGCGAAATCAAAAACTCAGGATCCGAATCCAGGTATCCCTTGAATGAGTTCATCTGAACCTGTGGGAGATTACCTTCCACAAAATTATTTACAGGGATATCAAAGTTTACGGTCCAGAAAGTATTGAAACTTACCGGTTCTTCAATATCGTGGTAGTTTCTTTTGGAAATATTGTCCGGATCAAAATGATCCGGAACAATAAAGAAATATTTTAATACTGTATTCTGAGCGGATGTTCCATATCCCGTAAAGGTTTTATCGGGAAGCTGCATTTTGTATTGCAACTGTAAAGTAACGCTTTCGCCAGGTTTTAATACATTTTTCAGAGGAATAAAAAGATTTTCATCTGAGATTGTAGTAACAGGAATAACTTCATTTTCAGAATTCTTAACATTCAGTTCAAGAAGTTTACCCAATTGATCACTTTTCGCAAAATGCAAATCAGTATTTCGGTCTTCCAGTTTTCTGTAGACTAAAGAAGTTCCGCGTCTATTGTAGGCGGAAACCCAATTCAGGAGTTTTATGGTCTGCAGGTCTTTTTCAGAATGATTGTAGTAAACAATTTCCTGACTAATCTCAAGATTTTTTTTGTCAGGAGACAGTTTAGCTTCAATATAGATACTGTCTTTCTGTGCAGAAACCTGTGCGACTCCCCAGAACAAAATAAGGCAAATGCTGATCTTTTTCAAATATTCGTGATAAAGGTCAAATATAACTTATTTTGTATATACTTTATAGGATTTTAACCCTGAATTACTTTTTTTTCCAAAGAATTAATATACGCGTTCCAACCTTCTGTCTTATAAGTAATCGCAGATGCTTCAGGATTATCAGATTTGTAGATTCCTCTTCCTACAATGATAAAATCTGTATGTAGCGTTTTGAAAACATGTTCCGGTGTATTGTACTGTTGTCCTTTACCATCTCCGGAATCTGCAAGATTTACACCTGGAGTGAATAATAAAAGGTCTTCCGGAATTTTGTTCTGAGATACACCACCAATTACATTAGGATGAGATAAAGCTACTTTTAAAGCTTCTTCACGATAGCTTGCAGAAGTCAGAGCTCCTTTAGAAGACATTCCTACAATAGCTACTACTCCTACATTATGAAAGCAGTCTAATGATTCAAAACCTCCGATAACCTGAGACGTTACGAAATCTGCCCAATTTGTAATTTTGAAAACTCCGCTTGTGAACTGAAGTTCCTGCGTATTTCCAATGTCAGCAAATTTTCTGTCCTCCATTAATAAAAACTGATGTTTTGTAGCGATGGCTTTTAAAGGAGTGATTGTTTTTTCGTAATCGAAATCAGAAATAATATCAATATGCGTTTTTAAAGCAATAATGTGAGGTCCTACTTTTTCAGCAAGCTCCAGTAACTCCTGAGTAGTGGTAACATCTGCAGAAGCAATAAGGTTTGATTTTTTTGCTAAAGCTGTTTCCAGTAATTTTTTTGAAACTGAATGTTGTGTAGTCTGAAGTTTCTGCTCATAAGAAGATCTGGTTTCCTCTTCAAACTGAATATGATTCCCCTGAAGAAAGTCCTGAATTCTTTTTACTTCTTCATCTGACAATTCACCAGTTTCCTGAAGAATATTACATACTTCCGAAATATTGAAAAGAGTGTGTACTCTGTATCCTTTGCTTTCCAATAGCTGTTTTCCACCTTGCTCTCTGTCCAGTACCACTACAATATCAGAAACTTTAAGGTCTTCCTGTTCTATTTCAGGAATGGTTTCTAACAAAGATTTACCTGATGTGATTACATCTTCTACCAAAAGACAGTTTTGTCCTTTCTGATAAATTCCTTCAATCAGTTTTTTCGTTCCGTAGCTTTTAGCCTCTTTTCTTTTAATAATTAATGGAATGTAGCTTTCCAGAGACATTGCAGTCGCCATAGGAAGAGCAGCATAGGGAACTCCACAGATTAAATCAAAATTATCCAATGGAAGCATTTCCAATAAATAATTAGCAAGATTTTTCAAAATTTTAGGATCTGAAGCCAAAGGTCTCAGGTCTACATAAAAAGGACTTTCAATACCACTTTTTAAGGTAAACCTACCAAATTTGATGATGCCTAGTTTGTAGCACTCTAAGAAGAATTCTTTTTTACTTTCCATTATTTTTTATTAGATATTGCAAATTTAAGCAATTGAAATAAGGCTTAAAAATTTATCAGTCATTTGTAAATAAAAAACCACCCCGGATTGACCGGGATGGTGTGAAAAATATAATAAACTATTATTTTACGATTTCAGCATCAATCACTTGAGCGCCTCTGTATTTTTGTTCGGCTTCCCATAATAAAAATTTATCCACCTCTTTGATGAGTTTAGGAATGGTGAGTGACAACACTGCCAGATCATCCATGACTCCAAGTACCGGTATAACAAATTCAGGAAGCAGGTCAATAGGAGAGAGTACATATAAAATTCCCAATAAAGGAAGAATGATGTCTATGGATCTCATAGGATAGGCTCCTTTTCTCCACATTTTGACCATTCTGAAAATATCAGGGATCTTTTTTATAAAGCCCTTATGATTGATGGCTTCTTTTGCAAGATTTAATTTTGAATATTTCATTTTGTGTTTGGATTTAATAAATTTTTCAACGCTATAAATTTCACAAATCCTGTACCAACAAATTATAAAATTTAGTTAAAATATTATTTGATAATATTATCAATGAATTGATGCACAGTCTCTGTGTTCCAGTCTTTTGTAGCATCCTCTTTAATAAGGATTCTTCCGTGCTTATCCAGTAGGAAAGTGGTGGGAAATACCTTTGGAAGAATTTTCTCAGAAATTGGGCTTTGAGCAATATATACAGGAACGGTATAGTTATTTTCTTTCAAAAACTTTCTTACATCCTCTTCCTTATCATTCATTGCGATCAATACAAAATCTACATGATCTTTTCTGGTATCATACAGTTTCTGAATAGAAGGCCATTCTTTTCTGCAAGGCGGGCACCAGGTTCCCCAGAAGTTCAGGAAAATACCTTTGTCCTTAAAATTTTTAAGGTTGGTACTTGGAGCATTGATTCCTTTAAGTTCTATATCGTAATCTTCTTCACTGATATGTACAGCATTTTCAATGGTTGCAACAGGGAAAAATGTATCCTTTAGAAAATTTCTTATTCCCGGTACAAACGCAACAACACCAATGATGGCAATAATTACAAGATAAATGATACTTTTTTTCATATCTCTTTTTTATAGAAGATCTAAAATTTCCTGAACAGCATCTTTTCCTCTGTTCTTAGCATAATATATCTGCAGATCATTGTAGAACATATCTTTTGGATACGCTTCAGGATCAGCCTTATATTTCATCAACAGCTCATATCCATATTTAGGACGAGGGCCCCATGAATTTTTTACATTCAGGTCTTTATCAAGAATAAGTACCTTAGGAATAGATTCCGTGCCATTGGTCAAAAATTGATTGATTAAGCTTTTGTCGCTGTCTCTAAGAAAAATTCTTACCTCATTCTTCCCTTCAAAAAATCTGAATAATGCAGGAACTGTTGCGCTTGCATCACCACACCAAGCCTCAGAAATGATTAAAATCTTTCCGTCAAAGTTTTTTGTGGCAAGTTCTTTCAGCTGATCTTCATCCGGGATGTATTTTTTTACCGTTCGGTCCATTCTCTGAAGACCCAGCTCATAATATTGTTTATATTCAGCTTCCTGTTGGTTGGCAGGATTTTCTAATCTTTCTTTTGCAATCTGAAGATATTCCTCAAAAGAAATTCCTTTATCCCAGTAATTTTTCATTACCAAAAATATTTATGTTAAAAATTATTGATATTTCTTGTTTTGTTGATCAAAAACAGATCCGCCAATACAAATGCAGCAAGACTTTCCACTACAGGAACCGCTCTTGGAACTACACAAGGATCGTGACGCCCTTTTCCTTCTACGATTACAGGATTTCCGTCTTTATCAATACTGTCCTGAGGTCTCAGAATAGTTGCTACAGGTTTGAATGCTACACGGAAATAGATATCCATTCCGTTGGAAATTCCACCCTGGATACCTCCTGAAAGGTTCGATTTTGTAGTAAAATCTGTATTGAAAGCATCATTGTGCTCTTTTCCCGTCATTTTGGCTCCGCAGAAACCGCTTCCATATTCAAAACCTTTGCAGGCATTAATGTTCAGCATTGCTTTTGCCAGTTCAGCCTGAAGTTTTGAGAAAATAGGCTCACCAATTCCTACGGGAACATTTTTAATCACACAAGTGATAGTTCCTCCAATGGTATTACCCTCTTTTTTGATCTCCTTGATTCTTGAAATCATCTTTTCAGCAGTTTCAGCATCAGGACAACGGACGTCATTGCTTTCTGTTTGGGAAAAGTCTAATGCCTGATAAGGTTTTTCACAGAAAATATCACCTACAGAAGAAACGTAAGCATTGATCTCAATGTTTGGTAAAAGCTGCTTGGCAAGTGCCCCGGCAACTACCCAGTTCATGGTTTCTCTTGCTGAAGATTTTCCGCCGCCACGATGGTCTCTGAAACCAAATTTCTGATCATAGGTGAAATCAGCATGGCTTGGACGATAGGCCCCTGCGATATGATCATAATCTTTCGATTTCTGATTTTCGTTTTCAATGATAAAACCAATTGGGGTACCTGTTGTTTTTCCATCAAAGATTCCTGAAAGAAACTTTACTGTGTCACTTTCTTTTCTTTGAGTAACAATTGCTGACTGGCCAGGTTTTCTTCGGTTCAGTTCGTATTGAACCTTATCGAGATCTACCGTTAAACCTGCCGGAAAATTATTGATGATACCGCCATAAGCCACTCCGTGACTTTCTCCAAATGTTGTAAGACTAAGAAGATTACCTAATGTGTTGAACATATTACAAAATTACCTTTTTTTCTTCAGATAATAAAGTTTCTGGATTTGTTCTATTTATCAGTGTTTTTGATATTATTGATAACCTTTTGGGCTTCCTTTTTTTCTTCTGAAGTCATTTTTTTCCAGATGAATCCTTTTTTGAGATCATTTTTGTCCGAAAGTTGAGGGAAAATACCTGCTTTTACATCATCAAAAATATAAAATGGGGTAACGGCAGGAAGAGGAGTATCAAAACTGTAAGGGTAATTGTGTGAAACATTAAATTTAAAATTCCCGATTTTAAATGTATTAAACTGATGGTATTCGTAGGTTGAGGGCTTATAAAGCTGCTCTTTTTCAAATCCTGTCATAAAGCTTCCCACTCTGAAGCTCGGAATATATTTTTGAATCAATACTGGAAAAGATAAGATTGAAATGAAAAATAAGCTTAAAACTGAAAAAACAATAATGGATTTCTTCTGATTAAAATATTCATGAAACAGGACAAAGAATACCACGAAAAAAACATCTATAAAAAATCTGTATTGAGCCGAAAATGCAAGGATCAATATACTTTTTATCAACAGAGAAATACAGATCAGGGTGATGAGTTTCTTCTTTTTTATCCAGGCAAATACAGAGAAAATAATTAAGCTCAGGACAAAAAGAATATTAATTTTTGATTTTATTCCTTCAAGAGAGAACCAGTTTTTAATATGATCTGCTGTTGAAAATTTTTGAATTTCTTCATATGTATACTGCATATCATAGGTCTTCATGATGGCAAATTGGGATGAGATTTTTAGCACTTCCGGATTGGGTTTCCATGATACTCCCAGATCACCTATTGCTACAGGGAAAACAGGAAAACCAAATGTCCATAGATTTTTAATAAAAAAAAGGATGAGAATCAGAATTCCTAAAAGCAATGGTTTGAAATTGTTTTTGAAAATAAAAACAGAACTTGAGAATACTAATATGGGCAGCCATATCATAGTAGGTTTTATAGCAAAAACAAAAACTGAAAAGGCAAAAAGAAGAGTTGTATTTCTGTTTCCTGCTATCATTTCATTTAAGATGATCAATGAAAAAATAATGACAGGAAGATCCGGGCTTGGAGACTGTGAAAACAATAATAAGACCGGCAGGAAACAAAGGTGTATCCAGTTTTTTCTTTCGATGATATAAATGGTGTAAATAATCAGTAATACAGCATTGATTCTTAAAAACGGATCAGAAAAATTGGAAAACCCAGCCTGAAAAATATGCCAGACAGACATTTGCCCCAGTGTAAGATCTACATTTGAAATTCCCTTTACCAGTCCATATTCTTTAAGCCATTGAAGAGTGGGGATGTAATATCCGAAATGATCCAATATATAAGGATAATAAGAACCCGCGAGTATGATAATAAGAGTTGCAGCACTCAATAATATAAAATCTTTCTTTGAAAACTGATAGAACTCCTGGTAGATCCTGGTTTTAAAGAAAAAGAATAATCCCAATAGTATCGAAGCTGCTTCTACATAAATATTTAAAGGACTAAAAAAAGAAAGAAGTGTCCATATCAGGCTTATTCCCAGAATTCCGGATAGAATTTTTCCTGAGATTCCCTGAAATAAAATCCCTGATACATTTTCAATGATTTTTCCCCAACCCATTAAGACAGGAATGATGAAAATTGAAGAGAACAGAATCAATAGCATAAAAAAAGATTGCTTAAAAATAAGCAATCTTTATATTTATTGTAAAAATATTTATTAACGGGGTTGTACCCTTCCGTCTTTTCTATCTTGTGATCTCCCAATGGTATATCCTGTAGCACCACCTACAACACCACCAATTACAGCTCCTAGTCCTCTGTTTTTCTTAGCGATCAGGGCTCCGGCTGCGGCTCCACCTACAGTACCAATGACGGTTCCCTTAGCAGCTTTGCTCCATCCTTTTTTCTGAGTAGTCCCCTGTGAAGTTCCACTTCCGTTATTGGCATAACTTCCGTTGCTGCTTCCTGATGAACCGGAATTTGAATTTCTGTCTCTATATATTGTTCGTGTTTCTCTAATTACTTGTGGTCTTGAATTATTTTCAGCAGCAGCTCTTGCTTTTTTGGTTTCAGATATACTGTCTGCTTTTTTCTGAGCTTCATAGACCAGTTTTTCTTTTTCAATAGCGAGCTTTTGTTTTTCTATTTCAAGTTGTCTGGCCTGAAATTCAAGTTTCTGTACTTCCAGTGACTTCTCTGCAGTTCTGTCATCTTTCTTGCAGGCCGTCATCAAAAGGACGGATAAAAAACCTGCTAATACTATCTTTCTCATAATTCAAATTTTAATAAGGTAAAGCCAAAACGACTTTGATGTAATTATATTTTCAATTATGAAGCCAAAATTTAGTTAATAAGTGTTAAAATTGATGCCGGAAAAGTGAATTAATTTTAAATACTGCTCACTTTTGTATTATTGATGGGGATTTTATGCGCTTAGTATTGAAATTTGATTTTATGTTAAAAAATTCTTCAGAAAAGGAAAATTGATTCTTTAAGTAAATTTATCATTAGAATTTCAGGTTGTTCCGGAATTTGTATTTGTAAATTTTAATTCATTGATAGTTGTTACTCAATTCATATAAGTTAGTTACTTTTGAGTACCAAATTACTTTTTAATATGAAAAAATCAATTTTTACAGTATCAGCATGTATCGGACTGCTGGCTGTTGTAACATCCTTTTCTCCTAACGAAATAGTAGAGAATAGCAAAAAGCGTTCAGAAATAGCTGATACCACACCACAGACTCAGACTTATAAGATCCGTTATGGTCTTCTTTCAAAAAATGGAGCAAAAATTCTTTCCGGAAATTATGATGTAGGAAGTTTTCTTGCTGAAAACATGGTTACTGGAGAAGTGTATGATACCTATTACAGTGGTGGATTTCAGTCGGTACCACAATATTATGACGGTCTTCCGGCAGGAACTTATACTTTTTCTGCTATGCAGGGACAAGGTGGCTGGGTAGGTTATGGAACGGTAGTTGCTACGGTTTCAGACGCACAGGTAGATTCTGATGGATATATTACAGTGTATATTCCAATCATTTGGGAGGAGTAGGTATTGTGAGCAAAAAAATATTTAACTAAATTTACCCTTTACGAAGATGAGTTTTTTTTAATCATTAAATAATTATTTGCATTTTTTATTTTGTTTATATTGAACAAAAACTAACGAGTTGCTGTAATTATATAAATTTATTTCATCTTCAGGATTTGATTCTTATAGAAAGTATTCCTTCTCTGTTTTATGTTGTATTATATTTTTCTGCTAAAAGGAATGTAGTAATAACAATTGCATTGAATGATTCTAAGATATTCTGTTTGGATTTTTCCAAATAGATTTTTTTCATCATTTGTGTTTTTTAGGCCTCCACTAGGAGGCCATTTCTATTTGTTCAGTTTTATCAAAGCTCTATGATTCTGCTCATATAATAATTGGAAGGGAGATGGTATCTTTGGGTATAAGAACATTTTCATTCCATATTTTATCAAATAGACTCCTCGAAACGAAGAGTCTTTTGTTTTTATATATTATCTAAGGTGACTTTTATTTTACTGATTAATCGGTGCACTTTTTTAGTCTGATAGCTAAGGAGGTCATAAATTTCCTGCGAATTGGTGAAAACGTCAGGAACAGTCTGATTGTTGATGGTTTTGATTCCCCGTCTTTTCATTGTATCATGTATCACTCTGGCAAAAGATTCTTTTGCGCTTTGCTTCGCTTTATTCTGGGAAATTCCATCGGAGTGCAGCCTGTAAAAATATAAAGGTTCTCTGATGAATTTCGCTTCTCCCTGTTCTAATATTTTTAAATACAGATCCTGATCTACTGCACTTTTCAAATTAGGATTAATTCCTGTTGTTCTAAAGTAAGTTTCTTTTTTAAATACAAAGAAGTGAGCAAACTGAATTGGGCAGTTGAAAAAATGACGGTTATTGTAAATCTGCTTGGTACCGGCATATACTCTTTCAGGGGTGAGGCTTTCATCACATAGCATCATTTGGGAATAAACGGCAGCAAGATCATCTCTGTCAACGAATTCCTGAGCTGTTTTTTCCAGTGCTTCCGGATAAAGTGCATCATCAGGATCTAAATACGCACATAAGTTTCCCTGAGCATATTTCATACAGGCTGCTTTTGTAAAGCCACAACCTTTATTCATTGCATTATGATAGAGTTTGAAGCGGGAATCATCCTGGATAAGAGACTGTATGATCTCTACTGAATCATCTGTAGAGGCGTCGTCAACAATAATCACCTCCCAATTTCCATAGGTTTGGCTGATTAATGACTCATAGCATTCCTTAAAATACTTTCCATTATTATAGTTTGCTATAAGTATAGAAAAATTTATCACGATTTTTTGAATTAATAAGACGAAATTACAACATAATATATGTGAAAAACATAACCTCAATCATAAAGTATCCGATATTTTTTATTATATTCTGAAAATATATAAGAGTGAATTATATTTTAAATGCTGTTTGTCAGTGAACTGGCTTTGAAATATTTTAGAATGGCTGGAAAAATAAGAATTGAAATATTATTTCTTTATTGTCTTTTTTTGAGAAATATTGTCTGGCAGCTGGATAGCTTAATATTTAAAAGAAATAATAATTTTATGATTGTACTCATAAAATAAAAAAAAAGACTGGTATATCTTTGATTAAGAATTAATAGATAAAATAATTTTTATCTCTGATATAAAATTTTTTTTCATCATTTGTGTTTTTTGAGGCCTCCATTTTTTGGGGGCTTTTTCATATAATAACCTCAAAATGTTTTAAAGATCAAAGAGTATTCTGCTGTCAAATGGGACATCCCAAATGATAAATACTTTGTCATCTGATTTTCGCAGTGGAGCTTGAATTATTTCATAGTCTCCTTTTTCGGTTAGTCTTTCTACAATGAGATCAGAACCTTTCCCGATTTCATTTACTTTATACTCCAACTGATATTCTTTTTCATTGCTTTTCGTGAAATCTTCTTTACTAAAAATTCTTTGTGCCATGATGATTTAAATTTATTGGATTGATTTATATGAAGAATAAATTATGCCAATTTGGTGTTGATTTAGTTTTTTTTTGATGGCTGACTGAATATTTAAAATTTTCATTTCCCAAATGTGAATTTTATTTTATCAAATTGTAAATTATTTTATTTTTAATATTTTTACCGACACGTTATATTTATTTTAATTAATTATAAATAATTATGAAGCGGTTTTTAAAACATCAATAAAATCGGTTTAAAATGCTGAAATTGTAAAATTGATACAGCCAGAGTAAATTGTTTTTTTTTCTCAAAATTGATATTCTTGGCACGATTTTTCAATATAGAAATGTAACTCATGTTTAATTTGAGTTTTCATGGTTATTAGTTTTTATCCTCGGAATTTCCGAGGATTTTTTTTGTTCTAATATATTGATGCAGCCAGCATGAGGTCAATCAGCCTTTATCTTTGAGTATGACAGTTTTCTACTTATCTTCCCTTTTTGCATTATCGGGCAAGTTTTTTTGCTCGCTTATAAATTAAAATAGAATGATTGTTTGAGGATGCATAATGGAATAATAGTGATGATAACTGTTTATGGATTTAAAATAAAAATCCCCGCCAAACAAGCAGGGATATTATTATGGTAAGTTGGATAAATTATCTAATTTGCTTTCTAAATCAAGTATCTGACCACTGTCATATTGGTCTTTTCTGTCGAGTAGATATCCTAAATAAATTATAATTGAGTCAATATGCCTTCTTGAAATAAAAACATTTTCTTTTTGAATTTCTTCTTCTATTTCTTCTACATATTCAATTTCTTCATCATCCGATCTGTCCTGTATTTCTTTTTCATATTGTATAGCAGCTTGTATCAGATTTTTTTCTTCAGGAGTAAATTGTATCATCAGTATTTGATTTTAGTTTTACTAATATACAATTATTTTAAAGTCTTATTTAAAAGCCGATTGAGACTATTGCTTTCTGGATTCTTTAATTCCTTTTTTAACTGCGCGTTTTATTAATTGATAAAAGCCGTAAATAGTACCGAAAATGATGAATAGTAATATAATTGCTGAAATTATAATATGTGTTGATGATAGTAATAAAAACATGGTTATTATTGGGATATATAATTTTCACAAATATAAAAATCTACATGCAATTTTATGTATATCTGTGAAAAGGAAAAAGTAAATATTTTTTTGATAATTTTCAGGGGGTGAAAAATAAAAAAACCTCTAAATTATTTAGAGGTTTTTCTGAGGTACCTAGCGGATTCGAACCGCTGTAGATGGTGTTGCAGACCACTGCCTAGCCGCTCGGCCAAAGTACCATTTTTACCATTTTTGAGGTGTGCAAATATAGTAAAATTTCTTTATGAACAAAAGTTTTTAAGCAATTTCTTTCTCTCCAAGAGCGTCGATTTCGCTTTTTGCTTGAATTTCAGCAATATAATTTTTGACATTAATTACTCTTGTATAGCTCCAGCTGTCGTGCCATCCATTTACCCCAAGAAATGACAGTCCATCAAAGGGAACAATTCTGGAAAGGCTTCTGTAAATAATTTGCTGAGTGGTTGGTTTCGTACCATCTGTACTGATTACTTTGGTTCCTGTAATATACTTTGCAACGGTTCTCCCATCTAAATAGTTTTCCATCAAAAAATAATAAAGACAATAATTGAAATTTCCAATAAAGAACTGCCATAATATATTTCCATTGCTATAGAAGTAGAAAAACTCAATTGAAGTGACTTCATAAAGGAAATTAGAAACAAGAGAGAGGAGATAATTGATAATATATAGTATTATAAGATCAAGAAAATTATTAGCAAGCCTGATCCATGATGAGGCTTTATTATATTCAACAACATTTAGAATTCTTTTCATGTGTAAGGTTATTAGTTTTTTATTTAAAGTTTTAAAATCCGTTGACAAGTAGTTTCAATGAAGCATTGGTATCAATCACAGCTGTAATTCCTGTATTGCTGAGTAGAATTTTGCTAGGCTTCAGATTGAAAACTTTTCCGTTCATCTTTAAACCTTTATAATATTCTTTGTTAAAGGCTTCTTCAATACTTTTTCGCGAAGTTTCTTCAAGTTCCTGAGTCGGAATACCATATTCCTCTTCAATCATTTTTACAATTTTCCCCTGGAATAGGAGCGAAGCCGTCTTCTGAAGAATATTGGTTGTTTTCAGTTTAAACTTGGTTTCTGATAAAACAATTTTTCTTTTTGCATCATCATACACCGGAATCCCGGAAATAATGGCCGTACCTTTTATATAACCATCGGTTTGAGCTTCAATAACCACTCTGTTATCAACACCATATACTCTGATGTCTGTCACTTTCACTTTAGAATCGCGGATATCAAACTCCTTATTCAGAAATGTTTTTCTGGCCATATTGCTTGCCTCTGTAAAAGGGATATTGGCTGTAGTCTGTAAAATAAACTTATCCGCAATAGTAGGAGTGGAATTGAAATTGGCAACACTGGTTACCGGTGAAGAAGCTGCCGGTTTATTTCCTGTGAAAGTTTCTGAATAAATATCAACACCAAGTGTAGCATTGATCTGGTTTCCATAAAATTTCAAAGGAGTAATATTGACTCCCACCGGGCTTACTTTCAGCCATGTATTATATTCTTCTGATATATTGAAAGGCTGCAGAAATGTATTCCAGGCCATTAAGGCATATTGCTGGAAATTCAGCTGTGTAGCCATTTGTTGATCTATAGTCTTGCAGAATTTTTCCTGCTGCTCTCTTAAGCTTTTTTCAACAATAGAGGTAATGGGAATCTGTATTCTTCCGTAATCTAGAACGGGTTTTGTTACCCACCTGAAGCCATTGGGCTGTGTATTGGTAGTAATGGTCCAGTTATTCTTAAAAGTAACGGTCGTATTGAATGACATTACAGTTTCGAAAGTAGTATTCTGATAAGTATATACTCCCAAAGTTCCGATTCCTTTTTCTGCCCATATTTTTAAAGGAACTTCAATCAGTAAATTTTGACTGGTTCCGCCAACAAGACGGATAGGTCTGGTTTTCCATACTTTTACTTTAAACTGATCATTGTTATTGTCAGTATAAGAGTCATCCTGATAAACAAGGTCTTTCACAGAAGCATTGATCATATTGCTCAGTTCAGAAAGAGGAATCGTCACAGGCATTGTAATACTGGATTTTATCTTTGGAAAATTATAGGCCGCCAGCTGATTATCAACACTGGTCTGACCAAAAGCGCTGATACCTGTTACTAAAAATAATATTTTAACGAATTTCAATTTGAATGTTTTTTAATGAACGAAAATAAGAATTTTAATTTTCCGGTTTAAAGCTCTTTTCCAGCTCAATGCTGGCACCTGTCATTTCTCCCTGCATAGGTGGAGCTGTTTTGGTGATTTTTAATTTAATATAATCAATCTGTGGAAAGCTGTTGTGAATTCTTGTGATGATTCTTCCGGCAACATGTTCCAGTAATTTGGATTTTATTTTCATTTCCTTATGAAGAATATCGTTGATGTCTGCATAGCTTATGGTGTCAAGCAAATCGTCAGATTCTGCTGCTTTCCACAGATCAGTATGAAGTTCTACATTCAGAATATAATACGTCCCGATAATATTTTCCTCAGGAAGTACACCATGGTACGCATATATTCGTACATCTTCAAGATATATTTTGCTCATTGCCTCATATTTTATGAAGCAAAAATCGTCTTAATTCTTCAAACTCTGAATTTATTTCTACAGTTTTTTTCTCCTTTTTCATGAGATGATTCAACGATTCAGGAATTTCAATCTGAGTATGAATGGCTTTTTCCACTGCATCTGGGAATTTTACCGGATGTGCAGTCCCCAGAATAAATCCTTTTTGACCAGGATTTTCTTGAAGATACTTTTCCATTGCAGCAAATGCAACAGCACTGTGGGGCTCCAGAACATATCCGTAATTCTTATGGACTTCTGTGATGGTATTCATTGTTTTGTCGTCATCAATGGAATACGCAGATATTTTATTCTTTAAAGCTTCAAACTGATGTCCGAAAAGTTCTAAAATCCTTACAAAATTGCTTGGATCTCCCACATCCATAGCATTAGATAAGGTAGCAACTGCTTTTTGCGGTTGGTAATTTTGGGTTTTAAAATAATCAGGAATTACCTGATTGGCATTACAGGCAGCAATAAAGTGGCTGGCAGGAAGACCTCTGAAATGAGCCAAAAGTCCGGCACAGATATTTCCGAAATTTCCACTCGGAACACAGATTACCGGTTGTTCATTATGATGTTGAATCCATTGTTTCAATGCTATTAAATAGTAAATCTGCTGGGGAAGCCATCTCGCAACATTGATAGAATTGGCTGAGGTCAGAAATAACTGACCATTGATTTCTTCATCTGAAAAAGCCTGTTTTACAAGGTTCTGGCAGTCGTCAAAACTGCCCTTTACCTCCAATGCGGAAATATTTTCTCCTAATGTGGTCAACTGTTTCTCCTGAACCGGGCTTACCCTGTTTTTAGGGTACAGAATTACTACATTAATTTGCGGAATTTTATAAAACCCATGGGCAACAGCGCCTCCGGTATCTCCGGAAGTGGCTACAAGAACAGTGACTTTCTTCTGCTGATCTTTCAGAAAATAGGACAGACAGCGGCTCATGAACCTCGCACCGATATCTTTAAAGGCAAGGGTAGGACCATGAAACAATTCCAATATGGAAATCTGTTCATTGATTTTTACCAGAGGGATTTCAAAACTGACGGTTTCAGCTACAATTTCCCTTAGTATCTCTGAAGGAATTTCATCTCCCACAAAATCTTTCATGCATTGGTACGCAATTTCTTCATGAGAATAATGATGAAGATTTTGAATAAATTCTTCATTAAGCTGTGGGATGTTTTCAGGGAAAAACAAGCCTTTCTCTTTTCCCTGACCTTTTATTGTTGCCTCTCTGAAATCATTTTTTTCCAGAGAATCTTTTAAGTTGTAATATTTCATTTCTGTTTTTTATAATTAAAATTCTTCAACGGTTTGAATTCCTGTTGGATTTATTTTTGAAACGTATATAAGATTTTCTATTTCAATTTCATCATACACAGATTTCATCATCTGAGCTATTTTTTCTGCCGTTTCTTTTTGTTCAGACAGCATAAAAATAGAAGGTCCTGAACCGGATATTCCTCCTCCCAAAGCACCTAATTGTAAGCTTTTTGCTTTGATTTCGTCAAATTTCGGAATCAGAATACTACGGATGGGTTCTATAATGACATCGTTAAGACTTCTGCCAATCAATGGAAAATCATTTTTCTGAATTCCTGCTACAAGGCCAGCTATATTTCCCCATTGTTCTACAGCACTTTTTAAACTAATATTTTTCTTTAAAATCTGTCTTGCATCTGAAGTTTTGACTTCCACCTGCGGATGTACTGCTGTTACAAATAAATCAGGACTGTTCAGCGGAATGATATCAATGGGATTGGTAGATTTTACCAGGGTAATTCCTCCATAGATACACGGAGCAATATTGTCTGCGTGACGTACTCCTGAAGCCAGCTCTTCTCCGAACATGGCAAAATAGACCATTTCTTCTTTTGATAATTTGTTTCCTAATAATATATTGGCTCCAAAGGCGGCTCCGGCGGCACTTGCCGCACTGGAGCCGAGCCCGCTTCCAGGTTTTATATGCTTACGGATAATCACTTCAAAGCCATTCTTCAGATTAAAATATTCCTGAATTTTTAATAGGACAACACCTGCAACATTTTTGGAAGCTTCTTCAGGAAGTCCAAAAGAGTCAATATGCTTTATAATGATTTCAGGAGTTTCCAGTAATTTAAATTCCATTTCATCATAGGGATCATGGACAGCCATTCCCAGAATGTCAAATCCGCAAACCAGATTGGCCACAGTAGCAGGGACTTTTAATTTTACTTTTTTCATAACTGTATTTTAAATAGAACGAATAATATCTGCAAAAACTCCGCTTGCTGTTACATCAGCTCCGGCCCCGGCTCCTTTTACGACCAAAGGCTGCTCGGAATATCTGAGGGTTTTAAAAATGACAATATTGTCTTTACCATAAAGATGAAACAGATCACTATCGGGAGCGATATGCTGTAAACCTACTTTTGCTTTTCCATCTTCAAATTTTGCAACGTATTTTAAAATTTTGCCTTCATTTTTAGCATTATTCAATAAGTTTTTAAAATGATCTTCATATGCTGTTAGCTTTTCATAAAAATCGCCAACGCTTCCCTGCATACATTCTTCAGGAAGAAAACCCATATTTTCAATTTCTTCAAATTGAAGTGGATATCCGGATTCTCTTGCCAGAATTAAAATTTTTCTTGCTACATCAGTTCCAGACAAATCGAGTCTTGGATCCGGTTCTGTATATCCTTCTTTCTGAGCCTGAGCTACTACTTCAGAGAATGTTCTGCTGCCATCATACTCATTAAAGACAAAATTCAGTGTTCCACTTAAAACGGCCTGAATGGATTGAATTTGATCTCCGCTTTTGATGAGGTCGTTGATGGTTCCTATCACTGGAAGTCCTGCTCCTACATTGGTTTCAAAATAGAAATTACAATTGTGATTCCTTGCTGCATTCTTTAAGGTTTTATACTTTTTAAAATCCGAAGAAGCCGCAATTTTATTACAAGCCACGATATTCACGCTTCTTTTTAATAAACTTTCATAAACTTCAGGTACATCAGGACTTGCAGTTACATCCACAAAAACAGAGTTTCTCAAGTTCCGGCGGATGATCTCTTCAGCAAATTCCCGTGCTGAAGATTTTTCTCCCTGCTGATTCCAGATAAGATAGTCTTCCTGTGATATTCCTTTATCTGAAAATATCATTTGACGGCTGTTGGAAATCCCTGCAATTCTCAGATTGATCAAGAAGTTTTCTTTTAAAAAAGCATTCTGGTCATAAATCTGTTGGATCAGTTTTGTTCCTACATTTCCGGTTCCACAGATATAGAGATGTATTTGCTTAATTTCAGATTCAAAAAATTCCTCGTGAAGTACATTTACTGCTTTTTTACTGTCCTTTTCCGAAATAACGATACTGATATTTCTTTCCGAAGATCCCTGCGCAATCGCTCTTATATTGATTCCGTTATTACCCAGACATCCAAACATTTTCGCGCTTACACCACTTCTGCTTTTCATACTTTCTCCAACTAAGGCTACAATAGAAAGTTCTGTTTCAATGTTTACAGGATATACTCTTTTCAGATTAATATCATCGGCAAAAGAAGAATTAATTGCATTTTCAGCGCGTAATGCTTCTTTCTCATCAATCGCAATGGTGATAGAATGTTCTGAAGATCCTTGGGTAATAAGGATTACATTTATTTTTTCATGACTTAAACATTGGAAAAGGTTTGCTGAAATCCCCGGAATTCCTACCATACCGCTTCCTTCCAATGTAAGCAGAGCAATATTATTCATATTTGAAATTCCTACTGCAATCTGCTTTTCGTTGTCTGAAGATTTCAGTTGGTGAGAAATTAAAGTTCCCTGTGCTTCAGGATCAAAAGTATTCTTGATGATCAGATCTATATTTTTTACCATGACAGGCTGAATGGAAGGCGGATAAAGCACTTTTGCCCCGAAATGAGAAAGTTCCATGGCTTCATGATAAGAAATTTCTGAAATAGGTTTCGCATTGGAAGCCAAACGTGGATCAGCAGTCATCATTCCGCTTACATCTGTCCAGATCTGGAGCTCTTCTGCATGAATAGAGGCTGCCACAATGGAGGCTGTGTAATCAGAACCGCCTCTTCCTAATGTTGTTGCGTTGTTTTTTTCATCATGGGCTACAAAACCCGGACCTATAATAATACGGCTCTGATTTTCATTCAGAAAATGAATAATATTCTTTTCGGTGGCAGCGAAATCTACTTTTGCGTTAGTGAAATTGCTGTCTGTTCTGATCAGTTCTGCGGAATTCATCCACACACAGTCTAGCCCTTCATGCTGAAGCCTTGCTGCAATAATTTTTGAAGACAGAAACTCTCCGTAAGAAGAAATTTTGTCTTTGATTCTGTTGGTAAGTTCACCAAGTACAGCGATTCCGTTGTAAAGATCTTCGATATCGTTAAAATATTTTTTAACAAAACTCAGCAGGGAACTTTGTTCTGTGATGGGGAAAAGATCTTTGACCAGACTGATATGTTTTTCTTCAAGATTCTGAATAATCTGAATATAATTTTCATCTTTAACGGAAGCATATTCTGCTGCTCTGATCAGTTGGTCAGTAACGCCATGAAGTGCTGATACAATAACAACTATTTTGCTTTTTAAAGATTCATCTTTTATGATTTTTTCTACCAAAAGGATATTTTGAGAGTGGGCGACTGATGTTCCGCCGAATTTTAAAACTTTCATCAATTATTTATTTGAAGTTGGATATAACGAAGTGGCTACTCTTTAAAAAAAGAGCACGGGTACCGGAAATAATATGTGAAAATTTACCCCGTTATGGGGTAGTTGTTGTAGTTGTGAATGTAGAAACAGAAGATATGCCTGAAATAGGTAATTTCAGGGCAGAAATATCAGATATGTTTCTTAATAAATTCATTGTAACAGAGCAAATGTACAATTTATTTTGAAACAGCCAAGCTTTTAACATAATAAAATATATTTCCTTTTTTAGAGATATATTTGTTGTAATTGATTAAAAATGTTACATTTATAACATTAACTAATAACGAAATAATCATGAAAAATCTAAAGAAATTGAACCGCCAAAACCTGAAATCTATCAGTGGAGGAAATGTAAACAATTGTTTTGAGAATTGTCCTGCCGGACCATACGGACCGGGTGAACCAAGATCATGTGCTGATTATCATGCTTTACCAGAATGTTGTAAAGGGAGAGTACTGGTAAGCATTGACTGCTTTGATCGTCCTTGAGTTTAAATAACGCAAACACAAAGAATATTCTTTATTTCTAATATTAAAATTAAGCGCTATGAAAACAATTAAGAAATTATCACGCGAAGAAAAGAAAAGCATCACCGGTGGGTTTACCGATATCCAGATTGAAGCCTGCGGTGGTGAGCAATTTGTATGTTTCCGCGGAGGGGGAAAATGGGGATGCTGGCTGAAACCGGGAGGAACCTGTTATGCACCAATGCTGTAAGTATTATTGCTTAGAAGATCAAATGAAAAAAAAACTTAATTTAAAAATTAAAACTACATGAGAAACTCTAAAAAATTAAACAGAGAAAATTTAAGATCGATTATTGGAGGTACGGGAGACAGTTGTGCTGTTGACCTTGATTGCGGACCGAAAGGATGTGCGGTATGTACAGATTTTAAAGGCCGTAAAGTTTGTCTTTACCTTTTCCCTTATGATCCATCAGTTCCGGGTAGCTGTCCAATTCTTGAAGCTCAGTAAAAAATATCAAAATCAAAATTTAATTTAAAACTACTATGAAAAATTTAAAGAAATTAAACAGAAAAGAACTTGAACAATTAAATGGAGCAGCAGGTCCGTCAAGATGTGCAGGATGCCCACAAAATGCTACATTCGGAGACGGTCCTGAATATCAGTATCCATGTTCTGCCTATCAAGGGCTGCCTGATTATTGTAAGATGTGTGTTCTGGTAAGTATGGAATGTGTGGATGGAGGAGTGTCTTAAGATTTTAAAAGTATGAAAACAATTAAAAGATTAAGCAGAAGAGATCTGGAACTAGTGAATGGAGCGGCTATTTCCAGATGTGACGGTTGCCCTACCCATCTTGTTTTTGGTCCGGGTTCATCCAATGATCCTTCATGTGAGGCCTATTGGAATCTGTCCGAAAACTGCAGAATGTGTGTTGTGGTAAGCATGGATTGCTTTGTTACAATTACTGCAGACTAAAATAAAAAAGCACTGTGAAAACAGTGCTTTAATTTTATTAACAATTATCTGGAATGTACATTCCTCTTGGTACACAGATCAATTCTCCATTGCATCCTGAACCACAGGTTTCGTGTATTTCGCAATTTAAGTTGCAGATACCACCGCCTCCGTTTACATTTTTAAGACTTCTTCGGTCTAATTTTTTTAGATTTTTCATATTTATTATTAGTTTGAATTCTAAATATAATAAATATTGAATAATAAAAAAAATTATTTTATGCTTTTAGAAAGGTCAAGCATGGCTTCAATAGGTTTCAATGCTTTTAACCTTAATTCTTCGTCGATAAGAATTTCAGGAAGTTCATATTTCATACATAAATACAGCTTTTCCATTGTATTACGTTTCATATAGAAACATTCCGAGCAGTTACAGCTTTCATCAAAAACCAATGCGGGAATCAATTCCTTGTGAGGAGCACGTTTTCTCATCTCGTGAAGAATTCCTTCTTCTGTAGCAATGATGAATTTCTGACAGTCATCTTTTTCTACATAATTCAACAGGGCAGAAGTAGAGCCAATAAAGTGTGCCAGTTTCAAAACAGCTTCTTCACTTTCTGGGTGTGCAATCAGCTTAGCATCTGGGTTATCTGCCAGCTGCTGAGCAATTCTTTCCATAGAAAATGCTTCGTGTACTATACAGCTTCCATCCCAAAGGATCATGTTACGGCCTGTTTTCTTAGATAAATATCTTCCCAGATTTTTGTCTGGTGCGAAGATAATCGGTCTGTCTTTCGGAAGTGCTTCTATTACGGTTTCAGCATTTGAACTGGTTACGATGATATCACTTTCTGCTTTAGTTTCTGCATTACAATTGATGTAAGTTGCAATTAAAGCATTCGGGTGCTGTTCACGCATTTTTCTTAACCCTTCTCCGGAACAACCGTCTGCCAGAGAGCACCCGGCCATGGTATCAGGAAGAACTACTTTTTTAGTTGGGTTCAGAATTTTAGCTGCTTCCGCCATGAAATGTACACCGCAGAATACAATCATGTCTGCATTCGTTTCTTTTGCCTGTCTTGCCAGCTGTAAGGAATCCCCCAGGAAATCAGCAATATCCTGAATCTCTCCCGGCTGGTAGTAATGGGCAAGAATAACAGCATTTTTTTCCTCTTTAAGTTTAAGTATGGCTTTTACCAATTCTTCTCCCTGAGGAATAGCTATATCTTTTATATCCAGAAATCCTCTGACAGGAATTGCAGATTTAGCTTTTTCTAATGTTTCGGTACTCATATCAACCTCAATTTTTTATTATCAGAAGCTAGAGGTTAGAAATTAGAAGTTAGATTTTGAGTGTAGTATTTTACTCCCATCCTCCTGCTTCCATCTTCCAGCCATTAATTACTGATAAAACTTTTTATTAAACTTTCTATTTCTTTTTTAGCTACATCAAGATCGGTATTAATAACGATCTTATCAAACTCGCTGGCGTAGGACATTTCTTCTTCTGCCTTTGCTACACGGGTTTTTATGGTTTCTGCATCATCTGTATTTCTTGAAATCAATCTTCGTTCCAATTCTTCAATGGAAGGGGGTTCTATAAAAATAGACAGGGCCTTTTCACCGAAATATTTTTTTAACGAAATACCTCCTTTTACATCTACATCAAAAATAACTACTTTTCCCTGATTCCAGATTTTTTCTACTTCAGATTTTAAAGTACCGTAATATTTATCAGTATATACTTCTTCATATTCTACAAAAGCACCTTCAGAAATTTTCTGTCTGAATTCATCAGGTGTCAGAAAATGATAATCTACTGCATGAACTTCACTTCCTCTGGGCTGTCTTGTGGTACATGAGATTGAAAAATTCAGTTCCGGAAATATTTCCAGTGAATGCTTTACCAATGTAGTTTTTCCGCTCCCTGATGGTGCTGAAAATATAATTACTTTATCCATTTTTTACAATTTCGGGTTACGGGTTTCGGGTTCTTTTCTTAGAAATGACAACCACGTATCTCGTTCTGCGTACCTACAATACGTTTAACGTTTGTTCTTTAATTTTTTCAAGGTCATCTTTCATCATCACTACCAGTTTCTGAATTTCTGCGTGATTAGCTTTAGACCCTAATGTATTAATCTCTCTTCCGATTTCCTGAGAAATAAAGCCCAGTTTTTTTCCGTTGAAAGATTCATTATCCATTACTTCTTTATAATATTTCAAGTGCTGGGTAAGTCTTACCTTTTCTTCAGAGATATCAAGCTTTTCAGTGAAATAGGCCATTTCCTGGTAAAAACGTGTTTCATCCACATTTTCAAATTCTTTCAAAGATTTCTGATAACGTTCTTTCACGCTTACAATTCTTTCTTCCTCAAAAGGAATCACTTCTCCAAGATATTTGTCAATATTCTGAATATTCCTGTTTAATTCTTCATGTAGAATGCTGCCTTCAGTTCTTCTGAATTCTTCAAATCTGTCCACGGCATTGTTAACAATCTTAGCCAAAGCTTCCCATTCGCCTTCCGTTAATTCATCAGGTCTTGACGAGATGGCATCAGGAAGTCTTACCGCCATTTTAAGGTATTCGAAATTGGGTCCGTCAGAAGCTATGTTTTTAAGTTCATTGATATAAGAGTCAATTAAGTTTTTATTAATTTTTACATCATTGGACTCTTCAAGATTCTCAATATTAACGTAGCAGTCTACTTTTCCACGGATAATTCTATCGTTAAGAATTTTTCTGATTTCAAATTCTTTTTCTTTATAACGTAAAGGAATTTTAATATTCAAATCAAAGCTCTTGCTGTTCAGAGATTTAATATCTATAGTAATTTTTTTTCCTTCAAAAACATCTTCGGCTCTACCGAATCCGGTCATTGATAAAATCATAGTTTTTTATTGTTCTACAAAGATAAACATTTAAGTCTATAGTTTTGCTAATGTTGAATGGCTGGAAGATGGAGGCGGGAAGCGGGAAGATTGTTGTGAATATAAATTATATCTAATTTTAACTTCCAGTCTCAGGCTTCCATCTTCCAACAAATTAAATAAACTCATTTTCGTAAATTAGCACGGTGAAAAAGAAAAATTTGATTTCTGTAGTAGGACCCACCGGAATTGGCAAAACGAGACTGGCAATTGATTTGGCTCAACATTTCAATACGGAGATTATTTCCTGTGATTCCCGTCAGTTTTTTAAGGAAATGAAAATAGGAACTGCTGCACCCTCAGAAGAAGAATTAGCCGGAGCACCTCATCATTTTATCGGAAATCTTTCAGTGGAAGAATATTATTCTATCGGCCAATACGAAGAAGATGCCCTTCAAAAACTCAACGAACTTTTTGCAACTCATGATACCGTCATTCTTGTCGGTGGAAGTATGATGTATGAAAAAGCAGTGATAGAAGGATTGCATGATCTGCCTGAAGCCAATACTGAAAATCAGGAAAAGCTTCAGACAATTATGGAGCAGGAGGGTATAGAAAAACTTCAGGAAATTCTACAGGAACTCGATCCTGAATATTTCAGTGTGGTGGATATTCACAATCACCGCAGGCTGTTGAGAGCCATTGATATTATCTGGCAAACAGATAAAAAGTATTCTGAACATATTTCGGTTTCCCAAAATGGCAGAGATTTTAATGTCATCAGAATAGGAATAGAAGCTCCAAGAGAGGAACTGTATGACAGAATCAACCGGAGGGTGGATATTATGATGGAAAACGGATTGCTGGATGAGGTAAAAGGTCTTGAGAAATTCAAAGAACTGACTGCTTTAAATACGGTAGGATATGCTGAGCTTTTTAAATATTTTGACGGAGAGTGGGATCTTGATTTTGCAGTTTCAGAAATTAAAAAGAACAGCCGCAGATATGCAAAACGTCAGCTGACATGGTACAGAAAGGCGGATGATATTCATTATTTACAATTGGGATATTCTGAAAAAGATTTTAAAGACTTGCTTCAATGGATAGCGGAGCAGTTTCAGAAATAAATAAATTTTACCTGAATTATTTTAAACCATGAAGGAGCTATTAAGATGTTAAGAATATTATGAAAGCTTCGCCTTATGAAGTATTGTCTTAAAAATCTATTTGATTTTTTTAATTAAGCTTAACAACTTAAATGTTCTTAATGGTTCAATGATTATTTATTTCATCAATAAAATCATAAAAAATGCGGCTCTAAAAAGAACCGCATCTTAAAACAAATATAATTTAATTTACTACTTCCAACCGCCGCCTAAAGCTCTGTATAAATCTACAATGCTGCTTAATCTCTGTCTTTTAATGGAAGCCAGATTCAACTCTGCCTGTAGGGAATTTCCCTGTGCTGTAATCACCTCCAGGTAATTGGCTGAACCTCCTTTGTAAAGAAGCTGTGCACTTTTAATTCCGTCTTTTAAAGTCGTTGCCTGTTCGGTAGCTTTTTGTTCCTGAGCTTTTAAGTTTTCATTAGATACCAAAGCATCTGAAACCTCACCTACAGCATTTAATACTGACTGGCGGAATGCCAGCACATTTTTCTCTCTTTGAATTTTAGCTACTTCCAGATCTGTTTTCAACTGTCTTTTCTGAAAAATAGGTTGGGTAAGTCCTCCCAGAACAGACCCGAATAACGAAGCCGGAATCTGAAACCAGTTATCAAACTTGAATGAATTTACCCCTCCATTAGCCGTAATTTTCAATGCCGGATACATATTGGCCTGAGCAATCCCAACGATAGCGTTCGATTCCAGTAAAACAAGTTCCTGCTGACGAACGTCCGGTCTTCTGCTTACCATGGCTGCAGGAAGCCCTGCAGTGATATTCTGAGGTAAGGAAGTATCAGACATTTCAATTGTTCTGTTTACTTTATTAGGCAGTTCTCCCACCAAAATGCTCAATGCATTTTCCTGAATAGCAATATTTTGTTCCAGTTGAGTAATCAGAAGTTCTGTTGCCTGTTTCTGTGCTGCGGCCTGCTGTACTCCTAAAGAGGTATTATCACCACTTTCCCACATTTTTTGTGTGATCATTAAGGTATTGCTGCTTAGCTCCAGATTAGATTTTGCAATAGCCAATTGTCTGTCAAGCATCAAGAGGTTATAATATCCCTGAGCAATAGCTGCTACTACCTGAGTCTGAACTGCTTTTGAACCTTCATAAGTATGAAGATACTGCATTCTTGAAACTTCCTGCTGGTTTTTAATTTTTCCCCAGATGTCAGCTTCCCATGAAAGGTTGAATGCTGCATTATAATCTTCAACATGGCTTGATCCTAGAAATAAATTTAAGCTTTGTCCGTTCATGCTGTTTTTGGAAGGTTTTGAGATCTGTCCGCTTACTCCGAAACCAACATCAGGATATTGCATATATTTTGCCTGTTTCAGCTTTTCCTGTGAAGCAGCAACCTGCTTTAGGGCAATCTGAAGGTCATAGTTATTTTTAATTCCTTTTTCAATCAATCCCTGTAAAATAGGGTCGCTGAAAAACTGTTTCCACTCCAGATTGGCTATACTGGCTGTGTCGGCAGTTGCTGTGTACTGGAATTTTTCCGGAAGAGGAAGCTCAGGCTCCGTGTATGCCAGTTTGGATACACATGAAACAGAGCCTATGGCCAGTACAAATGTTAGAATAATATTTTTTACTCTTTTCATAGTTTTTAAACTTTTATTGAATACAAAACTTAGAGAGGTTTCTGTGGATGCAAAAATTGTCTTTAGTAGGAGAAAATAGTTAGCTTTTTTAAACCATTAAGAACAGGCAGGAGAATAGTTAATCCTTTGTAGTCTTAAAATTTTCTCTAAGTTTTTGTAATTCATTTTTTTTATTAGTGAGTAGCAGCTAAAAGTTCTTCCTCCATTTGTTTTTTCAGAAGTCTTTTCTGTTTTCTGCTTGGCATTTTTTCATGCAGGTACTGGAAGATCACATACATTACCGGAATAATAAAAATCCCGAATATTACCCCTGTAAGCATTCCCCCTACGGTACTATATCCGATAGAATGATTTCCTTTTGAAGAGGCACCTTGTGTCCATACCAACGGAAGCATCCCCACGATGAATGCAAAAGAGGTCATTAAGATTGGTCTTAAACGTAATCTTGATGCCTGAAGTGCAGACTCAATCAAAGTTTTACCTGCTTTTCTTCTTTGTACGGCAAATTCTACAATCAGTATGGCATTCTTCGCCAATAGTCCTACAAGCATGATCAATCCTACCTGAACGTAAATGTTGTTATCAATTCCTGCCAGTCCTGTGAAGGCAAATACTCCGAAAATTCCTGTAGGAATGGTAAGAATAATGGCAAAAGGAAGTATATAACTTTCATATTGTGCAGCCAGTAAGAAGTAAACAAACAAGATACTTAAAAAGAAAATAAACGCAGTTTGTCCGCTTGTTTTAATTTCTTCACGGGTAATCCCTGTCCACTCATATCCATATCCTCTTGGTAATGACTGCTGAGCAACTTCTTCTACTGCTTTGATGGCATCTCCGGTACTGTAACCAGGTTTGGGAGTTCCATTTATTGTTACTGCATTGAAAAGGTTATTTCTTGTTACCGTTTCAGGACCGAAAGATCTTTTTAACGTCACCAGAGTTTTTGCAGGAACCATTTCTCCTGATTTATTTTTTACATAAATTCCTTCCAGTGAATTGACATCTGTACGGTAAGGAATGTCTGCCTGAGCCATTACTCTATAATATTTTCCGAATCTGTTGAAATCCGATACAAAGCTACTTCCGAAGTAGATCTGCATCGTCTGCATCAGTTCTGTTACAGAAACACCCAGCTGGTTGGCTTTATCAGTATCCACATCAATGGTGTACTGAGGATTTCCGGCAGCGTAAGTTGTAAAGGCGAAAGCAATTTCAGGTCTTTTCATCAACTCTCCAATGAATTGTTGAGTAGTTGTTCCCAACTGTTCAAAAGAACCATTTGTTTTATCCTGAAGCATGAATTCAAATCCGGAAACGTTACCGAAACCTTGTACAGTAGGGAAGTTGAAGAAGAATGCATTCGCATCTTTCACCTGGCTTACCTTACCTGTTAATGTTGCTGCAATCTGATCAGGATCTTTCATTTCACCACGCTTATCGTAATCTTTAAGCTTGATGAAGCCAGCAGAATATGGAGAAGCATTCGCATTACTGATGAAATTCATTCCATCTGCTACCCAAAGGTGGTTGGTTGCCTTTTCACCGTTGATAATTTTATCAATTTGTGCTGTCGCTCTGTGTGTTCTTTCAAGTGAACTTCCCGGAGGAGTATTCACTGCATACAATACGAATCCCTGGTCTTCTGTAGGAATAAATCCTGACGGTGCTTTTTTAATCAGGAAGATACTTGCCGCTGTAATGACTACAAGTCCTCCTATAGCAACCCATTTATTTTTAATTAAAAACTTAAGGCTGTAGATGTATTTTCTGGTCATGCTGTTGAAGCTTGCATTAAATGCATTGAAAAATCTCGCTCCAAAACCTGTTTTATGACCGTGTTCTCCATGTTCTCCCTGAGGATCATTTAAGAACATTGCACACAACGCCGGACTTAATGTCAATGCGTTTACTGCTGAAATTAAAATAGCAATTGCTAATGTAAATGCAAACTGTCTGTAGAAAACTCCAGCAGGTCCCTGCATGAAACCAACCGGAATAAACACGGCACACATTACGAGTGTAATGGAAATAATGGCCCCTGAGATTTCACTCATAGAGTTCATCGTAGCATGTTCTACAGGCATTCCTGTTTGTTCCATTTTAGAATGGACGGCTTCTACCACTACAATGGCATCATCCACTACAATACCAATGGCCAGAACCAATGCAAACAGCGTAAGCATATTGATACTGAAACCAAAGAGCTGAAGAAAGAAGAATGTTCCGATGATCGCAACTGGCACTGCAATAGCTGGAATTAATGTAGATCTGAAATCCTGAAGGAAAATATATACTACAATAAATACCAGAATGAAGGCAATAACTAAAGTTTCCACAACCTGATGGATTGATGCATCCAGGAAGTCTTTGGAATTATACATGATAATAGGCTTTACTCCTTTTGGAAGAGTAGTTTCCATTACTTTCACCTGCTGTTCAATTTCAGTCAGGATTTCATTCGCATTGGAACCTGCAGTCTGTAAAATAGCGAATCCGGCAACCGGTTTTCCGTCTACTCTGTTGGTGGCAGTATAAGTATAAGAACCGAATTCTACTCTTGCTACATCTTTTAATCGTAAGAAAGAACCGTCACTATTGGCTTTAATAGCAATGTTTTCATAGTCTTCATTCTTATTCAGTTTTCCTTTATACTTAAGGATATATTCGTAAGTTTCCTTACTTCCCTGTCCAAGACGGCCCGGAGCAGCTTCAAGGTTATGATCTTTAATAGCTGCTAAAACTTCCTGAGGAGAAAGATTGTTTGATGCCAGACGATCCGGTTTAAGCCAGATTCTCATAGAATAATCCCTTGTTCCGAATACCTGTGCCTGTGCTACTCCCGGGATACGCTGTATCTGAGGAATAACATTAATCTTCAGATAGTTTTGAAGGAATAATTCGTCATATTGCTTTTCATTTTCACTGGTCAATCCCATGAACATGATCATACTGTTCTGTACTTTCTGTGTTGAAATCCCGGCCTGTACTACCTCCTGAGGCAGCTGGCTCATAGCCTTCGATACACGGTTTTGTACGTTTACTGCTGCATTATCAGCATCAGCACCCTGTTTGAAGAAGACACTCAGTGTCATTGTACCGTCGTTACTGGAATTTGAGGTCATGTAAGTCATGTTCTCAACTCCGTTCACGGCCTCCTCAATAGGAGTGGCTACCGAACGTGCTACAACCTCTGCGTTAGCTCCCGGATAGAATGCTGTTACCTGCACACTCGGTGGGGCGATGTCCGGAAAGAGAGCAATCGGTAAATTAAAGAGAGACAGAGCTCCCAATAATAAGAGTATTATGGAGATGACCGTTGAAAGGACCGGTCTTTCTATAAATTGTTTTAACATAAGAAGTTTATTTTTTTAAGTCTTCTGTATTCGGAAAGGACTATAATGGTTTTGCTTTTAATAAGCTGTCAGAAGAAATGTTTTTCGGTCTGATAGATGCACCATCTTTCAAGCTTCCAATCCCTGTGAATACGATTTTTTCCCCAGGTGCAAGCCCTTCAGAAATAAAATAATAGCTATCCGTTTTTCCAGATATTTTGATTGGTCTACCGGTTACCTTCTGATCTTTACCCATTACATATACGTAAGTTTTATCCTGAATTTCGAAAGTGGATTCCTGTGGGATTACTACGGCATTCGATATCAGTTGCGGCATACGTACTCTTCCCGTGTTTCCGGTTCTTAAAGCTCCGTTGGCATTAGGGAATACAGCACGTACACTGATGGCTCCGGTAGTTTTATCAAACTGTCCGTCTACGATGCTCAGTCTTCCTTTTTCAGGATAAGTACTGTTGTCAGCAATTACCAATTCTACCATCGGCATATTTTTCAGTTTTTCTTCCAAAGTAGCACCAGGATACTTATTCTGAAAAGCGATAAAGTCTAGTTCACTCAAAGAGAAATAAGCATAAATTTCACTGATATCAGATAATAATGTCAATGGATTTGCGTCTGTTCTTGAGATCAGACTTCCTTTTTTGTATGGGATTCTTCCGATATAACCGCTTACAGGAGCTGTAATGGTTGTGAATCCTACATTGATTCTTGCGCTTCCTACAGAGGCTCTGGCTTGTGAAGCAGCAGCAACAGCGGCTTCATAATTGGCTTTTGCTGTTTTTAATTGTACATCAGAAACTACTTTGGCAGCAACCAATGGCTGAAGTCTGTCTACTTCTACTCTTGCCTTTTGTATATTTGCATTAGCAGCCTGTAGGTTAGCCTGAGCCATATTCATTTGTTCACCATAGCTTCTGGAGTCTATTTTAAATAATGGCTGTCCGGCTCTTACGTAAGCCCCTTCCTCTACATAGATTCTATCAAGATAACCATCTACCTGAGATCTTATTTCAACATTATTTTTCCCTTCTAAGGCAGTAGGGAATTCCTGATATGTAGTAGCGGGTGATGTGAGAACGGTATAAACCGGAAGTTCTGGAGCTGGCGGTGCGGCATTGGATCCTTCTGCAGCCTTGGTACAGCTCTGTAAAAGAATTATACTTGCAATAAGTACAATAAACCTTGTTTTTCCAGGTATTTTCATTGTGGTTTAATTTTTTTAATGAAGTGTTAGATTTAAATAAAGTTCTTTTTAATAAATGCTGTTTTTTTTCCTAACGGTGTTAATGGTTAGTTCAAAAAAAATTACAGAATTTTTAATGTTCGATGAAGTCGATTGTTTCCATAATTGAAAATTGTTTTTAATGTATTTAAGTGTATAATGATGGTGTAAGGTGTGTTAATTTTACTAACAGTGTTAATTGATGAGCAAAAAATGACTACATTTAACAACTGAATGATATGAATTGCTTCATAAATGGTTTTCATTTTTAATCAGGAATCACGGAATCATCTAAATTAATTCGGCGTTAAGTTTCCTAACGGTGTTAATTTTTAATTCAAAAAAAAATTACAAAGACTTAACAAAAGCCGAAACAGTTTCGTCCAATGTCGTCTTGTTCATTGTGGAAGGGATATCAGCAGTACGCATCATCATAATAGAGATCATTCCGTGAACGGCAGAAAACAGAGCATGAGACATATGACAGGCATTGTCCGGATTGGATCCGTTTTTCTTAATAATCTCATAGGTACATTCATAGATCAGTTCCTGGAATGATGAGAATTCTTTTTTCATCTGCCCTTTTCCACAGCATTGCATTCCAAGACCAAACATAAGCTGGTAATATTCCTTGTTTTTAAAAGCAAAGTTCCAGTATGCATCCACAATTGCAATGAGTTGCTCTTCCGGAGTGTCATGTTTTTGCTGAGCTTTTAATAATTCTATGTGTAACTTATGAAAGCCATCTAAAGAAATTTCAAATAGAATAGCTTCTTTATTTTCAAAATAATCATATACTACAGGTGCACTATACTCAATAGCATCAGCTATCTTACGCATAGACAGTGAACCCCAGCCTTCGGTTTTAGCCAAAGTAAAAGCAGCCTGCAAAATATTTGCACGGATGGATTCTTTTTCTCGTTGACGGCGTTCATGTAGACCCATGATATTTATTTACTAACAGCGTTAGCAAAACTACAAACTTTTTAATATAACTTCCAAAGGATATTATGAGTTTTATAGGTTTGCCGACTATTTAAAGGAAAATAAATCAAAGGCTGGAAGCTGGAAGAGTGGGGGCTGGAAGTTGTTTCGCGTTAAAAAAATACCATTAATAGAATTTGACTATAACTATTTTTGAGGTCTAAAAATCTTCCCTCCTCCAGCTTCCAGCTTCCTTCCTCTACTAAAAATAAAATGTCTGTTTCAGAACTCAGCCCAATTAATAAAAGAAATATCTATCTTTGCGGTAAAGAAAAAAGGATATGAATACTCCCTCAAATATGCTGGCATTAGGAACAAAAGCACCGTTTTTTGAACTTCCTAACCCGTCAAAAACGAATGAACTTCAGTCGTTGGACGAACTGAAAGGAGAAAAAGGAACTTTGGTGATCTTCATGTGCAACCACTGTCCGTTTGTTCTTCATGTGATCGACAAGATCAATGAATTATACGAAGATTATAACGAGCGTGGAATTGAATTCATTGCCATCAATGCTAATGATATTGAAAAATATCCGGCAGATTCTCCTGAAAAAATGATTGAATTTCAGATTGAAAGAAATTTTGATTTCCCTTATTTATTTGATGAAAGCCAGGCTGTAGCTAAAGCTTATGAGGCTGCTTGTACACCGGATTTTTATTTTTTTGATGATAAACTGGATCTTGTGTACAGAGGTCAGATGGATGATTCAAGACCTGGAAATAATAAAGATGTTACAGGTGAGGATCTGATTATTGCTTTTGAAAATCTTTTGGCTGGAGAAGCTCAGGAAGACATTCAAAGACCTAGCATGGGATGCAATATTAAATGGAAATAAATAATGATTAGTTGCTAGCTATTTAGTTATTGGTTTTTACTTATAATATAAAATATAAGCTGTTCTATTTAATTAGGACAGCTTTTTAATTTAAAGAATGTGAATTTTATTTACATTCAGGAAGTGATAATAGGTTGTTTTTTTCAGTACTATCTGCTTCCGTTTTTAGGTATTGGGTACCAGTACGGGTTTCAGCTGTAATAACTTTTACAGAATTTCCTTTATTATCTGTAACATAAGCTAAACCATTTTTATCCTTTATCCAAGAATAAATTTGTAGTCTGGTACTTTTCCCTGTTTCTCCTTTTTCGTTTATCCATCCTAAATGTGTAATTGCTAAATTAGGATTTTCATGATTTCCATTGTCTTTGTTGATGCAAGTAATTCTAATTGCCATGGTTTGTTATTTTAAATTGTTTTACGAAAGTAATTTATGTAAGTTGTTTAGCCTTACGGGTTTCCATAAACAGATCATTGATTAACAAAAAATTAAAAACTTGCCTTACTTTTAGTCTCCTTTTCAACCTTCAGATCTACATTGACTTTATTATGAGAATTATTCTTAATAAATTCTGAAGGCGTTTTCCCGGTATATTTTTTAAACATCCTATTGAAGTAGGTCACATTATTAAAACCGCATTGATAGCTGCATTCTGAAATAGACCTGTCCTGTGCCATCAGCAGGCAAGCCTTGTTGATTCTGTATCTATTTACAAATTCTGTAAAAGTGATCTGGGTTGCTTTTTTAAAAAAATTGCAGAAGGCAGGCAAAGTAAGATTGGCCAGCTTTGCAACGTCTTCAATATCAATTTCCTTGTCGTAATGATGTTCTACATACGTGAAGATATTTTCAAGACGGGTTTTATTTTTTGAAATAATGGTGTAGGGCATGATTTCTTTGTTCAGAAGATCATAATCCTCACATTTCGAAAGCTCAAAAAGAATTTCAAGCAACAGCAAATATCTCTTATATCCTTCCGACTCCAGCATAAGCTTCAGTTTGGGAAGCATTATTTTTTTTACTTTATGATGAAAATGAATCCCGTATTTTGAAAGTTCCAACAGGTTTTTGATAGATCTGGCTTCTACTTCCTGCTGAGGAAACTGCAGGATTTCTTCTTTGAACTGAAGTACAATTTCTTCATGCGGATCAATAGAATTCAGTCCAAATCCGGAGTGGGGAATATTGGACCCGATTAAAACCAGATCTCCATTCGTATAATTACTTTTATGATAGCCTACATGGCGGGTTCCGTTCCCGGAGATGACACATACCAGTTCAATTTCGGGATGATAATGATACTCCCATTTGAATTCTGAAATAGGGGAGTTGTTATGAATCGTGCGGAACGAGCTCTTTTCATTAGGGATGACCCTTTCAAAAGTAACTTTCATTTAATTAATCATATTTATTTACTAAAAATACTAATTATATTAATATAGTTCAAATATTGATTTACTGTGTTAAATTATCGTTAACACAAATGCTTCTATCTTAGCCAACAAGAAATAACCTGAATGAAAAATCTTAACATCAAGGCCGTTTTATTTTTAAACTATTTTGTCTTCGCAATTCTTCTGAATTCTGTAGGAACAGTCATTCTACAGGTACAGCAGAATTTTGGGATTTCAAAATCTTCGGCCAGTGTTTTGGAGGGGTTCAAAGATCTTCCCATTGCAATTTGCTCATTCATTCTGGCTTCATTTCTTCCCAAAATAGGGATCAAAAAATCAATGTTGATTGCCTTATTTCTGGTAAGCTGTATGTGTTTTGTAATGCCATTTACCAATACCTTTTGGGTTTTTAAATTATTATTTGCCACGGTGGGTGTTTCCTTTGCTTTAATCAAAATATCAGTTTTTACTTCTATTGGATTGGTTACGAATACAGACAAGGAACATTCCAGTTTTATGGGATTTCTGGAAGGATTTTTCATGATCGGGGTATTGGCAGGAAATGTTTTATTCAGCTTATATATTGATGATCATAATCCGGAATCTACCCGATGGCTGGATGTATATTGGGTTCTTGGAGGGCTTTCCACTTTATCTTTTTTGTTCTTATTCTTTTCAAAGCTGAACGAGCAGGAAGCGAAAAGTGAGAAAACAGACCTCTTGGGGGATTTAAAAAATAGTGTAAGCTTATTTAGCTATAAAAAAGTATTGTGCTTTTTATTATGCGCTTTCCTTTTTGTATTGGTAGAGCAGAGTTTTCAAACATGGACACCTACTTTTTATAAGGAAATTTTAAAAGTACCTACATCAATGAGTATCCAGGCGGGAGCAGTTTTGGCGGGGGCTTTTGCTTTAGGAAGATTTTTATCGGGATTCTTCTCTAAGAAATTCAGCTGGATCTATGTTGTTTCTTTTTGTGTGATTGGTTTTGCTATTAGTTTACTGTTGGTTTTACCTCTTACCCATAATATTCATATAGACACGAATACCAGTTGGATGAATGCTCCTTTGGTCGTCTATTTATTTCCTTTGATGGGAGGTTTGCTGGCACCTATTTATCCAAGTATTAATTCTGTAATTCTGGCATCTATTCCGAAATATTTACACAGTGCCATGTCAGGATTAATAGTTGTTTTCTCAGCAATTGGAGGAACTATAGGTTCTATCATTACTGGTTTTGTGTTTCAGGAATTCAGTGGGCAGCAGGCATTTTATCTTTCCCTGATTCCACTTTCCTTATTGATCACATCCGCGATTTTCATGAATAAATTAAAAATTAATCCTAAAAAATAACAATGAGTAATCAGCTTTACATAAACGAAATTCAAAGTCTGTTTGATGATGTGCAGAGATCTGAAATTTTTGAAGATCAGAAAATGATGACGGATGCAGTTCCTCTGTTTCCTATTGCAAAGATTAATGAGGATTATGAAAAATCAAAAAATACAGAAGGTTTTGATCTGAAAGATTTTGTGATGGCTCATTTTGATTTTTTAGGAGCAAGAGTTTCCGTTCAGAGAGAAGAGCATCTTCCAATCGGAGAGCATATTGAAAAGTTATGGGATGAACTTACCCGTACGGCTTATGAAGAAAAGGGAACACTTTTAAAATTACCAAAACCTTATATAGTTCCTGGAGGTCGTTTTAATGAGTTTTTCTATTGGGATAGTTATTTTATTATGCTTGGATTAAAAGCTTCAGACAGAATAGAAATGATGAAAAATATTGTTGAAAACTGCTCTTATCTGATTAAAAATGTAGGATTTGTTCCGAATGCGAGCAGAACACATTTCTTAAGTAGATCGCAGCCCCCTTATTTTTCATTAATGCTGGACCTCCTTTTTGAAACGATGCATAATGAAGGAATTTATACACAATACCACGAAACTTTGGAAAAAGAATATGCTTTCTGGATGGATGGCGAAGAATGGCTTGAAAACGGATCCAGTGTAAAAAGAGTGGTTAAAACAACAGACGGAGATATTCTGAACCGTTATTACGATGCAGAAAATTCACCACGCCCTGAAAGTTATCTGATCGACATTGAAGATCATGAGACCACTTCAGGAGATGAATTTTACAGAAATATAAGAAGTGCCTGTGAATCGGGCTGGGATTTTTCCAGCAGATGGTTCGCAGACGGAGAAAATATACAGACTATAGAAACACTGAATCTTGCACAAGTAGATCTGAATTGCCTCTTGTGGCATCTGGAAATGACTTTGGCAAAATCTTCAGCGCTTCAGAATCTGAGTGACAAAGAAAATTATTTTTCAGAAAGAGCAGCAAACCGAAGACAGATGATCAACAAATATTTCTGGGATAGAAATACTAACAATTATAAAGATTATCACACTAAAAAAAACACAAAAACACCGTCTGAACATATTGCTGCTCTTTACCCTTTATTCCTTGGAATTGCAGATCAGGAACAGGCAGAGGCGGTTGCTAAAGCTATAGGTGAAAAATTTCTTTACAAGGGAGGGTTGGTCACAACAACTAAAAACTCAGGTCAGCAATGGGATCTTCCCAATGCATGGGCCCCGTATCAGTGGCTGGGCTTTAAAGCAATGAAAAATTATGGCTTTGATAAACTGGCTGAGGAGATAAAAAATAATTGGTGTTCCAATGTAGAAAGAGTCTACAAGAATACCGGAAAACTAATGGAAAAATACAATGCATTAGACACAGAAACAATAGCAGGCGGCGGGGAGTACCCTAATCAGGATGGATTCGGTTGGACCAATGGAGTGTATTTACAATTACAACAAAACTGAAACTAACAATAAAAATAAGGCTATGAAAAAAAAATCAATCTTTTTAATCGCCGCAACAGCTACGTTATATTTTAATAATGCTTATGCCCAGGAAACTCCGCAGGATTCTGCAAAAGTTTCCTCTATCGATCAGATTGTTATCACAGGAAATTCAAATCCGAAGAAAAAAATAGAATCCAGCACAGCGATTTCCACATTCAGTTCCAAAGAAATCCAGAAGCAGAACCCGATTAGTGCCGCTGCTTTATTACAAAGAGTTCCCGGATTTGCGGTGGAAACTTCAGGAGGTGAAGTAGGAAATAACCTTTTTGCAAGAGGTATTCCTTCCGCAGGAGCTTATGAATTTGTGCAGGTACAGGAAGATGGTCTTCCGGTTTTTGAAGACGGAGCCCTTCAGTTTGCCAATGCGGATAACTTTTTTCGTGTAGACAATTCGGTAAACCGTATGGAAGCTTTGAGAGGGGGATCGGGATCTATTTTTGCAACCAATTCTCCCGGTGGTTTGATCAACTTTATTACCAGAGAAGGAACCAATGATTTCAGAGGTACGGCAAAATTGGAGACAAGTACATATGGATTAATGCGTACCGATGTGAATGTAGGGGGAGCTTTGGTTCAGGATAAATTGTTTTTCAATGTCGGAGGTTTTTACAGAACAGATGACGGGATCAGGAAAACAGGTTTCAAAGCTAATAATGGCGGACAAATCAGAATGAACCTGAAATACGTCTTTGATAAAGGCTACGTAAAAGTATATTACAAAAAACTGGATGACAGAAATACATTCTTCCTTCCTATTCCTTTGGTACAAAACGGTAACAAGCTGAAAGGATTCCAGAATTTTGATCCTAATTACGGAACATATAGTTACAGAGCAATCAGCCAGCTGAATATCCCACAGGCCGGAGGTGGATTTTTCAACAGAAATCTTGAAGACGGAATTCATCCGAAAGTAGATGTATTAGGAACAGAGTTTAAATATGATCTTGGAAATAATTTCACAGTTTTAAACAAAACCAGATACACAGATATCAATATGAATTATACAGGAATTTTTCCTGCAGGGCCACCCAAGGTAGCTTCTAAATATGCTACTGATGCTGTGAAAGACGGAGGACTTGGAATGAGCAACTATCAGTATTCTCTGGTAAGCAACGGAGCTGTTGTCAATCCTGAGAACGTACAGAAATTAGGATTCTGGGCCATCGACAAGCAAATGAATAACTTTGTGAATGATTTACAGTTCAATTATAAATTTGACAAAGGAAATGTTACAGCTGGTTTTTATAAATCCAACTGGAAATCTCAGCAATACTGGAACTGGAGCAATATTCTGGCCACTGCTACAGACAGACCTGAGCTTTTGAACCTAGTAAACCCTTCTATGAGTCCGTCTGATGATGGATACTCTAAAACCTACAATGGAGTAATGGATATGACATTCTTACAGAGAAGAACCCAGACTCAGGGAAGTTTGAATGATCTGTATGTAAACCTGGATTATAATATTACCGATGCTTTAAGTGTGAATGGAGGTCTTCGTTACAGCCACGATTATTACAAAGGAAATTTTGTCAATACAACAACTTCCAATTTAAATAATTCAGGGTTAACCACTGATGGAACTCACGGTTTCAATACAACAACCGCTGATGACAATATGAGTGTATTGGGAAATAAATATACCTACTGGAACTATAATGTGGATAAAGTTTCTTTTACATTAGCAGCGAATTATAAGATCAATAGAGAAAACGCAGTATACGCCCGTTTTTCCAATGGTTTCAGATCTCCTAACGAAGAAGCTTACTACAATTATTTCTCCAATCCAACCCCTGATAAACCTTTAAAATCAGTAACAACAAACCAATTGGAGGTTGGATATAAATATTACTCGCGTACTTTTGATGTAGCAGTGATTCCGTTCTATTCTACATTGAAAAACCTGTCATTTACAGATGTTTTCTCTGATGGGAAATCTGAAAATACCTTTGCCAATACACAAAACTATGGAGTTGAGGTGGAAGGTTTCGCCCGCTTATTTAATAATATTTTAGAAGTAACATTCAACGGAACCATTCAGAGTCCAAAATATAAAAACCTTGAGGCTGGAAGCGTTCTTGAAGGAAATGTGGTCAGAAGAATGCCTAAATTTTTCTTCAATATTTCCCCGGCAGTTAATATTACAAAAGCGTGGAGAACATATGTAAGCATGAATTACTACGGAAAACGTTTTCAGGATGAGAAGAATGTGCAGACATTGCCTTCATTCACCGAATTTGGAGCAGGAATGTCTTACCAATTAGGGAGAATACGTTTTGCAGTAGATGGAACCAATATCTTTAATACAATAGGAATCACAGAAGGTGACCCAAGAGCGGGTTCTCCAAACGGAGATGGAATCATTATGGCGAGACCTATTATGGGAGCTGCGGCCAGAGCGTCAATCACTTTGGATTTCTAAATTCTATTTCTTTATAACAGCAAAACCGTCAGTATTTTCAGACGGTTTTGTATTTTTTATATTCTCTCATATGTTAAGAAGTATCTGGCATACCTAAGTTTGAATCCAAACATTTACAGAACTCTCAAACTCTCTTACTTCAAAAACGGATTATACTGCTTTTCAAAACCAATCGAGGTAGGATTTCCATGTCCTGAGAAAACCTGTGTATCATGATCCAGGATGAAAAGCTTTGATTTGATACCATCAATCAGCTGTTCATAATTTCCTTTATATAAATCTGTTCTTCCGATGCTGCCTTCAAAAAGAACATCTCCTGAGATCATGAATTTCTGATTTTCATGGTGATAGACTACACTTCCCGGAGAGTGTCCCGGAACATGGTAAATTTTAAATTTTTCACCATCCAGATTCAGTTCATCCCCTTCTTTTATATATTCCACATCTACTTTTACAGGATCTACCTGCATTCCGAATCTCATCCCGCTTGCCTGCAGCATATTCAGAACTTCCTGATCTTCCTGATGCATCGTAACAGGTACTTTGAATGTATCAAAAGCCCATTGAAGCCCCAATACATGATCAATATGTGCGTGGGTAAGAAGAATTTTCTGAATTTTCAGTCCGTTTTCTGAAATAAAACTATCAATAGCCTGGGTTTCCTGCCCTTTCATATTTCCGGGATCAATTAACCATGCGTTTTTATTCTCGTTATAAATGATGTAAGTGTTTTCGCTCGCAAAGTTGAATACGAAACCTTGAATCTGAAGCATATCTGAATATTTTTTATTCAAAAATACGATATTATTAAGAAAATGGCTATTTTTCGTTATCTTCGTCATAATGAAAACTTTGCGAATACTCTTACTTTCTTTGAGCGGACTGGTTTTTGGACAAAATATCCAAAGTGTTCAGCTGTTCAACCCTCAGACCAATGATGAAACCCCGGTTATCAAGATTGGTGAACAGTTGGTTCTGGGCTTTGATGATCTTACAAATGGCAGTCAGATCTATAGATATACATTCAAACATTATGACAGAAACTGGAATGATGATAATCTGTTTTTTACAGAATTTGCTGCAGGAAGTATGAATGCGCTTCTGGATCAGTTTCAGTATTCTTTCAATACTTTACAGGCTTATACTCACTATAAACTTGTTTTTCCGAATGATAAAATCCAGCTGAAAATTTCAGGGAATTATGAACTGATTGTTTACAAAGATTCTGCAGATCAGCCTCTTTTCAAAAAAAGATTTTATCTGGTTGAAGATGCAACATCTCTAGGTTTAAATATTTCAAGATTTGCAGATGCAAAAAATCCTAACCTTAACCAAAGGGTAGAAGTGAATGTTACTCCGAAAGGAGGAGATATTTCTTCCAATGTCAATTCAATCACTATGAATGTGATGCAGAATAACAACCCAAATATGGTTATCTCTAATCTGAAACCAAGCAGTGTTTTAGGAAATCAGGTGCTTTTCCAACAGATGAATCTTACATTTCCTGGAGATAATGAGTTTTATTATTTCGATAATAAAAATATGAATATGGCCGCCGATATGGTACGTGTTACCGAAATAAAAGATGATGTTAACCAGACGTATCTGCATCCGGTATGGGCATTTCCTTTAAATTACCAATATCAGCCGGATGTCAACGGAGCATGGTATTACAGAAGAAATGATTTAGGTAGAGAAAGAGATGCAGAAAGAGAAGCTGACTATTCATGGGTACATTTCTACCTGGAGTCGGATCCGGTAGATAAAGAGATTTATGTATTGGGTGGATTTAATAATTTTAAGCCAGGCAAAGAAAATCAGATGCAGTATGATGCAGCTACCAAGCAGTATGTGGCTAGAATATTCCTGAAACAAGGGTTTTATAATTATGTCTTGGTGACAAAAGATGGAAACGGATTGAACTTCGGTGAAGTAAATGGTAATTTCTGGCAGACGGAAAATCTTTACCAGGCATTTCTTTATTATGCACCTTTCGGAAGAAATTATGATGGTTTGATGGGATATGGTGAATTCAGAACACCAATTGCCAATAAAAGATAAATCAGACTTGATATCTTCTGCATAAAAATATACCTATTATTTGGGACTGTCTCTTAAGATGGTCCTTATTTTTTTGCAATTTTGAAAATATCAGACTTTAAAATATCAAATTAGGATTAATTTTTTTTGATTATAATGCACTGCATAGTGAAAAAAAATAATTCACAAAATTTTGATTTTAATTAAATATTTTAATTTAAAAATTATATTGCAGAAAAATTATATTTAAATATTTTTCTTTGTTTTAAAATCATTATTATGTTTTATTTACTGATTAATAATATCTATTGAATTTTATTCATGGTTTATGTTGTTTTATTGAAGAAAGTTTATAAATTCGTCAACACAATCAACCAAATATTATTATGAATACGAAATTTATCTTAGTGGCAAGCGTTGCTGCCTGCTCTTTTGTTTTTGCACAAAACACACCATCCAAATTGATTCCGGGTAAAATCGGATTACATGCAGACTTTATGCGATTTGAAAAAAATGCACCTAGTTTCGAGGGAAGTCTTGTTTTATTTGACGAAGCGTCTCAGAGACTTTCTCCGGGGCAAGCTCGTAAACTGGGCTTGGAAAAAGATGCATTAGGCTTTGAAACTCAAAGATTTCAGCAGACCGTAAATGATATTCCTGTAGAATACGGAATGATGGCAGTACAGACAAAAGACGGTAAAATAGTAGGACAGTCAGGAAAATGGGTTCTTAAAGTTCCGAAAGGACTTGACAAAAATGCCAGCCTTGCTGAAAATGCTGCTTTACAGAGTGCTTTGGCATTTGTGGGAGCGGAATCCTATAAATGGAAAAATAAAGAAGAGGAAGATTTTCTTAAAAAAGAAACAGGTGATCCCAATGCAAGCTATGCTCCTAAAGGTGAATTAGTTTATTATTCAGATCCTGATGATGACAGGCTGAATGATTTAAGGCTAGCCTATAAATTTAATATCTATGCTGAAAAACCATTAAGCAGACAATATGTTTTTGTAGATGCAAAGAACGGAAAAGTATTGGGAGTAGATGCTATTATTCATGAGGTGAACAGCCCGGGGACGGCAACTACAGGATATAGCGGAACCCGTAATATAACTACAGATTCTTATAACGGAAGCTATCGTTTAAGAGAAACAGGAAGAAATGGGGGAACAGCCGTGGAAACTTATAACCTAAAAAAAGGAACCAGTTATGCTTCTGCTGTAGATTTTACAGATACAGACAATAACTGGAATAATGTCAATACCAATAAAGATCAATATGCTACAGATGCCCATTGGGGAGCAGAAATGACAGTGGATTATTTTTATACAAAATATGGACGTAAGAGTATTGATAATAATAATTTCGCTATTAAATCTTATGTTCATTATTCTACCAACTACTTTAATGCATTTTGGGATGGCTCCAGAATGACTTATGGTGATGGCAGCTCTACAACAAACGGCGGGAAACCTTTAACAGCAATAGACGTTTGTGGTCATGAAATTACGCACGGTCTAACTTCCAAAACGGCTAATCTTGCTTATCAGAGAGAATCAGGAGCTTTAAATGAAGGGTTCTCAGATATCTTCGGAAATACGATTGAACGCTGGGCAAGACCTACCCAGGCAAGCTGGACATTGGGAGAAGATTTCAATTATGTAATCAGAAACATGGCTAATCCTAATGCTTACAGCCAGCCTGATACTTACATGGGAACTTACTGGAAAACAACTACAACTTCAGGTTGTGTAACTCCAAGTCAATCTAATGATTATTGTGGGGTTCATACCAATTCAGGAGTACTTAATTTCTGGTATTATTTGTTAGTAACCGGAGGATCAGGTACGAATGATAAAGGATTTGCTTATAATGTTTCAGGAATCGGACTTGATAAGGCAGGTGCTATTGCTTACAGAACATTGACAACTTATCTGACTTCATCATCCAATTATGCAAACGCAAGAACCTATTCTCTACAGGCAGCAGCAGATCTGTATGGAGCTGGAAGCAATGAAGTAACACAGGTTACCAATGCATGGAATGCTGTAGGTGTAGGTGGCGGAACTTCAGCAGCAGGAAAAGTAGCTGCAACAGAAACACCACTTTATACTATAAGCCCAAATCCTGCAACTGACAGATTCACTGTAAACTTTGAAGGTAAAGCTGGAAAAGGAATTGTAGAACTGGTAAGTCTGACTGGTAAAAAAGAAATTTCAGAAAAGGTTGAGATGACAGATGGTATCAATAAGCTGAACATCCAATTGCCTTCCAATATGCTTCCAGGAGTATATGTGGTAACAGTAAACGGACAGAAAGCCGGAAACCTTATTAAAAAGTAAACACCAAATTTTTAATATATTCAACAAAAAGGCCGCAAGTTAATTCTTGTGGCCTTTTGTATATTTTGAGTAAAGTAAACTATACCAGATAAAAATCATTCAGTTTTTCTTCACAAAGTATTTTTACTACATCAATCCATCGGTCTTCATCATTCAGACAGGGAATATAATGGAAATTCTCTCCACCTCCGTGCATGAACTGTTCTTTTCCTTCTACAGAAATTTCTTCCAGAGTCTCAAGACAGTCAGAAACGAAAGCCGGGCACACAATGGCCAGGTTTTTTATTCCTTTTTTACCAATTGTTTCCAGTGTTTCATCGGTATATGGTTCAATCCATTTATCTTTTCCTAATCTTGACTGGAAAGAAACAATAGTTTTTTCTTTAGGCAGATTCAATTTATCAATGACAAGCTGTGTTGTTTTATAACATTGATGACGGTAGCAGAACTGATGACTTGGATTGTCTTCTCGGGAACAACAGTCATTAAGATTACAGGTCTTGGTAGGGTCTGTCTTATAAATATGTCTTTCCGGAACACCATGGTAAGAAAACTGCAGGGCATCAAAATTTTCAGGAAGTTTCTCTTTAATACTCTCTGCCAGGCAGTTGATATAAATATCCCTGTTATAGAAAGGCTGAATATAATTGATCTTTACTTTTGGAAATTTCTTCTTTCTAACTTCTTCTGCTTTTTCAATCACCGTTTCCGTTGTACTCATGGCATATTGAGGATATAAAGGAAAAAGAACGATTTCAGTGATTCCCTGATCTACCAGTTTCTGAATACCAGTTTCAATACTCGGTTCAGCATATCTCATTCCGATTTCCACCGGTACATCTACTACCTTTTGCAGTTTTTTCTGAATCTGTTCAGTAATAACAATCAGTGGAGAACCCTTATCTGTCCAGACTGTTTTATAGGCTTCAGCAGATTTTGCAGGTCTTGTTTTCAGGATGATTCCCTGTACAAGAAGAGCACGGAAGATCCAGCGGTAATCAATCACTCTTTCGTCCATCAAAAATTCATCAAGATATTCCTTTACGTCGTTTACGGAGGTTGATCTCGGCGATCCGAGGTTGACCAGTAAAATTCCTTTCTTATTCAATATTCTAATTTTTAATTATGAAACAGAGGTTGTAAAATCTGCTGCTAATTTTAATACTTTAGCAAAGGTATTACTTTCAAGTAAGCCATTGCTGTCAAATTTGCCTTTTATCCCTTTTATTAATGCCTGATGTTTATCATCCACTGCTGCGCCAAGAGTTTTTAAAATTAATAATAACTCTTCATGGCCCTTTTCTCCACTGGCTGAAGCAGTAATCACGGCTACAGGCTTTTCAGAAAACACGGTTGTAGAAACACACCATTCCAGCATATTTTTTAATCTGCCAGGAATGCTGAAAATATATTCGGGAGTAGAAAATATAACTCCTGATGAATTTTTAATATCTTCCCTCATCTTCAAGACCTCTTCAGGAGTATTCTCATCCGTTAAGGCAGTATCAAAATGAGGAAGAACAGAAAGATTATCATACATCTGAAAATCTGTATTTTCCATCTTTTCCAGAACCTGTTCCATCAGTCTCTGATTGCTGGAATTCTCTGAAGCACTTCCAATAATGACTACAATTTTCTTTCCCTGGGGCATTTCAGTTATTATTATCCGTTTACAGCTTCCACTCTTTCTACTAAATCAGGAACGAATTGTTTTAAAATATTTTCAATTCCGTTTTTCAAAGTAGCTGTAGAACTTGGGCAGCCTGAACAAGCCCCCTGTAGAAGCATTTTTGCGGTTTTGCTCTCCTGGTCATATTCCATCAATGAAATCTTTCCACCATCATTTTCCACTGCAGGAGCCACATATTCATTTAAAATGTCAGAAATTTTCTGCTCATCTTCCGTATAATCTCTGTTGATAATCTTTTCAACAGGATTTTCGTGTTTCTGTGGTTCTATTTTAGAGATTTCACCTCCGTTTTGAAGATACTCGGCAATAAGTGCACGAACAGTCATCATCACCTGGTGCCATTCTACAGAATTATCTCTGGTAACAGCTACAAAATTATCAGAAATGAAAACTTCTTTTGTAAATTCAAATTCTTTAAAGATTGCCTGTGCCAAAGGAACTTCCTCAGCAGCTTCAATAGATTTTACTTCCACAAAACCATCCATCAGTAACTTGCTTGATACAAATTTCATTACATTAGGATTCGGAGTCATTTCAGCATAGATCTGATACATTTCTTTTTTCTTTTGAAGGTAAATTCTTGGGTTGGCCAATAATTCATCCTCAATCACATTTTTCAGACTTTCAGCTACATGTTCCCATTCTATGGTATCCTGTTTTGCCACAGCTACAAAATTAGCCGTTATGAAAATTCTTTCCACAAATGGATAATTGAAAAGCTCCTGTGCCAAAGGAATTTCTGAAATATCTGAATTTCTGTCCAACTCTAAAGACCCCGGAATGAGATTGTAATCTGCAACAAATTTCATTACTTTCGGGTTTTCGGTAGGTTCTATAAGTACGGTACGCATTTTTTCGTTAAATTTGAGATACAAAAATACGCATTAGAAGTTAGAAGCTGAAAATTGAGAGTTAGATTTTTGCTATCACTGTAATTTAGAAGTTAGATACCAGAGATTGTAAGGCAGAAAATCATCATTTTCAATTGGGCATATTTTCAAATTTTCAAATTAATATTATGGCACTTATAAAAGAACTTTTAGGAAAAGCACCACAGATTGGAGAGAACACTTTTTTAGCAGAAACTGCTACCATTATTGGTGATGTTACGATGGGAAGAGACTGCAGCGTTTGGTATAATGCTGTGATCAGAGGCGATGTTCACTATATAAAAATGGGTGATAAGGTAAATGTTCAGGATAACGCAATGCTTCATTGTACCTATCAGAAACATCCGCTGAATATCGGAAATAATGTTTCTATTGGACATAACGCAATCGTTCATGGGTGTACCATTAAAGATAATGTTCTGATCGGGATGGGTGCTATTGTAATGGATGACTGTTTGGTGGAAGAAAATTCTATTGTAGGAGCAGGTTCTGTAGTAACTCAGGGAACTCATATCAAATCAGGAGAAGTCTGGGGTGGAGTTCCTGCAAAAAAGATCAAAGATATTAATGCTCAGTTACTGGAAGGAGAAGTAAACAGAATTGCAGATAACTATGTAAAATACTCATCGTGGTATAAGGAGAATGTAAAAGATCATCAATTCTAGCCTGTCAAGTGAATAGTCAATTTGCCGTGCTTGTCAATTTTTTTAATACAAAATTTACCATTCACTTGCGAAGCAAAATTCACTATTGACCCACTTTAAATGAATATAAAAGCTCCGTCCTGAGACAGAGCTTTTTTCGATTTGATATAGAACCTTTGTTTTATAGTTAATTAATGTCTGGAGTGATCAGTCTGATCTTTCCCTGAATACATTTTAAAGATGTAGGAGGTGTGATCATTACACAATCAGACATGATATTATATTTTTCATTAAAAGTTTTTACTTTTTCTGTATAATCGTTTACCCTCTGTAAGAAAGCAGTTTCTATTTTTTTTGGATAAGCAATATACTGCTGAGGTCCGCCACAGGATTTTGCTCCCATAGGAGCAAATGCCCATTCACTGGCATCTGTACATTTTTCTCCGGACACTTCAGACTCAATAGAAGCTTTTAATTTATCAAGCTGTGCCTGCTCATACTTCTGGCTGTCTTCATCAGGAGGTCTGTCTGCGATATCAACAGGAAGATTGGTATTTGCATTTTTGGATGTGTTACAGGAAACCAAAGTTAATGTAGTACATAATACTATTATCGGGAAACGTAAGAATAATTTTTTCACAATAAACTTTTTTCTTTTTAAGAATTTTCAAAACTTATGCCAAGGTAAGAAATTCAATTCATTTCCGTATTTTTGACAACGATGAACAATCATTTTTTTGACTTAATAGAATATACAAACAGAAGTGTTTTTCTGACCGGGAAAGCCGGAACAGGTAAAACGACGTTTCTCAATGATTTTGTAAGACGTACAAAGAAAAAACATATTGTAGTAGCTCCCACAGGAATTGCTGCAATCAATGCGGGAGGAGTTACAATTCACTCCATGTTTGGACTGCCGTTGAGAACTTTTCTTCCTACAACGGAAAGAATAGACACCAGTTTGGCTAATAATATTGCCGATCTGATGCCCCATTTCAAATACCGTAAAGATAAACTGAAACTTCTGAGAGAAGTTGAGATCATTATCATTGATGAGGTTTCAATGTTGAGGGCTGATGTTCTGGATATGATGGATTTTTCTTTAAGATTTATCAGAAGGAATAATCAAAGGTTCGGTGGTGTGCAGATGCTGTTCATTGGGGATTTGTTTCAACTGCCGCCTGTGGTAAGGGATGAGCATATTCTGAAAATGTATTACAATTCACCTTTCTTTTTTGACAGCCATGCCATCAAGGAAATCCCGATTGTTACCATTGAACTGACAAAAGTTTACAGACAGTCTGATCAGGAATTTCTTGCAATACTGAATGCTATCCGTGACGGTGATGTGGATAATATAGATTTTAACTACCTCAACGAAAGATACGATCCTGATTTTGATATGGGGAAAGAATCTTACGTATACCTGTGTTCTCACAACAAAATGGCTGATGAAATCAACCTGGAAAAACTGGCGGAGATAAAAGTAGACCCTCAAACTTATGAAGCTAAACTTGTAGGTGATTTTAAAGAAAACCAGTTTCCAAACGAACAGTTTTTAGAATTGAAAATTGGAGCTCAGATCATGTTTATCCGAAATGATATTTCCGGAGAAAAGAAATATTTCAACGGAAAATTGGGAGAGATCATTGGATTGGATGAAAATGAAATTCGTGTTGTTCTGGACGAAAGTGAAACGGAAATTGTGGTTAAAAGAGAAACCTGGGAACAGAAAAAATATTTCCTTGATACCGATAAAAATATCCAGGAAGAAGTATTGGGAAGTTTTGAACAATTTCCTATTAAGCTCGCTTGGGCTGTTACGATCCATAAAAGTCAGGGACTTACGTTTGATAAAGTAATTATTGATGCCGGAAAAAGTTTTACTGCCGGGCAGGTATATGTGGCTTTATCCCGTTGCAGAACATTGGAAGGAATTGTTTTAAAATCAAAAATTACCCCTGAAGTTATTTTCAAGGATAACAGGATTTTGCATTTTCATAGCGATACTATTGCCAATGACAACGTAGAAGCTATTCTGAATCAGGAAAAATATGACTACAGCATCAGAAAAGTACTTCGTACTCTTGATTGTACATGGTTTTTAAAAGAAGTAGAAGAGTGGAACAACCTGTCTATTGTGACCAAGAATATAGATCATGCCAAGACTAAACAGCTTTATCTTCAGTTGAAACATGAAGTGGTAAATCTTGGAAAAATCTTTGAAAAACTGGAACGAATCATTTTCCAGAAAATCAATAATTTTATTGAAAAGAAAGAAGACTGGTCCGAAATTGAAAGTAAAGCAAAGGGAGCAGTTAATTTCTTCTTTACAGAAACCAGAAATAAAATTTTCGATCCTTTGAAAGAGTTTTATGCTGAAATAAAAGGAGCGAAAGGCTTAAAGCAATATAACGAGGAATTCAAAAACTGGCTGGAAGATATTGAAGAATACCTGAATAGCTTAAGAGATATTTATCTTTTGGAAACTAAACTTTTAGATGAAAAAAATGATAAAGAAATCAATCTGAAAATAACTAAAGTTCCGTCTCAGGTTTTAACCTTTCAGTTGTTTGAGCAAGGAAAGACCATAGGAGAAATTGCTTTGGAAAGAGGTTTGGTGAAAGAAACGGTTATTGGCCATCTTGCCAAATTTGCAGAACAGGGATTGCTGGATATCTCAAGAGTGATTACTTCAGATAAGATCAAAGCTTTTGAAGATGAGTTTTACAAAAATCCTCATGAAACGCTGACTGAGTGGAAAAGCGCACTGCCTAGTCATTTTGAATTTAATGAAATCAGGATTCTGATCAATCATTATAATTATAAAAAAGAAAAGAACTCATAAGAGTTCTTTTTTTGATTGATAGGTAGTTCTTAAAATTAAGGATACATGGCATTGATGGTATTGATATCTCCGGTAGTAAATCCGGTTCTGTTATAAGTGAAATTGCTGTTATCAGCTCTGGTAATCGTTGGTAAACCATTTTTAGAATAAGAGGTCGGCCAATACATCATCACAGAATTAATATTAAACGGACCGATATCTGTTCCGGAATTATAAATATTGAAATTATAAGATTGTCCGTTTTGAATATTGTTCCACAGGATTTTTACATATTGATCTCTGTCTTTACGCGTATGCTCATGGTAAAGTCCTACTGTATGCCCCATTTCATGAATTACTGATCCTACAGAGATATATTGATCTAAAGAAACTGTCTGTTTTCCACCCTGATAGCCGATGTGAGCCCAGCCGTCTGATCCTGATGAACTTCCGAAAATAAATTCTACATAGTTAGACTGATTCGTGCGGTAAATCCATTGAGTATTGGTTTTATTGTTATACTCGCTGATTGCAGAATTGATTTTATTGACGTTGATAGAACCCATATTGCTGGCAATGGTGTAATAAATTTTACCACTTGGCCATCTTGAATAGCTGGCGCCGCCTTTATTAACTTCGTTACCTTCTGATAATTGTTTGTCGGTAAGAACAATATCTCCCTGGAAAAAATTCATTCCGTTTTTTCTTTCATAGGTGATTTCCTGGCCGTTCAATTGTCCTTTTTTTACATTCTCTGCGTTGAATGCATTGGTTTGAGCTTCAGAAGTAATTTCTTCATTGTTTTTACTGCAGGATGCTAAAGTTGCAGCAATAAGAAAACTTATAAAGACAGTTTTTCCTGTCAGCATCTGCTTGTAAAACAGGCTGTTTGTTTTTTTGTTCATATTAAAGTTTTTAAAAATTTGGTATACGAATATAATGAATATGTCTCTTTTTATTGAATTATTTTTGTTAAAATATACTTATTCGTATTGTTTATTTTAAAAATCACTTAAACGAAAACCTGTAAAATAAAAAAGGGTTCTGAAAATGTTCAAAACCCTTTTATTTTTATTCGTTTAGCATATCTTGATTGACTCTGTAACCAACGATTTTTATGTCCCCTTCTTTGTTCTTTTCTAAAGTAAAAGATTCTTCTGTTTTCTTAGTCCCTCTTTTTACATTGTACACAAAGAAGTATTGACTTCGTGCATTACTTCCCTTCACAACCATTGTTTCCCATTTGGCAAGATTATATTCTTCAACAGGACCAATCGCATTGACTGTATTCATAAGTTTTACAAGTTTTTCTTTATCGGTCACCTCAAAAAACTTTTCACCAAATAACTTATAAATATCATCCGGATTTTTTCCATAACGAAGTTCCCAATAAAATTTTATGGGAATTTTTTCACCATCTGTTTTGTCAGACTCTCTGTCTTTATAAAATTGATTGTAAGAACAGCTTATTAAAAGGAATGATAAAAGGAGCAAATAAATATTCTTCATTAAACTTTGGTATCTAAAATTAATTTTCTTCGGTTGTTATCATAAAAAGTAGCATGATAACTTTCGTCTCTGAATTCAGTTTCTGTATTTTCTATTTCATTAAATAAGTTTTTGTCTGTCTGGGAAAATTCAACAATTTCAAAATATTTTTCATCAATATAGTTGAAGTCTACAAGTTCCAGATAATCATTAATGGAACTTTTATCAATCATAATTTTTCCACCACCAAACTGGTGCCTGTTCTGACCATTTTTCTTAACGCCGGACACCCAATATTCTTCTCCCGTTTCTATATCAAAATGATTAGCATTGATTCCTGGCCTTTTGAGCTTTTTGAGTGCCTTGTTATCGAAATAAACAGTTTGCCCTGATTTTGAAAATTCAACAAAACCAATCCATGCCGGACCGTGATGTCCAGAGGATTTGTTTTCGATATACATTATTTTTGCTTTCATGGTTTTTTATGTTACGCAATTTACTCAAAAATCGTATAAATAAAATCAGATAAAGAAAAATTGAAATGCAATAGTTTTTCCCTGAATTAAGCGATCGGTTTTATTAATTACAAAAAGTAACTAATGCAGTTTTTATGTTTTAAATTTGTATGGTTTTTTGAGACCAACGAAAAATAAACATCTCAATATGAAAAATTTTGAAATTTCTGTTTTAGATCTTGCCCCCGTAAAGCAGGATAAAAGCATTCATGATACTTTTCAGGACAGCTTATCATTAGCTAATCACGCTGAAAATTTAAATTATAAAAGATTCTGGCTGGCCGAGCATCACAATATGGAAAGTATAGCAAGTTCTGCAACTTCAGTTTTAATTGGGTTTATTGCCAACGGAACGAAGAAAATCAGAGTAGGGTCAGGAGGAATTATGCTTCCCAACCACAGTTCTCTGATTATAGCAGAGCAGTTCGGTACTTTAGAATCACTTTTCCCGGGAAGAATAGATCTTGGTGTAGGAAGGGCACCTGGAACTGACGGATTGACGGCTCAGGCCTTGGGAAGAAATCCAGCTATTATTAATGAACAGTTTCCAAGACAGATTCTGGAACTTCAGCGTTATTTTTCTAAGGAAAATTCAGATGCTATGGTTCGTGCTATTCCCGGAGAAGGACTGGATATTCCAATCTATATTCTGGGATCAAGTACAGATAGCGCATGGCTTGCTGCGGAACTGGGTTTACCCTATGCGTTTGCAGGACATTTTGCTCCGGAACAGATGGAAATGGCTTTTAAAATATACAGAGAGCATTTTGAACCTTCACAATATCTGGATAAACCTTATGTCATTGCCTGTGTAAATGGTGTGGCAGCAGAAACTTTGGAGGAGGCTCACAAAATCTCTACGACTTTATTCCAGGCCTTCATCAACATCGTAAGAAATGACAGAAAACCTTTTGCACCACCTGTTGATGATATGGACGAAATCTGGTCACCAATGGAAAAATCCATGGTTTTACAAAAACTCAGATATACTTTTATCGGAGATCAGGCAGAAATTCAGGAAAAGCTTAAAAATTTCCAGGAAAAATTCCAGGTGGATGAACTGATGATCAACTCTCATATCTATGACCATCAGAAACGATTGAGATCTTACGAAATTTTCAGAGAGGCAGTTTACTCTTTATCCAAAGCGTAATAAACCCTTTATAATTAATTGGAAGATGCTTATTTTTATGAGTATCTTTGCAAAAATAAAAAGTAAAAATGTCCGATATTAAATTAAATACTATTCCAGAGGCTATAGAAGACCTTAAAAATGGTAAAATAATCATAGTAGTAGATGATGAAGACAGAGAAAATGAAGGAGATTTTCTTTGTGCAGCAGAGTTGACAACACCGGAAATTATCAATTTTATGGCTCTTCACGGAAGAGGGCTTATTTGTATGCCACTTCCTGAAAAAAGATGTGATGAGCTTGGACTTGAAGTGATGGTAAGCAGAAGCAGCGATCCTAAAGAAACAGCTTTTACGGTATCAGTTGACCTTTTAGGAAACGGAACATCTACAGGAATTTCTGCAGGAGACAGAGCAAAAACGATTTTAGCACTGATGGATGAAAAATCCAAACCTACAGACTTTATGAGACCTGGGCACATTTTCCCGCTTCGTGCAAGAAAAGGTGGAGTATTGAAAAGAGCCGGACATACTGAAGCTGCTATTGACCTTACCCATTTATCAGGTTTGAAAGAAGGAGGAGTGATCTGTGAGATCATGAATGAAGATGGTACCATGTCCCGTCTTCCTGAACTTCATGCATTTGCTCAAAAGCATGATATGAAGATTGTTTCCATTGAAGATCTGATCCATTATCAGCTTAAAAAAGGAAACCTGGTTGAAAGACTTGAAGAGAAGAAGGTAAAAACGCACTACGGCGATTTTGATTTTTATGCTTTCAGAGAAACTTCCAATGACCAGATCCACTTTGCCCTGACAAAAGGAGCATGGACAGTAGACGAGCCGGTTTTGGTGAGAGTACAGTCTTCAGATTCTTATTTTGATGTATTGACAAGATTGAACAACGGAGAAAAGCCATTATTGGAAAAAGTAACCGGTATGGTAAATGAAGCAGGAAAAGGAGCTATTATCTTCATCAATAACGTTTCTAATTCTGAAAATACACTGAGAAAACTTCAGCAGTTCCTGAACTATCAGGATGGTCAGGAGCAGCATCCTACTTTAGCATACAATTACAGAGACTACGGAATTGGAACACAGATCTTAAAGAATTTAGGAATCAACAAGTTCAAAGTAATCACTCAAAACCCTAATATTAAGCCTCAGGTTGGAGGATATGATGTAGAGGTTACTGAGATGGTACAACTATAATTAATGAATAGTCAAGGATAATTTTGACTGTTTACAAAATAAAAAAGGTTTAGAATTTTCTAAACCTTTTTTATTTATGATGATGTAAATTCTTTAGTTTAATGAGATTCCCTCAAAATTTCGGAAACCATTCAGAAAATCTTTCACAGTCATTCTTTTCTTACCTTCTAATTGAAGCTCCAGCGGGTAATACACTCCGTCCTGAGTATAAATTTTAAACTCATTCTTTGAAATATCTAAAGTTCCTGCAGGTTTCCCATGATCAGAAAGTTCAAATTTACCTCCGAATATTTTTAATCCTTTTTCTTCGTTTTCAATTTTTAAAGTAGTGAAGGCTGCAGGGTAAGGAGACATTCCCAGAATAAACTGATGAACGGTTTTTGAAGATTGATCCCACTTGATTCTGGTATCCTCCTTGAAAATTTTATAAGCATTTTTAGGGTGTTCTACCTGTGGCTGAGGTTTTTCTTCAATGGCATTTTCAGCCAGGCCATCTAATGTTTTAACCACTAGTCCAGCACCCACTTCCATAAGTCTGTCGTGAAGACTTCCTGCATTTTCATCAGGTAAGATTTCTAATTCCTGCTGAAGAAGAATATTTCCTTCGTCAATTTTTTCATTAATAAAAAAAGTAGTCGCACCTGATTTTTTTTCACCGTTGATTACTGCATAATTGATAGGTGCAGCTCCTCTGTAATCCGGTAGTAAAGAGGCATGAAGATTGAAGGTACCCATTTTAGGCATTTCAAAAAGAACTTTAGGCATCATTCTGAAAGCTACCACTACAAAAACATCAGCATCCAGTTTTCTAAGTTCTTCTAAGAACTCTGGATTTCTCAATTTTTCCGGCTGAAAAACAGGAATATTGTTTTCTTCCGCATAGATTTTTACAGGGGATTGATGTATTTTCTGCCCACGTCCACTTGCTTTATCAGCTACAGTTACAACGCCTACCACCTGATGGTGAGATTGATGGATTGCCTCCAAAGAAGTTTTTGCAAACTCAGGAGTCCCTAAAAAAACGACTTTCAATGATTTCATACTGCAAAGATAAGTTTTTGATCTGAGAGTCGGAAGGTGTTAGAGTTTGAGGATCGGAGAGCTTTTAGAGATAAGATTAGTGCATTTATTTTTTTATCTAAAAATCCCTTCTTGCCAGACTATGCTTATTATTACTTATTGCTCATTATTAATGATTCAACTCATACGTTCTGAAGTTCAGCATTCTTACCTTTCCGGAATCTAAAAGGAAAATAAGGTTTTCTAAGATATTTTCTTTAGAATGATAACTCAGCTGTATAGAAAGCTCTTCAATCGTTGCCGGTTTTTTAGCTAATAAATTAACGATCTGCTGAGAAATATTCTTACCAAACATAGACTGTTTATTTTTTTCACAAACAGAACACTGGCCACAGTTTTTTGATTTTTTTTCACCAAAATAAGATAGGATAAGTTTCATTTTACAGTATTCATTATTCTCTACATAAAATTTCATCTCTTCCCATTTCTGGATTTTATTTCTCTGAATATGTTCAAATAATTTCCAATAAGCACTATTCACTGCTCTCTCATCACGGGGTTTCAGGAATTTAATACTGGAAAGTGCACCATCAATATATTCAAGATAATTCTTTTGCTGTAGTTCCTTAAGACGTTCTTTGATCAAAGGGACACTGACATTGATTTTATTGCTTACCTGCTGCTCACTGAACATTACTTTGTGGGTGGTGATACCGGATACCGTACGGAAAAGAAGCTCCATGAAATAAGCATCTTTTTGTGGCAACTGATCTATTTCATCAGCTTTGATAAAAAGTTCGAGCGAAGACAGGCTTTTATTTTCATTGTAATAGATAATTTCCTGGTTGTGCAGAAAATTGAGTATGTTGTTGATTTTAGCTTTCGATAGTTTTGTAAAATTCTGTATACCAAGAGTATTGAGCTGAAATGTTTTTTCAGGAAGTTCAAATTCTGCTACCTGAAAAATAGAGTAGAGGTAGCTGATGATTTTTAAAAATTCTGCTTTGTTGGGAATTTGATTTTTTAAGATCTGATCAAAATTCAGGAGTTCCTGTTTATTCCAAAGCATGAAGGCAAAACTGTCTTTTCCATCTCTTCCGGCTCTTCCGATTTCCTGATAATAGTTTTCCAGAGAGGCGGCGGGGGAATAGTGGATTACAAATCGTACATTATCTTTATCTATACCCATTCCAAAGGCATTGGTAGAAATAAGGACATGATTGTCACTGTTGTTCCAAAGATTCTGTCTGGCGTTTTTTTCTTTGGTTGTTAAGCCTGCATGAAAATAATCTACATTTTTCAGTTGATTTTTTTTCAAAAATTCTGTCAGCAGTTCAGCTTCTTTTCTGGTTCTTACATATACGATTCCGGAATCGTTACTATATTTTAAAATATCAAAAACACGTTGGAATTTATCAGATACTTCATCTGTAAATATTTTGATATTCTCTCTCTTAAAACTTTTTTGGAAAACAAAAGGTTTCCTCAGTTCCAGTTTATTTTTGATTTCTTCCAGAACTTTTGGTGTTGCAGTTGCAGTCAGGGCAAGGCAGGGTATCTCAGGATTGTTACTTCTGAATCCTTTAATATTCTGATAACTTGGCCGGAAATCCTGTCCCCATTCTGAGATACAGTGAGCTTCATCAACTGCAATAAAGGATAACTGAATTTCCTGCATGTTCTGAATAAACTGAGTATTGGTAAGTCTTTCAGGAGAAACATAGAGTAATTTGGTAAGGCCTTCTTTGCAGCGGTCATAAATTGTTTCAGCATCATATTCATCCAGTTCAGAAGAAAGATACTCTGCTTCTATACCACGGGATTTAAGCTGGTTTACCTGATCTTTCATCAATGCAAGTAATGGAGAAACTACCAGGCAGGTTCCTTCTTTCAATAAAGCAGGCAACTGATAGCATAGCGATTTTCCTGCTCCTGTGGGTAACAGAACCAAGGTGTCTTTTTCATTAACGACAGCATTAATAATTTCTTCCTGAGCATCTCTGAATTCGGTATAACCCCAGAAATACTTTAGAGTATCATATTTGAGTTTTTGAAAATCCTGCGGCGAAATCATGTTGTAAAAATAAGGAAAGTATTATGACAAAAAAAGTCACGCCAAGCGTGACTTTCATATAATATAAATAAGTTTATTATTTAGCTTCGAAGTATACTCTTCTGTTGGCTCTGTTTTTCCATTCAGGGCACTTCGTTGCTGGTTCACACTCAGGGTATTTAAGGTCTTTTTCACCTCTTCCAATTGCCTGTAGTTTATCTGCTTGAACACCGTTTTTGATCAGATAGCTCTTAACGTTGTTTGCTCTTCTTTCAGATAGTTTTTGGTTGTAAGCGTCAGAAGCTCTAGTATCAGTAGCTCCGATTACACTATAAGAACCATTTGAAGAATTAATATAGTTTACAGCATTATTTAAGATTGGAGTGTTTGAAGGTAAAATTCTGTCAGAATTTAAATCAAATTCAATTCCTTCCAATTTAGTTTCTGTTTCTACTACAGGTCCTGTTGTTGCTACAGGACATCCGTTGTTTTCAACAGGTCCAGGAACAGTTACACACTTGTCGTAAAGGTCAATTACACCATCAAGGTCTGTATCAAGAGCAACTCCGGCACCATCCACTCTTGCTCCTGCAGGAGTGTCAAGTTGTCTGTCCCAATCATCACATACCCCGTCGTTATCAGCATCTCCTTTTTTACATACTTCGATATCCTGGTTTTTATTAGCCAGTACATCCAGTTTGTAATAGATTTCCTGAAGCGGATCATGCCACATTAGGTGAGATTCGTGTTTTCCTAATTTTACGGAAACCCCTAAAGTTGCATTGAAGAAGTTGTCAGAAACCTGCTCAGAACGCTTGTTGATAGCGCTGTAAGCATCACCGCCACCATCAAATTCATCATCACCGGTTACTACGTACATTAATCTACCTTCAATATCGATTCTTCTGTTCACTTTAAACTTCAGACCTGTACCAGCCTGCATGAACATAGATCCTAATTGGAAAGGCTTAACTTCTGTCATCAACCTCTGTTTGTTGCTTCCGTCTTTCTGGTATGCTCTGTAAGCGATAGTACCGATACCTGCATATCCATGAAGAGCCCATCTGTAAGGAGAATGATTATCAACTCTTCTTAATAAATTAGAAAAGTTAATGTCTCCTAAGATTGAGATAGCATCATACTGAGTTCTAGCTCCCACTGCTGTTGCATCAGGTGCTGCATTTTTAGTATTGAACCATCCTTGTCTGGTTTCACCTTTGTCATACTGTAGATTGATTCCGAAAGCATGAGTAATTGCTTTATCAATACTTAGATAGGCTGAATATCCAAAAAGGTTCTTACCGTTACCATTTTTGATTGAAGTCAAATCTGCTGACTGAAGAAGTGGAACTCCAACCCCTGCAGAGATAGACCAATCGTTAAATCTTTTAGATTGGCTGGTGAAAGGGGAAACATTAGCAGATCCCGAAGAAAATGTATTAGGGTATTCTCCTTTTGAAACTGCCGTTGAGTCTTGTGCATAAGTGGCAGAAGGAATTGCCAGAGCAAATGCTACAATTGCTAAACTTAATTTCATAGTGTTATTTTTTTAAGTTAAGTTATTTTAAATGATTTTTTACGCCAAAAAGCGATTTTTTGTTATTTTTTTTCAAATCAAACTAGTTGATTTTTAATGTGTTTCATACTACTATCCTGAAAATAATGATAAAGGTATGTAAAATAATTCGTAGTAGAAAAAAAATAAACCGAAAAGAAATAATTCTTTTCGGTTTTGGTGTATTATAAAAATTATTTCTTCTTTTTCTTAGCAGGTACTTTTTTTACTGCTTTTTTTACAGGCGCATCTTCATAGTCTTTCTTTTTGATGGAATCCCATTCTGACGTTTCTATAAATCTTACCGTAACTTTTCTATCTGCCATTCTTTCAGCATCTGAAGCAGATGCAGGAATAGTTGCTTCAGCAGAACCTACACCTCTTGATTTCAGTACATTTTCATTGATCCCTCTGGTTTCCAGAGCTCCTACAACAGCGGCGGCTCTTTCTTTAGACAGTCTTAAGTTGTAAGCTGCATTTCCTTTGATATCGGTATGTCCTGTTAACAAATAGTTACCTCCATTTTCTTTAATAATTGAAGCAGCCAGATCCAATTTTTCATTAGATTCAGGTCTGATAGTCGCTTTATTAAAATTGAAGTAAATATCTTTAAGGGTTTTCTCTATTTCTACAGCAGTTTCTTTATTGTCTTTTTTAACGATAGGACATCCGTTGTTTTCAACAGGTCCTGGAACCGTTACACATTTGTCGTAAAGATCGATTACACCATCAAGGTCAGCATCAAGCGCAACTCCGGCACCGTCCACTCTTGCTCCTGCGGGAGTGTCAAGCTGTCTGTCCCAATCGTCGCATACCCCGTCATTATCAGCATCTCCTTTTTTACATACTTCGATATCCTGATTTTTATTAGCCAGCACATCCAGTTTGTAATAGATCTCCTGAAGTGGGTCATGCCACATTAGGTGAGACTCATGTTTTCCTAATTTGAAAGAAAGACCTAAAGTTGCATTGAAGAAGTTGTCAGAAACCTGCTCAGAACGCTTATTGATAGCACTGTAAGCATCACCGCCGCCATCAAATTCGTCGTCACCAGTTACAACATACATTAATCTTCCTTCAATATCAATTCTTCTGTTCACTTTAAACTTCAGACCTGTACCAGCCTGCATGAACATAGAACCTAATTGGAAAGGTTTAACTTCTGTCATTAAGGCCTGCTTTCCGTTACCAGCTTTCTGGTATGCTCTGTACGCGATTGTACCAATACCAGCATATCCATGAAGAGCCCATCTGTAAGGAGAGTGGTTGTCAACTCTTCTTAATAGATTAGAGAAGTTGATGTCTCCTAAGATTGAAATTGCATCATACTGGGTTCTTGCTCCAACTGCTGATGCATCAGGTGCTGCATTTTTAGTATTGAACCATCCTTGTCTGGTTTCACCTTTGTCATATTGTAAATTGATTCCGAAAGCATGAGTAATTGCTTTATCAATACTTACATAGGCTGAATATCCAAAAAGGTTTTTACCGTTACCATTTTTGATTGAAGTCAAATCTGCTGACTGAAGAAGTGGAACTCCAGCTCCTACTGAAACAGACCAATCGTTGAATCTTTTAGACTGGTTGGTAAATGGGGAAACATTAGCAGATCCCGAAGAAAATGTATTAGGGTATTCTCCTTTTGAAACTGCCGTTGAGTCTTGTGCATAAGTAGCAGAAGGAATTGCCAAAGCAAATGCTACAATTGCTAAACTTAATTTCATCGTGTATTATTATTTGATTTCTTTTGAAAAAGAATTTTTAGACTTGTTAATTATTTGTTTGGACATCCGTTATTTTCAACAGGTCCTGGTACAGTTACACACTTATCATAAAGGTCAATAACTCCGTCAAGGTCCATATCTAAAGCAACTCCGGCACCATCTACTCTTGCTCCTGCAGGAGTGTCAAGCTGTCTGTCCCAATCATCACATACTCCATCATTATCAGCATCTCCTTTTTCGCAAACAACAAGATCTGTTGATGCATTTTCAAGAACACTGGTTCTGTAGTAAGCTTCCTGAAGTGGGTCATGCCATGCAAGGTGAGATAGCTGCTTTCCTAATTTGAAAGATAATCCTAAACTTACTGTCCAGGCATTATCTGATCTTCTTGAATTTAGCATGTTATATTTTGAACCTGGTGTAGAAGGATCATAATCATTAGGATCTGCCCATCCGCCACCATCGAACTCATCATCACCACTGATGATGTACATAGTTCTTGCTTCAACGTCAATAAGTTTTGAAACATTATATTTTATTCCTACACCTCCCTGATAAAAGATAGAATTGATATCGATATCCTGTTTAATGAATAAAGGGGCTCTTCTTGGAGTAGTGCTCCATCTGAATTCATCATTATCATGTAATGATGTTCTGAATCCTTGAACTCCAATTCCCATATATCCATGGAAAGCCCATCTGTATGGAGAATGGTTGTCTACTCTTCTGAATAAGTTTGAGAAGTTGATATCCCCTAATAAAGAGATGTTGTCAAATTGTGTTGTTGCAGTAGCTACTCCTGATTTTACACCTGCAGCACCGGGAAGCTGGGCTGTCTGTTTCGTTTCTCCTCTCATATACATAAGGCTTAGCCCGAATGCATGTGTGATTTGTTTGTCAACGCTTACATACGCATTGTAACCCCAATTAGTCTTATCCTTGCGGATAGATTTTAAATCGGAGTGAACCATAAATGCAGGACCTCCTCCGACAGAAATAGACCAGTCTCTGAAACGTCTGGCTTTATTGTCAAAGGGTTGTACATTAGCGGAGCCTGAGGAGAATGTATTAGGGTACTCTGTGGAAGAGTTTACTGTAGTGCTGCTATTCTGTGCGAAAGCTGCAATTGGCAATGTAGTAGCCAATAATAATAAACCTAATTTCATACAATATGTTTTATGTTTTAAATAAAATCTTTTAATAATACTCTGGAAAAATCCCTTTCAAAAAGATGTTTTTTATGAGGGATTTCTAATCTTTCTGATTGAAAATTTAATTCATTATACTTAATGATATCAATGTCTATTATCCTGTCAGTATAGCCTCCGGATACTTTTGAATCATTAATTCTTCCCATCTCAACTTCTATATTCTTAATACAATCAAGCAGTTGAATTGGTGAAAGATGTGTGAATATTATTGCTGCAATATTACAAAAAATATTGGAACTGGCAAATTCTACAGGCTCAGACATTAAATATTCGCTGATTTGTGAAATGTGATTTCCAGCATCTTTTAGCTTCTTTAATGCAAGCTCCACATTTTTTTTTTGCTCTCCTAAGTTACTTCCTAGTAACAAAACGACCTTATGTTGCGACATATTGGAAAATTGATTGATTTATGAGAAGTTTCTTCAAAAATGTTTTGGCAAATATAGTAGCAATTGTCATACTTTGCGCTTTATTTTTCATCTTTTTCATCATGATGCTTGTGTTCAGTTCTATGGGAAATGATAAGTCGGTGGCGGTGAAAAAGAACTCGGTTCTTACGATTAATTTAAAAACAAATATAATCGATAGTCCTACTGAAGAACAGATGGGATTGTTTGGTATAGGTGCCCAAAATAAAAGTGTTCTTTTATATGATGCATTGGAAGCTATCAATAAAGCAAAGACCGATGATAATATTAAAGGAATCAGTATTGAGGCAGATGATCTGAATGCAGGGCTGACTCAGATTGATGATCTTAGAAATGCTATTGAAGATTTTAAGAAGAGTGGAAAATTTGTGTATGCTTACGGAAACGGAGTATCACAATCAGCTTACTATCTGGGATCGGTGGCGGATAAATATTATCTGCATCCGGCTGGAGGTATTGAATTGAAGGGTCTTTCTACTGAAGTTACTTTCTTTAAGGATTTTGCTGATAAATATGGTATTGGAATTGAAGTGATCCGTCACGGTAAATTCAAATCTGCTGTAGAACCTTTTCTACGAAATGATATTTCTCCGGAAAATAAAGAGCAGCTAAGTACTCTTCTGAATGATCTTTGGAAAAATACTTCCAACAAAATGGCTGCTTCAAGAAAAATTGATACTGCTCAGTTCAGAACAATTACAGACAGCTTATACGGAATGATTCCTGAACAAAGCTTAAAATATAAACTTACAGATAAACTTATTCAGAAATCAGAATATGAAGATCTTCTTAAGACAAAACTGAATGTAAAAGAAAAAGAAAAGCTGAATAAGGTTTCTTTGACAAGCTATATCAGTTCTTATGCTGACGAAGATAAATCAGGTGAAAAAGTTGCAGTATTGTATGCTTCAGGGTCCATCAACAACGGAGATGAATATAATGACATCCATTCTGAGAAATATGTGAAGTATATTAAAAAACTACAGGATGATGATAAAGTGAAGGCAGTTGTTTTCAGAATTAACTCTCCTGGGGGAAGTGCCAATGCTTCGGATGAGATTTTATTTGAATTGCAGCAGCTGAAAAAGAAAAAGCCATTGGTGGTTTCTTTCGGTGATTATGCGGCTTCAGGAGGATATTATGTTGCCATGGCAGCTGATAAAATTTATTCAGAACCTAATACACTTACCGGCTCTATCGGAGTATTTGGGGTAATGCCTTATTATAAAGATATTGCAAGCAAAAACGGAATTCGTGCGGATATTGTTTCTACGAATGCCAACTCTATGTATTATTCAGGATTAAATGGAGTGACTCCTTATGGGGTGAATATGATGACAAGAAGTGTGGAAGGTACTTATAAGAGATTTGTACATTTTGTGACTCAGAACAGAAAGAAAACTTTTGAGCAGATTGATAATGTTGGAGGAGGTAGAGTATGGAGCGGAGTTCGTGCTAAAGAAATTGGTTTAGTAGACGAAATTGGTACATTGAATGATGCTGTGAAATTTGCTGCTCAGAAAGCAGGATTGAAATCTTACCAGGTAGATGCTTTTCCTAAGAGAATGTCACCGTTTGAGCAAATCTTCAAGGATCTGAATGAAGAAGATGTTTCTGCCAGAATTATTAAGAACAAGATTGGTAAATCCAACTATGAGATTCTACAGCAGATTACAGATAAAAAACTACAGTCTGAGGTAAAGATGGAAATGCCTTACCAGATCAGAATCAACAACTAACTAAATTTATATTGTATACAAAAATCCCGGATCTGAAATTTCAGATCCGGGATTTTATTTTTTATAAGCACTTATTAGCTCTTTTTGGTAGCCATTCCGTAAATCCAGAGGATGATTAAAGCTCCTCCGATTGAAAGAATCCAGCTTCTTGGATTCCAGAAGGAAGTGACATCTCCCCAATGTAGAACGTAAACTCCTATAGCTCCTCCTATAAATGCTCCCAGAATCCCCAGGATAATAGTGATTAGCCATCCTCCTCCCTGAGTTCCAGGCATGATCATTTTAGCGATTGCACCTGCAATAAGACCGAATAAGATCCATGTTAGTATTCCCATAGTTGCAAATTTTTTTAATTGTTAATATTTAAAATTGATTTGTTGCTAATATAAGGGAAAACATGATATAAATCATCTTTTCTTGAAGAATGAGTCTACAAATTCCGTACCATTAAAAAGCTGTAAATCCTGCATTTTTTCGCCTACACCGATATATTTAACCGGAATCTGGAACTGGTCAGAGATACCAATTACAACACCTCCTTTTGCTGTTCCGTCTAGTTTTGTAACGGCTAAAGCATTTACTTCCGTTGCTGCTGTAAACTGTTTTGCCTGTTCGAATGCATTCTGCCCGGTAGAACCGTCCAGAACCAGCAGGATCTCGTGAGGAGCATCAGGAATAACTTTTTGCATTACTCTTTTGATCTTAGAAAGTTCGTTCATCAGGTTGATCTTGTTGTGAAGTCTTCCTGCCGTATCAATGATTACAACGTCTGCGTTTTGTGCTACAGCACTTTGTACGGTATCAAATGCTACGGAAGCAGGATCAGATCCCATTTCCTGTTTTACGATAGGAACACCCACTCTTTCGCTCCAGATTACAAGCTGATCTACTGCAGCAGCTCTGAAGGTGTCAGCAGCTCCAAGAACTACTTTTTTGCCCTCTGATTTGAACTGATGAGCCAGTTTTCCTATTGTCGTTGTTTTTCCCACTCCATTCACTCCTACAACCATGATAACATAAGGTTTTTTGGAGATGTCAATATTTCCTGTATTGGCATGAGGATTTTCAAGCAGTAGCCCTGAGATCTCATCACGAAGAATTTTATCCAGTTCGTTTACGCTTACATATTTGTCTCTGGCAACACGTTCTTCAATTCTTCCTATGATTTTTATGGTGGTAGAGGCGCCTACATCGGATGCAATTAGTATTTCTTCCAGATCATCCAGTACTTCATCATCTACTTTGCTTTTACCGACTACGGCTTTCGTCATTTTTTCAAAGAATCCCTGGCTGGATTTTTCCAACCCTTTGTCTAAGGTTTCTTTTTCTTCCTTTTTGAAAATATTTTTAAACCAACTCATAGTTTTAGTTTATTCTTATTTATTTTTAATCACTGCTGTGGCTTCTACTTCTATAAGCACATCATCTCTGAAAAGCCTGCTCACTTCCACAAGGCTGCTTACAGGAGGGTTCTGAAGGTTGACATACAAATCCCTGACTTTTCTAAAATCAGGTGTTTTTTTGATATCTGTCGTAAAGATTCCCAGTTTGATAATATCTTTTCCTGTTCCTCCATATTCTTTCAGGATGCTTTCAATATTTTTGAAAACCTGATGCGTCTGCTCTTCTATAGTATTTCCCACAAGATTACCTTCCGGATCCAGAGGTACCTGCCCGGATAATAAAATCATTTTGGAACTCCCGCAGTCAATACTTACTGACTGTGACAGACCTTTTATGCTGAAGACTTTTGGCGAACTTTTATATTCTACAGGACTCATTGTTTTCTGACTGAATGAAAATAGAAAAGTTGCTGTGCAGGCCAGAACAAGTATCTTTTTCATACTTTACTGATTAATAATCTGGTGCACAAAGATAACAAAAAAACTACCCAAAATATGAGTAGTTTTTTATATTGTAAACAAAGTACTGATTATTTTTTCAAATAACCGTCTACTTCGTCAGCATTCATTACTTTTTCTTCGAAAACGTAAGCTCCTGATTTAGAAGACTTAACCATTTTCACCACTTTCGTCATTTTCTTAGACTGACCGCTTTGTAGGGTTGCTACTACTTTCTTTGCCATGGTAAGTTATTATTTATAAATTACTTAATTTCTTTGTGAAGGGTAGATCTCTTAAGAACAGGATTGTATTTTTTCAATTCCAATCTCTCTGTAGTGTTCTTTTTATTTTTTGTAGAAATGTATCTAGACATTCCTGGCATACCGCTTTCTTTGTGCTCTGTACATTCAAGGATTACTTGAACTCTATTTCCTTTTTTTGCCATGATTTATTAATTCTTTTTAATCAATCCGTTTCTAGTAGCTCTTTCAATAGCTTCCTCGATTCCAATCTTGTTAATCACTCTCAATCCATGAGCTGATACTTTCAGTGTTACGTGCTTATCTTGCTCTGGAAGGTAAAACTTCTTCTCTAATAAGTTAATTTCAAAACGACGCTTCGTTTTGTTATTAGCGTGAGAAACGTTGTTACCAACCATTGCACGCTTTCCTGTTATTTGGCAAATTCTTGACATATCTCGATGTTCTTATTTGTATAATATTTGAGAGTGCAAAATAACGAAGAATTTTTTAGATAGGCAAATCTTTTAGAAAATATTTGCAAATAAGTGACTGATTAATAATCATGAATTTTTAAAATAGTAGAATCCTTTGGATACAGCAGATAATCAGTGCTGATATATTTCATGCAGGCTTTTTTTCAGGCAAAGAATTTAATATTCTATCTTTGTTTTTAATTAATCTAAATAAAAACAAGTATGAAGAGGATTTATATTTTATGGTCTATGTTGCCCGTCAGTCTGATGGCTCAGAATTTTACTGAGGTACAGACCAGCATGAATAATTTTTATTATTCTGCGGCAGATATTGCAGATATAGACAACAATGGAACAATGGATATTGTGCTCAATGGAGCAATAGATTCTGATGGCGACGGAAATGTAGATAGTACTTATAATGAAGTGTATCAGAATAATGGAACTACATTATTACCCTATGCAGGACTAGGAGCTGATGTAACCCATCTTGGAGATATTAAATTCATTGATTATAATAATGACGGGCTGATGGATATTATTTCCACAGGGCTTAGCTATATGGATGTTGTGAATTATAGACAATACAGATTCAAAAATACAGGAACAGGGTTTGTAAAAGAGGCTGAACTTCCCGGGAAAATTTATGGATCAGTAGAGGTTTTTGATTTTAATCACGATGGAAAATCGGATTATGCTATCAACGGAACTCAATATGGCCATGGAGGAGGTTTCGGAAATACATTGGATTATTATAAAAATACGGGTGCCGGCTTTGATACAACAGAAAACTGGATTGACGGAACTCAAAACGGCAGTTTTAAGGTAGTAGATCTTAATAATGACAACCTTTTGGACCTTGTGATTATAGGGTCAGATATTAATGGAGTTCCGGTTTCTAAAGTATATATGAATCAGGCAGGAGTTCTTACTCATACACAGGATCTTGCTTCTGTAGCTGTGGGAAAAATAGATTTTGCAGATTTCAATGCGGATGGTTTTCAGGACCTTGTTGTAATCGGGAGAGATGGAAACGATGACGGATATTTTGCGGTTCTGATGAACGATGGCACAGGTAATCTGACTCCTCAAACGATTACTGGAACTGATATTTCAGATGTTTCGTTGAGTGTTGGTGACCTTAATAATGATGGTTATTATGACTTCATTATTTCGGGGAATGAAAACTATAATGCTGTTGTGAAAACGTATATTTATGATGTTTCCAATAATAAGTTTAATGAAGGAGCATTATCGGGTGTAACTGCACTGGGAGGTCCGGGGCTGATCAATCTATTTGATTTTAATAATGATCGTCATCTGGATATTTTATTGGGTGGATTCGACTGGGCCGCTTCTGATCTGCCTTCACTGACTAAAGTTTTTAAAAATAATTCTACAGCGGCAAACGCAAAGCCTGCAGCGCCTACTCAATTGAATCTGACTAAAAACGGAAACCGATTTAATTTTACATGGAGCGGTGCTTCAGATGACAAAACCCCGGTGAATGCATTACGTTATGAAATTACGGTAGGATCTACACAGGGAGCTCATGATATTGCCAGATATGTGGTGACAACACCATCATGGTTTCTGGATCTTGATCCGGCCATTCAGAATGTGTACTGGAGTGTGAAATCTATTGATGCTTCAAAAGTATATTCTGATGCTTCTACACAAAGTGTGCTGGGAACAGCAGAAATCAAATCTGATAAAAAAATTGTTATCTATCCGAATCCTGTATCAGATAAAGTCTATATCAAAGGAGAAAAGGTTTCAGAAGCTGAAATGTATTCTATGGATGGGAAGAGGTTGAATATCAGTGTGAATGGAGATCAGTCTATTGATGTATCTCATTTGCCTCAAGGAGTGTATCTATTAAAACTGAAGATAAAAAACGAAATAACCACACGGAAGCTTACGATTAAATAATTGAATCAATTCTATCTTCTATCAATGAGAAAAGCCAGACGTCCAGCTGGCTTTTCTCTTTTTTTATAGAATGAAAATCTGCGTAATCTGTAAGAAAATATAATGTTTGTAAATCCTGCAAATTGTGTGTTATTTGTGCAGAAATTTGTGTTTAAAAACAATTATGCTTTCTTCATTTTCTTTTTAAACCATTCAATCAGAAAATAAAACAGTAAAAAGCCTAATGCAAATATTGAAAACCTTGAAAGAATATCTCCTGCTCTGGTATAGAATGTCATGGTGTCATATAGGTTCACTTTCGCAAATAAAGCTGTTTTATCTCCATAGAAAGTATCAGCAGTCACTTCTCCTTTTGCATTGATATGTGCTGAAATTCCACTGTTAGCCGCACGGGCAATCTCTCTTCTGGTTTCAATGGCTCTTAACTTAGCGTAAGATAAAAGCTGTTTGTGGCCTTCTGTAACACCCCACCAGGAGTCATTGGTCATAATGGCTAAGAAATTAGCTCCTTTTTTTACATAGTCTGTTACAAACTCACCATAGATACTTTCATAGCAGATAATAGGTGCCAGTTTTCCTTTGTTGTAAGGGTTTGAAAAAGCAACTCTTTCTTTATCTGTACCCAACGAGGCTACAGTACCTCCCAGATTAAGCATAGCATCTCCTAAAAGCGGTTTTAAAACATTCATATAAGGAAATATTTCAACACCCGGTACCAGTTTCCCTTTGTGGTAAGCCTGTACTTTTTGATTAGGTACCAATTGAATGGCTGTATTATAGCTGCTCACCCAAACACCGCTATTGATCTGATACGCTTCTTTAGGTAAGTCAGCAGGGTTATAAAAAAAACGGTGTGAAGAAATTCCTGTCGCAAAAACAGATCCAGGGTGATTGGTTAAAAATCCTTTGATATTGTTGAGAAGTAAGCTCTTTTCAAAAGCTGTTTCAGAAATAGATCCTCTGCCGGGAAGGGCTGTTTCCGGAGCAATATAATAATCAATTTTGCCTGTTGAATTTTTTTCAGCAAGCGCTAATAGATCCTGTTCTATTGTCAGACTGTCTTTCGAATATTTTTCGGCATAAGGGTCAAGATCCGGCTGGAGCATCAGAATACTGACCTGTCCGGTTGCTTTTTCATCAAAATTATTGTATTTGATCACTGAAATAATCATTGGAAGAACAATAAGAGCTCCAACGATAGCTGAGTTTTTAATCAAATCTTTTCTCTTTCTTCCGGCTTCCCAGGTTCTTACTGTATAAAAAATCAGAACATTGATTAGAAGTATCCAGAAGCTTCCTCCGGTAGCTCCTAAAGTGTCATACCACTGGATCAGTTTTGGATAATCTGCGAATACATTCCCAAGGTTCAGCCACGGCCACGTAAGCTCCCATCCCAAATGAAATTTTTCAAAACTCATCCAGATCGCGATCAGGAATCCCAATCCCCAATAGGTTCCCTGAGCATTTTTGTACCAGTGATAACATTGGAATACTAAAGAATATAAAAGAGAATTGACCAATACCGGGAATACAACGGCCATCAGAGAATGGCTTCCGTCAGGATTTTTTGAGCCATACAGCCATCCTGTGGTTACAACATTCCATATCACAAAACATAGATAAGATAATCCGAAGACAATCCAGCTTTTCCTTTTGTAATCTGAAAATTTTGAAACTCCATGCTCCATCATCAGAAGAGGAACAAGGGCAAAAAATATAAAAAACGGAACTCCATAAGTTGGCCATGAAACCGACAGCAGCATTGCTGAAATAAGTGTAAGTAGAACGTATTTCATTAAATTATTTTAATACACAAATTTAATGTTTTTGAAATGAATATATTAGCAGTTCAATGTTAAAGAAAATATATAAAATCATTATTATTCCGTATACTTTGTTTTTGCTTTACCTGATGTTTTTGGGAATGGGCAGATTTCAGTATGAAGAAAATCTTATTACTTTAGAACCTGTTTTTTCTACAATAAAATTTATCCAGGGGCCCAATAAGATGATAGATATTGTGATGATTGTCTTAGGAAATATTATAATGTTTATTCCTTTTGGGTTTTTGGGCTGGATTTTTCCCGACCTTAAAAAACTAAGGCCATTGCTGTTTAGTTTTATCTCATGTATCGTTATTGTTGAAGCACTGCAATACTTTACAAGAATGGGAATATTTGAGGTAGACGATATCATCCTGAATACTTTTGGAGTGTATCTGGGATGGGAGTTTTGCAGAATGTTTGAAAAAAGATTTATTTATTAAGTTCTTTAGCGCGTTTTTCGGCATTCAGAATTCCTTGTTTCAGAATTTCTTTGAAATTGTTTTCTTCAAATGTTTTTAAAGCGGCTTCTGTAGTTCCGCCTTTAGAAGCAACATCTTTAATCAGTTCCTCAAGATTTTTGTCTGAATTATTAATTAAATGATAAGCTCCCAGCATCGTCTGTTTTACAAAAAGCTTGGAGAGGTTTTCTTCAATTCCCATTTCAATCCCAGCCTTAATCATTGCATCAATGATGTAATAGAAATAAGCGGGACCACTTCCTGAAAGTGCCGTAACACCATCCAGAAGTTCTTCTTCCTCCAGATAAACTGATCTTCCGGTGCTGTTCAGTAATCTTTCTATATTGATTAATTGACTGAAAGAAATCCCGCTGGCTGCAGTATAACCGGTAATTCCCATTCCCAGAAGGGTAGGAGAGTTCGGCATTGCTCTTACAACAAGCGGATGATGCAGTAATTTCTGAATTTTTTCAATATTAATTCCGGCCATAATGGATAAAACCATCTGGTTTTCTTTTAATGTAAACTGAATATTTTGGGCAACCGACTGAAAATCCTGAGGTTTTACAGCAATGATAATCAAATCAGCATCGAGTTCCTTAACTTCTTCAAAGGTGGAAATTTTAGATTTTGGGAATTCTTCAGTTAATTTAGATATTTTTTCCTGACTTCTGATAATGAGATGCAGATGTTCAGGTTTGATCAGTTCATATTTTAAAAATGATTTTGAGAAAGAAAGCCCCATATTTCCAGCTCCAAGAATAGCTATTTTCATTGCAGATTGTAAATTTTAAGCTAAAATAATGATTTTTTGGAATGTAGGAATAACTATAACTTGTAACTAGCTATTGTTGGAAAATGCAAAGGCGCGAGAAAATTGAAAATTTTCAGCAAGAACGAAGTGTCATAAAAGCCTGTAACACAAAATTTATGCAGCATTGAATTTTATTGCAGATAAAATCTTTGCGTATTAAAGTATAATGTATGTCAAAAAAATTAAGTCCTTGCGTTTACCAACCTATACATTTACGTCATATTCCCGGAAAATCAGTAATAAAAAAGGCTGTATTCCAATCGAATCAGCCTTTATATATTTTTAGATTAAATAATATTCACTTCCCGTTCAAGTTCTATCCCGAATTTTTCTTTCACTGAGTTGATGATTTCAGTAGAAAAATCAAAAATTTCTTTTCCAGTAGCATTTCCGGTAGCATTGATGATCACCAGAGACTGTAGTTTGTGTGAAGCTACATTTCCGATCTGCTTTCCTTTCCAGCCACATTGTTCAATCAGCCATCCGGCAGGAACTTTTACCATATCACCACTAGGGTAACCCTGGATGTTTTCAAACTTTTGTTTTAAATTTTCAAATTGGACTAAGGGGATAGTCGGGTTTTTGAAAAAGCTTCCGGCGTTTCCAATTACTTTAGGATCCGGCAGTTTGCTTTGTCTTATATTGATAACCGCTTTCGAAATATCCTGAATATTTGGATTTTCAATGCCAAGATTTTCCAGTTCAGATTTAATAGCACCATATTCTGTTTTGATGGCGTGGTCTTTGCGGGTAAGTTTAAAAGTGACCTCCAGAATAACATATCTGCCTTTTCCTTCCTGTTTGAAGATAGAATCTCTGTAACCGAATCTGCATTGTTCAAGATTGAAAGTTGTAAGCTCAAGATTTTCCAGATTCAATACCTGGCAGCTGACAAAAATATCTTTGATTTCCGTTCCGTAAGCTCCAATATTCTGCATAGGAGAAGTTCCTACATTTCCGGGAATTAAAGAAAGGTTTTCCAGTCCGCCAAAATTCTTTTGCAGGCAGTACATCACAAATTCATGCCAGTTTTCACCTGCTTTTGCTGTTACCAATACTTCATTTTTATTGGTGTTTTCTTCGGAAATTCCTTTTAAATTAAGTCTGATAGCAAGACCGTCAAAATCTTTTGTCAGAAGAATATTGCTCCCGCCTCCTAAAAACAGAAGCTGAAGAGACTGGGTCTTCGAGAAAATGAGTGCTTCTTTTAATTCATCAATAGTATTGACTTCAGTAAAATAGCGGGCTTTGGCTTCAACACCAAATGTGTTATAAGGTTTTAGTGAAAAATTTTCCTGCATGTTTTTATTGGTATTCTTTGGGAAGAATTTTGTCTAGTTGTTCTTTAAGTTGTTGTAACTGCTTGTAATGTAAAGTGTCCACATAAACATTCACATAGATATGCGATTTTTTCGGAGTCCGGATCTGGAAAGTCTCATCTGTTCCATCTACTGATTGCTGGCTGGGAGAACTTTTTATATGGTCGAGATCTACAATCCTGACCGATGATGTAAGCTGTTTCCATGTTTTGGAATTGATGGCAGACACCCATTTTTTATGGGTTTGATTGGCTGTCATTCCTTTTTCTGCAGAAACGGAATCTTTTGTGACTTTAATAATTCTGTAATTTCCAAGATGTCCTCCGATATCGGATACACTGATGAAAGTAATCTCGTGTGGATTTTTATAAGAAATAGTCTGTTCCGTTTTTTTGGAATCACAGGAGAAAAATGCCGACAGCAAAAGAATCGAAAACAGTATTTTCAGATATATTTTTTTTGTTGTCGGCATAGGATATATTTTACAGGCTGAATTCTTCTCTGTACTTCTTTAAAGCTTCTTTAAGAATTTCAGCACTTCTTTTTAAATCTTCTTCTTTCAGAACGTAGGCAATTCTTACCTGTTTCTTTCCTAATTCCGGATCACTGTAGAATCCTCCTGCAGGAGCTACCATGATGGTTTCGTTGTTAAGAGAATATTTTTCAAGCAGCCACTGTGCAAATTTTTCAGTATCATCTACCGGAAGTTCAGCAACACAGTAGAAAGCTCCTCTTGGTTTTGGGCAGATTACCCCTGGGATAGCATTCAAAAGGTCTACCAATACGTTTCTTCTGTGGGTGTATTCTTCTCTTACAGCTCTGATGTAAGCACCATCATTCTGGTGGGCAGCTGTTGCGGCAATCTGTCCTAAAAGAACCGGGCTCAATCTCGCCTGTGCAAAAAGCATGGCAGCATTACGGATTTTGCTGGAACGGGTAACCATACATCCGATTCTTACTCCACACATAGAATAACGCTTGGATTCTGAATCAATGATGATGCAGTTTTCAGCTAATTCAGGGAAATCAAACATTGAGATCTGCTGTTTTCCGTCATATACATATTCTCTGTATACTTCATCAGAAATGATTACAATATCATATTTCAAAGCAATGTCTGCAAGCTTCTGAAGCTCCTCACGGGTATACAGATATCCGGTAGGGTTTCCTGGGTTACAGATGATGATTGCTCTTGTTTTGTCTGTGATTTTTTTCTCGAATTCTTCAATAGGAGGCAAAGCAAAGCCAGTATCAATAGTAGAAGATACGGCTACTACATTCACATCAAATGTGCTGGTGAAACCATTGTAGTTGGCATAGTAAGGCTCAGGAATAATCACCTCGTCACCTTCGTCACATAAAGTAGAAATAGCAAAGTTCAGGGCTTCAGAACCTCCATTGGTAACAATGAAATTATCAGGGGTAAGATCTGAAAAACCTAATGAATGATAATATTCTGTAAGGGCTTTTCTGTATTCTATATTTCCTTCAGAAAGCGCATATTCCAATACTTTTAAATCGATGTTTTTTAAAGCATTTAAAGCTGTTTCCGGAGTTTCAATATCAGGCTGTCCGATATTAAGATGGTATACTTTTATTCCTTTCTGTTTTGCTTGTAATGCAAAGGGAACCAGTTTTCTTACCGGCGATGGCGGCATATGCAGCGCTCTGTTTGAAATATTCGGCATTGTTCAAAAAATTTGTATGACAAAAATAGGATTTAATTTCTCAATAATAAAATTAAGGATCAATTAGAAGTGGGTCAATATTTTTTTAATTCTAATAATTTTCATGATTTAAAATGTTGATATTTTGCTTGTTTTTGTTTTATCTTGATTTTTATTTAAAAAAAATCTTTTTGTATTGTTATTTTTACTAAATTTCGCCTCAAATGTGATTAAAATGGTAATAAATTTATTTTCTAGAGTGGTACCCGCTATCGCTCTCTTTTCAGCCAGTGTAATAATGGCTCAGAATTATCAAACTATGCCGGTTTCTTCAGGCTTTACAGCTGATGTGATTGCCAACGGGATAGGTTCTTCAACAATTACTACAAATAATGACGTAGACGGAGTTTCTTACGCTTTTGTAGCTAAAGATTTTCAGCTTACATCCACAAGTGCTGCTATTACGTATGGTATTCCTGTTGACGGAATTATTAATTCTGTAGTGGCAACAACTCCCGGATTGAAATTTCAGTTAGCAGATTTGAATGCTAACAATTCTTTGAGACTGGCTGCAACCAGTGATAATGGAACTTTGGCATTTACAACACCAAAGGCAGCGACCAAACTGTATATGCTTGCTGTAAGTGGAAGTGGTACTTCTACGGTAAGTGTAGTGGTAAATTTTACAGATGGCAGTTCACAGACGTTTTCAAGTATTAGTCTTGCAGACTGGTATAATGGATCTAATTTTGCCATTCAGGGAATAGGAAGGATTAAAAAGCCGGGAGCTACTCCTGCTGTAGGTGACGATGTTCCTTCTCCTGAGGGCGGAACCAATCCAAGATTATATCAGGCTGAACTGGCAATAGATGCAGCCAATCAGGCAAAACTAGTACAAAGTGTAACAGTAACCAAAGTAAGTGGCTCAGGGATACCCAATATTTTTGCTTTTTCAGCAGATGGCTATTCAGATTGTACGCCTCCTACCTTACAGGCAGTTTCAGGGATAACGGCTAATTCTGCATTAGTTTCATGGACAACTCCTACCAATGCTGTAAGTTATGATGTGTATCACAGTACTTCAAATACAATACCTGCAAGTACCGTAACACCTACTTATCCGGGAGTAACAGGTACAAGTACAACTATTGGAGGTCTTAATTCCAATACAACGTATTATTATTGGGTAAGAAGCAATTGCAGCACTGCAACAGGCCAAAGTGTATGGTCTTTTGCCGGTACGTTTAAAACAGCCTGCTCTACTTTCACTGTTCCATATACAGAAAACTTTGATACTACAAGTGTAGGATCTAATACAAATAATAATGCACCAAGCTGTTGGGCCTATTTAGAAAGTACGTCATTTGCAGGGTATGGATATGTAACAACAACGAATAACTATTCAGCACCTAATGCTTATTATTTATATAACTCTACTGCTACTACTGGCAGCCAAATGTTAGTTTCTCCTCCAACTGTAAACCTTTCAGATGGTACTAAACGGGTGAGATTTTACGCAAGATCCGGATCAAATGGGTATACATTATTAGTGGGTACTTTATCAAACCCTGCAGATCCTGCTTCTTTTACACCCATTGGTTCTCCTATTGCATTGACGACTACACACACAATATATACTGTTAATATTCCTGCGGGATCTGATTTGCAGTTAGCATTTAAGCATGGTTTAGGAGGTACAGGCCGTGGACTTTATATTGATAATATTACAGTTCAGAATATCCCTTCTTGTCTGGAGCCTACAGCAGTTACATCATCAAACGTAGCATCGAACACAGCAACGATCGGTTGGACGGAACCATCTCCAGTTCCTGCAGGCGGGTACGAAGTTTATTACAGCACAAGCAATACTGCACCTGATGCTTCTACTGTTTTAAACGCTACAAACTCTGCAACTTCTACAACAGTTTCTGCACCGTTAAGCGGACTGCAGCCCTCTACAACATATTATACATGGGTAAGATCTAGCTGTAGCGCATCTGATAAGAGCATCTGGAGTACTTCTACATCATTTACAACTCTTTGTGTTCCAATAACTACATTGCCTTGGAGTGAAAATTTTGATGCGATGGCAACTATAGGTTCTGCAATCATTCCGAACTGTTGGAAACAAACTCCGGGAGGAAGTTCATCTACCTATAACTTTACATCAGCAAATGCTTCCCAGCAAGCTTATAATGATCCTAAATCTGCTCCAAATTATGTGACGATCTATTATCCATATAGCAATGCAGCTTATTTATGGACACCTACATTTACTCTAACTGCAGGAAGTTCGTATGATTTTACATTCTATTGGGTAGGAGATGGCTATTCTGGTTGGCAGAATGAAGTATTGGTAAACAACGGACAAACAGCGATCGGAGCAACTAGCTTATCAACATTTATTACTGCTGATCAAACAGCTGCAGGGGGAGGTAACAGTGCTAATTATACTAAAGTTACCGTTACCTATATCCCAACGGCTACTGGTAACTATTCATTTGGAATTAAAGCTTTGAATACAACAACGGATCCATACTATATGGGATTTGATGACTTCTCTCTTACACAGTCTAATTTAGCTACTGCTGAAACATCTGTTAAGAAAAAAGAAGTGAATGTATATCCTAATCCTTTCAAAGATGTTCTGCATGTTGCTGATATCAAAAATGTTAAATCTGTAACAGTTACAGATGTAGCGGGAAGAGTAGTGAAAACTATTGACAATCCAACTACAGAACTTCAGTTAGGTGAATTAAATGCTGGTTTATACTTAGTGACGATGAACTTTAAAGATGGTTCAAAATCAACAGTAAAAGCCATTAAAAAATAAAAATTTTTTGAGTTAATAATTTCTGTAGGCAGTTGCATTCGTGTGGCTGCCTTTTTTATGATTTGTCTGAATAATAATCTGAAATACCAGGAAGTAAACCTCAATTTGGATAATTTTATAAAATAATCGTATTTTAGAAAAAATTAAAAAATGCAGATTCATTCAGTTTCTATAGAAGATTATATCTCAAAAATTCCTGAAGAAAGACAGGAAGCGTTTAAAAAACTTTTTGATACAGTGAATGACAATCTTCCTAAAGGTTTTGAAGAAGCCACGAATTATGGAATGATAGGCTGGGTGGTTCCATTGGCAACATTTCCTGCCGGATATCATTGTGCTCCCGGAACACCGCTGCCATTTATTAATCTTGCTTCCCAGAAGAATTTTATAGCACTTTATCATATGGGACTTTATTCAAAGCCTGAACTTCTCGACTGGTTTGTTGGGGAATATCCAAAATATTCCAAAAAGAAACTGGATATGGGTAAATCCTGTATCCGTTTCAAAAAAGTGGATGATATTCCTTTTGAACTGATTGCTGAACTGAGCCAGAAAATGACTCCTGATGATTGGATCGGAATTTACGAATCTCAGTATAAGAAATAAAAAAAGCTCTGAAATCTATCTGATTTCAGAGCTTTTTTTATGCTGGGAGCTGGAAGAATTGAAGCAGGAAGTAATATTTGTGTTTTTAGAATTACTAGGTGTCATTTGATAGGTATTTAATATTAAAAAGGTTAATAAAATGATCATATATTTACTCTTCAACTTCCAGAAACCTCCATCTCCCAGCTTCCCTCTTCCAACTAAAAATGAATATCCCAGATCCCTGCTTTCCTTTCAAGCTCAATTAAAGCAACTGCATTATCTGCAAGAGCCTGATAGTAATCTTTTCTTACATTGTTATAAGTTCTCTGGGCATTCAGAACTTCAAGGATAGAGCTTTCACCTCTTTTATAGCTGTATGTAATCCCTTCCAGAATGCTTTGTGCTTCTGACAGCATTCCATTATGGAATTGTCTGAGTTGTTTTTGTGTCGCTGTATATTGCTGATAAGCCTGCATTACTTCCGCCTTTATGCCTTGTTCAATCTGTTTGTATTCAACCTTAGCCTGGGAATGCACCATTTCTGCTATTTTCAATCCTGCATTTCTTCTGTTGGAAAATTTCAGAGGAATGCTAATACCCATTTTTACAGCATTTACGGTTGGGGAAGGGGCGATTTCATTGGTGGCTTCTGTGTGCCGTTCTGCTCCGGCGCTGATACCTAAATCTATCATACGATTGGCTTTTTCCAAATTGATCTGACTTTTGGCAACTTCTGTATTTTGTTTGGCTGCCAGTAAATCTGCTCTCTCGTTCAATGCCTGAAGAATCAGATCATCAATACTGAAATCCCTGTTAAAGGCATTGAAATCTCCTGCAACATCTCTTCCTGTTATTTTACTGTCTCCAAGAAATACTGATAAACTGGTGAGAGACTGTTCTTCTGCACTTTCAGCCTGATATACTTCATTAAGCAAAGAAGCTGCTTCCAACTTACTCTGTTTGGACGTGACTAATGATATAGTCCCCAATTTGTAGCGGATACTGTCGGATTTTGCCAACTGCTGCATATTTTTATAAGAATCCTGCTGTACTTCAAGCAAAGCTTTGGATTTTAGAGCATCAATATATCCTAAACTGGCATCTGCACGGAGATTCCTGAAAAAATCCTGTAATTGTATTTTGTTCAACTCTGATTGGTTTCTGGCGAGATTAACCCTGGCTTTTCTTTTGCCGCCAAGCTCAAGCGTCCAGCTGATGGAAGCACCGTAGACATACCCCATATCTTTACGCACTCCGTTGTTGGTGGTTTCCATTTCCAGTTGAGGATCAGGAAACATATTGGCAGTCTGGATGGAAGCTTCAGCTATACTTACATTGTATTTCTGAGAGGCGTACCCAAGATTTTTATTTCCGACAAGGCTCAGGTATTCTTCAAATTGTAAAAGTTCTTTTTCCTGTGCCTTCATACCTGTTATATTCAACAATACTACAGATAATATGATAATATGAACTTTAATTTTCATCTGATTCCAAATTTTGTTTTTCGTTGCGATATTCAGCCATAAAATAAATAGCCGGCAGCACGAATAGTGTTAAAATAGTAGAGAACATCAGTCCATAGACAATTACTGTTGCCAGTGGACGTTGTACATCCGAACCGATTCCTGTGGCCAATGATGCTGGGAATAATCCTATTACGGCAACCGTTGCGGTCATTAGAACAGGTCTGAAACGGTCTTTTGCACCTTTGATGGCAGCCTGTTTCAGCTCATATCCTTTTTTACGCAGATCATTGATATGAGAAATCATAATGACTCCGTTCTGGATAGCAACTCCGAAGAGTGCAATAAATCCTACTGCAGAAGACACATTCAGAGACATTCCTCTTATATTGAGTGCCAGCATTCCACCAAATAAAGCCAGTGGAACAATAGACATCAGAACCAAAGCCTGTCTGAAATCTCCGAATGCACCATACAATAACAGAAACATAATTGCCAATGCCAGCGGAACAATAAATGCTAACCTTGAATAAGCCCTGTTTTGATTTTCAAACTGTCCACCCCATTTGATCTGATACTTCTCATGATCGTATTTGATGTCTTTTTCAATTTTATCCTGTGCATTTTTTAGGAAAGAAGAAAGATCAGTACCTCTTAAATTCAGTTTTACGGTAAGATGGCGTTTGTTCATTTCTCTGGTAATGGTACTTTCACCGGTACTCAATTTTACTTCTGCAACCTGAGATAGAGGAATTTTCGCTCCGGAAGCTGAGGTCAGCATCAGATTTCCGATTTTATCAGGAGTGTCTCGGCTGTCTTCTGTATAGCGGCATGAAATGTCATACACTTTATTGCCGATAAAGATCTGGGAAATAGCTTTTCCTCCTAATGCCACTTCAATAAGGTCAGCTACATCTGCTACATTCAGTCCATACTGAGCGATTTTGTCTCTGTCTGCAATAATCTGCAGCTGAGGTAATGGAGGCTCCTGATCAATGGCAAGGTCTGCTGAACCCGGAATTGTGTTTAAAGTAGACAATATATTTTCGGCAATTCTTCTTGTCTCTTTAAAATCTTCTCCATAAACCTTAACTACCAATTCACTGTGAGCTCCTGAGATTTTATCCATTACCCCGTCAATCATTGGCTGTGAAAAACCTACGGTGAATCCTGGCATATCTTTATAATCTGCAACGAGTTCTTTGATGAGGTCTGCTTTTGTTTTTCCTGCCGGCCATTCGCTGTAAGGCTTTATTCCGACAGAAACTTCAAAGTGGGAAGCTGTCCATGGATCTGTACCGTCATCGTTCCGTCCTGCCTGTATCATCATATAAGTAATTTCAGGACGTTTCAAGGTACGGGCACGCAGTGTATCACTCATTTCTTTTGATTTGGCTAAAGAAATTCCCGGTGGCAGCTGTACCTGAAGCCATATAGAACCTTCATCCAGCTCGGGAAGGAAATCTTTTCCTACATTATAAGAGAGAATCCCGGTAGAAACTAAGACAATCATAATAGGAATAATAACTCTTTTAGGTGTCTGCATTATTTTTTCAATGCTCTTTCCATAGGCTGTGCTTAGTTTTTCAAGCCATTTATTGTGATAGATCTTCTGTGGTTTGCGATAGATCACATAAGCCAATCCAGGGATCAGAAGCAATGCTACAGCGAGGGCTCCCAATAGAGCGTATCCTACAGTAAAAGCCATGGGGGTAAATAATTTTTTCTCTACTCTTTCAAAAGCAAACAATGGCAGATAAGCGGTAATAATGATAATGGTTGAAAAGAAAATAGGCTTTGCCACTTCAATCACTCTCTGGGTAATCGTTTTTTCTTCTAGTGCTTCTTCCGAATTTTCTTCTCTTTTCTTCAGAATGGTTTCCAGCATGACGATGGCTCCGTCTACAATGATTCCAAAATCAATGGCTCCCAATGAAAGAAGGTTGGCCGGAATATTCGTAAAATGCATTAATATAAAAGCAAATAACAATGAAAGCGGAATGGTAATAGCCACTAATAATGCTCCCCGCCAGCTTCCAAGAAATACAATCAGTACAATAATAACCAATACAATTCCTTCGGTAAGGGTATGAGAAACTGTAGTAAGAGTTGTTTTTACAAGGTCTGTTCTGTCCAAAAAAGGATGGATTTTTACTCCGGTAGGAAGCGTTTCGTTATTCAGCTCTTCTATAGCTTCATGAACTCCTTCCAGCACTTGTGAAGGATTTTGTCCTCTTAATAAAAGTACAATTCCTTCTACACTTTCAGAATAATTACGTTTTCGGTCTGTGTAGCCGAGAATTCCTTTTCTTTCCAGGTTTCCGTATTTCAATGTTCCTACGTCATTCAAAAAAACAGGAACGCCATTTTGGGTTTTGACTACAATTTTTCCAAGATCGTTTAAGTCTTTTACCAAACCTATTCCGCGGATGACATAAGCGAGGTTTCCGCGGGGAAGCATACTCCCTCCGGCACTCATATTGTTTTTGGAGATCGTTTCTGTAACTTCTGACAGGGAAAGTCCATATTGTTCAAGTTTATGCGGATCCAGCTCGATCTGAAACTGCGTCGTAATTCCCCCGAAATTGGTAACATCAGCAATTCCCGAAACCTGTTTGATTCGTGGAATAATCACAAATTTTTGTAAATCTGTAAGTTCCCGGAGGCTGTGGTTGTTACTTTCGATAATATAACGATAGACTTCGCCAATGGGAGAGGTAAGAGGATCTAATCCGGGTTGTGCACCATAAGGAAGTTCCGCATCCGTCAGTCTTTCCTGAATTCGCTGTCTTGCCCAGTAATCGTCTATCCCATCATCGAAAACCATTGTAATAATGGACAGTCCGAAGGTACTTTTGCTTCGCATCACATGCATTCCCGGAAGTCCGTTCAGAGATCTCTCCAAAGGAATGGTGATTTGCTGTTCCACTTCTTCAGCGGCCAGTCCCGGGACCTGTGTTACCACCTGTGAGGTTACATCAGCAATGTCAGGATAAGCTTCTATGGATAGTCTGGTCCAGGAATAATATCCGAAGAATCCCAGTAAAAGAAAGAGAGCAAGCATGAGCCATCTCTTCTGTATAGAGATTGTTAATAATTTCTTCATAGTTCTTGATTTGTGTACAAAGTAAAAAGTAGGATGTACTAAGTATTGACTTTAAATAATACCAGGCATTTCACTCTCTTTACTATGTACATTTTAGATTATTTTGCATCCAGCATATAAATTCCTCCTTCAGTCATGATGGTCTCTCCGGGTTTTAAGCCGGAAATGATTCTTACTGTTTTCTGATCGGTTTCTCCCGTTGTCACAGAACGCTTTGTATATTGGCTCCTGCCTGTTTTTACCCATACATACTGGGAATTGTCCTGTTGCATCAATGCGGTTACGGGAAGCATAACAGTTTTTTCAGGAGTTGTTGAGAAGTTAACTGTAGCGTACATGCCCGGTTTTAATTTTCTGTCCGGATTATCGCATTCAATAAGAACTTTAATACTTCGGGTATCTTCGTCTACAATTTCATTGATGTGATATACTTTTCCGGTAATATTTCTGTCCGGATATGCACTTACTTTTACAGAAACCTGATCTCCGGGATGAACAAAGCGGATGTCTTTTTCCTTTACGTCACCGGAAATCCATACTTTGGATAATTCTGCAATGATCATTACCGGATCAGCATCTCCTTTCAGATATTGGCCGTTTACAATTTTGTTGGTAATGATTTCTCCGCTGATGGGAGCTCTTACAATAAGAGGACTTCCTATACTTCCGCCTTTACTGTTATAGACTTTCAAGGCAGAAGAAGCATTGGAGAGGGATGTTTTTTTATTTTTAAAATCGGTTTCCGCTTCATCCAGCTCCTTTTGAATACCAACCCCATGTTTTACGAGATCCTGCTGGCGTCTGTAGTTTTTGTCGGCAAGCTGTACATCATTCAGGGCGTCCGTATAATCCTTTTGAACCGAAAAATAATCTGAAGAAAGGATTTCAAAAAGAGGACTTCCGGCAGAAACATTTTGGCCAAGCTGAATAAATGATTTTGTAATTCTTCCGGAAAAAGGACTGGCAATTTCTGCATAATGATTAGGAATAGCCTGAATAGTTCCTGCTGAAATGACACCATCACTGTGTTCCTGCTCGGTTACAACCTGGGTTTTAATTTTCTTGAAAACGGGATTGTTTTCCGGAACGGTGACCTTGTTGCCATTTATCATTATTTCCGGTTCTTTGTTTTGTTGAGATGTATTGTCTTTACAGGAGGCTGCAAAGAGAATAATACTACTTAAGATTATCTTTTTCATGATCTTAATACAATTGAGTGCTATTGCTGATTTTTATTTTTTCGTTGTTGTTTTTCTTGGTACTGAACCGTTTTTTGCTCCTTGCTTCTTTCTGAGAAGATAATGAGGGTCTCAGGAATATATTGGTAGTGACAATGAAAAGAACTGTGATGAGGGCTTCTAAAGGATATCCCAAAGCACATAATGCACCTATGGCTGCAGAGCACCATAATGTGGCTGCCGTATTCAATCCTCTTACGGTAAGACCGTCTTTCATGATAACGCCGCCGCCCAGGAAACCGATTCCGCTGACAATATAAGAGGTGATTCTTCCGGCTGCATCGCCACCGATTCTGATGGCAATTAACACAAATGCTGCAGACCCGATACAAACCAAAGTGTTGGTTCTGAGACCTGCATTTTTTTGTCGCCACTGTCTCTCGAAACCTATACCGGCTCCCAGACAGAATGCAGTCAGTAAACGAAGGGTAAATTCAAATGTATTCATAACTTTTCCTGTTTTTTATAAAGCTTTTCAGCTGTACGGGAAAAGTGAGTACAACTAAAGCTTTTAAGATTGATAATTACTGTAAGGATCTGAGTCCATATGCTTTATTTTTTTTACAGTGCAAAAGTAGAAATGCCTGCCTTTTTTTACCGTTAGAAAAGCTTTAGAATGTTATTAGAAAATCATTAGAGAAAATATCTTCCTTTTTTTAAGCTGATGTTACAAGAAATATTATTCTTTAGATCCTATTAATAAGTGTCAACTGTACCCATTGTAAGAGATAAAATTTCAATACATTTGGAGCAGGTTTTTGTATGATGAATTTTACGATTTATCATACAAAATAAGAGTTTGTTTAGTCCCGGAAACTTCCTTCCAAAATCTTTTGAATTATATATTTTAGAAATGAAAAAATCAAACTTAGCGATACCAGCTACGCTTTTAGCGATTATCTGTGTGCAGGGAGGAGCCTCCATTGCAAAACAGCTATTTCCCGCTATCGGAGCTATAGGTACGGTTACTTTAAGAATTGTACTTTCTGCTGTTTTGCTTACTTTGATTAACCGTCCGAAATTTTTACAATTTAACAGACAGAAATGGAAATATTGTGCGATATACGGAATAGGTTTGGCAGCAATGAATCTTATTTTCTATATGGCGATTCAAAGAATTCCGCTAGGGCTGGCGGTTACTGTAGAGTTTGCGGGACCTTTATTTCTTGCATTGGCATTGTCCCGTAAACTGTTGGATGTCGTATGGGCATTATTGGCATGTGTGGGAATCCTGTTGATTGTTCCGTGGCAGAATGATCATGTTGATTTGATAGGGCTTGGACTTGCCTTTCTGGCAGGTATGTTCTGGGCTGTTTATATCATAATGGGTGGAAAGGTTTCGAAAATAATGGATGGAAAAGATGCCGTAACTACCGGGATGATATTTGCGAGTATGGTGATTATTCCTTTTACAATATGGGATGGCGCGGTTTTCAATCTTACCCCGACTATTTTTGTGAAAGGGTTGGGTGTAGCTATTCTATCGAGTGCTTTGCCATTTTCGTTAGAGATAATGGCTTTGAAAAAACTTCCTGCAAAAACTTTCAGTATTCTGATGAGCCTGGAACCTGCATTTGCTGCGCTTTCAGGATTGGTTTTTCTTGCTGAAGAATTATCTTTTTTACAGTGGATTTCTATTGCCTGTGTAATTGCGGCCAGTATTGGAACTACTGTTTTCAATAAGAAATCTCTTTCTCATGAGTAAAGAATGAGAAGTTAAATGATATCAAATATGACAGTAAAAACAGTCTCATTATGATCTGATACCACTGTGATTTTTGCGTGGTGAAGGAGAATAATTTTCTCAGTAAGGAAAAGACCTATTCCGTGTCCTTTCTCCTGTCTGGATGTTTCGCTTCTGTAAAAAGGTTTGAAAATATGTTCCAAATCTTTTTTAGGAATTATGTTTCCTGTATTGGCAAAACTAATCAAAAGAATCTTGGAATTGGTTCTGACATCTATAGAACAAATGTGTTCTGGCGAATATTTACAGGCATTATCAATAAGATTGTTAAAGGCCACCTGCAAAAGATATTCGTTCCCCTGGATGATAAGCTGATGCTCTTCCACGGAATCTTCTATGTTCAGAGAAACTTTATATCCTGAATTTTCCTTTGTGATTTTGGTGTAAGATTCCAAAAGAACTTCGTCAAGACGAACTTCGGAAAAGCTGATCTCGTTAGAATCATAGCTTGCTTTGGCGAGGTCCATTAAGCTATTGGAAAGCTTTACCATATTTCGTGCATCTTCCAGTGCATATTGGATGGTTTCCTGATATTCTGCTTTGGTTTTATCTTTTTCAGAAGCCAGTTCCAGTTCAGTAATAATGGCAGATAGAGGCGTTCTCAGTTCGTGTGAAATATTGGATACAAAATGTTTTTGTGAATCAAAAGAGTTCTCAAGTCTTTCCAGCATTCCATTGAAGCTCCGGGCAAGTTCATTAAGCTCATCTTTTTCCTTCGTTGTTTTCAGACGTAACTGTAATTTCCCGGCTGTGATTTTTTTAATCTGAGTGACCATTTCACTCAATGGGTTTAATGCTTTTTTGGAAAGAAATATTCCTGCCAGGTAAATCAATATTAAAATACTGAAGAACGAGATAATGCTGATGGTGAGAAGATGAGTGAGATATTCATATCCATATTGATCGTAAGCTGCAGCAGTTACCGCGTAAGTTTTTCCCTCATAATGATATACCATTCCGATCACCTGCAAATCGTTTAAAAAGAAATTGATTCTCTTTTCCCGGAATATCTGCGAAAGCATTTCCGGGGTTTCCTTTACATAATCTACTTTGGCATCGTCATGATAGACCAGTTGTTTATTAGCATCATAAATGGCGACCTGAACTTCATTAAGTGTTCTGGTATTGTTTTTATAAAGCTTGTGCATTTCCTGCTCCGGCAGTGAACTTCGGAAAAATAAATCTGCTTTGGCAATCGCTTCGTTCTGAAGTTCGCTGTAAAAAGACTTTTCTCTTGCTTCTTTGGATGAATAATAAATCGAAATGCTGTAAGCACTTAAAAGCATTGCAGTGATTAAGGTAAAAAGCAGCGTAAGTCTGGTTCTTATTTTCATCCGGATATTTTTTAGTTCATCTTAACGATTACTGTACAATGCCTGATTCGTAGTCTTTCTTCAGAATAAATCCCATACCGGCTTTGGTGTGGATAAGTTTGGCTTCAAAATCTTTATCAATCTTTTTTCGGAGATAATTAATGTATACATCAATAAAATTGGTTCCCGTGTCAAAGTGGGTTTCCCATACTTTCTCCGCAATTTCACTTCGGGAAAGAACTTTTTCAGAATTTTCCAGCATGAATTTTAAGAGATTAAATTCTTTCGGAGTCAGCTTTATCGGAGTATGATCCCTGCTCACTGTTTTCTGCTCCAGATTCATTTCAATTCCTTCATATTTAAGAACGGAAACTTTTTGCAGTCTCTGTTGTGAAAAACGTTTCAGGAGTACTCTAATCCTTGCTGTCAGCTCGCGCATTTCAAAGGGTTTGGTGAGATAATCATCAGCCCCGGCATCAAATCCTTCCAGTTTGTCATCAGTAGTTCCCAGCGCGGTCAGCATGATTACAGGAAGATTTGGTTGTAATGCTTTGATTTCATTACAAAATTCAAGGCCGTTTTTTTTAGGCAGGACAATATCTGTGACTATCAGATCAAAATCTTTCTGCAAAGCCAGTTTCAAACCTGTGATTCCGTCATAAGCTATAGTTACCTCAAATTCAGCTTCCTGAAATCCTTTTGCAATCAGTTTTGAAAGCCTGTCATCGTCTTCAACTAATAAAATATGTGGCATAAGAATCTTGAAAATGTTTGGGTTGGTGTGAAGAATAGATCAATATCTCCACAAATGTAATGAATTCTATTTTGTAATTTTGGCACTGAAAGTATAATAGAATGTCTGAATTTAAAATATTTTTTAGCAAAAGAATCAAAGAAATTATTGTTGTAGGAATTTTGTCCTTTTTAATGATTTTATTGGTTCAGTGTAATCACGCTTATCCAAGTAATGTACAATTCAAAAACGGAGATCTTCTTTTTGTTACGGCCAAAGAATCCGGGCTTTCCGGAGCGATCAATAATGTCACTCAAAAACAAAAGGCAGCTTCATTTGATCATATAGGAATTTTGGAAAAAAAAGGTAACCGTATATTTGTTCTACATGCTGCTCCCAAAGGCGGTTCTCAGAAACAGAATCTAAAAGACTTTATCAAAGATCAGAAAGAAGATGGGCAGGAAGTAATTGTTTACCGATTAAAACCGGAATATCAGAAAGCAATTCCTGAAGCAGTTAAAAAAGCAAATTCTATGCTTGGAAAGCCTTACAACTTCAATTATATTCTGGATGAAAATTCATATTACTGTTCTGATTTTGTAGAAAGAGCTTTTCGGGCAGAAAATATTTTCAAATTGGAACCCATGACGTTTATTGATCCAAAAACAGGTAAAACAAATACATTCTGGGAAGAATTTTATACCAAGAAAAATCTCAAAGTCCCTGAAGGAGCGCCTGGTTGTAATCCTAATGGACTTGCTGGTTCTGAGAAATTGGACAGAATAAATAAACTTTAAAAGAGAGAGAAGCTGATAAGGCTTCTTTTTTTATGTTAAATTTTAAAAAATATTAGTCCACTAATTTGGTGGACTAATATTTTTTTATATTTTTGTCACAGATTTAAGTGCAGAACGCAATATGATCTGATAATGTTTAACCCAAAAATGTTTAGCAATGATTACACCTAATCCCGGCCTGCAGGTTTTGCAAAATAAAATAAACCTGCCTAAAAAAGAATTGTTACTGGAAATAGAGTTGAATGGCAAAATGAAATTTGAACATTTGATGAATACGATCTATAATCAATTAGGCATCTGTCATAAAGTGTTATCTGCTAACGTAGAGTATGTGAACGGATATAGTTTTGGTTCAGTACAGTTATATATTAATGTCAATTCAGATGATTTTCAGCAGCTTGAAATCTATCTGAATAAAAATAAACTTATCAATACGACGGTAGAATATACCTGCAGAACATATTTTTAAGTGAGATTCATATAGTTTTAATTACCCAAAGTGTCTGGTTCTTTTACCGGGCACTTTTTATTTTGCATTAAAAGCAGATGATAAGAAATAATCAAATAAAAAAAGCGCTTAGAATACTCTGAACGCTTTTGTATTAAATAGAATAATTTTAAATTCTTTCGATATCGGCACCAATTGCTCTAAGTCTTCCATCGATATTCTCATATCCTCTGTCGATTTGCTCGATATTGTGGATAATAGATTTTCCTTCTGCTGAAAGTGCTGCAATAAGAAGAGCATTTCCGGCTCTAATATCCGGAGAAACCATCGTTGTACCTCTTAGCGGAGCTTCCTGGTTCAATCCGATTACAGTAGCTCTGTGTGGATCACATAAAATGATCTGAGCTCCCATGTCAATTAATTTATCAACAAAGAATAATCTGGATTCAAACATTTTCTGATGAACCAGAATACTTCCTTTCGCCTGAGTGGCAACCACTAAAATAATAGATAATAAATCCGGGGTAAATCCTGGCCAGGGAGCATCCGAAATAGTAAGGATAGACCCGTCAATAAATTTCTGGATTTTATAATGTTCCTGAGCAGGAATATAGATATCATCACCACTTTGCTCAAGTTCGATTCCTAATTTTCTGAATGTATTCGGGATGACACCAAGCTGGTTCCAGTTTACATTTTTGATGGTGATTTCAGATTTTGTCATTGCCGCAAGACCAATCCACGATCCTATTTCTACCATATCCGGAAGCATTGTATGCTCAGTTCCTCTCAGATAATCTACTCCTTCAATGGTAAGAAGGTTTGATCCGATTCCTGAGATATTGGCTCCCATTCTGTTCAGCATTTTGCATAATTGCTGAAGATAAGGTTCGCAGGCCGCGTTGTAGATTCTTGTTTTTCCTTTTGCCAAAGCTGCTGCCATTACAATGTTGGCTGTTCCGGTTACAGAAGCTTCTTCCAATAAGATGAATTTTCCTCTCAGTTCTTTAGCTTTTAAAGAATAGAAATATTCCTCTTCATCATAATTGAATTCAGCACCGAGTTCAACAAGCCCCTGGAAGTGGGTATCCAGTCTTCTTCTTCCGATTTTGTCGCCTCCCGGAGTCGGCATATAAGCTTCTCCGTAACGGGCAAGCATTGGGCCCATAAGCATAATAGATCCACGTAATTTTGCTCCGTCTTTTTTGAACTCGTTAGATTTTATGTAATCAAAATTTACCTGATCAGCCTTGAAAGTATAATCTCCCTGTCCGTTTTTAGTAATTTTTACTCCAAAATCTCCAAGAATTTCAATCAGTCTGTTAACATCGTGAATATCAGGGATATTTTTGATTCTTACCTCTTCGTCCGTAAGGAGTACCGCACATAAAATTTGTAGAGCCTCATTCTTGGCTCCTTGTGGAGTTATTTCGCCCTGCAGTTTTTTTCCTCCTCTTATTTGAAATGTTCCACTCATTATTTTCTGTTTTTATGATTGTTATTGTGCCTCCTCTTGTTAGGCTGGTTGCTGTTGCTGTTTTTATTACTGTTGCTATTCCTGTTGTTATTGTTATTATTCCTGTTGTTGTTACTGGTGTAATAGATTTTACTTTTTTCGAGAGAATCTATTCCGGTAAGATCAAGCCTGTTTTCAGACAGTTCTTTCAAGTGGCGGAAAATAACATCATCCGTCACATGTTCTTTATTATAGACATTATAAGATTTCTTCATATTGTTGGCAATTACCTCGATAAGGGCTTCTTTTTCATCACCCGTTTCAAGTTCAATTGCTTTTTCTATCAATTGAAGAATACTTTTTCCGTAAAACTTAAAGTCACCTTGAAGTTTTGGATATTCCATTCTTTTAGGTTTTTCTGCCAATTGTTCCGGAGTAGGGAACGGATATGGAGATTCTACATCCAGATCGTGATTAGCAAGAATAAAAAGATGGTCCCAAAGTTTATGTTTATAATTTTCCTCGTCGCGAAGTTGTGGGTTTCTCTGACCCATAAAATCGATGATTGCCATAGCCATTTCATTCCTTTCCTCTTTGGTAGGAAGTTCTTTGCAACGCTCAACCAACTGTTGTATAATTCTGCCGTATTCCGGCATATGAAGCTGAGTTTTTTGGGTATTGTATTCCATAGTATGCAAATATATGGATTAAAAGAAAAATTGTTTCGAGAATCTGAAAAATTTATGATTTTTTAATGAAAACTTTAAATGACTTTCTTCTTGATTTATTATTGAAAATTAAAATATTTCCCCTTCATTTGAATTTGTTTTCAATAAAATTGTATCTTGTTTAATAGATTGATAATTAATTTTTACGATGAAAAAAACATATTTTTTCCTTTCCCTATTGGCTTTAGCACTAGTTAGCTCTTGTCAGAACAGAGATGAATTGATTACGGAAACTTCCAGACAGGAAGAGGTTCATAACAAAACTGTGAATGTAACTCAGCATGACGGCCGGCCGTTCAGTACCGGAAATGATTCCGGGTCTATGCAGGGTAAGTTTATAGCGGGGCCAGGTGGAGGTGTACTGATGCAGGGCTTTTACTGGGATGTTCCTGAAGGAGGCAACTGGTGGAATACCGTTAAAGATAAATTAACCGCATGGTCTGATGCCGGAATTGGTGCCGTATGGCTGCCTCCTGCTTCAAAAGCGCAGAACGGGGCTTACTCTATGGGATATGATCCTACGGATTATTATGATTTTGGAAATTTTAATCAGAATGGAAGTGTGGAAACCCGCTTTGGATCAAGAACTGAACTTGAAGCATTGATTACAAAAGCGCATGCAGAAAGTATGCAGGTGTACGCAGATATTGTGATTAATCATAATAGTGGAGGACAATCTGAAGCTAATCCTTTTACCGGAACCAATACATGGACGGATTTTTCAGGTGTTGCTTCAGGAAAATTTCAGAGAAACTATAATGATTTTTATAAAAATGCCTACGGAAATAATGATGAAGGGGCTTTTGGCGGATTTCCGGATCTGTCTCATGCCAACCCTCATGTTCAGGACTGGCTTTGGGGAAGAGATGATTCTGTTGCAAAATATTATAAGAATGTGATGAAATTTGATGGCTGGAGGTTTGATTACGTTAAAGGTTTCGGACCTTGGGTTGTCAATACCTGGAATTCTAAAGTAGGTGGATTCTCTGTTGGTGAATTATGGGATTCCAACGTTAATACATTGGAATGGTGGGCAAATAATGCCAACAGTTCAGTATTTGATTTTGCCGCTTATTATAAAATGGATGAAGCTTTTGATAATGGGAATTTAAACGTTCTGAATGATGATATGATGTGGAAAAGAAATCCATACAAAGCAGTCACTTTTGTAGCCAATCATGACACGGATATTATTAACAACAAAATGCCTGCATATGCCTACATCTTAACCCATGAAGGATATCCTACCATTTTTTACAGAGATTATGAAGAATGGCTGAACAAAGAAAGGTTGAATAACCTGATCTGGATTCATAACAATAAAGCGACCGGAACAACTTCTATTCTTTATACTGATAATGATGAATATATTGCAAGACGTAACGGATACAATGGCAATCCCGGACTGGTTGTTTATATCAATACATCATCAAGCTGGCAGGAAAGATGGGTGGAAACCAATTGGAGCAGCCAGCAGATCAAAGATTTCACCGGACACTCAGGCTGGTATCCTACAACTCAGGGAGATAAATGGGTGAAAATCCAATGTCCTCCAAATTCTTATTCTGTGTGGTCACTGAATTTATAAATAATGGGTAATAAGGTAATAAGCGGGTGATAAAATTATTTTTTTATAATCAATCATTCATTCCAGCTTGTTTTGCTTATCCATCAGGCTTGCCATTCCGTAGGAATCTCTACAATCCATCATTTTTAATGTCAAATAGTATGAGTTTCTTACGGAGTGGTATTTTATATAAGTTGAAGAAAATTATGTGTAAGATAAATTACATCTGAATAAACTTTTTCTTCTGATGCTGGTCCGGTAAATAACACTTCTGATTAGCCAGTTTCATTCTGTTTCTGGAAATAATATCGTATACTTTATCGCTTAAAAAAGCAGGCATAATTTTTCCAATAAAGGAAAGTTTATAAACTCCTCCCAGTAAGTTAGCGATTTCCAGTACTGCCCTTGATTTGATCTGGTAGTATCTCCCTGGCTTCCATAGATACATGGTATTGAATACATCAGTTTCCAGGCCTCTTTCGGATAAAAATTGTTGCCCGAAATCAGACTGAAGAGAAGCGAACATGAATTGGTCTTTCTTGTCACGCTCCAAAATCCACTGCACCCAGAAATTACAGACACCGCAATCTCCGTCAAAAAATACAATATGTTTATTTTCCCAGTTTTCCACGACTTTATTTATTAAACATAATTCTTCTTTCTGTGTCTTCTTTTACTTTTTTGAAATAGTGGATAAGCTCTGCACGCTGTTCATCCGAGAGTTTGGCATTCTGATGTCCTATATAATAAGATTCAAGCGGCATTTCTTTTTTTTCAACCATTTCTATACATTCCTCCAGCTTATGAAGTTGTCTTTTAGACTCATATACTGCAAAGGTAGAAAAATTAAGATGTTTCCTGCCTTCATTAATATGATTTTTTACCCACCATGAAGCAGGGGAAATATTAGTATACCATGGATATGCTGTTTCATTGGAATGACAATCGTAACAAGACGTTCTAATGGTTCTGGCAATTTTTTCCGGAGTGTTTTTAATTTTCAGAAAATCCATGCCGGGTGTAGGAGGTGGATTTGTTTTGTCGATAGGAAAAAACTGAATGATGATAAAAGCAACAAGAATGATAACAATTATTTTTTTCATAGCAGATGTTTCATGTTTGGTAATGATAAAGGTAGTTAATTTATTTTTAGTGAGTTTAAGTTGGAAGCCGGAAGTTGGAAGCTGGAGGTACTTTTAGTAGTTCTTTGAATAGTGTGTTTTTTCATATTTTTTTAGGAATTGTTAATTTATTTTTCATGATGCTATTAAACTTGCTTCTCCTAGTTTCCTTCTTCCTTTTCCTACAAATTCTTACGTTGAGTAATTCTAAATTGAGTGGTATACTGCCGTTTTTATTTAAGTTAATTTGAAAAATTACTAACTTAATACCACAATTATGTCTTAGCTTTTTATGCTGTTGAAAAAGTTTGTTTATAGTTTTTAACTATCGTTGAAATAAAAATTAATAGATTGTATTTATCAATCAAACGTTGTAGGTTTGTCATATCATATAGCAGAAAATTTAAACTGTATTAATCAATATAAAAATAAAATAAACGACAATGGAAAAAGATTTGAATGACATCAGTAAATGCCCGTTTCATAACGGAACAATGAAGAAGAATGTAGCAGGTGGCGGAACCCAGAATTCTGATTGGTGGCCGGATCAGCTTAGAGTAGATCTTCTGCGCCAGCATTCTTCCCTTTCTGATCCTATGGACAAGGATTTCGACTATGCCAAAGCATTTGAAAGCCTTGATCTGGAGGCAGTAAAAAAAGATCTTCATGCATTAATGACAGATTCTCAGGACTGGTGGCCAGCAGACTTTGGTCATTACGGTCCACTATTTATCCGTATGGCCTGGCACAGTGCCGGAACGTATCGTGTAGGTGACGGAAGAGGTGGAGCAGGAGCTGGACAGCAGCGTTTTGCACCGTTAAACAGCTGGCCGGATAACGTAAGCCTTGATAAAGCAAGAAGATTATTATGGCCGATCAAACAAAAATATGGGAGAAACATTTCATGGGCAGACCTTTTGATTCTTACAGGAAATATTGCTCTTGAATCAATGGGGTTCAAAACATTCGGATTTGCAGGAGGACGTGCAGATGTTTGGGAACCGGATTCTGATGTCTATTGGGGATCAGAAAAAACATGGCTTGGAGGTGATTTACGTTATGCTCATGGTTCAGAAGGAGTAGTAGAAGGAAATTCAGCAGTTCTTCCTACCGATGATAATGCAGACGGAGATATTCATTCAAGAAACCTTGAAAATCCATTGGCAGCTGTACAAATGGGACTTATATATGTAAACCCAGAAGGTCCGGACGGAAATCCAGATCCTATTGCTGCCGCTAAAGATATCCGTGATACTTTCGGCCGTATGGCAATGAACGACGAAGAAACGGTTGCTTTGATTGCCGGAGGACATACCTTTGGTAAAACCCACGGAGCTGGCCCTGCAGATCATGTAGGCAAAGAACCTGAAGGAGCAGGAATTGAACTGCAGGGATTAGGATGGGCAAGCAGTTATAAATCCGGAAGCGGAAAAGATGCTATTTCCAGTGGTCTGGAAGTGACCTGGACAGAAACTCCGACTCAATGGAGTAATTATTTCTTTAAAAACCTTTTTGAAAATGAATGGGAATTAACAAAAAGCCCTGCCGGAGCCCACCAATGGGTAGCAAAGGATGGAGCTGATATTATTCCCGATGCATTCGATTCTTCTAAAAAGCATAAACCAACAATGCTTACAACAGACCTTTCATTGAGACTGGATCCTGTTTATGAAAAAATTTCAAGACATTTTTACGAAAATCCTGATGCGTTTGCCGATGCTTTTGCAAGAGCATGGTTTAAATTGACACACAGAGATATGGGACCACGTGCCCGTTATTTGGGACCGGATGTCCCACAGGAAGAACTGATCTGGCAGGATCCTATTCCTGAAGTAAATCATGAGTTGGTTGACGGAAATGATGTGGAGGCATTGAAATCAAAAATTTTAAATTCAGGATTAAGTAATGCTGAACTTATATCTACAGCTTGGGCTTCTGCTTCTACTTTTAGAGGAAGTGATAAACGTGGTGGAGCCAACGGAGCCAGAATAAGATTAGAGCCTCAAAGAAACTGGGAAGTGAACAATCCTTCACAGCTGAATAAAGTATTAGGAGTATTGGAAGGAATTCAGAAAGAATTCAACGATTCTCAAAATGGAGGTAAGAAAATCTCTTTAGCCGATTTGATTGTTTTGGCAGGTAATGCTGCAGTAGAAGTTGCTGCAAGAAATGCCGGACAGGATGTTAAAGTTCCTTTTGCCCCAGGAAGAATGGACGCTTCTCAGGAACAGACAGATGTAGAATCTATGGGATATCTTGAGCCTATTGCCGATGGATTCCGTAATTATCTGAAAAGAAGATTTACAGTATCTACAGAATCTTTACTGATAGATAAAGCCCAATTGTTGAGTCTTACAGCTCCGGAACTGACTGTATTAGTAGGAGGTATGCGTGCTTTGGATACAAACTTTGATGGTTCAAAACATGGTGTGTTTACCACCCGTCCGGGAGTTCTTACCAATGATTTCTTCGTAAATCTTTTAGATATGGGCACCCAATGGAAAGCAATGTCAGACGATAAACAACTTTACATGGGAACAGATCGTTCAACCGGTCAGCCAAAATGGACGGCAACCCGAGCTGATCTTGTTTTCGGCTCCAATTCTGAATTGAGAGCGATAGCTGAGGTATATGGAAGTGCAGATGCACAGGGTAAATTTGTAAAAGACTTTGTGGCAGCATGGACGAAGGTGATGAATCTGGACAGGTTTGATCTGGTTTAATAAATAAAAAATGAAAATAAAAACGGGCTGTCTTCCCAAAGACAGCCCGTTTTTTTATACTTATCGGTGATTTTGAAGGGTCAATAGAAACCTTGTTTATTTTATTGACCTCGTTTTAATGTAATAATTTCTTCTACTAATAGTGGATCATGTTTCTTGCCATAGCAATGAAATCCTGATCTTCTGGTCTTATTGAAATGAATTCTATATCATAATCTCTGTTTTCTTCTTCCCCAGTCATTATAAAACTGGATCCTGAATTAAAGTCTCTTCCTTCAATATAGGATTTCCATGGAGATTGGGTTGCTTTATTACATATTTCCATGATATTTTTTAATTCTAAATCTGTCATTTACTTAGTTTTAGTCGGATTTTTAATTAATTGTTGGATTAAATAATTTTTGGCCTGCTATGCCATTATTCCTGTTCTGGGTTAAATTTACAATTTAAGAATTATCATGAAGATTATAAAAGCAAAAACCATCCTTAAAAAAGGATGGTTTGTAGACTCACAGGATATAACATCTTACATTTGTTTACATTTTATTAAATAAATTTTATGCCTTGTATTGCTGGTTAATAGGTGGTTAAATTTTATTGGATGCAAATAAATTTAATTGCATTCAAAATTTACAGTGACCAAAATAGTGACCAAACTTGAAATATTCGTATATTTGTTATGCAGATATTTTTATTTTATGGCACAGTATAACAACGAAACAGGAAGCGTAAATTTCAGACTGAAAGAACCAAAAGCAGAAATCTCCCGAATAATGGGAAGATATTCGTTTAAGGGTTTACAGGCGGATTTTTCCACAGGTTTAAAAGTTGCTCCGAGCAGTTGGGATAGCGAGACTAAAACAGTGACTTCGGGAACAGATAAAAGAGAAATCAACCAAAAGTTAAGTAAATTCAAAACTTCCATTGTGGATGGTCATAAAAATTTCAATGAACATTACAACCGTGTACCAACAAAAGAAGAACTAAAGACAATTGTTGATAATGCAGTAGAGGGGAAAGAACTCAACACGGTACAAAAGAATAAGAAATCTTTTGATGATGTTTTTCAGGACTTCACGAAATTGATTGAGCTAAAAAACACCCGTGCTATTGCATCAGGACAAAAGCCAATGCACAAAACCTATATATCATCTTTTAACGTGATGTACAAAGATTTAAAAGATTTTGCAACTGATAACAGTATATTTTTAGATATTGATAAATTTGATGAAACACAGTGTTTGGAGTTCCAAAATTGGCTTATTGCTACGGAGAGGGTAAAAGAGCTAAGTACACTCAGAACACGGATCAAAAGACTGTCACAGGTGCTAAAACGTGCATTTGAAAAAGCTTACACACAAAACAGAAGTTACTTGCAGGACGAATTTAGCGTTAAAGTTCCTCCGAGTTTCCATACGGTGCTAACTGAGCCTGAAATCAAAATATTGTATGAGCATGATTTTTCTAATTCTCCGAGATTAGAAAGAGTTCGAGATTTGTTTGTTCTCGGCTGTCATTGCTCACTCAGGTTTGGAGATATTACACGAATTGAAAACGGACATATTGACATTAGCTCAGGAACTATAAGTATATTGTTAAATAAAGGTTCTCGTGTTGATAAGTACAAAACTGTAAATTTTCCAACCTTTGGATTTACGGAAGCTATTTTAAATAAGTATAACAATGATATTCAGGGTATTGCGATTTCTAATCAAAACACAAATGAGTACCTGAAGGAATTGTTTAGAGAAATTCCATACTTCAACGAAAAGGTAATAACCCGTGAACGTCCAACTAATGAGGGAGTTGTATTTGAAACAATCAATTTTGCGGATAAGGTAGCGTTTCACGATTCTAGGAGGAGCTTTTGTACTAACCGATATATTGAGGGTTGGGACTTATTGGAAATATGGCAGTATACAGGGCATACGGATGAATCTGTTTTCAAAACGTACTTCAAACCGACCTTTGAACACGAACAGGTAAGACAGGAGAGTATCAAGGCAAGAAACGAAAAATTACAAAGAGTTGATTTACAAGCAAAACAGATTGAAGATTTGCATAAAAGAATGCTAAAAATGCAGGAGCTTTATGAGAGTGGAAACATGGAGCAGTTGGCTGAAATCATTAATATTAACAAAAATGTTTCTTAAAGCCCGAAAATTAAAATTTTGGCACGGTATTTGATTTTGACTCAAAAGTTTTAAATCTGAAAAATAAGATATATCACTTGATAGTGATTAATGAGTAAGTAAGATGCGAAACGAGCGAAGTTGTTCTTTAAGATTATTTCAAGTAATTATATAAGTCTTCATTGGAGCGACCATACCTAGCGAAATGCTAAAGATTAGGGGAGCAGGAATTTCATTCAGAAGGATAATTACGCCAAAGATTGTATAATATAGTTTTTGAAGGTTGCGGGAAGCACTCCGAACTAAAATAACAGGCGCAGATTTATATTTCTATGGAGAAATTATATTTTATAACGAAATAATTATATTTAAACGTAACTAAAAAGACCAATTATTTTAAAGAATATCAAGGGGGAATCACCTATTAAAAAACGATATTGGCAAAAATCGAAAGTACCTAGAAAATAGGGACGTGGGATGCACACATTATAACGCAATTTCGGAAATTCAGGGAGAAGTTATATCCTGTCAATAAGTCGGAAGCGGTCAACACATACTGCACAAGGGGTTGCACCTTATAAAAAACGTATTCTGCGCTATGTCAGGGAATACTTATGCCTAAACAACAAAATTTTAACAACTATTAACAAACAAATATACAGACTCAACTCAAAAAGTTGGGTCTTTTTTTATGTCCGAATAACAACATCAGGAAATCTCGAAAGGGGTTTCCTTTTTTTATGCCTGTATGTCAGGTAATTGAACAAATAAATTAACAATATAAAAAACATACATTATGAACAGTAACAACAACAGTGACAACAGACCACTATTCCAACTTACAAAAGAAGAACTTATGCAGGATTTTGAGCAAATAGTTCGTAAAGTAGTCAACCAAATGCAGGTTGAGCAAGTTTCAAAAGATGAAAAAGAGTTTTACACCCGTAAAGAAACATCTGAACATTTAAATGTTAGCTATTCAACATTGCATAATTGGAATAAAAGCGGAGTTTTAACTCCTATTAAAATGGGTGCAAAAGTGTTTTACTCTAAAAGTGATGTTTCAGCCCGTTTAAACCCTTAAATTCTTTGTTTTACAGTATAGTAATAAAATCCCTTGTTAATCTATTTAAGCTCCTTAAAACCTGTTTTAAGAGTGTATTATAATGATTATGGATAAAAAACATCTTTTTCTTATTATATCGCACAACTCTGCGTACGCATGCCGTAAAAGCCTTATAAACGCCCAAAAAATCAACTAAAACATTCCGTATAACAAAATCTGAATGCATTGCTAAAATAGCCGTGTACAGCCCTTGTTATGTCCTTTTTATAACATTATTATGAGTGAATATTATGTATTAATACCCAAAAATCTAAATTTAGAACAAAGATTGTCTAAATTCCCGCCTGATTTTGAACTGAGCAAAGATTATTGTCATTATTTTATCTCCGAACTGATTAAAGAATCATGTAACCAAGATACAGACGAATTCGGCAGTTTTGAATCTATAATAGAGCATTATATTCCACGATGTGCAGGAATTAATCAATCTATTTACAGAAATTCTAAACAGCACATAGATTATCTTTATCAGGATTTCGGGGGTGAGGGGCGGATGCTTTGGAAACGAAATTACGATTCTGGTAGTTGCTATGCATATCATCTGCCTAAACATTACTGGGGTGATGGAGAATTGAAGCTGTATTCTATTACTGAAAAAACTTTTGCTGGTAAGGTCAAGAAGATTAATGAACCTCAGATTGACAATACAGTGCGAAAACGCTTTGATTTTACACGAGGGTATTTTGATGTTTCCCGCTTTGAATTAGACGCAGAATCAGCCTTAAATGAGCTTTATTTGGATTATTTGCAGACGGGAGACTATAACAAGTATCTTTTGAATGCTCAAAGAGTAGTAGATTTTAAAAATGGATGTTTTAACTTCTATAACAAGCCTGAAACGGACGGTAGATTACATACCGCTATAACATCATTTTCTAAAATATGCAGGAAGTATTTGAAATATGATGGTGAGAATCTGGCGGAAGTCGATTTGTCGTCCTCAATTCCATTCTTCTTGTCCTATATACTCTCTATTCCTACTACCTGCGGGGAGACTAAGGCGGGGATACTATGCACACAGCTATGTAGTCAGGATATACTCTATCATTATATGATAGTAGAATCTTTGGTAAAGCCTTCTGACAGGGAGATAGCGGATTTCAAGGAACTTGTGCTGAACAACCGACTTTATGAGCATTTTATGGACGGCTTTATGAACCTTCCAACCTTTGAATCAAGTTTTGAAATTATGTTTAGTAGGCAATTTGATGGCGATGAAGGCGACCTAAGAAAATATACTAAAAACAAATTTTTAGCTATGCTTTTTGCGCATCCTAAATATTACATTCAGGAACAAACTGTATTTTACAATCATTTTCCTAAAATATATGAGCTTACTAAAAAGTTCAAACGAGTGAAATTTGAGGGGGTTCTGCCGTCTGAAAGACATAAAAGACTTTCATATTTGCTGTTTCAATTAGAATCTCATTTTATGGTTCACACTATTGCTCGGGAGATAAACAATACTTTTAAAAGAAAGATTCCGTTTTTTACATTGCATGATTGCCTAGTCGTAAAAGAATCAGATTTAGACCAAGTTTATGAATTGATGCATGAAATATTTATTCGTGAGATTGGCTATGCTCCAAATATGACTAAAAAGATTTGGAATTAGAATAAACTCTTAGATGTTACTTGAATTATAAATGATATTCTTATATCCTGTTGTGTAGCTGATTTTGTGTTTAATAAACTTTTTTATTTTAGCTGATTTTACATGAATTTATGATAATGATGAGTACCTGAAATTTTAGGCGAATTCGTAGTTGAAATTATGTATATTAAATACCTCTTCTTAGTTTGGGAATTTTTCTCTCATCATCTGCTTTGGGATATTCATCAATAGAGATTTTAAGAAGAGGTATATTTAGATTATGGTGCTAATTGAATATAGCTCATTTTTGTTCTTCCAAGACTGTCAGAAGAATGTAGACGAGCAGTACCACCAGTACCACCAGTTGTACCATATGTAAAACGAGCTCCTAAATAATAAGTAGTAGGTCCAGTTACTGTTACTGTCATAGTTCCCATATTACCTCCTGAAATAGCTGTAGTTGAATTTATTGTTGGAGGTACTTGATAACCGCACACAAAAACAGCTGAATTAACTACCAGATTTCCAGGGCTTGGTGCTGTGGTCAACCACGCGACAACGGATGCTGTTGATGAAACAGTACTTGCTGTGAGATTAATCTGAGCATAAAGCTGATATTTAATTTCATAAGTTCCAGCAGCAGGTAAAGTAATATTTAATATGTTAAAGTTTTCCTGAAAAGGTAGTGGACCAGTTGGAATGAGATCATAGTTTCCATTAAGAACAGATTCTCCTGTTAAAGGAGTAAATTGTGTTTTAATAACATTTCCTGAAGCGTCTACACCTAAAATTGCCCCATTAGAAACAGGACTTGCAGAAGTAAGATTCGTGAATTTCAATCCTGAAACATTGTTAGTGCCTGAATTTAGCTCTAATTTTGAAGTCGGATTAGTAGTTCCTACTCCTACATCTCCATTACTTGTTACAGCAAAGTCATTTAATTGCTGAGCTGTATTAGGAACTCCTGTTGTGGGATTGTCTTTTTGTCCATCAACATGGAACATGGTTTGCGGATTTGGGGTGTTAATTCCTATTTGAGCAAATGTAGAATTTGCAAAAAAGAAAAATAAAATAATAAATGTAATTTTTTTCATGACTTAAATATGTTTAATATAATGCAAAATTAAAGTAAATATATTAAACAATTATGTTTTATTTTGAGTGTAATTTTAATAAATATGTTGTTTGTAATGTAAATTATTCAAAATAAATCATAAATCATAATTTAGAGAATTTTATTCCAATTCAGCATTATATTTTTAAGTTTGCTATTATAAAAGAATTTCTTGAACATGGTGAAATTTAAACATTCTCAAACATTTTTTGTTACTTATATAAAACTGCGCTACGTTTAATAAATATTAATTAATAATGTAGTTTGGGTGATTTATTTAAATAATTAATGTCAATTGTTTAAATATTCGTAATTTTATATAACATTAACATACACATGAAACAACTGAAAATAATTTATTACCATGAAACATTTACTTTTACTAACCGTTTTAGGGCTGATTGCCCTTACAGTAACAGCATGTAGACAGCCTGGCAAGGTGAAAGCCTTTACAGCTGAAAACTCGGTGAATACTGATAATATTGTTAAAAATGTTTATACTGATGATGAATTTGGGGAAGATAATATGGAAGTTACGATTAATCACAGTAAAAATACAGCAACTATTCATCTGGAAGGACAAACGTATCAACTTAAAAAAAGTAGTGATTTACCTAATTACACAGCTGAAAATGATGAATATAGATATACTGATATCAATGGTGAGATAACTCTTTTAAGAAAAGATTTTGATATGGTTGTTTTTCATCATGAGCGAGAGCCTGAAAGGCAAAAATCCAGTCATTTCACTTCTCAGTAATAACTATAGCTTTCCTTCTCGACAGTTCAAAATATTATCTTCACAAATCCTGTATACCATGTATTTACAATCTGTGGAGAAATCTAAACAGGTTTCATCCGTGAAATTTGCAGGATTAGCTTTGTACTCTTTCAAAAATCTTTCAAAATCCTCTGCTTTTGAAGGTGCTATAACAATCTCAAAGTACTTAAAAGTCAATAAGTCTTCTAAACTTTTCAGAATTTCTTTTTTGTGATTTACTGCCTGTTGATAATTCATAGTTTTGCTTTTAGTCATACTAATTTACAAAAATATATGGCTTATCATTATACATAAATCAATATTTTAATTATATATCGAGAATATTTTTAATTATATCTTGTAAATATTAATTATAATGTTTAAATTTGAAATACCCGATTAGAAATTAATATTGTTTATTTATTACCACAAGGAATTGTGGTAATTTTTTTAGTTAGATATTACTTATGAGAATTACTCTGATAGTTTTTCAACTCAATGTTGAAATTGTAATGAGTCTTAAAAATGTATAATAATCAGGTGTAAAATTTTATAGTAAATATCGAATTAGTATTATTTTTTTTTATTGGAATAATGAAATTCATGTGTTTTTCTGGCAAAATCTGAAAAATTGATATTTTGATTTGAATTTAAATAATAAATCGCATACTTTTGAAAAGAATTTAATTTTTTTTTCATCATTTGTGTTTTTAGGTCTCTCCTTTTGCGGGAAGACCTTTTTTTCTTATTAGGTTAGGATTTAAAATAAAGGAGGAATTTAAATTATGTTTTTCGACTTCTCATCTTCATCCTATATTACCATATAAAAAAGACTTTCTTTTAAGACAGCCCCCTAAAAAATATAAAGTTAGTTGTTTTTATTTTTTTTGAATTGAGCGGTAATAATTTGCAATATTGACTGCTACAGAGATTACAAGCCCTTTAATAAATGATAAAAGCAGTATTTTGTTTACATTACTCTTAGTATAGTCATTATCATTATAAAAATTAATATCCATAACAAATATAATAACAGTTAATGTTGAAGCAGCTAATAATATAATCCCTATCTTTTTACACTCATTTTTATTTTCAAAGTTAATTAATACAGTTGAAAAAACTTTACCTTTTTTGTTAAAAATAGTAAAACCACATATAATTTCTCCATATACCTCCTGATGGAGAAGTTTGAAAATATTGAATATAGAATTAAGAGAATCCGCGGGAAATAAAAAACAGTAAATCATCTAGCTAGTATTTGACCTAAGAAAGTATAACCTAGATACCACGGATTTGCTTGTAAGGAAGTTTCAGAGTTTGATTGGGGGTAGTAGAGGTGAGGGGTGATTGAGGGTGAAAAAGGACAAAATCAGTCTATATATTAAGAGTAATTTGTACTGTAAGATAAAAAATAACCTTGACCGTTTGGTTTGCGGTCAAGGCTGATTGTTTGAAAGTTATTGGATTAAATTTGTGATAATTCAATATATTAATATCATATTTTCTTTCTGTTCATGAGAACAATTATTAATAATATTACAAAAGAAATTGTTACTGATTTCAATAAAATTTTATTGAAGGTTTCTAAATTAATAGAAGGGTTATCTTCAAATTCTAAATATATATTTAAAAATAATCCTACAAAAGACATAGAAAGAAAAGCCGAAATTAAAATAATAACCTTTTGTTTTGTATTCATCGTTAAATTGATTTTATTAATCTGGCCAGATTGATGATAAAGCTCCTCCCGCTGCTACTGCAATAAAATATGTAGCTGGGGCAGCAGGACCAGAAGTAAAAGCTGCACCTATTGCCCATCCAATACTAGCTTGAGCAATACCATTACCATCTTTTTTAACCCACTTTGGAGTGGCTCTACTAGTACTTGAAGTTGTGTTTTCAGTTTCAACATACCAATAATGTGCTGAAGACTTACTAGTAGCAACAAATATTCTCAAAACTTGTTTATCAAAATCATCTTTAATCGATTCAATATTATTAGTATTGTTATTAAGAATGTTTATTACTGATTCATAACTAAAGCCAGAGTCAAGTTGATTATTAATATTTAAATATAATTCTTTGGCCTCAGTAGTATTAAGCTGATTTATAACGGTTGATATGTTTTTTTCGACATCACTATTCTCGTCAACAAATTTAAATACTTCATCTTTAGTATATGTGTCAAGACCAACTTCAGTATCACTTAAAGACTTGTAGATGTCTTCTTTAGATTCATAAAAATTTGTTTTAGAAACCTCAGATAACCTTCTTAAAATATTGTTGTGTTCATCTCCTAGCTTATTGGCGTCTAGGGTAAGGATTCTTTGAGTTTTATCATATCCCTCTCTAGCATAAATCTTAGAGTTACTGCTATTTGCGACATTTGGGGTTAGGCTTGATTCATTTTCAGTTCCTGTACAAGAATATAGGATACCAACAATTAGAAGCAAAAAGATAGAAAGTAAATTAATTTTTCTTGTCATAATGTAATATTTTTAATTGTTCAATTTGTGAGTAAAATATATAAAAAATTAAGCTCTGTAATGTTCTGAGTTTAATGTTATTTATAACTATTCAAGATTTTAAATCTTAAAGAGAAATTTTATAAAATTATGATTGGCTTGTTCAAAATACGCAAATAATTACCAAACCTTAAATTATTTGCTAGAATACTCTAGGATTTTCATGCTTATGTGTTTTTTTGACCAATTTAAAAATTTTGTGGATTAAATCAAAATTTATTTCTTTGTTTATTGATATTGCAAAGATATAGACTCAAAGCGACAAAACTTGACGTATTATATTTACATTTTTACCAAATCAAACCAAGTTCCGTTACTGTTATCTTTCCATTGTATGTGGGTTGCTGATACTTTCCTGAACTCAAAACTCTGTGTTGTGGTTGTGATGTTATATTTAACAGTAAAGTTATACTGCGCATTACTGTTAACGGTTTCGTCAACACTTCCACCGTTCGGACTTGATTTGATTGTTCCCGTCATACTCTGTTCGCTTACACCTGTTACAAGTAGTATAAAATCATCTGTTGTAAATTTGTATAGCTTGTTTGAGGTTGTTCCATTAGTCACGCCCCAAGTTCCCTGAATCCACGTGGGAGGGTGAAAATATTGAGTTGTTGAAGGGTTTGTTTGCTGTGTGTTGTTATCATCGTCATTGTTGCTCGAGCAATTTACGGTTACTAATAGAGTTGTTAACGATAATGCTAGGAATAATTGTTTTTTCATAATTGAAATTTTGATGTTAATTATAGTTTTGGTTATTTCTTTTCTGTTCCTCAACCCACATTTCATGCTCCATTTGTAACTGTCGAGCTTGTTCGTGTTCTTCGGGTGTAATGCTCTTCCATTCTCTGATAATCTGCTCCTTTTCTTCTTTGGTCAAGGTTTTTGGATTATTAGATACTGTGGTGTTATGGATTTTAGAGATTCGTTCCTTTTCCTGACTTGCTTCTGCGTAACTGTCAAATCTCATCATGTACCTTTCAAGAATGTTTTTGTCAAACAGATAGGCGTTGCACTTTGCCTGTGTATCGTCTAAAATCATGTATTCCTCATCAGTGCTAATAGTGTAGGGTGTGTTAAATATCCCTGTTACTATGACAGATTCTTTACCGAAATATTTGTCTTTTACCTTGAAGACTACAAATGAGTGTTTTACGGCTGTTTCGGGCGTGTTTTGAGGGATTGGTATATTTGGGTTGTTTAAGGCTGTTTTTGTGGTGTCTGTAACTGTTTTAGAGGTTGTGATTGGTTCTTGTTTAGTTTTGTCACAACTGATACCTAATATTGGCAGAATCAGAATCAAAACCTTTAGACGGTATCTTTTAAAAAACAGTGCGATGAGTGTGTATGCTAACCAAAACAACAGGAGATATTTGTAATCGCTAAAAACAGATTTTGCGTATAACACGCCTTTATTAGAGTAGCTCTTGAACTCAGAATCAAACAGTAGCTCACTACACATCATTCCATTTGTCGGTAAATCTATCTTTGTTCCAAAAGGCGTTGTTTGATACAATGCACCTACGGGTGTTATTCGGGTGTCGTATGTTCCGCTCAAAACAATCTTGTGTCCATAATCTATGGCGGGTTTACCAAGATTGGGGATGAATGAGAATGTACTAAAATGCTCGACTGCAAAAACTGATAAAAATGCCAATACAAAACCTGTCAGCACTGATTTTGGGATGTTTTTGTCAACCTGAATAGTTTTCTTTTCCATCGTACTATTGGTTTTTAAGTTGTGCAATCATTTCTAAAAATATCTCAAAGTAATCCGAGTTTTTCATGAATGTTTCTCGAGACATACCGTTGTAGATATTCTTACGATACATTTCGTAATGGGCTTCTGTACCGTATCTATGGTCTGCATAAGCTGAATTGATGCAAACCTGTCTCAGGCTGTTTTCGTCATAAACTTTTGATATGACTAGCGGTAAGACTTCCGTACCGTCTTTGAGTGTGATTTTATCAAGCCCGTAGCTTTTGAGTTCCTGATACTTGTTGAGATAATCTGTTTTAGAAAGATTGTTACAATCAAATTTTTCCTGAGAAAATGCGCTCACTGCCACGAGCAACATAGTAGAAATAAAGACTTTTTTCATAGTGATTTGTCAGCTCACTAATCCCGCAAAGTGAAAGGTTATTAATGCAGAAAGCACGGGATTAAACCATACTTGCTAAAGGAGGCTCTGACAAAGCCAAACAACACAAATAGGAATAACCCGTGCCCCTATAGCACGAGTCATAAACTATTTATTCTGTATTGTTTTTTTTGAAACTGTCAGATTTCCTTTAACAAAATAAAAGCTATGCTTCTGTTTTTTTCGATAAAATTGTAGCTACAAAAATATGAAATTTTACGAATCTTTTGGCTTTGCTTCAAAAACCTGTGAAATTTTTTTCAGTATTAAAGATTTTATCTTGGTTTTAGGTATGGTAAGCAATCTCTATGGTTTTATCAGAGGTTAAAAAATCAGTGATTTGAAAAGGTGTGATTTTGTCAATATATTATCTCTCTATTTACCCCAAATGCTCTACCGATCTTTGTAAATAATTATGAGTAGATGTGTTAACGGATAGTACCAATACACTATTAATATTTACCTCCCCTAATAATACGCTTCTAACTAATCTAAACTAATATTTCGGGAATCAATGGGGTGAACCCTTATCTGTTTTAAGAACTTCTGGGTTTATTGTTATAAGGTTGGCTGGCTGGCTGGGCAATATATATGCTCCCATTTACCCCACCGTATCAAATTTTCAATGTAAAAACGCCCCCCTGTACCCAATCTCAAAATTTTGAATATGTATCGGGTCTGTACCTACTATAACGTTTTGGGTATGGGTTATCTGACTTTTTTCGTAACGTCCCCTATGTTCGGATTTTGTTTTTCTCAGACTGTTTTTGTTTTCCTGCGCTCTGAGTGGTTAAAAAGTTTTTAACAACGGTTGATATTTTGGTTAAAAAGTGCTTGTAAAGCTGGTGGTTATCATGTTTTTGTCGTATATTTATACTGCTTATTTGAGCGACTTACTACCTTGTTTCTATGTGTACAAGGTTTCAGAAAAAACAAAAATGCCTAGAAGTATTGGCGTACTGCTAGGCGACATCAATAAATTTTAAATCTGACTTAAAATTATCGACTATGACAAAGTTAACAAATTGTCTTGATACGGCAAGTATCTATGTAGGAACGTACGCAAAGTACAACAACGGCTCATTATTTGGGAAATGGTTAAACCTTTCGGATTATTCCGACTATGATTCACTGCTCACCGCAATGTATGAGTTACACAGTGACGAATCCGACCCTGAATTTATGTTTCAGGACTATGAATGTCCTTTTCTTGAAAAAATGGGTTTGTTAAGTGAATGTCACATATCTAAAGATATTTACGAAATAATAGAACAAATCAACGATTCAGGTCATGACCTAGAAGTTTACGAAGCGTGTTTAGATTGTTTAGGTAAAATTGAGTTTCAAAGCCTTTATGAGTATGTAAACAATTTTTATTACGGCGAGTTTGAAAGTGATGAAGATTTTGTACAATGGCTTTACGAAGATGATACGTTTAATATTCCTAATTGGGTTGTGATTGATTGGAGCGCAACCGCACGGAGCATAATGTATGATTATTTTGAATCAGATGGACATTATTTCCGAGCTTAAAAATACAATCAGATTCAAATAAGTTCAATGATGTACACTCAAGGAGTTTTTTACAAAAACAGTGACCAAAATCGTGACCAAGTGACCGAAAGTGACCAAAATAAAAAAGCAACTTGCTGTAAATTAGCGAGTTGCTTTTGTTTGGTTGTAGACCCACAGGGATTCGAACCCCGACTGACGGTACCAAAAACCGGAGTGCTACCGTTACACTATAGGTCTGTTTCGATGATGCGAAATTATAGAATTTATTTTAAATATAAAAATCAAAATTAAAGATTAATTAACATAATAAGAATATAAAACGCTTTACTTATTGATATCCAAATAATTATTTTTTAATAAAAAATTAAAAAAAAGTCTGCTTCTACCCCATAAACAGCAGATTTATGAATATTGTCTGCTCAATTTGAAGAGTAAGGTTTATGCTAATTTATCCGATGGATAATAACTTCCAGCCTCCTTCTTCCAGCTTCCATCCTTAAAAGCCTCGTTAAATAATAAAATCTTATCTTTGCAAAAAATTGGGCTCCAAAAGTTGGAGTAACCCATTAATAACATATCCTGAGCATAAGCAGAAGGATTATTAAACATTTTTTATGTCAAATATTGTCGCAATCGTTGGACGTCCCAACGTAGGAAAATCCACGCTTTTTAATCGTTTATTAGAAAGAAGAGAAGCTATTGTAGATTCTACAGCTGGTGTTACCAGAGACCGTCACTACGGAAAATCTGACTGGAATGGAGTAGATTTTACTGTAATTGATACCGGAGGTTATGATGTAGGTACGGATGATATCTTTGAAGAAGAAATTCGTAAGCAGGTACAATTAGCCGTAGAAGAAGCTACTTCCATTATCTTTATGATGAATGTGGAGGAGGGACTTACTGATACAGATTACGAAATTTACAGATTACTAAGAAGATCCAATAAACCAATTTATATTGTTATCAATAAAGTAGATTCTGCCAAAGAAGAACTTCCGGCAACAGAATTCTACCAGTTAGGAATTGATAAATATTACACTCTTTCTTCCGCTACCGGTTCAGGAACAGGAGAAATCTTAGATGATATCGTTAGAGACTTCCCAACAACAGAATATAAAGATCCTTTTGAAGGATTACCTAAAATCACTATTGCGGGTCGTCCAAACGTAGGGAAATCTACGATGACAAATGCTTTACTGGATGTTGAAAGAAATATTGTAACTGATATTGCAGGAACTACAAGAGACAGTATCCAGACTTTATATAATAAATTCGGGCACGAGTTTGTATTGGTAGATACTGCAGGGATGAGAAGAAAATCTAAGGTAAGTGAAGATCTTGAATTCTATTCTGTAATGAGATCTATCCGTTCTATCGAGTATTCTGACGTAGTAATCATTATGGTAGATGCTACACAAGGTTGGGAATCTCAGGATATGAATATCTTTGGATTGGCTCAGAAAAACAGAAAAGGAATTGTAATCCTTGTTAATAAATGGGATTTGATCGAAGACAAGCAGACCAACACAATGCGTGATTTCGAAAAATCAATCAAAGACAAAATCGGTCAGTTCCAGGATATTCCAATCTTATTTGTTTCGGCTTTAACGAAGCAGAGAATCTTAAAAGCTGTAGAAGTAGCAATGGAGGTTTATGAAGACCGTAAGAAGAAGATCAAAACTTCAAAACTGAATGAAGTAATGCTTCCAATCTTCGAAAATACACCGCCACCAGCATTGAAAGGAAAATATATCAAGATCAAATATTGTGTGCAGCTTCCAACGCCGTCACCACAGTTTGTATTCTTCTGTAACCTTCCACAGTATGTAAAGGAACCTTATAAAAGATTTACTGAAAACCAGTTGAGAAAAGAATTCGGATTTACCGGAGTTCCGATTGAAGTGTATTTCAGACAAAAATAATAAGAACAATGTTCAAGAAAAATCCGGTAAGTTTGCTTGCCGGATTTTTTTTGATTTTAAATTAAAAACCTAGCGCTCATCCCTAAAATCAGACTTTTTATCATTAAATAATTATAATATATTGCATAGGTTTATTTTCATTAATATGCTTTATTTCTCCTCTGGCCCAATCTTTCAATTCGTTTTTTAGTTGTAATTTTGCAGGAATTAATATCAATTAACTGAAATTAAAAATAAAATTTTCATGCTTACTATTTTATCGCAAAACTTTTCTCTTGTCAATGAATGGATTAACGAACTTAGAAACGTTGACATTCAGCATGACCGAATGAGATTCAGAAGAAATATGGAAAGAATCGGAGAGATTGCCGCTTTTGAAATCAGTAAAGGACTGGAGTACAGAGAAGTTGAAATTCAAACTCCTTTAGATACAATAAAAAGCAGGGAAATTGCTGTACAGCCGGTTATTACCACTATTTTAAGAGCCGGAGTTCCATTGTTTGAAGGAATTCTGAACTATCTAGACAGGGCTGACTGCGGTTTTGTAGCTGCCTACAGAAAACACGATGCAAACGATTATTTCTCAATCAAACAGGATTATCTGACCTGCCCAAGCATCGAAGGCAGACCTTTGATTGTGGCAGACCCGATGCTGGCAACAGGAGCTTCTTTAATTGAAGCAATTAAAGACCTTTTAACCAATGGAAATCCAACCCAGCTTCATATTGTTGCAGCAATTGCTTCAAAACAAGGTGTTGAAACCATTCAGAATGCTTACCCCGAAGCTCACATCTGGGTAGGAGCGATAGATGAAGAATTAACATCAAAAGGTTATATTACTCCTGGTTTAGGAGATGCCGGAGATCTTAGTTACGGAGAAAAACTTCAAAGATAATTTAAGAAAGATTCCAAAAATCTTTTATTAAATTCAACAATAGACTTGGTCGTACTTTATCCAGTGGATGTTTTGTATCCGGAAGTACGGCCAATTTTGCATTCGGAAGACTTCTGTAAACTCTTGAACTCTCTTCAATAGTTACCATATTATCTTTATCTCCTACCATGATCTGAATAGGAATATTAATCATCGCAAGATTATTTTCCAACGGAGGATTTTTACCTAAATCAATCATCAGATCAGCAATAGCAGGAAGAAGCTGCTTCCATTTTGATCCGTGCTGTGATTCTAAAAGTAGGGCATACTGCGGAATTTTCTCAAGAATGATATCAGGATTAAGCATTTTACTTTCTTTGAAAGCCTGCTCCTCAGTCCAGTCAAACTTTGTTCCTAAAGTTATAATCGAGTTTACATTTTCAGGGCTTTTCATCGCATAACAAAGCGCTGTGTAACCTCCCATGCTGTGCCCGAAAATCGAAACATCTCTTAAGTTATTCACTTCGCAGTATTCTGATAATTCCTGAGTATACTTTTCAATACTAATACCCTCTGCCGGAAGTTCCTGGTTTCCATGTCCTGAAAACAAAGGAGTGTGTACCGTAAAATACTGGGAAAGAATGTTCAGATAAGGTGTGAAAATGTCGCTGTGACCTAAAGCTCCGTGTAATAAAAGCAGATTTGGCATAGTTGTTTAGTTTCCGGAAAATTAGGAAAAAGAATTGAACGATGAAAATAGATTGGGGAGGAGAGTTGGAGGACTTCAGAGTTTTGAGAGTATTTTTAAATATGATTTCCGTACCACACACCCCGAATTCCACCATCCCGAAACTGATCCCTCGCACCCCGTATCTCGAAAATCGCATCTCAATCAGATATCCACTGCCATCACCAAAACGCTCACTTTATTATTTCCTGCATTTAAAATCTCCCAGGCAACTGATGAAACTGTATTTCCTGTGGTGAAAACATCGTCAATCAGAAGAATATGCTTTCCTGTTACAGGTTGGGTGACGGAAAATGTATTAATAGATTCCAACCTATGTTTCTTATCTTTTAAAGCCTGAGCTTTTGAATAGTAATTTCGTTTAATTAATTGATGATCGAAAGGGATATTGTAAAATGAAGATAAAGTTTCAGTGAATAAATGGAGTTGATTATATCCGCGTTCCTTAAATTTCTTTGGATGAAGAGGTATGCTTACCAGTAAATCAGGTTTTTCGTGATCGAAATCCAGACGTTCTGTTGTCCAGTCTGCAATGATCTTTCCTGTTTTTTCCCGGCCTTTGTATTTCAGTTCATGGATAATCTTTCGGCTTAAGCTCTCCTCTTCAAATTGCAGTAAGGCAAAGGTGTTTTCAACAGGGAAAAACAAACTGCATTTTTCCTTAATCGGATTATTTTCAAAGTAGGAATAGTGGGTAAAATAAATCTGGCTAAAACAAAGATCACACACCAAAAGTTCAGGATCAATGATTCTGTTGCAGTGGATGCAACGGTTGGGAAATAATAAATCTAATATCATGACTGTGTTTTGCACTAAGATAGGAAATAAAAGTCAATGATGAATTTTGCTTCGTAAGTGAATAGTCAATATTGCAAAAAATTCATAAGCGAATAATTTAGAACAGTATAAAAATTGACAAGCGAAGCGAATGGACGATTCACCATTCACCTTTTTAACTCTCAAACCTCTTCCTTATTTTTTCAACAGAACTTTTCATGCTTAGATTGAAATGTTCCTTTTCCAGCCTTACCGGCGGTGCCTGTCTTACTTCGCAATCTGCAATGCTGCAGGATTCACAGGTAACTCCAACATTGATGGTTTTCAGAGAAGGAGATTTTATAAAACTTATTTTTTTGATTGTCTGTGAATTCAATAAAATGCCAAGGCAGTAACTTCTGTTGCTTCCATCTGAAAAAGGATTTTTTTGCGATGTGGAAATAACAAGATAGCTTATTCCCTGATCTTTATAATGAGATATTTGAGCATCAGTAAGGGTTTCATTTTCTTTTAAATGATCAAGATTTTTCACGGCAATCCATCTTCTGCAGTAGTGTTCGTTGGTTGCGTTGGCATGGGGAGCCTGCTGATGGTTCAGATGAAGTTCTTTTAAAATCTGAATCTTATCTGAATTTTTCTTTTTTACCAGACACAGATAGAATAAGTCCTTAATTCCCATTTCAGACGAAAGAATATTGGTCAGTCGGTAATAGAATGTTTCGGGGGAACGGGTAAAACTGTTGATAAGATTTTCAAAATTTACAGATTCCCATGTGTTGTGCTGGAAAAATTCTGATGTCTTTTCAATGACAGGCTCTTTTGAAATTAACAGAGCGCCTGCAAAATATGAAGCGTAAAAGTTGTTGAGAATTTCTTCAAAACTTCCGAAATCAAGCCATGAATACGTGTTGGGACGATTTTTTAATTCCAGTACATTAAAGCCGATTTCTTTAGCCAGAATAAATGTTTTCTGGTCTTTTTCCAGTTTTTGGTTCAGTAGTAATAGTTTTCTCTCCGGAATATAAAGCGAACGAAGGTTGTCCAGAGTCCCGTATTTTTCAAAATCTTCAGATTGAATCGTGTAACTGAATTTTTCTGCAAGAATTTTTTCCAGAATCTCAGACTTTAAATTTTTGCCGGGTTGTACCTGGTTTTCCAGAATAAACAGATTTACTTTTTCTTCAATTTCCGGAAAATAATTGTCATACAATTCCTGAAATGACCTTAATACAGCAAAATAAAATCTTTCTTTTCCAAGATTATAATTCTGAGAAATTTCTATCAGTGCATTGATGAAAGCCGTCACTTTCTTGGGAGCATCACTTATGATGCTGATAAGGTTGTTTTTGCTGATCCCGAACAGCTCCAATGGAACTTCCTTGAAAAAATCAGACTGCAGAATTTCATTGAAAGGCGCCAGGCTTTTATCAAGTTTGGTAGAAACCAGATCATCAAAAGTACAGCTTAGAGCTTCAGAAAGCTGAATAATCTTATCATGTTTGGGATATTTTTTTCCGTTTTCAATTTCGTTAAGGTAAGATTTTGATAATCCTGTCTTTACAGCAAGATCCTGCAGAGACCAGTTTTTCTTTTGTCTCTGCTGTTTCAGTTTTAGTCCGAAAACTGTTTTGATAAAGTCACTTTCTGAATTCATTACTCAAATATAAATAATTAGATGCGATTATTCGCATAATAATTTTTAAATAAATTTAGCGAACGTTCGCTATTTGTGAATATTTTTATTTATGTTTGTAATATCAAATCACAAAATCAATATGTTATGGAAACCAAGACTCAATTAGAAATAAAAGCTCAGAAGCAGTTTGAAGCAGTTTTTACTCCGGGTTTGGCAGATTTTCTGATTGCTCTTCATCAGAATTTCAATCACAAAAGACTTGAACTTTTAAAAGAGAGAAAAAATACACAGCAGAATTTTGATCATGGAAATCTTCCTGAATTTTTAAAAGAAACAGAAGAGATCCGAAATGGAAATTGGGTGTGTGCACCTTTGCCGGAAGATTTGTCAGACAGAAGAGTAGAAATTACAGGACCTGTAGACCGCAAGATGATTATCAATGCCTTGAATTCCGGAGCTTCTACGTTTATGGCAGATTTTGAAGACAGCAGCTCGCCGGTATGGGAAAACTGTATTCAGGGGCAGATTAATCTTTCTGATGCTATTAACCGTACTATTGATTTTGTAAACGAGACAGGAAAAGTCTATACGCTTAATGAAAAGCCTGCCGTTTTGCTGGTTCGTCCCCGCGGACTTCATCTTCCGGAAAAACATATTGAAATTAATGGTGAGAAAGCTTCCGGTTCACTGATTGATTTTGGACTGTATTTTTTCAGAAATGCCAAGTCGCTTTTAGAAAAGGAAAGTGGCCCTTATTTCTATCTTCCGAAACTGGAACATTATAAAGAAGCCCGCTGGTGGAATAATGTTTTTGTTTTTGCACAAAATTATCTGGGAATTCAACAGGGTACAATTAAAGCTACGGTTTTAATAGAAACCATTACAGCATCATTTCAGATTGATGAAATTTTATTTGAATTAAAAGAACACAGTGCGGGACTGAACTGTGGCAGATGGGATTATATTTTTTCCTATATCAAAAAATTCAGAAACCTTCCTGAGTTTATTGTACCGGACAGAGATCAGGTGACCATGACTTCTCCGTTTATGAGTGCTTATTCAAAAAGAGTCATTGAAATATGTCATAGAAGAAATGTACATGCGATAGGCGGAATGGCGGCTCAAATTCCGGTAAAGGACAATGATGAAGCTAATAACCTAGCTTTTGAAAAAGTAAGAAACGATAAGGAACGGGAAGTAAAAAACGGTCACGACGGAACCTGGGTAGCACATCCCTCATTAGTTTCGGTGGCAAAAGAAATTTTTGATCAGTATATGCCTTCCAGAAACCAGATCGACAAAAAATTTGAGTATCATATTACAGAAAGTAATCTGCTGGAAATTCCCAAAGGTGATATTACCGAAAAGGGAGTCAGAAAAAATATCAACGTAGGAATTCTTTATCTTGAAAGCTGGCTGATGGGAACTGGTGCTGCTGCCATTTATAACCTGATGGAAGATGCGGCTACTGCAGAGATATCAAGAACACAGATCTGGCAATGGCTGAAAAATGAAGCGGTGTTAAGTGATGACAGAACACTTACCCGCAATATGATTTTACAGTGGGAAAGCGAAGAAATGGACAATATTGAAAAGTATGTAGGAGAATCCCGTTTCAAAAACGGAAAATTCAATCTTGCCAAAGAACTTTTCAATGAATTGATCTTTTCAGAGAATTTTGAAGAATTTCTGACCCTTAAAGCGTATCCTTTTATTTAGGAGAATATTGGTTGCTAGTTTTATAGTTGCTGGTTGAAAATAAAATGATTGAATAACAACTAACAATGGAACTAGCATCCAGTAACAAAATTACTCTCAAAACCTAATCTAACAAAATCCAAATATTATGAAAACAAGACAAGAACAAATCCAGGCTATAGAACAAGACTGGCTGACAAACCCACGCTGGAACGGTGTAAAAAGACCATATACAGCAGAAGAAGTTTTGAAACTTCGTGGTTCTTATACCATAGAGTACACGATTGCTACGGAAATGTCAAAAAAATTCTGGAATAAATTAAATAACCAGGATTATGTGGCAGGACTTGGAGCTCTTACAGGTAATCAGGCAGTACAGGAAGTGGATGCCGGACTGGAAGCTATTTATCTTTCAGGATGGCAGGTGGCTGCAGATGCCAATTTATCAGGAGAAATGTATCCGGATCAGTCACTGTATCCTGCCAATTCAGTGCCTTCTGTAGTAAAAAAAATTAATAATGCCTTATTGAGGGCAGATCAGGTACAATCTGTGAGCGGAACCGGAGATAAAGAATATCTGGTACCCATTATTGCGGATGCAGAAGCTGGTTTTGGAGGTAACCTGAATGCTTTTGAACTGATGAAGCAGATGATAGAAGCGGGAGCTGCTGCTGTACACTTTGAAGATCAACTTTCATCCGCAAAAAAATGTGGGCATTTAGGTGGAAAAGTATTGGTGCCAACGCAGGAGGCGGTCAACAAACTGATTGCTGCACGTCTGGCTGCCGATGTACTGGGGGTTCCGAGTCTTATTATTGCAAGAACAGATGCGGATGCTGCAGATTTACTGACATCTGATATTGATGACAGAGATAAAAAATTCGTAACAGGAGAGAGAACTACTGAAGGATTTTATGTAGTAAGAAACGGTGTAGAACAGGGAATCGACAGAGGTTTGTCCTATGCACCATATGCAGATCTGATCTGGATGGAAACCTCAAATCCGGATTTGGAGCAGGCAAGAAGATTTGCAGAAGGAATTCATGCGAAATTTCCTGGGAAAATGCTTGCTTATAACTGTTCCCCTTCATTCAACTGGGCTGCAAGGCTGAGTGTGGAAGAGATGTCTACTTTCCGTGAAGAGCTGGCAAAAATGGGGTACAAGTTTCAGTTTATTACATTGGCTGGTTTCCATGCTTTGAATACGGCAATGTTTGAATTAGCCTTAGCCTATAAAGAAAGAGGAATGGCTGGATACTCAGAACTGCAGGAGCGTGAGTTTGCTCTGCAGCAGAAAGGATTCAGAGCGGTGAAGCATCAGTCTTTTGTAGGGACTGGGTATTTTGATGAAATACAGAATGTTGTTACAAACGGTTCTTCAGCTACTGTAGCAATGAAAGATTCTACAGAAACCGCACAATTCCATTAGTCATTTTTTTCATATTTTTTTGATGTTGAACCTTCCTTTTTAGGGAGGTTTTTCTTTGTTTAAAACGTTGTAAGCCCGTTTTTAGTTCATTCAAATCATAAAGTAGCAAAGGAGTAAATGTCATATGATAAGTAATTAAAATTTGAATTATATTTGGGGACGAAAAAATATTATTAAAAATGAATTTAATTAAAGTACTTTTTATTACATTAGGATTAACGCTTACTGCAAATGCTGCCAATGCTCAACAGAAGATTGGAAGTGTGAACACAGAAGATGTTTTTGCAAGTTTATCTGAAGTAAAAACTATAGGAACTACTATTGATAATCTGACTAAAACAAAACAGACTGAAATTGAAAAGCTGATCAATGATTATCAGACTAAATTGAAAGCGGCACAGGATAAAGAAAAAACTTTAAGTGAGGCTAATAAAGAAGCAGTAACTAAAGAACTGATTGCAGCACAAACAGAATTACAGGGTTTAGGTAAAAAAATAGAAGAAACAAGAGCGCAGGCTGCTAAAGATATTTCTGCTAAGCAAAATGAAATGCTTACTCCACTGCAAAAGAAAGTAAGAGATGTTATTTTTGCTGTAGCTAAAGAGAAAAACCTGAGCTATGTATTTGATACAGCAGCACAGGAATCTAATAACCTGCTTTATACTGACGGAAGTGAGGATATTACTGCAATTGTAAAAAGTAAATTAGGTGCTACGGCAACTGCTGCTAAGCCTGCAGGGAAAGCTAAATAAAAATTTCAATACTGAATATTGAACGGAATCAGAGATCATCTGATTCCGTTTTTTTTATTTAGAAAATAGAAGTTCTGTTTTAAAATGATAAATTTGAGTAAACTTTCATGAGCATGAATTTAATGTACGAAAAACAGATAAAGGTAACGGAAGAGCATATTGATCAGAACAATCATGTAAATAATGTACAATATGTACATTGGGTGGAAGAAGTGGCAGCAGAACACTGGGATCTTCTGAAACATCAAACCGAGTATGTAAATGATGCCTGGATGCTTCTGGATCACCATATCCAATATAAAAAACAGGTTTATCTGAATGATATGATCACAGTAAGAACCTATCCCATGACTCCTGAAGGAGCTAAACAGCCAAGAAAAGTCGAATTTTATTGCAATGATGAACTTGTGGTAGATTCAAGTACACTTTGGATTCTCTTCGATCCGGAAACAAAAAAGATCAAACGACTGGGAAGTGACTGGCTGGAGAAGTTTTTTTAGACAGGTAAAATAATTAAAATCAGAGTAGAAAATAGAACTTTTATTTTAATCTACAACATTCAATAAAAAACTAAATAACATGAAATTCTTTTATTTACTGGCTTTGCTGTTTCTTGGCATGGCAGGGTATGGTCAGGAAAATCCTTACTGGTTTACGGATGATATTAAGAGAAAGGTGGCAGACTCTACTCAAAGTCAATCATGGAGAAGCCAGATGGGGGCAACATATTACTCGATAAGCGGGCAATATAAACCAGCACTGGAAAGCTGGGATCAGACTTTCGGAAGAGTGAAAAAGCTAAATGCTGCCGATAGTCTGAAATTCACAAAATTAATTCCAGTCAATGCAAAAGAGTATATTCTGAAAAAAGCGGCCAATGAGAAAATAATCATCATCAATGAAGCTCATCACAATGCCAGCCATAGAACTTTTGCCACTTCTTTACTTCAGGGTTTATATGACAGAGGTTACAGATACTTAGGAATAGAAACATTAGCGAATGATTCTTTAAATACAGATAAATATGCCACTCTCACCAGCGGATATTATTCCAAAGAACCGGAATTTGGAAATTTTATTTACAATGCTCTGAAAATTGGATTCAGGCTTTTCTCCTACGAAGCAGAAGGAAACAATAAAGAAAGAGAAATTGGAGAAGCCAAAAATATTTTCAATTTTATGCAGCAGAATAAAGAGGGAAAATATCTGATTTATTGTGGTTATCAGCATGCTTATGAAGGAATCCATAAATCCTGGGAAAAAACGATGGCTGGACGACTTTCAGACTTAACAGGTGTCAATCCGTTTACAATTGACCAGACTCAGTTTTCAGAAAAAAGCTCCCTGAAGTATAACGAACCACTTTGAGATTGATAAACAATACCGTGCCTGTTGTTTTGAAAAGTGAAAACCAAATGATCTATAATGGTGAAGACAAAGAATTGTATACGGATATTAAAATCATTCACCCCGTTACAAAATACATTAAAGACAGACCAGATTGGATGCTGAAGGAAACCCGAAAGTTTTATAAAATTCCGGTTTCTAAAGTTTCAACATATCCGGTTATGGTTTTTGCTTACCGAAAAGGTGAATTTGAGCAAAAAGGAATTCCCGCAGATATCATTGAAATCAATACCTCTAAGGACAATCGTTTTTTAATCCTTGATAAGGGAAATTATGATATTGTTATTAAAGATAAAGAGTACAAAGTCATTAATAGATTCGAGAAAAGGATAAAATAAAGTTCAGCTGGAAATGTGTTGAATAAAAAATGAGTCAATGAAAAATAAGTTGAGAAAAATCATCATTAATAATAGTGAATATTTATATTCTGTAACAGACCAATTTCATGCTGAAACAGAAACCAATACTTTGACTGTGAAGGTTTTTTTAAGAGGGCAAAAGCAAACACCTTTAATCATCAAATTTATGACTGTTGATGATTATATGATGGGACAGCCTTTAAAATCAGGTGTTAAGTTGGTGAATAAAATTACAGGTTCAGAAGATGAGGTAAATCTCAATAAGCCACGATACATCAGGCGGTTTATTTTATTTGGATTAAAAAAAGGATGGTCGGGCTCCAATTCAATAGAAATACAAAGCGGACTTGATTATTTGAATGAATTAGGTTTTGAAACAGACAAATTGGTTCCCGGGAAATAACAGATTTTCTTCTCTTTATGTAATATAATAAGACCTACAATTGTTTTAATAGAGAAACATCAAACAAACATTACCATGAAACCATCTATTGTAACGATACTTTTTTTAGGCTTTTTCTTTACCGGTCATAGCCAGACAGCAGACCAGTCAAAAGCAATTGATAACTATATAAAAAAGGTTATTCAAATTAATGAGATACCAGGAATGGCCGTAGGAATCGTTAAGAATAATAAGGTAATTTTCCAGAAATACTATGGAACAGAAACCTTAGAGACTAATAAAAAAGTAGATGGCAATTCTATGTTCAGGATTTATTCTACTACAAAGTTGATGTCAAATGTTGGACTCTTTCAGCTTGTAGAGCAGGGGAAAGTATCTTTAGAAGATAAAATATCAAAATATATTGATAATGTACCGGCAGAGTGGCAAAATGTTCAGGTAAAAAATCTTTTATCTCATTCCTCAGGATTGCCAGACTGGATTCGTTTCAGTGATATTGCAGCAGATGCTACCAATGCTGAAGTGATTAGTCGATTATCAAAAGAAAAAATGGAATTTGAAACCGGAAGTGATTATAGGTACAATCAGACCAACTACATGCTGATTACGATGATCATTGAGAAAATAACAGGAGAGAAATTTGAAGATTATATCCTGAAGAATCAGTTTTCAGATTCTAAAAATCAGGTGGTGTTTTCATCCAATTCCATTGAGAAAATTCCTAACAGAATTGTAAAATATATCTACAACAAGAATACACATCAATACGATAAATCTACATTTGTAGAAGGAAGAAGGGCGCATTCAGCCAATGGTCTGGCCATTGCATTGCCTGCTTTCTTACAGTGGAGCATTCATTTGAGTAAGAATGATTTTCTAAAACCTGCCACACAGGAATTGATGTGGAAACCGTTTGAATACAAAAATAAAGACATCATCTTCACTCATGGTTGGGATATGGGAAATTTTAATAATATAAAGTCCTATCATTTTTCAGGTGGAAATGTAAGTGGCTATAAAATTTTTCCGGATAATAATATTGCTATTATATTGATGTATAATGGATATAAAGAGTTTCCGGTTTATTACCCAATGATTAATCAGATTGCAGGTATTATGGATAAACGTTTGCTGAATCCATACATGGTGGCAGAAGAATATACAAAGTCTGAACCTCTTGTTCATCCTGACCTAAAAAAAGAAATCTACGGCTACCGAACAGAAAAGGACAATATTATTTTTTCTTACCAATTTCCTGACAAACGAAGTGTAGAATATATCAAAAGTATTTCAGTTACAGGCTCATTTAATGATTGGAATCCTGATAGTCAGGCATATTATATGAATCTGAAAAAGAATAATACTTTTGAGTTGGTATTGCCAAAATCTCAGTTTGAAAAAGGAAAAAACCATCAATTCAAATTTGTTATGAATAAAAATGGCTGGCTTTCTGTACCTTACAATGCAATCAATGTTGATGGCTCACCGGATAATAATTTAACCTTTAAGATCGACTAAAAGTATATATTAATATCGCTGTAATAGAAACAGTCTTTTCTGTGTTAAGCGGTTTTATCATATCTTTGCAGTATGATACGTATTACAAAAATTTTTACATTTGAAACAGCTCATGTACTTTACAACTACGATGGGAAGTGTAAAAATATGCATGGACATTCCTATAAGCTGTTTGTGACAGTGAAAGGAAAACCGATCAATGATATTGAAAATCCTAAAAATGGAATGGTGGTAGATTTCGGAGATATCAAAAGTATCGTAAATTCCGAAATTGTAGATGTATGGGACCATGCGGTTCTTGTAAATGCTCTGTCTCCACACAAAGAATTGGGGGATGACCTGGAACAGAAAGGGCATAAAGTAATCTATTGCAGTTTCCAGCCAACCTGTGAAAACATGTTGTATGCTATTGCTGCTAAAATCAAATCAAAACTTCCTGAAGGAATTTCTTTAGCCTATCTTAAACTTCATGAGACAGAAAATTCTTATGGAGAATGGTTTGCAGAAGATAATCAATAATTTACCCCAAAACTCAGAAGGTGTTAAAAACGATAATTAATTTAGAACCTGGAAAAAAAGTATATTTCGCTTCAGATCAGCATTTTGGAGCACCCACTCCAAGTGAGAGCAAAGTGCGTGAAGAAAAATTTATACGTTGGTTGGATGAGATCAAAGAAGATGCTCAGGTTTTGTTTTTAATGGGTGATCTTTTTGACTTCTGGCATGAATGGAAACATGTGGTTCCCAAAGGATATATCAGGGTACTCGGAAAAATTGCAGAACTTAAAGACAGAGGAATTCATATCTATTTCTTTGTCGGAAACCATGATCTGTGGATGAAAGATTATCTTGAAGAGGAAATTGGCTGTACGGTATTTTATCAGAAACAATATTTCGAAATGGGTGGAAAGCAGTTTTTGCTGGCCCATGGAGACGGGCTGGGACCTGGTGACAAAGGATATAAAAGAATGAAAAAATTATTCACAAATCCGGTAGCACAATGGTTCTTCAAATGGCTTCACCCTGATATTGCAATGAAAATTGCATTATACCTTTCCCAAAAAAATAAAATGATCTCCGGAGAAGAAGACAAAGCATTTCTGGGAGAAGATAAAGAATTCCTGATCATTTATTCTAAAGAAAAGCTGAAGACTGAGAAGATAGACTATTTTATTTATGGACACAGACACCTGCCAATGGTACTTGATCTGGAACAGAATTCAAAGTATATCAACCTCGGAGACTGGATTTCCTATTTTACTTACGGGGTCTTTGAGAAAGATTTTGAACTGAAGACTTTTGAAAAATAAAGCAAAAAAATTACCCCTAAAAAGAGGTAACTTTCGAACGGGTTGAAACCCACTCTTGTTTTTAATCCATATTCCGTTCAGGTATGTGCAAGAAGCTTACCAAAAATAGAATTAGTAGATTAAAAAAATATTAAATGTCAATATTTTATTTTTATAATTGCTTTATACAGAAGTGGTAAGGTGTTTAAAAAGTTATGGAATTAAAAAATATATTCAATATACAGACTGAACAGGATTTCCTGAATGCATCATTGAAAACATTCCGTTATCAATATGAAAATGTTGAAATATACAGGAAGTTCATCGACTTTCTGAATGTTAATCCTGATGAGGTAGATAGTTTGGTGAAGATTCCGTTTTTACCTATTGAGATGTTCAAAAACCATCAGATTCTGGATAAAAATATAAGAACCGATCTGTTTTTTCAGAGTTCAGGAACAACACAGATGAATCTGTCAAAACATTTCATTGCAGATCCGGAACTTTATGAAGAAAGTATTTATAAAAGTTTTGAACAGTTTATTGGTAAGCCGGAAGATTTTATTTTTCTGGGCTTACTTCCAAGTTATCTGGAAAAACAGAATTCATCATTAATTTATATGGTAGATTATCTGATGAAGAAATCTGCCAAACCGGAAAACGGATATTTCCTTTATAACCATTCTGATCTTTTTGGGTTATTGAATAAACTTCAGGATAAAAAAGTCATTCTTTTCGGGGTTTCCTTTGCTCTTCTTGATTTTCTGGATTACTGTCATTCTGAAAGAAGCGGAGAATCTCTGGATTTTCTTGAAAATTTAGTAGTGATTGAAACCGGAGGAATGAAAGGCAGAAAAGAAGAAATGACCAAAGATGAATTGCTGAAAATCTTACAGGACGGCCTTAAGACAGATAAGATCTACTCAGAATACTCCATGACAGAGTTGCTTTCACAGGCGTACTCCCTTGGAAATAATGAATATAAATGCCCGAACTGGATGAGAATTATGGTTCGGAATGCAGAAGATCCTCTGGCCTATGAAAAAGAAGGAAGAACCGGAGCTATTAATATCATCGATCTGGCCAATACTCATTCCTGTTCTTTTATTGCGACACAGGATTTAGGTAAAATTGTAGGGGATAAATTTCAGGTATTGGGAAGAATAGATCATTCTGATATCAGAGGATGCAGTCTGTTAGTAAGCTAAAAGACTTAACGTAAAAGACAATTGTGAATAGCCAATTTATTACGCTTATCAATTTTGTATTTGTATGCCGGTATTATCATAAATACATTGTACAATTATATTCATGCTCAAAATAGAAGAACTTATACATGCCTATATCCATTCCCATTGCGATTTTGAAAAAGAAATTGTACTGACCAATTATTTTCAGGCCGATTGGGAAGCAGATATTCTGATCATAGATTCAGAAGGGGGAAGTCATGAAATCGAGATTAAGTTTTCGAAAAGTGATTTTAAAAATGATTTCAAAAAATCATATCTCAATAAAGATACCGGCGAAAAATTTCTGAAGCACGATAAAATTTCCTGCGGTGATTATATGTGTAATTCTTTTAGCTTTTTGCTTCCGATGGGAATGGTAGATCCTGCCCTTATCCCCGAACATTGCGGAATCATTGAGTTTTACCATAATGCAGACACCTGGAAAACCGAATTTTATCTGATCCGTCCACCCAAAAAACTTCACGAAGATTCTTACTGGAAGCTGAATGACAAAGACCTTTTTATAAGAAAAATGGCGCTCAATCTGCTTCAACGTAAAATGGAGATCAAAGGAAAACATGAAGAACTTATATTCAAGAACCCTTTTGATATCAAAAAACTGAAATAAAACCAGAAGAATCTGGTAAATAGAATAATATATTTTTAAGGCAAAGCTCTGTTTCCTATATTCAGATTTTGAGAAAGCAGAGAAGGATTCAATAAAATTGATTCTTACCAAGCAGCAGTATAGAGCTCAATCAACGACGCAGTCGTTATCACTTTGCTCCCCCTGAATAAAAAAACTCCTTCATAAAACCTTTGCGTTTCTAAAAAATTAAAAAATAATTTATTTCAAAATCAGAAAATAAAAAAATCCTGCCGCCTGACAGGATTTTATCATTGAATGTTATTTTAAAAATTAATCTGCAACTTCGGCAGTATCTCTCTGAAGTAAGAACTTGTAGATCAAACCTCCTACAACTCCTCCTAAAATAGGAGCTACCCAGAACAGCCAAAGCTGTGACATGGCAATTCCTCCCATAAAGACAGCCTGTGAAAGTGATCTTGCAGGGTTTACTGAAGTATTTGTAATAGGAATAGAAATCAGGTGAATCAAAGTAAGAGCAAGACCGATAGCAAGACCGGCAAATTTACCGTTGGCCCATTTATCTGTAGCTCCCATGATTACAATAAGGAAAAAGGCAGTTAATAAAAACTCAGCCAGAAACGCGGCTCCCATGCTGAAAGCTTTTCCGTTGTAAACGGCCTCTCCGTAAAAGTTCGTGGCAAAATCTCCGGGTTTTGAGAACTCTACTGCTCCCGCACCGTTTAGAATTGTATACAGACATCCTGCTGCTACAATGGCTCCCAGACACTGGGCTACGATGTAAGGAATAAGGTCTTTGGCAGGAAATCTTCCCCCTGCTAAAAGTCCAAAAGAAACTGCCGGATTAAAGTGCCCTCCTGAAATATGGCCTACAGCGTAAGCCATCGTAAGAACAGTAAGACCAAATGCCAAAGCAACTCCTAAAAGTCCGATGCCAATGTCGGGAACGCCAGCTGCGAAAACAGCGCTTCCACACCCTCCGAAAACAAGCCAAAATGTGCCGAAAAATTCAGCGAAAAGTTTTTTTATCATGTTGTTTATTATTTATGTATCTCAAATGTAAAATTTAAATCTTAAAGTAAAAAGTTAAAACTGAAAAAAAAACTCAAAAAAGAGTGAACAAAAAATTATAAAATTGATAATTTGGTGTAAAGTTTGTTTGGGATTTATTTATAGAGTATTATAGTCGGTTTTGAAAGATATAACATAAATGTTTTATCTTTCATTTGTAATTTAAAAGGATGGTGAATGAGAAAGTTTTTTTGTGTGGTCTTTGTACCCTTTATTTATAGTTTACATTATTCGCAGGCAGCAAAAAAGGCTTTTCCCTGCTATGATCTTACTACTGTATTGAAGGTTGAACCTACACCGCTTTACAAATCCCATCTTGATGCCTCAAAGAGTTTTGGAATACAGCTGCTGAAAGATTCCAAAACTGTTCAAAAATATATCAATAAAGGTAAATTCCATAAAATAAAAAAATCCGGTAAAGGATATCAGGTTCAGAGACTTGATTACAGCAGGGCTTATATGGTATCCAAGGCCAAAACTACCCTTGAGAAAATAGGTTCAAAGTTCAGTAAAGATACAAAAGGCGGTACCTTTACCGTTTCATCTATTACCAGAACTCTTGAAGACCAGTGCAGGCTGAGAAGAGTAAATTCTAACGCCTCACTAGGGATTAGTTCTCACAATTATGGTAACTCTTTTGACATTTCTTACGTAAGATTCAACAACGTTTTGAAGTACAATCCGAAAATGGAAATAGCTCTGGAGAAAGTTTTAAAGCATTATCAGAATGCCGGTAGAATATATTACATTAAAGAAAGACAACAGAGCTGTTATCATATTACAGTGAAAAATTATTAATTAAAATCTTACTTGCATAGCATGTTTAGTTTATATATTTTTATAGAACTAAAAACTATGCTTATGTCAACATTAAACATTGTAGACTATATGCTGCCTGTAGAAGAATGCAGAGCAGCGTCAAACGAATGGAAAGCGCACTTCTCTGACTTTTCTAAAATTCAAAAGCTGATTCCTACCAACTATGTTTTTAATATTTCCAGTGAGCACCTTGAGTGGATGAAGGGGTTCAAGGACTATAAAGACTTTTGTGCAGCAGTAGGAGTTTATAGAGATCGTCTGATTCTTATTTTTTATCCTATGAATAATGAAGGGGTAAAAATAGACGTCAAAGAATATCCGTACAGCTTCCTTACCGAACTTGACAGAGACTTGAGACTACAGGAGATTCAGGAATACACTGTTGTTAGAAATGCTGTCCTTTCTAAAAACCTCGAGAGCACGGAGAAGAATTCTAATATGGGATTCCCTGTTTCCAATGCACCGATTCTTGAGCAGGATATAGCTGTATCAGCTATAGAGCGTTGGAGAAATGAAGGTATGGAGTGGTTTTATAAAGAATGCAGAGAAAATGAGGGTATTGGAATTTTCAGAAAATTCTATGTTCCTACAGCAGATCTTTGCCTTACAGATGATGGTTTAGCAGGCATTACTTGTTCTTTTGGCCTTAAATACAATGATATCTATGGAAAGATGCTGGTAACTCTTATTTTTATCTCTTTCCGTGAAAATCTTAGAAATGCTGAACTGGGAGCAGATACCATTTCCAATACATATGACTGGGCAAAACCGTGTCCTCCTATCTGCCGTATTCCGGATGTAGATGTTGGAAGTGAATTTTAAAATGATAAACTGAGGAATGGCTGGACTTTATAAGGCAATTTTATTCCTGAATTATGCACTGCTTCTATCTGTTATACTGCTGGGAGCAGTAAAATACCGCATATTAAACCAAAAAGAAAAGCCGTATTTTCATTGTATTGCTTTTCTTTTTTTTATTGAACTGCTGAATCTTACGTTGCCATATATCTTCAGACTTAATGATACGTCATTTCTTTATCCCTTTTACATCGCAGGAGAATTTTTTTTGCTGACTGGTTTATTTATCAAAAAACTGGATTGGCCGAAATATACTCTAGGGCTTACAGGCTTGCTGGCGGGAGGTTTTATGATTTCGAAATATGGGTTTGATTATCCGTCTAATGCAGATATTGCAAAAGTAGTTTCCAATATTGTTATTATCTGCCTTTCCGGTTTTACCCTGCTCCGTGAGATTAAAAATACCTCTGCACAGAATCGTTTTATTCTGGTAGATGCCAGTATTTTTTTCTACTATTCCGTTTCGGTATTTATTTTTATCATCCAGCATCAGATTGCAAACCTGTCGGAAAATGATTATTATATTATTCTCAGTGCCAATAATATTCTTTCGAGTATTTTGTACTGCTCATTTTTATATACTTTTATCAGATTAAAGAAGTAACTTTAAATATCAATCTGCTGATCCTTATAATTGTTACCATAACAGTTATAGTATCCTTTATTCTGCTTGCCTACAGAGCTTTTATAACCAGAATTATTAAAGAGAAAAACGTGCAGCATGAGGCTGAAGTTCTTCATCAGAAAAAATTAGTGCTGGAAAACATCAAAGCGCAGGAAGAAGAAAGGAAGAGAATTGCAGTAATGATTCATGATGACATCGGAAACCGCCTCAATATTCTTTCTTTATGGTTGAATAACCTTGATACCCAAGGTGATGATCTGATTAAAAAAAATATCTACGGCCAGATGTCTTCCCTGATTGATGCTGCCAGAAGCATTTCTCATTCATTGTACCCTGTAAATCTGGAATCGGTAGGAATGGTTTTATACGTTGAAGAATTAATAGCCAACCTTTCCCATAAAATTAATATATCCCTGCAGGTGATGCCGGGATATGAAAAGAAAGATCTTTTCGTAGAAGTGCAGCTGTATCGGATTATTCAGGAATTTACCACCAATGTGATCAAGCATTCAGATGCAACAGATCTTTGGATCTATATTAAAGATTATCCTGAAAATATGGCTGTTATTATTTCTGATAACGGACAGGGTTTTGAATATGAAGAAGTGAAAAAAGGAATGGGAATAAAAAATATAGAATCCCGTATCAAATCAATGAATGCAACACACAAATGGAAAAAAACTTTTTCAAATAAAGGAAGTCGTTTAATTATAAAAATTCCAAAATATCATGAGTTCCCAAATCAAACTAGCACTGATTGATGATGAACAGCTGATCCTCGAAGGGGTAAGAATGTTGCTGTCCAATGAAAAAAATATATCGGTATGCCTTACCGCAGATAACGGCCCTGATTTTATAGAAGACCTCGGAAAACTTTCAGAAAATGAATTTCCTGATATTGCTCTTGTAGATGTTCAGATGAAACCTATGAACGGCTTTGAGCTGGTAGAAATCCTGAAGGAAAAATATCCCGAACTCAAAATCATTATCCTTTCATCCCATTATAAAACCTCTATCTTAGGATACATGGTCAAGCTGGGAGTATCGGCATTTCTTCCCAAAAATTCAAATAAAAAAACATTTATAGATGCCATCACAATGGTTGATAAAAATGGAGTTTTCTTCACTGCAGAAGACCATCAGATGCTGTTTACCTATATGAACGGTTCTGCCAAGAAAAATTCTCTTTTTGAAACAGAAGATGAGTTGTCTGAAAGAGAAAAAGATGTGGTAAAACTGATCTGTCAGGAGTTTACCAATAATGAAATAGGAGAAAAACTCTTTATCAGTCCAAGAACCGTAGAAAGCCACAGACAGCGTATTTTGGAGAAGATAGGAGCCAAAAATACTGTGGGAATAGTAATTTATGCTATTATAAACAATATTTATTCTCTTGAAAAAATGTAATCTGATTCCGTAGAAATACGGAATTTTTTAATTGGTACTTTTCACTCTACCTAACCTTGTTTTTCTTCTGTTATTTTGGAATGTCTCTTTTGGGGATGTTATTTGAAAAAAACACAAACAAGATCTGTAATAAAAAATTAAAGTAAAAACATGAATGATAGTAGAGTGATTTCTGTCGGGATTTTCTTTGACGGTACAGGAAACAATGGGGTCAATATTCTTTCACCGGATAAACCGCTGAACAACAATGAAAGTTATTATGGTACCTTCACCAATATCTATAAATTATACAGTTTATTTATTGGAGATGAAAAAATATATATCGAAGGAATTGGAACCGTAACGGGCAGTGAAGATAATAATTTTGCTATGGCAACATGTGCAAACCCACCGTATGGGAATGGATATTCTTCCGATGATAAACTTCAGAAAGCAGGGGATTTTGTAGAGCGGATTATTCATGATCAGACAAAAGAATATCATTTTTATATCTATGGATTCGGGAGAGGAGGAATGTTGGCAAGAACTTTCTGCAATCAGCTTTTAGCTCATTATTCTTCGGAAAATTTCAGAATAAGATTTTTAGGAGCTTTTGATACGGTAGAATCCAAACCTTTTAATAATTATAATCTGAATATTCCTGCCCAGGTAGAGAGTGCTTTGCATATCTGTGCAGTCAATGAGAGTCGGTTTTTCTTTCCGCTTACCGGTTTTTTTGAAAACTCAAAAATAATGGAGGATCAAAAATTGGAAAATACATCTTCTGTTTGGAAAGAAATCTTTGTGCCGGGTGATCATGCTGATATCGGAGGAGGATATCTTGAAGGGCCGCAGTCTGTTTATATTTCTACAGACTTCATTCATATTGATGATCTGCATCACTATGTTTCAGATATCAGGAATGAAAAAACCAATGCTGAAGGTAATAAAATCTGGGATGCTCTGCTTTCCGGATACGAAATTGAGACCGCCAATGGTCTTTCACAGGCATATGTGTGCCGGGATAAGGTATATAATGATCTTTCAAAAGTTTATGGAAAACTGATGCTGGAAGAAACTAATGCTAAAGTATCCATTTTCAGTACAGATAATGATGCATATTTTGGAACAGATTATAATAAGCATCCTTTTCTCAGTCGTTTTTATATCAAAATAAAAGAATATATAAAAGATCTTTCTGCGGGTAAAAAACCAATCTATGATTTTTGGAAATTTGCGGATTATACCCATATTTCAGCAAATTTCGGATTATATAGCAATAGCTTTCTGAAAAAATCCCAGCGGGAAATTAATATTGAATTGATTAATAACGGATTAAATGTTTCCAGCAGTACTTCTGTTGACCAGACCAGCCGGACAAGGCTTTCCGTTGATCTTCATCTGCCGGAAGACAGTTTTGTTGCAGATTTTCTTTACGGAACCAGTGTTCCTAATAATGACATATGGGATCGTTCCATTTTAAAAACACAGACAGCTATTACATTAAATGAAATTAAGAATTAGTGCCAACACTTCTCAGTTTTAAATTTAGGTTAGGGGACATCACTCAGGTGTCTCCTTTTTTTTTATAAGCTGTTTACGATCAATGAGTATAATTACTGAATCCTGAATTTAGTATAATATACTGTAGTTTTTGGATTTTAATTCTCGTTATTTTGAATTGTTCATTTCACGAAACTTCAACATCATAACGTGAACAAAGGCGTATTCTGAAAAGCCTAATATCAAAAGAGTAAGAACACCAAAGATTAAAACAATGGAAAAGACACTCATTCAAAAATTATGGACTACAATATTCTCAATTAATTTTGATTTTACCTCAAAGTATCAACAAGAGATTCTAAGATATCTGCAGATGAATAATTATAAATTGGTAGGATATAAAGGAGCATCAGGTCCCAATCAGATTTCTTCAGGGGTACCAGCTTGGTTTTCAATTTATTATACTGAGATGTTTGGGTATGAAGAAATTGATTGTGAACCAAAATATAAAGTATATGTTTATAATAAAGGGGTTATTGATATCAATACAACCATTCAAATGCAGGCAATATCGGCTGAAATTCCATTAGGTACAGCAGTAACTTTCCATCAGGATGGTTCTTTTTCTACCACTACAGGGGCCCCGGCGGAAGCTATCACTGTAAAAAATGAAAGAGGAGTTGGTACGTCAGATATTACAATAGGATTAGCTGCAGCAATAAAAGGAAGATTTCAGCCTTTCTGTGCTTTTACATGTGCTCCACAAGGAGAAGTGATCATGAAACCTAATGACAATATAGTTCTATTTGCTGTCCAGAAAGGTATTGTTCCAGGATCTGTTACTTGTTATACAGCAGGATCTGGATGTAATTTTATATTCAGTGCGCAGAATGATGTTTACGATTTGCAGATGATCCCGGGAACTTATGGTATTGAAAATGCACCAGGAAAAGCACCTGTAAAATCTATACTTCCGGGGACATTATTAGTAGAGCTTCTCAATATCTTATAAAAGAATCCCGGAAAATTATTTCAAATTAAATCACCAAAAACAAATAATTATGAAAGTTTCAGAATGGCTCAAAAAAGCAAATAAACTTTTAGACACTTGTGAATACCAAATCAGTATTAAAAATGGAAGTAAACCCATCACAATGTCTGAAGCTAAGACCTTGAACGAATTGCAGGTTGCAATAGGATCTAACCATGGGATCAAACAAGTGAAATATAAAGAAGCTGAAGCAACCCTTGTAGAAATGATTGCTATGGTAGAAGCAGGGCAGAAAACTCCACCGCTTACGCCTGGATAAATGTCTTACAAAATCAAGTACATTAAAGGAAAGAGCTGTCTGTTTTGGGCAGCTTTTTTTATTTCTGGGCTATTCATTTCTTTTTCCGTATTTTTGCACCCGAAAATTCATTATTCATTACTAATTATTAATTAAGATGCTTTCGGTTCAAAGTTTAGGATTACACCATTCAGGAAATTATTTATTTCAAAATGTCAATTTCACCATCAAAAAAGATGATAAAGTTGGTCTCGTAGGAAAAAATGGAGCGGGGAAATCCACTTTATTGAAAATGCTGTCCGGAGAAATTAATTTCTACGAAGGAGAGGTTGTGATGGAAGGAAGCGTTACCATTGGTTTCCTGAAGCAGGATCTTGATTTCGTAAAAGGAAGAACCGTTTGGGCTGAAACGATGCAGGCTTTTGAGCAGATTAATGCATGGAAGAATGAGCTTGAAGAAGTGAATCATCAGATGACCGTCCGAACAGATTACGAAAGTGACTCCTATACGGATTTGATTAACAAAATGACTGAACTGAATGACCTTTTGATGAACCATGATGCCTACAATCTTGAAGGTGATATGGAGAAAGTTTTGTTTGGTTTAGGATTTAAAGCAGATGATTTCCAAAAAATTACCGATGAATTTTCCGGAGGATGGAGAATGAGAATTGAATTGGCAAAATTACTTCTTCAGAAGAATGATATTATGCTTCTCGATGAGCCTACCAACCACCTGGATATGGAATCCATCATCTGGCTTGAAAACTTCCTGAAAGATTATCCGGGAGCTATTGTTCTTGTAAGTCACGATAAACAGTTTATGACTGCGGTTTGTAACCGTACTTTTGATATCAACAATAGAAAAGTTGACGACTATAAAGCCAACTATTCGAAATATCTGGTAATGAGAGAAGATCGCCGTGAAAAACTGATTCAGGCTAAAAAGAATCAGGATGCGGAGATCAAGCAGATGGAAGACAACATTAATAAGTTCCGTGCAAGTGCTACTAAAGCATCTTTTGCACAGTCACTTATTAAGAAATTAGATAAAATAGAACGTATCGAAGTTGATAATGAAGACGTTTCAAAATTCAATATCCGTTTCGTACAGTCTATGGTTCCTGGAAAGATCATCTTTGAAGCGGATCATTTAGGAAAAGCTTACGGACAAAAGCAGATTTTTGATGATGTAGACTTTATCGTTCAGAGAGGAGACAGAATTGCTCTTTTAGGGCAGAACGGACAGGGAAAAACAACTTTAGCTAAAATTTTAGCAGGAGATATTAAAGATTATTCCGGAACATGGAATCTTGGACATAATGTAAACATCGGATATTTTGCTCAGAATCAGGAAGAGGTTTTAACACCTAATAAAACGGTTCTGGAAGAAGCAGAAGATGCTGCAACAGAAGAGACAAGACCAAGAGTAAGAGACTTATTAGGATCTTTCCTTTTCCAGGGAGACGCTGTTACTAAGAAAACAAAAGTACTTTCCGGAGGAGAGAGAAACCGTCTGGCACTTTGTAAACTGTTGCTTCGTCCTTTCAACACATTGATCATGGACGAACCTACCAACCACTTGGATATCCAGTCTAAGGAGATTATCAAGCTGGCGTTGCAGAATTTTGAAGGAACTTTAATTGTAATCTCGCACGACAGGGAATTCCTTCAGGGACTTTGTGATAAGATCTACGAATTCCGTGATGGGAAAATGAAAGAATTCCTTGGAGATATCAACGAATATCTTGAATACAGACAGAAAGAAACTATCAGAGAGATTTCTGCAGAAAAGGCTAAACTTCACAGCGAAGTTAAGGTAGAACCTAAGAAAGTAGAAGAAAAACCTGTAGTAAGCAGCAGCCCATCTTCAAATATCGTTAGTAAAGAACAGAAAAATATACAGAATAAAATCAAAAAAGTAGAAGAGAGAATTTCTGAGCTTGAAATAAAAGTAGAGGAAATGGAAACTTCTTTTGCCAAAGAAAATCCTTCAGATGAAACCTTAGAGAAATACAATAAGGCTAAGGAAGAGCTGGATACAGCTTTGCAGGAGTGGGAATATCTTGGTACCCAACTTGATTAAATAAAATAGAAATGCTTCATCAACTAAAAATTGTGAAGCATTTTTTTTGTAACAAAACCCTTTTCATTTGTACCTATTATCAATAAGTCTAAGTAATTTAATAAAAGTTTAAGGAAACAATTAAATTATTTTCATAATTTTGAACTATGATTTTTAAAGAAAGCAGAAACCTAAAGAGTTTTATCTCCAAGCTATTGTTTGGAGTATATTTCCTCGCGCTGCTTTCTCAGAGCTTTCACCATCACGATGCTGTAGATTATTTTAAGGCTTTCAATCTTAAAAAAGTAGAGAATACGGTGACGAAAGCAGTTACTAAAGAGAAAGCTGGCGACTGTCTGGCCTGCCACTTTTTGGTTACCGGACATACATTAGCTCCTGAAGAATTCAGTTTTACTGTTGAGCATTACAGCCACGAGGTAAAACAAATCATCGCCATCCAGGAGAAAATCTGGTCTCAGACCAAATTCACGTTTCAGCTTCGGGGACCACCCGCAATTTCTTAATTTATAGATTCTATAGGGTTTAAAGTTTGACTTTAAGTTCAATGTTGAATGCTTCAAATTATTTGATGTTTAAAGTTTAGGGTTGTTGAAAAACAGCTGATAGGTGTAGTTGATATTTAAATAATGTTCAATTACTAACTACTAATTTCTAACCTCTAACTTCTCATTAGACATTTACAATTAAACAAACCCGTCCCACAAATTTTAACGAAAAATGTACCCTGATGAAAAGGGTACGCAATCAATCTATTTACAATGAAATTGATATATTGCCTGCTGCTGATCTTTTGCGGATCAGCATTTACAAGTGCACAAAAAACTTATACTGTAGAGGGAACCGTTCAGGATTTCCACGATAAAACATTGCTGGAAAATGCCGTGATTAAAGTCGGAAACTTTACAGCCAAAACAAACAAGAAAGGTCAATTTTCTTTTGACAAAATTCCTGCAGGAAAGTATACACTCATTGCTCAGCACCCTGATTGTGATGATTATACTGAAAATATAGGAGTTGATCAGGATGTTCATTTGGTGATCACGCTGGAGCATCACGTCAAAGATATCGAAACAGTGACCGTTCATGGAAGCCATAAGAACAATGGAAGCATGGTGGTGAAAACTATTGACAAAGCAATGATTTCAAGAAATGTCACCGAAAACTTAGGAAATTTACTAACGAATATTTCCGGTGTTAACGTTCTTAAGACAGGGAATAATATCGCAAAGCCTATTATCCACGGGCTTTATGGAAGTAGAGTTTCCATTCTTAATGATGGGGTAAAGCTGGCCGAACAGGAATGGGGAGTAGAGCATGCTCCCAATGTGGATGTCAATAATTTTGAACATATTGATGTGATCAAAGGAGCATCTGCCCTAAAGTACGGAAGTGGTGCAGTAGGTGGAGTAGTTGTTTTGCAGCCTCAGGTTTTGCCTAAGAAAGACACCATCATGGGAAATGTTTCTCTTTCCGGAATTTCTAACGGGAGAGGAGCTGATCTTAATGTAAAGCTGGCAAAAACCTGGGAGAATGGCTGGGCTATAAAAACCAATGGAAGTTATAAAAAACTGGGGGATCTTGAAGCTCCGGATTATGGCTTGATGAATACAGGACTCGAAAGCTCAGGATTTAATTTCGGAGTACAGAAAATGACATTTGAAAAAGGTTTTTCATTTGATTATTATCTGACTAAAAGCACAGTTGGAATTCTTAGAAGCTCTCACGTAGGGAACTCTGAAGATTTACGCACTGCTCTTACCTCTCCGGAACCCATTTATCAAAGAGATTTTAGTTATGATATTGATAATCCTAAACAGGAAATTGAGCATCATATTGCTAAAGTTTCGGCTTACAAAAGGTTTGAAAATTTTGGAAAAATAACGGCTACTTACAGTTTTCAGTACAATCATAGAAAAGAATATGATATCAGACGTACAGAAGCACTGAGCAAAAAGCCGGCACTGGATCTTGAACTGATTACCAATGATCTGAATGTAAATCACCTGATAGAAAGAGGAAACTGGAATCTTGAAACAGGGATTAATGCAGGGTATCAAAACAACTATTCCAATACGCAGACCGAGGCAAGGCGTCTTGTCCCGAATTATGACAGATATTATGCAGGAATTTATTCTGTATTAAAATATAAAATTGCTCCCCAATTGGATCTTGAACTGGGAGGCAGATATGATTATGATCATTATGATGTAACAAAATGGTATGATCTGAGCGACTGGAATAAGACCTATGCAGCAGATTATTCAAATTTTGTAGTAAGAATAAACCAAAACAGAATTCTTACCAATCCATCATTAACATATAATAATTTTTCAGTAAACGGCGGAATTGTTTATCATCCATCCGAATATTTTAACCTGAAATTTAATTATGCCAGAGTTTCCAGATCTCCGAATATTGCTGAGCTTTTTGCTGACGGACTTCACCACTCTGCAGCCATTATTGAAAGAGGAGATATGAGGATGAAAAGTGAAACAGGAAATCAGTTTAATTTAGTTGCAGATGTAAAAGCAAATGTTTTAAAAGGATTGAATATTTCCGTAAACCCATACTTCTTTTACACTCAGAATTTCATTAATCAGATTCCTACGGGATATCAGAATACCCAGTGGGGTGGAGCTTTTGTAGTATACAGTTATCAGCAGATCAATGCAAAAATGTATGGACTAGATATTGATGCTCAGCTTAAAATAACAGATAATCTAACCTATAAAGGAAGTGGATCTTATGTTTATGGGCAGGATACAACTCATGATGTGCCACTTATTCTTATGATGCCTCCGAATTTTAATAATTCATTGGAATTCAATAAAAAAGAATGGAAAAACTTCTATTTCACAGTAAGTAACAATACTTATCTGAAACAGACAAGATTTCCAACTTATAACGTTCCTATCAGATTATTCGATTCTGACGGAAATCCTTACAATGAAGAAGTAGATATCTCTACACCTCCAAACGGATATTCGCTTTGGAACCTTCAGACAGGGGTGAATCTGTCTAAAAACTTCGGAATTGATTTCTCAGTCCGAAATGTTTTCAATACGTCTTACAGAGATTATCTGAACAGACTTCGTTTCTTTTCCAACGAGATGGGAAGAAACTTTATTTTAACTCTTAAATATCAATTTTAATTACTTAAAATCAAAAAAATGAAAAATATTTTTAAAAATACAACACTTATATTAGGACTTTTATTCTTAGCTGTTTCTTTAAGCTTAACTTCATGTAACAGAAGCGATGATGAAGCAGACGATCTTCCTCAGGAAGAACTTTCAGACGTTCTCTTAAGAGTAACAGATGTCGCTACAGGAACTCCTGTGGTGTATGATTATCAGGTGAATAGCACAACGAATCCTAATGTTAAACTGATCAACGGCCATACTTATAATGTGGAAGTTATTTTTAAGAATGGTGATGAAGATGCTACTGAGGAAATTAAAGAGGCAAAAGATGCGCATTTCCTGGTATATAACTTTCCCAACTCAGATATTACTTTAACACGTACAGATGATTTCACAAGAGGAGATGGAAACCGTGTTGGATTGAAAACAAAATGGGTGGTAAATACTGCTGTAAAAAATGCATCTGCCCCTAGTCAGCTGGTTCTTACATTATTCCATGAATCAACATCAGTTTCCGAAGCTTCTGCTGTGAGTGGAAACGGAGTGATTTACGGAACTCATACAGGAGGTGAAACTGATGCACAAGCCAATTATAATATTATTAATTAATATACCTTTAATCTTGTTTGAACCACCGGAATTCTCCGGTGGTTTTTTATTTAACAATATTTGGCGTTATAAGTTGATTTTAAATGGGTGATTTTCATAAAAAATTCATATTTTTGCAACCTAAAATTTTAATCAATAATGAAGGTTACCGCACAAAACCATGATGACGTAAGTGCATTGCTTACAGTAACATTGGAAAAATCTGACTACAAAGAAAAAGTAGAGAAGCAGTTGATTAATTATGCTAAAAATGCGCAAGTTCCTGGATTCAGAAAAGGGAAAGTGCCTTTGAGTATGGTTAAAAAACAATATGAAGCAGGTATTGCATTCGAAGAAATCAACAGACAAGTTTCTGATGCTTTAAACAACTATGTTAATGAAAACAAATTAAGATTAGTTGGTCAGCCTGTTCCTCAGCCAGTAAACGAATTAGATTACAATGCTGATCAATTAGAAGTTGCTTTCGAAGTAGGATATGAGCCTGAATTCACTATAGATTTAGCTAAATATGAAGCGCCTCACTACAAAGTAGAAGCTTCTGACAAAGAAATCAGCAAGAGTATTGAAAACATGCAGAAGCGTTTCGCTGAGCAGGTTCCTCAAGATAAAATCACTAAAGATTCTTACATTGCTTTAGAAGTTTCTCAGGTTGTGGAAGAAGATGCTGAAGGAGAGCACCACCACCACCCAAAAAATCTTACCATTACAGCTGAAAACAAAGAAGCTTTCAAATTGGTAAAAGGTTTGAAAATGGAAGGTTCTGTAAAAGTAACGAAAGAAACTCTTGCAGGTGACGAAGAATTAGCTAAAGAATTAGGATTCAGCAAAGAAGAAGTTGAGCACCTGCACCACAATGAACTAGAAGTAAAAGTAAAAGACTTCTATTCATTAAACTTAGCTGAGCTTAACCAGGATCTATTCGACAAAGTATACGGAGAAGGAAACATCAAGACTGAAGAAGAGCTTAAAGATAAAGTGAAAACTGAATTAGACGAGTACTTCCAGCAAAATGCTGATGTTCACTTTGTGAATAAAGTATTAGAACAGGTAACTGATAAAGAAGAAGTAAAACTTCCTGAAACGTTCCTTGTGAAATGGTTATTATTCTCTAACCAGAACATCCAGTCTGAAGCTCAGGCTCAGGAAATTCTTGAAGCTGAGAAAAACCAGTTGAAATACCAGATCATCGAAGGTAAATTGATGACTGAAAATGAAATCAACCTTGACTATGCTGATGTATTGGCTCAGGCTGAGCAGTTAGTTAAGAACCAATTGGCAATCTACGGAATCCACCACCTTGGTGATGAAGAAATCCAAAAATATGCTGTTGAAATGTTGAAAGATCAGGAGCAGGTAAGACAAATTTCTTCTGAAGTAGCTATGGCTAAATTGAAAGATGTAATTCTTGAAAAAGCGAGCAAAAAAGAAACTAAAATTTCTCACGACGAATTTTTAGAAGAACTTAAGAAATAATTATACTCAGATATAAATATTTGAAAACCGTCAATTTTTTTGACGGTTTTTTTATTTCTGCTCCGGTATGTATGTCCGCCAATATTCATATATTTACTCTTTAAACTTTATTATAAATATGAAAAAGATCATCATTCCATTTTTCTGTGCTGTACTTTTTTCAGTACCGGCAGCCGCTCAGAAGAAAGGGGCTGCATCTGTTAAAACAGAAGCTGTAAAATCCAAACTGACCCCTAAAGAAGTTGTTGACAATTATTTCAAAGCATTAGGAGGAAAAGATAAATTGGAAGCTGTAAAATCTACCATTACTGATAACACGGTTTCCGTGCAGGGAATGGAAATTCAAATGACTACTAAGAAATTAGGAAATAAATTCAAATCTGTACAATCGCTGATGGGGAAAGAAATGGTTCAGCTTTTTGACGGCGAGAAAGGATACTTTGATCAGATGGGAAATAAAACAGATATTCCTGCAGACAAAATTGGTGAGCTGAAAAAAGGAAAACCAATTGATGCTTTAGCTTTTGATGCTTCTAATTTTCAAAATGTATCAACAGAAAAATTAGACGGAAAAGACTATAATGTATTGTCTTCAGACAAAGGCAAGTTTTATTTCGATGCAGGAACCGGACTTTTGTATAAAACAAATGCAGGAGAAGGAAATGCAACGATCAAAAGCTATATGACAGTAGATGGACTACAGTTCCCTGCTGAAGTAGATGCTGAAGGTGGAGGTCAGAAAATGACGATTAAAACTAACAAAGTGGTAATCAACTCTGGAGTTACAGATGCTGATTTTAAATAAAAAATCACTTTTTAAGATAAAAAAACCGGGAAATTCCCGGTTTTTTTAGTATATGAATAAATTTAACTCAAATTTAACTATAAAATGGATTTTATAATTTCCTTACTTTGTGAATAAATGGTAGTTTTAACCCGTAAATAAAATCAAATACCATGAAAAAAGTCTTATCTTCATTAGCGGTCATCTTTTTGATGTCGGCGAATACCTTTGGACAAAATATCCCTGTGGATCCTTCTGTAAGAATAGGTACCCTTTCCAACGGAATGAAGTACTACATCAAAAAAAACACTTTACCGGAGAAAAAAGTAGATTTCCGTCTGGCAATCAATGCCGGATCTATTCTTGAAGATGAAAATCAAAGAGGATTGGCTCACTTTATGGAGCACATGAACTTCAACGGAACCAAAAATTTTCCAGATAATAAATTAGTAGACTTTTTACAGTCCATCGGCGTAAAGTTTGGTCAGCACCTTAATGCTTACACAAGCTTTGACGAAACGGTTTATATGCTTCCTGTTCCATTGGATAAACCAGGAAATCTGGATGCCGGACTGAAAGTTATGGAGGACTGGGCATTCAACGCAACGCTTTCTGATGAACAGATCAATAAAGAGAGAGGAGTGGTATTGGAAGAGTTAAGGCTGGGTCTTGGAGCAGATAAGAGAATGATGGATAAATATCTGCCGAAGTTTTTATACAAATCCCAGTATGCAGACAGACTTCCGATAGGTAAAAAAGAAGTATTGGAGAACTTCAAACCGGATGTTATCAGAAAATTCCATCAGGACTGGTACAGACCGGATCTGATGGCGATCATCGTTGTAGGAGATATCAATGTGGATGAAATTGAAAAAAAGATTAAGGATAACTTCAGCAAATATAAAAATCCTTCAAAACCCAGAGAAAGAAAATCTTTTGATCTTCCGAATCATAAAGAAACACTGGTGGCAATTGAAACAGATCCTGATGCTACCAATTCTATGGTACAGTTTATCATGAAAGATGCTGATGCCTACAAGCCGGATGTGACGGTAGAACAGTACAATCAGAGTCTTGTAGAAAATCTTTCAACCACGATGCTGAATAACAGACTGAGAGAACTGATCAACTCTACAAATCCACCTTTCACTTTCGGATCAGTATATCACGGAGGAACATATGCAAGAAGCAAGGAAGCGTTTCAGGGATTTGCCATGGTGAAAGAAGGAAATCAGCTGAATGCCTTGAAAGTTTTATTGGAAGAGGTTGAAAGAGCAAAAAGATTTGGATTTACACAGTCTGAACTTGACAGAGCGAAATCTCAGGTGCTTTCTAATCTTGAAAGATCTTATAACAATAAAGATAAGACAGAAAGTGATATGCTGGTAGGTGAGTATGTAAGAAACTTCCTAGAGCAGGAACCAATACCTGGAATTGCATGGGAATATGAAGATACCAAGTCTTTCTTACCATCTGTTACCCTTGCGCAGACCAACGAAATCATCAAGAAAATGGTGAAAGATGACAGCAGGGTTATTGTAATCACAGGTCCTAAAAAAGATAATATCACCATGCCTACAGAAGCAATGGTTGTGAATACATTCGATGCTGTAAAGATGGCTGATTTAAAACCTTATGAAGAAAAGGCTACCATCAAAAATTTAGTAAAACCTTTCAAATCTGAAGGGAAAATTGCTAAAACAGAAACTGATGCCAAACTGGGAACAACAACCTGGACTTTAAGCAACGGTGCTAAAGTGACTTTCAAGAAAACTGACTTTAAAGATGACGAAATTGTATTTACTGCAAGAAGCTTAGGAGGAAGCTCTCTTATTCCGGATGCAGATTACAATAAGACACAGTTTGCTTTCTCTGCATTAACAGAAGCAGGAGTGGGCGGATTCTCTAAAGCAGATCTTACCAACTATCTTGCCGGTAAACAAGTGAATGTAAATCCAATGGTAACATCTCTTTTTGAAGGGGTTTCCGGAAGAACAAGCCAGAAAGATTTAGGAACAGCAATGGAGCTTATGTATGCTTATTTTACAAGCTTAAATTACAATCCGGCTTCCTTCAATGCATATAAAGAAAAACAGTCTGCAATGCTGAATAACCTGTTGTCTAACCCTCAGGCTTATTTCTCTAATGAGCATGCAAAATTTATGAACCAGAAGAATCCTAGATTTATTGGAGTATTCCCAATGGAAAAAGACTGGGCGAATACAGACTATAAAAAAGCATATGATATCTATAAAGATAAATTTGCCAACGCCGGAAACTTCCAGTTTTATTTCGTAGGAAATATTGACGAAGCGAAGTTTAAAAATGAAGTCCTTCAGTATATTGCAAGTTTACCATCATCAGGAAAAGCTACAATGTTCAAAGATACCGGATACAGAACAATCACCGGAGATTATACAAAAGTATATAAAAAAGGAAAAGATCCTAAGAGTATGGTATCTATCTCGTATAGTGGAGAAGCTCCTTACAACGAAAAAGAAGCTTTAGCGTTATCTGCTCTGGGAGAAGTAGCTACCATCAAGGTTATCGAAAAATTGAGAGAAGATGAAAGCGGTATCTACGGTGGTGGTGCAAGAGGAGGTATGAACAGAATTCCTTACGGTACTTACAGCTTCGGAATTAACTTCCCTTGTGGTCCGGAAAATGTAGACAAACTGACTAAAAGTGCTATTGCTGAACTTCAGAAGCTGATTGATAACGGTCCTGAGCAGAAAGATCTGGATAAGTATAAAGAAGGAGAATACAATGATAATAAAACAGAACTTAAAGATAATATGTTCTGGATGAATGCCATTGCCAAAAACCAGTTAGACGGAAGTGATAAATATGACATCCTGAATTACCAGGAGAAAGTAAAAGCACTTACAGTGAAAGATCTTCAGGATGTTGCTAAAAAATACCTTACAAAAGGTAGAATTGTAGCGACTTTGATGCCGGAAGATGGTTGGGAAAAGGCTAAAAAGGATGAAACTAAAAAAGCAGAAGTAACTGTAAAAGCAGGAGCAACTAATTAATCATACTTTTTACTTACAATAAGAAAACCGCAGAGAAATCTGCGGTTTTTGTTATTTAATTCAAATCCTGATCGGTTAAGAACCATATTCTTTTTTCCATTCTTCAGCGGCTTCACTTAGAACATTGTAAAACTCTTCTCCGTATTTTCTTGTCAATGGAGTTTTTAAAAACTTATAAACAGGAACCTGAAGTTCTTTTCCAAGTGTACACGCATCACTGCATACATTCCATTCATGATAATTCAAAGCAGTGAATGCAGAATATTCTGTAACACGAATAGGGTACAGATGGCAGGAAATTGGTTTTTGCCAGTCTACAGCACCATCTTCATAGGCTTTTTCAATACCACATTTGGTAATTCCTTTTTCGTCGAACGTTACATAAGCACATTCGCGGTTCTCCACCATAGGAGTAACATACATTCCGTCGTGCGGATCAGTAGTCCATGTTCCCTGTTCTTCAAGGGCTTTAATACCTTCCTGGGTAAGGTAAGGTTTTATTTTGTCAAAAATACTGTCCAATATCTCAAGCTCGTTTTTATCCAACGGAGCTCCTACATCTCCTTCCACACAACATGCACCTTTACATTTCGTAAGGTTGCAAACAAATTCTTCGGAAAAAATTTCCTCGGAAATCAATTTATCGTCTATCTGAATCATAATTTTTTAAAATAAATCAAAAACTGTACCTGCTTTAAAGGTCAGTAAGCTAATAATAATAAGCCATACACTGGCTTCACGCATCCAGTATTTAGGCAAAAATCGCATCATTCTGCTTAGGATAATACTTGAAGGAAATGCCAAAAGCAGCAGATATTCATAGCTCTTATTCATATACAGGATGATGGAAACAAGCTGCGCCATCGAAAAGACCAACAGGAAAGTATATTTATACCTGCTTATCGGGCTTTTCTTATTATAGTTTTTAAAATGGTCATATACTGCATAAATAAGCATCAGAACCACAGGAATCAATGGCAGAAGTTCCGTATAATCCATTACCGGCTTCATCTTTCCAAACGGAAAATAATCTATATTCCAGGATGTGAACTGAACGAAATACATCACAGAAAAATAGCTGAAAGCAATCAGTACGATCCCCAGCAGAAATCTGAAAAGATTCAACGTGATTTTGGCTGAGGTAGCAATTACGTGAATGATCACAAAAACAGCCGTTGGCCAGGTGGTAGGAAGAAAAATAAAGTTCAATGCCACAATAGATCCTACCAATACATACGACTTCTTTCTGATGTCTTCATCCGCACTTGTCAGAAGAAGGATAAGAAAGGAGTTTGTAAGCAGCGAAACAGCAATCCCTATATCCAGATTTCCGGGATACAGCCCGAAAATAAAAAAAGTATATAGAAATAATGGAAGATGTGTCTGATAATTAAGGGCAATACTGTGAAAACAAAAATATCCCAAAGCAATTCCCAGAAAAGTTATTCCGGCAACAATGGCTTCATAAGTATTGAAATTCAGTATGTTAAATATTATGACTACTAAAAGAAGAAAACCAATATAAACAGGAATTGAAAAAATATTGCTTTCTTTTGAAAGTAATTTAAACATTTTTTATAAATTTGTACAAAGTTAATTTAAAAAAGGAAAATAATGACGTCTTTCTTTCTATTCTTAAGTAAAGTTTTCAAATGGACTTTCGGTTTCTTTGATACTTTCGGTAATGTTTTAAACTGGATTTTATTTGCAGTTTGCTGTGTATTATTTACTTATTGGTGCTATGTGCTTGTAGTAACACTAGGTGGAGACAAAGACAAAGACTATTATTCTCCAACGGAAGGTAAGAATCCTTACTACGATCCGAATATCTACAAAAAAGAAGGTTAATTAATTGGTTATATAGTAAAAAACCGATCAAACAATATGCTTTGATCGGTTTTTTTATTACTAACGATTAAAATTTCTTTTTCTTAGTCGTGAATTGGAAGTACCAGAACAGGAATACTGGAACTTTTCGTAATTCCTTTGGTTAAACTTCCCACGAATACATCATAAATTCCGCTTCTGCCATGTGATCCCATCACAATATAATCTGCATTTTTTGCCTTTGCATATTCCAGAATAATATCTTTGGCGAGTCCTTGTTTTAAAAGGTGCTCACAGTCGATATCATGAGCGATGATTCTTTGCTCAATTTTATTAAGCTGCACCAACTCTTCTCTGATTTCATTGGCTTCCACTTCCGGAAAATATTGAAATCCCATATCGCCGATGGCAAAGCCAATATCTGATGGCGCTACATGGATAAGGTAAATTCTGCCGTTAAGCTGTTTTGCAAATTTTATGGCACCGTCTACCAATTGGTCTGTCTTGTCCCCAAAATCTACGGGTAATACAATATTTATCATAACCTTTAATTTTGTTACCTAAAGATATGAAAAATTTGTCAAATTCTGTGTTAAATACTTATAATATTCGGATGTCAAGAATTTTTTCATCTTCAAGATAAGCTTCCAGAATGTCATTTTCCTCTACCTTTCCAACTCCTTTTGGAGTTCCTGTGAAGATAAGATCACCTACTCTTAACGTAAAATACTGAGAAGCAAAAGCAATGATATCATCAAAATTAAACATCATGTCTTTTGTATTGCCATCCTGTACCTTCTCTTTGTTCTTTAATAATGAAAACTGAAGGCCGTCAAGATTAAGGCTGTCTTTTTTGAAGAAATTGCTTACCACTGCAGAACCGTCAAAACCTTTAGCAAGCTCCCATGGAAGTCCTTTTGATTTTAGCTCACTCTGAAGGTCTCTGGCTGTGAAATCTATTCCCAGACCTATTTCTTCATAATGTTTGTTTGCCGCTTCTTTCCGGATATACTTTCCTCCCTTGGAAATTTTTAATACGACTTCAAGTTCGTAGTGAATATCATTTGAGAATTCAGGGATATAAAAATCATTTCCTTTCAGAACCGCTGTATCCGGTTTCATAAAAATAACAGGATTCTCAGGAATTTCGTTTCCTAATTCTTTTGCATGCTCACTGTAGTTTCTTCCTATACAGATTATTTTCATAACTCTTTTTATTTATATTTTTGACCTCGTCATTGCGAGGAGTGAAGCAATCTTTTTGATGGATTAAAGACTATTAATTCCTAACAGGCTAATGAGTAAACTCATTCCCACAATAATAGCATTTGAATTTATGACTCGTCAGAAAAGAAATTCCAAAGAAGCTGGTTGCACTGTCGTCCCTGTAAATATGATTAGAACCACATTTTGGACATACAAAATCAAACTCAGGATTTTCAATGGTGTGTTCTACTTCCAACGAATATTGTTCATTGTCCTTATAATTCTGCAATATCTCTTTGGCTTTCTCAAGATCTTCTTCAAATACCTGAAGCTGTATCCCGCCTACAGCCTGTGACAGCAGCCAATCCGACTGGATTAGCTGCTCATTTGCAATGAAGCTGTTGATACCGTTTTCAGCCAATATCTGTTTGTCCCTGTTAGCTTCAAGGGCAGTTTCATAAAATTTAAAACGAACCAGATCAGACATATTTAAAATCTGCTTGAGAGTTGAATCTTTGTGAAAATCTTCTTGGTATACAGCGGAAAGTCAGCATTCTGAAGCCATCCGAAATACCCTAAATCTTTTTGAAATACTGCTTTCACACCCTGACCTTTATATTTTCCAAAGTTGAAAACTTCTTCCATTTTTTCGTTATATCCGATAAATCCGGCAAGATCTGCATTTTTATTATGGAATGTAAATTCGCTTAGTGGTGCTATTTCATTCGGAATATCATCATATTTTCCAACCTGAGCGTCCAGAACTTCAAATGTTGCCATTACATCAGCTTCTGCAGAATGGGCATTTTCCAGTGTTTTTCCACAGTAAAACTGGTAAGCTGCGCCTAAGTTTCTGGGTTCTTTCTTATGAAAAATAGTCTGTGCATCTACCAATCTGAACTTACTCAGATCAAAATCCATACCTACTCTTAAAAGTTCTTCAGCCAAAAGCGGAACATCAAATCTGTTGGAATTAAATCCACCCAAATCACTTCCGGTAATCATTTCCATAATTTTAGAAGCAATATCTCTGAAGGTAGGAGCATCCTTAACGTCTTCATCATAAATCCCGTGGATCTCACTGCTTTCTTTAGGAATAAGCATTTCCGGGTTGACGCGCCATGTTTTGCTTTCTCTGGAGGCATCAGGATTTACTTTTAAGATACAGATTTCAACAATTCTGTCTTTTCCGATATTGGTTCCTGTTGTTTCCAGGTCAAAAATACAAAGTGGTTTATGGAGTTTTAAATTCATGTTGATGATTAATAATTTGAAATGTGTTTTATTTAAATAAATTATTTTAATTGTCCCTGAAAAATAAGGGACACCAATATATAATAAATAACAAGCATCGGGATTCCTACTACATGAAATATGGCAAGAATAGCAATTCCTCCTACAAGCAATACTATTTTAGGATAGTTGTCTTTTAATTGTTTTGATTTGAATTTCATCGCCATCATCTTGATCGGGCTGATCAGAAGCCATGACGTAAGAAGAGTCAGGAGAATCAGCAGTAGCTCATTATTGAACAAAAAGCTAAAAGTTCCGGTTTCTTTGAACGCATAATAGAGGCCAAATAGTAAAACAGTATTGGTGGGTGTGTTTAATCCTTTAAAATAATAACGCTGCTCTTCATCAAGATTGAAGATGGCAAGCCTCAGGCAGGAAAATACAGTAACAATCAGTCCGAGATACTTGATTTCAAACGGAAAGTGAATTCCAAGAAGGTCTGTACCAAATGGTTCAAGAGCTTTATACATAGTAAGTCCGGGAATTACTCCAAAGCTTACCATATCCGCAAGAGAATCCAGCTGAAGTCCCAGATTGGAATTTGATTTTAAAGCTCTGGCTACAAAGCCATCGAAAAAATCGAAAATCGAAGAGAGAATAAGGCAGATTGCCGTAGTCTGATAATCTCCTAAAATTAGATGTATTGCTCCTATGCAGCCTGCAAATAAGTTAGCCAGGGTTAAGGCATTGGCCAGATTATTCTTTATAAAATTCATAACCACAAAATTACAGTTTTTACAAATTCTAACTCAAAATAATCTGCACTAAAAAATGCATTAAAGTGATTTTGATGTAAATTTGCCCCATGAAATTTTTAAAAGGATTTAGAAAACAGGAAGTTCTGGCATTGATTTACAGAATTTTTTTAGCCTATGTTTTTTATCAGATTGCCAGACTTTTATTCTGGTATTTTAATAAGGATCTGATTAAAGTTGACTCTGTCTCAGAATATATAAAGCTGGCCTTCCATGGTACAGCTTTCGATACCACTGCTATTTTATATGTCAATGCATTGTTTATACTCCTTAGCTTATTGCCTTTGGTAATCAATACAAAGAAAGTTTTTCAGAAAATTCTTTTCTGGCTGTATTTTATCACCAATGGCATTGCCTATGCCATGAATTTCGGGGATTTTATTTACTATAAATTCTCACAGGCAAGACTTACTTCTGCAGTATTTCAGGTAGCTGAACATGAATCCAACGTTTCCCAAACGCTGATGATTTCTGTGGGAGAACATCCTTTTGTGCTGGTTTGGTTTATTGTTTTAATGGGATTGTGGGTTTTCTTTTACAAAAGAGTAAAAGTGGAGGAGGTGAAGCCTTTGAAATTACTTCCTTATTTTCTTACTTCCATTGTTACGTTGTGTCTTACTGCTGTATTGGTGGTAGGAGGAATCAGAGGAGATTTTAAACACAGTACAAGACCTATTAACATGGTGGATGCTACCCGTTTTGTAACGAATCCACTGCAGGGAAATATGGTACTCAACAGTACATTCTCCTTTTTCAGAACTTTAAATACCAATAATTTTAAGGAAGTTCATTTCGTAGATCAAAAATATATTGAAGAAAATGTACAGCCTTATAAAGTATATGACAGAAAAGTTGAAAACCGTCCCAATATTGTTATTTTCATTGTAGAGTCTTTTGGGAGAGAATATTCCGGAGCTTTTAATAAAGATAAAAATATTAAGGATTATGTTTCTTATACTCCGTTTATGGACAGCCTGGCAACCCAGAGTCTTATTTTTCCCAATACTTTTGCGAATGGCAGGCAGTCTATTCATGGGATGAGCAGTGTTTTAGCAGGAATTCCGAGTCTTACCGATGCCTTTACCGGATCACCCTATTCTAACCAGAAAATTCAGTCTATTGTGTCTGTTTGTAATGATCTGGGATATGATACTTCTTTTTATCATGGAGCACCGAATGGTTCTATGGGATTCCTTGGATTCGGAAATATTTTAGGATTTAAACATTATTTTGGGAAAACAGAATACAATCATGATGAAGACTTCGATGGAATGTGGGCAATATGGGATGAACCTTTCCTGCAGTATTTTGCTAAAAATATCGGGAAGAAACAACCTTTCATGACCACAGTATTCACTGCTTCATCACACCATCCTTTTAAAGTACCTGAAAAATATAACGGTAAATTTAAAAAAGGGAAAATTGAAATACATGAGCCGATGCAGTATACGGATTATGCCATCAAACAATATTTTGAAACCGCAAAAAAACAGCCCTGGTATAACAACACTATTTTTGTTTTCACCGGAGATCACACCAATCAGGTGTATTATCAGGAATACGAAAGAGCGATGAACCGTTATGCAGTTCCATTGGTTTTCTATTCTCCGAATCCTGCTTATCAGTTAAAAGGAGTCAGTCAGGAAACAGCACAGCAGGCAGATATATATCCTACATTGGCCGACCTTATCGGATATAACAAGCCCATCAGAAGCTGGGGCAGAAGTTTGGTGAGTGATAAAAAATATCCTTTCATCGTAGTCAATTCAGATGGAAGCACAGATCAGTTCATGATCGGAAATTATATTTACCGTTTTGATGGAAAAGAAATCATTGGGGTATATGACAAATCAGATCTGAGCCTTGAAAAAAATCTTCTTAATGAAGTTAAAAACCCTGAAGTTGAAGCCGGAAAGAAAACAGCGAAAGCGTGGTATCAGGATTATATGGATAGAGTAATTAACAGGAAACTGTATTAAGATAAAAGGTAGAAATGTTAACGGAAGTGGGTTAATTTACAAATCGGTATTTTGGTAGTTTTACCATTTCATGAGCTCTTTATGCTTTGTATAATAAAAGTTTTTGTTTGTTGAAAATTAATTTATATTTTTATCAATACGTAGATAAGAATATTATATTAAAATTAAAACTATAAGAAATATGAAAAAAATATTGTTAACGTTTGCGCTTTCTCTATGTGGGGTACTCACATTTGCACAAATAGAAGGTAAGTGGAAAACGATAGATGATGAGACAAAACAGGCAAAATCTATTGTTGAAGTGTACAAAAAATCAGATGGGAAGTATTATGGAAAAGTTTCTCAGTTATTGATAAAACCAGCTGATCCAAACTGTACATCTTGTAAAGATGACAGAAAAGGGAAACCCATTTTAGGATTAGAGATCATCAGAGGATTGAAAAAAGACGGTGATGAGTTCACAGGAGGAACAATTACTGATCCTAAAACAGGAAAAACTTATAAATGTACCATTACAAGAAGCGGTGATAAACTGAACGTAAGAGGTTACTTAGGATTATCTTTATTAGGAAGAACCCAGGTTTGGGAGAAAGCTAATTAATATAAGTTTAAATAGAATTTTAGATGGCATTTCAGAAATGAGATGTCATTTTTTGTGGGCAAAAGAATTATTGTGAATTTCTTAGTAGCTTTAGAAAAACTGCAAATAAAAGAGCTATTACAAAGAAAAGCCGGTTTAAATAAAATTAATATTAAAGCTTTCCATTCAAATGAGATGGCTTTTTATTATGTGTATAATAAAAAAACACTATTTTTGTAGTCTAAATTTTTCAAGAAAATATGGCAGAATATACTTTTCGTGAGGTAATTGCACAGGCAATGAGCGAGGAAATGCGTAAAGACGAATCCATCTATCTGATGGGTGAGGAAGTTGCAGAATATAATGGTGCATATAAAGCTTCAAAAGGAATGCTGGATGAATTTGGTCCGAAAAGAGTAATCGATACACCGATTGCAGAACTTGGATTTACTGGAATCTCTGTGGGAGCGGCAATGAATGGTAACAGACCCATCGTAGAATTTATGACATTCAATTTCTCATTGGTAGGAATTGATCAGATTATCAATAATGCAGCAAAAATCCGCCAGATGAGTGGTGGACAGTGGAATTGTCCAATCGTTTTCCGCGGACCTACTGCTTCTGCAGGACAATTAGGGGCTACTCACTCTCAGGCTTTTGAAGGTTGGTTCGCCAACTGCCCGGGACTTAAAGTGGTAGTACCTTCTAATCCATACGATGCAAAAGGACTTTTGAAAACTGCAATCCAGGATAATGACCCGGTTATTTTCATGGAATCTGAGCAGATGTACGGAGATAAAATGGAAATTCCTGAAGAAGAATACTACTTGCCAATAGGAAAAGCAGATATCAAGAGAGCAGGTACAGACGTTACTTTGGTTTCTTTCGGAAAGATCATGAAGCTGGCTTTACAGGCTGCTGAAGATATGGCTAAAGAAGGAATCTCTGTAGAGGTTATTGACCTTAGAACAGTTCGTCCTCTTGATTTTGATACCGTTTTAGAATCTGTAAAGAAAACAAATAGATTGGTTATTTTGGAAGAAGCTTGGCCATTTGGTTCAATATCTTCAGAAATTACTTATATGGTACAGCAAAAAGCATTTGATTATTTAGATGCTCCTATCAAGAGAATTACAACTCCTGATGCACCTGCACCATACTCTGCAGCATTATTTGCAGAATGGTTCCCTAAGCTTGAAAAAGTAAAAGAGGAAATCAAAAAAGCGATGTACGTAAAATAGTTATAGAGAAAAACTTCCGAAAGGAAGTTTTTTCATTTATTATATTCATGAAGAAAAATTCTTGACGTCATAAAATTAGTATAAATTTGCGCCTTTAAAATAAATTAAGCTGATATGGCAGAAGTTACAGAAGATGGTTACCACTTCGACATAAAGAAACTTTCCTTTATTGGAGTTTTAGTGTCTCTAGGAATTGTTTTTGGAGATATTGGTACCTCTCCGCTTTACGTAATGAAAGCAATTGTGAATGCGAGATCCCAAGGGAGCAATATGCCTTTCAACGAATACATAGAGGGTGCTCTTTCATGTATTATTTGGACGCTTACCCTGCAGACCACAATAAAATATGTGATCATTGCTTTAAGAGCAGATAATAAAGGTGAAGGAGGTATTCTTGCTTTGTTTTCATTAGTAAGAAACCTTAAGAAAGGATGGTTGTATCTCATTGCTATTGTAGGGGCTGCCGCACTTATTGCAGACGGGGTAATTACGCCATCGCTTACCGTAATGTCGGCCATTGAAGGTCTTGAAATTTATAACCCCCACACTCCTGTCGTACCTATCACAATTGGAATTCTGATTGTTATTTTTGTAGTACAACAATTTGGGACCAGCTTTATTGGTAAGTTTTTTGGCCCTGTAATGGTTGTTTGGTTTCTTGTATTAGGTGGTTTGGGAGTAATGCACTTGAGCGAAAATTTTGAGATTTTAAGATCTTTCAATCCTTACTATGCTTACAAACTTATTGTCAACTCACCAAGTGCAATCGTTATTTTAGGTGCAGTTTTCCTTTGTACAACAGGAGCAGAAGCGCTTTATTCAGACTTGGGACACTGCGGTGCAAAAAATATCAGAGTAAGCTGGGGATTTGTTAAAGTTATGCTTATTCTAAACTATCTTGGACAGGGAGCATGGCTTTTGACTAATTACAACAAACCTGGATTTTCTGTAGTAAACCCGTTCTTTGGGATTATGGAAGAATGGATGATCATCCCGGGAGTAATTTTAGCAACAGCAGCAGCAATTATTGCCAGCCAGGCTTTGATTACAGGTTCTTTCACCATATTTTCAGAAGCAATGTCTCTTAACTTATGGCCGAATCAAAAAATTGATTATCCTTCCGGAGTTAAAGGACAGATGTATATTCCAAGAATCAACTGGGGACTTCTTATTCTGTGTATTATTGTTGTGCTGCATTTCAGGGAATCCGGAAAAATGGAAGCCGCTTATGGACTTTCCATTACAGTTACGATGCTGATGACAACAATCCTGCTGGTGTTCTGGTTATTAAAACAAAGAGTAAGCAAAATATTGATTTTATTTTTCGCATTTGTTTATATGGCTATTGAACTAGGCTTCTTCAGTGCCAATATTATCAAATTCCTGGAAGGAGGATGGATTACAGTTGTTTTAGCTGGTTCTATCGGACTTTCTATGTATGCATGGTATAACGGGCGATTGATCAAAACAAGATTTATCCAGTTTGTAAAAATAGAAAAATATGTGTCTATCCTTAAAGACATGAAACTGGATGAAACTATTCCGAAATATGCTACAAACCTGGCTTACCTGAGCAGAGCAAAAAGAAATGATGAAGTAGAATCAAAAATCATCTATTCCATCATCAAAAAGCAACCGAAAAGAGCAGATCATTACTTTATCCTGAGCATTGTAAACCAGGAAGATCCATATACTTTTAAATATACAGTAGACGAAATTCTTCCGGGAACAGTATATAAAATTAACTTCCTTTTAGGATTTAAAGTTGACCGAAGAATCAATGATTACTTCAATATGGTCCTTAAAGATTTAATGGCCGATGGAACCATTCCTTCAAGAAGCAGCCATCCTTCTTTAAGATCTCATGAGATACCGCCGGATCTTAAATATGTAATCATAGATAACACCTATATCAACGATATCCTTTTAACTGTTAAACAAAAGATTATTCTTAACATTTACAACTTTGTGAAGTATATCGGAAGCGATGACTTTAAGGCTTGGGGAGTATCTTCTCATAACGTTGAAGTAGAATCTGCGCCGATCACAGAATTAACAGTTTACGATAATAAGATAGAGCAGTCCGGATATTTCCGCCACAACTCGTAACCTACTAGTATTAACTATAATATCTATTTAAATAAAATTCAATAAATTTGTAGATAATTTTTTTAATGGATACAGTACAAAAAGAAAAGAATATAGCTTTGATAAAGGATGTTTTGAGAAACTACTTATTAGAAAAAGGGTTCAGAAACACACCTGAAAGATATACGATATTGGAAGAGATTTATAATATGGATCATCACTTCAACGTTGATGATCTGTATCTTCTGATGATGCAGAAAAAATATCATGTTTCCAAAGCAACCATTTACAACACTATTGAAATTTTCCTTGATGCAGGTTTGATCCGTAAGCATCAGTTTGGAGAAAAGACATTGACCTCTTCATCTTATGAGAAGTCTTATTTTGACAAACAGCATGACCACCTGGTGATCTACAAAAAAGACTCTGATAAAGAGATTGAAGAAATTATTGAATTCTGTGACCCAAGAATCCAAGGAATCAAAGAAGCCATTGAAGAAGCATTTGGCGTAAAAATTGATTCTCATTCGCTATATTTTTATGGCACTAAGAATGACTAATTAATGAGAATAATCCTTTTTCTGTTAATCTTTATTTCTACGCTAAGCCTTGCGCAGGATAAAACTCCTGTGAAGAGAGATCCCTATTTGCAGGCTCCTTCACCGGCTCAGCCCAAACAGGTGAGACCTGAGGATAAAGTAAAGATCATCCATGCGGACGAGATCAAGAAAAACCCTGAAAAATATGACGGGAATCAATATTTTACCGGAAATGTTCAGATTGAACATCAAGGCTCTATTCTTACAGCAGATGAAGTAGTTTTGTATAATGAAGAAAACTTTGTAAAAGCAATAGGCAATACAAGACTTCAAAATACAGATGGCTCTGTAATCACTGCAGGAGAAATGGAATATGATGCCAATACCCAGAAAGGTGTTGCCAGAAAAAATGTAGTCTTAACCGATCCCAAACAAACGATAAAAACAGATATTCTGTATTATGACAGACTGGCTAATCAGGCTTATTTTAATACAGGAGGAACAATCTCTGATGGCCAGAATGTAACCTATGCGAAAGTAGGAACATATTTTCTCAATACAAGAGTTGTAGATCTTACAGGAAATGTAAAAATTGAAACTCCACAATATACCATTGAAGGACCCAATATCAAACAGAATCAGAACACAAAAATTGCTGATTTCTTAGGTCCTACAACCATTACCAGCAAAACCAATCCCAGAAACAGAATCTACACAGAAAAAGGAACTTATAAAATGGATTCAAAGGAGGCTTATTTAACCAAAAACTCCAGAATCTTTTATAATGAAAAAATCCTTACCGGTGATGATATGTACTATAATCAGATTACAGGATTCGGTAAAGCAACAGGAAATGTAACCCTTGATGATCCAAAGGAAAGAAGATATATAAAAGGTGGCTACGGAGAGATCTTTGAGAAAAAAGACTCTGCAATGATGACGAAAAATCCTTATGCAGTAAAAGTGATGGAAAAAGATTCCATCTATTTTGCATCAGAAAAAATTATCTCTTATCAAAGACCGGATTCACTGGATATAAAAGTGAAGAAAAGCTATTTAAGAGCCTTTAAAAAAGCTCGTATTTATAAATCCAATGCACAGGGAAGAGCAGATTCCATTGCCTTCAATGAAACAGACGGAGTCATGCATATGTATACCAACCCGATTCTTTGGAGCGGCGAAAAACAGGTAACCGGCGATAAAGTAGAAGCTTATTTCAATACCAAAACAGAAGATATTGACTCATTAAAAGTTATTGGAAATGCTTTTGCTATTAGCAAAGTGGACTCCCTGAACCTGAAAGATGAATTCAATCAGGTGAAAGGAAAATTCATGACGGTTTACTATGAGAAAAATGATATTAAAGAAGCAAGAGTTGTTGGAAATGCCCAGTCTATTGTCTATGTAGATGATACCGATCAGGAGACCAAAAAACCGGAAAGAATAGGAATTACCCTTTCTACCTGCGGAATTATCGGAGCATTGTTTGAAGAAAGAGCCCTGCAGATTATTTCATGCAGTATTGGAGCCAATTCAGATACCTATCCGATGAGTAAAATCGAACCTTCAAGAAGAAAATTCCCTGATTTTAACTGGAATACCAAAGACCGGATCCGAAAATGGCAGGATATTCTTGTAGACACTCCGAATAACGAGGAAATACAATACACAGCTGATAGCGAACTCTTCGATAAAGCTCAGAAAGCTATAGACGACGAAAAAGCAAAAGAAGAAGCTAAAAAGCCTAAACGAACAAGAAAATAATATAAAAGACCAGTACTCGCTGGTCTTTTTTGTGGATTAATTTTAACGTTTAATGAATCTTTTATAGCTTTGCTGAAATTTTGGAGACAATGGAAATGCAAAAAGATTTTTTTATATATCAGGCTCAAACCACAAAATTTGCTGCAGGTTTTGAAGTTGAAAAAGCGGAAGGAAGCTATATTTACGGTAAAGACGGGAAAAAATATCTTGACTTTGTAGCAGGAGTTTCTGCCAATACACTGGGACATTCGCATCCTAAGGTTGTGAATGCGATCAAAGAACAGGCTGATAAGTACCTTCACGTAATGGTGTATGGTGAATATGCACAGGAGAAGCCCATCGCCTTGTGCAGGCTGCTTGCAGAAGCTACTCCGGAGCCTTTAGAAGTTACCTATCTTGTGAACAGCGGTGCTGAGGCTATTGATGGAAGTTTGAAGCTGGCAAAACGATATACAGGAAGAGAAGAAATTGTTTCCTTTAAAGACTCTTACCACGGGAATACGCATGGTGCTTTGAGTGTTTCAGGAAATGAAACCCATAAAAGAGAATTCCGTCCTTTATTGCCGATGGTTTCTTTCATTGAATTTAATAATGAAAAAGACTTCGATAAAATCACAGAGAAAACAGCTTGTGTGATCCTTGAAACCATCCAGGGAGCAGCAGGATTCCTGGTCCCTGATAAGGACTATCTGATCAAACTGAAAAGAAGATGTGAAGAAGTGGGAGCACTTTTGATTTTAGATGAAATTCAGCCTGGATTTGGGAGAACAGGGAAATTATTCTCTTTCGAACACTTTGGAATTGTTCCGGATATCCTGGTGATGGGTAAAGGAATGGGAGGAGGAGTTCCTGTAGGAGCTTTTATGAGTTCCAGAGAAATTATGGAAAGTTTATCACATTCACCAAAGCTGGGGCATATTACTACTTTCGGCGGAAATCCATTGATTGCTGCTGCAAGTTACGCTACTTTAAAGGAAGTGCTGGACAGCGGGCTGATGAATAATGTGGAAGAAAAAGAAAAACTGTTCAGAGAACTTTTAGTTCATCCTAAAATTAAAAATATCAATGGCAAAGGTTTAATGCTTGCTGTAAATCTAGGAACTCCTGAATATACGCTGGAAGTGGCAAAAAAATGTATGGAAAAAGGGCTTGTTGTTTTCTGGCAGCTATACAGAAATGAGTACCTGAGAATCTCCCCACCCCTTACATTATCTAAGGAAGAAATAAGAGAAGGATGTCAGATTATTCTTGATATACTGAACGAAAATTAAAGATAAAATCTCTCTGAAAAAGAGAGATTTTTTTATGCTTCACATGGCAATTTTAGTCATTAAAAATTAAATGAATAAGGATTCAAATCCTGTGATAAATATCATACTGATTCTTTAAAAAAGTAATTGTTTTTTTGCGTAATAAAAAAATTAATTTATATATTGCGGGACGATAAAACAAAGATTATATGGCGAAACATAAAGTCCATTACGAATTTCCAATGCACTGTTTATCAGAGATTTTGTATGAATATCTGGCGACTGCGGAGGGATTGTCTGAATGGTTTGCGGATGAGGTAACAGAGAAAGGCGATGATTTCTTTTTTAGCTGGGGTGGAGGACCTGCTGAGAAGGCCACTTTGATCAGATATAAGCCTGAAGGTTTCGTGCGTTTCAGATGGGAAGAAGATGAAGGAACAAAAAATTTCTTTGAAATGACTATCACAATTGATGATATTACAGAAGATCTGGCTTTAAATATTACAGACTTTTGTGAAGAAGGTGATGAAGAGGAAAATGCAATGTATTGGGAAAATCTTATTGAGAACCTGAGAATAAAATTAGGTGCGGCATAATACCGGGCTATATTAAATGATAAAACTGATGAACGATTTATCGTTCATTATTTTTTTGTAAATAAATCACATCAAAAATTGGAAAATCAATATTTTACATCAGACGAGTTAAATGTAAAGAACAGAGCCTTCCTTTGGGGCGACTCAGTAAAAGTTTCTTTCTTTGTAAGAAATGGTGGATTGATCATGGACGAAGAATGCTATTTTTTCTTGATGGCTTCCATGAGAAAGATGAGAATGAATATCCCTCTGACTTACACCCTGGAGTTTTTCCAGACACTTTTTCAAAAAGAAATTATTGAAGGTAAAGGAGTAAAGAACGGAATTATCAATTTCCAGGTGTTCAGGAATACTGACAGCATAACATTGGCAAAATCTTCTGTTTCCTATTTTTACGAAGTTTCAGAAATGGCAGATGTGCTGGCAGTTCATCAAAGACCTTTAGAATTGGATTTGATTAAAGAAATTAACGTTAATAATAACCTTTTGAGCAATATCAGGGTTCACTGTCCGGAAAATATCTATGGAGCGATCTATGCTCAGGAAAATGACCTTGATGACGTTATTCTTCTGAATCCAAACAAAAGAATAGCACGTACTACAGCAGGAAATCTTCTTTTTTTAGAAGGTGACATTATTAAAGTGCCAAAGCAGACTGAAGGGGCTTACATTTCTCCTTTGATGGAAAATTTTGTTACTTTTTTACATAAAAATAACCTTGCTGATATTCAGGAACACGAGATTATCGCATTTGAATCTCAGAAAGCTGAAGAGATTTTAATGATTTCTGAAGAGAAAGGTATATTTTCTGTAGGTAAAATAAGAAATAAGACTTTTGAAAACTCCCGTTTCACAGAATTGGTAGAAAGCTGGAAGAAAAGTTTTAATCAATAAAATTGACAAACCCGGTAAACAACAAAGTTCCAGAAGTCCTTTACCGGGTTTTATTCTGAGTAAATCAGAATTTGTTTTTTATTTAGTATTCGTTGATGATTTCAACAAATTTCTGTGCGATTTCTTTCTGCCCTTTTTCACTTGTTATATAATTCCTGTTTTCAGAATTATTGATGAACCCAAGTTCTACCAATACGGCAGGTGCTTTAGTTTCTCTTAAAATATGAAGATTGCTCTCAGATATTTTACGGGCATTGAATTTTTTGTAAATTTTTCCGGCTAATTCCTTTGAAACATCAGAATTCTGAACATATACCTCAAATCCGTTATCAGCTCTCTCTTTTTCAGGAGAATTATTTACATGAAGGGAAATGACCATTTCAGGGTTCAGTTTATTAATTTGATTCGTTCTCTCGGAAAGAGTAGGATAAATGTCAGAATCTCTGGTTAAAATAATCTCATACTTATCCTGATTTTCATTGATCTTCTGTATTTCCTTTGCAACGCTTAATGCAATATTTTTCTCAAGAACTTCACCATGGGTAGCCCCAAAATCATTTCCACCATGACCGGCATCTATGACAATGTATTTTTTGTTAATTGGGCTAAATGATAAAAATGCGGTAGAAAATATTGATAAAGCAAGTAATGTAATACCTTTCATATCAGTGATTTTAGTTTTTCAAAGAACGGAAAAACTTTCTTTAAAATTGGTTAAAGGAATCTTAAAGTTTGTTAATTGTCTGATTTACATGAAAATGATACTTAATTCAGCGAAATGTCCTCAGGTGAATTGGCCCAAAGAAGAAATTCTCCCCCAAGGTTCTGCATAATAGATTTCCAAAGAGTCTGATCATTTGGAAGCGTATAATCAAGATTATAAACATCCACTACCGTCCACATTTTTCTTTGAACTTCAGTATCAAGCTGGCCTGGAGACCATCCGGAATAACCTGAAAATATTTTGATATTCTCAATATCCAGTTCGCTGCTCAAAACAGCATTTATAATACGTTCAATATCTTCTGTAAGATAGTATTCATCTGTGATGTCTGTATAGATCTCAGTAACCCTTTTACCTTTTACAATAAAAAATACTTTGTCGTTTTCTACAGGACCTCCATCATACACTTCAATTTTAAAGTCAAAAAAATCTTTGAACTTGCTGCTCATCTGGCTGTTCTTTTTATTCAGTATCAGGCCAAATGCACCACTTTCATTATGTTCAATAACCAACACTACCGATCTTGAAAAAATATCGCCGGAAATGTCAGGTGTCGAGATTAATATTTTACCTTTGTATGAGTGATTCATACTCAAATTTAATAAAAAATATTTATGGAAAACCTGCACGACAAAAGAAAAGTGTACGAGAAATCCCAACTTATTGAAAGTGAGATAAAACAAAATCCAATTGAGCAGTTTAGAGACTGGTTTTTGGAGGCCAGTGAGAACCCGATGATCTCAGAATCCAATGCTATGGCTGTTTCCACAGTAGAGGAAGACGGATGTCCGAGAACAAGAATGGTCCTACTTAAGGCATATACCCATGAAGGATTTATTTTTTATACCAACTATAACAGCCGAAAAGGAAAAGCAATAGAAAGCAATCATAAAGCATGCCTGCATTTCTTCTGGCCCAATCTTGAAAGACAGATTATCATCAAAGCAGATCTTGAAAAACTGGCAGAAAACTTAAGTGATGGTTATTTCCATTCAAGACCGAAAGGAAGTCAGCTGGGAGCGGTAGTTTCTCCACAGAGCCAAGTGATTCCCAACAGAGAGTTTTTAGAGGGGAAATTAAAAGAACTGGAAAAGGAATATGAAAATACTGAGGTTCCAAGACCTTCCAATTGGGGTGGATATCTGGCAAGACCTTATGAAATTGAATTCTGGCAGGGAAGACCCAACCGTCTTCATGACAGGATTATTTATCAGCTTGAAGATCTTGATTGGAAAATTTCAAGACTGGCTCCATAATGAGAGTTTAGAAGCCAGAAGCTAGATGTTAGTGGTGATGTTTTTTTAAAATATGATACTGGTATCCTGAAAATATAAACTTGGTAAATATCATAGAAGCGGACTTTAGTCCGCTTATTTTATTATGTGCAATGATAGGGCTTTAGTCAAAACTTAATAAATCTTAACCGCTTAAAACTTCCTCATTAACGGTTTAATTTCTATCATTATTTCAAATAAAAAAAGCTGTTTCTAAGAAACAGCCCTTGAATTTTTTTAATCTGAATGATTATTTTTTCTTAGCACCTGAAACTGCATTTGATAAATCAGCTCCAGCTTTAAATTTAGCAACTTTTTTAGCAGCGATCTTGATCGGTTTTTTAGTTGCAGGGTTAATCCCTTGTCTAGCAGCTCTCTCAGCTACTGAGAAAGTACCGAAACCTACTAAAGACACTTTTCCGTCTTTTTTCTTTAAAGTAGTAGTTACGTTACCAATGAAAGATTCTAAAGCAGCTTTTGCTGCAACTTTAGTGATACCTGCATCTTTAGCGATTGCGTCGATTAATTCAGACTTGTTCATAATTTTTAATATTAAAGTTAGTTCGTAATTATAGCAAATATAATACTATTTTCTAATTGTGCAATTTTTTTATTAAAACTTGTAAAATTTTTTTGCTTTTAAGCTAAATTGGTTAAAATATGATAATTCCACTTTTCACAGAAAATCTACGTTACGCGTTACTAAAATCATGCCAAATGCTTATGTTTATTGACTTTAGCAAAAAGTTAATATTATTTTTTGTATTTATTAAATCCTAAATTAAGTGTAAACATTTAATTTTTTTAACCATATGATTATTAAATTTATAAGCAATTCTCAAAATCTTTGTATTTTATAAAATTAAACACCTGTGTTTGTGGGAGTTTTAAAATGATACTAAAGACCTGTTTTATTAATTTTTATTAATAAATTTGCATCATGCTAATAGAAGTTTTCAAGTCTAAGATTCATAGGGTGAGAGTAACAGCCTCTGACCTTAATTATATAGGAAGTATAACAATAGATGAAGATCTTATTGAGGCTGCCGGTCTGGTAGTAGGAGAAAGGGTCTATATTGTGAATGTGAACAACGGAGAACGTTTTGATACGTACGTTATCAAAGGAAAAAGAAAATCCGGAGAAGTATGTCTGAACGGGCCTGCAGCAAGAAAAGTACAGAAAGATGATATCATCATTATTATTGCTTATGCACAGATGACCCCGGAAGAGGCTAAAGACTTTCAGCCGAAGATCGTTTTCCCGGATGAAAAAACAAATCTTCTTACATAATACATGGAGAAAACATCAAAAAGTCCCGTAAAATCAATATTAACAATAGTAATATCGCTTGCTTTTGCAGGCTTTTTTTTATGGCTTGCCTTAAGAGGGCTTGATTTTAAAGTAATTCAGAAGTCACTGGCGAAAGCGAATTATTTATGGGTGCTGTTTGCATCCGTATTTGGCCTTCTTGCTTATTGGTTTAGGGCTATTCGCTGGAACCTGATGCTGGAACCCATGGGATACAAAATTTCAAATTCCAATTCCCTTTGGTCAATATCATTCGGATATCTGATGAACCTTACCATTCCGAGAAGTGGGGAAGTGGCAAGAGCTACGGCTCTGTATGGAGTAGAAAAAGTACCTGTAGACAAATCTTTTGGAACTATCATTTTGGAAAGAGTGGTAGACCTTATATGTATGCTCGGTTTTTTAGGATTGACTTTGTTGTTTAAATATGATGCAATTCTGTCATTCTATAAAAATTCCGGAATAAATATGAATCCTAATAAGATTTTATTAGTCCTTTCAATTCTGATTGCAGGAACAGTTTTATTTTTTGTATTCAAAAAGAAACTTTCACGAATTCCGTTTTTAGGAAAAATTGTCAACTTTATTGATGGAATTTTTCAGGGGATAACTTCCATCTTTAAATTAAAAGAGAAAGGAAAATTCATCTTTTATACACTGGGAATCTGGATTTGTTATTATTTAGCTGCTTATCTGGTTTGCTTTGCACTTCCTGAAACATCTGCATTTACCTTTGCAGACGGCTTCTTCATTATTGTTGTGGGAACATTGGGAATGATAATTCCCGCCAGTGGAGGTATCGGAGCTTATAACCTTGCTATGAAGTATGGTTTCATGGCTCTCTTTATTTCAGTAGGAAAAAGTGCTGATTTCGGAGGTGAAATGGGGCTTACCTATTCCTTTATTTCTTTACCGCTGCAGATTGTTATTATGCTGGTGATGGGGTTGATTTCCATTCCTATGCTGGCAAAAGCAAGAAATGCTGCCGTATCGGATAAGGAGTTTGAAAATTAATTTAATACTCTTTTTACAATACAGGGCCCAATTTTTTAATTGGGCCTTTTTTTTATGGTGATTTGTGACTTAAATAGCTTTAATCGGGCTCTATAGATCATTTTTTCCTAAATAAATTTGGTCAATTCATAAATCACTTCTATCTTAATGCGAAAAATAATCATAATATAAAACACTATGGCAATTAATCTACAGAAAGGACAAAAGATCGAGATAGGATTGACTAAAATGACGATTGGATTAGGCTGGGATCCTAATGAAGGAACCGGTTACGATTTTGACCTGGATGCTTCTGCAATCATGATTGATTCTGACAGAAAATTAGTAAGTGAAGAATACTTTGTTTTTTACAATAACCTGAATTCTCCGGACGGAGCTCTTACCCATACAGGAGATGATCCCAGTGGTAAAAACAGTGATGGTGACGATGATGAAGCAATCGTAATAGATCTGGATAAAGTAGATTCAAGAGTGGAAGAGATTCTTTTCGTAGTAACCATAGAAGATTTTGAAAGAAGAAGACAGAATTTCGGACAGGTAAGAAACTCTTATATCAGAGTTGTGGATAATCATTCAAACCAGGAAATTGCAAAATATGAGCTGGATGAAGATTTCTCCATTGAAACAGGGGTAGAGTTTGGAAGGCTGTACAAAAGAAATGGAAGCTGGAAGTTTGAAGCCTCAGGAATAGGGTACAGAGCAGATCTGGGCTTTTTTCTAGAGAAATACTATAAAGGACAAATCATCAAATAAAAACATCCAAATACACAAAAACGATAACTATGGCAATTAATTTACAGAAAGGACAAACGATTGATTTAAGAAAGAATGATCGCGGAGAAAGCGTCTATGATCTTTCAAAAGTAACCATTGGCTTAGGATGGGATGTAAGAAAACAAGGGAGTGGATTCTTTGGAAAACTCTTCAGTAAAGAAGCCGAATATGACCTTGATGCAGTGGCTTTCCTCTTGGATGGTAACGGAAAAGTAGCCAATCTTGGAAGAACGGTACAGACCAATGACGGAAGACAGATGGGGCTATATCAGGGAGATGTGGTTTTCTTCAATTCTATGCAGCATCCAAGCGGAAATGTATGGCTTACAGGTGATAACAGAACCGGAGCCGGAGATGGGGATGATGAGCAGATCATTGTAAAATTGGATCAGCTGGATCAAAGTTACCAGAAAATTGTATTCCTTGTTACCATTTATCAGGGAAAAACTAATAACCAGCATTTCGGAATGATCGAAAATGCATTTATCCGGGCTGTGGATGCTTCAGGAAAAGAAATTACAAAATACAGCCTTTCTGGCGATTCAAGTATGAACGGAATGTGTGCAATGGTTTTTGCAGAAGCATACCGTCATAACGGAGACTGGAAATTCCGTGCTGTGGGTGAGCCGCATCATACAGATAACTTTATAGATATTCTGAGACAGCAGTACGCTTATTCCAATTAGATTCTCAAATTTTATCAAACCAAAATAAAAGCCGGCGGAGGAAGTCTTCGACTTCCTCCGCCGGCTTCAGAATTAATATTTGTCATATAATGAGCAGGAGATTATTAGCTTATTTTTTATTAGATACCTCAGGTTCTATGAACGGTGAGCCCATTCAGGCACTGAATAATGGATTCAACGGATTGATCAGTATGCTTCGTGCAGATCCGCAGGCGATGGACAGTCTGCATCTAAGCGTCATTACCTTCGATAGAGAAGTTAAAAATATTATTCCTTTAACAGATCTGGCCAGTTTTTATCCCATGGAAATTACCTGTCCGGACAGTGGCCCAACACATACAGGAGCTGCATTGGAAATGGTTTCCGGATTGGTACAAAAAGAAATAGTAAAAGAATCAGCTGAAGCAAAAGGAGACTGGCAGCCATTACTTTTTATATTTACAGATGGAAAACCTTCAGATATCCAGAAGTACAGACAGATGATTCCTGTGATCAGGGGATTGGAGTTTGGTGCTATCGTAGGGTGCGCAGCAGGTCCGAAAGCTGATGAACAGTTTTTGAAGGAACTGACAGATCATGTGGTAAAACTTGATACTACAGACGCTATTACCCTTTCTTCCTTTTTCAAATGGGTGAGTTCTTCCATCACACAGGGAGGACATTCACAAAATACGGGAGAAAATATCACACTGCCTCCGCCGCCATCGGAGCTTAATATTATTATTTAAAAAATTGTCTTTACAACATGAGAAGACTGCCTATTTATTTTTTAGTAGACATCTCCGAATCTATGGTTGGAGAACCTATTGAGCAGGTACAGGAAGGTATCGCCAATATTATCAGGGAATTAAAAAAAGATCCGTATTCACTTGAAACCGTATATATTTCCGTGATAGGTTTTGCAGGAGAAGCAGAAGTGATTACTCCATTGCAGGATATTATCAGCTTTTATCCGCCTAAAATTCCAATCGGGAGCGGGACATCACTTTCCCAGGGTTTGATCAAAGTAATGGATTGTATCGACAGGGATATTGTGAAAACAACCTATGAAAGAAAAGGAGACTGGAAACCTATTGTTTTTCTGTTTACAGACGGAGTTCCCACTGATGATGCCACGAAAGCCATTGAGAGATGGAATAATAAGTACAGTGGGAAACCTAATACAATTGCCGTATCTATTGGTGAAAATACAAACTACAAACTTCTCGGCTCATTAGCCGATAATGTATTGCTGTTTAATAACTCTGATGAGAATTCCTATAAAGAATTTTTCAAATGGGTAACAGATTCTATTAAAACAACCAGCCAGAGTGTAACGGAAGCCAAAAAAGAAGGAATCAACCTTTCTAAGATTGATTCCCTTATTCTTGAAAAAGTAGACCCTGAGATGGAACAGAGATTCCCGGACAACAATTTTGTAGTATTGAACGGGAAATGCCAGGAAACGGAAAAGCTTTATCTGATGAAATTTAAAAAAGCATTTGCCGAATCAAGCATACCGGGAATGGCTACAAGATATTACAGACTGGACGGGGCTTATAAAATTGATGAACAAGCGTACTACAGACTTTCCTCAAATCAGAAAACCCACCTTAAAATTAATATAGAAGAACTGGACGGTGGAACTTCATGTCCTCACTGTGCCAATCCCATTGCATTAGCTACCTGTTCCTGCGGCGGTATTCACTGCCTGAGAGGAGAAGGATACAGCAAATGCCCATGGTGTGGAACTTCAGATTATTATGGGTTTTCCGGGGGTGGATTTGATATTAACAGAACCTTGGGATAACGATGGGGAAGTTTTTTCGGAAATCAGTCTCTGAATTTAAGCCAAAGACGATGGAACAAGCTGCTATTTATAGAGAAAAAGAAGAGTTCAAAGATGCTCATTGGCTATTGAAGAATGCCAGTGCAAAGCAGTTCTATGAATTCAGCCTTGACATGGAAGATTTTCCGAACATAAAAATTCAGAGTATCAGAAACCTGGAAGAAACAGGTCTTACTTTTGAAAATGGAAAGATTTCAGGAACTCCGGTTACCAACAATATCCATCATTTGGATGTTCAGTTTTATCACATTCATGATCGGAATCAAATTGAAACTAAAAAAATACAGCTCTTTGTAAACGCAGATCCGAAAGATTTATGGAAAAATATTCCAAGCGATAGAAATGCTGCTTTTTATAAGTCGGAAGAAGATTCATACAAAGGTTCTTTTTCAGATAAAAAAATTGTTGTTGCTTCCAAAAGAGGACGTTCTCATGCTCATGAAGGCAAATTCCGTGAAGATGATTTTGCCGTGAATAACCTTCCCAAAGACTGGAATATTGTCTCTGTTTCAGATGGAGCCGGCTCAGCAGTGGCTGCAAGAGAAGGTTCAAGATTGGCTACAGTAACAATCAATCAGTTTTTCAATTCGCAGGAGATTTTAAGCAGAATTGAAAATAATATCAACTGGATGTATAATGCTGATGCTTCCATTGAAGAACATTCAGAAGCAGAACAAAATATTAAAAATATTTTATTAGAAAGTGTTGCAGAAGTTTATCAGACATTAGAAAAAGCTGCAGCAGAAAATACTCTGTCCGTAACTGATCTGCATGCTACACTGATTTTTACATTACTTAAAAAATTCAGTTTCGGATATGTGATTCTTAGTTTTGGAGTGGGAGATTGCCCTATTAATCTCATTAATCCTGATTTTTCTGAAGTGAAACTTTTAAATCGGATGGATGTAGGAGAATTTAGCGGAGGTACCCGTTTTATCACTATGAAAGAAATTTTCAACGATCAGATGAGTTCCCGTTTCCAAATTACCTCTGTGGATGATTTTTCCTATCTTGTGCTGATGACGGATGGTATTTATGATCCTAAATTCATTACAGAAAATAAACTGGAAGATACTGAAAGCTGGAAATTACTTTTTGAAGACCTTGCCGGAAATAATGATGACCGGACGAAAGCAGATTTTATCAACGATGAAAAAATTGATGAAGAACTTTTAATTTGGAGCGATTTCTGGAGCAGGGGAAATCACGATGACCGTACATTGGCAATAATCTATTAATACCATGAAAAAGATCATTAAGGTTGTTTCTGTTCTGGACACAGCCAAATCCTATGAATATGTAGATGAAAACCCTATTCGGGGTGGCGTGAAAGATGTTTATTTTTCTCCCGATAAAGAGTATGTGGTGGCTTTTTACCGGAGTCCGCTGGATGAAGGACAGAAAGAAAGAATCATGAGAATTGTTTCCACCTATTTGCAGAGTATACAGAATGGAAATACTTCAGAATACTTTCTGAACGAAATATTCAGATGGCCTTATGATATTGTTGAAAGAAATAAACTCACAGGAATTGTAGTTCCTGTTTATCACAATAAATTTTATTTTGCCAAAGGATATATTGGCTCAGATAATATCCAGGGACAGGATAAAGTGGGGAAATGGTTTACAGCTCCTATGTTCCGAAATCAGCAATATCCGCTGAGACTGGATCAGTCAGAACTGGGAGACTGGCTGAGCTATTTTCAGATTGCAGTCAATATCAGCAGAGGAGTGAAAAAACTGCATCAGATGGGGTTGGCGCATTCCGATTTATCATATAACAATATTCTGGTAGATCCCGTAACGAAATCTGCATGCATTATTGATATTGACGGTCTTGTCGTTCCCAAACTCTTTCCGCCGGAAGTAATAGGAACAGCAGACTTTATTGCGCCTGAAGTGTTGAAAACAAAACACCTTAGCCTTCAGGATCCGGGCAGGCATTTACCCAATCAAAAAACAGATCTTCACGCTCTTGCTGTTCTGATTTATATGTATCTGCTAAGAAGACATCCGCTGCGTGGGGGAAAAATCTGGGATCTGGATTCCGAAAAAGATGAAATTCTGTCTATGGGAGAAAAAGCGATGTTTGTGGAAAACCCGGAAAATCCATCCAATCATGTAAAAGCAGATCATTTAAGAAAATGGGATGCATTCTGGGGAGATCCTCAAAAGATTCCATATACCATAACCGGACCCTATATTTCAGATCTTTTCAGAAAAACCTTTATAGATGGATTGCATGATCCTATCAGACGTCCCACAGCCAATGAATGGGAAGCAGCTCTGTTGAAAACCGTAGATCTTATACAACCTTGCCACAATTCCAATTGTACCGAAAAATGGTATGTCTTTGATAATACAAGCAGTCCAAAATGCCCTTTCTGCGGAACACCACATCAGGGGACATTACCTGTTTTAGACTTATATTTTAAATTTGATGATGAGGTATGGAAACCAGAAAATCACAGATTGATGGTTTATCATAATCAATACTTATTCAAATGGCATGTTTCCAGGAAAGTGATACGCAATGAAAATCTGACGATGCAGGATAAAATGCCTGTAGGGTATTTTACATTCCACCAGGGAAAGTGGGTATTGGTGAACCAAGGCTTATCAGGAATGAAAGATGTCACAGAACAAAAAGAAATTCCACCCGGTTCTATGGTAGAACTCACGGATGGTAAAAAAATACTGTTATCTGCAGAAGAAGGCGGAAGACTAATCTATGTGACTATGGCGAATCAGTAAACGGTCATTGCGAACGTAGTGAAGCAATCTCAGATTTTTCAGATCTCGCGGATGATTGTGATTATTTGTGCTCGCTTATTTTGTGATATCTGTGTTTAAATCAAAAAATAAATATAGATGCCAATGGCGCTTTAGCCAAAACTTAAATGATTTCAAATTACTGCCTTTCCGTTTCCATAAAATAAGAATACTGATCTTCATCCACGATTCTGAAACCCAGACTTTTATAAAGATGTTGTGCTTTATTGGTTTTTAAAACACTTAATGATACCGTTTTTCCTGCTAATGAAGCTTCCTCCAGAATATCAGACAAAATCTTTTTTCCAAGTCCTTTACCTTGCTGGCCGGGATCAATCTGAAGCTGCAGGACTTCAATGTTGGTAAACGTTCTGTCTAGCTTTAACAGTCCGATGGGTTGATTGTCTAAAAAAATAATATTGGCTTTTTCAAACTGATACAGAACTCTTTGCAGGGTTGTTTCCCTGTCAGTAGAAAGTCCTGAAGTTTCATAATGAGGATTCATGGTTTTCATTCTAAGATCGAGAAGAAAATCAATATCAGTTGCATCAGCTTTTTTGTAGTGCAGGTTAAGATTCATATTCAAAAATAAAAAATTAGAGTTTCTATTTTAATGCAATTTTCAGTCCCATTTCTTCTTTCATGTACAATAAAACCTCTGCATTTCCTAGGGCATCGTCTATAGGATTGTGGGTGTGTTCAGTCTTGCGGAGATGCTTCCATTGGGCAAAAGTATCTTTTTCCAGTCCGCAGTAAAGATCAGAAAGCCTTCTGGAAGAAAAGCCAAAAGGATTCCGTCCGATAAAATGATGAAAATACCAGCAGATAAACATCCAGTCGAAACCATTATTATCACTGATAAAAATAGGTCTGCCTTTGGAATTGGTCTTAATCCAGTCTTCAAAGGAAAGCATTACTTCCTCGGGATCATCAAATTTCATTGTTTCTTCCCTGCTGAAACCGGAAACTGCTAAAGCATCAGGATTGAATTTCTCTGAAACAGGTTTTAATTTTCCATAAAAAGTGGTGTCCAGTTCCTCTGTGACGAGTACTGCCCCGAAACAGACCATTGAAAAATCGCCGGGAATCGGGCCATCCGACTCTATGTCAACCATGATGTAGCTCATTGGAAATAGTTTTTAAGAGAACGAATATATTGAAATAAGCTGAATCATGAGTAGTGTTGAAGGCTGGAAGAATGAGGTTGGAAGTTGTTTTTGTATTGTAAAGAACTTTTACTTTTTTGATTCAACAAATGCTTTCAAAAATATTCCCATCAAAAAATTTCATCATTTCATCATCTTACAAAACTTCCATCCCCCAGCTCTCATCTTCCAGCTTTATATTAGCTCAAAGAAGCCTCTTTTCCCTATTTTTATTTTAGTTTGGGGGATTAGCTCAATTTCTTCATTTGAGTCCGTTATTTTGTTGGTATTGATTTGAATTCCTCCATTTTCAATTAACCTTCGGACTGCCGATTTACTGAGGTCACTTTTAAGCTGATGACAAAGTTCCACAAGGGATACTTTGTTTTGGATGCTCTTCAAAGAACCTATAGAAATAGGCTCATACACTTTCTTTTCAAAATTTTTATTCTGAAACTGATTGATAAAGAATTGTTCCGCATTTTCTGCTGAAGCTGCATCATGGTATTGGCTAATGATATTTTTGGCAATGATTTTTTTAATATTCATAGGATTTTCGTCTTCTGCCATTCTTGAAACAAGAATCGTTTTTTCTTCTATTGAAAAATCTGTGGTTAAGTTGATAAATTCTTCAATCAACGTATCCGGAATAGACATAGTTTTGCCAAACATTTCATTAGGCTCGTCCGTAAGTCCGATAATATTGTTCAGAGATTTACTCATTTTTTCTTTTCCGTCAAGGCCTCTTAGCAATGGCATACACATGACGATCTGTGCAGGCATTCCATGTACCTCCTGAAGCTGTCTTCCCATTGTACAGTTGAAAAGCTGATCTGTGCCGCCCATTTCGATATCACATTCAATTTTTACAGAATCAAACCCCTGAAGAATGGGGTACACAAGCTCATGCATGGCTATAGGAGTGTTTTCTGTAAATCTTTTATTAAAATCATTGCGGTGCATCAATTGAGCAACGGTAACTTTTGATAACAGTTGGATAACCTCTGAAAAGTCAAGTGCATCCAGCCAGTCAGAATTGAAAACAATCTTTGTTTTCTGAACATCAATCACTTTGGATAACTGGTTGATATAAGTCTGGGCATTATGCTGTACATCTTCAGCACTTAAAGGTTTTCGGGCTTTATTTTTTCCTGTAGGATCGCCAATTCTTGCCGTAAAGCTTCCTACCACTATAATGATCTGATGTCCCAGATCCTGAAATTGTTTCAGCTTTTTTAACACAACTGCATGTCCCAGATGCAGATCTGGAGCTGTTGGGTCAAATCCCAGTTTGATGGTGAGTTTTCTGTTTTCTTCTTTAGCTTGGACAAGTTTTTCCTCCAAGCCGTTTTCAGGCAGGATGATAGCTGCATTTTCTTGTAATAAATGAATCATGTTGAATAGTTTTAAAAATGAAAAGCCCGGACAGGTACTGTCCGGGCTCTATATATACGTTAGATTATTTTATTGAATTACAGATATAGAAAGTCTTCCCGAACGATAGCTCGGAGTGTAATATTCACTGAAGAATGGAAGACGTAATATACTGTTCAGATGTTTCATTGTAATGTAAATATACAGGGATTTCCTGAGAATCCAATATTTAAACCATTAAGACGCATTGCAGGGTTATAACAAGATCTGTTTTTAAGAAAAAACTTAACCATCCATCAATCTTAATGGCTTAAAATAATGGTTCAAAACAATTTTACTTGCGATTTTTGAAGCTAATTTCATGCCATAAATCCCTTAAAAGCAAAATACAGGATAAAGATGTAAAAACTATATTTTACAATTTTCTTTGTCAGCTTATAGGTGTTGATTGATAATGTGTTAATGGTCTGTTTATCAGTGTTTGTTTTCATTAATTGTTATTTAATAGTTAAGGACATGCTCAGAGTATAAGTTTTTAATTTGATCTTTCCAGATCTCAAAATCTTCGGAAGTAGCTTTATCTGCCTTATCAAAAAATAAATGTTTGATGATTTCCAGCCCGGAGTAGATAAAAATTCCGTTATCAGAGGTTAAAGTGAGTGCTTTATCCATCCCTGTTTTTTCATATTCTTCATGAGATTTTCCATGAGTGTTGATAATCACGGTCTTTTTATCTTTCAGAAGTCCTTTTTGTATACCCTGATCATAACGGTAAGCAAAACCATAACTGAAAACGCGGTCTATGTACCCTTTCATCATAGCAGGAAGCCCCGTCCACCAGATAGGATAAATGAAAGTGATCTGTTCTGCCCATGAAATATATTCCTGTTCAATTTTTACATCCTCAGATACTTTTCCCATGCGTTGCCCCTGCATATCAGTCAAAGAAAATACAGGATCAAAACTAATTTTATAAAGATTTCTCACTATGACCTCCTGATCATGGGACTGAAGTGTTTCAACAACAGTACTTAAAAGGTGATGATTTAAACTGTTTTCATTAGGGTGTGCGTAAATTATTAAATGTCTCATTGTCTTGATTGTTAAGATTAATGAGACAAAAGTAGTTTGGTATACTTTTCAAAAATTGTAAGAAAACGAAATGATCTATTTGGACTTTGGATTGCAGATGTCCTGCTGGAATTTTAAATACTGAGCAGGCGAAATGTTGATAAAATGTTTGAAATCATGAATAAGCTGGCTTTGATCATAATAACCGCACTCATCAATGATGCTAAACCATTTCACTTTACGCTGCTTTCCGGTTTCCTTTTCAATGATTTTTATTGCTTTTAAAAAGCGGTTGTAGCGGGTAAGTTCTTTCAGAGAATATCCAAATTGCTCTTTCTGTTTGCGCTGAATGTTTCTTTCCGTCTGTTGGGTTTGCTCTGCAATTACTTTAACAGGATTTAAAAGACCGTTATCAAAACTACTTAAAAGCTGGCCCGTGATATCCCGGTCTTGCAGATATGGTTTGCAGAAATCAAGGATATAATTCACCTGTTCTACGGTTGAATCTAATTGTGTAAGCTGATACCAAAGATCTGTAAAACAATTTTCCTCCAGCAGTTCGTCAGGATGTCTTACCGACTGTTCAATGGATATTTTTCCAAAAAATCTGAAGAATGCATCATCTTTAAAATTTGCTACAAGAATAGAACAGCCTGCCGGAAGTGTATATTCAAAAGATTGTCTCGCCGGACCAAATACCGTACATTTATCAACACTAATGATTGTTTTTTCCCGTGTAGACATCGTGGCACTTTTTCCAAAACAGAATAACAAAATAGTCTGATAAGTGGGTAAAAGGGTTTTGGTAACTGATGTTTCAGAAGTATTTTCAGCAAAATAAAAATGAGTAAATACATTTTCAAATTCCTGAGGAACTGAAATTCTAAACTCATTATATTCCGGTTGTAATTCCATTATTCAGAAATTAAGAGATGAGGTTTTTTGTCATTTTATAATTGGTAAGCATAATTTCTTTTACCTTGACAGTCTGTTCCTGAACAACTTGAAAGCCCTTTTTTTCAAAAAAGGTTCTGGCAGTTTTGCTTACATCCGCTGTGAGCAGTTTCTCATGTTGCTGAAGAGCTTCTTTTTCAATTGCATTATAAAGCGCAGATGCAATACCTTTATGCTGATGATCTTTATGTACAAAAAGCAGATCAATATAATTTCCTTCATCGAGAGTGCAAAAACCCACGATCTGATTTCCACCTTCAGCAATTAAAACATATTGACTGCTAATCACATTTATCCATCTCTCTTCATTCTTTGCACCGGATTTCCATGCTTCGAGCTGTTGGGAATTATAGTCTTTTTTACATACCTCATCTATAGTAGCTGTAAAAAGCTCCAGCATTTCAGGGAGATCTTTCCTTATCCCTTTTCTGATGGTAATACTTTGACTATTGGATATAATGTTTTTCATAAAGTTTTTGCTGTTCTTTATTGAGAAGCGGATAAAAAAGATTCATCTGAAGAAGCGTATAATGCTGTATTGCTTCTTTGGGACTGAGTTTTAAGATAAGTCTATTGTGGGTAAGCCAGTTGTCTGCAATAATGAAAATTTGTTCAGTAAGGCATTCTACGATAAAATGAGGAACGTCTTTCTGAAAAATATTACTCTTTTGAAGGTCTGAAAAGATGAGCTGAAATTCCTCTTTTCTACTGAAATTGATCCCTTCATACCTGGATTCTATTTCAGGAATCTGATTGAGTATATCTACAAAATTAATAAATACAAAACGATAAGAATAAAAGATTTCACAGGTAGAATAAGTAAACTGATAAAGATCATCCAGTGTTTTATTCTCCATTTTTTTCATGTGGTTCAGCAGTTCATCCATTTTCAGGGTAAGTTCTGAGAAAAGGATTTTAATAATGTCTTCAGAGTGGGTGAAATGATAATGCAGATTGCCCGCACTGATGCTGAGTTCAGCCGCAATATGCCTTGTGGTAATATTGTTATACCCTTTTTCATTAAATAACTCCAGTGCTTTGGACAGAATTTTATCCTTGGTCTTCATACCTCAAAGATAAGAATATAAGAGTGGATATAAATCATACATTCAAAATTAGAACAATTGTTCTAATTTAATATATTTGCAATATAAAATTATATGGAAATGGAAGGTAAGCAAAAATTCAATTATGAATCAGTAGAAAGCACAGAAAAAGAAAATAAAACAGATAATCAGGAAGTTATATCAAAAATACTGCAGGTAATTCTTGGAGTAATAATGGCAGTACTTCACATGTGATGAAAATAAGAATTTCATATTGGTTTCTGCTGGGACTGGCAGCCTGGGGAGTGATAGTTTTACTGAGACAACACGGAATTTATATTCCCGTTATCAATGATTATTTTGCAGATAGTATTACCGTCCCTATGTATTGTTATCTAATAGAATTTACGATGAATGCTATCTTAGGCTATCAATGGAAACCAGATTTGAAATTTGTATTGACATCAGTACTTTATCTGTGTTTTCTGTTTGAGGTTCTTTGTCCGAAACTATCTGTATACTTTACCGGAGATTTTTTTGATGTGCTGGCTTATTTTGTTGGAGGAATGATATATTATTTTGTTACAGTAAGGAATTTGGTTGTAAATAAATAAAAAGCCAACAGGTCACATCGTAAAGGAGACTGCTGGCTGTGGTATAGTTTTTATCCTGATTCAATAATGCTTACTAATCTCAGTTACTGTTTTCTCAACAGCTTTCTTTCGATTATGTATACAAGACAACTATTGAATCCGGAATGTTACATGAACAGATGAATATTTTTTAAACTAATAAATTTTAAAGTTTTCTTTTGGTAGCTTTGTAAAAGACTCAAAATTTTTACTTCGATGCATGACAAGCTTTTACAATACATCCGATCAGACCATAACTTTACCAGTGAAGAAACAGAAGCTGTCCAACAATATTTTGAGCCGGTGGTGTTTTCAAAAAACACTGTGATAGAAAAAGCAGGGAAGGTTCCTCATTATCTTTACTATATTGTTTCAGGCTATCTCAGACTTTTTTATAATGACCAGAACGGCAGTGAGATTACCACTCATATCAATTGTCCACCTGGATTTTTTACTTCATATTCAGATTTTATTAATGGTACAGTTTCTGAAAATAATGTGGAATGCATCACAGACGCTGAACTTTTGAGAATTTCAAAAGAAAACCTGGATTACCTCACTGCCAAAAGTCAGGCAATGAAAGATTTTAGTATTTCAGTTTTTCAACAATCAATTGCTTACAATGAGAACCGTTCGAGAGAATTGTCAGCTTTGAATGCCGAACAGCGCTACCTGAAACTCATGAAAGAATATCCGGAAATTATTCAGAATGTTCCTATTCAGTATATTGCTTCATTTTTAGGAATGAAACCTGAAAGTCTGAGCAGAATTCGGAGAAAAATAATTAACTAACAAAAGTCAAGTGGTTCCGGTTCTGGGAAGATGAACTTTGCAGCATTAAAATCAATGCAATGACAAAGAATCATTTAAGTCTTGTTTCCGGTGCAAATGGACATCTGGGAAATAATTTAGTCAGATTTTTACTGAAACAAGGACTGCCGGTGCGTGCCGCAGTAAGGAATACCAATAACAGAATGCCTTTTGAAGGACTGAATTGCGAGCTGGTACAGGCTGATATTACAGATAAAGCTTCTTTTGTAAAAGCCCTTCAGGGTGTGGAGACCTTCTATGCAGTAGGTGCCGCTTTTAAATTATGGGCAAAAGATCCAAAAAAAGAAATCTATGATGTGAATATCGCGGGAACCAGAAATACCATCGAAGCAGCAGCAGAAGCAGGAGTGAAGAAAATAGTATATGTAAGTTCTATTGCTGCTCTTGATTATACAACATTGCCAACAAGAGAAAGTAATGGCTATAATCCGGACCGTAGAGATATGTATTACAATTCTAAGAATGACGGTGAGAAACTGGCTTTTGATCTGGCTGCAAAATTGGGAATAGAACTTATTTCCGTAATGCCTTCTGCGATGATAGGCAGTGAAGCATTTTCTCCATTAAATGTTTCCTATGGAGTATTGAAGCTTATCCTGAACAAGAAAATTCCGGTAGATACCAAAATTACCCTGAACTGGATAGATGTGAAAGATGTGGCGGAAGGATGTTATCTGGCAGCAGAAAAAGGACGTTCTGGTGAACGTTATATTCTGGCCAATGAAAAATGTATGACCATTACTGATACCACTATTTTAGCCAATCAGCTTTATCCTAAATTGAAACTTGATATTCCCCGTTCCGTGCCTAAAGGAATTTTATTCAGTATTGCTGCCATTATGGAATTTACCGCAAAACTTAGTGGGAAAGCTCCGGTACTCACAAGAAAAGATATTAGCATGTTTTCCGGATTGCAGCAGGATTTTGATATTTCCAAAGCAAGAAAGGAGTTGGGATTTAATCCCAAAAGCCCTGAACAGGCAGTGAAAGAAGCATTGGATTATCTAATGAAAAACCCTGAAATTTTAAAAGAGGCCTGAAAAGTCTCTTTCTTTATTCCTGCTCGAGCTTGATAATGGGACCTTTATAAAATTTGGTCAGATCATACAGATCAGCAAAATGATGTTGAAGATCCGGAATGATTTTTCCATTAAATTCCTTAGAACCACATTGGTTTTCTGCCAGAAGATATAAAGATTGATTGTCAGGTTTCAGGTATTCACAAAGGATATTTTCCTGATGTTGGTCTTTATTGATAATTTCTGTGAGAAATATACCGTAGATAAGAAACTGATTGAAGTTTTTGGAGTCCACAATATAATTCATATCCTGCTTCAGAAGCTTTTCATAATCTGAAAGAATCTGAAGGAAGTTTTCGGCATGAATGGTCGTAGGTATTTCATAAAATAGATCAATACCATTGATGTAAAGCTGTGTTTTAGCCTCCTCATGATCTGAAGAGTATGCTTTGCTAAACCATTGAAAAATAAGCAGAAGTTCCTCCTGGGTAAGTTCTTCAACAGAATTCTGGACCTTTTTTTTAATATTCTCAAGCGTATCTTTTGCATCAGATGGCAGGAATTTTAGAATATTTTCCTCTTCACGTTCGAGTTTATTGTACAAATTAATTTTGGCAATAGTAGGGTTGGTTTTGATGAAATAAAGTTCTTCCGCCATAGGTATTTATCAGATAATCTTTTGTAAATGGTTATTGAAAGATACAAAATATGCATCAACTTTATTAAAAAAAATAATATGTATCAAATGGTATAACTATTTTACAGTTTCATGCAGTGCAATTCTGTTTCCTTCTGAGTCTTCCAAAATAAAATTTTATCTGTATTTAAAAAATAGATAGACTTATCTATTTTTTATTTAATTTTGTAAAAAATTTCACGATGAAAAAGGAAAAAGTACGCGAAAGGATTATCAGGGTAGCTTCAGATTTGTTTTATAAGCAAGGATACAATTCTACAGGAATTAACCAGATTATTGCAGAAGCTGATATCGCTATTGGTTCACTATACAACCATTTTTCATCTAAAAATGATCTTCTTCAGGCGTATCTTATCAAAGAAGAATTGGACTGGTTTGAGGGATTTGAAAATAGTACCTCTAAAATTTCAGACCCGAGAGAAAAACTTCTGACACTCATTGATTACAGAAAGAAATTGCAGCAGACTTCAAAGTTTGCAGGATGTCACTTCATTAAAATTGTCTCCGAAATAGGAGAGAGTAATTCTTCCGTTTCCGGTTTTGCAAAGCAGCATAAAGAAAAACAAAAAAATCTGATTAAAACACTCGTAACAGAATATGGAGTGCAGGGACAACTTACCGATGTCAATTTAACAGCAGAAAATATTTTCCTGTTAATAGAAGGGGCAGTTGTAACATCCACAATCAATAAGCAAAATGATTCTTTTGATCAGGTAAAAAAAATTGTTCAGGGATTACTTTCCTGATTTTTTTTTAATATTTAAAAATAGATATATCTATATAAAAATGAAACATAAGTATTTGAAATTATTGGTTATACTATTCGGTCAGTTGTTGACGATTATGGATATTTTTATCATTAATGTATCTATACCTTCCATACAGCGTGACCTTCATGCTTCCAATGGAGAAATGCAGTTTATGATTGCGGCTTACCTTATCGGTTTTGCTTCTTTGCTGATTACCGGAGGAAGATTGGGTGATCTGTACGGAAGAAAAAAGATTTATGTCATTGGATTAAAAGCTTTTATGGTGAGTTCTATTGCCTGCGGAATTTCTGCAGGAGCAGAACAACTTGTCATTTCAAGATTTGTACAGGGGATAAGTGGCGCAATGATGGCTCCGCAGGTACTTTCCATGATTCAGATTTTATTTACTGTTCACAGTGAACGTACAAAAGCAATGGGGTGGTACGGGATCACTATTGGAATAGGTACCATTTTGGGTCAGTTTCTTGGGGGATACTTTTCGTCTCTTACAATTATGGAAGAACCCTGGAGGCTTATTTTTCTGATGAATATTCCTATATGCCTGCCGGCAGTTTTCCTGAGCCTGAAATTATTGAACGAATCTAAAACTTCAGTAAGGCAGTCCTTTAATATTGGAGGTGTTGTAGCACTCTCTGCAGGATTATTCTGTGCTACCTATGCCCTGACGATGTCTGAGCATGAAGGTTTTCATTTCAAAAATGCCTCACTGATGTTCATTTCAGCCGGAATTATTTTCGGTTTTATAAAAAATCAAAAGAGGAGAATACAAAATGAACAATCTTATCTGATTGATTTTGAATTGTTCCGTTATAAAAATTTCAATCTGGGTATCGTAGCAGTTTCCTTCTTTTTTATTATGTTGGATTCTTATTTTTATATCCTGTCACTTTTTTTTCAGGATGGTTTAAAGATAAGTCCGTTAGAAGCCGGAAAAATTATTGTTTTTCAGGGGCTTGGGTTTATACTGGCATCCGCAGTTTCTGTAAAATTGATTTTGAGATATGGAAAAAAAGCCCTGATTGCAGGGCTCAGCTTTATTATTGTTATTCTTATTCTTCAGCTGTTTTTATTCAGAATGCAGACTGGTTTTCCGTTATTCTGGCTGCTGCTGTTTTTACATGGACTGGGAGTGGGGTCAATCATTCCATCGCTGGCCAATATTGCCCTGTCGGGAATGTCTGAAAAGCTGATTGGAAATGCATCCGGGGTTTATAATACCTTTCAGCAGATTGCTGCCATCATTGGAATTGTTGCTGTAGGAAGTGTTTTTTACTATTTTCTTGGAACGAAACCCACAGTACAACATTATCACCATGCGTTCTCAGTTGCAGTATTGATCAACATTATCTGTCTTATTTTTGTAATAGTTTCTGTTTTTAAAGTTCCGAATCATGTTCTCCCAGAAAAGAGGTGTAAAAAATAATTGGGATTATTTTATGGCTTTTTTGATGAGATTTTAATTTCACTCAGAGTCGCTTTCGCAATATTTCTGGTAACTTCAGTCGGAGAGTGGCAGTCGCAGTTGCTGAATCCTATCACATAGATATTTTCGCTGGGAATGTAAACACCCATGCTTTTAAATCCGAATACACTTCCGCCATGTTCCCGGTCAGGTGTTCCATTAATATCTTTCAGATGCCATCCATATCCGTAGGTAAATTCTTCACCATTGTTCAGTTTATATTTCTGAAACGCTTTTTGGGTTTCTTCTGGATTCAGCAGGGTATTCTGAAGTAAAGCCTGTTGCCATTTCAGCATATCATCTACGGTAGACATCAATGAGCCGGAAGAAAAAGGAACACTGAAACTGATAACAGTTTTATTGACGAATCCCTGTTCTTTTTTGTGATAACCATAGGCTCTTTGAGGGATCATTTTTCTGTCAGAAGCGTAATAAGAATGGATCATTCCTATTTTATCAAAAATATTTTTCTTAATAAAATCTTCATAAGAAGTTCCGGAAACCAGTTCAATGATATAGCCTAAAACTACGTATCCGGAATTGTTGTAATCAAACTTTTCTCCGGGAGCAAAATCTACAGGTTCATTTTTGAAAAAATCAACCATTTCCTCGGGCTTCATCTCTTTTTGGGCAATAGAAGAAATAGATTTCATTTTAGTAAAATCTTTAATTCCGGATGTGTGGGTCAGAAGATGATGAATGGTAATTTTGTCTCCGTTAGGATAATCTTTAAGATATCTGGAAACAGGGTCGCTGACATTAAGTTTACCTTGCTGTTCCAACATCAGAATAGCCACAGCAGTAAACTGTTTAGTCATAGATCCGATTTGGAAAACATTTTCCGGTATCATATTGACGTTGAGTTCAAGGTTAGCTTTTCCAAATGCTTTCCGATAGAGATTCTTTCCATTTTGAGTAATCAGGAAAACACCGCCAGGCTCATTTTCATTCCCGAATTCTGTCTGGATAATTCTGTCAATTTTCTTTTCATATCCTTTTGTATGGATTTGAGCATCAATTGTATTGCTTAAAAACAGGCACAATATCAGGAAGGAAATTAGTTTTTTAATAATCATATTTATTTACTTTGTTATACAAAGATATGATTAATTGTTATTACTATGTTATACAATATAGTAATTTATAATTTTATCCTAAAAGAAAGAATATTGATATTTTAAAAACTATTTTTCAACAGAGATTAGCAACATCATCGGTCTGCGGAGTTCTTCTTTCATTTCCGGGATTTCTTTCAACATTTCCTGGCTTGGTTGCGGTTCAATAATCTCTTTGATTTTAAAACCCTGTTTTAATAAAGTATTTAAATAAGACGTTAAAGTACGGTGGTATTTGATGACATTTTCTCCTAAAAAAGTTGTGTTTCTTTTTCCTTCCGTAAAATAACGGTCTACAGGCCAACAAGTTTTTTCACCGTTTTTATCATATACCCAGTCCTGACCGCCTTCTGCCGTGAAAACTGGATGTTCCACTGAAAATACAAAAGATCCTCCCGGGCTAAGCCATTTGTAAATATGCTGAGCAATAGTATCGAATGATTCTACATAATGTAATGTGAGTGAACTCAATATAACATCAAATTTTTCAGCGGGATAATCAATATCCTCCAGGGCTTTTCTTTCATATTGAATTCCTTCCAGATTATTGATTTCCTGAGCTTTTGCCAGCATTCTTTCCGAAAGATCAATTCCGATCACGGATTCTGCGCCATTTTCCATAGCATAACGGCAGTGCCATCCAAAACCGCAGCCGAGGTCAAGAATATTCTTTCCCTGAAAATCAGGCAGCATATTTTTCAGGGTATGCCATTCTCCGGCTCCCTCCAATCCTATCTGTGAGCGGAGCATTTTTTCATACTGGTCAAAAAATGACGGATTGTCGTATTTATTTTCTTTCATAGCATAAAGAAATTGATGGTTCTTTTTGATGTTTAACTAATATGTTTCAGACTTTGAAAACCTTTCAGTCAAAGGAATTTTATCATTCCAGTAATTTCTCCAATGAAAATAGGGGCTTATGTAAATTTACGACAATTATATCAGAACTCAAATGCTATTATTTATTACCAATGTTTGTATTGGGAATAGCTAAGTTACTTTTGGTTTTTGCGCATTGCTTTAATAAGTTTGTCATTTCGTTTATCTGCTCTTGCATTATTTAAAGAAAGTACAGCCCAGATTGCAGCAGGAAGCCATCCGATCAGAGTGATCTGTAAAATCAGGCAGATAATTCCGGTGAGAACTTTTCCACGGACCATGAAAGATAAGAAGGGAAGTAATATGGCTAGTAACATGATTTTAAAATTTTAATTGTACAGACTTTTAATGGGATTGAGGATCAAAATAAGCTTTAAAAGTAAGTGGATCTTCAATTGTATCTTCAGCTTCTTCAAGGTATTCTAAATACTCTTCCTGATGTTTCTCCATGTAAACAAGTACAATAGCCAGGTTTACAAACAGATTTTTATCTTTAGAACCTAAGTTTAAAGCCTTTTTTAGATACTCCAGAGCCGTTTCGTTTTCTCCCATATCGGAATAAACAGCACCCATATTAACTAAAGCTGAAGTATTTTCAGGCTCAATAAGTAAAATTTCATCTAATTCTTTGACTAATAAATCATTCAAAGTATCCCAATGGTCTTCATTTTCCCATCTTTTGGCCTGAAGTTTTTTTACGTTTTCTAATCTTAGTGGTATCGTACTCATTATTTAAAATTACAGAATGGATGCTTGCTTTGTATACTGTACAAATTTAGCTTTCTTAGAATAGATCTGCCAGTTTTTTATAAGTTAAAAGAATTTTATCCTTTAAGCCCGTCAAGGATGGCCGCTTTCAGGATTTCAATGTTGATATCTTTCAACGCTTTGAATTTAATGCAATATCCCGTTACGCTGGCTTTACCTATTCTGTCTCCATAGGTGGTAGTCAGATAGGTTTTATCATCAATGTTGAGAACATAAATTGAGATTCCGGTGGTATTGGCACTCATTCCAATCTGATAAAAATCTCTGGTTTTTCCATCGGTATATTGAATGGTATAGAATCCATATCCGATATTGGGGTTGGAAACTGTTTTATTTTCACTGTTTTTACCATCGAGAAACCAAAGCTGGCATTCCGGCATAAGTTCCAGGATGACGTGGTGCAGTTCCTGCATATCATTACGTTTCTTTTCAGGCTGACTGTTGATATAGTCTTGGATTTGTTCTTGGATGGTCATGTGTCAGGAATTCATTTCGAGATTATCAAACGACTAATTTAAAACAAAAAAGAACAGCAACTTGCTGTTCTTTCTCTATTTATTTTTCCTGATCTGTTGAATCAGTTTTTGTCATTTATCCAAAGGCTCTTTTCAATAAACTCTCTACTTTCGGTTCACTGCCTCTGAAACTCTTATAAAGTTCCATCGGATCTTTTGTCCCACCGGAAGAAAGCAATACTTTATACTTTGCCGCAATCTCAGGATTGAAGATTCCGTTTTCTTTGAAATACTGGAAAGCATCCGCATCCAGAACTTCTGCCCATTTATAAGAATAGTATCCGGCAGAATATCCGCCCTGGAAAATGTGGGAAAAACTTGGGCTCATTGCCGTTTCAGAATTGGAAGGATAAAGAGTTGTCGCTTTGGTATATTTATCCTCAAAATCCTTTATACTTTCATTTTCCAACTCTCCAACTTTTGTATGATAGTTCATATCAAGAAGTCCGAATCCTAGCTGTCTTAAGGTTTGATAACCTTCCATGAAATTTTTAGACTGTTCTATCTTTTCAATTTTTTCGTCAGGAAGTACTTCTCCTGTTTTATAATGCTTAGCGAATGTTTTTAAGAACTCAGGTTCATAACAGAAGTTTTCCAGAAACTGAGATGGAAGTTCCACAAAATCCCATTTTACAGAAGTTCCTGATAGTGTAGGATATTGGGTGTCTGCCATCATCCCGTGAAGAGCATGCCCGAATTCGTGGAATAAAGTAGTCACTTCCTGGAACGTGAGTAAGCTGGGAGTATCTTTTGTCGGTTTGCTGAAGTTGCAGACAATTGAAATATGCGGACGTGAATTTTCGCCGTTTTGCTTGTATTGGTTTTTGTAGCTGGTCATCCATGCACCGGCTCTTTTCCCTTTTCTTGGGAAATAATCAACGTATAACAGAGATTTGTAAATTCCGTTTTCTTTTACTTCATATACTTTTACATCTTCGTGGTATTTCGGAATATCATTTCTTTCCTCAAAAGTCAGCCCGAAAAGTTTTCCAGCCAGCCCGAATACAGCATCCTGTACCTGATTTAATGGGAAGTAAGGTTTTAATTCTTCATCATTAAGATCAAATTTCTGCTTACGAAGTTTTTCAGCATAGAAAGCGTGATCGTAACCTTGCATTTCGTCAATTCCGTCAGCTTTTGCCAAAGATTTCAATTCTTCAATTTCTTTATCAGCATAAGGCTTTGCCTTTGTTAAAAGTTCATTTAAAAAATCAAAAACTTTTACTGGAGATTTAGCCATTCTCTCTTCAAGAACAAAATCCGCATAGTTTTTATATCCGATAAGCTCAGCTTTCTGTTGTTTTAAATTCAGAAGTTCTTTGATCAGATTTTGATTGTCAAATTCCCCACCATCAAAAGACTTTTTACCATTTGCCAGTGCCAATTCCTTTCTTAGCTCACGGTTTTCAGCATAAGTCATGAAGGGAATATAGCTTGGATACTGTAAAGTTACTACCCAGCCTTCAAGGTTTCTTTCCTTAGCTTCTTCAGCATATTGATCGATGATGGCTTCCGGAATTCCTGCAAGATCTTCCTTATTGGTGATGTGTTTAAAATAAGCATTCGTAGAAGCCAGTACATTCTGTCCGAACTGTAAAGACTTTAAAGAAAGATCCATGCTGATTTTCTTTAATTTTTCTTTGTCTTCCTCATTCAGTAAAGCTCCGCTTCTTACAAAACCTTTGTAGGTTTCATTTAAAAGCATTTCCTGCTCTTCGTTAAGATTATAGTTTTCCTTTTCATCATATACTTTTTTGATTTTGTTGAAAAGGGCTTCGTTTTGAGATATTTTTGAAGAATATTCCGTTAAGATCGGAGAAACCTCTTGTGCAATCTGCTGAATTTCATCGCTGGTCTCTGCAGAATTTAAGTTGAAAAAAATATTTGAAACTACATCCAGCTGTTCCCCGGAATATGCCAATGCTTCAATAACATTTTCGAAAGTGGGTGTCTCAGTATTGTTGATAATAGCATCAATTTCGGCTTCGGATTTTTGAATCAGTTCTTTAAATGCCGGAAGATAATCTTCATTTTTAATGTTACTGAATGGAGCTGAATGATATGGAGTGGTAAATTTTTCTGTTAAAATATTCATTTTTTGATTTTTTATATAAGGTAAATGTAATGATTCATCGGGAATCACAGCTGAAATGCTCAAAAATAATGCCTTACTCACAAGTTATGACAAAAATACTTATCTTTAAATAATCTTGTCATATGGAAAGAGGGAGTGATGTGGGAATATTTAATTTTGAGAACAGATTTAAAAGTCATTATTAAAATAAATAACCTTAAATATATAGACTATGAAAACACTCTTAAAAATTATTGGTACTATCATCGTACTGATCATTATCTATGCTATAATTGCTATGCTGGCTTTCAGTAAAGATTACCATTATGAAAAATCTATTGTCATCAATGCACCAAAAGAAATAGTATGGCAACACACAAACTCTTTAAAAGCATATAATACATGGGATCCTTTTTCTAAAGAAATAAAAAATTTCTCTGTTACCTACTCAGGAGCAGGAGACCAGATAGGCGATTCTTATCACTGGACAGGTGATGACAGCGAAGGAGAGCAATCCATTACTGAAGTTGTAGCTGATGAAAAGCTGAGTACTCAGCTTCATTTCATAAAACCTTTTGAAGGCACAGCCAAAAGTAAGATTGTACTGACCCCTGAAGGTGGCGGAACAAAAGTAACCTGGATGATCGATAATGAACTGAATGCCATGATGAAGATCATGAAACCTATGATGGACAGTAATATGGATAAAATGTTCAGCCAGGGGCTCGGTGATCTGAAGAAACTTGCTGAAAAATAAAAATGAAAGCCTTGTAAATTTACAAGGCTTTTTATTACAATTCTTTCTTACCAATCTCGTTGATCGAGTTATAGTTTCCTTCGCCCTTAGGATTAGGTCCGTATTCATTTGGCCCGTGGTCGCTGTCTGCAAATAACATCCATAAGCCATACAAAGGAATTAATTGAAACCAGCCTGAATTTCCTCTGTCATGGCATCTTTTTGCTCCCTGTGCAATAAGGAACCAAAGAAAAGGAATCAATAAAAGAAAGAAAACTATAGTAACACCTCCTGATGGCTCGTTACTCTGAAAATAGATATTGAAAGGTACAGAAAATACCAGATATAGAAGATAGGACAATCCGTATTCTGTCCTTCTGATTCTCCCATCAAATGAAAATGGTGCTTTAAACATGGTTTTAGTTTTAAAAAAGGCAAAGCTAAAAATAATTTTTAATTATAATGAACTATTTTGCTGTCGTTTTTTTATGTTAAGTCGAAGAAATATTATTCTAAAAATATTATCTTTATATTAAAGAATAGATTGTATGGAGAAGATTGTATTTGAAAAAAGTCATATCAGAGACTTTGTGAAAACTACTATCGCAGAGAAAATTGAAAAGCTTAATAACTTTATCGAATTTACCCTGGAGGCCAGCCGTGACATCAAAAAAACTCCGAAATATGACAGCATGAGAGAAGAGATGCAGGAGGAGATTTATCAGATGCAGCGACAGCTGGGGGCTTTGAATGATCTTAAAAGAAATATGGCAAAAGTTCTGAATACCGCTACAGAAAGAGTACAGCTTGGCTCGCTGGTGATTACCAACAAGGCCCGGTTTTATATATCAGTGTCATTAGGGGAATTTTTTTTTGAAGGAGACCGGTTCTATGCAATCTCTCCCGAAAGTCCTATGGCCAAAAAAATGATGGGCATGAAATCAGGTGATGAGTTTACTTTAAATAAGATCCATCAGAAGGTTATAGAGGTTTTGTAAAAGTAAAAAGTAATTTTGATAAGCTTCCGGCATCTATCACACAGCCAAACATTAAACTTTCTACATTCCACTTCATGCTTCCATCTTTTTCGTAATTTTGTTACATGAATAAAGCATCCATTTTAAAAGAAATCATAGAGCAAAGAAGAAGTATTTTCCCAAAAGATTATACTGATACAGAAATTTCTCAGGAAGTTTTGGAAGAAATTTTAAACTCTGCCACATTTGCTCCCAATCATAAGCGTACAAAACCTTGGCGCTTCAAAATATTCAAAGGAGAAGAAAAAGTACAGCTGGCATCAGAAATGCAGGCAATCTATAAAGCAACTACATCTGAACAGATTTTCTTAGAGAAAAAATATAACGATATTGGTTTTAAAATCAATAAAGCTGATGCAGTAGTTTCCATTGTTGTCAATTTCAGCGGAATGGTCCCGGAATGGGAAGAAATAGCAGCTACCTCGATGGCCGTTCAGAATATGTATCTTACCTGCACTGCGAATAATATCGGATGCTACTGGAGTTCTCCCAAAATTGTAGATGAGTTGAAAGATTCTCTTACTATTGAAGAAAACCAGAAGTGTCTGGGATTATTTTATTTGGGTAATTTGTCTTAAAATAGCCCTGATCGAGCGGTATATTTGAGCTTTTTTCTTTGTGAAATAAAAAGCGGGTAGCGATAGCAGGTTTCCGGCTCCGGGGAAAAATAATTTGAATTTATAAAACTTTTTACTTGGAGCTTTTTACTTCAAACTTTTTTACTATCTTTGCACTCTTAAATATTTAACTGGGACGAGTTCCCGTAAAATTCAAACATTATGTCAGTAAAAATCAGATTACAAAGACACGGTAAAAAAGGAAAACCTTTTTTCCACATCGTGGTTGCAGATTCTAGAGCTAGAAGAGATGGTAGATTCATCGAAAAACTAGGAACTTACAACCCAATTACTAACCCGGCAACTATCGAATTGAACGTTGATTCCGCTGTACAGTGGTTAAACAACGGTGCTCAGCCTACTGATACTGCTAGAGCTATTCTATCTTACAAAGGTGCTCTTTACAAAAAACACTTACAAGGTGGTGTGGCTAAAGGTGCTTTTGACGAAGCTGAAGCTGAAAAAAGATTCAATGCTTGGGTAGAAGCTAAAGATTCTAAAGTACAAGGTAAAGTAGAAGGTTTAGCAACTGCTAAAGCTGATGCTAAGAAAGCTGCTTTAGAAGCTGAAGTAAAAGTAAACGAAGCTAGAGTTGCTGCTGCTGCACAAGCTGATGCTGATGCTAAAGCTGCTGAAGAAGCTGCAAACGCACCTGCTGAAGAAGTTGTTGCTGAAGCTACAGAAGGAGAAGCTCCTGCTGCTGAAACTGAAGAAAACACTGAAGCTTAAGACCAAACCCTGTTATGCGTAAAGAAGATTGCTATTTTTTAGGTAAAATCACACGCAGACATGGACTTGCGGGTAACGTAATCCTTAAATTGGATACCGATCAACCCGAGCTTTACAATAAATTGGAATCAATATTCGTTGAAATCAACGGATTATTGGTTCCATTTTTTATTGAAAAATCATCATGGAGCAAACTTGATGCTCTGAATCTTGCATTCAAAAACTCTTCTGAGGCTATAATAGATCAGGTGTTGGGTAAAAGTGTTTACCTTCCGCTTGCTTCTCTACCTAAACTTTCAGGAAAACAATTCTATTACCACGAAATCATCGGATTTGAAATTTTTGATCAAAATGATGACAACTGTGGAGTAATCAGATCTGTAAACGATCAGACGGCACAGGTGTATTTCATTACAAATCTGGATGGAAAAGAAGTGGTTATTCCTATGATAAAAGACTGGATTCTTGAAGTTGACAGGGAAGAAAGAATAATCAAAATGGAACTTCCTGAAGGTCTTATTGATGTATTCCTTGTTCCATCTAAGAAAGACGAATAATTTTTGCAATAAGCAATTCTTTCTCACTTTTCAATATTACTCATTACTAATTATTCATTACTCATCATTAAACTTGGTAAAAGGAATTCCTGTACCATTTTTTCGACTTGTGAGTGGGCATAAGGTTTATTGTAGGCCTGTGCGGTAATTACCATGACAACCGGTATTTTGGTGAAGATGATGATTTTGTTTCCACCATTTCCGCTGGATTGGAAAGCTTCATAACTGTTATTTCCCACCTTGTAAACCTTTCTCCAGAATAAATATCCATATCCTTCAAAATCAGGATTATCTGTGAAATAATTGGTGAAAGATTTCTTAATCCAATTCCTGGTCAATATAGTTTTACCCTCCCAAACTCCATTATTGCTATACAACTGTCCAAATTTTGCAAAATCTAGTGCTTTCATACGTAATCCTCCTGCCAGAGAAGGTTTTTGCTGTGGAGTAAACTGCCATTTATAATTTGTGATGCCAAGAGGGTGAAATAATTTTTTATCTGCATAATTTTTTAAGCCTTGCGGAACTGTTTTATCCAAAATATCTCCGGTTACCACAACTCCGGCTGTGAAGTAACTCCAGTTTTTTCCTGCTGCATTCTCTGTCATTGGCAGATCCAATGTGAAATTTACCCAATTTTCGGTAGGATACATGTTTTCCTCATTTCCGGCAGATTCAGAATTTTCATCGTTTCCGTCAAATCCGGAGCTCATAGTCAATAAACTTTTTATAGTAACATTCTCTTTTTGGGAAGAATAATTTTTAAATTGTTTCAGGTCATAAAAATCTTTCAGATTCTGATTTTCGTTTTTTAAATATCCCTCTTTGATCGCAATTCCCGTTAATGCCGAAGAAAACGATTTTCCTACAGAACGGGTATCTTGCAAAGAATCTCTTCCGGATCCGTTGAAATATTCTTCAAGAAGCAATTTTCCGTCTTTTACAATGACAACTCCGGTTATATTTTTAAACCTGTTTTCTGCAATTTTCTTATTCAGATTTCTGATGGTTTCCGTGTTTATCTTTTCCTTAGAAACCTTCCATCCGCTGTTGGGTTGGATGGACTGAACAGCGATCTGCTGCTCCGAAATATTTTGGGAAGGAACATTGAGGTTGATCTGTCCTTCTGCAATAACAGGTCCTGTCTTAATTGTAGAAGTATTGAGATACGGACGCATTTCAATTTTTAAAATATGATTGCCTTCCGCCAGAGCATCAATTCCGTTATGGGCCATATAGAAGCGCATCCATAGATATCTTCCCCATGAATCTTCGTTTTTACTGCTGAGAAGAGGAATTCGTAATGTGGTTTTGTTTTTTTTATGATCTGCAATGCCTGCACCTGTATTGAGGTTTTCTTTATAGATCAGCTTTTCGTCTACATAAAATGAGAATTGATAATTTCCATTTTTTAACAGTTCATCAACAGGCCAATTAGGTTCAAGCGGATGAAGGTAGTTAACAAGAGAATTATCAAAAAAAGCAAGAATACCAAGGTCTCCGTTTTCCTGAAATACAGAAGAAGTGAGAAAGTCCGAATCTTTCAAATTTTCAAGAGCAATGGCTTTGTTAAGGAAAATAATTTTTCCGGTATATTTTTTTTGAATCGGATTTTCAATTTTTTCAGGATTGATTATGTTTTTATTTTGTCCCTGATAAAGATAAAATGTAAAAATAAAGATCAATAATAGAACTGGTTTCATTGCAAGAAGTATTTAAACAAAAGTAATAAACTTCTTAATGGTAAAATAGAATGAAATTAACATCTGTATGGCCTGTCACCGAATTTAATTAAATAATTTTCTAAATTCTCCCGGAGACTGATTCGTCTTTTGTTTAAAGAGTTTACTGAAAGACTGCGGATGTTCAAATCCCAATTCATAAGCAATCTCACTTACAGATAAACTCGTAGTACTCAAACGTTCTTTGGCAGAATCAATGAGCTTATTCTGGATGTGCTGCTGTGTGTTTTGCTGCGTGTGAAGCCGTAGAAGTGTTCCCAGATAATTGGGCGAAATATTCATCTGTTCGGCAATGGTTTTTACCGATGGAATTCCGTTTTCAAGAAGATTTCCACTTTCGAAATATTGGGAAAGGATGTCTTCAAACTTGTATAATAATTCGTGACTTGATTTTTTTCTGGTGAAAAATTGACGTTCATAAAAACGATCAGAATAAACCAGTAATAATTCAATCTGGGCAATGATCAGTTCCTGCGTGAATCTATCTGTATTTGACTGATATTCCCGTTCAATATTTTTAAAAATATCAACAAGAATCTTCTCTTCCTTATCAGAAAGGAAAAGGGCTTCTTTTACCTTATAACTGAAGAAATCATAAGATTTTATTTTCCTGGTTAATGAAGTGTTCCACAGAAAATCGGGATGAATCAGCAATAAAAACCCCGTAGGCTCCACTTCTACATCCTGTCTTATTTCCAGACTCAAAAACTGTTGTGGAGAAACAAAGCATAATACACCCGAATCAAAATCATATTGCTGCTGCCCATAATTAAACTTTGGAGTGACATTCTTTTTCAAACCAATCGAATAAAAATTCTGGATCCATTTCAATTCGTCATTATCTACAACATAGCGGACTTTACTGTAATCTATCACACTGATCAGAGGATGCTCAGGATTCGGAAGACCACAGAAAGCATGAAAATCTGAAATAGAATTAAAATGAACGGGCTGTTTCATAAGAGCTAAGTTAGTTGTTTTTACAAAAAGTATAATACATTGATTCAAAAAGTCTTCGACTCTGATCAGGCTGACTTCGCTAAAGTTTTTATATTTAATTCATGTATATAAATTAAAACGAAGTAGTAGGAATGTCATCCTGAGCGGAGTCGAAGGATAGTATCAAATTAGATCGCAGTGGAAACAGTAAGACTTTCCCATTTCTCAGCGTCTTTCTTTAAAATATCAATTTTGTTATTCAGAAATTCCATCGTTCCTACACCTAATAATAAGTGTACTGGCGGATTTTTCTCTTTACTGATCTGAATCAGTATATCAGCTGCTTTTTCAGGATCATTAGGCTGATTTCCATTGATTTCATTAAGGTGGGCCTGTTCAGAATTTCTTGCTGCTTCATATGCCTGAATAGGATTGGTAGGGGTTTTCACAGAATCTTTATTCAAAAAGTCTGTACGGAAATATCCAGGATACACAACGGTAGCATGAATTCCGAAATCTTTTACTTCTTCAGCTAAAGCTTCAGTAAAGCCTGCAACAGCAAATTTTGTTGAACAGTAAATTCCCCAACCCGGAAAATTGGCAGAATATCCACCAACAGAAGAAATATTGAAGATATTTCCTGATCTTTGCTCACGCAGATAAGGCATGGCGTTTCTGATCACATTTAAGGTTCCGAAAACATTTACAGCGTAATTTTCTCTTGCCTCTTCATCGGTAAGTTCTTCCAGCGTTCCGATTTGTCCATAACCCGCATTATTGACAACCACATCAATTTGCCCGAAATGATCAACTGTTTTAGCAATGGCAGATTTGATGTCGTTATTGTCTGTAATGTTGACGCTGAGCGGAAGGAAGTTTTCTGAAGTTTCTCCGATGGTTGAGATCAGGGATTCAACGGTACGGCTTGTGGCTGCAACCTGAAATCCTTCGGATAATAATTTTTTTACCAACTCGAATCCTAAGCCTTTTGAAGCTCCTGTCACGAACCATACTTTTTTTGTTTCCATTTTTAAATATTTTTTTGTTTAAATGATGGTACAAAGATGAAAACTTATGAAAGGGGAAATGTATCCAAATCGGGGAATGATGTATCCAAATCGTGAATGGTGTTATTTCAAAAGTGTCATTCCGAATGAAATGAAATGTAATGAAGAATCTCAAACAATTGATAATTAATAAGATTCTTGGTTCTTCAGGATTACAAAAGCAAAATAATTTGACTTTCAGGCCAGTCTTTCTGAATTCGGACAGATTCTAATGATTTTTCAAAAGCTTCCTGTATTTAAGTGGGGTAATTCCTATATTTTCTCTGAAACAACGGATAAAATGGCTCTGGTCTGAAAAACCGCATTCCAAGGCGATATCCGTTAAAGAATTGGATAAAGTGAGAAGTTCAAGAGATTTATTAAGTTTTAATTTTCTGAGGTATTCACCCAGATTGCAATGGAAATATTTATGAAAATCCCTGCTTAAATGAATGGGATGAATGTTCAATGTTTTGGAAAGTTCCGTAAGACTGAGACTTTCCGTAAAGCTTTCGTGTAGAATTTCATTGATCTGACCTACCCATACAGGTTTTCTATCAACTATTTCCTTCTGATGGCTCAATTGACTGAAAAGATGTAATAGTAACTGATTGACAGCTATTTCAAAAGATAAATCATTGGTTTTGGTTTCCTTGAACATCTGATAAACCAAAAGTTTTAAGGCGGGATCTTGTATATTAAAACTGCCCTCCACTTTATTTTTCTGAATATCAAACCGATCAAACCAGCTTTGCGAAAGTTCGATGTGAAAACCTCTTGTAAAAACCTCCGGTTTAATATTGTAATGCGGATCTTCCCAGTGATGGTACAATAACGTTCCTGCAGAACAGCCATACGTCTCTTTTCTGTTTCCTTCTGTCATATTGCCCTGCAGAAGAAAAGTAAAGTAAGCATTTTCATGATAATGCCAGTCTACGTAAGGATGCGTATACTCCGTATCAGTGATGATCAATCCTTCTAAATTGACCATTTGATTGGTTTCTCCAAAATATTCGCCTTTACGAAGAGTATTCATGATAGATTTTGTTTTAATCGGTCAATCTGTTCATACATTTTATTAAAGAACATTTTCCTTTCCCGGTTTCCGGATTCGTTCAGTGATCTGGAATTCTTGATCTGATGCTCAAAATAGCTCAGAGAATCTTCACAGGTGATTTTATCATTGGTCATCATATATCCAAACATACTGAAAGGAACGAAAAAGGAACATTGCTGCTCATTTTTGAATAAAATGCTGTTGTTTAAAATTACTAAATCATTCACATAGATCTGAAAATTAGTTTTCTCCAGTGTTTTTATTTCGAGCCCCTCTAATAATTTTCTTAAGTCATCAAGAATAAGATCCACATCATTTTTCTTTAATAATCTCATCTCATAATAGAACGAGATTTGTCTCAAAGCACTCATAATGGTGGTGTCATTCCAGATTTCGGTTACATTTTGTTGATCATAAAGATTTTTCAGCATTTCATTTTTTACAGAATGATATTCCATATTAAACTCATGAAAAGGGCTTAAAAATTTATCCTGGTTCAGTAAATTCATCCAGACATAAAATTTGAAACGAGACAAAATGGAATCTGAAATAGTGTAAAAAAACGGGATGTCTTTTGCTGAATAAAATACTTTGGAATTGGTGATATTATGAAAAACATTCAAAATCTTCAAAGAGTTTTCGAAATAGTTTAAAAGATCCTCGGTGGTTCTTACCGGTTGGGTTCTTTTGACAACCAGCTGGTTTTCTGTTCCCAGGAACTGATCCAATGAAATCTGATAGTATTTGGCAAGCTCCAATGCTTCCTCAAAACTGAACTTGGCTTTCATAGAAGTCCTTCTGTGAGCTGCATCATAGCTGATATTAAGGATGTTGGCGATCTCATCATTTAAAGATTTTTCCCCGATTTTTCTTCGGATTTCCTTCAGTAGAGCTTCCTGGTGCATAGTTTTGTGATTTTCACAAATGTAGTATTTTTTGTGGAAAGAGCTGTTGGTTTTTGGGAGTAGAAATATTTACCGGGATTTGAATTTCTGTTTAGAAGGCATGAAGCTTGAAGCTGGGAGAAAGGAAGTATTGGAGGTCGAAAAAATAAATAACGATTTAACAATAATTTGACATTATAATGACTATTAATATTTATCACTGAAGTAACTTCCAACCTCCTTCTTCCTACTTCCAACCCCTGCTTGTATAAGTGAAAAATTTCATTCTTTTATCTACACATTTTGTGATTTTCGCAAACAGGGTGTTTTATTTAATTTTTTTTCACATTCGGAACTGAGTCTTCTGCTGATAATTTTGAACTGTAATTTTAAAATAATGAGTTATGAAAACACGAATTTTATTAATAGCAGTTCTTTTATGCAGTAGTCTGGCCTATGCATCAGACAGTCTAAAAGTTGATTCTTTGAAACCAAGATTGATCGCTGCTTCCCCCTCAAAGAATGTCAGAAATGTCAATGGGATTTTATTTAAATATTATGATGAGGAAGATCATTTTAAGCCTAAGAGAGTAAACGGGTTGGGCATGGGGTTCAATTTTATAGGTATTTTTCTGCCGCCATTGATGCTTTTCAACTTACAGCCACCGGGCAATTATGATTATGTAGTTGTTCCCCGTGAAAAGATGAATAAAATCAATGGACTTCAATTGTCCCTGATCAATATGGAACCTACAGTCACCAATGGTCTGGAAATCAATGTTTCGAGTAATATCAATACATATGCGGTGACCAACGGCATGTCTATTTCTCCGTTTTTTAATCTGCACCATGAAATGAAAGGAGTTTCTGTAGCGCCATTGGCTAATGTTGGTCAGAAATGCAGAGGAATACAGATAGGATTGTACAATAAATGCAGTGATTTCAGAGGAATACAGATTGGCGGATGGAATGAGAATGGAAAGAGAAAACTTCCTCTCATCAACTGGAATTTTAAAAAACCGAAAACGAGTAAGACATTATGAAAAAGTTAGCTTTAATAATTGCAATATTTCTTTGTGGTTTCCTGCAAGCCCAGTTTGAAGAGATCAAAGAGAAAAAATGGCTGGTCATTCTTCTCAGTACCAGAATTGAAGGGACTTCAATGGATAATAAAGCCTTTCTGTCAATAGGAACAAAACTTACTGATGGGGATAAGAATTACTACAGCTTAAGAGGTCATTTTAACTGGTGGGATGAAAGAAAACTACTGGTCATCCCAGAGTTTGATTATTTCAGAAAAGTTGTTTCGTTTCGGGATGATGCCGAGGTATCATCTTTATATGCCGGAGCAGGGGTTTCTCCTTATGCGGTTTCACCCAAAGCAGGAATCAGTTTTTACCATTTCTTTTGTGCAGAATTCGGGTACAACTTTGAATATAATACCTATAAACCTTTTCCTATTAAAGGATTCCGCTATGGTATGGGAATTAATCTTGTTTTTTAAATGATTTTAAACCATTAAACAATTCAATCATGAAAAATTATAAACTGATATTATTTTTACTAATGCTGTCCGCTCGTATTTTTTCGCAAAATACATCAAGCGATACATTGGACATCAAAACAGAAGTACCCTTTGATTATAAAAAATATTGCGACTGTGATTTTGGAGAAGGAAATGTTTTGATCGCCATTAAGAAAGGAAAAGAATTTACAGACCTTAAAGATTTAAGGAAATCCGGAAAAGGTTTTGCCATTAAAATGGAAGCAATCTACAGTATGGAATTTACGGATGGAAAAAGATATGAATCAAGTGTGGTAAAAAATATTACACAGGACAGTCTTTCGATCACGAATTTTTTCAATGAAAATACGGCCAGGCTGGCAGGACAGCCTTTTGAATTGATTAATTACCCTCTTTCCTCTTTGAAATATGTGCGCTTTATTGATGATCGGATGCTGTCTCTGTACAGCAAAAAGAATATTCAGAAGAATTTTGACCTGATTGTGAAAAAAATGGATCGGGCTAAAATGTGCCCGGCTGTTATTCAATTTAAAGATAAAAACGATGAGATGAAGGTTTGTCATTTCTACCTGACCTCTCAAGGGTATGATCTTCTTTACGAAGATAAGGGAAGAGTGTATTATATGGAAAGAAGGGTAGAATGGAAATGATTTTTGAAGAGAGTACAGTCTTCGTGTTGTACTCTCTTTTGTGAGTTCATCAGCGTTGGTTTTAATAAAATTATTCCCCATCCACGGAAAAAAGTAAAAGGATTGGTGCATCTACTGAAGAAAAATAATATTTTTGTAATATAGCTAGGATGAATGATGAAAATAAAATATTTACTACTATTTTTTATTATAGGGAATGTGTTTTTTCAGGCACAAATCAATCATGTAGAAAAAAATATTCTGGAAAGACTGACTTATAAAGAACTGGAAGAAGAATTCTATAAGGACCGTTCCGGAGATGTAAACAGTGCAAGAAGTATTGCAAATTATTATCTTAAAAAGGCGAAGTTTGAAAAAAATACGGATCAGATTGCTGAAGGGTATGTTATGCTTCATTTTGACGAAAGCTTACCCAATGCATTGCAATATCTTGACAGCCTACAGCATATCACCAAAAATTCCAAAGAAAACATTTATCCGGCAAGAACTTATCTGTTAAGAGGAATTTTATATTTTAAAAATGATAATCTTCAGTCTGCATTAAATAATTATATCTTAGGACTGAAATACGCAAAAGAAAAAGGAAATAAGAGGCAGATTGCCATGGCACATATTAATATTGCCTATCTCAACAATTATATCGGGAAGCATGAGGAAACAGCTAAAGTACTGAGACACTATGCTTACAATGCCGATTATATGAATGAGGATGAGAAGAATTCTCTCAAACTGAACCTGGCAGATGCTTATATAGAGATCAGTAAAATGGATTCTGCTTATATATTGATACAGGAAGGTTTACAAGATTCAAGGAAAAATAAAAATGTTTACCGTTATTATCAGAATCTTGGGCTTCTGGGATATTATAACCTGCACTCAAAAAATTATCAGAAAGCCATTGACGGTTTATTGGAGTGTGAAAAATATTTCTTTACAAACAATAATGGAAGTAAAAGGAACCAGCATTATACTCTTTTATATTTGGGAAAATCCTATGCCGGGCTTCATGAAAAAGAAAAAGCTGTAAATTTTTTCCGGAAGATAGATTCCATGGTCCTTAAAACAAATTATATCTATCCTGAGCTGAGAGATGTGTATACTTATCTGATTGATTATTATAAAGAAAACAATGCTAAAGAAAAACAACTGTATTATGTAGAGCGGTTTTTAAAGGTTGATCAGGTCCTGGATAGCCGGTTCAGGTATATTTCCAGAGAACTTCCGAGAAGGTATGATACTCCGGAACTACAGCAGGAGAAAGAAAACATTACCAATGAGCTTACAAAAAGGAAGAGCCTGTTTTATATCGTGTTGAGCCTTTTATTGGTATCCCATCTTCTATTTATCAATGTTTATTTTAAATACAAAAAATCCGAAAAGAATTATAAAAAGATTGCCCAGGACCTGATTCAGTCTGTTAATGAAAATAAAGGAAGCAGGGAGTCTGAAATCAAAAAAGAAATTCTGCCTGAAACTCTTCCGGTAGAAAACACAGAAGACAGAACACCCAGAACAATTTCTGAAGATATTGCCCAAACCATTTTAAAAGAACTTGACGTCTTTGAAAGCAAAGACCAGTTTTTGAATAAAGGAATTACATTGGGAAGTCTTGCCAAAAAAATAAAAACAAACTCTAAATATTTGTCGGAAATTATCAATACTTACAAAGGGAAAAATTTTGCAACGTATCTCAATGATCTCCGTATTGATTATGCCATCAACAGATTGGCCAATGACAAAAAATTCAGGTCCTATAAAATTCCTTTTATCGCAGAAGAATTAGGATATAATAATGAGCAGGCTTTCACTTTAGCCTTCAAAAAACGAACCGGAACACCTCTTTCTGTCTATCTGAAAGAAATTGAAAACATGAGGGTGAGTTAAATGTAATTAATTGATTTTCATTTTGTTTAAGTTTATAAATTCATGATTTTAGGTGTATAAATTTATGAATCTATGAACCATTTTCTTGTATCATTATTTTTCTTACTGCATCTTTGCTTCAGGTAAAAACACAATCATTTATTTTGTATGTGCACAATACAAGATATCAGTTTAAAACTGTTGATTCATTAAAAAGTAAAGTCAGAACTGTATATCAAAAATGAGAAACTAAGTTGGTTAAAATTATAAATGAATACCAGTAAAAAACGAAACATAAGTAATGAAATAATTTGTTCAGAAGTTTAGAAATATAAAAGAGTAGTGATCATTCAAAAAATCATAAAATAAGTAAAACAAATCCGCAGAATCTATCCACAGTGTTTAAAAGTATAGTATAGTTTAATAGATGGATTCATGACCTGTAGTTTACCATGAAATTATTGCTTAAAAACTAATAACCATTTTCAATAAATTAAAACTAATTCCATGAAAACTCAGAATAAAGTAAAATTTATTCTTTCTAAAAGGTGATAGTGTAAGGGTGCTCACTCCGGGTCAATGCGGATTTTATTGAAGTTCAGGACAATACTGAGTGGAAATGTAACCTTAAAATGAAGAGACATTTGAAGATGAAAAAGGTGAATTTCCTGAACTGAAAGTTTAAATGCTTGTTAAATGATTTTTAAAGACAGCGCAATCATCAAGTTGCGCTGTTTTTTTGTAACTTTGCAGACATTAATTTTTATATAAAAAATTTATCATCAACAAATGAAAAAGCAAACGATCAAAGAAGTCCTAAAGGATTACAAGAAAGTATTACATCATGACATTACAGTTTACGGATGGGTAAGATCATTCCGTGCTAATCGCTTTATAGCGCTTAATGATGGTTCTACGATTAATAATTTGCAGATAGTTGTTGATTTCGAAAATTTTGATGAAGCTATCATCAAGAATATCAGTACCGCTTCTTCCCTTAAAGTAGTAGGAGAAGTAGTGGAAAGCCAGGGAGCAGGACAATGTGTGGAAATTATCGCTAAAAAGATTATTGTTTTAGGAGATAACTTTACGGAAGAACTTCAGAGTACGATTCTTCAGCCTAAAAAGCACAGCCTTGAAAAGCTTCGTGAGCAGGCACACTTAAGATTCAGAACAAACCTTTTTGGAGCGGTGTTCAGAGTGCGTCATGCAGTAAGCTTTGCCGTTCATTCGTTCTTCAACCAGAATCAGTTTTTCTATATCAACACGCCGGTTATTACAGGAGCAGATGCAGAAGGAGCAGGTGAAATGTTTGGAGTAACAAACTTTGATCTGAACAACATGCCGAGAACTGAAGAAGGAGATATTGATTTTGCACAGGATTTCTTCGGTAAAAAAACAAACCTTACCGTTTCAGGACAGCTTGAAGGAGAAACTGCAGCAATGGGATTGGGAAGAATCTATACATTCGGACCTACTTTCCGTGCTGAAAACTCTAACACGACAAGACACCTTGCAGAGTTCTGGATGATTGAGCCGGAAGTTGCTTTCAACAACCTTGAAGACAATATCGACCTTGCGGAAGATTTCTTAAAATATGTAATCCAGTATGTATTGGATAACTGTAAAGATGATCTTGAGTTCTTAGACAACCGTTTTGCAGAAGAACAGAAAACAAAACCGGAAAAAGAAAGAGCAAAAGAAGGTCTTATCGAAAAACTTCAGAATGTTGTAGCGAAACGCTTCAAACGTGTAAGCTATACAGAAGCCATCGAAATCCTATTGAACTCGAAAGAAAACAAAAAAGGAAAATTTGCTTACCCGGTTGAAAAATGGGGAACAGACCTTCAGTCTGAGCATGAAAGATATCTTGTTGAAAAACATTTTGAAAGCCCGGTAGTATTATTTGACTATCCGAAAGAAATCAAAGCTTTCTATATGAAACTGAACGATGACAATAAAACCGTTGCTGCTATGGATGTTCTTTTCCCTGGTATCGGTGAGATCATCGGTGGATCTGAAAGAGAGGCAAGATTAGATGTTTTAAAACAGAAAATGGCAGATATGCATGTAGATGAACATGAGCTTTGGTGGTATCTTGATACCAGAAAATTTGGTTCTGTACCACATGCAGGCTTTGGTTTAGGATTGGAAAGACTAGTTCTTTTCGTAACAGGAATGACGAATATCAGAGACGTAATTCCTTTCCCAAGAACGCCGAAAAGCGCTGAATTCTAGAACAATAAAAAAAAGCCTTAATCACAAGTTAAGGCTTTTTTTATTTTTCAATAGTTTATTAAGATAGGATGTATAATGCAAAAATCATGCTAAATACGTTTTTTGTCAAATAAATTTATTAAATTCGTAGAATATGTTATGTTAAAACGCAAATAAGAATATGCTTAAACAACACTTACAACTCAAATTAGGACAAAAGCTGGCCCCTCAGCAAATCCAGTTGATGAAGCTTATTCAACTTCATACTCTTGAATTTGAAGAGGAGTTGGAGAGAGAGTTAGAAGAAAACCCGGCTTTGGAAATTGCGAAAGAAGATTCTAAGGAAGATGAATATTCTTCCCTGGAAGATGCTTATAAGGATGAGGGTACGGAAAGCATTGAAACAGATTTCGACGTCAATGAATATATCTATGACGATGAACCAAGCTATAAAACCGCATCCAGCAACTATTCTCCGGATGATGAAGAATTTGACAACGAAAGTCTTCTCACAGAGGGACAGTCCTTATATGACTATCTTACAGAACAGATTCACCTGATCAATATCAGTGATGAAGATCTTAAGATTGCAGAATACCTTATCGGGAACTTAGATACAGACGGATATCTTAGAAGAGAAATTAAATCTATTGTTGATGATCTTGCCTTCTCACAAGGAATTTACACAACTAAAGAAAGAGTTGAGGATATTCTGGAGAACTATGTTCAGAAACTGGATCCGTCCGGAGTGGGAGCAAGAGGCCTGCAGGAATGTTTATTGCTGCAAATTGAAAAGAAAGTAAGCTCAGATAAAGCAGTTTCGTTAGCTGCCAATATTTTGAGACATCAGTTTGATGCCTTGACGAATAAGCACTACAATAAGATCATTCAGAAATATGATATTGAAGAAGAAGATCTGAAAGACGCACTGGAAGAAATCTCAAAATTATCCCCAAAAGTAGGAGGGAACTTCGATACACAAACAATTACAATTAATCAGGAAATTATTCCGGATTTTGTGATTCAGGTAAAAGACGGTTTGGTGATTCCTATGCTCAACAGCAAAAATGCACCTACTTTAAGAGTTTCTGAAGAATATAAAGATATTCTTACTACTTATTCCCATGATAAAAATTCATCGGAACATAAACAGGCTGCATTATTTATCAAGCAGAAACTGGATGCGGCAAAATGGTATATAGATGCTATTAATCAGCGTCAGAATACCTTATTACAGACGATTACAGCGATTGTGAAGTTCCAGAAGGATTATTTCATTACCGGAGATGAAAAGTCTCTGAAACCAATGATCTTAAAGGACGTTGCAGATATTACAGGATTTGATATCTCTACTATTTCAAGAGTGGTAAAAAGTAAGTATGCGGATACGCCTAACGGTATTGTATATCTAAAAGACCTGTTTTCAGACAGCTTAACGAATGATGACGGAGAAGAAGTTTCTACCAAAGAAATCAAAACCCATCTTCAGGAAGTAATCAGCAAAGAAAATAAAAGAAAGCCGCTTACAGATGATGCATTAGTGGTCATTCTAAAAGAACAGGGTTATAATATTGCCAGAAGAACGATTGCAAAATATCGTGAACAGCTCAATATTCCTGTAGCAAGATTAAGAAAAGAACTTTAAAAATATAAAAAAAGCATTTCAAATTGAAATGCTTTTTTTATTATCAGTTGAGAGAAAAAAAGATCTCTTATTGCTCATCGTTTTTATTTGAAATTAATCTTTAAAACTACCTAATTCAAGTTCTTTCATAGAAATCTCCCGCATTTCTACTTTTCTTATTTTTCCGGAAATGGTCATAGGGAATTCATCTACAAATTTCCAGTATTTCGGTACTTTATAGTGGGCAATTCTTCCTTTGCAGTATTCCTGCAGTTCTTCAGCAGTGATGGTAAAACCTTTTCTCACTTTTACCCAGGCCATCACTTCTTCCCCGAATTTTTCACTAGGAACGCCAATGATCTGAACATCAAGAATGTTGGTGTAAGTATATAAAAAATCTTCAATTTCTTTAGGTGAAATATTTTCTCCACCACGGATGATAAGGTCTTTTATTCTTCCTGAAATGGTAATATATCCGTCTTTATCCATTACTGCCATATCTCCGGTATGCATCCAGCGGGCATTATCCAGTACTTTTTTAGTGTTTTCAGGATCATTCCAGTATTTCAGCATGACAGAATAGCCTCTTGTACAAAGTTCACCATGTTCCCCGCGTTTCAGAGTTCTGCCATTTTCATCAATGATTTTGATCTCAAGATGATCCTGGACAGTTCCCACAGTACTGACCTGTTTCTCCAGCGATGTTCCTATTAAAGTCTGGGTAGATACAGGTGAAGTTTCCGTCATTCCGTAGCAGATACTCATTTCTTTAATATTCATCAGACTCTCTACCTTTTTCATAATTTCCGGAGGACATACTGATCCTGCCATAACACCCGTTCTTAAGCTTGAAAAATCATACTTATTAAAATCTTTTACTGCCAGTTCAGCAATAAACATGGTAGGAACACCATACAAAGAAGTACATTTTTCGTCAGAAACGGCTTTTAAAGTAATTTCCGGATCAAAACTGTCATTGGGAATTACCATACATGCTCCGTGGGCTGTACAGCACATATTTCCGATAACCATACCAAAACAATGATAAAAAGGAACAGGGATACAGACACGGTCTTTCTCAGTATATTTTAATCTGATTCCGATAAAATACCCGTTGTTGAGTATGTTATGATGAGAAAGCGTAACGCCTTTCGGAAAACCTGTAGTTCCGGAAGTATATTGAATGTTAACAGGATCATCAAACTGTACATGTTCTTCAAAACTGTGAAGAACTTCATCTGAAATATCCTGGCCGTTATTGACAAATGCTTCCCAGTTTTCATCAAAGAATATCTCATGTTCAAGGGTAGGACATACTTCTTTGGCATACTCAACCATTTCTTTGTAGTTGCTGCTTTTAAAACTTAAAGAAGAAAAAATAAAACGAACTTCAGACTGATTAAGTACATAGGTGAGTTCATGAGTCCTGTAAGCCGGATTGATATTGACTAAAATGGTTCCTATTCTCGCAGTGGCATACTGCAAAAGAACCCACTCATAACGGTTGGAAGACCAGATTCCGATTCTGTCACCGGCTTTTGCTCCCAAAAGCAGTAAAGCTTTTGCAACAGCAGTGGTCTGGTTGTAAAATTCCTGGTAAGTAGCTCTGTAATTCTGATGAACACAGACTAATGCTTCCTGATGGGGGTATTTTTCGACAGTACTTTTAAGATTGGCTCCGATGGTCTGTCCTAATAATGGAATCTCAGAGGTTCCATATACATAAGATAAGGGCATAGTTTAAGATTTGGTGGGCTAAAATTAATAATTATATCCCGAAATATGCCTATGTATATTAACTTTCCTGAGAATCAATATCTTTTAATTGTTTTAAGTTTTTATCAAGCTTTCTCATAATGATGCCATATACCAGTTTGTAGTATAACCAGATTAAAAGAACAGCCAGTGCAGTACTGACAATTATTCCAGTGATAAAGCCTATAAGAGTAGAACTGGTCACTTCAATATGCTGAGTATTTAAAATATAAAATATAAAGACCGTAAAAATAGACGTAAATGCTATTAATAAAAGAATATTAATTAATATAAAGGCGTTTACTGTCTTCTTAAACTGAATAATTTTAAGGATAAATTTCTTTAAGTTTTCTTCAATTTTTATTTTCTTATAGTTCTGATAAAATTTATAAACAAAATAAGCGGTTATAGATAAACTTAAAACCTTCAATGCCACATATATATTGTCGAGAAAGCCTTCTAGCTCGGAGGTTTTCCTTGCTCCAAGCTTTTCCAGAATACTCAGAAAGCTGTTTGACTCTCTTCCCTGGATGATATAAAATAATCCAAAAAATGTAAAAAACAGAAATTCTATCACGCTGATCCAGAAAATATATTTCACATAATTGCGCGATTTACGGTTCAGCATCTGAAGGATTTCAGAGTTGTCGTATTTCTCTTGAACAGGCTGTTCCTGCCATGTTTTCTTAAAACTGTCTAAATCAAATTCAGGCATATTTTTCCATCTGTTCTTTAAGGGTTTTCTTTAATCTGTTCATTTTCACACGTGCATTTACTTCAGTAATCCCGAGGTTTTCTGCAATATCCTTGTAAGGCAAATCATCCAGATACATCATTACAATAGCTCTTTCCACATTAGGAAGAGTCTTTATTACAGTATACAAAAGTGATACCTGTTGCTGTTTTTCATCATCATCTTCCACAAAATCTTTGTGGTTGACATCCAGTTCGTTTGTAGGAAGACTTTTGCTTTTTTTTCTAAAGAGGGTAATGGCTGTATTGAGCGCTACACGGTACATCCATGTGGAAATCTTGGAATTTCCTTTAAAGGAATCATAACTTCTCCAGAGCTGTAACACGATTTCCTGGAAAAGATCCTCTTCATCTTCCAGAGAATTGGTATACAGGCGCGATACTTTGATAATCAATCCCTGATTATCTTTGATAAGCTGCGCAAATTCTTTTTCTCTGGAACCCATAGATATATAATGGCACGAAGATAATGATAAAGTGGTAAATTAGTAAAAATTATGATGTAAAATTGTAAAAATGTGAAAAAGAAAAAGTGAATTAAAAAATTAGATTTCTCGGCTAACTTAGCTTTCTCAGCTTTCTTTGTGAAATTTATGTATCTTTGCATCCGCGAGAAAATCGGCTTGTTGATTTCCCGTTTTACGGGAGGTAGGAAAGTCCGGACACCATAGAGCAGCAAAGCGGATAACATCCGTCACCCGTGAGGGTAGGACAAGTGCAACAGAAAGCAAGTACAGTTCGGCTGTAGTGAAACCAGGTAAACTCTTTGCGGTGCAATGGTAAGTATATCGGTTCTTTTCAGTAATGGAAATAGGGGCGGCTCGTCCTGAAAACCGAGGGGTAATCAGCTCAAGTGTTGCAGTAATGTAACACGTAGATAAATAACAGGCACTTCTTCGGGAGTACAGAATCCGGCTTATAGATTTTCTCGTTTTTTACAATATAATTTTTCTCAAATTTTATTCTTAAATCTAACCTCTTTTCATAACTACATGTGAAAGAGCATTGTTTTGTTTGAGTCTAATATAAGACCTGCGTAAAACCAAATAATACGAATTAAAGACTTTTATATTGTTCTGTTGTCACAAATTTGTATAAACAAATCAAAATGAGAACAGAAATCACATTACATTCAGTTCCTGAAGAAAAACCCGGATATATTCTTATTCTATTTTATATTGCCTTTGTATATGGGCTGTTTTGGGTAATTGATCAATGTCTGGCTTATTTTTTCAGTGATATTAGCAATGTTGTACTGATAAGGATTCTTAATAAGGTAGTGTGGATCGGGGTGATGTTTTTAAATTATTTGATCATAAAACATTTTCTTTATCTGATCAGAAAACAAAGAAAACGTCGGGTTATTTATCCTGCTTTAAATATCTCAAAAGAAGGGATAGCTTATTATCCGGAAAATAAAAAAGCCGGATGGGAAAATATTTCTGAAATACAGATTATAGACTCTATATTGTCTGTAACCGTAGATTTTGATTCTGGAAAAGATTTTAAACTTAACCTTTTCTATACAGATCTTCAGAAGCAAATGAAGCAGGATGATTTTGAAAAACTATTGGAATATTATTATAAAAAAGAAATTTATATTTATAGTACTCCATCATCCTGCGGTTGCGGTTGTTAATTTTAATACAGTAACATACAAAATGAAAACAGAAATTACCTTATATAAATCCAGACAAAGAAAACCGGGATATTTGACGATTATTTTCTTTATGCTCATATCACTTGCTTTACTGGCCGCTCTTTGCGCAATAATCTATCTTTTGCTAATAAGTAGTGATTTCTTTAAGTCTTTAATCTCGATTATTGTACTTGTACTTATATCAGTATTCTTTTATGGTTCAGTAAAAATCTTAATTGGATGCATTAAGGAGCAGAGAACTCCGGAAGAAGAAGCTGTTGAAATACTATCCATCAACAAAACAGGAATTTTTAACCATAAGGCAAAACAGCAATTGCTCTGGGACGAAATTTCTGAAATTCAGATTATTGATGCCGTTATTTCGGTGACAGTAGATTTGTATCCTGAAAAAGATTTTCAATTATATTTAGGGGATACAGATGTTTATACGGATATGACCAGAGATGATTTTGCGAAATTACTTCAATGTCATTATAAAAAAGAAATCTATACTTATAATAGTCCGGTATCCTGTGGATGCGGAGGCTAATTGAATTTATATTAATAACTGGAATTACCAATTAAAATGTTGACATCATGAAACCCGATTTTACTTCTGTTTTACTGGATAATACACAGCTAGATTATGACCAGAATCCCTTGTGGAAAAGAATTTCAGCGTATCAGATTGATCAGGCTGATGTTATCATCCCATTTTCCAGAAAATTAGCTCAGACTGAAGGTTGGACGAGAAGATTCTGTCTGCTTGCCATTGAAGAATATAAAAAGTTTGTTTATTTGTGCTGTGTCTCAAAAAACGGAGCCTCACCCTCAATCGCTGTAGATAAAGTATGGCATATGCATTTGCTTTATACCACGGAGTACTGGAAAGAATTCTGCCCGAAAACTCTGGAAAGAGAGCTGCATCATTTCCCAAACGTAGGTGGAATTAATGATTATCATAAACATCAGGACTGGTATCTGGAAACATTAAAACTTTACATCAATATTTTCAGACAAAATCCACCCGAAGTTTTGTGGCGCATTCCCAAGGAAATTATACCATTCCTATTACCGGAAAATGGGAATAAGATAAAAAGTGCCGAACAATTCACATGGAAAAAAACCTTTGAAAAACTACATTCAAAGGTCTTTAATTATATTCATCACAGATCGGTTTTGAAATAAACTATGAGTGATTATTCTTGCATTAATTGCTTTTTAGCCTGTTGAAGATCTTGCGTGTCTCTATCGGAAAGTGTAGGGTATTTGAGATTCATTTTTTCAAGAGTATCAATAATGATCTGGATAGCTGCTACTCTTGTAAACCATTTGCTGTCGGCAGGAAGTACATACCATGGAGCATGATCTTTCGATGTTTCATTGATGGCCGTTTCATAAGCTTCCATATATTGATCGAATAGTGCTCTTTCCGGAAGATCTCCTGCAGAGAATTTCCAGTTTTTTTCCTGTTCATTGATTCTGTCCAGAAGCCTTTTTTTCTGCTCATCCTTAGAAACATGTAAAAAGATCTTTACAACCGTTGTACCGTTCTGGGAAAGGTGTTTTTCAAAATTCCTGATACTTTCATATCTGTTTTCCCAGAATTTATTGTCGAAATCTTTTACTGAAGACCACGTTTTTTCACTTAAATTATATTCAGGATGTACTTTGCAAACCAGGACACTCTCATAATGGGACCGGTTGAAAATTCCGATCATCCCTTTTTGTGGTAATGCGAGATAATGTCTCCATAAAAAATCATGGGAATATTCTTTAGAACTTGGTGTTTTGAAACTCGTCACATTACATCCCTGCGGGTTTACTCCTCCGAAAACATGTTCTATCATACTGTCTTTTCCTGCTGCATCCATAGCCTGCAGTACAACCAGGAGAGACTGGCTTCCGTCAGCATATAATTTTTCCTGCAGTTCACGAAGCTTTTCTTTCTCCTGAATCAGCATTTGCTCTCCGTCTTCTTTGGTGAGCTTTCCCTTATAAGATGTTGAAGTTTTTTTTATTGAAAATGTTCCATTTACCTTAAAGTCATCTGAGAAATTGGTGTCCATATATTTTAAAGATTAAAAGATTAAAAGATTAAAAGATTAAAAGATGTTGTTATTAAAAATTCAATAGAGGTGGTTTAACCCACCTTTAAAAATAACAAGCAATCCAAAGGCCTCAGGCAAAATCTAAATAAATAATTAATAGATGTTAATGTTATTCCCTGCCACCTAAACAAACATAAATGTAATAAAAAAACCGCCTCTATGGAGACGGTTTCTTTATTTTTTTTGAGTAGAGATTACTTCGCAGCAGCCTTTTTAGCTAGTTTGGCAGCTTTTTTCTCAGCTTTAGCAGCTTCTTTCTGCTCTGCAGGAGTCAATACTTTTGGCTCGGCAGCAGGAGCATTAGCATCTACATTACCTTTAATGTAGATTACACTTCTACTGTTTGCAGGGTCATTAGAGAAAACCTCAATCATTTTGTTGAAAGGACCAGGAATAGCGGTGTTGTATCCAACTTTGATCTTAGCTGATTTCCCAGGCATGATCGGATCTTGGCTGAATTCAGGAGTTGTACATCCACAAGAAGGCTTTACATTTGAAAGAATCAAAGGCTTATCACCTGAATTCGTTACAGTAAAGAATCTCGTACCATCAGCACTAGGCTTAATAGTACCGTAATCGAAAGTTGTTTTATCAAATGTAATCGTTTGTGCAGATGCAATTGCAAATGTTCCGAATAATGCAATTCCTGCAATTAGTTTTTTCATATTCTTGAATGTTAATACGTTTGTTAGATAAATTTTGTGAAACAAAGTTAAAAATTATTTTAATTCATGCTTAAAAATTTTTTTCTTTAGACTATTTTTGCAAATTGCAAGCCAAAGAAATAGAATTTATGCAGATTTCAGAAAAGTACAATCCACAGGAAACAGAACAGAAATGGTACAATTACTGGTTGGAAAATAAATATTTCCACTCAGAGCCTAATGATAAACCACCATATACCGTGGTCATTCCTCCGCCAAACGTGACGGGGATATTACACATGGGACATATGTTGAACAATACCATTCAAGATGTTCTGGTCCGCCGTGCAAGAATGCGCGGGTTTAATGCTTGTTGGATTCCGGGAACAGATCACGCTTCAATTGCTACTGAAGCTAAAGTTGTTGCTAAACTGAAATCTGAGGGAGTTAATAAGTCAGATATTACCCGTGAAGAGTTTTTAACTCATGCATGGGACTGGACCAATAAATATGGAGGAACTATCCTTGAGCAGCTGAAAAAGTTGGGATGTTCATGTGATTGGGACAGAACCCGCTTCACTATGGAAGACAAACTTTCGCAGCAGGTTATCAAAAGTTTCGTAGACCTTTATAACAAAGGATTAATCTACAGAGGCTACAGAATGGTAAACTGGGATCCGGAAGCGAAAACCAATATTTCTGATGAAGAAGTAATATTTAAAGAACAAAACGGAAAATTATATTTTCTTAAATATAAAATCGAAGGATCTGAAGAATATCTTTCAGTTGCTACTACACGTCCGGAAACTATTTTCGGGGACACAGCAGTATGTATCAATCCGAATGATGAAAGATATGCTCACTTAAAAGGTAAAAATGTAATTGTACCAATCGTTGACAGAGTAATTCCAATCATTGAGGATGAATATGTAGATATTGAGTTCGGAACCGGAGCTTTGAAAATTACTCCTGCACATGATATCAATGACTATGAAATTGGACAGAAACATCAGTTAAAAATGATTGATGCTCTTGATGATGATGGAAATCTTAATGAACATGGTTTACATTATGCTGGGAAAAACAGATTCGACGTAAGAAAGCAGATTGCTAAAGAACTTGAAGAAAAAGATCTTTTGCTTAAAGCTGAAGATTATGTAAATAAAGTGGGAACTTCCGAGAGAACAGGTGCCGTTATTGAACCTAAAGTTTCAGTACAATGGTTCCTTAAAATGTCCGAAATTGCTAAACCAGCTTTGGATGTAGTAATGGATGATGAAGTAAAGTTCTACCCTGAAAAGTTTAAAAATACGTATAAGCACTGGATGGAAAACATCCGCGACTGGAATATCTCCCGTCAGCTTTGGTGGGGACAGCAGATTCCTGCTTATTACTATGGAGAAGGAGAAAATGATTTTGTAGTTGCAGAAACTAAGGAAGACGCCTTAGAACTGGCAAAACAAAAAACTGGAAATTCAAACCTGACTGCAGAAAACCTTAAACAGGATGATGATGCATTGGATACATGGTTCTCATCATGGTTATGGCCAATGTCTGTATTTGACGGATTACTTGATCCTGAAAATAAAGATATCAACTATTACTATCCAACATCTGACCTTGTTACAGGTCCGGATATTATTTTCTTCTGGGTAGCAAGAATGATCATGGCTGGATTGGAATACAGAAAAGAAGTTCCATTTAAAAATGTTTACTTCACAGGAATTGTAAGAGATAAGCAGAGAAGAAAGATGTCAAAATCTCTTGGAAACTCTCCTGATCCACTTGAATTAATGGACAAATACGGAGCAGATGGAGTACGTGTAGGTATTCTATTAAGCTCTGCAGCTGGAAATGACCTTCTTTTTGACGAAGATTTAATGCTTCAGGGAAGAAACTTCATGACGAAGATTTGGAATGCGTTCCGTCTGATCAATATGTGGAATCATGAAGACAAACCAGCTATTGCAACCGATAACCAGGCTATTGAGTGGTTTGAAAACAAATTGAATAAAACAATTGCGGAAATTAATGATCAGTTTGAGAAATTCAGAATTTCTGATGCTCTTCACCTGATCTATAAATTAATTTGGGATGATTTTTGCGGATGGTATCTTGAAGCAATTAAACCAAATTATGGAGAAGGAATTTCTAAGGAAGTGTATGACAGAACCATCCTGTTCTTTGAGGAATTGATGAAACTGCTTCATCCGTTTATGCCTTTCCAGTCAGAAGAATTGTGGCAGACGATCTCAGAAAGAAGTATTGATGAAGCTTTAGTTATAGCTCAACAGAAAGAAGCCGAAGCATTCGATGAAACGATTATTAAAAACTTTGAAACGGCAGCAGAATTAATTTCCGGAGTTAGAAACTACCGCCAGACAAAAGGAATTTCACCAAGAGAAGCTGCTGAGGTATATACCAATGCTTCTGAATTTGCAAATGAAGCTGTAGTAAGAAAATTAGCTAATATTTCTGAGATTCATTTTGGACAGAAAACAGATAAACCAAGCTTTACCTTCCTGGTAGGAGCAACTGAGGTTTCTATTCCTTTAAGTGAAAATTTAGACTTGGGAGAAGAAAAAGCAAAAACTGAAGAGGAATTGAAATATTTAAAAGGATTCTTAATTTCAGTAGATAAAAAACTTTCCAATGAAAAGTTTGTCGCCAATGCTAAACCTGAAGTTGTGGAAGTGGAGCGTAAGAAGCAGAAAGATGCTCAGGATAAAATTGCGATCCTTGAAGAGAAACTGAAAAGTTTGTAAAATATAGACAGTAAAGTTTGTCAAAATCTCAGGCTGGATACAGATGGAAAATTGTATCCAGCCTGATGGTTTAAAGAATAATAAAATGACACATATAGAAAACATAAAAAAACTATTCTCAAAGGATTTTGTAGAAAATCCATTGTTAGAAAGTTTTGAAGCAGGAAAGATCTATCTTTCCAGTGGAAAGCTGGTTGCCTGCGATCCATTAATCACCAATGATATGCTTCCTTTCACCACAGAATTTCCGAAGGGAGATTTTTCTGTGATGGTGCACAAAGAAAGAAACAGTAACTGTGTGGCTTATACCGAAATCATATTCAATAATTCTGAAATTAAAGAATGGAAACTGGCAACCACAGCGGGACAGAATATAAAAGATCTGGCAAAAGAAGAAATCTTTGGTTATCCTGTAGAAAGCGGGATGGGATGTTTTATGGATGTTGATACTCAAAACAGTCTCAACGAGCTTGAACAGAGATTATTCCAGAATAAAGGCGGAGATTTTATGGGAATCTACGAAGAGTTTTTCCATGAGTATTTCTTTGATGAAAACGGAGCTATTGACCAATATGCCTTCCTAAAACCTGCAAAAGAACATCCTGGAACTATATTTGCTTTTGAAACCGGATATGGTGAGGGATTTTATGCCAGTTATATAGCCTATGATCAAGATCAATTACCTGTGAAAATAATTACTGAATTTATAGAAATAAGTTAATTTAAAATTAGCTATTTTTGGAACACGATTTTGTCAGTTATAAATTTTAAAGCTAATACAAAACACAATGAATTTCTCATCAGAACAACCCCGAATTATTGTTGTGGGCAGCTCATCCATAGATTTGGTTCTTGAAACCGAAAAACTTCCTTCACCCAACGAAACGGTCTTAGCCGTTAAGTCAGATAGCTATTTTGGGGGCAAAGGAGCCAATCAGTCGGTAGGTACTGCCAGGCTGGGTGCAAGTGTATACTTTATAGGATGTGTGGGAATGGATCCCCTTGGGCAGCAGATTATGAGAAATCTGGTAAGTGAAAATGTGAATGTAGGTTTTGTACATGAAACAGATAAAGATGCTACAGGAACAGCTTATGTGACGACTTCTCACGGCAATGCGGCAATTGTTGTAGTGCCGGCAGCCAATAAACATCTTAGCAAATCACATATAGACGAAGCCGAAAGGTATTTTAATACTGCAGATCTCGTGCTGGTACAGCTTGAGGTTTCTATGGAGGTAGTAGAGCATACCGTTAAAAAAGCTAAGAAATATGGAAAAAAAGTAGGTTTGTATGCTTCTCCTGCAATGAGAGTCAGTGAAGAAATCTTAGAAAAGGTTGATTTTATTGTAGCTAAGAGCAACGAATTATACACCATTTTCGGAGAAGAAAAAAGGGAAGAGGTCCTTAAGAAATATTTCAATAAAGTTTTTGTAAGAGATGATACCAATTCCACCATTTATTTTGATGGTACAGAAATGAAATATTACAGAAACGACAAAGATGAGAAAGTTTATAAAATGGGAATGGGTGATGCATTTACCTCAGGATTTGCTATCGCACTTTGCCATGGAAATTCTATCGAAGAATGTGTGAAGTTTGGAAATGAAGTTTCATCAAGAGTTTCCGGAGGTAAAGGTTCTCAGACAGGGCTGCCAAGAATGTCAGATTTCTTTTCTTAAAACTATTTACGACATATCAAAAGTCTGAAACTTAACATAAAAATATAAGTAAAATGTCCACTTTTATAGTGGATTTTTTTCTTTTTATACTATGGAAAAACTAATACTTAGCACGGAAGATCATATTTCTTTGGGTGTCCATCTCTTTAAACCGGAAAAAAGTAATGGGAAACTATTGCTGATCAATTCGGCAACAGGAGTGAAACAGCAGGTGTACTTTTCTTTTGCCAGTTATTTTTCTGAACAGGGATTTACGGTGATTACGTACGATTACAGGGGAATAGGACTTTCCAAGCCGAAAGATATGAGAGGATTTCATGGTTCAATGAGATTGTGGGGGTCAAAAGATTATAAAGCTTTAACTGGATACATCAAAACACACTTTAAAGACCATAAAAAGTATTGCTTAGGCCATTCTGTAGGCGCATTGATTCTGGGAATGAATGAAGATTCGGAAATATTCGAAGAATTTGTTTTTGTAGGAACACAAAATGCTTTTGTAGGTAACCTTAAAGGAGTTACAAAAATTGAAGCCTATCTGGGGTTTGGAATTGCCCAGCCATTAACCACTTCATTATTAGGATATTTTCCGGCACATTGGTTTGGACTGGGAGAAAGTCTTCCAAAAAATTGCGCATATGACTGGAGAACCTTAATTTTAAACAAGAAATCAACCAACAGGCTGTTGGAGAAAATTGATAACTTTTCTAAAAATTTGACACAGAAAGTATTTGTAATCCGCGCAGAAGATGATATCTGGCTGACAGAAAGAGGCGTATTAAGCTTATTGAACAATACTTATCCTAATCTTAAACCAACTTACAGACTGATTGCTGTTTCAGAATCTGATAAAAAGGAAATCGGACATATCAATTTTTTTAGAAGCTACAACAGTAAACTCTGGGATATTATTTTAAATGAACTGAAAGATAAATGAAAAGTACGATTGACAACACGGTAGCATTTGTAAAAGAAAAATTAGAAGGAGCAGAGGCAGGACATGACTGGTTCCATATTGAAAGAGTATGGAAACTGGCTGCTCAGATAGCAGAAACAGAAAACTGTGATAAAGAGGTGGTAGAATTATCTGCCCTTCTCCATGATATTGCAGATCCTAAATTTCATAACGGTGATGAAACCATTGCACCCAAAATATCCAGAGCATTTCTTGAAGAGCAGAACGTCCCTGAAGAAACGATCCAGAAGGTTTTATTTGTAATTGAAAATATATCGTTTAAAAACAGAGATCAGGCTCCGGTAAATCCACCTATTGAACTGCAAATTGTGCAGGATGCAGACCGTATTGATGCAATAGGAGCTATTGGAATTGCCAGAACATTCAATTTTGGAGGTTTTAAGAATAATCTGATGTATCACCCGGATATGAAACCTAAACTGGGAATGTCAAAAGAAGAATATAAAAAGTCTGATGGAACAACCATCAATCATTTCTACGAAAAACTATTGCTTTTGAAAGATATGATGAATACCCAAAAAGGAAAAAAAATAGCCGAAGAAAGACACAATTATATGCTGAATTTCCTCGACCAGTTTTATAAGGAATGGAATGTAGACTAGAAGATAAACTGAGATTATGAATAAAGATTGGCAAAAGATTTTGTACTCATAACTTTATGGATATTAAACTTTACATTGATATATTTCCCAAACATAGCTATCCATCTCATGTTGTAAGATTTTCATGTGTCTGGATAGTTTTTTTATGTGATAAACTCGGTAAATACCAAAGAAATTAAGTGTCAAAAACGTGGGGTAAAATTAAAAAAGTAAACTCCGATATAGATAAAATAGAGATAAGAAGTATCTTTGTAAAATATGACACTCATTATTTTTATAATATTTCTGGCTTCTGTTCTTTCTTTGGTCCTGTTTAAGGTAAAATCAGGAAATATAGCAAAGTGGGCGAAGCTGTTTCGTATTGTAACAGTAGTTTTTTCAATTTCTGTTTTTACATATTGGTTTATCAAGAAAAGTGCTGTAGCATTTGTGGATAATTCTGTGGGGCTGCAGGTCATCAATAAGCTTCCTCAGGCATTGGATTTTTACCTGATCAATGTAAATAAAACCGATAAAAATACAAGCCTTGAGCCCAAACATATTGGTAAAATACGTCCGGAATACTACAGGATAGAATACCTGAAAATGGATAAGTCTGATGAATACTGGATCGTAGGCTATCTCGGAAAGAAAAACCTGGTGTACTTTTCCCAGCATTCCGTACCGAATAAAAATATTGATCAGATTGTAGAAGTTCAGAATTACATCAACCAAAGTATGAAACTTTCTGAATCGGCAAAAAAACAGGTAGATGCCTATAATTATGAGAACACAAAACTTGGGATCTGGATTACACTGGATTTCCTGCTTCTGTTTCTCAATCTGGTATTGCTTCTGAAGAAAAATAAATAAGAATAGAATGGGTAATGAGTCTTTTTATAGTACCCATTACCCATTATTATTTTTGCTTAAGGGTAATCCAGGATCTGCATAATTTGTTCCTTGAACTCCTCAGGGCAGAATCTGATAAGTTTGTCTTTATTCTGTTTACTGATTTCTTTTGGGGTAACCCATTCCGTTTTATTGGAATTAAGACTGTGATGATCATATACTCTTTTTATGGTATCGTTTTCATAAAAAGTATACTCATCACCAAGCCAGCTATTGGCAATACTGATTTTGCAAATTTCTTTTTCCATGATTTATGTTTTAAAGCATAATGTATTATGAAATACACTATACTCTAATTTATGAAATTTTTCGTTATGAAAAAAGAGTTTGCATAATCTTTTATTCTGTACCTGATTTATATTACCTAAAATAACGTTCCTGTACCTTCTGTTGCCATTTGTGGAATATGGATATCAGTTTTCCATTCTTCATTCAGTTTCTTGATAAAATAAGCGGATAATAGAGGAGAAGCTTTTTCAATATTCTGGTGTACGAAAAAGTAGAGATTCTGAAGACCTTCTTTCTTCCATTTCGTGAGATGTTTCAACCAGTCATCCAATCTTTCATAGTCACTTTCAGCATTGGCTCCTACATAACGGATAAATGCATTAGGCGTAGTAAGGCGCATATGAAGCATATCTCTTCTTCCGGCAGTATCTACGATGATATTGGTGATATTATGAGCTTCAAAGAGTTCACAGGTTGTATTAAGAATTTCCTCATCAGTAAACCATTCCGTATTCCTGAGCTCTATAGCTAAGGGAACTTCTTTAGGCCATTCTTTTACAAATTTTTCCAGTCTGTCATAATCTTTGGGCTTAAAATTGTCATGAAGCTGAAGAAAAGCCATACCCAGTTTTTCATCAAAATTGATCACTGCTGAAGCAAAATGAGTTACCGGATCAGTCACATCAATCAGTCTTCTGAAATGGGAAACCGTATTGGTAATCTTGGGAAAGAATTTAAAATTATCAGGAGTTTTTTCTTTCCATGTTTTTACCTGATCTGGGGTGGGCATTCCGTAGAAAGTAGCATTCAGTTCAATGGAATTAAACTGAGTGGCATAATAGGTCAGTTCATCTTTAGTTCCTTTAGGATAAAATCCTTTAAGATCCGTTTTATTCCATTTTGCACATCCGATAGAAATATTTTCCAGTCCTTTTTTATTAAGAGCCAGTATATCCTTGGTTTTAGGATGATCTTTTGGTAAAGTGAAATCTATTTTTGATGGGTCTTCTACTTGTCCGAATTTCATATCTGTAGTTTTGGTATTAAACAATAAACACAAATATAAACCAAAAAAATCATAGAATTTTCTATGATTTTTAATGGAAATAATTGTATCGAAAATACTTATTTTTTAATGATTTTTTTGGTAACCTGAGTTTTATCAGTAGTAATTTTTATGAGATAAACGGCAGTAGGATAGCCTGAAAGATCAATATTTATAATAGGCTGATTGAAGTTTCTGTCCAAAATAATTCTTTCTTGATAATCAATAAGTTTTATATTTTTTATAGAAGTATCGGAGCTTATCTGCAAGATATCTTTTACCGGATTAGGGAAAACTTTGACCTGTTTTATATTGAAGTTTGTGTTGTCACTCTTCAGGAAAGAATTGCTGCAGTTCGTAGTAAATGTGATATCAGGATACATTGTCTGAAGTTCATTAAGTTGAGCATCATCTACACAAACTGATAAATTAGAGTTGTTATTGGTGAAATCAACGAGATCTTCTATAGATCCATTTCTCAGATTAACAGAAGTGAGATTAGACATATTCCATAAGGTAACGGATTCCAGATGTGATGATGTGGAAAAATCATGCTGTGCAATCTGAGGGCAGGTATTAAAGTGTACATTCTTCAGATTAATATTATCGGAAGTGTTGACCTGGGTAAGCAAAGGCAGATTTGCCAATGTTAATGATTCTAAATTTGTATTATTTGATGTATTGACTGAAGCAAGGAGTTCATTGTAGGACAGACTCAATGATTGCAGAGAAACACAGTCTTTGGTATCCAGAGTGGATATTTTTGTATTGCTTACCACAATATCTTTAAGCCCGGTACATTGGGAGAGGTTGATCTCTTCTAAGTTAGAAAACATATACCCGATTGATAAATTCTGCAGCCCCGGACAGTTTTCTAAATCAAGTTTTCTTAAGTCGTTATTATTGTCGAATGCAAAATTCGTGAGTGCAATACAATTTTTAGTGAAAATGTTCTGAAGATTGTTTGCCCCTTGTGTTCCATTGGTCATAAAACGATCCGTTTTTAAGGTATGCAAATGAGAAAGATTATTGGTGTTTACCATATTCATATATCCGCAGGAATTGGTGAGATCAATGCTTTTCAATGCTTGTGCAGTACTGAAGTTTATAGTATTGGTGATCTTTTGATTGAAGGCCTTCAGGGTTTTTAGTTTTGGAAGACCTGCAAGGTTTAATGTATTCACATCCCCGAAATAAATTCCGGAGGTGGTAGAGTATATGTATCTGTTATAGAAAGAACAGTCTAATTCTTCAAGGTTAATCAGTCCTGCTGTACTGAAATCAATAGATGGAGCATTCAGTCCCATTATTTTTTTTAAAGAAGAGCAGCCATTAAGGTTTACTTTGGAGAAATATGATCCTGTTGATTCATAATGATCCGTATTTGCAATGATCTCCTGCAGATTTGTACAATTATTGGCGATCAGCTCAATATTTTGATTTGAATACCCTAAAGCGTTGAAACCTCCTGTTACTGAAATTTTTATTAAAGTATTCAGATTAGGAACGGCAATCTTTTCCAAAAATGTACAGGAATCAAATGTAAGTGTTTGAATATTGGAATTCTCAATATACAGTTCTCTAAGCTCTGCAGAACTAATAACTGCATTACTGTTGATTTGCTGACAGTTTTTTATCCTTAAGCTATTTTCATCAGGGTGCCACATATTCCCAGAGATTTGATAGGCAGTGATATCGGCAATATTCTGAATTCCTGAACAGTTATCAAAAGAAAGATTAATAGGAGAAGCCATATATTGACCTCCCTGTGTTAAGTCATAATAGAAAGGTCTTCCCTGTACTTTTTTGATTTTAGTATTATTTGTAAAGCTGATGTTGGCAGTCTTGGTATTCCAAAAATAAAGTTCCTCGAGATTGGAGAACAGCATGGCATCCGAAATCCCGTCCGGCAGATGGCTGTTATAGTAGGTGATATTGATATTGTTCGGATCAAATGGGCTACCATTAGGATCAATATACATCTGATCAGAATCTAACCTGATCGTTAGGACTTTCACCTGTTGGGCTTCTGAAAGCTGGATCTCTCCATCTCCGTTATTATCTATGGCAATAGAATTTCCATTAAAATCCTGTGCAATCTGGTTGGTAGTGTTTGAGCTTAGAAGTAAAGCTTTAAACTTTGTATCAGAAAAATTCAGATTCTGAGAGTAAGCGATAGAAAATCCGCTTACCCATAAGGTAAATAAAAGTTTTTTCATATTTGAGTTTTAGTTATCAGATAATGTTACAAATCCCTTTGTGTACAATCGAATGTTGTAAATATAATTTCTTTTTTTTGAAAAAAATCCATTTTAGGTGTATATAGACTTATTCCTTTATTTTAAGTAAAATTTATTAATAAAAATGTATTATGGGTTGTTTTTATTTGGAGAATATTGATTTTATATGCCGATTTTTAGTTTGGGATAAAAAAAATTCTTGATTTTTTTGGTATAAATGACCTGCAAAAGCTCTGATAAATAAAAAAAGCACACTAAAAAGTGTGCTTTTTAAAATATAGTGTGTTTATTACTTGGTCCTATGCCTCACAGCTTGAACATGATACGAAGTTGACCATCATTTCTTTTGAAACAGATGAACTTCTTTGGTAGTAAAGTGTTTTTACTCCTTTTTTCCAAGCTTCAATATAAAGATAGTTGACATCTTTTACAGGCATTGTAGAAGGAATCTGAAGATTCAGCGACTGTGCCTGGTCAATGTATTGCTGTCTCTGTGCTGCCTGAGAGATAATTTCCATTGGAGAAATTTCCTTGAATGTTTTGAATACTGCCTTTTCTTCAGGAGTAAGCTCATTCAGATGCTGTACAGATCCATGGTTGAGCATAATTGTTCTCCACGTTTCTTCGTTATCCAGCCCTTTTTCTTTCAATAATTTTGCCAGGTATTTGTTCTTACGCATAAAGTTTCCTTTAGCAAGACCTGCTTTATAATAGTTAGAAGAGAAAGGCTCGATTCCCGGAGATGTCTGTCCTAAGATGGCAGAACTTGAAGTGGTAGGAGCGATAGCCATTGTTGTGGTATTTCTTAATCCGTACCCTTTCAATACTTCCGGTTCTCCGTAGATGTTGGCAAGCTCTCTTGAAGCCTGCTCAGCCTGTTCTTTAATATGTCTGAATGCTCTTGCATTGAATTGAGTTGCCTCAAAGCTTTCAAACGGAATCATATTTTTCTGTAAATAAGAATGATACCCTAAAACTCCTAATCCAAGAGCTCTGTGACGCATTGCAAAATTTCTTGCTCCCTGTAGATAGTAGTTGCCTTCAGTTTTGTCAATAAACTCTGATAATACAGCATCAAGGAAGTATACTGCTAATTTTACAGCATCTGTATCTTTCCACTCATCATACAGTTCAAGGTTCATGGAAGACAGACAGCAGATGAAAGATTCTTCCATCGTAGACGGAAGCATGATTTCAGAGCAAAGATTACTTGCATTCACCGTCATTCCTAAATCTTTATAAACCTGAGGCTTGTTTCTGTTCACGTTGTCTGTGAAGAAAATATACGGAAGACCTTTTTGCTGGCGGCTTTCCAATACTCTTGCCCAAACCTTACGTTTTTCCATATCACCATCAATCATATCCTGCATCCAGTAATCTGGTACGCATACTCCGGTAAACAGGTTCTGAATAGGGCTACCGATATCTTTAATGGATAAAAACTCTTCAATATCTCCGTGGTCAATATCTAGGTAAGCAGCAAAAGCACCTCTTCTTACGCCTCCCTGAGAAACAACATCCATTGCAGTATCAAAAAGTTTCATGAATGAAACTGCTCCTGAAGACTTCCCGTTATCAGTTACGGCTGTTCCTCTGTTTCTCAATTCTCCAAAATATCCTGAAGTACCACCTCCAATTTTAGTCTGCATGATGACTTCACCCATTTTATGAGTAATCCCTTCGATGCTGTCCGGAATGTGAGCGTTGAAACATGAGATAGGAAGACCTCTTTCTGTTCCCATATTAGCCCATACAGGAGACGAGAAGCTGATCCATCCTTTTGTGATCATCTCTTTGAATGCCGGTTGAAGCTCTGGTTTGTATAACCTTTTTGCAGCGGCAGTGGTAATTCTGTCGATAGCACCGTCTACCGTTTCACCTTTCAACAGATATCCTCTGTTCAGCATCTGCTCAGACTCTTCATTGAGCCACCATATATTTGAATTTTGCTCTTCCATAGATGTTATATTTTCGAATTCCGGAATGAGAGAATCACTCCGGAATTTTGTTTTTTTATATTATTGATTGTAAAATTTCTACTTTGTGGGAACCGTTCAGCCCGCTTTCGTCTCTTAATCTCTGAAATTCTTTAAAAGACGGAACATTCAAAACTTCATGCTGAACTTCTTCGTTGATGTAGTTTGAATAATGTACAAAAGTAACACCATCTTCCTTTACAAAAACTTTGTATTCAAAAGTGGAAGTATCTAAATTTTTGAAATCTTCCAGAAACTTTTGGATATTGGTTTTATTGTTTGGAACAAATTCCGGGTTTATCGTATAGCTTACTATTACATTGATCATTTCTTCTGTATTTGTGCTTTATTAATGAACAGCAATTCCATTTATTAATCAGAAAAGGATAATCCTAATACTGACTGCTTTGACGCTCGCTTCGCTCGCGCCTCTGTATTAAAACAAATCGTTTGCTGTAATACTTTTATCGTGCTTCGTATAGTCTACAGGTCTTTTTGCAAAGAAATCATCTAATGAATTCGCGAAAACTTCCTCTTCGAACCATACCATTGGTTTGTATTGCTCTGGAGTGATGTTGTATCTTGTTTTCATATTGATTTTCTTCAAGCTGTCATCCACACGGTATTTCATGAAGTTCAACAGGTCTTCCTTGGAAACATTATCAATTTCTCCTAATTCAAATATCCAGCTAAGGATATCTCCTTCTCTTGCGATAGACTCATCTACTAAAGTGTAGATATCTTCAATATCGCTGTCTGTTAATAAGTCAGGTTGTTCCTCACGGATTTTATTGATCAGGTAGATTCCTGCATTAGCATGAATCTGCTCATCTACTGAAGTCCATGCGATGATATTGGAAACATTTTTCATGAATCCTTTGAATCTTGTGAAAGAAAGGATGATAGCAAACTGCGAGAAAAGAGAAACATTCTCCACTAAAATACTGAACAACAATAAAGCGGAAACATATTCTTTTGGAGTAGCAGAATTAGCATGCTTTAAAGCATTTCCTAAAAACTCGATTCTTCCTTTTACAGCAGGAATTTCGATCACGTTAAGGAATTCATCATTATATCCTAATACCTCTAATAAACGGGAATATGCTTCAGAATGGCGGAACTCGCATTCTGCAAAAGTAGATCCTAATCCATTGAATTCCGGCTTTGGAAGGTGGTTGTATAAATTTCCCCAGAATGTCTTTACAGACACCTCGATCTGTGCAATGGCTAACAGCGCATTTTTCACAGCGTGCTTTTCATGTGGTTCCAACTGCGAATGAAAATCCTGAACATCTGCAGTAAAGTCCACTTCCGAATGCACCCAGAACGATTTGTTGATTGCCTCTACAAATTGAAGAACCTCCGGGTATTCAAATGGCTTATAGCTTACTCTTTTATCAAAAATTCCCATATTAAATATCTTTATAATTAAATAATTTAGATCTCTGTGGATAACGTTCCGGAAATACTTAACTTTTTGTTTATCTGTAGGTTGTGAATTAAAGTTATTCACTTCCCCAAATTCATATTTCTTGTAAAGAACTAATAGCAAAGTTCGAAAAAAAGAACTGATTTTGAAAGGGGTAAATACTAATCGGCTGACTTTTAGCCTGAAAAGTTTTCCACATTTACATGAAACTGGCTAGAATAATAGGCTAGGCCACTATATTGAGGGTAAATACATGGAAATCTAAAGTTACAGTTAAACAAAAATATATAAAACATTATTAATAAAGGCTTAAATCATTAAACAAAAAAATATTTGAATAAATTTTTATTCTTGTAACAATTTGAAAATATCATCTACTTATTGGGTATAAAAACATACATCACTTAATGTTAGTAATTCAGGATTTAAATAAGTCATACGATACAGGGAAAAGCAAGCTTCATGTTCTCAAAGGAATTAATCTGAATATTTCTGAAGGGGAGTTTGTTTCTATTATGGGTAGTTCCGGTTCCGGAAAATCTACGCTTCTTAATATTATTGGGATTCTGGATGAAAAAGATTCAGGAACCTATGAATTGGATGGAGTTCCTATCGAACATTTATCTGAAATAAAAGCTGCGGAATACAGAAGCAGGTTTTTAGGATTTATTTTTCAGTCTTTTAACCTTATCAATTATAAAACAGCTTTAGAAAATGTAGCACTTCCTCTGTACTATCAGAATGTACCGAGAAAAGAACGAAATCAGAAAGCTATGGAATATCTGGAGAAAGTAGGACTGGCACAATGGGCAAACCATCTTCCGAGTGAACTTTCCGGAGGACAGAAACAAAGAGTGGCTATTGCCAGAGCTTTGATTACCAATCCAAAAGTAGTACTGGCAGATGAGCCTACCGGAGCATTGGACTCTAAAACTACTCATGATATTATGAAACTTCTTCAGGATATCAACAACGAAGGAAAAACAATCATCGTCGTAACCCACGAACCGGATGTTGCTGCACAAACCAAAAGAAATGTAATACTGAAGGACGGGGTTATTGAAAGTGATGAGTTTATTAAGCAGATAGTGCTTTAGCAATTTTAAAATAAGATAATTTGAAAATTTAACGATTCAATTTTAAATCTTTAAATTTTTCAATCTTTTAATACCAATAAAAAATGTTTGACCTAGATCGTTGGCAGGAAATATTCAGTTCTATCCGGAGTAATGTACTTAGGACGGTACTTTCAGGGTTTACAGTAGCCTTGGGACTGTTTATTTTTATTGTACTTTTTGGAATTGGAAAAGGGCTTCAGAATGCTTTCTCTGAAGGATTTGCCGGAGATGCTAAAAACCTTATTATTATTTCAACAGGAAAAGCCACTTTAGCTTATAAGGGCTTACAGTCTGATAGAAATGTTTCAATGAATAACGCAGACTATGATTTTTTGATTAATGCAGATAAGAAAAAAGCTGGTCCTTCAAGTCCTAGGTATAGCGCCAATTTAATGGTGAAATATGGGAAAGAGAGCGGTCTTTATCAGATCAATGGTGCTGAGCCGGGGGAGCAGGTTATTGAAAATAGAAAAATTATTGATGGTCGTTATGTGACATCTATGGATTTGACAAGGAAATTAAATGTTGCAGTAATTGGAAGAATGGTTCAGCGGGATTTGATCAAAAATGGAAATCCCATTGGAAAAGAGCTGGATATTAATGGAACGATGTATAAGGTGATCGGAGTCTTTTCAGATGATGGAGGAGACAGGGATGAAAGACATATTACAGTTCCTATTACGACCTTGCAGCAGATGAAAAAGGGTTCTGATACGGTGAATATAGCATATATCACATATAATGATAAGTTGACTCCGGATCAGGCCATAAAATACGGTGATGAGCTGCAAGATAAATTGAAAGCCAGGAAAAATGTTTCTCCTGATGATGAAAATGGAGTTCGTGTCTGGAATAATGCCAAAAACATGAATGATACATTTACGTTTATGGCAGTTCTTACAGCCATTGTTGGATTTATTGGTCTGGGGACATTGCTTGCGGGGATTATCGGGATCAGTAATATCATGGTGTATATCGTGAAAGAAAGAACCAAAGAAATCGGAGTACGAAAAGCCATTGGGGCAAAACCAAGTGGAATTGTAGGCCTAATTGTTCAGGAAAGCGTTGTAATTACAGTGGTATCCGGGCTTGTTGGAGTAGGAATTGGGGTTTTGACATTAAGTCTTATTGGTAATAGTCTTGAAGAGTTTTTCATCAAAAGTCCGAGCGTAGGCTGGGGAGCTATTATTATGGCATTTATTGCACTGATTTTTTCAGGATTGATTGCTGGATTTGTACCGGCATACAGAGCTTCAAGAATCAAACCGATTGAAGCATTGAGAACAGAGTAATCTGTGAAAAAAGATAAACGGATTAATGAAATTTATAATTTATAATTCAAAAAGGTGAATATCATATTTAAAAAAGATACTTGGCAGGAGATTTATTACTCATTGAGAAATAATAAACTCCGAACTTTTCTTACCATGATTGGCGTAGGATGGGGAATGTTTTTGTATGTAAGCCTTCTTGGAGCAGCAAAAGGAATGGAAAATGGTTTTGATAAACTGTTCTCAGGTTTTGCTACCAATTCAATATTCCTGTGGGCACAGAAAACATCAATTCCATATGAAGGATTTCCTAAAGGAAGAGAAGTTCACCTGAACTTAGCCGATATGGAAATGCTGAAAAGAAAAGTAACTGCCATAGATTATATCTCGCCACAAAATGCAAGAGGAAGCTTTACCGGAACACCAGGAGAAGCGATGTCCAGAAACGGGAAGAACGGAACGTATTCGCTTACCGGAGACTACTCTGTAGGAAATAAAATTTCAGAAAAGAAACTGACCTTCGGACGTTATATCAATGATGCTGATGTTTCAGGAAATAAAAATGTAGTGGTTATAGGAGAAGAAATTTACAAGAACTTCTTTGAGGCCAAGAAAAAAGAAAATCCTATAGGAAAATCGATCAATATTAAAGGATTGTTCTTTAATGTAATCGGAGTTTTCCGTGTGAAAAAAGGAGGCGGATTTGAAAATGACCGGACAGCTTTTATTCCACTTTCTACCTATACAAAAATGTATAATGCAGGAGACCAGATTGACATGTTTGCTATTGTAAGTAAGTCTAATGCCAATGTGAATTCCGTAGAAGAAGATGTAAAGCAGGTTTTAAAAACAAAAAATAAAGTTTCGCCTGAAGATACCAATGCTTTCGGAAGTTTTAACCTCGGAAAAGAGTTTAAAAAACTGACAGGCTTCCTTACGGGAATGCAGTTATTAACAATCATTGTTGGTACACTTACCATTCTTGCGGGAGTAATTGCCATTTCGAATATCCTGTTGATTACCGTAAAAGAAAGAACCAAAGAAATCGGGATCAGAAGAGCGCTGGGTGCAAAGCCGGCAGAAGTAAGAAATCAGATTTTGCTGGAAAGTGTTGTGATCACGCTCTCCTCGGGATTATTAGGCTTTATGTTTGGAATTTTTGTACTGATGATCCTTAATGCTGTTACACAGGGACAGGATTCATTTCCATTCTATAATCCGACAGTTAACTATGGAAACGTGTTTGCAGCGATGGCTGTAATGGTGATTCTAGGATTGATAATCGGGATGATTCCTGCGCAGAGAGCAGTAAAGATCAGACCTATTGAAGCATTAAGAACAGAGTAATTAATTTGAAAATAAAAATAATTTGAAAATTGTGATGATCAGGTCGTCAGTATGGCTGATTCTTCCTTTAAATTTTTTAAATCATTCAATCTTTTAATAAAAAATAAACTATACATATGAAAAAGAAATTCACCTGGAAAAAAGCCATTTATATTGTTTTGGGGCTTTTATTTGCAGTGGCATTGTTCTCTGGGCTTGGCTATCTTGTAAAATCTAACTCTAAAGAAGGTGAGGCTTTCCTTACCCGTAAGCCTACTGTTCAGAATATGGATGATAAGGTAATGGCTACGGGGAAAATTGTTCCAAAAGAAGAAATTGAAATCAAACCCAATATTGCAGGGATTATAGATAAGATCTTAGTAAAAGAAGGAGATAAAGTAGAGGTGGGACAACTGATTGCTACAGTGAAAATTGTTCCAAGCATCTCTGAAGTAAACGCTTCTCAGCAGGAAGTTCAGAATGCGCAGATCCAGATCAGCAACGCCCAGATGAATGTAGGAAATATGCAGAAGCAGTTTGAGATGCAGGAGAAACTATACAAGCAGGGAGTAGCTTCTAAACAGGAATACCTGAACTCTCAGCAACAGTTGTTTTCTCAGCAGCAGACTTTGAAAAATGCTCAGCAGCAATTGAATACCGCTCAAAAAAGATTGCAGATCGCTAAAACAGGAGCAACTCCTGAACTTAAAGGGCAAGGCTTAGCTACCACTGAAATCCGTTCCAAAGCTTCAGGTACTGTACTTGAAGTTCCTGTAAAAGCCGGAAGCCAGGTGATTGAAGCCAATAACTTCAACGCAGGTACTACAATCTGTTCAGTTGCAGATCTGAACGTTTTGATCTTTAAAGGTGAAATTGACGAAGCTCAAGCTGGAAAGCTAAGCGAAGGTATGAATATGAATATCGTAATCGGTGCATTACAAAACAAAACTTTCCCTGGAAAACTTACCATGATTGCGCCTAAAGGAAAAGATAATGCAGGAACTATTAAATTTCCGGTAGAAGGAAACGTAACTAATCCTAATAATGAGTATATTAGAGCAGGTTTTTCTGCAAACGGTGAAATTGTTTTGAGTTCTCAGAAAAATGCATTATTATTGGATGAATCTTTAGTTCAGTATGAAAAGAAACAAGGTAAAGACGTTCCTTTTGTAGAAGTGAAACAAAAAGATGGAAAATTCAAAAAAGTATATGTGAAACTGGGAGCAAGCGATGGTATCAACGTTCAGGTTCTTCCGGGATCAAATATTACAAAAGACACTGAAGTAAAAGTTTGGAACCCGTCTGACAAAGACAAAGAAGAACTGAAAGAAAAAGCGAATAAAAAATAATAAACTACACTATACACTTTTAAACTGTGAATCCCGGAGGAATTTTTTTCTCCGGGATTCTTTTTTATTAATTAATAGCAAGATTGTAACAAAAAGTAGTTTTAAAATGTCTTAATTTTAAATTTCAAACTATCATCCCATGAAAAAAGACTATTGGATTCTGGTTCTTTTTATTATTGCAAAGTTTGCTCTTCAATACTCGCTGATAAGTCCCGAGTATGAACTTCACAGGGATGAATACCTGCATCTTGATCAGGCGAATCATCTTGCATGGGGTTATCTCTCTGTTCCACCCGTTAACTCCTGGCTGGCCTGGATGATTAAAATACTTGGGAATTCCATCTTTTGGGTTAAATTTTTTCCAGCTTTGTTCGGAGCAGTGACAATTGCGCTCACCTGGAAAATTGTTGAAGAGCTCAATGGAAGTCTGTTTGCTAAAATATTGGCCTGTTTAGGAATATTATTTTCAGTGCTTCTTCGGGTAAATATGCTGTTTCAGCCTACGTCTTTAGAAATTTTTCTGTGGCTGTTCCTTTATTATAGTCTGATTAAATATTTTAATTCCCAAAAAGTAAAGTGGCTTTACATAGGAGCCATCATTTTCGGAATAGGAATATTAAATAAATACAATATTGCTTTTTCATTATTAGGGCTTATTCCTGCATTATTATTGACAGAGCAAAGGAAGATTTTTATGCAGTCTCATGTGTATTGGGCTGCACTTTTAGCTTTGATGATTATTTTTCCCAATCTTCTCTGGCAATATCAGAATCAGTTTCCGGTCATTCATCATATGAAAGAACTTTCTGAAAAGCAGCTTGTAAATGTAGACCGAATGGATTTTATGAAATCTCAGATTCTATTTTTCATAGGAGTCATCTTTGTGATTATTGCGGGCTGGGGAGCATTATTGCTGTACAAACCTTTTGAGAAATTCAGATTTTTCTTCTGGAGTTATATCATTACAATTACTCTGTTTTTATTTTTTAAAGCAAAAGACTACTACGCAATAGGACTTTATCCGGTGTATATTGCTTTTGGCTCCGTTTTCCTTAGTCATTTATTTGAAAAAGGATGGAAGAGATTTTTGAAACCGATCAGTATTCTCATTCCGATACTTTTATTTCTTCCTTTATATAATGTAGCCTTTCCGAATAAAAGTCCTGCATATATAGAATCCCATCAGGATCAATACAGAAAATTCGGACTGCTTCGGTGGGAAGATGGAAAAAATCATCCGTTACCTCAGGATTTTGCCGATATGCAGGGCTGGAAAGAATTGGCTCAAAAAGTTGATAAAGAATATTCCCGACTGTCAAAGTCAGGAAATACCATGGTTCTGTGTGACAACTACGGACAGACAGGAGCTATAAATTATTATTCCAAGGCCGGCGTTGTAGCCATGTCATTTCATGCAGACTATATCAATTGGATAGATTTAAGCAAAAAATATAAAAATGTTATCAGAGTCAAAGATGCCCCCGAAGCAGGAAAAGAGCTTGAAGAATCCGGTTCTTTTTTTGAAGTTGCAAAATTAAAAGATTCCATTACCAATTCGTATGCGAGAGAAAAAGGTACTGCAATTTTCAGTTTACAGGGAGCAAAAATAGATATCAATAAAAGAATTCAGGACGAAATTGTTGAAGTTAAAAGTGAATGGAAATAGTTTTTCAATTGGGAAACCATGATTTGTTAACAGAATAAAGTTAATAGATAAAAAATATTATCGCAACAATATTGCATTAATGAAATTTAACTTACCTTTGCACTATCAACCATCAACCATCAACCATCAACCATCAACCATCAACCATCAACTATCAACTGAACTATGGAAAATAAAAACTTTGATGTTATTATAATAGGAGGGAGTTATTCCGGATTATCAGCAGGTATGTCTTTAGGAAGGTCTTTAAGAAACGTTCTGATTATTGACAACGGAAAACCTTGTAACAGACAGACTCCGCATTCTCACAATTTTGTTACTCACGACGGGAAAACACCTGCAGAGATTGCTAAGCTGGCAAAAGAAGATGTACAAAAGTATGATACCGTTCAATTTTATAACGGAACAGTCGTAAAAACAACAAAAAAAGCTGATGGTTTTGAAATTGAAACGACATCTGGTGAAAAATTCAATACTAAAAAGCTGATCCTTGCTTCAGGAGTGAAGGACCTGATACCGGACATTCCGGGATTTGCAGAATGCTGGGGGATTTCTGTTATACATTGTCCATACTGTCATGGCTATGAAGTGAAAAATGAGATTACCGGAATTCTTTCCAATGGAGATATGGCTTACGAGTTTTCAAAACTGATCTTTAATCTGACTAAAAATCTTACCCTGTTTACTAATGGAAAAGCTTTTCTTACTGATGAACAAATTGAAAAACTAAAGCAGAATAAAATCATCCTTAATGAAGATGAAATTGAAGAAATCAAACATGAAAATGGATCTATTCAAAAAATTGTTTTCAAAAACGGAAAAGAAGTTTCTTTACAGGCTTTATATGCTAAAATTCCTTTTGAACAAAATCTCAATGTGTCAGATGATCTGGGATGTGAACTGACGGAACAGGGATTTATTAAGGTAGATATGATGCAGAAAACAAATGTTCCCGGAGTTTTTGCATGTGGTGACAATGTAACTATGATGCGTTCCGTAGCTAATGCAATATCACAGGGAAATTTTGCTGGTGCTGTGGTTAATAAAGAACTTGTGGATGAAGAATTTTAAAAGCTTTTAGGAGAAATAAAACATCTATCTTTTCATTTTTTAGTGTTTAAAATCATTTTTTCAATAGAGAAATCTCGATGAAAATTCCGTACATTTGGGGTGGAAATTTCAAAAACTAAAAGTAAAATGGATATTATTTTCGACCTGATTGAAAAGGAAAGACAAAGACAAACTCACGGATTAGAGCTTATCGCATCAGAAAATTTTGTTTCTGAAAACGTGATGAAAGCAATGGGAAGTGTACTGACAAATAAATATGCTGAAGGATATCCCGGAAAAAGATATTACGGAGGATGTGAAGTTGTAGATGAGGTTGAAACATTGGCTATCAACAGAGCAAAAGAACTTTTCGGAGTAGACTATGTGAATGTTCAGCCACATTCCGGTTCTCAGGCGAATGCAGCCATTTATCTTGCAGTTTTGAAACCAGGTGACAAAATCATGGGGATGGATCTTTCAATGGGAGGACACCTTACTCACGGTTCTGCAGTGAATTTTTCTGGTATTCAGTATAACGTGGTTTCTTACGGAGTTCAGCAGGAAACAGGTCTTATTGATTATGACCAAATGAGAGAAGTAGCGTTGAGAGAAAAACCTAAAATGCTTATCGCAGGTTTCTCAGCGTATTCAAGAGATTTAGATTATGCTAAATTCAGAGAAGTGGCAGATGAAGTGGGAGCTACCCTTTGGGCAGATATCGCTCACCCGGCTGGTTTAGTAGCAAAAGGATTATTAAACTCACCATTTGAACACTGTCATGTAGTAACTACCACTACTCATAAAACCCTAAGAGGTCCAAGAGGAGGGATGATCATGATGGGTAAAGATTTTGAAAATACATATGGCCACAAAACTCCAAAAGGAGAAATCAAAATGATGAGCCAGGTACTGGACGGAGCTGTATTCCCAGGTATTCAGGGAGGGCCGCTTGAGCATGTGATCGCTGGTAAAGCAGTAGCTTTCGGTGAAGCTTTGGACGGACAGTTCGAAACGTATGCAAAACAGGTTAAAGCCAATGCTCAGGCATTATCAAAAGCAATGATCGACAGAGGATTTGATATTGTAAGTGGTGGTACAGATAACCACTTGATGTTGGTAGACCTTAGAAACAAAGGAGTAAACGGTAAAGAAACTGAAAAAGCATTAGTACTTGCTGATATCACTTGTAACAAAAATATGGTTCCTTTTGATGATAAGTCTCCATTTACCACATCAGGTATCAGACTAGGAACTGCTGCCATTACAACAAGAGGATTGAAAGAAAATGATATGGATACTATCGCAGGATTAATTTCTGAAGTAGTGGATAACATCAAAAATGAAGAAGTTCTTACATCCGTAAGAAAGAAAGTTAACGAATTAATGGAAGGAAAAGCTTTGTTTAATTACTAACAGGCATTTCAATATCATATAAAGAATGGGCAAACTGCTCATTCTTTTTTTATTCAAATGGAAAAGAAATCTTATACTTTTGAGGAAATCAAACAGAAACTGGTTAATTACTGTGTTTACCAGGACCGCTGCCATGCAGAAGTGGAACAGAAGATGAGAGAGTTTCTGCTTATTGATGAAGCTAAAGAAGAAATTATTTTATACCTCCTGAAAGAAAACTATCTGAATGAAGAAAGGTTTACACGAAGCTATATCAGAGGTAAATTTTACATCAAACACTGGGGTAAGACCAAAATAAAAATGAATCTGAAGCAAAAACAGATTTCAGAAAGATTGATCAATTCATGTTTTGATGAGATAGATGAGTCTGATTATGAGAAGACTATCAGAAAAATTTTTGAAGGGTATTATTCGAAACAAAATGGTTTGAAAGAATATCAAAAAAAAACCAAAACTATAAAATATTTGATGAGCAAAGGTTTTGAATATGAGAAAATAATTGATATTTTTGAATAATATATTAATGAATTAAAAAAACTTGAAATATGACTTTTAACAAAAAAACAATCAGTTCATTGAAAGAGATTGATACATAAAGGTTTAATAATTATTTAAAAGATAAAACAGCTGAAATAAAGAACTTTTATAGATAAATATCGCCTTTATATGACTTTTATATGGTATGATTTTTGTCTGTGAGTTTAGCTGTATTGAATGAAATTATTAGATTTCATAAATATAACATCAAATTTATTTTTGATTTCAACATATTGAAATAAAATTATTTTATTTTTGCATGATTGTATCGGAATTATCTTTGATCAGATGATCAGATATTACACCTTAATTAAATATGAACACCAATATAGACAATGTACGATTCTCTTAGAAAAACAATATTTGGAGGGGATAATGTTGTCAATCTCTCAGACGTAAGATATCTTCCTAGATGGATAATTCTTGTAATAGACATTATTATTCTGGTTATATCTTTATTTCTTTCCACTTACATTATCGAAAAAATTACCAAGCAGGAATTTATATACCATGAAGATAAAAGCTTGATCTTTGCTTTTATTATTCTGGTGAATACTGTTTTTATGTATCTCTTTAAGACCTATGCCGGTATTATTCGACATTCAACATTTATAGATTTATTTAAGCTTCTGATATCCTGTTTTTGCACAATGCTGGCTATTGGAACGATCAATATTCTTTATTTCTGGACTACAGGAGCTAAGTTTATACTTACTCCTTATCTGATGCTTTATTTTGTAATTTCATTTATGGGATTATTCCTTTTCAGATTATATGTGAAAGAGTTTTTCCATATTGTAAGGGAATACAGAAGAAGTGCATTGAAAAAAAGAATTTTGGTATTGGGAATTGATGAACAATCAATTGCAATTGCACGTGCTATTCTGGATAATCCGAGCCTGCCTTATCAGGTAGTAGGCTTTTTAACCCAAAGAACAGATTCTAAAAGGGCATCTCTACTGGGAAAACCCATCTACGGAAAACAAAAAATAGAAGAAAACACGAAAGAAGATCTTATTATTGATGGAATTCTCATTGTGAAAGAGATGATGGCCAGAGATGAGATGAATACGTGGGTGAATTTATTTTTAGAGAAAGATCTTAATGTCTTCAAAGCACCGTCAGTACAAAAACTGAGAGACAGTGATTTGGGTGGATCTATCAGAAATCTTCAAATTGAGGACTTGTTAAATAGAAAACCTATCAAAATTCAAAACGAAAAAGTTAAGAGCAGGCATTTTGATAAAACAGTATTAGTAACTGGAGGTGCAGGATCCATAGGAAGTGAAATTGTAAGACAGGTTGCTCACTTTAATCCTTCTTTAATTGTAGTTCTGGATCAGGCAGAGACCCCTCTTTATGAAATTGAACTCGAAATGAGAGATAAGTTTCCTCATATTGCTTTCAAATTTGTTTTAGGAGATGTTTCTAATCATCACAGAATGGAATCTCTGTTCCAAACATATAACTTCTCAATGGTGTACCATGCTGCTGCTTATAAGCACGTACCTTTGGTAGAAGAAAATCCGCATGAAGCAATTTTTGTTAATATATTAGGTTCAAAGATTGTTGCAAAATTATCCAGCAAGTATAAAGTAAACAGGTTCGTAATGGTATCTACAGATAAAGCTGTAAATCCCACCAACGTTATGGGAGCTTCAAAACGAGCTGCTGAGCTTTTTGTACAGTCTCTTCAAAATGTAGAGGGTAATGTTACCAAGTTTATTACAACAAGATTTGGAAACGTATTAGGATCCAACGGTTCTGTAATTCCCCATTTTAAAAAACAGATTGAAGCAGGGGGTCCGGTAACCATCACTCACCCGGAAATTGTAAGATATTTCATGACTATTCCGGAGGCATGTGAACTTGTACTTCAGGCAGGAACAATGGGAGAAGGAGGTGAAATTTTTGTCTTTGATATGGGTGAACCTGTTAAAATTCTTGACCTTGCGAAAAGAATGATCAAACTATCAGGATTCGAACCTAATATTGATATTAAGATCATTTATACAGGATTAAGGCCTGGGGAAAAGCTTTATGAAGAGCTTTTAAGTGATGATGCCAAAACACTCCCGACTCATAATGACAAAATTATGATCTCTAAAGACCCTTCTACGGGATTTGAAGAAATAGATACACTTACTAAACAAATTACTAAAGCTTCTCTTAGAAGAGATAAAGTAGAAGTAGTAAGGATTCTTAAAACAATAGTGCCGGAATTCCGAAGCAATAATTCTATCTATGAGGCTCTGGATAAATAGAAAAAATATAAATGTATATTTGCATAATTTAACAACATAATGAAAGGAAAAATATTAGCAGTAATTTTGGTGTCTTCTTTAGCGGTTTCCTGTAAAGTCAATCCCAATGCTAAGAATGATTTAAATTATATGCAGAATATAGAACAAGTTGCAATCAATGCCTCTGCTAAAAATTCAGCAAATACAATCCAGACGGGTGATCAGTTGATTATTCTGATCACGGCAAAGGATATGGATGTTGTAAAACCTTTTAATCAGAATTATTCTTCCTCAGAACTTATCCAGACAAATGCTATAGCAGGAGGAAATACTCCTAATCAGGGAGCAACAATACTCTCAGGCCCAACATACATTGTAGATGCTAATGGAGATATTGACTTTCCAATATTAGGAAAACTGAATACATCAAATAAAAGTTTGACCACTTTTAAAGATGATTTAAGGGAAAAAATGACGAAATATGTTATTAATCCAACAATTAATGTGAGGCTTTCCAATTTTAAGGTCACTGTACTAGGAGAAGTAAATAGACAGGGCGACTATACTATTGCAAATGGGCAGGCAACTATTTTAAACGCTTTAGGGTTAGCTGGCGATTTAACTCAATATGGAAAAAGAGAAGATATATTGGTAGTCAGAACAGAAAATGGGGTTGTTTCTCACGGCCGTATTAATCTTCAGGATGCTAATTTAATTAATTCTCCATATTATAACCTGAAGCAAGGAGATGCTATTATTGTTTCTTCAAACAATACAAAAGATGTTATAGCAAAACAGAATCCCAACACTGGACTTTATCTGACCGCCATTTCTATTGCGGTTACAGCAGTTGCCGTAGTAGTAAGTTTATTTAATAAGAAATAAAATTAATGGATAACCAGCGAACGTCACAATTTTCAGAAGAAGAAAAAAATTCAAGTAAAATTAATTTTAGTGAAATAATCAAACCATATTTAAGGAGATGGCCATGGTTTATTTTTTGTGCTATGGTAGCTTTAACCATAGGTTATTTTGCAATAAAATTTATGACTCCGGTCTATTATGTAGAAACTACATTGCTTATAAAAGATTCCAAAAATTCTTCTTCAAATAATGATTTAGGAGTCCTTTCTGATTTATCAGGATTGGGAGGAATGAAAACTAATAGTATTTCCAATGAAATTGAAGTCCTGAAATCAAAAAAACTGATGAGGGATGTAGTTATCAATAAAAATCTTCAGACCAATATCATTGTTAAAGGAAAAGTAAGCCGTGCTGAACTTTATAAAGAATCTTCTCCTATTGAAGTAAAAATTGTAAATGAAAAAGCATCTAAAAGTGCCAATAATCTGATTAATGTAGAATTAAAAGGAGAAGAAATTTCAATACATTATGAAGGGCTGAAAAAAGATATTGTTTCTGGTTATGGAAGAATGATAAGTCTTCCTTTTGCTAATATTATCATTACTAAAAATACAGGATATAACCCTAAAGCATCACCAACTGTAGATAAAAAGAACTTAGAATTAATTATATCATCAGTTGAAGCAAAAGTTAATTCGTTAAGAGGAGCTCTTAGTGTCAATTTAGCAAACAAAGAAGCTACTGTCCTTAAACTTTCAATGAATTACCCGGTAATTTCAAAAGCAGAAGACATTCTTAATTCATTAGTTGTTGCTTATAATAACGATGCTATCCTGGATAAAAACCAAGAGTCTAAAAAGACATTGGATTTTATTGAAGACAGAGTAAGAAAACTTTCAGTAGAACTAGGACAGGTTGAGAATGAAAAAGAAAGTTTTAAATCAAAAAATAACCTTACCGATCTTGAAACGGAAGCTAAAATAGATCTTGAAAGTTCTGCGACGGCTCGTGGTAAGCAGCTGGAGCTTGATGCTCAAATAGAATTGACAAATTCTTTGCTTTCTTTCATGTCGAAGCAAGGACAATATCAGGTTTTACCAATAAATATTGGATTAAATAATCCAGAGGCTGTTTCAGGGATTACATCCTATAACCAATTAATACTGCAAAGAGCGAGATTGCTGGAATCTGCAACTCCAGAAAACCCTATAGTTGTTGAGACGAGTAAGCAAATAAATGCAATGCGTGGTTCAGTTGTTCAAACTCTGCAAAGAAATAAGACGGGATTAGAACTTGCCAGAAATGAATATGTAGGAGAGCAAAATAAAGTAACTGGGAAAATAGCGAGAATTCCTTCTATGGAAAAAATATTTAGGGGAATAGAAAGACAGCAGCAAATTAAAGAAAACTTATACCTGTTATTATTACAGAAAAGAGAAGAAACAGCTGTTGCACAATCTATTACAGCACCGAAAGCAAGAGTAATTGATGCGGCTTATGCTTTTGCAAATCCTATTGCACCAAAGACCCAGGCTATCTTATTTGCTTCTCTATTTCTAGGATTGTTAATTCCTTTTATTATTATTTATATGTTGCAATTATTTAATAATAAAGTTATTACTAAACATGATCTTGAAAAGCTTGTACATGCTCCTATTATTGCAGAATTACCAAGTCTTGAAAATGGGGATTCTGAAATAGTAAAAATGAATGATATTACCCCTATGGCGGAAGCATTTAGAATTCTTATTACCAATATGAATTTCATGCTTTCAAAAGAGAAAAAAGGGAAAGTTGTATTTGTTACTTCAACAGTAAAAGGGGAAGGAAAAACCTTTACTTCTGTCAATTTAGCTTTAACATTGGCTAACCCTAAGAAAAAAGCAATTATCATAGGATCCGATATCAGAAATCCTCAACTTCAAAGATATAATCCTGCAAGAAAGGGACTTACCGGACTTACAGAGTATCTTTATAATGACGATACTAAACTTGAAGATATCGTTCATGTATCATCTTTTAATCCTTACCTGGATGTAATTTATTCAGGAATGATTCCTCCGAACCCAACAGAATTATTATCCAACGGTCGTTATGAAATCCTTCTAAGCGAATTGAAAGATAAATATGAATATATTATCTTAGATACTGCACCATTGCTTCTTGTTACAGATACATTCCTTATTGCTGAACTTTCTGATGTCACAATTTATGTATCCAGATCTAAATACACAGAAAAGGCATTATTAGAATTTGCAAATAGCAATATTGATCAGAAAAAAATCAAAAATGTTGGATTCGTACTTAATGACGTAAGCAGAGAAAATTTAGGATATAGCAACAAGTATGGTTATGGCTATAACCAGCATACAGAACAATCTTGGTTTCAAAAAATAAAAAATAAACTTAGTTAATGATAACAACATATAAAATAGCGGTTATAGGCCAGGGTTATGTGGGCCTTCCTTTGTCTCTTGAATTTGCAGATCACTATCCTGTTTTTGGATTTGATATTAATACACAGCGTGTTGATCAGCTTAATGAGGGAAAGGATATAACGCTTGAAGCAGATGTTGATAAATTAAATAACGGACTGAAAAAATATAATGAATCTAATGGTTCTTTAGGCTATAAAGCAACAAGTCTGTTGTCTGATATTTCTGAAGCTAATGTATTCATTGTAACAGTTCCTACCCCTATTGATAAATATAATGCTCCCGATTTAAATCCATTGATTTCTGCCTCAAAAATGTTGGGAGAAATTATAAAAAAAGGAGATATTATTATCTATGAATCTACAGTTTTTCCTGGATGTACAGAAGAAGAATGTGTACCAGTTCTTGAAAAATATTCGGGACTTCAGTTTAACGAAGACTTTTTTGTAGGATACTCTCCGGAAAGAATTAATCCGGGAGATAAAGTGAATACTCTTACCAGTGTAAAAAAAGTAACTTCAGGCTCTACGGAAAAAATTGCCGAAGAAGTTGATAATCTATATAAGAAAATCATTACAGCTGGAACGCACAAAGCACCCAGCATTAAAGTAGCAGAAGCCTCAAAAGCTATTGAAAACGCACAAAGAGATGTTAATATTTCTTTTGTTAACGAATTAGCTTTAATTTTCGATAGAGTAGGAATCGATACCAATGATGTATTGGAAGCTGCTGGTACAAAATATAACTTTCTTAAATATAAACCAGGATTAGTAGGAGGACATTGTATCTCCGTAGATCCTTATTACCTTGCACACAAGGCAGTGCAATTAGGTTACCACCCGGATGTTATTTTATCAGGAAGACGTGTAAACGATTCTATTGCAAAGTTTGTTGCAGCTAAAGTAGTGAAGCTTCTTATTGCAAAAGGTGGAGTGATCAAAAATTCTAATGCCTTGATTTTAGGAGTTACATTCAAAGAAAACTGTCCGGATGTCAGAAATACTAAAGTAGTTGATATTTACAGAGAACTTGCTGATTATGGAGTAAATGTGGATATCTATGATCCATGGGCTAGCAAAGAGGAAGTAAAACATGAATATGGAATTGATATTCTGGATGCTCTTCAGGAAGGGAAAAAGTATGATTCTTTAGTTATTGCAGTGTCTCATAATGAGTTTCTGGAAATGGATCTGGATCAGCTTAAAAAAGAAAATGCTGTGGTTTTTGATACCAAAGCATGTTTAGACAAAAATCTGGTGGATGCAAGACTGTAATAGATCATGAACTATGATATTATAATCATTGGTGCAGGTTTGGTAGGATTGGCTACAGCCTATCAGACTAAGCTGAAAAATCCTGATTCTAAAATTTTAATTTTAGAAAAAGAAAACGATGTTGCATTGCACCAATCGGGACACAATAGTGGAGTAATCCATAGTGGGATTTATTATAAACCAGGCAGCCTTAAGGCAAAAAACTGTATCGAAGGTTATAACTCAGTCATTAATTTTGCCGAGAAACACGGAATAAGATACGACCTTTGCGGCAAAATAATTGTAGCTACCTCACAGGAAGAATTACCCCTTTTAGATAATATTTATAAAAGAGGTATTGAAAACGGTCTGCAAAACTTAAAATATCTTTCAAGAGAAGAATTCCGTGAAATTGAACCTCACTGTGAAGGTGTAAAAGCAATAAAAGTGCCACAAACCGGAATTATTGATTATCCGGGAATAGCAAAAAAAATAAAAGAACTTTTTGAAGAATTGAGAGGAGAAGTAAGATTCAACAATGAAGTAAAAAACATCATTGATAAAGGATCTGAAATTATTGTAAACACCAACGTTTCCGAATTTAAAACCAAAAAGCTGATTTCCTGCGCAGGACTTTATTCTGATAAGATCACCAAAATGACCAACGAAAAAAACGATGTGGTCATTATTCCGTTCAGAGGAGAATATTATAAAATTAAGGATGAAAAAAAATATTTGGTAAAACATCTTATTTACCCGGTTCCTGACCCTAGTTTTCCGTTTCTTGGAGTACATTTTACCAGAATGATTGATGGTAATATCGAAGCTGGTCCTAATGCTGTTTTGGCTTTCAAGAAGGAAGGATACCATTTTTTCGATTTCAATTTCAACGAAACAATGCAGACCATGCTATGGCCTGGATTTAGGAAAATTGTAGCGAAATACGGAAAAACAGGAATGGGAGAAATGCACCGTTCACTTTCCAAATCCGCGTTTACAAAAGCCTTACAGAAACTTTTACCGGAAATACAGGAAAATGACCTCGTAGCAGGAGGTTCAGGTGTAAGAGCTCAGGCTTGCGACAGAAATGGAGGATTGATTGATGATTTTGATATCGTGAAAAACGGAAATATCATTCACGTAAGAAATGCACCCTCTCCGGCAGCCACTTCCTGTCTTTCTATAGGAAATAAGATCAGTGAGCTTATCGTGAATTAAAAATGCACCTCTACGTGCACTCAAAAAACTAAAGATATGAAAATTCAAATGGTTGACCTTAAAGGTCAATACCTGAAAATAAAAGAAGACGTAGATGCCGGTATCCAGGAATGTATAGACAATACAGCATTTATTAATGGTCCTGCTGTAAAAGAATTTCAACAGGATTTCGAAAAATATTTAGGTGTAAAACATGTTATCCCGTGTGCTAACGGAACAGATGCACTTCAAATTGCCATGATGGCACTTGATCTGCAGCCTGGTGACGAAATTATCTGCCCGGCTTTCACTTATGTCGCTACAGCTGAAGTTATTGGTCTTTTAGGATTAAAACCAATAATGGTAGATGTAAACGAAGATACTTTTGATATTGAACTTGAGGATTTACAAAAATATCTGACACCTAAAACCAAAGCAATTGTTCCTGTCCATTTATATGGCCAAAGTGCTAATATGGAAAAGATTCTTGAATTTGCAGAAAAGCACAATCTTTTTGTTATAGAAGATAATGCTCAGGCAATGGGTTCCGATTATACTTTTTCTGATGGAACCGTCAAAAAAACAGGAACTATCGGCCATATCGGGTGTACCTCATTTTTTCCGTCAAAAAACCTTGGTTGCTACGGTGATGGAGGTGCGTTAATGACGAATGATGATGACCTGGCTTCAAAAATCAGAATGATAACTAACCATGGCCAGGAAAAGAAATACTATCATAAAGTTTTAGGCTGTAATTCCAGATTAGATACAATTCAGGCAGCCGTTTTAAAAGTTAAGCTAAAATATTTGGACGAATACTCAGCTGCCAGAAACAGGATGGCTGACTATTATGATAAAAATCTTTCTGGTATTACCGAAATTCAAACACCCAAAAGAGCTGAAAACTCTACCCATGTATTCCATCAGTATACCCTTAGGGTGAAGAATGGGAAAAGAGATGAACTACAAAAATACTTGGCAGAAAAGAACATTCCAAGTATGATTTATTATCCTTTACCCCTTTACAAACAAGAAGCTTTTCTTCAATATGTGGAAGAAAGTTTTAGTCTTCCTGTTACAGAGCAGCTTTGCGCCGAAGTGATTTCCCTTCCTATACATACAGAATTTGATCAGGAAGTATTGGATGTTATTGTTACAGAAATTAAGAATTATTTTAATTAATATAAAGCAGATATGTCAGATTTTTTTGCACACGAAACAGCTGTTATTGATGAAGGTTGCCAGATAGGGACCGGAACCAAAATTTGGCATTTTTCACACCTTATGACCGGCTGCGTTTTGGGAGAAAAATGTAATATAGGACAAAACGTTGTTATTTCTCCAAAAGTAGTTTTAGGAAAGAATGTAAAAGTTCAGAATAATGTTTCTATCTATGAAGGAGTAACATGTGATGATGATGTCTTTTTAGGCCCTTCAATGGTTTTTACCAACGTAATAAATCCAAGAAGTGCTGTAAACAGAAAGAATGAATATCTGAAAACACATGTGGGAAAAGGTGCATCTATAGGAGCTAATGCAACTATTGTCTGTGGACACAATATAGGTCAGTATGCCTTTATTGGAGCAGGAGCAGTAGTTACAAAAGAAGTGCCGGATTATGCATTGGTGGTAGGAAATCCTGCCAGACAAATGGGGTGGATGAGTGAATTTGGGCAAAGACTTCAATTTGATGCAGAAAATATTGCCGTTTGTGAAGAAAGTGGAGAAAAATACAAATTAGAAAACAATAAAGTTTCAAAAATTTAAAAACATACAAATGAGTGAAAAAATAAAATTTGCAGTCGTTGGCTGCGGGCATATCGGAAAAAGACATGCCGAAATGATCTCAAGAAATGAGGAATGCGAATTGGTTGGATTAATCGATGTTAAAGATAAATCTGTACTGGGCATTGAAAATTATGAAGTTCCCTTTTTTGCTTCACTAGATGAGTTTCTGGCTTCCGGGATTGAAGTGGATGTTATTAATATTGCATCCCCAAACGGATTCCATTTTGAGCAATCTTATAAAGTGATAGATGCAGGAAAGCACGTTGTGGTAGAAAAACCAATGGCTCTGAAAAAACAGCATGCTGAAAAACTTATTTTTCAGGCTTTGCACAAGCATAAACAAGTTTTTGCAGTGATGCAAAACAGATACTCACCACCTTCTGCATGGGTAAAAGAAATGGTAGAGAGCGGAAAACTTGGAAAAATATTTATGGTTCAGCTTAATTGCTACTGGAACCGTGATGACCGATATTATAAGCCGGAATCATGGCATGGAAAAAAAGATCTGGATGGAGGAACTTTATTTACACAGTTTTCTCATTTTATAGATATTATGTACTGGTTATTCGGTGATATTACCAATATTCAGGCAAAATTTGCAGATTTCAATCATGAAACACTTACTGATTTTGAAGATTCAGGTTTTGTTAGCTTTGATTTTGTAGACGGTGGAATGGGTTCCTTAAATTATTCTACTTCAGTCTGGAATCAGAATCTTGAAAGTTCTATGACAATCATTGCAGAACATGGAGCAGTGAAAATCGGAGGACAATACATGGATAAAGTAGAAGTTTGTAATATAAAAGACTATGTAATGCCGGAATTAGCTCCAACAAATCCTGGAAATGATTATGGTGCTTACAAAGGATCTGCGGCCAATCACCACTACATCATTGAAAATGTTGTGGATGTACTGAAAGGAAGAAATACTATCACTACTAATGCTTTGGAAGGGCTGAAAGTGGTGGATATTATAGAAAGGATTTATAATCTTAAGTAATTATTATTTAGTAGCCGTCTTGACACACTTCTAAAAATGAATAATTAATTAAGGGAAATTCCCAAATTTTAAACCGATATTTTGCAAGAGAAACTTTTACGTATATTCAAAGATAATTTTTTGAGAGGAGTCACAACACTGGCTTCAGGGACTATAATTGGACAAATTTTAGTTATTATTGCCTCTCCTTTTTTATCTAGAATTTATCCGGTAGAGTCTTTTGGAAATTTAGCAATATTTACAAGTGTTACTGCCTTTTTAGCTGTTGTTTCTACAGGAAGATACGAGTTAGCTGTTGGATTGCCAAAATCAAAAGAAGATTCATACAAGATTATCAAACTGATTGTAATTATTGGATTTGCGGTTTCTTCTATTTATCTGTTGCTGATAATAGTTCTGAAATATATATTGAAAGTTTTAGATAAAGACTTATTTTTATCTCAGAACATCTATTATCTGGCACCTTTTTACATTTTTTCTGTTGCCGTTTTTTCAGCATTAAATTATTGGAAACAAAGACAAAAAGCATATAAAACCATTACGATAGCTACAACTTTACAGATCATAAGTACAACATTGACAAGTCTAATATTAGGGTTTTTCAATGTGAAATCTGGACTTATACTATCTCTGATGATTGGTATTTTGGTTGGGATACTCTATCATGTATTGACTGAACGTACAATAGTGAAAAATGTTATCAAACAAAATGAAGTGAAGAGTGTAGCATTGCAATATTCTTCTTTTCCAAAATATATGACATTTTCAGACTTGTCTTTAGTAGCTAGCCAACAATTTATACCAATTATATTTTCTTTATTATACAGTACCACTATTGTAGGTTTTTTTTCTATGGCAAATAGAATAATAAGAATTCCAAATATCGTTATAACCAGCGCAATAAGTAATGTTTTTAGAAATGAGGCAATAGATGCAATCAGGATAAACGGAAACTGTAAAGACTTATACCTTTCTACAATGAAGAAGTTGATATTTCTTTCATTGCCTGCATATTTATTCCTATTTTTAACGAGCAAATTTTTATTTAGCTGGATTTTTGGTAAGCAATGGTATGTGGCTGGTGAATATTCACAAATTATTTCAGTTTTTTTGTTTTTTGAATTTATCGCTACACCCCTTAGTTCAATCTATTATATAAGAGGTAAGCAAAAGTTGCTTATGAAACTTCAATTACTGAATGCAGTTTTGGGCTTCATAATGATTGTGACAGGTTATTTAATTTTTTCAGATGCATACATGTCATTAGTGTTTTTCGCTATTTCTGCTTCTGTTTTTAACATAATACTAATTTTTAATTCATACAAAATTTCAAAAACTAATGATTCAGTATAAACTAGAAACAAATTTAATTTTTATTAAAAAATAAATATAATTAAGAAGTATGTCATTATTTACAGACAAGTTTACATTTTTTAAAGTATTCATTTATTTTATTTTTGTTTTTTCGGGATCTCTAAAGTGGTTACCTATTCCAATGGATTTGACCCTATTGTCTCTTTTGCTTTGTTTTGTAGTAATGGTTTCTGAATTGCGTACAATAGTTCCACTAAAAGTAAAGGATCGTCATATTGTTATTTTGATTTTAATACTGAGTCTTATTTTTCTTGTTTCTAATGTTTATTCAATATCTAGTATTTATGCCGAATCTAAATCTCTAGCGGTAATTTTAAATATTTTTACAGTAATATATCCCATTATTGTATTTAAGAAATCTATTTTTCCCGAATTGAAATTATTGATGTATCTTATTGGTGGATTAATGATTGCAGGATTGTTTTATCTGTATTTTAATAATATGTTTATTATATTCCATGATTCTGAATTGTTAGTAGATAAAGTTCCTACATATTTAGTTATTGGAATCATGCTGTGCGCATGTTTTATTTTCTCTCTGGCAAGCAAATTAACATGGTATGTAGCGGTTTACAGATTATCGATATTATTTTTATTATTTCAACTTGGAGGAAGAGGGCCTATCATTAATCTGATACTGTCTTTAATTGTTTTCTTTACTTTGAATCTTAAAAATTATAAAATAAATTATAAAACAGGGTTTGCAATAGGTGCATTATTTTTTACCATACTTATTTTTGGAGAGAATATTTATACTTTTGCATTTCAAAATGTAGACTTTGAACGATTTAACATCTTTAAATCTTATAATGACGATGCGAGTTTATCTTTAAGGGGAAATTTTCTTGAGATTGGGTTGCAGTCAATATTAGATCATCCTTTTTTTGGATTAGGAATTGGAAGTTCTGGATTTATACTTGATGGAGCTGATGTGAGTAATTATCCACATAATCTGTTCGTTGAGTCAATGATGGAATTGGGAATACTAGGAGGCTTATTATACCTATCGACATATGTATTATTCTTCCTTAGAAATTATTCTATTTCCAAGAACAATAAGGATATGCTGATTTTATTTATTATTGTTTTGTTATTTTATCTGGAAGACAATAAAAGTAACTCTTTTGATTCCTGGAGATGCAGTATTATATGGATTATGTTTTTTATATCTGAGAAGAGATACAAAGTTGGAATAACTAATTAAAAATTCACTTGAAATAATGTATAATATTAATTTAAAAAAACTTGATTATACTTATATAAGTTCCTATAAATATTATTTAATTTAAAAAAAAGAAAAAAACAAATGTGTGGAATTTTTGGTGTCGTATCGAACACCAGTATTAATAAACAGAAGTTTCAAACTCTGGTAAAGCATTCCGAACAAAGAGGAGTAGACTCTAGCGGTTTGATTTATTATCAAAATAACCAATATAAGATAAACAGAGCTGATTACAGCATTGAAAAATTACTGAACAAGGTAAAACCATATGATAACAATATTGTTTTAGGACATAGCAGATTGATTACAAACGGACTGGGAGATAACCAGCCGGTAATCAGAGGAAATATATGTGCAATACACAATGGAATTATTGTAAACGAAGAAGAAGTCTGGAGCAAGTTATCAGTAAGCAGACAATTAAAAATTGATTCTGAAGCTATTGTTGCTATCGCAGAAGAATTTCTTAATAACAATGACAATAAAATAGAAGATCTTCCTAAAAAGATACTTTCTTTATGTCAGGGAGTTATTGCCTGTGCTCTTGCTCTGCCGGAAAAAGGAAAACTGCTTCTTTTTTCAAATAATGGCAGTTTATATGTAGGATATAGCGAGGACAAAACTTATTTTGCATCAGAAAGCTATGGGCTTAGAATTATTGGATGCGAAAATATAACCCAGATAAAAGAAGAGTCTTTGATTCTGGATATTCCTGTTTCCCAAGAAAACCTTACAGTGACAGATGAAAAAAGCAGGGTAGAAGACCTGATCCCTGAGTTTAAATTTAATACTATTGAAGAAGGCCTGCTGGAATATAAGAAACTAAACATCAAAAGATGTACCAAATGTATCCTTCCGGAGACAATGCCTTTCATAAAATTTGATGAAGCTGGGGTATGTAATTATTGTAAAAACTACAAACCAAGAAATAATCCAAAACCGAAAGAAGAATTATTTAAGCTTGTAGAACCTTACAGAAGAAAAGGTAAGGAGTTGGATTGTATTGTTCCTTTTTCAGGAGGCAGAGACAGCTGTTACGGGTTACACCTTATTGTAAAGGAACTGGAAATGAAACCAGTTACCTATACTTATGATTGGGGAATGGTAACAGACCTTGGCCGAAGAAATATCAGCCGTATGTGTGCAGATCTTGGGGTAGAAAACATTATTGTAGCTGCAGATATTTCATTGAAAAGAAAGAATATCAGGATGAACCTTGAAGCATGGCTGAAATCACCACATTTAGGGATGATGGCAATGCTTACAGCAGGAGATAAGCACTTCTTCAGACATGTAGAAGATATCAAGAAGCAGACAGGAATTAATCTTAATCTATGGGGAGTAAATCCATTAGAAGTAACTCACTTTAAAACAGGATTTTTAGATATTGAACCAGATTTTGAAGAAAAAAGAGTGTACAGTCATGGTGCTATGAAACAGCTGAGATATCACTCTAAAAGATTCAGAGCGATGATGCAGAGCCCGGGGTATTTCAATAGTTCACTTTGGGATACTCTGTCAGGAGAATACTATCGCAGCTTCACTGAAAAGCAGGACTACTACCATATTTTTGATTATTGGAGATGGGATGAAGAGCAGGTAGATAACACCCTTTTAAATGATTATAACTGGGAAAAAGCAATAGACACTACTACTACCTGGAGAATTGGTGATGGTACAGCGGCTTTTTACAATTATGTATATTACACGGTAGCCGGCTTTACAGAACACGACACGTTCAGAAGTAATCAGATCAGAGAGGGGCAAATGACAAGAGAGAGAGCTTTAGAACTTGTTGAAATAGAAAATACTCCACGTTATCAGAATATCAGATGGTACTTAGATACCTTAGGATTAGATTTTGAAAGAGTAATTAAAATCGTGAATAAAATTCCGAAATTGTATACTGAAAAATAAATTAAATTTTTGTTCGTAAATGAAAAGCTCTACAGTGATTTTTAAGGTTACATTACTATTTATCTATTTGTTTTATAGTAGTTCTTTCTGTTTGGCTATGCCTACTTTTAAGAGTGTAGAGCAGACACAAAATAAAAAGATATTTATATCAGATAACCCCATATTTACGAACAAAAACTTAAGCGTTAAGGAAATTTCTAAACTCTTGGATTTTTATACTGATGTGTTTAGTTCAGAATCTCAGCTGGCCAAGTGGTACAGTGCTGTCTATGATAGTTCTGCACTTTTGTATATTCCTATACAATATGCTTATGATACCCAAAATCAGGAGTTAATAAATAAACTACAAAAACTGTTTACTTACAATACCTTACTTATCGTAAAAAAGAATTCTCAGGCAGATGATTTGGCTAAAAGAACCTTTTACTTTACTGTTTCAGAATATTTAAGAAGAAATGGAATTAAAGGCAATGCCGAAAATACCAAAATGTATAATTTCATAAAAAGAGAAGTATTATATTATTGGAATAATAATCCTGCAAACATTTGGGAATCAGAATCAAATAAATTCTATGGTGTAAGACAAAGGATAGATTATATCTTAAGTGGGGATTTTAATGGTAATTTAAGTTACTACAGAGCAATTACCGATTTTGAACTCTATGTTATGGGAACAGGTGTAAGTCTTTTACTCATTGAAAAAGATGCAAAGCAAACTGTGACCCCTGATTTAGTCTCTATTAAAGATAGATTCTATCAGGTATTGAAGAAAGAAGTAAGGATTAAAGATAATAAAGCATGGTATCTGCAGCCCAATATATGGCGTGATCATCCGGATTTTAAGGATGTGGCTCTTGAAAAAAGTCAGAATGTAAATTGGGATGCCTCTCATTTTTCAAGAATGTCTGCTTACCTGCATCTGTTGAAACTTAATTTCCAGGATGATAAACCAAAATACAGCTATTTGGAAAAACTTACCACATTACTTTCAAACCAGCTGATCACTAATATTGCAAGCTATGATTCCAGTAATAGTATATACATTTTCAATAATTATATAGACGGTAATAACAGTAATTTTCGAAGTGATATTAAGGATGGGAAAAAAGGCATACAGCCATCTAAAAATTTTGAACATATTTTTGTTGGATGGTGGAAAATGTTGAATACAAATGAAGTTGATATCATGTATGAAAGAATAGCAAAACAATTCCCTTATTATTCTGAACAGAGTGCTTATATCGCTCATGATAAAGGGTTCTTTCAGGAAATTGTAAATCTGAAATAATTTGATATAGCATTGTTGAATCTCAAGTTATGTATAAAGTTCTGCAGGATTCAGTAGGAGAACCAAAAAAATTAAGAAATAAAACATAACCAATGTTTAACAGGAAAATTGAAAACTTTCCAAAACCCAATTAATGAATAAAAAATACGGATTTCACGTCTGCCATCTCACGAGTGTTCATCCAAGAAATGATTCTAGAATATTTCATAAGATGTGTAAAAGTCTGGCATCTAAGGATGTTAAGATAACTTTGGTAGTTGCTGATGGTAAAGGTAATGAGACAGTAGACAACGTAGAAATTATAGATATTGGAGCCCCAGCTGGCAGATTGAAAAGAATTACACAAACTACAACTCAAATCTTTAATAAAGCTAAAGAACTCAACGCAGATGTATTTCATCTTCACGATCCTGAACTGCTTTTAATAGCAAAGAAACTGAAAAAATTAAATAAAAAAGTAATCTTTGATTCCCACGAAGATACGGTAAACACTATTTTAGTTTCACCCTATTTAAAATCTCCTGTTTCAAATATAATCTCTATATTATATGAGAATTTTGAACGCTACACCTGTAAAAAGATAGATGGTGTGATTGGTGCTACACCTCATATTGAAAAGTATTTTAAAAAGTTTGCCAAACAAACTGAAAATATCAATAACTATCCTATCTTATCTGATAAGAAACTGGAACAAATTTCCTGGGATCAAAAACAGAATGAAGTATGCTATGTGGGATCTATTGACGATACAAGAGGAATTAAAGATCTGATGAATTCATTGGAGCTCACAAAATCACAGGCCAGACTGAATCTGGCAGGTATGTATTCTTCTCTCACCTTGGAAAAAGAGATAAAAGAACATAAAGATTACCACCTTATCAATGATTTCGGATATGTAAATTCCGAAGAAGTAGAAAATATTTATAATCGTTCCTTAGTAGGTGTAGTTACTTTGCACCCTATTCCAACATTTTTAGTGAGTCTGCCTATAAAAATGTTTGAATACATGGTTGCAGGAATTCCTTTTATTGCCTCAGATTTTCCATACTGGAGAAGTTTATTGAAAGGAAATGAATGTTGTATTTTTGTAGATCCTCAAAAACCTAAAGAAATTGCTGATGCTATTGATTACTTTATGCTTAATAAGGAAACAGCAAAACAAATGGGTGAAGTGGGACGAAAATTAGTCTTTGAAAATTTTTCATGGGAAAGCCAGTCCGAAAAATTATTAACGTTTTATCAAAAAGTTTTATCAAACTAATATGTGCGGAATAACAGGAGCAATAGAATTTAAAAGATCACAAAACCTTGATTTTAAAGAAGGAGGTGATTTACATAATTATATACGGAGAAGAGGACCGGATTACTATGGCGTTGAAAAAGCAGAATTCGCTGATTGGTCGGTAACCTTGGCTCACTCAAGGCTGGCGATTATAGACCTGTCAGTAGCATCTAATCAACCTATGATCTCTGATAATGAAAGATATAGTATCACTTATAATGGAGAAATATATAACTATAAGGAAATCAGAGAAGAATTAATATCCAATGGTTTTACCTTCAGAACAAAAGGAGATACTGAAGTTCTTTTAAGAGCCTGGGAGTGCTGGGGAGAAGCTTGTTTGAATAAGCTGAATGGCATGTTTGTTTTCGGATTATTTGATAAGATAAAAGGAGAGTTCTACCTGATAAGGGATAGATTTGGAATTAAACCGTTAATTTATGCCTTTTTTGATGGTCAATTATTATTCTCTTCTTCCATAGCCTCTGTAGCTAAACAAATAAATCAGGAGATAGATCTGGAATATTGTTCCAGTGGGATAAGATTCGGTTTTTTCGAAGGATATGAAGACAGAACTCCTTTCAAAAATGTAAAATATCTTTTACCAGGATCATTCATGAAATGTAAACTGGAAGGAGAGCTGAAAATAGAGACTAAAACCTGGTATTCTCTGGAAGAGCAGGTTGCAAAAAAAAGAAAAGAACTAGAGGCGTTAAGCTCGGAAGAACTAATTTCCCAAGGGAAAGCCCTGTTGGAAAACTCAACCAAAATACGTCTGAGAAGTGATGTTCCTCTGGCAATTTCTTTGAGTGGGGGAGTAGATTCTTCCTCTATAGCAGCAATTGCTTCAAAAGAAGTAGATCATCTGATGGCTTTCAGTTATGGAGCTCCCGATCACCCGAAATCAGAAGGCCCCATTATTAATAAGTTTGCAAAAGATAAAAATATTAATGTTGAATATATTCACCATTCTTACACAGCACAAGAGATGGGGAATATTTATGACCAAACTATGGAGGCCCAGGAATCTCCATTTCTGGGACTTAGTATTATAGCACAGCATGAAGTATACAAGCAGGTAAAAGCAAGAAACATTAAAGTATTATTAGGTGGCCAGGGAGGTGATGAAATTTTTGCCGGATACAGAAAATTTTTCATTGTAGCATTGCGAAAGGCAATAGAAAATAAAGAAGTTTTGCCAGGCTTACAATATTTTCACTCATTAGCTCTGATGTTGGTATTTGAAGCAAAACAAATAAAAACATATTGGAATGAGAAAAACAGATATCTGAAGACAACAGGGAAAGATACATCATTCCTGGATTGCTTACCGGAAATTTCTTTAAATCTGTTTGAAAATTCATCTTTATCAAGAAGGCAGATTTCAGATATCCAAAAATATAGTATACCTTCCCTTTTAAGATATGAAGACAGAAATTCAATGTATTTTTCTATTGAGAGCAGGCTGCCTTTTATGGACTATAGATTGGTAGAGTTTGCTTTAGCATTACCAGATTTGCTTAAAATTAAAAACGGTTACGGAAAATGGATATTACGTGAAATGATGAAAAAAGACGTGCCGGGATATATCCTTAAAAACCGTCTGAAAAGAGGCTTTGATGTCACACAGAATTGGGTGAATGATGGTGTGGGAGAGAGAATAAAATCAAATATTTTGGAAAATAAATCTAAAGCAAAAGATTTTGTATCAGACTTCAGTCAACTTGAAAACAGTCTCACAATTGAGAATCTTAATAACAGTAATATTCTGAATGAAGCAATCATGCTTGATTTCCTAATTGATCCAATTAAAAAACCAACCCTGCACTAATGAAAAAAAATATCTGGTTAATTTCCAAATATGCTTCACCACCACAATATGCAAAAGCTCCATCGCGCTTATTTTATCTGGCGAGAGAGTTTAAAAAAATGGGAAATGAAGCTTTATTAATAACATCAGATGCAAATCATTTTACGAATTGTCCTGAAACTGATAAAATCTATAATGATGAAGAACAGGATGGGGTGGCAATAAGATGGATTAAAACAAAGAAATATACTAAAACCGCATCTATAGACAGAATTTTGTCATGGCTTGATTTTGAAAGAAAGTTATTTCTGATGAAACTTTCCAATATGGAAAAACCAGATGCAGTTATTATTTCGTCACTTTCTATTTTTACCATCATATATGGTTACTATCTGAAAAAGAAGTTTGGTAGCTTTTTAGTTTTTGAAATTCGTGATATCTGGCCTTTAACGATGACAGAGGAAGCTGGTTTTTCAAAATGGCATCCTCTTGTTTTACTGATAGGGTTTATAGAAAAATTTGGATATAAAAAGGCTGATTTGGTTGCAGGAACAATGCCAAGGCTGGATTTACACGTAGAAGAATTACTGGGATATAAAAAACCTTTTCATTGTTCACCATTAGGATTTGATCCTGAAAATTATTCTGAAGAATTCCTGAAAGAAAAAAATCCGTTTTTAGAAATAGTACCGTCAGGTAAAGTAATTATTGGCTATGCGGGAAGTATGGGGGTTACGAATGCATTGGAACCTTTTATTGAAACAATACAAATGATGAAAGAGAACACTGATATCCATTTTTTATTAGTTGGAAGTGGTGATCTTAGAGCATCTTACGAAGAACAGTTAAAAGATTGTACGAATGTAACATTTTTACAAAGAATTCAGCAAAATGAAGTTAAATACTTTCTTCAGGTTTGTGATATTCTATACTTATCTACCAAAGATTCAAAAGTATGGGACTATGGGCAATCTATGAACAAAGTGGTAGAATATATGTTGGCCGCAAAACCAATTATTGCTTCTTATACCGGATATCCTTCTATGATTAATGAAGCTGATTGCGGTAGGTTTATCAACAGTACATCTGCAGAGGATATTAAAGATGCAATTTTATTTTATGCCAATATGAGCTCGGAAGAAAGAATTGCGATAGGTGGAAAAGGCCGAAAATGGATTTTTGAAAACAGAACGTATCCGGTGTTGGGAAAAAAATATATGGATGCTATTTTATCTCATCCCGTAAAGCAAAAGAAGTAGCTTTGCACTTGTTGAAATAAAAATAGGCTTTATTTTGAAAATTACTATTAATAATAATTTCATTTATAAACTATTCCTGTTATCTGTTATGGTGGGAAATACTATTGCCATTTCTTTTGCAAAGCCACTTGAAATGAATCCCAGAAATTTTTCCATACCATATAGAATCTTTATCATTGTTTTCTCTTTATTTATAATATATAGAGAAAGAAGAAATATTAATCTTAAAAATATTTCAATAATAAGTCTTGTTGGATTTTGGATTTTTTACATCATCAAGCTTATTTATTCTTTTAATAGCTATTCTTTTAATCAGGAGGTAATACGATCTGAGAATGAAGATATTTTCAGAATCTTATTTTTGGTACTTTTACCAAGTATAGCACTATTGTGTATCAATTATAGTAAAATAGATTTTAAAAGTATAGCAAAATATAGTGTTACTATTCTCTGTGGTCTTCTCGTTGTAAATTACATATATGGTTATATAAAATTAGATCATATTTTTAGTACTTATTATATTATGTATGGGCATATAGGTGCCTCTTTATTTATCATATCGTTATTTTTGCTTTTGTTTTGTAAAAAAGATTATAACTCATTTTTTTTATTCTTCTGTCTTTTTTTGGGTCTTTTTAATGTGATTCAATCTATGGCGAGAAGTCCGTTATTAGCAGTTTTTGTATGTTCTTTTTACATGGTTCTTTTAAAAGGAAATAAAAAATATCTGTTATATATAATTACATTGATTTTGTTATTTATAGGCTTGGTTATTTTACATCAACATTATGGAAATGAGCAAATAACAAGCTTCAACAGAATGTATAAGTGGATAGCACACGGAGATACATCAAGCAGAGGACCATTATTCAGTAAAGCTATCGAAATATTTAATTCAAATCCTTTATTTGGAGGAAGGATATTGTTTGAAGATGGCGTTCATCCACATAACATTTTTTTAGAGCTTTTAATGGCTACGGGTATTTTAGGATTAATTATTTATTTCTTAAAGTTTTTGCCCGTAGTAAAAAATGCTGCCTTATTTTGGAATATTCAAAAGGGAAATATATACTATAAACTGATTTTTGCGTTATTTTTGCAATACTTTACTTTGGTACAGACTTCCTGCAATCTTTTCAATATACCGGAATTTTTGTACTTTAGCTCAATGATTATAGGTATTGGTTATACAGCAAAAACACAGGAAGTTTAAAAAAGATATTGATAAAAAGCATATGATGATTGATACACCTAATTTCTAAAAATGTACAAAAATTATTTAAAGAGGATTTTCGACTTTGTAATTGCTCTCATTGGAATTACTTTTCTACTTCCAATTTTTCTTATTGTGATGGTTGGATTATTTCTTTCCAATAATGGTAAACCCTTTTTCTTTCAACAGAGACCAGGTAAAAACGGTAAGATATTTAAAATTATAAAGTTTAAAACAATGAATGATAAAAAGGATTCTAATGGAAACCTTTTATCAGATGCAGAAAGATTAACAGCAATAGGTTCTTTCGTCCGTAAAACATCTTTGGATGAAATTCCACAATTAATCAATGTCCTGAAGGGAGATATGTCACTTATTGGACCAAGACCTCTTTTGGTTCAATATTTACCTTTATATAATGAACACCAGGCGAGAAGACATGACGTGAGACCCGGAATCACAGGTTGGGCACAAGTAAATGGTAGAAATGCAATATCATGGAATCAAAAATTTGATTATGATGTATGGTATGTAGAAAATATATCATTGATGTTAGACGTGAAAATCTTCTTTTTAACCGCTAAGAAAGTTTTTATAAGAGAAGGAGTTTCTGCTGATGGACATGTAACCATAGAACCCTTTCAGGGAAATTAATTGATCATTATGTATTTATTTGGAGCAAGTGGACACGGAAAAGTAATTGCAGACATTGCAACGGCTAATGACATAAAGATTAAGGCATTCATAGATCAGGATATTACTAAAAATGAATGCTATGGCTTTCCTGTATTAAATAATTTACCTGACGATAAGGAAAAAATGATTATTTCAATCGGAAATAATTTTACTCGTAAAAAAATATCGGAACAAATTAAAAATGAGATAGGCATCTTAATACACCCAAAATCTATAATTTCGGACTCTGTAAAGATTGAACCGGGAACAGTAGTAATGGGTGGAGTTGTAATCAATGCTGATACCACCATTGGTAAGCACTGTATCATCAATACCAATGCATCTGTAGATCATGATTGTGTGATTGAAGACTTTGTTCATATTTCACCTAATGTGGCACTCGCCGGGACTGTTGAAGTAGGTGAAGGCACTCATATTGGAATTGGGGCATCAGTAATACAGGGAATTAAAGTAGGAAAATGGTGTGTAATAGGTGCCGGAGCGGTAATTATTAATGATATTCCCGATTATTCAGTTGTAGTAGGGAATCCAGGTAAAATCATTAAAAAAAATATTATATAAACAAGTTACAAATCAATATTATGAATACTAAAATCTGGTTGTCCTCACCCCATATGGGAGGTAACGAACAAAAATATATCAACGAAGCATTTGAAGAAAACTGGGTAGCGCCATTGGGACCTAATGTTGACGGATTAGAAAAAGATCTGGAGCAGTTTTTGGGTGAAAATGCAAAAGTTGCCGTTCTTTCTGCTGGTACCGCAGCATTACACCTTGCGCTTATTGAATGCGGAGTACAGCATGGTGATGAGGTTATCTGCCAGTCAATGACTTTCTCAGCATCAGCCAATCCTATTGCTTACTGTGGAGGAACTCCTGTTTTTGTAGACAGCGAACCTGATACCTGGAATATGTGTCCAAAAGCTTTAAGAGAAGCCGTTGAAGACAGAATTCAAAAAGGAACAAAGCCCAAAGCTATTATTGTAGTTCATTTGTATGGTATGCCTGCAAAAATGGACGAAATTACAGCTATTGCTCAGGAATTCCAGATTCCTGTTATAGAAGATGCTGCAGAAGCTCTTGGTTCTACTTACAAAGGACAGGCTTGTGGAACATTTGGACGTTTTGGAGTATTAAGTTTTAACGGGAACAAAATTATTACCACATCCGGAGGAGGAGCTTTGGTTTGCCACACTCAGGAAGATAAAGATAAAACCGTTTTCCTTTCTACTCAGGCAAGAGATAATGCCCCTCACTATCAGCATTCACATATTGGTTTCAACTACAGAATGAGCAATATTGTTGCAGGAATAGGAAGAGGGCAGATGGAAGTTCTTAAAGATAGAGTGGCAGCCCGTAGAGCAATGCATGATTTCTATTTTGAAATTTTTAAAAATATTGAAGGGGTGACTGTATTTTCAGAGCCTGGAAAGGATTTTTATTCCAATCACTGGTTATCTGCCATTATTGTTGATCCGCAGGTTACAGGGAAAAATAGAGAAGGCTTAAGACTTGCATTTTTAGAAGATAATATTGAATCAAGACCGCTTTGGAAGCCTATGCACCTACAGCCGGTTTTTGAATCTTCTCCTTATTACGGAGGAAAAATTTCCGAAAATCTTTTTGATAACGGACTGTGTCTTCCGTCAGGGTCCAACTTGTCAGATGATGACAGAGAAAGAATAGCAAACGTAATCCGTAACTATTTCGGAGTTTAATATCATTGAGTTTAATGAATCAGTATAAATATTGGAAAGTGGTTTTCGACTTTATCTTAGCGGTAATACTGACCCTCTTTCTTATGCCGGTACTGCTTATTTTATTTGTGATTGCAAGTCTCGATACATCTTCTAATGGGATTTTTTTTCAGACCCGAATAGGACAGTATGGAAAGCCATTTACCATATTTAAATTTAAAACAATTCATGATAGCAAAAGAGTATGCTCCAGAATCGGGCAGACACTCAGGAAATTTAAATTTGATGAATTTCCCCAATTATTTAATATTTTAAAGGGCGATATGAGTTTTGTGGGTCCCAGACCTGACATTGAAGGGTATTACGATAAATTGACCGGAGCAGATAGAAAAGTTCTGGAATTAAAGCCGGGATTAACCTGTGAAGCGAGTATTAAATACAGAGACGAAGAAAATCTTCTGAATAGCCAGAAAAATCCTTTGGTATATAATGATGAAATATTATTTCCGAATAAAGTAAAAATGAATCTTGACTATTTTGAAAATATGTCTTTCAAAAATGATACGAAGATTTTATTTAAAACAATAATAACCATATTGAAATAGAGTTTTTTTACTATTATGAAAATTAAAGAAACCCCGCTTAAAGATTGCTATATCATAGAGCCTACCATATTTGAAGATGAGAGAGGCTACTTCTTTGAAAAGTTCAACGAAAAAAAATTCGAAGAATTGACAGGGATGAACGGCCACTTTGTACAGGATAATATTTCCAGATCATCTTATGGAGTATTAAGAGGACTGCATCTTCAGAAAGGTGAGCATGCACAGGCAAAATTGGTATCATGCCTTGAAGGCAGTGTGTGGGATGTTGCCGTGGATCTTAGAGGAGATTCTCCTACTTTCGGGGAATGGTTCGGAATAGAGCTTACCGCAGAAAATAAACTACAGCTTTACGTGCCAAGAGGTTTTGGACATGGATTTGCCGTACTAAGTACCCATGCTGTATTTTCCTATAAATGTGATAACTTTTATAACAAAGAATCAGAAGGCAGTGTAAGATTCAATGATCCGGATCTTGATATTGATTGGAAAGTTGATGAAAAAGACGCCATACTTTCGGAAAAAGATCAGAACGCCCCTGGATTTAAAGACAAAAACTTTTAAATTATATCCCTGAAAACCACTTTATAAAAGTGGTTTTTATTTTTTTAATCCTTAACTCTTCAATATTTTGTATCTTTGCAGACTCAAAATCAAAACGATGCGTACAAAATCTGTAGGGAAGAAGAAAATCAATGTAGTCACTCTTGGGTGTTCCAAGAATGTATATGATTCTGAAGTATTAATGAGCCAGCTGAAAGCTAATGGCAAAGAAGTGGTTCATGAAGACCGTGGTGACATTGTTGTAATCAATACCTGCGGATTTATTGATAATGCTAAAGAAGAATCTATTAATACCATCCTTGATTATGTTGAAGCTAAGAATAGAGGAGAGGTTGAAAAAGTATTCGTTACAGGATGTTTATCAGAAAGATATAAACCGGATTTGATAAAAGAAATTCCGGATGTAGACCAATATTTCGGAACAAGAGACCTGCCGATGCTTTTAAAACATCTTGGAGCAGATTATAAACACGAACTGGTAGGAGAGAGACTTACAACGACTCCAAAACATTATGCCTACCTTAAAATCTCAGAAGGCTGTGACAGACCATGTTCTTTCTGTGCGATCCCTTTGATGAGAGGAGGCCATATGTCAACCCCCATCGAAAAACTGGTTTTAGAAGCTCAGAAACTGGCAAAAAAAGGGACAAAAGAATTAATTCTTATCGCACAGGATCTTACTTACTATGGTCTTGATCTTTATAAGAAAAGAGCGTTAGGAGATCTTTTAAAAGAATTGGTGAAGGTAGAAGGTGTAGAATGGATTCGTCTTCATTATGCCTTCCCAAGCGGTTTTCCGGAAGATGTTCTCGATATTATCCGTGAAGAACCTAAAGTATGTAACTATATAGATATTCCTCTTCAGCATATTAATTCCGATTTGTTGAAATCAATGAAGAGAGGAACTACCCATGAGAAAACAGATGCTCTTTTAGGAAAGTTCAGAGAAAAAGTTCCTGATATGGCGATCAGAACAACTCTTATTGTTGGATATCCTGGTGAAACAGAAGAAAGATTCCAGGAGCTTAAAGACTGGGTAAGAGAACAGAAGTTTGACAGATTAGGATGCTTTACTTATTCTCATGAAGAGAATACTACGGCTTATGTATTGGAAGATGATATTTCGCAAGAGGTAAAAGAGGCAAGAGTAGAAGAAATCATGGAATTGCAGTCTCAGATTTCGTGGGAAAAGAATCAGGAAAAAGTAGGAAAAATATTCAGATGTATTTTTGACCGTAAAGAAGGGAACTATTTTATTGGAAGAACGGAGTATGATTCACCAGATGTGGATAATACAGTTTTGGTTTCTGCTGAAGATACCTATATCTCTATAGGTGAATTTGCAGATGTTAAAATTACCTCAGCCGAAGAGTTTGATTTATACGGAGAATTAGTCTAGCTAAATGCTTACTAATCAGTTTAAAATAAGATTTATGAAATTAAGCTATTAACGAAAATTAACATAGAATTTTCTCGGTGATTTGTTTTTATTTTATTGATAATCAATTTGTTAATATTTTGCATAATTAAGATTTATCAAATTTCTTTTATAAAGTATATAAATTCAAAAATTATGTCTTAAATTTGCGCAATAAGCAATATTTTTAAATAATATGCTTTCAATGAGTTAAATCGTTTAAATGAAGCTAAAATGAAATTAAAATAATATTTTAACTTGTTCGCTTCAATATGATGTTCACAAGTTGGGATGCATCTACCATTTTGGAAATATTGATGAAAAAAAATGTAATTAAAAATCTTTAAAAACTTATGAAAAAATTTTTATTAACAGCAATTATGCTTGTTGGCCTTTCGGCCCTTTCTAAGGCTCAGCAGGGGCGAGTGGGGATTAACACAACCACACCTGCCGCAACGCTAGATGTAGTAGCAAATACTACTGACAATGCTAGACCTGATGCCTTATTAGTCCCTCGTATGACAAGAGCACAATTATTAGCTAAAGATGCAGCTTATACTGCTGCTCAAAATGGAGCGCTTGCTTTCGTTACAACGATTGACGGTACAGCAACTCCCAAAACTACGAACGTTACAGCAGTAGGTTTTTACTACTATGACGGCCAGACTACGAACACTTGGATCGCTGTAGGTGGTGGAAGCGTTGCTCCTGCTGGAATGACAGTAAGAGCACAGACAGCTTCTACGATCTCTGATACAGACTTGAATAATGCAGTTCTAGTTACATCAAATGTTACATTTAACTTAGCTACATTGACAAAAACCAACGGTAAAACTATTACATTTATAGATGCAACCAATGGAGCTTTTTTTAGTGTAACAGGAGTTCATAGTACAGCTTCAACGACACCTCTTCAATCTGGAGGATCATTATCCTATATTTGTGATGGTACGAACTGGTATAGCTATAATTCATTCTAATAACAAAACACAATTATGAAAGTATATTTAACATCAGCATTGTTTGCCATTGTTGCGGCATCAAGCACGTTTTTCGCTCAATTAAGATCAAACGGTACTGTGAGTGCTACAGTAGCTACACAGTCTGTATTTTTAGATGCTTCTGCAAATGGATTTACAACATCAAATAGTAATGGTAAAGGATTAGCATTTCCTAGAACAAATTTAACTTCGTTTACTTTTGTTACACCAGTGACTAGTGCTCTGAACTTCCCTACTGCATATGACGGGATGATTGTTTATAACTCTACTGCTGGTACTACTCCTGCTACAGGTTCTGGTATTGGTGGTCAAACTGTAGATGTTGGTTTTTACTATTTTAGTAATCCTACTCCAACACCTGCTTTCTCTTCAGCATCAGGTAGATGGTTGCCACTAGGTTCAGCGGCAAAAGAAAATATTCTTACAACTGAAACAGTTACAAACAGACAAGTAAACAACGCTCAGATTTATGGTGTAAAAGGAACTTTTGCAGCGAGTGGAACTTCTACTGCGGTAACAATTCCTGCTCCTGCTGGAATAACTTCAATGTATGGAATCACTATCTATAAAGCAGGTACAAATACTGTATATTCTAGAGAATTATATTCTTATGATACAGCTACCGGAGCTGCAGTTACAGGATCTCCAAGTATTTCTGTAGTGTATCCTAACGGTACATACGATTATGTATTAGAATATTTAAAATAGAGAATTAATTTAATTACATAAATAAAAACCAATGAGAGATCATTGGTTTTTTTACTTTTAAAAGAGAAGAGATTTATGTATTTATTGGATATTAAAAACAATATTTTAAGCAATTGGTGTTGATATTTAATGAATAAGGAATCAATCTATAAATTTTAACAGAATATAAAGCTGTTAAAATCTGCTTCGGAAATATGATATTATAAGGGTAAGCGTGTTCTATAAGCAGTTTTTTTTAAAATCTGGTTTTAAGATATTTAATTTTTAAAGATCATTTTTTAATTCAGACCTTAACATTGTATGAATTTTAATTAATTGATTATCAGTTGTTTTTGAAATTGTCTTTTTTAAATTATGCACAAATTAGTTAATTATGTTAACTTTTTAAGTCTTTTTTTAACACTTTTTAACAGTGTAGTCTAAAACCCCTATTCATAGGGTATTGCAGGGTTGATTAAGATTTATTTAAGGTTTTGTTAACTGTTTTTAACATATGAGATAGGGTTTTATAAAGATTCCTGATACTTTTGTCCCGTCAAAACCAATAAAAGTTCAAAATGATGAAAAGATTCATTCTCGTAATCATAATGATGATTTCAACCTTAGGTATTTATTCTTTTACGAGTAATGCCTTAGATGCGAAAAAAACAAGTTATGCATCGTACTACCACGATAAATTTAACGGTAGAAAAACTGCTAGCGGAGAAATCTTTGATAACTCAAAGTTTACTGCAGCAAACAGAACGCTTCCATTTGGAACAAACGTTAAGGTTACTAACCTTAAAAATGGTAAAGAGGTAATAGTGAGAATTAATGACAGAGGGCCTTACCATTCATCAAGATCTTTAGACATGTCTAAAGCTGCGTTCGATGAGATCGGAGATATCAGTCATGGTACAATTCCGGTCGAATATGAAATTGTCGATTAATTTTATGATTTAAATTAAAAAAAAGCCAGCTGACTCAGCTGGCTTTTTGTATGGCACATATTAAACTTCTATACATCCAATTCCAATAAAGCAGGACAATGGTCAGAATGTACTGCTTCTTTTAAAATAACTGCTCTGGAGAGCTTATCCTTTAAACTGTAAGAGGTGAAGTTGTAATCCAGTCTCCATCCTTTGTTTCTGGCTCTGGAATTTTGTCTGTAGCTCCACCATGTATAATTGTCCGGATCATTATTAAAAAACCTGAAACTGTCTATCAGTTCACATTCGTTGATGAAGTTGGTCATCCATTCCCTTTCCATGGGAAGAAACCCGGAAACATTCTTTAAACCAACAGGATTGTGAATATCAATCTCTTCATGGCAAATATTAAAATCACCGGATATAATCAGATTGGGAATTTCTTTCTTTAAATTTTTGATATACTCCAGGAAATCATGGCAGAACTGCATTTTAAAATCCAGTCTCTCAATATTAGACGCAGAAGGAACGTATACAGAAATAGCTGAAAAGCCATCAAAATCTGCACGGATGATTCTACCCTCATTATCATAGCTTTCAATACCGCATCCGTACTCTACATGATTGGGTTTGATTTTTGAGGCAATTCCGACCCCGCTATAGCCTTTTCTTACTGCTGAGTGCCAATAACTGTGATAACCTAATTTTTCAAGACTTTCGATGTCTATCTGATCGTTTCCGGCCTTACTCTCCTGAATACAGATGATATCCGGATCAGCAGTCTTTAGCCAGCCCAGAAAATCTTTTGTAAAAGCAGCTCTGATTCCATTGACGTTGTATGTGATTAATTTCATTAGTCTTCTATAAAAAGTTTAAAATTTTCATTGTATTTTGAAGGGAGAAATTCCGTGATGTCATAATCTGCTATCTGATGAATATAAAAAGGATCTTCAGAAATGATCTGTTCAATTTCACTTTTAGATTCTGCATTGGCTATGATGATACCTCCCGTTCTGGGTTCTTTTCTTCCCGAAGCAATAAACTGTCCGGATTCATAATGCTTATTAAGGAAAATATTATGTTGGGGAATAAAGCGTTCTACATTTTCAATAGAACTCTTGTAGGTAAGCGAAATAATAAACATGATTTATTTTTTACGAAGATATGAACTATAAAAAAGAAGCGGAAAAAATCATTCGATTTTTTCCGCTTTAAACCCAAAATTAAATAAACTACGAAAAAAACTACTTGGGTTCTAAAATGCTGATAGGAATAATACACTCTTCCAGTGAAATTCCTCCATGCTGGTAGGTTTCTTTATAGTAATTAACGAAATGATTGTAATTTTTAGGATAAGCAAGGAATATATTGTTTTTAGCAAAAATATATTTCGAGCTTAAGTTTCCTTTTGGAAGGAAAAGTTTTTCAGGATTGGTAATCGCCCATACATCACTGTCGTCATACGTTAAACTTTTACCTGTTTTATATCTGATATTAGTAGAAGTTTCTCTGTCTCCTACCACTTTACTTGGCTTTTTAACATATACCGTTCCGTGGTCCGTAGTGATGACCAGTTTATAGCCGTTTTCGGCCGCTGTTTTTATAATCTTCAGCAAAGAAGAGTTTTCAAACCAGTTGAAGGTAAGAGAGCGGAAGGTCTTATCATCACGGATCAGCTGATCTACGATGTGGTTGTCTGTTTTCGCGTGGGAAAGAATATCAATGAAGTTGTATACGATGACCAGCAGATCATTATTTTTATGCTGGTTGAAGTCATCATAGATCTTCCTTTCAAAATCGGCATTCAATACCTTAAGATACTTCATAGATTTTGAGCCCAAGCCTATTCTCTTCATTTGATCTTCCAGGAAGTCACGCTCAAATTCATTTTTGTTTCCTTCTTCATTATCATTAAACCATTTATCCGGGAAACGTTTTTCAATTTCAGACGGCATTAATCCCGCAAAGAAAGAGTTTCTTGCATACTGAGTAGCGGTAGGAAGGATACTGTAGTAATAATCTTCCGAAATTTTATTGTAATATTTTGTAAATAAGGGTTCAATCACTTTCCACTGGTCGTAACGAAGATTGTCTACCATTAGCAAAAGAACTTTTTCTTTTTCAACTTCAGGTTTTACTTTTTCTTTGAAAAGTGTGTGGCTCATTAGAGGTTTGTCAGAATCAACCAGCCAGTCCGTGTAATTTTTTTCAATAAACTTGGCAAACTGAATATTGGCTTCTTCTTTCTGAGATTGCAGAAGATCTGCAAATTCATTATCTGCTACCTTATCAAATTTGATCTCCCAGCTAAGGATTTTTTTATAATATTCTGCCCATTCCTGATAGGTTCTCAGGTATGAAAGTTCCATAGAGAGGTTTCTGAATTCCTGCTGGTACTGCAAAATAGTTTTTTGCTCAACAAGATTGTCCTCCTGAAGGTTTTTCTTTAAGGAAAGTAATATCTGGTTAGGATTTACAGGCTTCAATATATAATCGGCAATCTGAGATCCGATAGCCTCTTCCATAATGTGTTCTTCTTCGCTTTTTGTAACCATCACAATCTTTAAGGAGTTATCTTTTTCCTTAATCATAGGAATGGCTTCAAGTCCGGAAATACCCGGCATATTTTCATCAATTAATGTTAAAGCAAATTTCTCTGAATCCATAAGTTCCAAAGCCTCATTCACATTATTTACAGGGGTTACCTGGTAACCCTTTTTTTCTAAAAATACAATATGAGGTTTAAGTAAATCTATTTCATCATCGATCCATAATATCTTTTCTGACATAATTTATTTTTTACATGGTTATTCTATCAAAATGTTGACCAAATCCTTCTAAAATCTCACAAAATAGAAAGATTAAAAGTTAAATATAAGTTAAATGAAAATACCATTTGATATTTCACATTTTTGTTTCATTCAATCAGTGTTTTTTATATACTCCAAAGCCATTTCCAGAACTTCATCTTTTCCGTTTTTAAGGCCTTTCACAGTCGGTTTTATAAGAATGTCAGGAGTGATGCCTATTCTTTGTGTTTCCCTTCCGTCGGGATAATAAGCTCCAAGTCCTGTAAACCGGGTATCAAGATCTGCAATTTTAAACATAATAATATCTCCGTTGGCTCCCGAAGTATTGCTTCCGAAGATTTTAGCATTCGGATGCTGCTTGAACATCATTGTGGTTGTCTCTGCCTGGCTTTGAGTATTCTCATCTATTAAAACGATTACATTCCCTTTATAGTATCCGGGATTCTTCCTGCCAATACTACTTTTCCTGCTGTAAAATTTTCCGGGATAGCTGGTGTCCGGGAAGGTAAACTGATAATAAACTGAAGACTCCGGAAGCAGAAGATAACTTAAAGGTTCTATGGTTTGCTTAGGATAATTTCTAAGATCAAAGATAATAGACTTTGCAGATTGTAAACTGTTGTACATTTCATTCAGATCTTTCTTCTCTATAATTCCCATATTGACATAGCCGATTTTCTTTTCATAATCGATGAATTTCCATTTTTGGGGAGTCGTTATTTTTTCCTGAATAATATCTTTGGCAAAATAAGTTTTGGTTTTTATTTCCAGATTTTGGCCTTCTCTTTCAATTTTTACAGAAATAGAATCGCTGTTGCTGAACAGAAGTTTGCTTTTTGCTTTGTTGAATTTACCCCAGGAATTGGAGGCTGGAATATATTTTCCAAAGCTGTTGACTATTTGCGGAATCGTTTTACCTTCAATATCATAAATAACATCTCCTACCTGAAGCGGACTTTTATCCTCGAATCTTGTAGCATTAATTTTTGTAATCACAAGTTTTCCTTCTGCATAAGAATACTCTGCTGGCACTCTTCGGTTTCCATATTGGTGATGCTGAATTTCCTTTGATGAAAGATAGGCATGGGAGTCATCTGTTTTGGTAACCAGTTCCGCCAAAGTTAAATGATAACTTTCATCATGATCAATCATAAGGAATTTGGGAATCATTTCTGTAAGAACATCGTTCCAGTTCTGATCTGTTTCATATTTATAAGGAAAAAAATACTCTACATAATTCCAGTACCTGAAGAGCTCCAATAAGCTGATGGTCTTGGAAGTGAATTTTGAACTGTAGGACTTTTCATTTCTGAAATATATTTTCCTTCCGCCTTTTCCGAAATAATGATTATCTCCAAGATTCCGGTTATTTTCAATATAATGAAGTTTTTGAGACAGGCCTCTGGAGAAAATTTGACGATTGTCTATCCAGCTCAGATCAAAATTCTTAAGAAAATATACTTTATCTTCCTTTACTGAGCATTTTTTGCAGGGTGCAACTTCTCCGAGACTTGCGATCCAGTCAGAATAAAAATTATTTAACGCCTGCTTATCATTAATAGAGTCAAGTTCATCAATCTTTTGAAAAAGTTGTTTATCCCAGTTCAGGTTTCCTTTTGCTACATGTGGATGGTAATATTTTAAAAATCCCCATATTCTGCAGAGGGATTCCAGTTTTTGGTTTTCAGTTATAATTTGTGCAGAAAAATTTAAACTTAAAAGTAATAAAAGGAAAAGAGAATACTTTCTCATTAAGGGTTATCGTGTTTTCTCTCAAAGGTAGTCCTTTGCCACAACAACTGCAAAAGGTTTTCAAAAAAATATGAATTAAAAATAAAAATGAGCCGGAGAGATTTTCAATAGTATTGAAAAGGTATTATTTGTGAAAAATATGAATGATATCAGTTTTTAAACTCCATCTTTTAATAGTAATTTAATAAAAGCCTAAACTTTAAAATGCCTAACTTTGTTTGCTAATATTGACGTTTCAATGCAGAATAAGCTAAAAATCATCAACGATCCTGTTCATGGATTCATCAAGATTCCCCACGAAATTTTATTTGATATCATTGAGCATCCTTACTTTCAGAGATTAAGAAGAATCGGGCAGACCGGACTTCTGAACCTGATATTTCCGGGAGCCACTCATACAAGATTTCATCATGCTTTGGGAGCAATGCATCTGATGTTTACTGCATTGGAAACACTAAAGCAGAAAGGGGTGAGAATTTCTGAAGAAGAGGAAAAAGGAGCGATGCTGGCTATTCTGATGCATGATATTGGTCATGGTCCGTTTTCTCATGCACTGGAAAGTATGCTGATGGATGACTGGCATCATGAAAATCTTTCTTTACTCCTAATGAATAAGCTAAATGAGGAGTTTGATGGCCAGTTATCTATGGCTATCGAAATGTTTCGGGGGAAATATCATAGAAAATTTTTCAACCAATTGATCTCTTCCCAGCTGGATGTTGACCGATTGGATTATCTGAAAAGAGATAGCTTTTTTACCGGTGTGTCGGAAGGAAATATTAATACCCAGAGAATTATTTCTATGATGAATGTCTGTGAAGAAGGTGAACTGGTGATTGATGCAAAAGGAATTTATTCCATTGAAAATTTTCTGACAGCCAGAATGTTTATGTACTGGCAGGTGTATTACCATAAAACTTCAGCATTGGCAGAATTTCTTTTGGTTAAGATCCTTGAAAGAGCAAAATATCTGATTTCCCAGGGAACAGAGCTTCCTGCAGCAGAAAATCTGAAATATTTTTTATACCGCGAAAAGAGTGCCGCAACGGATGAAGATATAGAGAGATTTACGAGTCTTGATGATAATGATGTGATCCAGGCGATGAAAGAGTGGCAGAATACGGATGATTTTGTGTTGTCATATTGGTGTAAATGTGTAATTCAGAGAAATTTACCTAAAACAATTATTTCATCACACCAATTTGGAAAGGAAATAATTGATGAAAAAGTAAAAAATACCAATGAATTTTTCAAAATCAACAATGGAAAAGAATTGGTTCATGAAATAAAAAGAAAACTTTTACCCTATCATGCGGAGAAGCAGCCAATCTATTTACTGCATAAAAATGGTAAGAGAACGAGGCTTCATGAGTCGGAAGATCAGCTTTTATCAGGATTAATTGTAAATAAGACGACCCGCTATATCCTTATGTTTCCAAGAGATATCTCCGGGCTAGACTCTTAAATAATATTAAAATTTACGATCTGAAACCAAAAAATGTTTGCAAATTCTAGAATTTCTTATCTTTGCAGAATATGGAATTTACAGCTTCGCAAATTGCAAGTTTTATTGACGGAAAAATAATAGGTGACGAGAATGCACTTATTACAGGGGTTTCACCAATTGAAAATGGGGAATCAGGACATCTTTCTTTTATAGCACAAGATAGATTTTCTCATTTCTTGGATACCTCACGATGCTCTGTTATCATCATTTCGGAAAAACTTCTGGAGAAAAATAATTATAACCCTACCTTAATTGTTGTAAAAGATGCCTATCTTTCTTTTCAGATTCTGATGAATTTATATCAGGAAATGCAGGGAAGAAAAGAAGGTATAGAAAATGGTTCTTCCATTCATGATACAGCCGTTATAGGAGATAAAGCCTATATCGGAGCATTTACTTATGTTTCTGAGAAAGCTAAAATCGGGGAAGGGGCACAGATTTATCCACATGTATATATAGGAAAAGGAGTGAAAATTGGTAAAAACTGCAAGATAGACAGTGGAGCCAGAATTTACGACTACTGTATTATTGGGGATAACTGTGTGATTCATTCCAATACGGTAATTGGAGGTGACGGTTTTGGTTTCCAGCCAACAGCCGAAGGTTTCAAAAAGATACCGCAGCTTGGAAATGTAATTATTGAAGACGATGTTGAGATTGGCTCAAACTGTAGTATTGACAGAGCAACAATAGGCTCTACCATTATAGGAAAAGGAACCAAAATTGATAACCTGATTCAGATTGCCCATAATGTGAAAATAGGTCAGAACAATGTAATTGCAGCACAAGCGGGAATTGCAGGTTCTACTACAATTGGCGACTGGAACCAGATTGGAGGGCAGGTAGGAGTCGTAGGACATATCAAAATAGGAAATCAGGTGAAGATTCAGGCTCAGAGTGGTGTGAATTCCAGTGTTAATGACAGAGAAACATTGTATGGCTCACCTGCCATCAGTTATAATGACTATTTGAGGAGTTATGTTCATTTCAGGAATCTGCCTGGAATAGTAAATAGAATAAATAATCTTGAGAATAACTCAAAAGATAATACTAATGAGTGATATGCAAAAAACACTTCAGCAAGAGGTAACTCTTTCTGGAATTGGTCTTCACACTGGAGAAGTAAAACTTACCATTAAACCTGCTAAAGAAAATACAGGTTTTGTATTTGTAAGAACAGACTTGGAGGGACATCCTCAGGTAGAAGCAGATGTAAATTATGTTGTAGCAACAGAAAGAGGAACTACATTAGAAAAGTTAGGGGTAAAAATTACCACATGCGAACACCTTTTAGCAGCTCTTGTGGGGTGTGATATTGATAACGCAATCTTAGAAATGGATGCCTCTGAACCACCTATTATGGATGGATCTTCTAAATACTTTGTTGAAGCTATTGAAAGCGTTGGTGTTGCAGAACAGGGCGTAGCGAGAGAATATCTGGTTGTAAAAGAAGTTCTTACTTACAGTGACCCGGCAACAGGTTCGGAAATCACAATTATTCCTTCAGATACTTACGAAGTAACAACAATGGTAGATTTTGGGACTAAAGTATTAGGTACTCAGAACGCCACTCTTAAAAATATTTCAGAATTTAAAGACGAAATCTCATCAGCAAGAACATTCAGTTTCCTGCATGAATTGGAAATGCTTCTGGATCATGGTTTGATCAAAGGTGGAGATATTTCCAATGCCATTGTATATGTAGATAAAGATCTTACCCCTGAAACTACAGAAAAATTAAAGAAAGCCTTTGGAAAAGACAATGTATCTATCAGACCAAACGGTATTCTTGACAATCTTAATTTAAACTATCCTAACGAAGCCGCAAGACACAAATTATTAGATGTAATTGGTGACCTGGCTTTGGCAGGAGTAAAAATAAAAGGTAAAGTTATTGCCAACAAACCGGGACACTTTGTGAATACTCAGTTTGCGAAAAAACTAAACCGCCAGTGGAAATTGCAGAAAAAGAAAAACGTTCCGGATTTTGACCTGACAAAAGAACCAGTATTCGATATCAACGGAATAATGAAGCTTATGCCTCACAGACCTCCGTTCTTATTGATTGATAAAGTTCTTGAACTTTCAGACTCTCACGTAGTAGGTTTGAAAAACGTGACAATGAATGAACCTTTCTTCGTTGGACACTTCCCTAAAGAACCAGTAATGCCTGGAGTGCTTCAGGTAGAAGCATTAGCACAGACAGGAGGTATCCTGGTACTGGCCAGCGTTCCGGATCCTGAAAACTATTCTACTTATTTCATCAAAATTGATAAGGTGAAATTCAAGAGAAAAGTAATTCCTGGAGATACGCTTATATTTAAAATTGAATTGATAGAGCCTATCAGAAGAGGAATTGTTCATATGCAGGGGTATGGATACGTAGGAGATACAGTAGCAGTAGAAGCAGAGCTTATGGCTCAAGTTGCAAAAAATAAAGTTGATTAAATGATTCATCAATTAGCAGCCGTAGATAAACGCGCGAAAATCAGCAAAAATGTAATCGTAGAACCATTTACTACCATTGCAGGGGACGTAGAAATTGGAGAAGGAACCTGGATTGGTCCTAACGTTACCATTATGGATGGTGCAAGAATAGGAAAAAACTGTAGGATTTTTCCCGGGACTGTAATCTCTGCAATTCCTCAGGATCTGAAATTTGATGGTGAAGATACTCAGGTAATTATCGGTGATGATACAACAATCAGAGAGTGTGTTACAGTAAACAGAGGTACAAAGGCTCTAGGATATACTAAAATAGGAGCGAGCTGTCTTATTATGGCTACTTCGCACATTGCCCATGATTGCGTTATCGGAGATCACGTTATCATCGTAAACGGTTGTGGTATTGCAGGACATGTGGAGATTGGAGATTATACGGTAATGGGAGGTTTATCAGCGGTTCACCAATTTGGTAAAATCGGAAAACACGTCATGATTTCCGGTGGTACTTTGGTAAGAAAAGATATTCCGCCTTACGTAAAGGTAGCAAGAGAGCCTATGTCTTATGCAGGTATCAATTCTGTTGGATTAAGAAGAAGAGGATTTACAAATGAGAAAATCTTTGAAATTCAGAAAATTTACAGAGCAATCTTCCAGATGAAGATGAACGTTTCTCAGGCTATTTCCCATATTGAAAAAGAAATGCTTCCAACGGCTGAAAGAGATGAAATCTTACAGTTTATTCAAAACTCGCCTAGAGGTATCGTAAAAGGATATGGTACCGGAAAGGAAAGAGATTAATTTAATTATAAATACTATCAGACAATGAAAAGTTTAATCGTACTTATTGCGCTTTCTGCAACTTCTTTTTTGTTTGCACAACAAACGGAAAAGTCTGAAACTGGAAAAAAGGAAAAACCTTTTACCATAGAAAGAAAACTTTCCGAAGTATCTAATGATAGTATTGCCAAGAATAACTTAAATAGTATTCTGAAACAGAAAAATACCGGAAGTTCAATTTTAGGAACAACCGATCAATATAAAACTGATCTTCAGATGAATGTAAACAGATTGAATAATAATGTGAATACGTTCAATAATAATACATTTAACAGAATGATGCCGCAAGGGCAAGGAATACAGTTTAATAAAAGAAAATAAATATTTACAAAATTAATGGCAACAAGTAACGATATCAGAAAAGGTCTTTGCATTGAATATAGCAATGATATTTTTAAAGTAATCGAATTCCTTCACGTAAAACCAGGAAAAGGACCTGCTTTCGTAAGAACAAAATTAAAGTCAGTGACTAACGGTAAAGTAATAGATAATACTTTCTCTGCAGGACACAAAATTGATGAAGTAAAAGTAATCACTAGAAAGTTCCAGTATCTGTATGATGATGAGAACGGATTCCACTTCATGAACAATGATGACTTCTCTCAATTATACATCAATAAAGAAATGATTGAAAACGCCCAGTTCATGAAAGCTGGTGAAGAAGTAACAATCATTTTGAAAGAAGCTGATGAAACTCCACTTTCTGCTGAACTTCCACAGTCAGTATATCTGGATGTTATTGAAGCTGATCCGGGTGTAAAAGGAAACACGGCAACTAACGCTCTTAAAAACGCAATCGTTGAAACAGGAGCAAGAGTAATGGTGCCTTTGTTCATTGAACCGGGAGACAGAATTAAAGTAAGCACTGAAGACGGCAGCTACTTAGAAAGAGTGAAATAATAAATAAAATTTACATAAATTCGGTTTGCATTAGCAGTCCGAATTTTGTTTTATAAGAAAATCTATTGTTATGAGATTCCATTCTCCGCAAAAGCTTAAAACGATTGCAGATTTAATAGGCGCAGCATTTGTTGGCCCGGAAGACTTTGAAGTATTGGGAACCAATGAAATTCACATGGTGAAGCCAGGTGATATCGTTTTTGTGAACCATCCTAAATATTATGACAAAGCATTAAACTCTGCAGCAACTATTATTTTAATTGATAAAGAAGTAGAATGCCCGGAAGGCAAAGCGCTTTTAGTTTCTGATGATCCTTTCAGAGACTTTAATAAAATTAATACTCATTTTACCAGAATATATAATTTTACAGAAGTACTTCACGATGTTGAAATAGGAGAGGGTACAAGGATTCACTCTTCAGCAGTAATCGGAAACAATGTGAAAATCGGAAAAAACACCCTTATTTTCCCTAATGTAGTGATCGGTGATCGTACGGAAATCGGAGATAATGTTATTATTCAGTCCAACACCGTTTTAGGAGGTGACGCGTTTTATTACAGAAAATTAAATGGAAACTTTGACCGTCTGATTTCTGTAGGAAATGTTGTTATTGAAAACAATGTGGAGATCGGAAATGGCTGTACCATTGACAGAGGTGTTACGGATTCTACCATCATTGGAGAAGGTTCTGTTTTGGATAACCAGATTCAGATCGGGCATGATACCGTTATCGGGAAAAAATGTCTTATTGCTTCTCAGGTAGGAATTGCAGGATGCTGTATCATTGGAGATGAGGTGACATTATGGGGACAGGTAGGAATCGCTTCCGGCAATAAAATTGAGGCAGGATCTGTAATTTTAGGAAAAACAGGAGTAAACAGGGATCTGGAAAAAGGTACCTATATTGGGATGTTTGCAGAAGATTTCAAAACTTATCTGAAAAAAGAAGTAAAGCTGAGAAATCTCAAATAAACTATTCCAAAGGTTTTATCCAAAATCAAAGAAATTTAAGTAAATTTGTGAGCATTAATAAAATAATAAATAAATTAAAACAACAATAAAATGTCAATTTTAGTAAACAAAGATTCTAAAGTAATTGTACAAGGATTTACAGGGAACGAAGGAACTTTCCACGCTGGTCAGATGATTGAATACGGAACAAATGTAGTAGGTGGTGTTACTCCAGGAAAAGGAGGCAGCGAGCACTTAGGAAAACCGGTATTTAATACAGTGGCTGATGCTGTTGAAAAAGCAGGCGCAAACGTAAGTATCATTTTCGTACCACCGGCATTTGCAGCAGATGCTATCATGGAAGCTGCTGAAGCAGGTATCAAAGTGATTGTATGTATTACTGAAGGTATTCCTGTAGCTGATATGGTAAAAGTAAAATCTTATATTGCTGACAGAGACTGCAGATTAATCGGACCAAACTGCCCTGGAATCATTACTTCTGAAGAAGCTAAAATTGGTATTATGCCAGGTTTCGTTTTCAAAAAAGGTAAAGTAGGTATTGTTTCAAAATCAGGTACCCTTACTTACGAAGCTGCTGACCAGGTAGTAAGAGCAGGTTACGGTATTTCTACTGCTATCGGTATCGGTGGTGACCCAATCATTGGAACAACTACAAGAGAAGCATTAGAATTATTCATTAATGACCCTGAAACTGAAGCTGTTGTAATGATCGGTGAAATCGGTGGAGGTCTTGAAGCTGAAGCTGCAAGATGGTACAAAGCAAGTGGTTCTAATAAACCGGTTGTAGGATTCATCGCTGGACAAACAGCTCCAAAAGGAAGAACAATGGGACACGCAGGTGCTATCGTAGGTGGTGCTGAAGATACAGCTCAGGCAAAAATGGAAATCATGAGAGAAAACGGTATCAACGTTGTAGACTCTCCTGCTGATATTGGTGCTACTGTAGCAAAAATTCTAGGATAATATAAAACCACATCATATGAAAAAACTTTTATTAGCCTCAGCTTTGACTCTTTCTGCATTATCTTTTGCACAGGTGCAATGGAACAATACAAGATTCGGTCTTACAGCAGGTTTAAACTACTCAAGAGTAGCAAATGCCCACAATCCCTCTGGCCCAAGATTTACCTTCCAAGGTGGAGCTTTGGCTTTGATCCCCGTAGGGAAGGCAAACCAATTCTTTATTCAACCCGAAGTTTTGTACTATGGTGCAGGAGAAACCGGGAAAGATAAAGATGCTAAAGGAAAAGATGGTTATGATGCAGTATATGCAAATAACTATCTGAGTGTACCTCTTTATTTCAAAGGATATTTTTCAGAAGCTGAATCGGAATTCTTTGGATTGATTGGACCTAGATTTAACTTTTTAGTAAGTCAGGACGTAAAAAATGCTCCTATAAGCAGACCTTATTATGATCCGGACGTTACTGATCCTACACAACCAGGAGTAGACGGAAAAGCAAAAAGCTTTAACTGGGGACTTGGACTAGGCGTAGGATATAGCTATAAGAGACAACTCGAAGTAGCTTTAAAATATGATTTAGGACTTTCTGATACTTACCCTGGTCTTGCAAAAGAAAAAGGAGGTAGTGATAAGAAAAAATCAGAACAGGTAATTGCACTTACCTTAAGCTATATATTCAAATAGAATAGCTCAATATAAAAAAATCCCGGAAACTTTAGTTCCCGGGATTTTTTTATTATAAATTATAAATAAGCTAATCTGTAATCTTTACTTTTCAGCCTTTTCATTTACTATCCTTTAATCCACTTCCAAAGCTCTTTTAAAGTAGCTTTATTACCGTACATCAAAATACCTACACGATAGATTTTTCCGGCCAGAAAGATCATAAAAATAGTTGTTGCCAGCAATAATGTAATAGACAATGCAATCTGCCATGCAGGAACTCCAAATGGGATTCTTGCAATCATCGCAACTGGTGAGGTAAACGGAATAATTGACAGCCAGAAGCCTAATGGTCCGTCCGGATTGTTCATCAGGGTAAAACTTCCATACATCCCCAATGTTAATGGTAAAATTGCAAATAAAGTAAATTGCTGTGTTTCTGTTTCGTTATCTACTGCAGAACCAATTGCTGCATAAATAGAACTGTAAAAAATATATCCTAAAAGGAAGAAAACGATGAATACAAAAATGATTAGTGGGAAATTCAGTTCCAACAAACTGTGAGAGATCTGGGTAGCAAGCTGTCCCACATCCAGTTTACTTGCAATCTCATCATTTCCGCCCGGAATATTTTTCTGAAGAGGTGAGAAACCTGTATTCAGAACTAATGCTCCGATGACAGACATCGTGATCCAGATCAGAAACTGTGTCAGTGCAACCATGGTTACCCCCAGAATCTTACCCATCATCAGCTCAAAAGGTTTTACAGAAGAAATGATGATTTCCACAACACGGTTGTTCTTTTCCTCAAGTACACTTCGCATTACCCTTACACCATATATAATGATAAACATAAACGTGACATACATCAGGATCATACTCAGTCCTGACTTAACTCCAAAAGCAAGATCAGAATCCTCTTTATTGTTATCCGTAACATTAATGGTCTTTAATGTGAAGCTTTTATCAAGATCAATTAACTGAGTCTCCTGAATGCCCAATTGTTTAATTTTTTCTTTTTTAACAACATTGCTGATGTCAGAAACAATTTGCTGCTTTGTATCAAATCCTATTTTGCTGTTGATGACCAGTCTTGTCTCCTTTTCAAGCGCATCGAAATTCTGATTTTTCAATTCCGGAAGAATCAAAATACCATCCAGGGATTCATTTCCTTTTAAATTGTTGATCTTGGATTTTTCATCTGCAGCAGAAACAAAAACGTAATTTAATTTGTCATTAGATTTCAGCTGATTCATAAACAATCCGCTCTTATCAACCACTTCTATAATACTGTGTGACTCATTTGCCTTAAACATTAATCCAACTACTGCTCCAAAAGCAATAATCATTATGGGTGCCAGCAGCGTTAGTATGATGAAGGATTTTTTCTTAACCTGTGTAAGAAATTCTCTCTTGGTAATTAAAAAAATATTATTCATAAAATTTAAGGATGGTTACTTACAGCATTAATAAACACTTCATTCATGCTAGGAATTCTTTCATCGAACGATCTCACTTTACCCACTTGTACAAGATCAAGAAGAACATTATTCTGACTCTCTTCATTTTTCAGGTCAAAAGAAACAAGATTATTTTCATTCGATAAATTGAAGATGTCATACTTACTCTTGAAATGGTCAAACTGATCGCTGCTGACTTCAGAAAGTGTAACTCCAAAAATATTTTTCTTGAATTTTTCCCTTACGTCAAAAACCCTTCCGTCAATGATTTTTTTAGAATTGTTGATCAAAGCAACATAATCACACATTTCTTCCACACTTTCCATTCTGTGGGTAGAAAGAATGATGGTTGTTCCGTTATTTTTAAGATCAATAATCTGATCTTTGATTAAGTTGGCATTTACAGGATCAAAACCTGAAAAAGGTTCATCAAGAATCAAAAGATGTGGTCTGTGAAGAACCGTTACTACAAACTGGATCTTTTGTGCCATTCCTTTAGAAAGTTCGGAGAGCTTTTTCTTCCACCATTGGTCGATATTCAGTTTTTCAAACCATTTTTTGGCTTCATTCAGGGCATCACTTTTACTCATTCCCTTCAGTTCCCCGAAATATAAGATCTGATCACCAACACTCATGTTTTTGTACAATCCTCTTTCTTCGGGCATATAGCCGATGTCTTTAATATGATCGGGGTTCAGTTTTTGTCCGTTGATGAAGATATCTCCGGAGTCTGCCTGAGTAATCTGATTAATGATGCGGATAAAAGACGTTTTTCCGGCTCCGTTGGGTCCTAAAAGGCCGTAAATACTACCTTTGGGAACATGGATGCTGAAATCATCCAGGGCGACCTTTTTTCCGGCATTGTAGGTCTTTTTAATATGTTCAGCTTTTAGCATTAAAATTATTCTTTTTACAATTAGTATAAAAAGATTCCGAAAGTTACGGAAATATTAAAACAGAATTAATGTAAAAGAAAAAATCCTGATGATTATCAGGATTGTAATTTATTGTTTCACGATTTGAGTAACTTTCTGCGTGTTGTCACTTAAAATATAACGGATCATATACTTTCCGGGTTTCAATTTTTCAATATTAATCTCACCGGAATTCATATTCACTGTATAATTAGCGACCTGCATACCCAAAATAGAATAAAAAGTCACACTTTTGATTCTTAAAGAAGAATCTTTTGCCTTAATGATAAGGAAATCCTTTGCAGGATTTGGATAAGCAAGCAACACCCCATCATCCGCTTTCTGAGTGATGGAACTCGGCTCTCTAAGCTGAGCTTTTAAATTGTTGGAAAATCCAACAAAAGTGCCTACAAATAGAAATAAAAGTAAAAGTTTTTTCATCAAATTTATAATTTCTCGGATATATATAACAAATGTAATACATTCTACAATTTCATACAATAGTTTTTTGTAGAACTTATATTAAATTTGTAGAAACTTATTCAAAAAGTATTCCAAAATGATACATTCAAGAAATAGAAGACTTAGAGTTAATGAATCTATCAGAAGTCTGGTAAGAGAAAATGTGCTTACAACTGATGATTTTGTAATGCCGATCTTCGTAATGGAGGGCGAAAACAAGCAGGAGGCAATCCCGTCTATGCCGGGAATTTTTAGGCGGAGTATAGATTTAACGGTAAAGGAATGTAAGGAATTATTTTCTTTAGGAGTAAAAGCTGTCAATTTGTACATGAAAGTGTCAGAACATCTGAAAGACAATACAGGCAAAGAAGCCTGGAATAAAGACGGACTGATGCAGCGCACAATCAAAGCAATCAAAGATGCCGTTCCGGGGATGATCGTTATGCCTGATGTAGCTTTAGATCCTTATTCAATTTACGGACATGACGGAATCATTGAGAACGGAAAAGTTTTAAATGATGCAACCAATGATGCTCTGGCAAGAATGTCAGTATCCCATGCTGAAGCAGGAGCAGATCTTGTGGCACCAAGTGATATGATGGACGGAAGAGTACAGGTCATTCGTGAAGCGTTGGAAGAAAGCGGTTTTACAGACGTAGGAATTGTAAGCTATGCTGCCAAATATGCGAGTTCTTTCTATGGACCTTTCAGAAGTGCTCTAGACAGCGCTCCGAAAGATGATATGGAAATTCCGAAAGATAAAAAAACATATCAGATGGATTTCCACAATACCCGTGAAGCATTAAATGAAGTATTTAAAGATATTGACGAAGGTGCCGATGTTATCATGATCAAACCAGGACTTCCTTATCTGGATATCGTTTCCAAAGTACGTGAAGCCATTGATCTTCCGATCGCAGTATACAATGTAAGTGGAGAATATGCGATGGTAAAAGCGGCGGCTCAGAACGGCTGGCTTGACAATGACAAAACGATCATTGAAAGTCTGACTTGCTTCAAAAGAGCAGGAGCAGACATGATCTTTACTTATTTTGCAAAAGAAGCTGCTATCCTGTTGAACAAATAATGGTATAGAATCATTGATCCGGACACCAACGTTAATGTTATGTTAATGGTCTGAATGGAAGACTTTCGAGTAAATAAAAAAATTACTTTTGATCAAAGCTAATTTCGAGAAACGAAAATAATTAAAACATCAAAAGAATTTATTTATGAGAAATCTTAAAAAGATTGAAAGAAATCAATTGAAGGAAATCAAAGGAGGAGAAGTGATTATTGATGATCCAAATTGTGGAACATGGTGCAAGGGAATCTGGCATCCATGTACAATTAATCATTTAGCTTGTCCGCCAGATTAATCATTTCAGTATAAAAAATAAAACAGGCTGTTCAGATGAGAACAGCCTGTTTTATTTTCAAAAGAATAGGTGGTTTATCATTTTATAACCAACCTTTTTTTCCGTAGACGTAAGTATCATCAAACTGCTTATCGCTCATGAAAAGATATAAAATACCTTCAATAAAAGGGATGACAGATGCTGCTCCTAAAGTAACAACATTCAGAACCAGCTGAATGATTCCCTCTTTCGTATATCCCAGATAGAATTTATTTAACGCGAGCCATCCTACAAGAATTCCCAATAAAGCCGCAGGAATTTTCTTTTCCGAACGGTAAGGAACGTTGCTTTGCTGATTTTGTGCATTTTCTGTTTTTGTGTAACCGTAATTTTCCATTTCTTAATGATTGTAATTGATTGAGATGTTTTACGATAAGTAGTTTAAAATGATAAAAAGTTACAACGATTTGGAAGTGAATAAGTTTACATTTAAATAAACAAGTTGATATTAACATATAAGTGAAGTTTATATTTTTGATATATTTGCCCTATGATTTTACGAGGAGAAAACTTAATCAAGGAATACGGTCCTAAAAAAGTTGTAAAAGGCGTTTCTGTACAGGTTCAACAGGGAGAAATTGTTGGTTTGCTGGGTCCTAACGGAGCAGGAAAAACCACATCGTTTTATATGATCGTAGGGTTGGTTAAGCCCACTTCAGGAAAAATTTTCCTGGATAAACAGGAGATTACTACCGATGCAATGTACCGAAGAGCCCAAAAAGGAATCGGATATCTTGCTCAGGAAGCTTCCGTTTTCAGAAAACTTTCCGTGGAAGAAAACATTATGGGAGTATTGCAGCTGACCAAGCTTTCAAAGCGTGAGCAGCAGATCAAATGTGATGAACTGATTGAAGAATTTTCTTTACAGCACGTCCGTAAAAACAGAGGAGACCTTCTTTCAGGAGGAGAAAGACGTAGAACAGAAATTGCTCGTTGTCTTGCTACAAGCCCGAATTTCATTCTTCTGGATGAACCTTTCGCAGGGGTAGACCCGATTGCCGTTGAAGATATCCAGAAAATTGTAAGAAGTCTTGTAGATAAAAATATCGGAATTCTGATTACCGACCACAACGTACAGCAGACGTTGGCTATTACCAACAAAACCTATATTATGTTTGAAGGAAAGATTCTGAAAGAAGGTCTTCCGGAAGATCTTGCAAATGATCCGCAGGTAAGAGAAGCTTATCTTGGTGAAAACTTCGTGTATCAAAGCATTTTGGACAAATCTAAAAAGAAAAAATACGCTTATAATATCTGGGCGGGTAATTTTGATTCAAAAGCGCAACTGCAGGGATTTGTAAATGAAAATTTCAGTCAGTTTGATGATCTGAGACTGATGTATGGTTTTGAAGACATCAGCTTTGCTTCATTAGCGAACTCTGAAATTGAACATATCTTTAATGATGTTGTAGATAAGAATGCCAACAATTCGTTTGTTTTCCAGAAAAAAGAAATCAATTCTCAATATTCTTTAGAGCAGGCAGAAGCAGAATCTAAAGAGGCCGGCAGAAAAGAGCTGCATTACCTTACGACTTATATGTTTGAGGGATAAAATATAAAAGCATTTATTTGCTGCACATAATAATAAAACGTACCTTTTTCTTTTGAAAGCGGTACGTTTTTCATTTAAAAATGATTTCTATGGCCAAACCTTTTAACAGAACAGTCACCTTGTTCGGAATTTATAAACAGCTTGTCCCTTTTATCAGACCTTACCGATTAATGATTTATGGAACGCTGTTTCTTACTTTTCTGGGAGCTCTCGCAGCACAGGTAAACCCGATTGTTTTGAAATACACGGTGGATGAGGTCACTAAGTTAACCCATCTTCCACATCCAATGACAGAGGGTATCCATATTCTTGTCATTATTTCAATTATTTTGCTGGGAAAAGAACTTCTGAATATTTTTATCAATTTCGGACAGAAGTTTTATGGCGAAAAGATCAGGATCAATGTAAGTTCTGTGTTGGCTCAGTCAGCTATTGATAAAATTTTAACCTATAGAGTTGCTTATTTTAATGATGAAAACCATGAATCTGGGAAATTACAGATCAGAATAGACCGTGGTATAGAAAGCTTAACCAAGCTGGTGCAGAATTTTTTTATTGATATTCTTCCGCTTTTTTCCAACGCCATTATTGCATTGATCATTATGTATATGCAGAATGTCTATGTAGGACTTGTTTCAACGATCATTGTTCCGATTTATTTTTATATCAGTTCTCTGCAGGCCAAAAAACTCGGAGGAGTGCGTCGCCAGCTTAGAAATCAGAGAGAAAAAAAGACCTCAGGACTTCTGAATCTGATCAATTCTATTATGGTGATTAAAAGTTTTGTCCGAGAAAAATTTGAAGGGAAAAAACAATATGATCTTCAGATGGAACTGATGGAAAGCCAGATGATCACAAGAAGAACCAACTTTATTTATGATGGTTTAAAAACATTTTTAGAACAGTTTGGAGTGGTTTTGATTATCCTTTTAACCGTTTATCTTGTGCTTGATCAGCAAATGACCATCGGTGCAATCATGCTTCATATCATGCTTTTCAACAATGTCTCTGCACCTATCCGCCAGCTGCACAGAATTTATGATGATATGAATGATGCTATGATCTATGCTGAAGGCTATTTCGATATTCTGAATGCAGATAATGAGACAGAATCAAATGGAAATTTTGTAGAAAAAGAAATCAAAGGAACTTTTGAATTGAAAAATGTTGATTTTACTTATCCTAACGGTACAAAGGCTTTACATGATGTTTCCATGAAAATTGAAAACGGAAAAACTACGGCTTTGGTAGGGCTGAGTGGTGCAGGAAAGTCAACGGTTATTAATCTTTTGTGCAAATTTTATTTCCCGGATTCCGGAGAGATTCTTCTGGATGGAGTAAATCTTAATGAATTTGACAATACTTTTCTGAGAAGTGATCTTGGACTGGTACTTCAGAGAAATCACATCTTTCAGGGAAGTATAGAAGATAATATCCGCTATGGAGATATGAATGCAAGTTTTGAAGAAATTCAGGAAGCCGCCAAGAAAGCTTATCTGCATGAACAGATTATCGATCTTCCGGATCAGTACCAGCATGATGCTACTCAGCTTTCCGGAGGACAGCAGCAGAGAATTGCCATTGCAAGGTTGTTTCTTAAAAACCCTCCGATCATCTTTCTGGATGAACCTACAGCCAGTCTTGATGCCATTGCTACCGAACAGATCAAGAATTCTTTGGATGCCATAAAAGAAGGAAGAACTGTTGTCATCATTTCTCATTCCCTGTCGCAGATTCTGGATTCCGATATCATTTATGTGATGAAAAAAGGAAGAGTAGTAGAAAATGGAACTCATGATGAACTTTACAGTAAAGAAGGCACTTACCGAGAGATCTTTGATGCATCAGCCCGCAGTCTGAATCTCGATAAGCTGGTGAATACTTTTAAAGAAAACTAAATAAAAAAACTCAGCGGACAAGCTGAGTTTTTTATCTTCATATCAATTGTTTAATTTGCTTTTTCAGGAACCTGATAAGTACCTACATCTGCCCCGAAAGCAATATTAATTCTGTTGTAGCTGTTGATGGCAATAACTGCCATTGTTAAATCTACTATTTCAGTTTCAGAAAAGTAATGACTTACCTTAGCATAAATTTCATCATTCACTTCTTTACCATTTAAGGCCGTTAAAGTTTCAGCCCATAGCAGTCCTGCCTTTTCTTTATCTGTATAAAACGAGCATTCTCTCCAGGCACTTACCAGAAATATTCTCTGTTCAGTTTCACCTTTCGCTCTTAATTCTTTGGAATGCATATCCAGGCAAAAAGCACATCCGTTCATTTGTGAAACCCTGAAATACATCAGTTCAAGAAATGAATTGTCCAGTGATGAATTCTGTACCTGAAATCCCATGTTGTGAAGGGCATTTACAGCCTTGTTTCCGATCGCGAATGCATTGATTCTTTGTGACATAATATTTGTTTTTTTGATTAATTATGTGACAAATGTAGAACTGTATTTTTCTGATTTTTTTTACAAAAGATAAATTTTATAAGGAAAGATTTTTAAAAGCTGGATGCTAGAAGTTAGAAGCTGGAAGTTACTGTTAGGTAGATGATATATATATATCCGGTCTTCAATAACTTCCCTCTTCCAGCCTCCAGCTTCCTTTCTAAAACTTCTGTGCTCTGATTCTGCTTAAAGAAACCTGAGTGATCCCGATATAGTCTGCCAGATCTCCAAGACTGATGCGCTGGATAAGATCAGGTCTTTGTTTCATGAAATTGTGATAACGTTTTTTTCCGTCGTCTTCCAGCATCTCACTGATCCTTCCCATCATATTCACGGGAGCTTTTGAATAAAGCTTGCTGAAAAGTGTTTCCGCAGTGTGATATTTCTTACATAATCCTTCAATAACATCTCTGTGTATGCGAAGAACCTCAGTAGGTTCCAGGGCAACGATCATATATTTTGAGGGTTGTCCGGTAAGAAAACCGCTCAGTTCAGCAAAAAAAGCATTTTCAGCAAAAAATGTCATGATAAAATCTTTGTCACCATTGTCAAAAAAAAGTTTGACAAGTCCCTTTTCGATAAAATAAAAATACCTGCAGGTTTCATCAGCCTTTAGCAGAAAATCTCCTTTTCTGTAAGTTTTGGATTCCAGATGGGAAACAAGCTCGTCCATGACTGCTTGCTCTGGTTTTAAAACTTTTTCAATAGACTGAACAAAATGAGTATGACGCATAAAAAAGAAACTGTTTTGTGAAAAATAAAATTAATAAAAAAAGCAGTCCCATTGATAAGACATACTTCGAAAAAGAATTTTAGCTTTGCTACATAATGAATGATCACTATCTTAAAAAACTCGATCGGGTAACGGCTATCCTTACCCAATTACAGTCTAAACCTGTTGTACGGGCACAGGATCTGGCTGAAAAGTTCGATGTAAGTATCAGAACCATTTATCGTGATGTAAAAACCCTGGAAAATGCAGGTATTCCTATTGTGGGTGAAGCAGGTAACGGCTATTCTTTAATGGACGGGTACAAACTTCCTCCCATTATGTTTACCAAAGAAGAAGTCTTAAGTTTCATTACCGCCGAAAAGCTGATGCAGAAATTTTCTCACCAAAGTTTAGGAAGCCATTATCAGGCAGCCATGGAAAAAGTGCGCTCAGTATTGCGGAATTCTGATAAAAATCTGATTCAGAATATTGAAAAACAGATTGATGTTTTTAGTTTTCATACCGATTCCGGAGATTCTCTCAAAAATGTGATTCCTATTATTTTAGAAAGCATTGCAGACAAAACCCAATTGAATATAAGATATCAGACGGTAGATGGAAGAGTGGATAACAGAACTATTGAAACTGTCGGGATGTTCTTTGAGTTTAATTTTTGGTACATCATGGCATTCTGTACGTTGAGAAAAGATTTCAGACAATTTCGGATAGACCGGATTTTAGAGATTTCAAAAACTCAGAATCCCTTTTTACAGGAATATGGACAGGTGAATGATTACCGGAAAAAGTCAAACGGAAATAAAGTCAGAGCCAAACTGTTGGTAGACAAAAAAATAATGTCTCATCTGGTGAATTCTAAAAAATATTATGGACTAATAGAAGAAGTGGAGACTGAAAATGGGGTAGAACTCACTTTTGAAACAGAATGGATCAGTGATGGATTCCCTCGCTGGCTCATCACTTTTGCAGATTATGCTACCGTCCTGGAACCGGAAAGTCTCCGCGCCAGACTGAACGAACTGCTTGTAAAAATGATAGAAAGACATCAATAAAAAACCCCAACAAGACAGTTGTTGAGGTTTAAAGACTTAATTGAGGCAAATAAATGAAATGGTTAATAAGCCAGAGGCAAGATCGCAAAAAAGCTAAATTTGTTTTGTCGCAAAAAATGATATAGGTTATTTAGATTGAGGAAAATCACTATTAATAAATGACATTGCAGATGTAATTTTTCTCAGGATTTCCGCCTTTTTGCAATTTTACCCCTTCGCTTTTATTAAAATCTTTCCCAGAAGAAAGGCGGTTCAATTCCCAAAGCTCTCAGATAAACATATCCTTGCCCACGGTGGTGAACCTCATTGTCTACAAAATAAAGGATGTTCTGATATACCGGGAATTCATATTCTCCAAACAAATTGAAGGTTTCCTGAAAACGTTCCTCAGAAATCATATTAAAATAATGGTTGATTACTTCTGTTTCTTCATCCCATTTTTTTAAAATTTCTTCTTTTGTTTTTGGATTAAAACCTTCTTCGCTATAAGCTTCCATGGTACCTTCTACTATTCCTTTTAAAGCGGGTCCGCCAATACCAATCAGCTCTACTGCCAGTTTTGCAAACGGTCTCATTCCGCCTATTGAAAATTCAAATAAATCTTTTTCAGGAAAAGATTCAATTACTCTTCTCGTCAGATTTCTGTGTCCCTGCCAGTCGTTTAATAGCTGTTCAGAAGTCATGAATTGTTTAGTGGCTGTAGCTGTAGTTGTCATAATGTTTTGTTTTTGTTTGTTGTTGATACAAAGGTAAGACAGGGTTATGACAACAGTTTGTCAGCAGGATTTTTGATATTGAAAAAATATTTTTTTCTTTGCTAAAATATCCTGCCCTACTTTTGCGTTAGAAGGAAGGATATTAATAACAAAAATCGCTATTATTAGAATTATGAAGAAGTATATTTTGCCTGTTGTCACCGCTTTTTTATTAGTATCATGCAATAAGATTGAGGAAAAAATTGATCAGACTGTTCAAAAAACAACAGAAACTGTGCAGCAGAAAGCACAGCAGGCTGTAGAAGAAACAGTGAAGAAAACGGTCAATGAATCCATCAATACAATAACTAATTCCCAGGATGTGAAATTCAATGAGGTTTTCCCCGGTACAGGGGCTGCCATTGTTTCTGAAGAAAAAGGGAAAAAAATTAAAATTCCGGGAAGATCAGAAGGTTACATTTTTAAATACAAAGCAGACATTGCCGTATTGCTCCCATTTTTAGAAGGCCAGCCTACTTCTGATGAAAGTAAATCAGAAAAGAAAGCCCGTAAGATTGATGGGCAAAACATCATTGATAAAATAAGTCTTTTATCAAAATTTCTTCCCGATAATACCTTTGATACAAGTATTCTGGAGGATATAAAATCCGATAAAAACATTCAATACTATAAATTGAAAAGGTTTCCCAACAGTAGTACAATTATCTACAACCCAAAAAATCAGACCATCATACAATACGTAGAGGTAAATAAATAATTTGGATATGGCCGTTTCAACGGCCATTTTTTGTATACAGCCATTGCGAGCTATAGATGAAGTAATCTCAAGCTACGAAAACTACTTATCAGAAATAATGAAATTATATTTATTTCCTGATGTAAGTTAATCACTTTTTCAGATGTAATTAGGAAATTATTACTACGTTTCTTTTCAGATTGTTAATAAATTACTTGATGTTTGTAAATTTACTGCTGTTTTGTAAATAAATACTATTTGTGTATTTATGGAATATTATTCATATCATATGATTTATTTTTATATTTAATATTAATATTTTTACTAGATTTATTGAATAATTATCAATTATATGAAAAAGGAACTATTTAATAAAAAAATCTGTGCATTAGTATTAAGTGGAGCTGGTGCAATGGGGTATGCTCAGGACAGCATAAAACAAAATAAAATAGATGAAGTTGTGGTTACAACGGGTAGAACTAAGCCCAGAACCATCATTACCTCAGCAATTCCTATTGATAATATTTCTGCTGTACAATTAAAATCCACAGGGCAAACTACTTTTGATAAAGCTTTAACCTATGCTGTTCCATCTTTTAATTCATCACAGCAAACAGTCTCTGATGCAACGGCTCATTTTGATCCTGCAGATTTAAGAGGATTAGGGCCATCCAGAACATTAGTGTTAGTCAATAATAAAAGAAAAAATCAAAGTGCTCTCATTTATGTCAATGATACACCGGGAAAAGGTGAGGTAGGTACGGATCTGAAAAGTATTCCATCTGCCGCCTTACAGAATGTAGAGGTATTGAGAGATGGTGCATCTGCACAATATGGCTCCGATGCTATTGCAGGAGTAATCAATATTATTCTTAAGAACAGCGTTGGAAAAAGCACGGTCAATCTTTTTTCAGGTATTACTTCAAAAGGAGATGGCTTTAATATCGGAGCAGATTTTAATACAGGAATCAAAGTTGCAAAAAACGGAAGCCTGAATCTTACACTAGGATTTTCATCCCAAAATAAGACTAACCGCGCAGGTTCTGTTACAAAAGATGAACTTTTTGGTGTGGATAATGCCTGGACGCAGGCTAATCCTGGTTTAGGAATGATCATTGGGCAGCCGGAGACAAAAGTTGCTAATATGTTTGTAAATTTTGAATTGCCAACAAGTGAAACAGGTAAATTTTATGCTTTTGGGGGTACAACTTACAGGAATGGGACCAGTTATGGTTTGTATAGAACACCTTATTGGGTACCTTCAGATTTTGGTTTGTTAACTCCAAAAGGACAACCTTACAATGGATTTCAGCCGGAATTTAAAACAGATGTTTATGATTATAATTTAACCTCCGGGTGGAAAGGAATGTTTGGAAAATGGAATTTTGATGGGAGTGCAACTTTTGGCTCTAATGCAGTAGATTATGTTGTAGGAAATACCATTAATGTTTCTTTGGGTGCCAATTCACCAACCCGTTTTAAAGCAGGCGGCCACCAGTTCAGTAATATTATAGGAAATATAGATATCAGCCGGGATTTTGGTGCACTTGTTTTAGGAGCTGGAGCAGAAGTGCGTAATGAAAACTATCAGGCGAAAGCAGGAGAAGAGTCATCTTATATAGGAAGTGGTGCAGAATCATTTCCAGGACTGCAGTCTCAAAACGAAGTTAATAAAAATCGTCAGAATATTGGAGCTTATATAAATGCAGAATGGGATGTTACGAAAAACCTGTTATTGGGAGGAACTGTGAGATATGAAAATTTCAGTGATTTTGGAAATAATGTTTCCTGGAAAGGAAATGCAAGATATAAGTTTCTGGATGATAAATTGGTTTTCCGTGGGTCTGTTTCTACAGGATTTAGAGCACCTTCATTACACCAGATTTATTATTCCAATGTTCAAACCAAAATTACAGGGAATACTGTAGCTAATCAGGGGACCTTTAATAATGACTCCCAAATTGTAAGATCTGATCTTGGCGTACCAAAATTAAATGCTGAAAAAGCCTTTAACATTACTGGAGGATTTGCCGTAAAACCCTTTAAAAACTTGACTATTACAGCAGATTATTATAGAATAAAAATTAAAGACCGGGTACTTTTCTCAGGAGATATTGGTTATAAAACAGGTGCTCCGGGGAGTCCGGATTTAACAAACCCTGTGGAAGTAATATTAGACAATAATAAAATAACTTCCCTGAAGTTTTTCACCAATGCTGTAAATACAGTTACTCAAGGGGTAGATTTCGTCGCAAATTATTATACTTCCGCTATTGGCAAAGGAAGATTGGGAGTTATTGCTGCTTTCAATTATAACGAAACTAAAATAGTAGATAATATTGCCGTTCCGAATATTTTGGCTGAAAATGGGTACTCAGAGAACTTTTTTGACAGAAAAGAACAATCCAGAATTACCTCTGCAAGACCCAAAACAAAAACTATTCTTAGTCTTTCATATGATATTTCAAAATTTAATTTTAACCTTAATAATACTTACTTTGGTTCTGTTACCTGGCAGCATGCAACTGATCCAGCCAAAGATCAGACATTTTCTGGTAAGGTAATTACTGACATCGTTTTAACCTATAAAATCACGAAAGATCTCAAAGTTTCCGGAGTTGTAAATAATTTGCTTAATATTTATCCGGATGTAATAGATAGCAAAGGAGATGTAGTAACAGATCTTGGAGGAAGATTCAAATATCCTTGGGAGGTAAACCAGTTTGGATTTAACGGAACAACTTTTCAGCTCAATGTTAATTATACTTTCTAAATAAAAGAATTAGCATTTGCTTTTTCATGCTTAACAAAGGGAAAGTAATCCTAAAAGATATAAAAACCCGTTTACACAAATATTAACTGACATTAATTTCTAATGTCAGTTTTATTTTTTCAGATAGAATGGGAAGTTATTACTACATTTTACTTTTTACATTCTACAAAAAGAGGTATTTTAGTACTATGAAAATTTATACAAAGACAGGAGATAAAGGTCAGACGGCATTATATGGCGGAACGAGAGTTTCTAAAGCCAGTGCCAGAGTAGACAGTTATGGAAATATAGACGAGCTGAATTCATTCATCGGGATTGCCAAAAGTCATATTGAAGATGAGAAAGTATTGAGACAACTTAAGAAAATACAGTTTGATTTGTTTACCGTAGGTTCTGAAGCTGCTACACCAGTAGATAAACTGATGCTGGCCAATGGGAAATCACGCCTTCCGATCATTATTTCAGAAACAGAAATTGAAGAACTGGAACAATGGATGGATTCTTTTGATGAAAAGCTGGAACCGCTTCAGTATTTTATCCTTCCCGGAGGTGGAAAATCCGCAACTTTTTTACACGCTGCAAGAACCATCTGCAGAAGAGCAGAACGTTCATTGGTTTTTTTGAATGAATCAGAAGAAGTACGTCCTGAATTGATTAAATATTTAAACAGGCTTTCAGATTATCTTTTTGTGTTGGCAAGATATATTTCAAAACTGAACAACGAACCGGAAGAATACTGGAATCCGAATGAGAGATAAAACATTACTTTTCATCAACGGAGATGCTCCCCAATCTTTCCCTGATCTTGATCATTATGACTTGATCGCCTGTACAGACGGTGCGTTTCACTATTTAAAAAAAATGGGCTTCCCAATGGACAGGCTGGATTTTATATCCGGTGATTTTGATTCGCATTCCGGATCAGATGAAGATATGTATCAGGAAAAATTTATCCTTACATTGGATCAGGAAAAAACAGATTTTCACAAAGCGTTGGAAATCATTTTGGAAAAAGGATTTTCGGAGATTGATGTTTTCGGAGGAAGTGGAGGCGAGCAGGATCATTTTCTTGGAAACCTTACCGTTGCTTATACATTCAAAGATCAAATGGAAATTAAATTTTATGATGAATTTTCAGAATACTACTTCATTCCCAATCATTTTAGATTGGAAGGTGCAAAGAATAGAATGATTTCTCTCTATCCATTTCCATCAGTGAATAATATTACAACGAAAGGACTCAACTGGCCTTTGACGAATGAAACTCTAAGCATTACTTCAAGAATAGGAACCCGAAACTTTGCCGTTGAAGATGAAATTTCCGTAGAATATGAATCAGGTGATGTCTTATTATTTGTAGGAATCAGCGAAATAGAATATCCAACAATTTATTAAAGAATCAATTGTCAATAGAAGGGGGCTTTAGCCCATTTAATAAAAAATAGACGAATCCACTTGCTTTAGCCCAAACTTATTAAAAATATTGAATAAACTAATCAAAATATCAGTTTTCACCATTTCATTATGCAGTATTGTTTCATGCAAAACACAGCATTTTGAAACACCTGAATATGGTAAAAATGAAACTGAAAAAGTAATTCATGTTAAGAAAGTAACCAACTTCCGGACGGTAGGAAATATTAAAAATAGAGACGGAAGAACTTTAAAAGAGGGAAGGTTCTACAGAAGTGCACATCTTCATAAGCTTAAAAAGAAATCTTTTGATGATATAGATAAGCTGGGAATAAAAGAAATAATTGATCTTAGAAATTCTAAAGAAATCTCTCAGAAACCGGATCAGCTTCCTGCATCGGTAACCTATAAAAAATATTCAGCGTTTGAAGATGAAGGAGATCAGCTGGCCCAGGCAAAAAAACTGGTTCTGAAAGGTAAGGTAAATGCTTCTGATGCAGACAAAAGAATGATAGATTTCTATCGTGAATACGTTACAGAAAACCCGGAAGTCATAAAGAAAATCATCACTGAGATCCTGGAATCTGAAGATCCTGTTTTGTACCACTGTACTGCAGGAAAAGATAGAACAGGAATTACCACAGCGCTTATCTTAACTATACTGAAGTTTGATAAAGAGATTATTTATAATGAATATCTTCTATCCAACAACTACAGAAAAGATATGATTCAGAAAAGACTTCGTCTTGCCAACAGCTTACATTTCATCTATCCAAAGATGGATTTACAGGTGCTGGAAAAACTGAGCTGGGTAGAAAAAAAATACCTTGATGCTGCTTTTGGGGAGATTGATAAAAAGTATGGCTCCACAGATGCCTATATTCAGCAGGTATTAGGGATTTCAGATATCAAAAGAAAAGAGTATATTCAAAAGTTTACCTATTGATTATCAGAGATAAATTTTTGCAGGATACAATATTGGATCTTTATTTAAAATTATAATAATTTTAACACCCTAAAATCAAACTTTTTTAGCAATTTTGCATTTCTTAATTCACTTGTTTAGAAATGAAAATAAAGTACTCGGAACTTATTGATCAGACATTATATTTTCCTACGGAGGAATTTAATGTATCTGAGAACAATTTGTTGTTTCACGACGTTCCATTGATGGATGTAGTTGAACAATTTGGCACTCCGCTAAAGATTAGCTATCTGCCGAGAATTTCTCAAAATATTCAGAAGGCCAAAAGCTGGTTTAAAGAAGCTTTTGAAAAAACCGGATATAAAAAGAATTATACCTACTGCTATTGCACAAAATCCAGTCATTTCAATTTTGTATTGGAAGAAGCTCTGAAGAATGACATTTCGATAGAAACCTCTTCTGCTTATGACATGGATATTGTAAAATCTCTTTACGAAAAAGGGAAAGTAGATAAAAACATTGAAGTAATCTGTAATGGCTTCAAAACGGATGATTATCTGACAAATATTTCAGATATGATCAACAACGGTTTTGAAAATATTACCCCGATTCTTGATAATTACAGAGAATTGGATAAACTTACAGAAAGCATTGATTCTACTTTTAATATCGGAATCAGAATAGCATCGGAGGAAGAACCGAAGTTCGAGTTCTATACCTCAAGATTAGGAATCGGATATAAAGATATTATTCCTTATTACAGCCAGAAGATTGCCGAACACCCGAATGCAAGATTGAAAATGCTTCACTTCTTCATCAATACCGGAATCAAAGATACTTCTTACTACTGGAATGAATTGTACAAATGTCTTCGTGTATATGCACGTTTGAAAAAAATCGCTCCGGAAGTAAATTCATTGAATATCGGAGGTGGTTTCCCAATCAAAACTTCTTTGAACTTTGATTATGACTATCAGTATATGGTAGAAGAGATTGTTTCTCAGATTAAAAAATTCTGTGAAGAAGAAGGAGTAGAAGAACCTAATATCTATACAGAATTCGGAAGCTTTACTGTAGGAGAAAGCGGTGCGAATCTTTATAAGATCATTTCTCAGAAACGCCAGAATGACAGAGAAAAATGGAATATGATTGACTCTTCTTTCATGACCACCCTTCCTGATACATGGGCAATTTCAAGACACTTTATCATGCTTCCGCTAAACCGTTGGGAAGATTCTTATGAAAGGGTATTCTTAGGAGGACTGACTTGTGATTCAGATGACTATTATAACTCTGAACAGCATACCAACGCCATTTATTTACCGGTTTTCAGTGACACTAAACCATTGTATATTGGATTCTTCCATACTGGAGCTTATCAGGAAACAATCGGAGGATACGGCGGAGTACACCACTGTCTGATGCCTCAGCCGAGACACGTCCTGATTCAAAAAGATGAAAACGGTGAATTGCAATATGAAATTTTCCGTGAGAAGCAGGAACCGGAAGATATATTGAAAATTCTTGGTTATAAATAATAATTTAATCTGTCATTGCGAGGAACGAAAGTGACGAAGCAATCTCTCCTTAATAATCTTAATTACTCAATGAATCTTAATGTTTTTAAAAATTAACCATTAAGTTTTTTATTAAGGCTTAAGGGTCTTCACTTCGTTCAGATGACAAAGTACATACAAAACAAAGCTCTCAGATTTTTCTGAGAGCTTTGTTATTTAAAAATATTTTGAAATTTTATCCAGTTCTAATTCTTCATAATCAGTAACTACAGTATCTGCCAGCGTATAATCCTGATTTTTTGAATGAGGACTTCTGTAAGCTGCACAGAAAATTTTGGCCCTATGTGCGGCAAGAATTCCGTTGGTAGAATCCTCAATCACCATACAGTTTTCAACTGGTTCACCAGCCATTTCTGCAGCCAGTAAAAAAACTTCGGGATGAGGTTTTGATTCTTTTAAATCGGCACCACTGATCTTTCCGCTGAAATATTTTTCCAACCCGAATTTTTCAAAAACCATATTGATCGTTACCATGGTAGCCGAAGAAGCCAGAATAAGTTTTATTCCATTTTCATGATAATGTTCAATCAGTTTTCTTACTCCCGGAATCAAATCAAATTCATCATCATTATAAAAATAATCTTTGAAATGAGACCTTTTGATTCCTGCAATTGCTTCGTAAGTCTGATTTAAATTAAATTCATTGATCAAAGTTTCAGAAACTCTTTTGGTTGATGCTCCGGTAAAAGAGGTATACAACTCTTCGGAAACAGCAATTTCCAATTCATCAAACGTTTTGAAATAAGCTTTTCTATGCAATGGCTCTGTATCTACAATCACTCCATCCATATCGAAAAGAACAGCTTTTAAAGGCATATAATGAGTTTTGTACAAAAATAACTATTTGATTTGAGAATGGAAAATGAATAAAGGGAATAGGGAATAGATGATATGTAGCAAGTATCAAGAGAGAGTCTGTAACTCACAAACTCTCCGACACTCTTACTCTCCAACTCGTAAACTCTTCGTATCTTTGTGGAATCTTATAATTTTTCAATCATTTAATTTTTTAATTAATAATTATATATGAAAACATACGCAGGAATTCCCGAGGAAAACGCAACGCTAGAGAATTCGAAAGTAATGTTGGTAACTGTTCCTTATGATGGAACTTCAACATGGGGAAAAGGCGCTGATAAAGGCCCTGAATTATTCTTAAACGCTTCTGAAAACATGGAGCTTTATGATATTGAAACCCAAACAGAACCTTATCTTCAGGGAGTATACCTGGCAGGAGAAGTTTCTGAAAATTCAAGCCCGGAAGCAATGACAGAAGCTGTTTACCAGAAAACAAAAGAACTTTTGAACAATGAAGGGAAAGTATTTACTTTATTTGGAGGTGAACACTCTGTGTCTATCGGTTCTATCCGTGCAGTAGGAGAGAAATTTGAGAACCTTACCGTTCTTCAGTTAGATGCTCATACAGATTTACGTCCTGAGTTCCATGGTTCTACTTCTAATCACGCTTGTGCTGTGTTTGAAGCTAACCAGAAACATAACTTAGTTCAGGTGGGAATTCGTTCTATGGACGTTGAAGAAGCTCAATATTTACCGGAAGGAAGAGTATTCTTTGCTCACGAAATTGCGAATAACGAAAACTGGGTCAATGATGTATTGGAAAAAGTATCTGGAAACGTTTATATCACTATTGATTTAGATGCTTTTGATCCTTCCATTGCTCCTTCTACAGGAACTCCTGAACCAGGTGGATTACAATGGTATCCAACACTGGAATTATTAAGAAAAGTATTTGAGAAATGTAACGTAGTGGCATTTGATATTGTAGAATTAATGGATTCTCCAATGGCTAAACCAACAGCTTTCCTTGCCGCTAAGTTATATTATAAAATGCTTGCTTATAACGATATTTATAACAACAACTAATATTCCGCAAGAATCGGATTTTTTCTGCCGTGTATTCTTTGGAAATTTGTGAGGTAAAATAACAATACAATGTCCACACAAAATCAGATAGATTATAACAGAATTGCTAAAGCGATAGAATATATCCAGAGCAATTTCAGGCTTCAGCCAAGTTTGGAGGAAGTGGCAGAGAATATTCATTTAAGTCCCGCCCATTTTCAGAAAATCTTTACAGATTGGGCGGGAACAAGTCCGAAAAAGTTTTTGCAGTTCATCAGTCTTGAACATGCTAAAAATTTATTGAAGGAAGAAAGAGCAAGTTTGTTTGATACTGCTTACGAGACAGGATTTTCCAGTACCAGCAGGCTTCATGACCTGTTTGTAAAGGTAGAAGGAATGTCTCCGGCAGAATATAAAAATGGCGGAAAAAGCCTTAGTATTCATTACAGTTTTTCTGAAAGCCCTTTCGGAAATATAATAGTAGCTTCTACAGAAAAAGGAATCTGCTATATGGCTTTTGAAGACAATAAAGAAACAGCATTAGGGGAGCTGAAACAAAAGTTCCCCAATGCTACTTTTACTGAACTGCAAGATGTTCTTCAAAAGAATGCACTGTCCATATTTGATAAAGACTGGACAAAACTCAATACTATAAAATTACATTTAAAAGGAACCGATTTTCAGCTTAAAGTCTGGGAAAGCCTATTGACAATTCCCATGGGAAAATTGTCTACTTATGGCAGCCTGGCAGAAAAAATAGGAAATCCTAAGGCATCCAGAGCAGTAGGAACAGCTATTGGTAGTAATCCTGTTGCATTTCTTATCCCATGTCACCGTGTGATTCAGTCTACGGGACATCTCGGTGGATATCGATGGGGAAATGAAAGAAAACAGATGATTGTGGGCTGGGAAGGTTCACATATTTATTCCTGAAATAAAACATATTGATAAGTTTTGGCTAAAGCCAAAGGATTAACCTTCTTTTTTATTAAACGGACTAAAGTCCGTTTCTATTGATGCAAAAGATATGGTGTTATTTGTGAAAATATTGGTGTAATTTATGTTTAATTATTAAGATCATAAATACATTTTACATTGTACCTTTTGCAAAATAAAGCATTTAAATTAAAAAAGCTATGATGAGTCTCTTTGAAGAAATATCAGACTATCCCTTAAACATACTTCCGCATGACGGAACCGTTCATTATTACGGAAAGGTTTTTTCTAAAGAGCTTTCCGATTCTTTTTATACCTATTTGCTGAACCAGATTCCATGGGAAAATGATGAAGCAATTATCTTTGGAAAATTGATTTTAACCAAAAGAAAAGTGGCCTGGTTTGGAGAAAAACCTTTTGAATATACGTATTCTAAACGGACAAAATATGCAAAATTCTGGACTCCGGAATTACTGGAACTGAAGAAAAAATGTGAAGAAGTTTCAGGAGAAACCTACAATTCATGTCTGCTCAATTTATATCATGACGGAAGTGAAGGAATGGCTTACCACAGTGATGGCGAAACGGATCTGAAGAAACACGGTGCAATTGCTTCTCTGACTTTTGGGGCAGAAAGAAAATTTTTATTTAAACATAAAACAACCAAAGAAAAGGTAGAAATATTCCTGGAAAACGGAAGTTTATTAATCATGAAAGGAACTACTCAGGACAACTGGCTTCACAGGCTTCCTCCCACTACAAAAGTGAAAACTCCCAGAGTAAACCTGACGTTCAGAACCATTGAAGAATAAAAAATCTTGCAGATTTACGAGAGACTATAAAAAAAGCTGTTCAAACGAACAGCTTTTTCAGTTTATTTTAAAACTTCAGCTTCAATGGAGCTGTCATCATATATTTTAATAAATGCCTTGGTATAGTCCTCTTTGTTGGCAAAATTCGGATTGTCCATAAATTTCTGTGGATTGATGGCGAAAAGCGGGAACCACGTACTGCTGATCTGAATCTGAATTTTATGTCCTTTTTTGAATGTGTGAACCACATCCTGGAGTCTGAAATTAACAGCCGTTTTCTGATTAGGAACCAAAGCCTCTCCCTTTTCTCTCGTATTTCTGAATCTGGCAGGCATTATTTCACTTCTTACCATCTGATGATAGTTACCATAGATAACACCATCTTTCTTTTCTGCAGGTTTAAAATCTTCAGGGTAAACGTCAATTAGTTTTACCGCAAAATCGGCATCTGTAGAAGTGGATGCAATATTCAGTTTGGCCATGATCTCTCCGGCAAATGCAATATCTTCTGTCAGAACATCTGTTGTGAAAGTCAGTACATCAGGTCTTCCTACTGCAAATCTCTGGTCTTCCGACATATAATTTCTTGGAGTAAAGCCGTTGAAATCCTTCAAATGATCTGAGCTTAAAACAGGATTGTTGGGATCACTGTAATATTCAGAATATCCCTGTCCGGAGGTTTTTTTCAAGGTTTTATCAGCTAAATAAAAATTAATTTTCTGAGCATTTTTAGGAGGATAAGAAGCAAATTCTTTCCATTCTTTAGCGCCTGTATCATACATCAGCGCTTCAGGAAGTCCGGCATCTTCTTTGGTGTTGCCTTTCAGGTAATGATTGAAGAATCTGGTTTCAATATTTTTCTGATAGTAGGTTGCAATACTGTCACCAAAATACGTTTCGCTGTGGAAATGCTTCCCTTGTTCCTGAGACCAGCCGCCATGAGAGAAAGGCCCCATTACAATTGTATTTTTAGCTTTCGGACTTGTTTTTTCAATGGTTTTATAAATATTCAAAGGACCGGAAAGATCTTCTGCATCAAACCATCCTCCAACAGTCATTACAGCGTGGTTGATATTCTTCAGATGAGGAAGAAGCCCTCTTTTTTGCCAGAACTCATCATAGTTGGTATGATTCATAATTTCTGTCATGAAGAAATTATTCTTGTAATATTTTTCATATCCATCTTTCAGGGTACCCATATCTCTGTAGAACTTCAGACCGTCTTCAGAAGTCTGCTTGATGAATGAATCCATATACCAGGCCTGTTTTTCAGGCTGTGTTTTCTGAACTCCAAAAACTGGAAATGTTCTGAAATAGCCCAGCATAAATCTTCCGTTGTGAAGGAAATCATCATTCCAGAAATCAGAAATAGGAGCCTGAGGCGAGGATGCTACTAAAGCAGGGTGTTGTGACAACGTTCCTACAGCAGTATAGAACCCAGGATAAGATGTCCCGAACTGACCGGCTTTTCCATTATTATCCTTGATGTTTTTCAAAAGCCATTCAATAGTATCATAAGTATCTGTACTTTCATCAACATCTTTTTTTGTTTTTCGCTCTACCTGCGGGGTCATATTGGTAAAAGTACCTTCACTCATATATCTTCCGCGTACATCCTGGTACACAAAAATATACTTGTCTTTCATAAGGTAAGTGTTGGGACCTACCTTTGTTTTATATTCACTCTCTCCGTAAGGAGCAATGCTATAGCAGGTTCTCTGCATCAGAAACGGATACTTGTTCTTATTTGATATATCTTTCGGGATATATACGGCTGTGAAAAGTTTTACTCCATCACGCATCGGAATATAAAATTCTTTCTTGGTGAAATTGTCTTTAACGAAAGTATCTTTCTGTTCCGTCTTCTGAGCTTTTCCAAGAATGAAAAAAAGAATACATAATACTGAAATATGGATTTTCATAAAAAAAATTTACCGCTAATTTAAAAATAAAAACAGGTTTATTGATACATCTTGGTTGTATTCATAAAAATAGCCGGAAAGATCCGGCCATTATCAAAAATATATATATAAAAGTATGGTGTAGTGTTATTACATTTTTTTACCTGCAAACTTATTCAGTTTCATGCTGATAGAGAACATAATGTATCGTTTCAGAATCAGGTCTTCACGGTCTTCAAAATAAGAATCTGTGATGGTTCTTCTCACGCTTTGATTTTGATTTAATACATCATAGATCTTCACTTTTGCTGTAAACTGTTTTTTATAGAATGAGTATCCAAGGCTGGTATTCCAGAAGTAGAAATCCTTTTTAAAGCCTGGAGCAATATTGGAATTGGTATTGTATTCAAAATCATTTCCAAAAACGAATCTTCCCTTCAGCATATAATTGGTCAGTTCAAGTTTCAATGACTGGTTGGCTGTATTTATACTTTTTAAATTATAATTAGTATAATTTGAGAAGCTGTATCCAAGTCGGTAAGAAGGTTTTATGGTCATTTTATCTTTGATCTCATACACAAGATTAAGGCCAGGATTAAGATTGTATGAGCTGCTGGTAAAAGATTGTCCGTCAACAAAACCATTATTGTAATTATAATTCATGTTGAATGTTGGGTTAATGGTCAGTTTGTCATTTTTCCATTTCAGGTTTTTACTGAAGCCCCCGCCGGCGTTAATGCTTTTATTTCCGCTTACGTTGTTATAAGTCACCACCTGTTTTCCTGCGTTATCATAAGTAGAAAAATTGATGATGTCATTATTTCTGTAAGTAAAACCAATATTGAAATAGTAACTGAGGTTTTTTACTTTATTATAATTATTGAAATACAGATAAAGATTGTTGACCCAGGTATTTTTCAAATTGGGGTTTCCTTGATAGGTAATCAAAGGATTGGATTCATCTTTATAAGGAGTCAGCTGTTCTGCAGTCGGAATGTTGAAGTTAGAGTAATTATAGATACTTAAGATTTTACCTTCTCCAAGCTGATAGTAAAGGTTGAGATTATATTCAGGCAATACGAAATTTTTCTGCAGATCATATTGCTGCCCGTTATAGATAGAGTTTACTTTCATATCAGAAATATCAAGATTCACTGAAGCCCAGAAGTTGAGTTTATTTTTATTAATCTGATAGCTCAATTCAGGAGAAATCTGATTGATTCTTTGCTTCATATTATTTGATAAAAGTTGGTTGAATTTAGTATAATCTCCGGTAGCATTATCAAAATCGTTTACATTCCTTACATCCCTCGCTGATCTCGCTTCATATTTTATTTTAAAATTTACACTGGACGAATCGGAAATGGGTTCTGAATATCCTGCGCTGAAATTGAATGAGCTGTTCTGATTTTTATTTTTAGCTAATTGATCACGATTGTCTTTTATTATCCCGTTTTCATCATAAAACGTATTCTGGGATTGGCTTAGATTATCTCTTTTAGATTCAGAAATTGAACTGTTCATATTGGCTGAAAGCACACGCCCTTTTTTCTTGAATTTTCTTGAAAAATAGATGTAAGGATTAAATGAATTGCTTTCAGAATCATTACTTGAATAGGATTTACTTTCATTCAGAAGACTGCCATTCTTTAAAGTAGATGATTGTAAATTATTGAAACTAAAACTGCTGTTTTTAGTGAATCTCGGGGAAAGATAAACACTTGTCATAGAATCCAGCTTGATTTTGACTGAAGTATCAAAACTGTACTGTTTAGATTCATTTTCTCCATTACTTTCAGAATTGGTCTGAAGCGTATAATTGGGTAAAAGGGTAGATCTTGAAACCTTGGATCTTGTCTCCGTGTTAGAATCCGAATGCATCAGACTGAAAGAATCCAGATCAGCATTTTTCCCCATTTTATCACTGTAATTCAATCCAATGGTTGTAGACCGCTGAATTCCTCTTGTACCGCCTCCCTGGTTGTAATACGTCACATTTCCTACTGTTGAGACAGATCCGCCCTGCATCATCCAGGCATTCCGGCCGTTCCCCATACTGTCAAAAACCTCATCCCTGGAAAATCCCTGTGAATTGATATTATTGGAAGAAGCAAGGATACTTACTTTGGTATCGCCTTTAAAATAACTGGCCAGTCCGCTTGCCTCATACCGCTTGTCTGAACCATAACCTACCGTAAGTCTTGTCAGTAAACCTTTATTTTTCTTTTCATCAATATTAAAGTTGATGGTGGTATTCTGAGATTTGGCTGTTGTCCCGCTAAGTTCTTCTTCCTTTGTCTTGGTTGTTGTAAACTGAATATTCTTGATAATATCTGCGGGTAAGTTTTGAAGGGCAATTTTGCCGTCTTTATCGAAGAAAGGTTTCCCGTTGATCATGATCTGATCCACTTCCTTCCCGTTCACTGTAATTTTTCCATCATTGCTGATCTCTACACCGGGAATCTGCTTCAGAAGTTCCTCTATTTTACTGTCAGGTCTTACTTTAATCGCTGCTGCACTGAACTCAATGGTATCTTTTTTAATCTTTACCGGTGATGCCGTGATTTTTACCTCATCAATGTTGTTGACAATACTTGGTTTTTCAAGCTGGATATCTCCTAAGGATAATACCTGATCTATTTTATCAAATTTTTTTGAATAGGAAGATAATTTATCAGCGTCAATTTTAAGAATGGAAGGTTCTTTTACATCGTCAATCTTCAGAGAAAATTTTCCTTCTTTATTGGTGGCTGTGTAATTGATAATGGATGAATCTTTTTCTTTCAAAAGATAAACGGTGGCATTTTCTATCGCTTTCTTTTCAGAATCAGATATTTTTCCGTCAATGTGTAGTTTTTGAGCGTGCAGAATAAGGGCTGTGAACATCAAAGCCAATAGCAACAGAGTTTTCTTCATTAGTTTTTTTTTCAGAGCGGTAAAAATATAAAAACATCCCAAAGTTGGGATGTTTCTATGCTTTTTTTGTGAAAATTTATTATTTTTTAATAAAAATTATGCTCTTAAATATCTTGAATAAGCATATCCTTCCTGACCGTCATCAGTTTTCACTTTCCACCAGTCATCAGAAGTTTGTTCAATTAGAGTAACAGAAGAACCTTTAGCCGCTTTACCTACTACAGCTGCTTCAGTAGAAGGTTCCTGTCTGATATTCAGGTTAGAATCTTCCGTTGCTACTGTTAAAGAAGCTCCTGAAGTAAGACCTGCAACCTGTACATCAATGTTGATATCTGAAGCAGAATAAGTAGAATCAATAGCTCCTAAAGCATTCCATACAGCATCTTTAGCCGCAGTATTGGAAGCATTTCCGGAAACATAAAGAATTCCGTCCTGCTCCTGAACCTGAAGATTTGAGATCCCCGCAGACTGTGCCGCTGAAACTACGCTTGAATATTTATCTTGTAATTCGCTCATCTTAAATTATTTTACGATTAGGTTGTTGTTATACTTTCCGATTTTCAAAGCATCTACAGATTCTTTGATTTTTCTAGCCTGCAGGCCGGAAACATTTCCTGTAAGAGTAAGCTGTCCGTTTACAACTTCTACTTTTACAGAAGGGAAATCCTTCACCGCATCCTGAACTTTTTTCTGAACAGCAGGATCTACAGCAGAAGCAGTTTCAACAGGTGCTGGTGCGGGAGCAGCTGCTACAGTAGACATATCCATTACGTCTTTTACTCCGTTGATCGCTTTTAATTTTGCAATCATCGCGTCTTTAGACTGCTGATCTGCGAAAGTACCGCTTAAGTGAGCTACACCTTCTTTTACTTCAACAGAAGCATTGGGATTAGAAGTTACTACCGTTGTAGCCTGAGTCTGAAGGTCGGCATCAGAAACTTTCTTTTTACAAGAAATAGCACCGAAAGATACAGCTACAGCTAATGCAGCCATTGCAATAGTTTTTTTCATATTGTATATTTATTAATGTTGTTATACAATCAAATGTAATAATAAAATTTGTACCAAAAGAATAAAAATTCAATAAATGTTTCTTAATTTTTTTAGAATATTTTCTAAACCAGGCTTTTAATTTTTAGGTATTAAAACTTAATGTAAAATTAATCCTCATTGAAGAAAATCTTCTGCCAATTGAAAAACCATTATATTTGCGCAAATTGAACTATATATATGAAAGGACAGAATAAACTTTTTATAGCAATTATCATTGCCCTTCTTGTGGGAGTTGGAATTGGAGGTATTGTACACGTGAAATATCCTGAGAATGCAGAACCTTTTTCCAAGAACATAAAACTGTTGGGAACAGTTTTTATCAGATTGGTACAGATGATTATTGCTCCATTGGTTTTTACGACATTAGTAGTGGGGATTGCCAAAATGAGTGATATCAAAATGATTGGAAGAGTAGGAACAAAAGCAATGCTTTGGTTTATTTCCGCTTCTCTGATTTCCCTTTTCATCGGGTTGATTCTCGTTAACTGGCTGGAGCCGGGACATGTCACAAAACTACCGATTCAGGACGTATCTTCTGCTGATGAACTTCTTAAAAGCAGTAAAAGTTTTTCCATGGAAGACTTTGTCAAGCATATGATTCCTAAAAGTTTATTTGAGGCCTTTGCTACCAATGAAGTATTGCAGATCGTGATATTTGCTGTGATGTTTGGAGTTGCACTTGCGAATTTAGGAGAAGAATATTCTAAGCCTGTAGTGAAGCTTTTTGATATCATTGCTCATGCGATTCTTAAAATGGTAGGGTATATCATGTGGTTTGCCCCGCTGGGAGTATTGGGAGCTATTGCAGCAGTAGTGGCAACCAATGGTTTTGAAATCTTTAAAGTATATGCTATTTATCTGAGAGACTTTTTCTTTGCTATAGGAGTTCTTTGGCTGGTACTTTTACTGGTAGGATATTTTATCTTAGGAAACCGTCTTTTTGACCTGTTAAAAAGAATTAAGGAGCCGTTACTGATCGCTTTCTCTACAACGAGTTCAGAAGCAGTGTTCCCGAAATTGGTGGAAGAGCTTGAAAAATTCGGGTGTAACAGCAGAGTAGTATCCTTTATTTTACCTTTAGGATATTCATTCAACCTGGATGGAAGTATGATGTATATGACATTTGCTTCAATCTTTATTGCACAGATCTACGGTATCGAAATGAGCCTTGGACAGCAGATTACAATGCTATTGGTATTAATGCTTACCTCAAAAGGAATTGCGGGGGTTCCGAGAGCTTCTTTGGTAATTATTGTGGCAACGTGTTCCATGTTCGGCATTCCACCGGAAGGAATTGCTTTGATCTTACCAATTGACCATTTCTGTGATATGGGAAGAAGTATGACCAACGTATTAGGAAATACATTGGCCACTTCAGCGGTTTCGAAATGGGAAGGACAATTGACAGAGCCATTAGACAAAATTTAAATATATCAATGAGTTTAAATAACTTAAAAGACAATAAAAGCCATATTCTTGAATATGGCTTTGCTGTTATCAATAATGTGTTTTCACAGAAAGAACTTGAAGAAATAAACCATGTTCTGCAACATATAGATACCTCAAAAGAGAATTTCAGAAAGTCTGAAGACCTTTTCGCCATAAGACAGTTTTTAAAAGAAGTCCCGGAAATCAAAGACCTGGTTTTTAATGAAAACATTCGGAAAGTGGTGAAAGAAATTTTCGGGGAAAAATATTTTGTGGTTAAAAGTATTTATTTTGATAAACCTGAAGCCTCCAACTGGTATGTTGCCTATCATCAGGATCTGACTATTTCTGTTGATAAAAAACTGGACCTGCCTGGTTTTGGTCCATGGACAACTAAAAAGAATCAGTTTGCGGTACAGCCTCCACTAAACATTTTGGAAAATATATATACTATCAGAATCCATCTGGATGATACCAATGAAAATAACGGCGCTTTGAAAGTAGTTCCCACATCTCATGCAAAAGGGATTTACAGACCGGAAACTATCGACTGGACGATAGAAACAGAAGAAATCTGCAACGTAGAAAAAGGCGGAATCATGATGATGAAACCGTTAACTCTTCACGGTTCAAACCGGACAACCAACGGAAAGAAAAGAAGAGTAATCCATATCGAATTTTCTGATATGGAACTTCCTGAAGTTTTGCAATGGTCTGAAAGAATGAATTGATAAAAAATCGGCCTTCGAATTTCCGAAGGCCGATTTTTTATAGTTGGAAGCTGGATGCTGGAAGAAGGAAGTTTTTAAAGTCTACAGATAAATCTAAGTCTATTTTATTGACTTTTTTAAGTTTGAACTTCTACTAAGCGACTTTAAGAAGTAATTCGTCAAATAGAAACTTCCATCTTCCTTACTTTATACCAATCTCATCAATAAAAATGTAAGCATCACCTCCAGCTCCCTGATGCCATTCCGGAAGTTTTCCAAAGTAGTAAGCTTTTACTTTGACATACCGGGCTTCAGTAGGAAGAATTTCTGTAGAAAAGTCTTTGGTCTGTACTTTCTCATCCTTAGGATCAATATCATTGTCAACGGTCTTCAGAAGGATAAAATCTTTTCCGTTCATGGAAGCGTAATATTCTACTTTTTTAGGCATCAGTATCCATGCTCTGCTGTCCTGAAGGTAAGTGGAAGATAAAGATTTAACGTTCTGAGGAGATTTAAGATCAATAATTGCTTCAAAATTTTGCCCCTGATATCCATGCCATTCTCCTTTTCTCCAGTTGACATCCCCTCTGATTCCGTCAATAAGAGCAAGATTTCCTGTAGCGCTGTACTGTGGAGTCACTTTTGATAGAATATTAATATCCCAATAATTAGGTCTTCTGTTGAAATTGGCAGTGGTGACAGAACTTTTTTCTCCATTTCTTTCGGCATAAGCCATTACCTGAGTGGTTTTGGTGATGGAGAATGGTCCTTTATAAGTAGAGAATGTCTTTCTTTTGTTGTGGTCGCTTTCATCCATGGTCATATAATATACCTTGTCATTTGAATTCAATGGAGTGATCTCAACTTTGGTGGAAAAATCAAAGATTCTGTCTGCCGAAATTACAGGTGAAGCTGTCTGTTCTGCATATTTAAAGTCTTTAACAGGTTTCACATTTTCGAAACCAAGTTTCTTAAGCTCTGCTCTACTGGTATTTTTGGTAATTGTTTTTGTAGTACCGTCTTCAAGGTGAATTTTAATTTCATCAAAATAAGGTGTTGTCGTTTCCCATTCCGGTAATCCTGGGGTTACAGAATAAATTCCTATGGAACTTAGAATATACCACGCACTCATTTGTCCGCAGTCCTCATTTCCGATCAGCCCGTCAGGTGTATTTTTATAAAAATTATTGAGGATGTATTTAATTTTGGCATCTGTTTTTTCAGGCTTATCTACAAAATTGTACAGGTAAGCAATGTGGTGGCTTGGCTCATTGCCCTGAGCATATTGTCCCATCAATCCTGTGATGTCTACCTGCTCTCTTCCTGTTGTTTTATCCGGAGCGGTAAAGATGGCATCAATGAACTGTTCAAATTTTTCTTTTCCGCCATGAGCAGCAATAAGGCCCGGAATATCCTGCTGTACAGAATAAGAATAATGCCATGAATTCCCTTCTGTATAATTGTTGTTGACTTCTCTCGGATCAAATGGTTCATACCAGTTTCCATTCTTTCTTGGCTGCATAAATCCAGTTTTAGGATTGTAAAGATTTTTCCAGTTTTGAGAACGTTTCATGAAATACTGATAGTCTTCTTTTTTGCCTAAAATTTTTGCCATTTGAGCAATGCACCAGTCATCATAAGCATATTCCACGGTTTTGGAAACACTTTCATGCTCGTCATCTATACTGATATAATTATTCTGTTTATAAGCATTCAATCCGAAAATATCCTGCATTGCCGAACTTTTTACAGCCTGAAATGCCTTTTCATAATCAAATCCCTGAATTCCTTTAGTCATAGCATCTGCAATCACAGAAACGGAGTGATAACCAATCATACATTCTGTTTCATTGGAAGCCAGCTCCCATACCGGAAGTTTTCCGCCCTGTTCGTATTGTTTGATGAATGTATTGATAAAATCTGCAGTTCTTTTTCGGTCAATTAAAGTCATCAGCGGATGAGCCCCTCTGAAGGTGTCCCAAAGTGAGAATACGGTATAATAATCAAAGCCATTTGCATTATATAGCTTGTTGTCTCTGCCTCTGTATTTTCCGTCAACATCCATATTGATGTTCGGTTGTGTGAAAACATGATAAAGAGCGGTATAAAAAACGGCTAGTTTATTTTTATCATCAGACTTCACTTCAATTTTTGAAAGATCTTTGTCCCAATTGGCTTTTGCCTGTTTTCTTACAGCCTCAAAATCCTTTGACTGTCCCTCTGCCAGCATATTTTTGCCTGCTCCTTCATATCCTGTGGGAGAGATAGAAACTTTTACATTGATCTTTTCTCCTTTTTTAACATTGGTTGAAAAAGCCAGCGCAAGCTTTGTTCCGGTAAAAAGATTCTTTTCCTGTTTTCCGTTGACTTCTTTTTTTGAAATTTTCATAGGTTTTGAAAATTCAATTCTGGCGTAGATGTATTGATTGGTAGCCCATGCCTCACTTCTTCGGAAAACTTCAATGGTTTTATCATCAATGATTTTTACTTCTCCTTCCAGAAGTTTATCTCTGTGGTTGAGGTCTAAAATGATATTGGCATCACCTGCATTGTTAAAAGTGTATTCATGATAACCGACTCTTTTTGTCGTTGTCAGGCGTACTCCAATATTATGTTTATCTAATTTAACAGTATAATATCCGGCAGCTGCCTTTTCATTTTTATGCGAAAATTTTGAAGAATAATCTTTACTGTTCAGACTTGGATTTCCCATTGTGGGCATCAGCATAATGTCTCCATAATCTGAAACTCCGGTCCCGTTCAGATGGGTATGAGAAAAACCATAGATAACAGAATCTGAATAATGATAACCGCTGCATCCGTCCCAGCTTCCGTCTATTCTTGTATCAGGAGAAAGCTGCACCATCCCGAACGGAACGGTAGCACCGGGAAAAGTATGGCCATGGCCACCGGTTCCTATAAACGGATTGACATATTGAGAATAATTCTGTGCGGAAATGATCTGAGTAATAAATATAGAAAATGCTATAAGCCCTTTTTTCATGTTCTGATTTTATAAAAGCGAAGATATTGAAAAACAGTAAAACAGAGCTAACTAATCATTTGCATTTAAATCACAAAAAAGATCTAATACTTGAGTTCTTTTTATAATTCATGCTATTCTGAATGAAACAGAGTGAAATGAAGAATCTCTTCCTCTTATGAGATTCTTCCATCGTCAGAATGACAATGCATAAATATTACACTTCTCCTTCAAAGAAATCATCGAGATATTTCTCTTTGTCTTTTTCTACCCGTCCGGAGCCAAGATATTTTTTCCAGGACTGAGATTCATGATAAACAATACCCATTTCCCAAACACAGTAAGTCGGGAGGTGGGTTTTGCTTCTGTCCCATATTTCAAAGTTGCCGGAACCGTCATAATAAACACTTTCCCATAATTCATTTTCATTTCGCCACGTACATACCAGGAGAAGATAATTCTTTCCACAACGATGCATAATGATAAATCCCAGATCATCAGTATTTTGAAAGTCTTCTTCTGCATATTCAACACATAACCGGGCATTATGGATGTCCTGTGGAGAGATTTCTGCCGGATCATCGGCCAGATCATACCATTTGAAATTCGTTTTTCCAACTGTGAAAATTCCTTTTGGCTGTGCATATTTGGAAGGGTAGGAAGTCGTTTTCATATCAATTGTTTTTCTCGGGTTGGGTATGTTATCAGATAAAAAAACAGAATAAGAAATTTTTAATGATCTGATTTATCACCTGATATTATAGATTTTATTGATTCTAAATTACCGAAAAAAAGCGTAAATTTGTAAACAATTTATATTTATATGTTGACGAAAGAAAAGGTTCAGGATTTCCTTAAAGAAATAGAAGTAGACGATTTGGTGAATAATCTTCAGATTATGGGTAATGATGTTTATATTGACATGACTGCTCATTCGCCTGCAATGCACGAAAAGAAAAAACTGGAGGCTGCAATGAAACAGGCTTTTGCCAGTGAGTTTGGAGAAGAAGTTCATTTAAAACTTAAGATCGTTTCTCCGGAGCCTAGTGAAATTCAGCAAAGTCAGATCAAAGGAAAACAAATTCCGGGTATTCAAAATATTATCGCTATTGCTTCCGGTAAAGGAGGAGTAGGAAAATCTACAGTTTCTGCAAATATGGCAGTAACATTGGCAAAAATGGGCTTCAAAGTAGGATTATTAGATGCTGATATCTATGGCCCTTCAGTTCCTACCATGTTTGATACAGAAGGTGAAAAACCAATTTCTGTAGAAGTAAATGGAAAGAGCATGATGAAACCTATTGAGAATTATGGAGTGAAAATGCTTTCAATCGGATATTTCTCAGGAGCTAATCAGGCGGTAGTGTGGAGAGGGCCTATGGCTTCAAAAGCACTAAACCAGATGATCAGAGATGCTGCATGGGGAGAACTGGATTTCTTGTTAATAGATCTTCCTCCGGGAACAGGTGATATTCACTTATCAATTATTCAGGAAGTACCGGTAACAGGTGCAGTGATTGTAAGTACACCTCAGCATGTTGCATTGGCAGATGTTAGAAAGGGTATTGCTATGTTCCAGATGGAAAGTATCAATATTCCGGTTCTTGGATTGATAGAAAATATGGCGTATTTTACACCGGAAGAACTTCCTGAAAATAAATATTATATCTTTGGAAACCAGGGAGCACAATATTTGGCTGAAGATCTTGGAATTCCTGTATTAGGAGAAATTCCATTGATTCAAAGCATCAGAGAAGCAGGAGATGTGGGAAGACCGGCTGCGCTTCAGGAAGGATCTAAAATTGCAGATATCTACACAGAAACGGCCAGAAAAATGGTAGAAAGCTTAGTGGAAAGAAATAAAAGTCTTCCTCCTACTGAAGCAGTGAAAATTTCAACAATGGCAGGATGCTCACCAAAAGCAAAATAATAATAACTTTCAATAAAATTTGAAAGGACCAAATTGAACTGAAAAATATGGAAACAAACATAACGCACGAAGATACAGTAACAAGAGTAATGGAAGCTCTGGAAAGCATCAGACCGTTTTTGAATAAAGACGGTGGTGATATTGAGCTTATTGATGTGAAAAATAATCAGGTGTTTGTGAAACTTTTGGGTAACTGTTCCGGATGTTCGTTGAATTTTTCAACCCTGAAACTAGGTGTTGAAAATACCATCAAACAACATGCGCCGGAAATCGAAAAGGTAATCAATGTAGAGTAAAATTATATCTGAGATATTTTTAAAAAGACAGGCTTTTTTAAGGCCTGTCTTTTTTTGTTTTAATATTTTTAAGAGTCTGGAAATGAGTTTACTGTTTTACAACTTTATTTTCCACTCCGGTAATGGAAACGTCTGGTTTTCCGGATTTCGTTCCGGAAGTTCGGTAGTAGACCATATTGCCACCGCCTTCCATGGATATTTTGTCAACTTTATCGATGTATACTTTATTACCTGTCCCCGAAACAGTAATTGTTTTAGCACTTCCTTTTACCGTTAATGTGTTATCACCACCTTCTACCTCAACAGTTCCTCCATTAAGAGCATAATTGAGTGTATGACCTACACCTTCTACATGTATCATCTTATTACCTTCTGTTTTTTCTACCCCTTTTGCAGATTCTGTTTTTGTGGATTGTGAGAAAGCTGTTCCTGTTCCGAGTAAAAGAATTGCCAGAATTCCTGCTTTTTTAATATTTTTCATTGTGAATTTGGTTTTGTTGGAGGTAAATATAGAAATAAAATGATCTTTTCAGGTATTTCAAAAGTTAAATCATCTTAAATCGTGAGTTTTTTATTTAATTGACTTCAAATTTATCAACAGCAAAAAAGCTCCGGAAAACCCGAAGCTTTAAATAGAATGGTATACTGTAATTTATGTTTACTTTACAATGACTCTTTTGATCTGCCCTTCTGACGTTTTTATAAGATAAACTCCGGTAGAAAGATTGGATGTGCTTATTGTTAAAGCATTCTTTTCCTTTCCGATTAACTTTCCGGACATATCATACAATTCGTAATCCTGTTTTCTGTTAAAATAAAGTGTATTTCCTTTGTTGACAGGATTGGGGAATACGTTGAAAGTCACCTGTTCAGTTTTTATCTCACCTGTTCCAAGTGTAGCTGGCACTGCCACTTCATACATGGATAGAGTTCCACTGATTTCATTGGCAACAATCACATAACCTTTATTGGTGGTTGTATTTTCAGGAGCGATGTAGATAATTCCTTCAGGGCCGTTGTCACCTCCGTAAGCTGAAGTAGAGCGGGAATGTTTATAATCGGTGAAAGTAGGGTTGTTAGGGTCTGTGATATTATACACCATAACCCCTCCGGTTCTTTCTAATGTGATGAAAGCATACGTCTGCCCGTTGATATTTCCCAGTGCTACACCTTCCGGTTCAGGGCCTTTTGCACGGCTTCTGTTTTTAACGGCATTGGATTCATTATCTGTATTAAAAATTAACGGATGATAGGCTGCAATATATCTTTCAAACTGATCTCCACTGTCGTACACAATCTGTTTAGTATCAGTACTGAAAATAGAGAACGAACGTGCTCCTAAAGCGGCTATTTCTTCAAATTCTGCATCTCCATCTGTATTTCCTGTGGCAGATGAAACCCTGAATCTTCCCAGATTATAGGAAGCCTTTAAAATACTGGAATTCGGGAACAATACAGGATCTAAAGTATAGTTGTTAGCTCCCACAGTCGTTCTTTCACTGTATCCTGAAAGATCTTTTTCGTCACCTTCATTGGCTGTTACGATATAATTTGTGCTACCTACCTTATAATTCTGTACTGCATCCGGAACGTAATAAGTTTTTACCGGCCAATTGGCAATTAAAACCTCTCCATTATTGTCTGAAGCATCAAAGCCATTGCCGGGAAGGCTCATATCTTTTTTTCCTAATCCCCAGATTCCTGTGATGGTTTTAGTGGCCAGATTAATCTCAGCAACGGCATTATTTTCCTGCAGTGTTACCCATGCTTTCTGACTGTCTGCACTGATGGTTACATATTCAGGTTCCAGATCCTGAGAAAGTGTATTGTTAGTTCTTACTTTTCTTAAACCTGTAGCCGTTAACGTTGCTAGCTGAGAATCAAAACTGTTGAAATTAAGAGTCGTTACATTACTTTGCGTAAGGTTTCCAATACCGCCGGAGATGTCAATAATACTGATTGTTCCTTCAGGATCTACGGTGTAAGCGTCATTAGGCTCTCCTTCATTTGCTGTAACAACTTTTGTTCCGTCAGGGGAGAAGGTAATCATATCCGGTAATGCTCCTACGTTTATCTGTTTCAGGAAGTTTCCGTTTATATCAAAGAACACTACAGAACCGTTTTGCTGAGGATCAGTATTGGGAGAAGCGGCTGCAATGATTCCATTTTTCACGGCAATACTTGTGATACCGCCATAAGGTGCCATATTCACTGTTTTTACTACTGATGGAATTGCCGGGTTACTGAAATCAATAATGTCAAAAACATCTGTAATGGAGCTTATTGTGAATAAGCGCTGAGTTGATGCATCATGAACCACAATTTCTGTAGAACTATTATTATTTCCTGAAGGATCAAAACTTCCTAGATAATTCAGTTGGATCTGATGAGATGGAACCGGTGCCGGTTTATCATTATCTATAATAAAAACAGTTGCAGAATTATCTCCTGAAATAGCTGCTCCTGCAGGATTTTCAAGGCTTACAACAAAATATTCAGCCTGCTGTTCTGCCACTGTGTCATCAATAATAGGAATGTTAACTGTATAACTTGTTGTAGATGGAGTGATGTTAATAGTTTGGTTGGCTAAAGTAAAATCATTAGCATCAGCTGTACTGAATGGTGCCGGTTTTACCACAAGATTTACTGTAGCTGTTGAAGGATTGGTGATATTGATTTTGAATGCAAGGTTTCCTGCATTTTCATTAACCTTAATAAAGTTTTTTTCCAAAGAAATTGTTGTTCCGGCTGTAGTAAAAGTACTGGATGTAGCGTCAATAACCCCATTATCACTAAAGTCTTCTACTGTGTTGGGTTTAAGCGCAATATAATAAGTTTGTCCCGGTACCAGCCCTGAAGTTGGAGTCACGGTAATGGTATTGTTGCTGAAAGTTGTTGTAAAAGGAATTTGTGCGCCTGCGGCATTCCCCAGGCGGAGCTCTATAAGATTTTGAGCATTAGAATTATTGATCGCGGAATTATCTGTTAATCTTATATTTTCATTAAAAGATAATGTAGGATTTACAGTAGTTGAAGCGTTATTGGTATTATTAGCAGGAAGATAAGTAACGGTTGGTGGAGTGATATCAGGACCACCGGCAGGAGTTGCATCTACCGTAAAGTTATCAAAACGGTTGTTTCCTCCTGTTCCACCTCCTGCTGCTGAGAATTCAACTTTTAATTTAAAGTTGGGATTGTTATTGGCTCCCTGTATGTTAGAAAAGTCAAGACTAATCAGCTGAGGATTGGCATCCTGAGGATTCACAGTCTGAAACTGCACAAAAGTAGTTCCGTCTGTTGAATAAGACCATGTCTGGGTACCTGCTCCCTGGCCGGATCTTCTGGTAGTAAATTTAACAATGACATTATTGTATCCTGTTGTAGGCAGATTAAACTGTAACCCTCCTCCGATCGGATTATTGAACCTTAAATGGGTTCCGGATGCATCTCCATTTCTGGCATTTAAATTTTCCTCACTAAAATTCTGCCCGGTACCACCTGCAAAATCTATTACACTTGTACCACCTGCTATAGCCGTAAGAGAACCGTTCACCATAGTAGAAGCAGGTGTAGTGACTGTGACAGCAGAAGTGTTGTTGTTAAAATTCCAGTAATGAATCAGTGTCTGTCCGAAAAGACCGCTCTGAAAAAAGAATGCGGCAATCACAGACCCTTTTAATAAGTAGTTGTTGATCATTTTTACTTTAATTAGGTAAATGCAAAAATGAACTTTATGTTTCGCAACTATCTTAATGGAATTTTAAGAAATGTTTAAAAAATAGGTTTGTTTCCGATAAAAGATAAAATAATGTTCGAGTGAGGGCTTGTAGGATGTATTTATTTTCCTGATTTTCCTGAAAAATTTAAAATTGTTCCAGACTTATTCCCTTCCAATGGATGTTTCTGCATATAAAAATATCCTGAAACAGCAGTCACAAGCAAGAGTACAAAAATAACCAGAATAATCCTTCTTAACATGTCTCTCATATCGATAAATTTTTAATATCTCTAATTTCTAAAGCAGATGTAGGGTACCCTTTTTGTGTCACATTGATCATTGCTCTACCCACTTCCTGTAAAGTTAATGATTTTGATTGAAAAAAAATAGGAAAAATCCAAATAAAAGGTTTAAAAAACCATTTTACATTCAATTGACCGTCAATAGGTTTCATGAATCCGGGACGGAAATTATAAGCCCCTTTGAAATTCATCTTTTTCAGATCATTTTCAGTTTTGCCTTTTACTCTTGCCCACATCATTTTTCCACTCTCTGTGCTGTCTGTGCTTGCCCCTGAAACATAATTGAAAACCATATCCGGATTTTGGTTCAAAACAGCTTTTGCAAAGTGTAAGGTTGTATCGTAAGTAATTCTGGTGTAATCTTCTTCATTCATGCCTATACTGCTGATTCCTGCACAGAAAAAACAGGCATCATAGCCTTTCAGTTTTTCATCATGAATGTCTATGGATAAAAAGTCCGGGACAAGGTATTCTTTCAGCTTGTGATGCGATTTTCCACAAGGTTTTCTGCTTATGCTGAGGATTTCGGAAACATTGGGATTCTCAAGACATTCCATTAAAACGCCTTCTCCTACCATCCCTGTAGCTCCTGTAAGAATTATTTTGATTGAATTCATTGCTTTGCTATTGATATTGGTATGACGAATGGGGATGAGGTTTTACTTTAAAATTTGGAAAAGTTTTTATTAAAAAGTAAAAAGAGACTGTTGTTAAAATTCAATAGGGCTTTAGTCTGTCTGACAATACATTAATCTTCCACTGGCTTTAGCCAAAATAGAGTTTGCTTCATCACGTTGTTCCTCGCAATGACAAAATACAGCGGAAAGCTGAAAACAGCTTCCAAAAATAAAACCAGCTCAATGGCTGGCTTACAAAATTGTTATTTGTTGTTACTTTTTGTGCTGTAACTGACTGTAAATATTATGGATCAATCCGTCTGCCACAGATATTTTAGGGACAAAAATCCTGTTGATATCAGACCATGACATCACATTGTTGAAGATACTCAGGGCATGTACCAATACATCGGCACGGTCTTCTCTAAGGTTGTAATTGGTCATCCTTTCTTCCACAGACAACTCATTGAATTCTTTATAGACCTTTTTCAGGTGAGATAAAGACATTGGTTTTCCGTCTTTGGTTTTGCTCATGGAGAACACTTTGTTGATGTTTCCTCCTGATCCAATGGCTACAATTGGTTTTTTACTGACGATATTTTTATTGATCTCGTCCTTCATCTCTTTCCAGTTATCCATCGTAACCAGGTTGTTGAGAAGACGAATCGTTCCGATATTGAATGATTTTTCGTAAACCATTTTACCGTTTTCATAGAAGGTAAGTTCTGTAGAACCTCCACCAACGTCGATGTATAAGTAGGCGAATTCTTTATCAAGACCTTCTGCAACATGATTTTCATAGACCAGGGTAGCTTCTTCATCACCGGAAATGATTTCGATGTTGATTCCAGATGTTTCTTTTACGAGGCTGATAATTTCATTACCATTGGCAGCATCACGCATAGCGCTGGTAGCACAGGCTCTGTAATGATCCACTTTATATATTTTCATCAGGTCACTGAAGATTTTCATGGAATCAATGACCATTTTTTCTCTTTCGGGACCTATTTTTCCGATGGTAAAAACATCCATTCCCAGTCTCAGAGGAATTCTGAGAAGATTGAGTTTGATGAATTCAGGTTTTCTGTTATTAATCTTAACTTCATTGATAAGAAGGCGGGCTGCATTACTCCCTATGTCTATCGCTGCTATCTTCATTTTTTGCTTGTTTTAGCTTTTAAATATTTATAGGTTTCTATTTGGGAACGGCATTCTTTTTTATCATTTCTTATGTATTCATTGCTGAGTTTTTTATCCAGAATTCTGGCTTTTACATTATCCCTAAGCTGAATGTCAAGAATATCTTTTAATTCTTTCTTAAGGTTTTTATCAGTGATTTTAGCGGCGGCTTCAATCCTGTAATCCAGGTTTCTAGTCATCCAGTCAGCGGAAGAAATGTATATGTCTTCTGTTCCTTTATTGTAGAAATACATTACTCTGGCGTGCTCCAGGTATTCGTCTACAATACTTATGGCTTTTATTTTTTCTTTAAATTCTTTTTGGTTTACGGCACAATAGATTCCTCTTACGATGAGCCTGATTACCACACCTGCTTTGGCTGCATCATATAGTTTTTCTATCAGCAGTCTGTCACTCATAGAATTTACCTTGATGATGATCTCTGCTTTTCGGCCTGCTTTGGCTTCTTCGATTTCTTTATCAATATGGTGAACAATCTTTTCACGCATAAATTGAGGGCAAACTAATAAATTTTTACAAGTTTTCAAAATCGGAATAAAATCATCCTTTGGTTTTTTCAGTACATTGAATACTTTATTGATATCTGCCATGATGCCGCGATCGGCTGTAAGGAGCAGATGATCACCATATATTCTTGCCGTTTTTTCATTGAAATTTCCGGTACTTACAAATCCATATTGGATGGTTTTATTATGTGCTCTCTTTTTGATAACACATAGTTTAGCATGTACTTTTTTGTTGGGAATTCCCACCAGAACTGTAATTCCCTCCGGTTCAAGCATATCTTTCCATTTCAAATTGGATTCTTCATCAAACCTTGCCTGAAGTTCCAGCATTACAGTCACTTCTTTACCATTTCTGGCAGCATAGATGAGCGCGTTGATGATTTTTGAACTGCTTGCCATACGGTAAGCGGTGATCTGTATAGATTTTACATCCGGATCCATTGCTGCTTCACGGAGAAGATCAATCACTGGATTATATTTGTGATAAGGAAAACTAAGAAGCACATCTTCTTTTAAGATAACATCTGTCACCCTTTCACCGTGTTCAAATGCCTGATGAGTAAAAGAGCTTCTTTCCACAGGTCTTTCATAGGCTTCAAAAACGTCTGGGAAATCCATGAAATGCTTGAAGTTATGAATTTTTCCTCCTGGAATAATGCTGTCTTTTTTCGTTAAATTCAGTTTTCTGATAAGGAGTTCCAGCAGTGCTTTATCCATATCTTTATCAAAAACGAAACGGGTAGGTTTTCCCTTTCTTCTGTTTTTGAGTCCTTTTTCTATTTTTTCTGCAAAGTTGGTTTTGATGTCATTATCCAGATCCAGCTCTGCATCTTTTGTTACTTTAAAAGCATTGGCTGAAAATTCATCATATCCGAAATAAGAGAATATGTGCGGAAGATTGAAAGTGATCACATCCTCCAGAAGCATTACGTTTTTCTCTTCCGGATCTTCTGTTGGAAGCAATACAAATCTCCCTACAAAACGAGAAGGAATCTCAATAATAGCATAATTGCTGGAATACTGCCAGTCTTTTTTTCTCATTGCTACCCCCAGATAAAGACTTTTGTCTCTTAAATAGGGCATTGGCGTATTTTCATGAAGAAGAATAGGAATTACATTGGATTCTACCACTTCATCAAAATATTGTCTGACAAATTCTTTTTGTCCTGCTGTCAGGTTTTTGGAATTTTTAATGAAAACTTTCTGATCAACCATTTCGGTTTGGATCTTTTTCCAGGTTTTATCGAAATTCAGCTGCTGTTTCATGACAACTTCATTGATTCTCTGAAGGATCTTGGAGGGTGGCTGGTAGAAAGACTCAGCAATCACTTTTTCCTTAAAATCCATGGCACGCTTTAATCCGGCAACACGTACTCTGAAAAATTCATCTAAATTGTTGGAGAAAATTCCGAGAAAACGTATTCTTAAATGCAAGGGAACTTTTTCGTCCATAGCCTCCTGTAAAACTCTTTCATTAAAGGCAAGCCATGTAATATCTCGTGGATTAAAGTGTAATGACATTCTAAATGTGTATATTTTATCAAAAATAATAATTCGCGAAGATTCTGCCTCTATTTCTTAGATTAAACTTTGATTAATTTTTAAAGGATGGTGAATTAAATTGCTTTGCTGATAACAAGGAATTTGGTAATCAATTGATTTAATTAAATTTAGAGTTACAATAGTTTTACTGTAAATTACTCATTTATTCCATGATCTTGTTGCAGGAATAGTTATATTTGCCGACTGCTTATAATATTTATATGAAAAAAGTTTTATTATTGACAGCCGGCTTTCTGATGGCTAATGTATTTGGTCAGAGAGAATGTGCTACTGATTTGAAAATGAAGGAATTTTATGCAAGGAATCCACAGGCTTTGGCAAAAAAAGAAGATTTACGAAATTATTTAACCAGTAAAAATGCTGCTGCTAATACAATGGCTAAAAATGGTCAGACTGTGATTACGATTCCTGTTGTAGTGCATGTTCTTTATGGAAGTGCTGCGCAGAATATTTCCGATGCTCAGATTGCATCACAGATTGCTATTTTAAATAATGATTTCAGAAAATTGAATCCTAATTTTAGTTCTGTAGTTCCTGATGTCTTCAAACCTTATGCTGCAGATATGGAGCTGACATTCTGTATGGCAACAAAAACGCCTACAGGAGCTTCTACTACAGGAATAGAAAGAAAATCAGTGGCTTCAAATTTTGATTTTGCTAACCAATATTATTTATCAACTGGCCTTACAGCCTGGGATCCTACTAAATATCTAAATATATGGGTAGGGGATATGCCTAATCCTTATTTGGGCTGGGCTTACCTGCCTGATGCAGCAGGATTTCCGGAGGACGGACTTGCCATTGGCTATAAATACTTCGGAACTACAGGAGCTGCTGTGTCTCCTTATAATGGAGGACGAACTGCAACGCATGAAATAGGACATTATTTCGGATTGCTTCACCCATGGGGAGAAGATGGCAGTGCATGTGGAACACCGGATAATGATGATGGCTGTGCAGATACTCCTGCTATTAATGATGCCCATTATGGGGGTAATGTTTTTCCAGATAACGGTTTTATGTGTAATCCTACTGCAAACGGTGCCATGTTCATGAATTTTATGGATTATGTGACAGATACAGAAATGGCATTTTTTACTAATGATCAGAAAACAATCAAGATCAATACTATGGCTGGTCCGAGAGCGAGCCTACTTAATTCCAATGCTTGTGCTTTCTTATCAGTAAATGAAGTGGAAAAAGTAAACTCTATTAATCTTTTCCCTAATCCTACTACACAGTATATTTCCATTGCTTCTCCATTGGCACCTATTAATGAAGTGGAGATTTTCAACGCTGAAGGAAGACTTGTAAAAAAAGCATTTATTAAAAATGAGACAGATAAAATTGATGTGAAAAATTTTGTCAGTGGTGTTTATTATGTAAGAACTTATAATGGCAAAGACTTCGTAAAATCAATGAAGTTTATCAAAAAATAATGAAAATATTTCCATATTAAATTATACAAAGCCTCGATTTTATCGGGGTTTTTATTTTTATTGTGTCATTTTGTCATATTTCTTTGAATGGTACAGATATTGAGAAATTGAGAGTGTAAATTAAATTAAAAATAGAAAAAAATATAAAATATTATGAGTAAAATAATTGGAATTGACTTAGGAACAACCAACTCTTGTGTTGCTGTAATGGAGGGAAAAGACCCTGTTGTTATTCCTAACGCAGAAGGTAAAAGAACTACTCCTTCTATCGTAGCTTTTACAGAAGACGGAGAAAGAAAAGTAGGTGATCCTGCAAAAAGACAGGCTGTAACGAATCCAACAAAAACTGTTTACTCTATCAAAAGATTTATCGGAACACACTTTAAAGATGATGCTTCTGAAATCACAAGAGTACCTTATAAAGTGGTTGCCGGACCAAACGATACTGTAAAAGTAAAAATCGACGATAGAGAATATACACCACAGGAAATTTCTGCAATGACACTTCAGAAAATGAAGAAAACTGCTGAAGATTATCTTGGACAGGAAGTAACAAGAGCGGTAATCACTGTTCCTGCATACTTCAACGATGCACAGAGACAAGCTACCAAAGAAGCTGGTGAAATCGCAGGTCTTAAAGTAGAAAGAATTATCAACGAACCTACAGCTGCAGCGTTAGCTTACGGTCTTGATAAAAACCATAAAGATCAGAAAATCGCAGTATATGACCTTGGTGGTGGTACTTTCGATATCTCTATCCTTGATTTAGGAGATGGTGTATTCGAAGTATTATCTACAAATGGTGATACTCACTTAGGAGGTGATGACTTTGATGATGTGATCATCAACTGGATGGCTGATGAGTTCAAAGCTGAAGAAGGTGTTGAATTAAAATCCGATGCAATTGCATTACAAAGATTGAAAGAAGCAGCTGAAAAAGCTAAAATTGAATTATCTTCTTCTCCTCAGACTGAGATCAACTTACCTTATATCACAGCTACTGCTACAGGTCCAAAACACTTAGTGAAGACTTTAACAAAAGCTAAATTCGAGCAATTATCTGCTGATCTTGTAAGAAGATCTATGGAGCCTGTTGCTAAAGCATTAAAAGATGCTGGTCTGTCAACTTCTGATATTGACGAAGTAATCTTGGTAGGTGGTTCTACAAGAATCCCGATCATCCAGGAGGAAGTAGAAAAATTCTTCGGTAAAAAACCATCTAAAGGAGTGAACCCGGATGAGGTTGTAGCTATTGGTGCAGCTATCCAGGGAGGTGTATTGACAGGTGATGTAAAAGACGTATTGCTACTTGACGTTACTCCACTTTCTTTAGGTATCGAAACAATGGGTTCTGTATTCACAAAATTAATTGAAGCGAATACTACGATCCCAACTAAAAAATCTGAAGTATTCTCTACAGCTTCTGACAACCAGCCGGCTGTAAGCATCAGAGTAGGACAGGGTGAAAGATCTATGTTCAACGATAACAAAGAAATCGGTAGATTCGATCTTCAGGATATTCCACCAGCACCAAGAGGAGTTCCTCAAATTGAAGTAACATTCGATATTGATGCTAACGGTATCCTAAGTGTATCTGCTAAAGATAAAGGAACTGGTAAAGAGCAGTCTATCAAAATTCAGGCATCTTCAGGTCTTTCTGACGAAGAAATCGAAAGAATGAAGAAAGAAGCTCAGGAAAACTCTGCAGCAGATGCTAAGAGAAAAGAAGAAGTTGAAATCTTCAACAAAGCTGACGGATTGATCTTCCAGACTGAAAAACAATTGAAAGAATTCGGTGAAAAACTTTCTGCTGACAAAAAAGCAGCAATCGAAGCAGCTCACACAGAATTAAAAACAGCTTTTGAAGCTAAAAATGTTGATGATGTAAAAGCTAAAACTGAAGCTTTAGACGCAGCATGGATGGCAGCTTCTGAAGAATTATATGCAGCTGGTCAACAGCCGGGTGCTGATGCAGGTGCAGGAGCTCAGAACGCTGGTGGAAACGCTGGTGCTGAAGATGTACAGGATGCAGACTTCGAAGAAGTAAAATAATTGTTGATTCAGAACAATTAATAACATATAGAAAAACCCCATAAACATTGTTTATGGGGTTTTTCTTTTTTTAGCGTTTTTATCAAGCTTTCCTATAGAGAAATACGCTTTATTTAGTAATATCTCCGATTGGCTGATAATCTGATACTCCTAACTGCCACAGTGCGAACGCAAAAATATCTCCAATATTAGCGTATCGCTGTGCTGTTGGTATATCGCCTCCGTGGCCTCCGGCATAATCTATTTTCAATAAAATAGGATTGTTGGAAGAATTATTCGCTAATAATTTGGCGACAAATTTTGCAGGTATCCAAGGAGACACTCTGGGATCGTTGATTCCGGATGTGATTAGAGTTGCGGGATATTTTACTCCTTTTTTAATATGATGGTAAGCATCCATTTCCAATAGCCCTTTAAAATCAGCAGAATTATTTAGATTACCATATTCTTGAGCCGCAGATTTTCCTACGCCTCCAAACTCGTTTCTCAAAGTATTTAGAACTCCTGATTCTATAATTACCGCACCGAAAAGGTCTGGCCTTTCGGTCATTGCTCTTCCCATTAATATTCCGCCTGCGCTTCCTCCTAGGATGGCTACTTTCTTTGGGGATGTATAATTTTTATTAATTAAGTATTCAGTACAGGCAATCAAGTCTTTCCACGAATTTGATTTTTTAGATTTTTGTCCATCAATATGCCATTGTTCTCCTTTTTCTCCACCACCTCTTACGTGCGGAACAGCAACAATTCCTCCTTGATTTGCCCACAATAGGTAACTAATAGAAAAGTATGGAGAATATGATTCTGCGTACGCACCATAACCATTCATAAGAATTGGAATCTCCCCATTCTTTTTAATGTTTTTATTGTAAATTAAAGATAATGGAACTTCTACGCCATCATGAGACTTTACCGTAATTTCCTCAACTACAATATCTTTGAATTCTGGATAATCAATGATCGGCGCAATATTTTCTGGGGTAAATTCACTCTTTCGCAGGTTATATTTAAATCTCTGCTCATCATTTGCCCAGCCTGAACAGCTAATCCATATATCCGAAAAATCTTTGCCTTTCGCTTCCAGATATATATTTCCGGATACAAATGGGGTTTTTATATTGTGTTCTTTGCCATCTTTGTACAAATATAATTTTGCTTCTACCCCGTTTTTTGTTCTTGTATAATATATTCCATCTTTCGTTACAGCATATCCTGTAATCACTTCATCTGCCATTTCAGGCACCAATACTTGCGGATTTTTGAAATTTGGATTCTTAGCGCTGGTCTTACAGAGTTTGTAATTCAAAGTATTATTATAGCCGGATAAAAAATAGATATCATCTCCAGCTAACCGCATAGATGGTATTTTATCTTCTTTCGTATATAAAGGTTTCCAATTTTTTTTACCATTTAATAAGTCTTGCTTACTGATAATAAATGTTCTCCTAAAGTCTTCTGAATCTACCAAATTTCCTACATAATACTTGTCATCGGCATTAAATGCCATAATAGCCGGGTATGTATTTTCCTCTATATTTAGATTAGGATTATTAGATCTGGAAAATACATTATTCAGCTTTTTTGGATCTTCACCTATTCTATATAAGATTGTCTGAACATTTTTTACATAATCTTTAGAATTACTGTCAATTACAGGATAATAAACATAAAAAAAACCCGAATTATCCTGTAACCATTTAATACCTCCAATGCTGGAAGGATTGGTATTAGTTACGACTTCTGGGTGAACATATTTATTCTCAACATCTATTACAATAACTTGAGAGATTTCTTTGCCATCTTCAGTCAATGAGATAGCCAATCTGCTTCCGTCCCAACTGGGACTTAATAGATTGACTAAAAATTGATGTTTAGATTTACCTGAAGAATCTTTAAAAGAGGATATGAAACTATCAGGATCATACAGTAACTGTTCCGTCCCGTTAAAACCATTTCGATAGTAAACTTTTGCAGTTCTCTCTTCAGAACTTTTTTTCAGATAAAAATATTTATCATTATCAGTTATTTCTAAATCAGATACTGAATACCCCTGCCTTTTGTCAAATTCTAAGCGTTTTTTAAGGTAATAATCTCTATTAGGGATTTTATTAATCAAAAAATTGGCGTAATCTGTCTGCGATTTCATCCATTGAGCGGTTGCAGAGTCCTTTAAATTTTCTAGATTTCTGTAATCATCAATGATTTTAGTGCCAAAATAATGATCAGTAGCAGATACAGAAGGGGCTAAATTTGTTTTTTGCGCACCTAAGGATAGTGAAAGAAAAATAAATATATATATTTTCATTTGATATTAGGATAAACAACCTCGGGGCAAGCCCACTGGGTATTACTGGAAATAATTTTTTATTTCGAAGAAAAGCGCTATGTCTTTTCAAATCTTAACTCTTCTTCCCCGAGGTAAAATTCAAGAATTTTTTGATTAAATTTTGATTGGCTGCTGTGGATCCTTACTAGCATTATCTGGAAAAGCACAAGTCCTAATCTTTTCTTCTAAACCTTTTCCTCCTTTGATAGAATTTAAATTGATAATTTTTGAGATTTTTACTTTGTTAAGCGAAAGCTTTTTCTCATTAATGTTCTTCTTCATTTTGAAATTTTTAACTTATTTAATTCTGCAAATAAAATGATATTTTTCGAATCCTGCTGGAACTAGAACTATAAATTTATAAATCTATAGTTTTTTATTGATAAAGATTTGAGTATTGTAAATTGATTTTTTTTTTGGAATGATAACTTTAATTATAGCATTAAAAAATAAATTTCACTTATAATAGTAAAATTAGTTTTTATTATATTACTTGTGATCAATAAAATGGATATTTTTGTACCGCATACTTTAGTTTATGAAAAGCCTAAAATATTTTTTCTTTCTTTTATTAGCATATAACCAATATTATTCTCAAAATAAAGTTTTAATTGATACTTTGTCTAAATATGACTATTTAGAATTAGAAGAAAAATTCTACAATTACAAGGATAATAACAAAATTAAAGAATCTAAAATAATTGCTGAATACTACTTGAAAAAGGCCAAGAAAGAAATGATCATCAATAATATTGCTGAAGGGTATGTATTCATGCAGTATAATCAGAACTTAGCCGCCTCCCTAAAATACATAGATAGTTTAGAATCCATTAGTAATAAACTGCATGATAATAGATATCCTGCCCGTATCTATCTGCTAAGAGGCAAACTGTATTTTGATTATGATAACGAAAAATTAGCGTTGGATAATTTTGTAATCGCGTTAAGCCATGCCAAGGAAAATAACAACAAACGACAGATTGCTATCGCTGATCTTCAAATTGCTTATCTCAATGGATATATTGGAAAACATAAAGAGACCGTAAAGGTTCTGGAATACTATTACGGACATCCTGAATTTTTAACTCCCCAAGATATTGAACACATTCAAATAAGTTTGGCAGATGCATATATTGACATTTATGAGTATGATAAAGCATTAAAACTCATAAAAGATGGACTAAATGATGCATCAAAAAATAAGGCAGAAATAAGATATAACAAGTATTTAATCTTGTTGGGCAGATATAATTTTGAAACTAAAAATTACCACAATGCTATATCAAACTTAGAAATCTGTAAAAAATATTTTTTAAAGAATAATCTTGATTTTGATGCTAATTATACCATGTTGTATTTAGGAGAATCATATTTAAAATCAAATAAAAAAGATGAAGCTGTAGAAAATTTCGTTAAAATTGATTCTATTATTCAAAAAACAAATAATACTTTTCCTGAGCTTCGTGATGTTTACACTTATCTTGTAGATTATTACAAAGAGAAAAAAGACAAGGAAAAACAACTTTATTATATTGAAAGATTCCTGACCGTTGATAAGATTCTTGATTCTCAGTTTAAATACGTATCGCGAGAACTGCCAAGAAAATACGATGCCCCCAAACTCTTAAAAGAAAAAGAAAATATTATCAATGATTTAGAAAAAAAGAAATATTTTTTGTTTTCCGGTTTAGGCATTTTACTATTGGCTCTCATTGCTGTAGGCTTTTTCTTTTATAAATCTAAAAAATCAGAAAAGAAATATCGAAAAATAGCGCAGGATTTAATAAAATCTATTAATGAAAAGAAATCAGAAATAGAGGAAAAAGAAGAAAGGAAAGATTTTATTCCTTCTAAAATTGAGACCGCTTCAAAAATTGAGAAATCTGTTATTAGAAATATATCAGAGAATACTGTACAAAAGATTCTGAAGGAATTAGAACGATTTGAGAACAACGAATTATTTTTACAAAAAGGAATTACTTTAAGCAGTCTTGCAAAAGATTTTAAAACAAATTCTGCATACTTATCCGATGTGGTGAATACTTATAAAGAAAAGAACTTTGCTTCTTATCTTAATGATCTTCGAATAGACTATGCTTTGAACAGATTAGTACAGGATAAAAAATTCCGTTCTTATAAGTTAACTGTTGTTGCCGAAGAATTAGGTTACAATAATGAGCAGGCTTTTGCTTCCGCTTTCCGAAAAAAAACAGGAACCATTTTGAGGACTTATATCAAAGAAATTGATCAATCTCAGGAATAACTCATCATTTTTATCTTTTAAAAGTTTCTTTTTTCTTGTAAATGATATTCTTTTGTTGATATCATGTGTTTTTTTATTTTATCTAATTGAAAATCAATATAATGATTAATTTTTTGTTAGCTGATTTTAATGAATTATAGCCATTGTAAGGTATAGATTTATATATCAAATCTATAAATTTATAAATCTATATTTAAGTTTTTTTGTTCCTGATTATAACTGTGTATGTTTGCAATCGAAACGAGTAAACATGACACAAGCAAAATTCTACACTATCCTTCTTCTCTTTTTAATTTTAGGATTTTTTCATGCACAATCTTTGAAGTTAAAAATTGTAGATTCAGAAAGCGGAAATCCAGTTCCACACGCAAGGATTATTTTATCAAACACGGTGTTATATAGCAATGATGATGGTTTCATTTTGCTGCCTGAAAATTCAAACAATCTGGAGGTTTCAGCCTCAGGTTATCAAACGGAAAAATTGGCCAATTATAATTCAACTATAAAATTAAAACCATTATATAAAGATATTGAAGAGGTTAAAATAATCAATATTGATATCAAGAAGATCTTTTCAGATGTTTTAAAAAATTATGAGAAACGATATTATGATCAGCGCTCTCTATATGATGTGCTTTACAGACAAAAAAACAGCGATGATGATAATTTAAGCTTCCTTCTGATAACCAATGGTAAACTTTGGATGGAATCCAATACCTACAATTATAAGGACGCATTCAATAAAAGGTTTGATAATTTCATCCAAATGGAAATAGATTCTGTAAAATATTTCAAATCCACTATTTCCGAAAATGATTTTTGCAAAGGACAATCTTTGAATCAGTCCAAAGATTTTGTTGGGAATATTTTTTTCAACTACGAACTAGCCCGGGTTAATTATTATTTCAAGACAAAAGATGCAAAGTTTTCAGGCAGAATTGTTGATGATTCTAATGATGAACAGACTATTGTATATAAAATAAGTAACCCGGAAATAGAGGTGACAGGAACAATTGTGTATCAAAAAATGGATAAAACCATTATTCATTATGAGCTGCAATATGATCAAAGCAAGTATCCATCTTATAAAGTAAAAACTAAAAATGGATTAGAGTACGAATTCAAAGTCGGAAACGGTGTTACCTACTATGATTTTTACAAAATAAACGGCAAGTATGTTCCTTCTATTTCAGGAACCAAAGGTTTTAGTTATTGTACATATGATGGAAAGAAGCAAAAAAATAGCTTTAGCAGAGAAATAATCTTTCAAAAGTTTACTCAGACAGAAACAACCGGTCTTGAGAAAAAGATTGACTTAACTAAAAGAATATGGGAGAACATTCCTAAGCTGGAAAAGCAAAACAACAGCATTTTATTATCAGAAGAAGAACAAAAATTTATAAATGAAAAATCATATCAGGAATAGTTTTTTATTAATGTTATTATCATTTTTTTTCGCCAATTCTCAAACACAAAGGTTTGTATATGATGTTGAATACAAAAAGGACTCAACTTCAAATCTTACCACAAAAGAGAATTATCTTTTAGACATTAATAAAAGTGAAGTGCTGTATTATACAAGAGACTTTTTTATTGCAGACTCTTTAATCAACAATAATATCCCTTTTCCAAAAAATATGAAGTTAAATACTTCAACCATTATCACCCATAGAATTGGAGACAATAATTATGATGAATATGACTTATTGGAAAATACGATTCTAAAATTACAAACAAAAGATTTCCAAAACTGGAAATTGACTGCTGAAAAAAAGAAAATAAAAGAATTGCTTTTGCAAAAGGCCATAACTAATTGGGGAGGGAGAACCTGGACAGCTTGGTTTACGACAGAAATCCCTTTTCAGGAAGGTCCATATAAATTTCATGGATTACCTGGTTTAATTGTGGAGCTCCATGATGATAAGGGGAATTATAGATTTGAATTGGTAAAGTCTGAAAAATACAATGGAAAAAAAGAAAATCAATTTATAGAAATATCCAAGCAACAGGCAGTTGCTGTTGAATGGGAGAAATACAAAAGTACAAAGATCAAATTTTATGAATCCCCGGTAAATTTTATTCAAAATAGTGTTGGTGATTCTAAAAATGAAGAATTCTTTTTGAATGATGGTACAAAAGTCAATGCTGTAAATATGAGGGAAATCAATGAATCTTTACGAAGAAATATAAAGAAATACAATAACCCTGTTGAGCTCAATCGAGTAATTGTATATCCTAATTAAATTTATCCGGATCAAATAACTATATAAAGTCGACTTTAATTATTAAAATTAACAATTAAATTTTCACATTATGAAACAAAAATTAAAATTAAACAAAGAGAAAGTTAGCAAATTGACAGATCTTCAATCTTCCAGTATAAAAGGTGGGAAGGAACTAGCAGTAAGTACAAGACATAATTTTACTTGTGGACTTTGTACTGGAGGTGATGGTACAAAAGATTCTTGGAATACTTGTGCTGTATCTGAATGCTTTGCTTGTAGCTAATTATAGAATTTAAAAACTAGAACTATTAAATTTTTTATCATGAAACAAAAAAAATTATCATTAAACAAAGAGAGAGTTGTAAAATTAACAAAAGAACAGTCTGCTTCTATTAACGGAGGTAAAGCTTCTGCAAGCAGCTCTTGGAATGATTTTACTTGTTGTTGGTGTACTAATGGAGGTGATGGACCTTCAAAAACTAACAACTGTATAGAGCCTGCAAACTAAACACGGGATAAAAACTATTAACCAACAAGCTCTATAATTTTATAGAGCTTGTATTATAAAAGCGTAATGATTATAGAGAATAAATTATTAGAGATAGAAAGTGTAATAAACCAAAACTGGCATAAAGAACCTTATATTTCAGATCTTTCTTTACTTACAGGAATTAGTGGTATTCCTATCTTCTATTATGTGTTATATAAACATACTAACGACCCAAAATATTTGACTAAAATAGAAGAGGTACTTAATGTTATTTTTGAAAAACTAAATGAAGGTGAAGAGACCATTCCTAAAACTTATTGCTTGGGACTTGCAGGAATAGCATATATGTTGAATTTTTTAGAAAAGTCTGGAGATATCAATATTGATTTTTCCGAAGCTCTTGAAACATTCGATGAAATATTATTAGATACTGTTGATCATTTTCTCTCCTACATAGATAATATCGAAAGTGACTACATCATGGAGCAGGTAGATTTTCTTCATGGAGTTTCCGGTCTTGCCCATTATTTTCTTTCCAGAGAAAAGAAAGAAATCTATTCAGAAAAAATTATAATCTTATTTGAAAAACTATCAGAAATAGTAGAACGGGATTATAGAAAAGCATTAGAAGTTAAAGATATTGAGCAAGCTTCAACAGATTTGCACAAAACAAATCTTGGCCTTGCACACGGACATATTTCATTTATTTTATTATTTTCAAAGTTTTTAGAAGTTTTCCCCGATAACAAGAAAGTAAAGCACGCTTTAGAAAGCAGTGTAAAGACAGTTTTATTGTTTAAAAATGAACAGGAAGACGGATTTTGCTTATTTCCCAGCATAGCGGTGAACAAAAAAACGGCACTTTACAATATTCATTTAGGCTGGTGCTATGGAGATCAATCAGTCTCTTATGGACTTTATAAAGCCGGAAAGACATTAAATGATGAAAGTTTAATTAATATTTCTAAGGAAATAGCTTTATCCACATTGAAGAGAGATTCGCTTGGGACAGCGTTATTACATGAAGAAAGTTGTGATCCGGGATTTTGTCACGGAACCATTTCCGTAGCTTATTATCATAAAAAATGGCACTTAATAACTGAAGATAGCAGATTTTTGGAATTATATAAAAAATTTACTCAACTCACTTTGTCTCTTTCTACTGAAGAGAAAGGGCTGGCTGGTTATTTAAAGAATACAGGTACAGGTGATAAGCAACCTGCTTTAGGACTTTTAGATGGAATAGCAGGAATAGGAGTCTTTTTTGCCGATAGCTTATTAAACAACAGTTCTTCAATACAATGGGATTCCATTTTCCTATTAGAATAAAAGTTAACATTGATTATGAAAAAGTCAAAATATCTTCCTTTTGAAAAGTTCGTATTAAGAACACCTCTTTTATCATTAGATTTTTTTAAAAATCTAACATCTGCAGAAATCATATCCGATCAACAATTGATTGATACTTGTAAAAATGAAACGATTCGTGAGGCCATATTTTTAGCATCTCCTTCTCTTTCTTCTCAAATTGACAGATGGATGAGTGGTGAAATTACTGATGCTGAGAAAAAAATAAAATTAAAACACAGCGTTTTAAAATATCTTTCAAGAATGTCTTCCAGATGTACTCCGTATGGATTATTTGCAGGCTGTTCCGTTGGAAGTTTTTCTGACCAAACCCAAATAATACTTGATGGCCCAACAAACCATAAACGCCATACCAGACTGGATATGAATTATGCAGTTGCTTTATCTGATAAGTTGTTAGATATCAATAAAATAAGAGATTGCTTGAAATTCTACCCTAATTCCAGTATTTACAGAATTGGAGGCAAGTTAAGATATATTGAATACTTTTATAAAGACAATATCAGACATTATGACATTGTAGCTGTTGATTTTTCAGAATATCTAGAGGAAATTATAACTATTTCTAAAAAGGGATTATATATTAGTGAGATTATTGAAAATCTGGTTGAGGAAGATATCGACTATGAAGAAGCAAAGGATTTTGTAGAAGAATTAATTGAAAACCAAATTCTTGTTAGTGAAATTGAACCGTCCGTATGCGGACTTGAATATATTAATCAGCTCACTAATGTATTAAAAGAAAGATTTAAATCTCAGAATGAATATCTCACATTTATAGATTCAATTGAGAAAGAATTGGAGAGTATAGACCAGGTAATTGGAAACTCATTAAAAAAATATATTGATATAAGTAATAAGATTGGGGAAAAAGAAATTCCTTTTGATCTTAAATACCTTTTTCAATGCGATTTAGTGCTTTCAACCCAACATAATTCTATTGATAAAAAAATTTTAAAAGATATTGAACAGGCTATCAGATTCGTGAATCGGTTAAGAAAAAATAAGGCTAAAAATTATTTAGATCAATTTAAAGAAGGCTTTTATGAAAGATATGAAGACCATGAAATGCCCATCTCTAAAGTTTTAGATCCGGAAATAGGTATCGGGTATGGCCTTAATACACAATCCAATGATGACAATCCTTTAATTGATGATTTATTGATCCTGCAGCCGGACAAGGATATAAAGGATCCAAAAGAAATAAAGTGGACAGTAATAGATGATGTCATTCAGAAGAAGATAATAAGTGCTATCCAAAAAAATCTTTTAATAATAACATTAGAAGATAAGGATTTTTCCTTTCTGCCGGAAGTTACGTATGAAGATTTACCTGAAACAATATCTCTAATGATTGAAATTGTTGAAGAAAACAATATTTCTAAGATAAAATTCTCAGGAGGTGGAGGTGGAAGCGGAGCCAATTTATTAGCAAGATTTTGCCACAGTGATGAAAATATAAATGAATTGGTCAACGAGATCATTCACTTTGAAACAGATTATAACTCGGAAAAAATTATTGCAGAAATAGTTCACCTTCCGGAAGCAAGAGTTGGAAACATCTTATCCAGACCAGATTTTAGAGATTTTGAAATTCCATATTTGGCTCGTTCTAACAAACCTTTGGACAAGCAGATAAGTTTAGACGATATCATGGTGTCTGTGAGAAATAATAAAATTGTTTTGCGATCCAAAGCTCATAATAAAGAGATATTGCCAAGATTAACGAATGCCCATAATTATTCCAACAGTAATACTCTTCCAATCTATCATTTTTTAAGTGATATGCAATTGAATAATTATTCTGCATTATATATCGATGTAAGTAATTTTGATCACTTATATAAATTTATTCCCAGAATAGAATATAAAAATATCATTCTTTCCTATGCTTCGTGGAATTTCAGTATTGATGATATAAAATCTTTAATTGAGGGGAAAAAGCAAAATGATCTGCAAAAAAAGGTGGAAAATTTCAAACAGCAATTTTCTCTTCCTGATTTAATTCTTCTAAGTGAGGGTGATAATGAGTTGCTTATCAATTTAAACAACCTGACCTCTGTGGAGATGTTTATTGAAACGGTCAAAACCAGACCAAATTTTAAGTTGACTGAATTTATTTTTAATCAAGACAAACAAGTAGTCAAAGATTCTTTTGGGCATAACTTTTCCAATGAAATTATAATGTCATTTTACAAAAATTAATAGTGTATACAACAATATGAGAGCATATAACATACCTGGGGGCAATTGGATTTACTATAAGTTGTATATGGGGACAAAATCTGCAGATGAAATACTTATAGATAAGATTAAACCTCTTGCAGATCAATTAATGGCAGAAAATGTTATAGATCAATGGTTTTTTATTCGGTACAATGATCCAAAATATCACTTACGCATAAGATTCAAATGTACTGATCCCATTCTTGTCCATGAAATTACTTCAAGAATGCACAATATTTTATTGCCTTTAATTGAAGAATTTATTATTTGGAAGGTTCAGCTGGATACCTATAATAAAGAAATAGAAAGATATGGTCTTAAAACAATGGAAGTTTCAGAGCAGTTGTTTTTTTTCGATAGTGTGATGACTGTAAATTATTTGGAAAACTTTAAGGACGAAAATCTAAGATGGCTATTCGGTTTAAGGGCAATTGATGACTTTTTGAATCTATTCCAGTATCAATTGTCTGATAAAAAGAATTTTATGGAGCAGTTAAGCATTGCTTTTAAAACAGAATTTGGAAAAACAAAAATTTTGAATTCTAATCTGAGCGATAAATTCAGAGCCAACAGGCAAGTTATTTCAGATACAATTGAAGGTAAAAACACAAATAATATTTATGGAATAATTAATGAGAGAAATGAGAGAATTATAAATTTAAGCGATGAAATTTTAGCATTGCATCATTCAAAATCTTTAGATGTTAATATCAATAGCCTTATGGCAAGTCATATTCATATGATGATGAATCGTTTGTTCAAATCTAAAAATAGAGCACATGAGATGGTTTGTTATGATTTTCTGTTCAGATATTACAAATCAAAGTATGCCATAGAAAATAGTGTGAAAACATTTCCATAAATCATTCCCATGTTTCCTTCATATAAACAACCGGACTTCAAAGACTGTGGTCCTACCTGTTTGCGAATTATCAGCAAATATTATGGTAAGGACATTCCACTCCAGCAAATAAGAAATTTATCAGAAACAACAAGAGAAGGCAGCAGTTTACTGGGGCTAAGCAATGCTGCAGAAAACTTAGGACTTAAAAGTCTTGGAATAAAAACTGATTTCCAGACATTTGCGGAGGAAATCCCTCTGCCATGCATTGTCCACTGGAATAAAGTTCATTTTGTAGTTGTGTACAAAATTGACAAATTAGGAAAGATATATGTTTCTGATCCAAGCTATGGTTTAATAACCTATGAAAAAGAAGAATTCATTAAATTCTGGATAGGTGAAAATGCGAATGAAAATACGGAAGAGGGTGTTGCATTACTTTTGGATACTACCCCCGCTTTTTATCAGAATGAATTTGATGAAACTAAGAGCAAAACCAGTTTTAGCTTTTTATCCAGATATTTACTGAAGTATAAATCGCTGATATTTCAGCTGTCTGTTGGATTGTTGGGGGGGAGCTTATTATCATTGATTCTGCCTTTTCTTACTCAAAGCATTGTAGATGTAGGGATTCAGAATCAGGATCTTAATTTCATTTATTTGGTTTTACTGGCTCAGATTATGGTATTTTTGGGGAGGACGGGTATCGAAGTTATTAGAAGCTGGATTTTACTTCATCTTTCTACAAGGATCAATATTTCCATCATTTCCGATTTTTTTATCAAGCTGATGAAACTTCCTATCAGTTTTTTTGATACAAGAATGACCGGAGATATTATGCAGAGAATCAACGATCATCACAGGATTGAGCAATTGTTAACTACTTCTTCACTCAATACATTATTTTCGTTAGTTAATCTGATTATTTACAGTATTGTTTTACTGTTTTATGATTATAAATTGTTCTTGGTTTATTTGGCTGGTGCTGTTTTATATATTGGCTGGATTACTTTTTTTCTCAAAAAAAGAAAAGAGCTGGATTACAAAAGATTTTCTCAGGTTTCGCAGGAACAAAGCAAAGTTATTGAACTCATTAATGGAATGCAAGAAATCAAAATGCATAATGCTGAAAAGCAAAAACGCTGGGACTGGGAGTTTCTGCAGATCAAATTATTTAAAATCCAGATCAAATCACTATCCTTAGAGCAATGGCAATCCGTTGGCGGGAACTTTATTAATCAGATGAAAGATATTTTGGTAAGCTTTCTTTCGGCTAAATTAGTGTTGAGTGGAAATCTGACCCTTGGAATGATGCTTTCGGTTCAATATATTATCGGACAGCTGAACAGTCCGCTATTTCAATTAGTAGATTTCATCCGTCAGACTCAGGACGCTAAAATTTCGCTTGAAAGATTGGGTGAAATCCACGATAAAGAAGATGAAGAAATTACTGATGAACAATACATAACAGAAATTCCTCAAAAAGATTTGGAAATCCAGGATGTTTCTTTCCGGTATATTGGTTCTAATTCCTTTGTTTTTGAAAATCTTGATTTAACGATTCCTTATCAAAAAACTACTGCCATCGTGGGAGCCAGTGGAAGCGGGAAAACAACTTTACTAAAGTTATTAATGAAATTTTATGAACCCAATTCAGGAGATATCAAAATCGGAAATACTGATTTAAAAAATATATCTCCAAGATTTTGGAGAGACCATTGTGGAGTTGTCATGCAGGAAGGTTATGTTTTCAATGATACGATTGCTAATAATATCGCCATTGGTGAAGATTATATTGACAAATCAAAATTAAGAATGGCTGTTGAGATTGCCAATATCAAAGATTTTGTGGAAAGCCTCCCGCTAAGCTATAATACCAAAATTGGCAACGAAGGTATTGGGATTTCAGGCGGACAAAAGCAAAGGCTTTTCATAGCAAGAGCGGTTTATAAATCTCCTGAATATATCTTTTTTGATGAAGCAACTTCCGCTTTGGATGCCAATAATGAAAAAGTCATTATGGAAAACCTGGAACAATTCTTCAAAGGAAAGACAGCAATTGTTATCGCACACCGTCTCTCAACTGTAAAACACGCAGATAAAATTATTGTTTTGGATAAAGGGAAAGTAGTGGAAGAAGGGAATCACACAGAATTGGTTGCCCTGAAAGGTGAATATTACAGACTCGTTAAAAATCAACTGGAACTTGGAAACTAAAAAAGACATATTAGATAATATTGAACTGCGGTCAGAGAGCGTTCAGGATATTCTGACGCAGCCGCCACACTGGATGATCCGTTGGGGAAATTCTGTTATTTTCATCATTCTTATAATGGTTTTGATAATGAGTTGGTTTATCAAATATCCGGAATTTGTTCCGGCCCCGATTATTGTAACCTCAAAAGAACCACCAGAAAAGCTTCAGGCAAGAATTAATTCTAAGATCGAAAAAATTTTAATTAAAGACCATCAGGAAGTAAGGAAAAATGAAGTTTTAATGATTTTGCAATCTACGGCTAATTATCAGGATGTTCTGAAACTTAGAAAATTGATGGATTCCACTGCTCCAGATCAGGTATTTTCTTTTCCGATAGGTGAAACATCCGGTTTTAGATTAGGTGAACTGCAGGGCGATTATAACCAATTTTTAAAAGCTTTTCAGGATGAAAAATTGTTTACAAGACTACAGCCTTATGCTCCGGAAAATCTAGCAGCTAACCAGAGCTTATCTGAATATAAAAGCAGAATTGCCACTTTACAGCAGCAGATAAATCTTGAAAAGGTAAAATATGAACTAACAAAGAAAAACTATCAGCGCTCGCAAAGCTTATACGATCAGGGCGTGATTGCCGCAATGGAACTGGAAAATGAAAAGATCAAATTTTTGCAGGAAGAACAGAATGTAAAAAATATCAGTATTTCTTTATCACAGTTACAGGAAGGTATTTCTAATCTTAACAAAACCAAAAGCGTTGCAAATATCAGTTCTGAAAAGGATAAGAGCAATTATTCTTCCCAAATGGCGCAGCTTTTTGAACAGCTTAGAAAATCCTTAAAACAATGGGAACAAAACTATCTCATTATTTCTTCCACCGATGGGATGGTAAGTTTTCAGCAGTTCTTTGGGGAAAATCAGTTTGTGAAATCCGGAGAAGTCATTGTGACAGTTTTACCTAAGAATAAAGAAGCATTGGTCGGAAGAATGCAGATTCCTTCTGTCAATTCAGGCAAAGTTGCTTCAGGCGAAAAAGTGCTGATAAAACTGGATAACTACCGTTTTCAGGAATATGGCATTGTGGAAGGTAATGTACAGAATATCTCTATTTCTCCCGACGAAAATGGTAATTATTATGTTGATATTACCCTTCCAAAAGGGTTAAAAACATCTTACAATAAAAAACTTCCTTTTGACAAAGAACTTAGAGGCAACGCAGAAATTGTTACAGAAGATCTCAGATTGATTGAACGTTTTTTTTACCAGATTAGAAAACTGTTAGGTTATCAGTTATAGTGAATTATCTGCGGCTTAAAAAAATATGTGCTGGTATCTAATATGATTAAAATTTATACTGAAGTTTTTAAGTGATATTTTTTTGTAAAATTGTAATCTAATTATAAGTAGTAAATGAATTTGAAATTATCCTTTATTTTGGTTATATTTTTTGTAACCATGAGTGCACAATCAAAAAATGATTTAAATTCTGAAGAGAAAGAATATATTTCAAAGTTTATATATCCCATAAAAACTTTTAATCCGGATGAAAGAGACAATAGTGATTTGCTCATCTTAAATAAACTCATTGGAAATTCTAAAATAGTTGGATTAGGAGAATCTACTCACGGTTCTAGTGAAGTATATCAAATGAAATATAGAATAAGTGAATATTTGATCGCTCAGAAAAATTTCAATGTCTTTTCGCTCGAAGCCAATATGCCTGAAAGCTTTTTAATGAATCAGTATATTCAGGAAAAAAAAGGAAATCCCAAAGATATTTTAAAAGGAATGTATTTTTGGCTGTGGCAAACAGAAGAAACTTTAGCTTTTGTTGAATGGTTAAAAAAATACAATGAAAATAATGATTCAAAAGTTTTTTTTGATGGTTTTGATATGCAGTATGCTACAGGAGCAATAGATCAAATAAGAAAAACATATCAGGAAAATAAGTTGCCTGAGCAAGAGATTAATGATCTGGAAGCAGCTTTAAAAGAAAATAACAGAGGTTTCAGAACGTATTCTCAAAAAAGTCAGAAAATTTTATCAGAGTATCTGGTTTTAATAAAAGAAAAAAGTACATCAATAAAAAATCCAGATGAAAAATTGCGCTTCCTGCAAAATGTAGATATTATTAGACAATATATTCAGCAAAATTTTATCAGGAGAGACAAATTCATGGCTGAGAATGTTAAATGGTTAAAAGAAAATTATTTGAATTCTAAAGTAATTGTCTCGGCTCATAATTATCACATTGCAAAATTAAATTCAGACAGAATGGGGTATTGGGTAAATGAAATGTATGGTCAAGATTTTGTGAATTTTGGATTTGCCTTTTATGAAGGTACTTATTCTGCAAGTATTGATGGGAAGCTTGGTACCTATACTTCAGAAACAGCCGGTTCCGGAACATTAGAATATAAGCTTAACTCACTCAACATTCCAATTTTTATTTTGGATTTGAAAGCCATAAGGAAGGATGACAACAAACTTGGTAATTGGATATTGAAAGATATTCTATTTCGTAAAACAGGATCAGGTACAAATAAAAATGAATTTATAAAAACCAATGTTGCTAAATCCTTTGATTATTTGATATTCATAAATAAGTCAACAAATTCAAAACTTTTAAATGGTAACCCCAAATAAATAGGTTACAGCAAACGGGACATCCGTAATATATTCTGTACATTCAAATATATAATTGTCTGAAGTGATCCTGCCATTTCCCTTAAATCGAAAATTTTAAGAAGAAAAAGCATAAATTAATTCTAATCAAAATATTATAAATTAACCCGCAGCAAACTTTGTTTGCTGCGGGTTTTTATTTTCTTTAGACTGATATTCAGATTTAATACACTTTTTTACTTTCTAAAATAGTTTTGCCCCAATCATTAATGTGATCCAGCAAAGGGATAAATGATAATCCTGAATCTGATAGGCTGTATACAACTTTTACAGGAGGTTTTGTTCCAAATACGGTTCGGGTTATTAACCGATCCCTTTCTAGTTGTCTCAGCTGAATACTTAAGGTTGTTTCTGTAATAAAAGAAAGCTCTTTTTTTAGTTCACCAAACCTTTTATCACCATTTTTTAAGTGGCAGAGAATTACCCCTTTCCATCTTCCTCCAATGAGATCCATGACAAAACTTACTGCACAGGGATAAGATTTTTGATCTACATTGATGTATGAGGTCTCACATATTTTTTTCATTTTTTAATAGTATCTATATTGATAGTTATTTTATGCTAATAGTACAGGATTTATTTTTACACAATATAATCCGAATTAAAGAAATAAAAAAATGTATCAACTAGCACAAATTAATGTTGCCCGAATGAAAGGAATTAACATAGAAGATCCTGTAATGAATGAGTTTGTCAGCCATTTTGATTTGGTAAACCAATTGGCGGAAGAAAGTGAGGGGTTCATCTGGAGGTTGAAAGATGATGAAAATAATGCTACAAGCTTTAATCCATTTAATGATGAACAAATTATTATCAATTTATCAGTATGGAGAAATATAGAATCATTGGAAGACTATACCTATAAAACATTTCATGTTGATTTTCTGAGAAGAAGAAGAGAATGGTTTCAAAAATATGGAAAAGCCTATTATGCTCTGTGGTGGATTAAAGAAGGTAACTATCCAAATATAGAGGAAGCAGTAAGACGATTAGAGTATTTACAGGAAAATGGCCCATCTTCCTATGCATTTAGTTTTCAGTCTGCTTTTCAAAAGCCATAGCTAGATATATCATAATGTAAAGAGAATTGAAATATTTCATGTAAGAGTAATATCCCGTGTATTTAATGAAAATATATGGGATATTCAATTTATATAGTAAAGCGTATATTTTTATGAGAAGGGTATTCTTGTTATATGTTGTGGTTTTGTTATTTATGTAGTGGATTGTATGCGTATATTATTTTATTTTAACTTAAAATAACTTTAAGGATTTTAAAAACTTTCTTTTTATTTAGAATAATTATAATTAATTTTGCCGTCTAAATATTTTAAGGGTGAAAGTATCGTTATTAGTTGGTGCTGTTTTTTTAACAGTAGGCGGATTCTTGTCTGCTCAAAAAGTAGAGTTTTATCATAATGGGCAACTCAAAAAAGGAGAACTTGTTAATGGTGGTTTGAAAGAGTGTAAAGAGCTTCATAAGAAAGATAATTCTATGGTTCTTAAAGGAAAATGTCAGATCGTCTTCCTGAATTCCAACAATAGAGAAGAAACTATTATAATAAAAGAGGGAGAGGAGATACAGCTTCAGATCCTGTCATCTAAAAATTCATCCCGTGAAAAATCAGAAATCAGAATCGAAGGTGTACAGCTTACTGCAAAAAAGAAACAGTTTTCAGAAATTTCAATTCAGCAGGAAGCTCTTCAGAATCTCCAGTCTTTCTCTCTTGGAGATGTGCTGCAACAGTTACCAGGTCAATATGTACAGCAGTTTGACAATACCCAGTTTAAAAATATTGTTTTCAGAACAGCCAGCGGTCCTTCAGTAACCAGTTCCGGAAATATTCCCGGTGGTGACGATTTTGGGAACAGGGCATTTGGAGTACAGCTAATGGTTAACGATATTGCCTTATCTAATAACGAAAATATGCAGAGCTATGATTCTGCAAATAGCGGTCCTTTTGGGATAAGTTTTAATGCTACAACCAATGGTGGAAACTTAACGCCTAGTCAACCGAATTATGGAGTCGATTTAAGAGAAATCCCTACTGAAAATATCGAAAGTATTGAAGTCATACAGGGAGTTCCGGATGCTAAATACGGAGATCTGACATCCGGGCTTATTAAAGTAACAACCATTGCCAAAGCATCACCGCTTCGATTGGATGCATCTCTCAGAGAAGGAACTTATCAGGTAGGTCTTACCAAAGGCTTTAAGCTTAAGAACAACAACGCTCTGAATGTGTCTGTAGATTATATGAATTCTCTTTCAGATCCCAGAACTAGCCTGGTAGGATATGACAGAACTAATGTGAATTTCCTATGGTCATCAAGAAGTAAAAACGGATTTAGCAATAAACTTTCAGCATCATTTTCTAACAATACCAGTAAAGGAAAGAAAGATCCGGATGACCTTGACGGAATAATTATCAATGTGGATAACAAGAGCTTTTCATTAGGAAATAACATCAGTTATAATTTTAACCGAAACGGAAGTAAACCATTTTTCAAAACGATAAGCGCAGATGTAGGAATCAGCTATTCAACACAGCTTACAGAGAGAAGATTCTGGCTGAACCAAGGTGCGCGTCCTTATGGAAACTCAACAACAGATGGTGTTTATTACGCTCCTTATACACCACCAAGTTATGAGAATCAGGCCTTTTCGGATGGAAAGCCTCTTAATATTTTCACTGATCTAAGTGTGAATGGGAGCAAAATGACCGCATCCAAATGGGTTCATATGTACAGCATTGGAGCTAATTTCAGATATGGAAATAATTTTGGAAAAGGCCGTTACGGAACAGCAGGACAGTTCACAACGATTAATGCCTCAGGTCAGGGATCAAATGGAATGAGAGATTTTAATTACCGTGATAATGTTTTTGCCACCAAGCAGTATGCATTTTATATCCAGGATAATATTACGAAAGCTTTCGCCAACAAACATATCTTAAGAACCAATCTTGGACTTCGCTATGATCTGCAGAATTCATATTCTACCTATTCACCAAGGGTTAATACCTCATATCAAATGGGTAAATTTTCTGTAAGAGGAGGTTTTGGACTCACTTCTAAAGCACCTTCATTGAATCAAATCTATACAGCACCAAGATATTTTGATTTCCTTCTTGGGGATTATCGTTTGCCTGGATATTATTCAGCAGCCATTATGCAAACAGTAGTAACTCCGGGAGATAATGCCAATCTGAAACCATCACGAAGCTGGAAAACTGAAATAGGAGTAGATTACAGATTCCCTTTTGCAACGGTTAACGTTACTGCTTATTACAATAGATTATTTGATGGTTTTACAACAATGAGTGTTCATAAGATCATGGATAAAGCCAAAGTTAATGTCAACATATCGGGAACAAATGTACCTACTTTCGAAATTGTAGGAACTGAAAAATTTAATTACCTCCAGAACAGGATTATTAATGGGTATCAGTCTGTAGATAAAGGATTGGAGGTGATGGCCAGTTTCAAAAAAATAGAAGCCCTTAATCTTGTTATTGGTTTTAATGCCAGTTATGTAGAAACTTCAGGACACAAAGATGAAGGGCTTTATAAAATCAGTGCACCAGCGATCATGGATAAGGATTTCCAATATGGGATTTATAACGATATTAAAAATAAAAGATCCATGGCCAGAGCAAGTTTCAGTTTCGACTATCACCTGCCTTCATCAGGATTAATCATTGGCCTGAGAACAGATCATTTTCTTTCAGACAGATCCTTGGCAGGAATGAATGACATTTATCCGATAGGGTATATCAAACATGATGGAGAAATGCAGATGATTTCTGAAAACGATCGTACCAATCCAAAATATCAGGGATTGTTCCTGAAACCTTCAGATGAAAAGCTTTCAGGTTTATATAACAAAACGCTGCATAATGTACATTTAAGAGTTACAAAGGATTTCTTAAGCGGTTTCAGATTGTCAATATACGTAAGCAATGTTTTCAATTTAAAGGCATATGACGAAAGAGGAAGTGTGTATGGCAACTTTACTTCTACTTCGTTTGGAGGAAATATTTCATACAGATTTTAATAATACTAAAAATAAAAATAATGAAACGATTAATACTATTGCTAATGATTCCTGTTCTTATCCTTGTTGGATGCAACAGAGATGATGACTTTGGAGGAAATAACGAGATTAAGCCTGTTCCGTTTACCGTAAATATTAAATATGATGCTTCCAAATATCCTTCCGCTGCAGACAAAGGTGTTGCAAATGTAACCGTTATCCTGAAAAATACAGTAACAGAAGATCGGATTATTGGAAAAACAGATGCAAACGGTGACCTGATATTGGATGCTGTCCTACCGGGAACTTACAGTGTTCAGGCAGAACTGCAGCTAAAGCAACATGAATATGAACAGCAGATTGGAGAAGAAACCAGCTATGAAATTGTACACTTTGGAGGTTTCGATGAAAAAGTGGTCATTAATGCCAATACTCCTTCAAAATTGATCAGAATCACCAGTGGGAACCTTGGAGATCTTGTGATCAAACAATATTATTATGCAGGTTCAGATAACAAATTAGGAGCCAATTTCAGAGATCAGTTTATTGAGATTCACAACAATTCAGATCAGACTATTTATGCTGATGGCTTATACCTGGTATTCCTGGAAGGAAATATAAATAGTAATGTGACCACTTATACCTTATCTAATGGACAGTATGACTGGAGCAAAACTGCCGGTGGTGGTTCTGCTGCAAATACAGACTATGTGTATTCCAATATATTCATTAAAATACCTGGAAGTGGAAGCCAATATCCAATTTTACCGGGAAAAAGCATTGTTATAGCCCAAACAGCCATTAACCATAAAATGCCTTTTGATGATATCAACGGTACTGGAGTCGCCATTCAGGAGCCGGACAGAACGGTAGACTTAAGCCATGCAGACTTTGAAACCTATATGGGAGACTACAATACAAGCATCGGGAAGAAGCCTTTTGCATGGGATATCCAGAATATTATGGTGCCGGATATGCTGGTATCTTACTGGAGTATTGCCTCTAATGACTTAATTCTTAACGTAAATTCTATGCTAGGTTTAGGGATTCTGAGAGCTACTGATACCGAAGTGGCAACATGGAAAAAAGTGGCTGCTCCAAAGGCGCCAACTGGAACGCTGTTCCTGCAAATTCCCAAAAACTATATCATAGACGGAATTGATATTACAGACAAAGAGCAAAAAGCACCTAAAGATTTCCCTGCAGACATAGACGCATCAAGAACTTTTATTGTGAATGCAGTGGGACAGGCTGAAGGTACTTTTACCGGACTTTCAGTAATCCGTAAAACGAAGGAGATTATCAATGGACGCGTGGTATTGCAGGATACGAATAATTCTGCCAATGATTTTGTAACGATTAAAGCAAACCCTCGAGGATATGCACAATAATAAGAATAAGACAGTTAAAGTTTTTCAATACAATATGTTAGTATTAGCTGCATTAGGCAGTCAGTTCTTTCATGCACAGGCAACTCAGTTAGACAGTATTAATATAAGTTCTGTAGAAAAGAATATCAGGATTAATGATCCTTATATTGCATTTTTCCAGCCTTTGGACTTTTCACGCACAACTTTTCAGTATTCTTCCGTAAAGCAGAATTTTAAAAGAGTACAGACCGCGGGAGAAACAGGAAGTTTTAGTTTTCAGTCAGAAGGAGTCTATAAACTCAATGATAAAATTGCATTATCAGGAAGGCTTAAAGCAGACAAAACTACCGAAGAGGATGTTCCTTATATTCTAAGTGATGAGAGAACTACCAATTCTTCTTTTATTTATAACCCTTCTTATTACTGGGTTTCCCGCTCGGCAAGATGGCAGAAACAAACCTATTTCATCAATGGGCAGTTGGCCTATAATCCTGTAAAACCAGTTATTCTTCAAATAGGAGGAGAAGGAGTTTATGCTAAATCTTACCGTCAGAATGCAGATCCAAGACCAAAAATAGATGATTACAAATACAAAGCTTTTGCAAAATTAGGGTTAAAATGGAAACAGCATGCCATTTTCGGAAAACTGAGCTATGTACACCATTATAAGGGAAACGATATCATGTTTGTGAATATGAAAGGAAATGTGCCTGCGAATGACAGTATTTATATCCGTTATAATGAAGGTTACGGTAATCAGTATATCGGAAATACCCAGTACAAAACTTCCGAATATAAAATGGGAGGTTATATCTGGGGTGGTGAATATGCATTTAACAGCGCGGATACCCATTTCTCTGCCGGATACGATTATAAAAACCTGATTGAACGTTTCTACAGAGTTTTTGAATATCAGGATGCTAGCTTTAACTGGCAGAAAGACTATACAAAATATTCCGGTCTGAAAACAGATCTGCACAGTTTCTATCTTAATTTTATTGGAAATTATAATGGTAAAAAATGGGCTTCCATGATGAGGTACCAGGATCAACTGGATACCAATTACAACTATCCTTTGGAGTACACATCATACCGTCTGGAGCAGAAAAATCTTTTCTGGCAGAATAATGTAGTTTGGTTTAATCATAAAAATGAAGCATTCAAAGTACTTTTTGACGCAGCATATGGGAAAAACCATGTGAAAGATTTATCAGTAGTAATGGATAGAAAACTTTCCTTTTTCAATTACCGTCTGGGAGCGGAAAAGGAATTTGCTTTAAAACCTTCACATAAATTAGCTGTTGGCCTTTCGCAAAACCTGTATATTCCACTAGAAAAAGAATTCAATTATCAGCCTTATCAAAGCACAAAAGAGAATATCTTTGCAACTAAAATCGCTCAGCCGGACTTTGCTTATGATGCAACGCCTAAAATTGGTCTTAATTTTAACGCAAGTTATATTTTTGATCAGAATAAAATCAGGTATGAGCTGTTTGGAAGTTTTTCACAAACCTGGCTGATGAACAGTACCTATAAAAATCAAGTGAACTACAACGGCAAAGCTAATCATGTTGCCTTAGTAGGATTGAATGTTTATTATTAAAAAATAAATGAAAGACAGATATCTCGCTTTTCTGGCCATTGCCGGAATAGTATGTTTATTAAGTTATACTTCAAATGACCCTACGGGATATACCGTAGAAGAGCTTCGTACTTTATACAGCAGCGGGGATCAGAATAAATGGCCGGCTGCTCACTTATTTGATGAAGCGAGAGAAGGATTTCAGGATATAGGACCTTTGTCTAAAATGAAATTTCCTGAAGATAATCCTTATTCCGAAGATAAAATGGAGCTGGGCAAAATGTTGTTTTTTGATCCGAGACTTTCCAAAAGCGGGCAGATCTCCTGTACTAACTGTCATAATCCTGAAATTGGCTGGTCAGACGGGAGTAGAGTTTCCTTTGGCCATGACAGGCAGACTGGAACTCGAAATGCTCCGACTTTAGTAAACATTGGTTATGCAAAAACGTTTTTCTGGGATGGCCGTTCAGCGACTTTGGAAGAGCAGGTGAAAGCCCCTATCGAAAATCCGGTAGAAATGAATCTTCATATGTCAATGGCCACAAAGAATATCAGAAAGATTAAAGGCTATAAAACTTTCTTTGTAAAAGCTTTCGGGAATGGGGAAGTGACAGAAGAGAAAATTGCAAAAGCCATTGCAACATTTGAACGCTCTCTGATAAGTCCGCCATCAAAGTTTGACAAATTCGTTACCGGAAAAAAGGATGCTTTAACGGATTCTGAGATCAACGGGCTTCATTTATTCCGTACTAAAGCGAATTGCATCAATTGTCACAACACACCTTATTTTTCTGACCAGAAGTTCCACAATCTGGGACTTACGTACTACGGAAAGAAATATGAAGATCTGGGAAGATATATTGTTACCAAAAAGAACGAAGATGTAGGAAAGTTTAAAACACCTACGCTGAGAGAAGTTTCTGAGAATAAGCCTTATATGCACAACGGATTATTTCCTGAATTAGCCAATATTGTCATGATGTACAATGCAGGAATGGGTAGAGAAACTCCAAAAGGGGATCAAGTCAATGATCCTAAATTTCCCCACAAATCCGGAATGGTAGAAAAGCTAAACCTGACGGACGACGAAGTTTTTGATATCGTAGCATTTTTAAAAACCCTGAATAGTTACAAATACAAAATGCGTCCACCAGAATTACCAAAATCATAACAATTATAGTAAAAACTCTTCCTGCTGGAAGAGTTTTTTTATGTATGAGATTAATTATTTCATTTTTATTTCAAGGGTAAATGATAGGATAAAATATGGGTGGATATTTATTCGTAATGATCTTTAATTTGAATTTAAACGTTTGATTATTAATTTTTTATAAAAATTGGTTGACGGATTATAAGAAGTAGTTTTAATTTGTATATTTGATTTTTATTTAGAATAAATAAAAATATTATTTAAGAAAATAATAATGAATACAATTTTATCCATCTAATGCACAATTTTCACTAAAAAACTATGGAACAACAAAACAAAAGAATCCTCACGCTGGATTTAATAAAAGGTATAAGTGTTATAGGAATGATCATAATACATACTTTGCTGGTGTATGCCAATGTAAAATCACAGTATGAAACAGCAATTGGCAGTTTTATTGTCTTTCTGGGCAGAGGAACCTCAATCTTTTTAATCTGTATGGGAATTACCTTCATGACTTCCAGTCATCAAAGTCTTAAGAGTGCATTGAAACGGGGTGTTTTACTTGTATTTGCAGGCCTGTTCATGAATTTCATGAAGTTTATGATCCCTGTGATTTTTAATTTTGCACCCGATAATTTTATGCAAAAATATGGGTGGCATGCGCCCATAGAACAGCAGTACATATATTTGGTACAGCTGGGAGATATTTTACAGCTGGCAGGGATGTCTTTGTTGTTTGTTGGGTTTATCAGAGAGTATGTTAAAAATAAATATATTATGCTGGCTATAGGTTTATTCGTTGCACTGATATCCAGAGAAGTGAGTGGGATTAATCTGGACTATCCTGTGATCAATTATGTTCTGGATCTTCTTTTCAATACTGATTATCCGGCATATGTCTATTTCCCTGTTTTCCCATGGATGGCTTTTATTATCATCGGAATGTTTTTCGGTAAATGGTTTCAGGAACTGAACTACAATATCAAACAGATATTTAGAAATATGCTGTACATGGGGCTGTTGTTCATTGCCATAGGAGCACCGCTGGTTTTTCTGTATGGTGATTATAATTACAATGGTTTTTATCACATGGGACCTGGAGGGGTTATTTATTTTGCAGGCTGGACATTACTGTTTCTATGGCTGATCAATACAATTACTGCTAACGTTAAAGAAAACGGCTTTATGCGTGTCCTAAAATACTGTAGTAAAAATTTAACCTCAATGTACATGATCCAATGGATACTGATCTCGTGGGGAAAAGGTATTTTCGGCTACAGACAGCATGAAATTGGCTATGTGTCAGTACTGATTGTGTTGTATATTATTCTCACTTTTTCAGTGCAGACTTTGGTAGATCTTATAAGAAAGAAAAAAGCATTAATCGTTTTCAGACCAATATCATCAGATAAAACTGCTTTGAAATAATTCCAATTCTATCTTTTAAAATTTTAAAACCACAGTAAAAAGAATACTGTGGTTTTGTTTTGTCAATGGTTTAAAGAATTTCCACTTCTTCCGGTATCACAAAAAGAATTGTACAACCCTTTTCAGATGTCACAGAATGTTTGAAATTCGGAGGAGTATACAAATAATCTCCTTTTTCAAGTCGGGCACCAGCAATAGCAGCATCACCTTCCATGATAAACAGTTCTTCACCTGCAGGATGATTGTGATAAGGATAGCTGGCTCCCGGTTCAAATTTTAAAAGGATGCTGGTAGAGCGGTTTTTCTCCGGATCAAATTTTAAAGATTTTACAAAAATACCTTCATAATGAATCCCTTTTTCAATTAAAGGCTGCCATTCTTTCTGTTCTGTTTTTACGATGTAATCGTGGATGTTGGTGTTCATGATATATATATTTAAATTGTTATTGATGTAAAAATTGGTCTAAACTCCATGGGTAGTGGGAGAAAGTACTCAGGAGAAAAGCCCCGGCACTGAATGCGAAGACAGAATAATCCAAAGGCTCTTTAATTCCAAAAGAAATACTCATTGCAACCGCAAAAAATAAAGTTAGAACAGAGGCGCAGCGTGCTGTTCCTTTTATCTGATAGCCTACAAGAAGCAGAATACCGAATGATAATTCAGCAGCAGTGGACAATACGGCAATAGTGGAAGCCCATGACTGTGGTAAAAATGAATTTGTTTCAGCAGTATAATCAACAAACTTTTTCCAGCCTGAAGATTGAGCTCCCCAAAGATTGAGTCTGCTTGCTACAGCAGATAAAAATCCGCATGCCAAAGCTATCCTTAATAAAAAAACGGCAGTGCCCTGTTGAGTTTTCATACTTATAATTTTTAGGTCTTAATTACAGGTACAAAGTTCAGCGAAAACCGTTGCCTAAAGAATAGACAATTCTGGAAAAAGCATATAATATTTGAGGGAAGAAAGAAGAGGGGAGTTGGAAGCTGGAAGTTAATAGGAGACTGATAATTTTTTCTTCAAAATAAAACTTTTCAGAATTCTTTTAAATTTCCTTTACCGTCTTTTGATAATCTTTAGGAGAACGTGAAGTATGTTTTTTAAAGAAATTTGAAAAGTAGAAAGGATCATTGAAGCCAAGCAGGTAAGCAATTTCTTTCACCGTTAGTTTTTCATAGAGCAAAAGTCTCTTCGCTTCAGAAATAATAAGGCTGTAGATAACATTCTGAGCGGTTTTGCTGGTGTGGAGTTTTGAAACCTCATTCAGTTTGGCTTCAGTGGTTCCAAGGATATCGGCAAAATGAGAGACCTGATAATTATTTTTGAAATTGTTTCTGACACTTTCAAGGAATTTTAAGAATAAGGCATCCGGTTTCCATATTTCATCACCATTGGCAATTTTACTGCGGTTGATCTCTACCAATAGCAATTCTACCAGAGAATGTGTAGAAATCAGATATTGGTAAGGCTGCTCCAGAATTTCTTTTTCAATGGTGTTCAATGTTTCAGTGAAAAATGCAGGATGCTGTACGGTGATCATTTCATTCATTCCAAAATGACAAAAAAGTCCGTTGTGAAAAATAAGTTCAATATCACTGTCACTTTTACAGAAGAAATCCAGCGTAAACTCTAATGAAATAAGCTCTCCTTCCACTGATTGTAATTGATGAAACTGTCCTGAAGTAATGGTTACCGTCTGTCCTGTTTTCAGGATGAAAATATTTTCGTCAATCAGGATTTCAGCACTTCCATGATCACACCAGAATAATGTGTATCTGATGACCCGTCTGGGTTCAGGATGTCCTGCCTGATTAGAATATTTTTTTATTTCAATCATTTTTAAATCTGTTAAATAATAGAAGATTCCGTTTTGTATAAAGTGCTAGAAAACAAATTTATTCTGGACCAATTTACAAAATGTTTAATTAAATTGATTAGCTCCAAAATTATATTGTCAAAGAAAAATACCTAAATTCGTGTAGATTTAAACAAAAATTCAGAATGAAATACTCTAAAATTATTATCGTTGTTACTCTGTTTCTATTTCAGTTAGGAGCAGCACAGGAAAAGGCAGATGTTGTGTTAAATAAGGCTTTTACAGAAGCTAAAGCAGGTAAGAAAAATGTTTTACTGGTATTCCATGCTTCATGGTGCAAATGGTGTAAGATGATGGAAAAAAATATAGATCTTCCCGAGACCAAACCTATTTTTGATAAAAGATTTGTAACTGCTTATGTAGATGTTCAGGAAAGAGGCGAGAAGAAAAGCCTTGAAAATCCCGGCGGACAGGAATTAATGAATAAATATAAAGGTGAAAATGCCGGCCTCCCTTTCTGGCTGATTCTAAATCCAAAAGGAGAAGTTTTAGCTGATTCATTTGATGCCAAAGGAGAAAATCTTGGCTCACCTGCAACACCGGAAGAAGTAACTGCTTTCATTGCCAAGTTAGGGAAGGCCTCAAAACTGAGTAATGAAGAAGCACAGACAATAGAGAAAGTGTTTGTGAAGAAATAAAAGACAGGAAAAACTAATCCCCCAAAATATTTTTATTTTGGGGGATATTTTTTATCATAGTAATTTATTATGATTACAGCTTTTTATAATAGTACTCAATATTACTCCATAAAACCTGATCATCAGATTTTGTCATATCGGATGGAGTGATAAAAAGGCTTCCAAACATATTTTCATATTGAGTGGTACCGAAAGAGGTATTCTGAACAATGGTCAATCCGTCACCTTTATTTCTTGATTCACGTTTCATATATTGCAACGTTCTCTTCAAAGTAAAAGTAGAGTTCTCTTTATTGAAGTCACCGATATAACTTGGCTTACTGCTGTTATCATTAACTAATACTGAATCATTGACGATTTTAATATTATACGTAATATCAGCTGAGTTTCCGGCTGCTAGGTGTATAGAATTGCTTTTCAGATCAAGAACTATTTTCTTCCATGCCGGCTCCTTATACATGCTCCAGAATTTGCTTAAATAAGATTCATCAGGATTAGATTTACTTCCAAATGATCCTGTGTAAAGAGTAGTTCCTTTTACCGCATAACTTTTGAATTCAAACTGATACATTTCTTTGTCAATAGGCTTCGGATCGTCAATTGTGTTATCATTATTTCCACATGAGATCAGCGAAAGGGATATCATTGCAGCATAAAAAGGGTACTTCATCGTTATTTTTTTGCAAAAATAGAGGTTTTACACGTATTGGTACAATAGAAGAGGGTGTGATTTGTCAGTAATAGAATGCAAAAGCAAAAAGACAAATAATTGAATTGCCCTTTTGCTTTTTGTTTTACATGTTATTTTCCAAAATATATCATATCCTGCTTCTGCTGTTCATTATAAATGATCTGGAAGCTTACAGGCATATATTGATAAAGGAGTTTCCAATGTTGAATCTTTGCGTGTTTTTTGAAACTTTCGAAAGATCTTACAAACAGATTTTCAATCATGGTTCTTACATAAGAATCCCCATTTTTATAGATCGAGTCCATCAGTTTAAGGTGATGGGCAATAATACTGATTTTAGATTCCTGCAAAAGCTTCTTCAGATAATTCACGGTAGCCTGCATGATCCCAGCGAAATTGTCCTGAACAGACAACTGTGTGATTTCATTGCGAAGTGGCGGATAGAAAAATTTTAAGTATTCAACAGCTATTTTTTGATTAATAGTTTGCATTTGTACTTTCATCATAATTAAGATTTTTCAAACACTTTGTATTGCAGCGAAATGTATACCAAAATTTAAAGGCAGGCTGCAAAAATAAATACAGATACTATCACAGCAATGTGAGTGAGTAATATCTCTGTATTGTGTCTGTTAGTCGTAGTTTTCCAGGTTTTCCAGTCTGAAACTCTTCTTATTTTATTTTTCATAATCTATTGATTGTGAGTTATTTTTAATTTTGTTTAATTTAAACACTTTGTAATGAAACGGATAAAAAATGTAATAAAACCTTTATATACCGTGACTGTAAATTTGTCTTGAATATACCTTCTGAAGGTTGGTAGAAATGTGACTAAAAATCACTTTTCTGTATTCTTCACTGCAGAAAGCGGTACAATTGTCCAAAGAATAAATGAAAGTAGTCTCAATAGCATTTTTTAATATGGTATCTCCGTCAGTATAAATTTTGTCCATTTTCTGTAAACTTCTGAACAGCAGATTTCTGTCATTCTGGCGGATCATACTCTTAATACGTTCTGTGAAAGTACGGATGATGCTGTATGAGTTTTGAATTTTGATTTCCTTTACTTCTTGTTCAAAATCGGGAACCACGTCTGTGATTTCCTTTACGGCTTGTAGATAGTTCATAATATTATATTTTAATGGTGATTTTGTTCCAGCATTCTGATGATGGCGCCAAAGATGAAAATGGTTAAAAAAGCCAAAAAGAGCAGGTGATAAGGCTTCAGCCATTTGGGAGTCTCAGGCCCTCTGCTTTTTAATCTTCTCAACTTGTCTATTCTGTTTAAGGTTTTTAAGTCCATTTTTCTATGTTTTCAAATCATGATGCCAATGGTATTCCGTTGAAAGTAGGTTTTATTTAAAATTCTGATATTTAATATGTTGTGTTTTTGTTGTTGAGCTTTTTAAACAAAAAAGCATGTCAAAATGATAAGGGTTTTATCAATTTGATTATATAATGGAATTTGTATGTTTATTGGTTTTTTTTTATATTGCTATTAATAACCGTAAATAACTCAAAAATGGCAAAAAAGGAAAAAGAAAAATTTTTTAACTTCTTTATTTTAAATGTAAAACTAAAAAATAGACACACAAATAAACATTTAAATGAGGATGATTATATCAGACTATTTAAAGATTTATTCAAGGCAAAAATTCATAAAGCCTCATCAAATCAAAAACATTGTATTATTCAAAATTTATTTCCTCAAAAAGATGGAGGTTATATAAAATATTTTCAAGGTGTATTGGCTCAATTTACCTTTCATGAAAATGAAAAATGGTTTAACTTAGAGCAATTAGATGTAGATGAGAATTTTTCTATACCTGATAATTATTTTCCAGATGCAAAAAGGACACATTTTTTATTTATTCCAAAAACACACAGGTTTGTATATATATCGAATAGTGAATTCTCGGCGAATCCATATACAATAAAAAGATATTTAAATTCTGCACTTGATGAAGTTATTAAAAATAATGAATTAGTTGATGTAGATGTTGAAAGTGATGCTTCTACCTTAGATAAAATTTTAAAAGCACCTGTAATTAGAAAATTAACAATTGAAGTAAATTACTCTAACCCTGACAATACTTCTGATATCCAAAAATTTTTCGACGAAGATATTAAAGACGCAAATGTAGGACGTGCAAAAATCGAAGCCACTAGAAAAGATGGAAGTTCGATTGATTTAAAAAGTAGTAAAATATTATTTGGTGCAGCGCAATCATCTTTAAGCAATGGTGAAACTCTTGCTAAAATTGAAGATAATGATGGAAGAGTAATAGATTTGAATACTCAAAAATTTCCCCTTAAAGAAAAAGTATTTGGCTTGCCTGCAAGAATGAGCGAATTAATTTATGAAAAAATAGCTAATTTATTTAAACGATGAGTACACAACATACATTAGAAAGCCTAAAGGAAACATCTATTCTAGGATTCAAAGGTATTTTAAAAATCTTGGGTTACAAGAAAATATTCTTTTCAACATGGGTGGAGCTAGTTTCGTTGTTTTTATCAATAGTTATTTGTGCTATTTGTTTTATTTTTAAGGTAAATTATTATGATATTCTAGTTGATTTTAAAACTATTATGATAAATTTTTTACCAACAATTATAGGTTTTACATTAGCTGGATATTCTTTAGTTGTAGGATTTGTACAGGCAGGAATGTTAAATAAGATAACTGAGCCAACAAAAAAGGATATTGACAATTTTAGCTTATACCAAAAGATGTCCGCGGGTTTTGGAATGAATATTATTTTACAAACAGTGGCTCTAGTTATAGCCTTTCTAGTTCATTTTATAATTTTTATTGATGACAAGAATTATACATTTACTATTGATGATGAGCTTTATATTGCCATTATTAATTTTATTGGTGTATTCATTATTTCATATTGTTTTTTTCTTTCACTATTTTTGACAATTCAAACCGTTTTGAATATTTTTGGATTTAGCCAATTACATCAATATTTAATTAATAAAGAGAAAATTAATACAGAAGATAAATGAGTATAAATAATATAAATTACTATAATTCAGCAATTTCAAATTTTATAGTACATAGAGTGAAAAATGGACAATTATTACTTTCTGATAAAGAAACTGAAATAGTAAATGAAGAGGATAAGGATGTTTTAATAGAATATTCCTTTTCTTCCTTTAAATTTGATATCAAATTTAAATTTAATAATTATAGTAGTGGAATATTTCAAACTGTAAAGGATTTTTTTAATAATAGTTCGGACTTTGTCGAATTTAGTCATACTATTTCTGAATTAATGTTTGAATCATCTAATGATGCGAAAGCAAATGATGGTGATATTATTATTATAAATTTTAAAAATGTTATAATATCAGGTGAAAATGAAGTTGATTGTCTTGGAATTTTCAAAGCAGAAAATTTAGATTATTTTCTTAAACTTAGATTTGATGGTAATAATGTTTATGAGTTATTAAGTGAGAGGGGAATAAATATGGCTAAAATAGATAGAGGCTGTTTGATTTTTAATACAGAAAGTGAAAATGGTTATGTTATTTCAGTTATAGATAATAGAAACAAATCAAAAAGTTTTTGGTATGATGATTTTTTACAGGTTTCACAAATTACTGATCAGTATTTCCACACGCAGGAAGCTTTGATGGTTTATAAAGACTATATCACAAAACAGCTTCCTCAGGAATTTGAAGTTTCTAAAGCAGATCAGGCAGATTTCCTTAATAAATCCATCAATTTCTTCAAAGAAAAAGAAGAATTTAAACTGGATGAATTTGCCAGCGAAGTATTGGGTGATGAGCATGTGATTGAAAGTTTCGTGAACTTTAAAACAGATTACGAACAGGATATGCAGGTGAATATTGCCGAAGAATTCCCGATCAGTGAAGCCGCGGTAAAAAAGACCCAGAGACATTTTAAAAGTATTATTAAACTGGATAAAAACTTCCATATCTACATCCACGGAGACAGGCAGAAAATCGAAATGGGTGAAGATGATAAAGGAAAATATTACAGACTTTATTTCGAAAAAGAGGTATAAAAACATGTCTCCCGTTCAATAATAATATCATAACTTTATTGCTGATTACAAAATAGCAGCTATGAAATTTATGATCATTTTCTGGGGGATTTTTCTCTTTTTTTTCTGCGTTCCTTTTCCGATTTTCATTTATATGATGAGTGAGGAACTCGCAACAGAACCGAGAAATTCATTAGCTGTGAGCTATGGATATCTCGGTTTTTCTTTGCTCATATGGCTGTACGTGATTTTCTTCTTCATCAATATCCTTTTTATAAAAACCTTTAAAGAGAAGAATACTATTCAGTCTATACTACAGAACGGAATTCCCAAAGAAGCAAAAATTACCAGCTACAAACTCCTGAAGTATATTCCGAAAACCAATATGAATATCATTCAGGTTGTACTTTCGTTTCCTAATCTCAGAAATACATTGATTGAACATGAAATGATGTTTCACGACTCCAAGCCACAGGAAAAAAGGTTTGATGTCGGACATAAGGTAAAAGTACTGCTAAATCCCAAAGTATCACAGGAACCTTATTTTATTTTAAGTGATCAGAAAGTTGGGTTCAATATCTCTGGCATCGTTTTAAGAATTGTGTTTGCTGTATTGATGATTGCCTATATAATCGGACTTTACTATTATTTCTATAAGCGGGAATCCTTTGATTTTGGCTGGAGATTTCTGACTTTCATGCACCCGATCATTTTCAGTGGAGTAATGACCCTTATTTATGTGTTGGTTTTTCAGTTACTGATCAGCAAACTTTTTAAAAATAAAAAAGAAGAACGCATCCTCTTTTCGGGAAGAAGTGCTGAAGCCAATATCATCAGTGTAAGTCAGACAGGTCTTCTTGTAAATGATCAGCCGCAAATTATGTTTCAGGTAAGCTTTAAAGATTTCAGAGGAGCTGAACATATTGCTGTTTACAAAAAAATTGTCAGTCTTTTGAATCTCTCTTCTGTCCCTAAATACGGAACTATTGAGATTATGTATGATGAGAATGATCCGAAGAAGATTATGATACCTAAAGGGTTTTAGGGCAAAATGAAAGAAACATAAAAACGCTAAATTTGATAATGCTGGACCAGAATAATTAAACAACCTTTAGATGTAAAAATTTCTCTTTGAAATTAATTATTTAACATAAATAAAAAATAATAAAAAGTATTTTTTAATAAATGCTTTTTTGTTTAAGTAATATGATAAAACCAATTCAATTTTATACAAAAAAAAATTAAGTAAAAAATATGTTTTTCCCAGATAAACAACTACTTAACATAATGAAAAACATCCTGTAGATATGAGTTAGTTGTATATATTTGAGGTCTAATTAAAAAACATATTTTATGAAAAAATTTAAAAAAATGACGCGTGAAGATCTTAAAATGGTAAAAGGCGGTCAAGTTTGGATTGCTGAAACTAGGTGTGGTATAACTGCTATAACTACTCAAGATTGGACTCCGCAACAAGCTAGCGAATGGCGTGACAGGGTTGAAGCAATTAATTGTCCAACACCAACTCATAGTGGTCCTAGTCAAAACTTAGCCTAATTAATCTAAATTTATGCACTTATGGTCAATAACCTTCACTATAAGTGCAGTTTTATTTTTATAATGAAAAACCCTATGCATTACCATAAAAAAATACTTCAACTATTCATCTTATTTTATAGTGCTATATTCTTTACCCAATCATACAAACAGGATACTTTATGTGGTGAGTTTACTTATCAGTTAAAAGCTAAATTTGATATACGAACTGATTATAGACATGAAGAGTTTTTTACATTATTAATAGGGGAAAATCGTGCATTTTTTGCTAGTAAGAATTCTCTTAAAAGGGATTCTGTATTAGATAATTCAAGAGTAACCACACATAATTCAGACGGAAGCATTACCCTTGGTATTAAAAATGGAACATCAACTCCTGAAACTAATTTTCACTTTACTGTAATACAATCCAATGAAACTATACAATATTTTGCACCAGTTGTCATGTCTTTACTTACTTATAAAGAGCCCATAATAAAGAATTGGAAACTTATTAATGAATCTAAAATAATTAATACAATCAATTGTAAAAGAGCTGAAGTTACTTTTAAAGGAAGAAACTGGATTGCTTGGTATTCCCCCGAAATTCCGTTACCCTATGGTCCATATAAATTCAGCGGATTACCAGGTTTAATTGTTAAAATAACGGATGAAAAAGGAGATTATGATTTTGAATTGGTAAAATCCGTATCTGATTCTAAATTGAAAGGTAAATTAATTACCATTAGGAAAAGCCGATATAATGAAGCAATCGAAACCACACAGCAAAAATTAAAACAAGCATTAAGAAATGCTGATGCCAATTCTGCTGCTATACTCGCAAGTTATGGAACAACAATTATAAAAGGTCAGGAAATGGTACGACAGAGAGAAAAGGAAAGAGAAGAAAACAAAAAATATGAAAACCCGATAGAATTAGAAAAAGATTAGTAATCTTTTTTCGTATACTGATCAGATTGTAACTCAAACAAACATTCAAGAATCTGAAATCTTGTTTTGTTAAAAAATAGATTATTCTTATTCAAGAATCAACAATGCTTTTGCCGTATTTGCTATCTTTGCTTCTTAGCCTAAATCATATGAAAACAAGAATTGTTGATCTGACAAAACCCATTCAATACAATGCAGGAGATCCTTGGTTTATGAGGGTGAAAATCAAACATAAAGCACACCGGAAATCGCATTGGCTGATTCGTCTGGCGCTAAGACTTCCAGCGAGGCTTTTTCCTAAAAACTGGACAGGCTGGGCAGATGATACTATCAAAAATATGGGACTTCATGCCACCACTCATATTGATGCTCCATGGCATTATGGCCCTGTAGTAGAAGGTAAACCGGCTAAAACCATAGATCAGATTCCTTTGGAATGGTGCTTTGGAGATGGAATTGTGATCAATTGTACTCATAAAGAAGATTTTGTGACTATCACAGTTGATGATCTTAAAAAAGACCTTGATAAAAACGGAATCACGATACAGCAAGGAAATATTGTACTGATCAGAACAGACCGTGATAAAATGATGGGGACCTCAGATTTTGTAGAAAAAGGAACGGGAATGAGCAAAGAAGCGACAGAATGGCTGATTGATCAGGGCGTAAAAGTGATGGGAATTGATCAGTGGGGTTGGGATCTTCCTTTAAGATATATGGCTAAAAAAGCCAAATAACTCAATGATCCAGAATTCTTTTGGGAAGGGCACCGTGTAGGAATTGAAAAAGAATATTTACACATTGAGCAGCTTACCAATCTTGGAGCATTGCCTCCATCCGGATTTAAAATCTGTGTATTTCCGTTAAAGATTGTTGGCGGTTCTGCAGCTCCGGCAAGGGTAGTGGCCATGATGAACGAATAGAAAGTAATTAAAAAAAGAAAGGGCAAACCTGCATTGGCAAATTACCCTTTCAAACATTATCATTTTTAGCGTTCTTCGTTTGTGTATCTAAGCTTTTTTCCTGAAAAATAAGGCTCTGCTGTACTCAAAATTCATTCTGGCGATATTGAGTACGGAAATTCCTTGCGGACATTCCACTTCACAGGCTTCTGTATTGGAGCAGTGTCCGAATAATTCAGTGTCCATCTGAGCTACCATATCCAGAACCCTTTTGCTTCGTTCTTCTTTCCCCTGAGGAAGAAGTGCCATATGGGTGATTTTTGCGGAGGTAAATAATGCTGCACTTCCGTTTTTACAGGTAGCAACACAAGCTCCACATCCGATACAGGCTGCGGAATCAAAAGCTTCTTCAGCAGTCTGATGAGTTACCGGAATGGCGGTGGCATCAGGAGCCTGACCTGTATTTACAGATACAAAACCTCCCGAAGATATAATTCTGTCAAAAGCAGAGCGGTCTACTTTTAAATCTTTCTTTACAGGAAAAGCTTCAGCACGGAAAGGTTCTATCAGAATCGTTTCCCCATCTTTAAAAGACCGTAAATGAAGCTGACAGGTAGTTGTGTTTTTCAGAGGACCATGGGCAATCCCGTTGATCATCATACCACATTGCCCACAGATCCCTTCACGGCAGTCATGATCAAATTCTACAGGCTCGTCACCTTCAATGATCAATTTTTCGTTTAGTGTATCCAGCATTTCCAGGAAAGACATATGAGAATTCAATCCTTTCAAGTCATAACTTACCAGTTTTCCTTCACTTTTTCTGTCTTTCTGTCTCCATATCTTAAGATGTAAATCCATAATTTTCTGTTTTTTATTTGTAACTTCTTACCGTTGGCTGAATTTCTTCAAAGGTTAAAGGCTCCTTAATCAGTTCAGGTTCACTATTTTCACCAGCCCATGCCCATGCGGAGATAAATTGGTATTCAGCATCATTTCTCATGGCTTCTCCGTCCGGAGTCTGGAATTCTTCCCGGAAATGAGCCCCGCAGGATTCGTTGCGGGTTAAGGCATCATAGCACATCAGTTCTCCTATTTCGAAATAGTCGGCAACACGGCCTGCTTTTTCCAGTTCGGTATTCATTTTGTCTCCCTGCCCGGAAACTCTTACATCTTTATAGAATTCCTGTTTTAGTTTTCTGATTTCCTGAATGGCATACTTCAGTCCTTCTTCGTTTCTGGCCAATCCGCAATAATCGTACAGGAGTTTTCCTAGTGTTTTGTGGAAATAATCAACGGTTTTAGTTCCTTTGATATTGATAAAATCGCGAATCTGTTCTTTAATGGCATTTTCTGCCTGTTCAAATTCAGGCGTATCCGGTGAAATTTTTCCGGTGTGAATTTCATCAGCCAAATAGTTTGCAATGGTGTAAGGTGCGATGAAATAGCCATCTACGGAAGCTTGTAAAAGAGAGTTGGCTCCTAATCTGTTGGCTCCGTGATCCGCAAAATTAGCTTCACCTAAAGCAAACAATCCGGGAACAGTAGTCATCAGCTCATAATCTACCCAAAGTCCGCCCATTGAGAAGTGTGCTGACGGGGAGATCATCATGGGTTCTTTATACGCATCATATCCTGTTATTTTAAGATACATATCGAATAAGTTCCCATATTTTTCCTTAATCTTATCTTTTCCCTGTTCCTGTATTGCTTTTGAAAAATCAAGATATACTGCATTTTTCAACGGCCCGATTCCAAAACCAGCATCAATTCTTTCCTTGGCTGCACGGGACGAAATATCTCTCGGAGCAAGATTTCCGAACGCCGGATATCTTCTTTCAAGGTAATAATCTCTTTCATTTTCAGGAATATCATTGGGAGGTCTGTTTTCACCTTCTTTCAGTGGCACCCAGATACGTCCGTCATTACGTAATGATTCAGACATTAAGGTCAGTTTAGACTGATAATCTCCGGATTGTGGAAGAGAAGTAGGGTGTACCTGAATCCAGCTTGGAGAAGCCATTAACGCTCCTTTTTTATGGGCTCTCCAGATTGCAGAGCCATTGCAACCCATAGCAAGTGTGGACAGATAATAAATTTTTCCGTAACCTCCCGTTGCCAATACTACAGCATGGGCTGCATGTCTTTCAATTTCTCCTGTGTCTAAATTCCTTACGATAATTCCTCTGGCTTTCCCGTCAATAGTGACCAGATCAAGCATTTCATGCCTTGAAAATAATTGTACAGAACCTTTTCCAACTTGTCTCATCAAAGCCTGATAAGCTCCCAGAAGCAGCTGTTGTCCTGTTTGTCCTCTTGCATAGAAAGTACGGCTCACCTGAACCCCTCCGAAGGAACGGTTGTTCAGATATCCTCCATATTCCCTGCCGAAAGGCACACCTTGAGCTACAGCCTGGTCGATGAGGTTCAGAGAACATTCTGCCATTCTGTATACATTGGCTTCACGGGCTCTGAAGTCTCCTCCTTTCAAGGTGTCTACAAACATTCTGTACACACTGTCGCCATCGTTTTTATAATTTTTGGCTGCATTCACACCTCCTTGGGCTGCCACAGAGTGCGCTCTTCTCGGGCTGTCCTGGAAACAGAATGATTTGACATTATATCCCATTTCTCCCAAAGAAGCAGCAATTGAACTTCCCGCCAATCCCGTTCCTACAACAATTACATCCAGTTTTTTACGGTTGGCAGGATTTACGAGTCTCGCTTTCTTTTTATAATTTTCCCATTTATGTTCCAATGGGCCTTGTGGTATTTTTGAATCTAAAATCATGACCGTTCTGTTTAATGATAAGTAAAGAATACATACACCGGCATCAATGCAAAACCTACACAGATAATGATTGAATAAGCAATTCCGATAGTTTTGAACCATTGCACGAACTTAGGATGATATAATCCCAGAGTTCTTACTGCACTGTGTATCCCATGAATCAGGTGATAGCACAATGCGATCATTGATAAAATATAAATGATAACGTACCACCATTCTTTAAAGACATTCACTACCAGAATGTATAAATCTTTATTTCCGTTTTCATCCAAAGGCGGATTCCCGAATTTGTAGATATACCAGAAATTTTGAAAATGGATCACCAGGAAAATCAGGATTAATGTTCCGAGGATTCCCATATTTCTGGAAGCCCATTTACTGGCTCTTCCACGTCTGTCCGACTGATAACCGCCACCGGTTTTTTTATTTTTTAAAGTAATAATCAGCCCGTCTACGGCGTGTAGAATGATGCTGGCATACAAAACATAAGAAACTATTTTGATAATAATATTTCCTGATAAAAAATGCGAATACGCATTAAATTGCAGGTGTGCCTGTTCTTGTGGAAGAAAAAGCTGAAGATTTCCGAGAAAATGAATCAACAGGAAGAATCCCAAAAAGAGTCCTGTAAGGCACATCAGCATTTTTCTTGACAATGTTGATAACATATTTTTGATTTAAAAATTAATAATATCCTAAGACTTTCATCCACAATCCTCCTACAACCATGTAAATGATCAATAGAACGATTCCTATTTCAAGACCTCTGACCCACCAGGCTTTGAGATCTACATATCCGCTTCCAAAAAATACCGGAGCCGGACCGTGTCCGTAATGGGTAAGTACACCATAAATGGAACCCATGAAACCTAGCATCATCGCTAATAGCATTGGAGGAATTCCCAAAGAAACCCCTACACCCAATAATGCTGCATACATGGCTGCTACGTGAGCTGTTGCACTTGCAAAAATATAGTGACTGAAGAAATAGACTACAATAATAACCGGGAAGGCTACCTGCCAGCTCAGACCTCCAATTTGTACTTTGATAAGGTTACTGAACCAACCAATGAATCCCAATTCATTTAAAGAACTTGCCATCATCACCAGTACTGCGAACCAAACGATAGTATCCCACGCTCCTTTTTCACCTTTTACATCTTCCCAGGTTAATACTGAAGTTAACAGCAATAATGTTAATCCGATGAATGCCGTAGTAGTAGCATCAATAGAAAGTGCTCCGCCAAATATCCAAAGAGCTAACAGAATGAAAAATGCAAGCAGCATCAGCCATTCGTTTCTGGAAATAGGTCCCATTTCTTTTAATTTTTGAGCTGCCATTTTCGGAGCATCACCTGTTTTTTTCAGTTCGGGCGGATATAATTTGTACAGTACCAAAGGAACAACAAAAAATGCTACTGCGCCGGGAATGAAACCTGCTGCAGCCCATGACATCCATGTAATATCAATACCAAGGTTGGCGGCAAATTTCTGACACATCGGGTTACTTGCTGTCCCGGTAAGGAACATAGAAGAAGCGATGAGGTTCATATAGTAACTGTTCAAAGTAAGAAATGATCCTAATTTTCTATGCGTTTCCGGCTTCTCAGGAACAGAATCAAAACTTATCGCCATGGATTTCATGATAGGATAGATAATCCCACCACCTCTTGCTGTATTACTCGGAATGGCAGGTGCCAGACAAACATCGGCCAATCCTAATCCGTAAGCCAATCCCAATGAACTTTTACCAAAAACCCTGATGAATAGAAAGGCAATACGGTTTCCAAGTCCCGTTTTAATAAATCCTCTGGCAATAAAGAATGAGATCCCGATCAGCCAGATTACTTTGTCTCCAAAACCGGAAAGAGCTTTGGTAATGGATTTCCCTGCGTCTCCCGGAGCTACTACCTGTGTAAGGGCTGTAAAACCAATGGCCATCATACACATTGTGCCCATAGGAGCTGCTTTAAGAATAATGCCTAAAATGGTTGCCGCAAAGATGGCGAACAGATGCCAGGCATTCTCAGCCACACCCTCCGGAGCAGGGATGAACCATATTATTAACGCAACAACAAATGTAATCGCTACGTTTTTGATATTAATTTCTTTCATGATACTAACTATTTAATCGTTTAAAACCTACTTTGTACCTGGACAATGAATAGATTGTTATTGTATTGTGATGTGTTTTCCACCTGATATTTGTAACGGTCAAACTGAACTCCCAATTGAATTCTTGCTCCATAATTTTTCAGAAATTCCAATCCGAACATAGGAGTGATCGTTTGTCTTGGGTTGGAAGCCATTCTGAAATTGGTATCAAGGTATTCGTAACGGCAGGATAATTCGAAGGCACTGAGATTTTTATGGTTGATCTCATATCTTAGATTTGGAAGGAAATAAGCTCCTCGGATCAGATACTGATCTGGATTCTCAGGTCGCAATTCAGGGGCAATGGAGTTGTACAGAACATGGTTGGTGGCTTGTTTGGCTTCCAGCTGCATGTCAAGACTCCATTTTGGATCAAATTGAATCAATGAGCTCAGATCTACTCCCAGTGCGTATACTTTTTTGCTGAAAACTTCCCCAATACCTCCGTTCAGACCTACATTGAAATTGTATTTTTTGGATAATCCGAAGACAAGGCGGGTAGAATACTGCTTTCCGTTATCATTATCATTGATCTGGTTTTTTCCATTTCCGTTGACTACCGAAACAGCATATTGGAAAGGAATTTCTCCCAACTGAAGCTGTCCTGTGGCAGACATTCCGATCTGGAAACTTGTCCAGCCCAGTTTTCCGAATTCCGTATACTGATTAGACCAGTCTAAAGATTTAATAATATCAATAGGATAAGTTTCTTCAATACCGAACCAAGGTCTGAATTGCCCTACGGTAATGGCTAATTTGGGATTGAAAGTATACTTCAGATAAGCGTTTTCAAGAACTCTGCTTTTAGGATCATTTTTAAAGTCCGCAAGGTTGGCTAAGACAACTACTTCTGTGCGTTTACTGATCTGCGCCCGAACCTGAACCCTCATGTATTTGAGCATGAAATTATTATCAGTTCCGGAACCATCGGTATGATGAAGTCCGTTGACATCAACATCCCTGGACATCCCTACCAGATAACGTGCCTGAAAAAGGCCTTTGATCTGCAGCTGCGGATATTTTACATTGTCTTCTTCCTGTGGAGGAGGTGTGGTTTTCAGAGAATCCTGATTTTGTGCATAAGCTGATAATCCACAGGCCAGCATGCACAGGATCAGGCTTTTCTTTTTAATCGAAAAAAAGGCCATATCTATTTTTGTTTTTTTATTGTAAACTTTATTTTACCACTATTGCTAAACCACCCCGTCAAATCTTTGATTTGCCACCCCTCCAGAGAAGGGGAATGGTCACCCATTGAATCATAGTGCGGCATACTTAGGTCCTTTCATCTGCAAGGGCAGATTATTTTACTTAAGCGTATAAATGTTTTGTGGTGAAATATTTATTTTAATCCTAAGAATGTAAACGGTGCAGATTCCTTAAATTCGGTATTGGATTTACCGTTATAGGTACGATTGTTACTCAGATCCAGCTTCATCACTTTTCCTTTAGGGCTCAGATCGAAATCTTTAAGATCTACCCAAAAAGTATTCGGTGTGAAAACCGTTTCAAAATAATACACAAGGTTTTTCTGATCTGAGACAGAACGCCATCTTGTTGACGAAATATTAGGTTCCGTTGCTGAAGTGATTCCGTAAGGAACAGAGCAGTTTCTGATCACACTGAAAACACTGGCTACCGCTGTACGGGTATCCGCAGTCTGCGGAATTGCATTGATGTAATACGAAGCTCTTACAAAACGGTCGGCAGCGCGGTTGGTTCCCGGAAGCATAACCGTTCCCGGAATTCCTTTCCAGTAATTGTTAAGGGCCAGCTGTTCTTCAAAAACAGGAGAATTGGTCATTACGGTATAAGACGGATCATGATGAATGACCAGTTTACCGTCAATATATTCAAATACAGCATTGTCTCCTGAAGCATCTGAAATGGAAAGATGGATTGTCGTAAATCTTTCTGTTCCCGGAATATAATCACTTACAATAACGAATGGTTCTTTTCGTGAAAATTCTACTGCTTCTTTTACTGTAGCAAAATTATCGAGATAATATTGTGCCCATAATGATATGGCAAGTCCCTTTTTACTTCCTTTTCCATCAAACTTCGGATACTGGGATTCTCCTAACCAAAGCAGGTTGGCAACCAGTCCTTTTTCGTTCATTCCGTCTGCTGAAGCAATATCCCAGGAAGAGCTGATGAGGCTTCCGTATTTGGAAGTCCATTTTACAGATTTAGAGCCTACCAGTCCGTTGCGGTCTATTCCTTTTGAGAAAACCCACAGGTTGGCAGGGATCTCGTCCCGCCAGTCCATAGAACGTGCTGTAATAATGGTATTCTGAGGCCCTTTGTAAACTACCCTTGTACATGCTTCTGATGGATTCCATAATCCTATAGAGAGGATCAGAGAAAATAAAATTAATGGGAACTTTTTCATAATAGTATTATTTGAATTTAAATTTTTTATTGAATTTATTGTGAATAATTCAATTAATTTTGATCATATTCATTGTTTGGTGATATAAATTTAGATAAAATTGTTTAAATAAAACAATTATTAAGGTTAATAATGTGTAATTCATGTTATGAATCATAGTTAAAGAGTGAAAAACATGGTTATTGGATTTTTTTTCGTATCTTATAAAGATATCTCATAAAAATGAGATGAAAATGAAGAATAGTGTAATGTCTTTTTACTTTGGTTTTCATAGAGATATACTTTACAAATTATTGGGTAAAGAACTTTGAAATTAGGTACCACAAAATAGAAAGCTGTTCCAAAAAACGCTATATTTGATTGATAGACTGAAGAGATATATGAATTTTATAGAATGCCATGAAGAACCTATCCATATTCCGGGTTCTATACAAAGTTTTGGTTATTTGATTGGCATTGATGCGGAGTCCCGTACCATTACTTTTTTTAGCAGGAATATTTCGGATATATTTAAGATCGGGAGTTCAGAGAAACTATTCGGAAGAAAGCTTACTGACTTTCCGGAAAGTTTTCAAAGCATTATTGATTCAGAAATCTATACTTCGCTGGATAAATTTACCAGACGGAAGAATGAAACTTATTTTGATAAGATTTTTATTGATGATACAGAGTACCATTTTTCTGTTTTCAGAAGTGAACTCTATATTTTCATGGAATTTGAAGAAGTTTTGATTAATCCCAATAAAAGGATTTCAAATAAATATGATAACTTCTATATCATCGATAATGAAAAAGAGCTTTGGAATCATCTTCTGGAAACCCTGTCGAAGGTGGTTAACTATGACCGGATGATGGTCTATAAATTCATGATGGATGGTTCAGGAAAAGTAATTGCCGAAAAGAAAAATGAGAATATGGAAAGTTTTCTGGGTCTTCATTATCCGGAATCTGATATTCCAAAACAGGCACGTGAGCTTTATCTGAAAAAAAGAAAAAGAATCTTCAGCAATGTATATGCGGAGACGGTTCCTATTTTAAGCAGAAGTCCTGAAAATATTGACCTCACTTTTTCAGCATCCAGAGGAATGTCACCTATTCATGGGCAATATCTTAAAAATTCAGGAGCAGCTTCAAGCTTCAGTGTTTCAATTATTATTGATGATCATCTTTGGGGACTGGTAACCTGTCAGAATGTAGAACCTAAGCATATTGACCTTGAGGACAGAGTACAGGCCGGAATTTTCACTGCTCTGGCTGCTAATGCTTATTCATCTTTTAAATCCAAGAGCGAGCTGAACTACCGTTTGGAACTGAATGAGAAAGTGTCTCAGCTTAAAACGGAGTTTTTAAAACATAATAACCTGTTCGATTCTCTTGTTGAATGTAAAACGGAGATCAGAAACTTACCGGAGGCAGACGGACTTGCTATTGTTTCAGATGAAAGCATCATAACAGACGGCAGTACTCCCAATCCGGAAAGTCTCAGCAGAATTGTACAATGGGCGCTTGAGAATACGAATGAACAGATCTTTGTGAGTCGTAGTTTCCTTAAGGATCACGATGAGAAACTGGACCTGCCTAAAAATGCAGCAGGTATCATTATTTATTTTATTGAAAGAGATAAGAATGAAATGCTGATCTGGTTCCGAAAAGAGTTTGATGAACATATCAACTGGGCCGGGAATCCTGAGAAAAAGATCGGTGTATTTTCTCAAAACGGAGAGGAAAGGCAGATGATATCGCCGAGAACTTCCTTCCGTATTTTTACAGAAAATATCAAAGGGAATTCTAAAAGATGGAATTCCAGAAATATAAGTGCTGTACAGGCTGTAAGGGATTTGATTTTAGAAACCTCTCACAAAAATTATAATGCGATCAAAAGGCTTAATGATGAGCTTAAGAAAGTGAATGAAGAGCTTGACAGTTTTTCATATACCATTTCTCATGATTTAGGAACTCCACTGACGGTGATGAAACTAAATGCCCAGATGCTGCTGGGAAATCTTACCAGTGATTCTATAAAAAGCAAAATCAAGATCAATACGATTATTGAGGAAATAGATAATATGGCGGAAATGATGCATGATGTACTGCAGCTCAGCCGTGCCAAGCATAGTGAAATACAGCTTGAAAGTCTGAAAACGGCTCATACTATTGAGAAAATCTCTCAAAATGCCAAGATGACCTATGGCAGTCCAAACAGTGAAATTATCATTAAGGAATGCCCGGATGTACTGGCTGATAAAACGATGCTTCATCAGGTATTCCTTAATATTATCAATAATGCCGTGAAATATTCTTCTCACAAAGATCTTCCGAAAGTGGAAATTGAAGGAAAAGAAGATGGGCAGACTATTATTTACAGGGTTTCAGACAACGGTATTGGCATTCCTGAAGAGGAGAAGCATAAGATGTTTAAAATTTTCAACAGGATGGATAACGCCAAGCAATTTAAAGGAAACGGAGTAGGGCTGTCTATTGTATACCGTATTATGAAAAGAATAGGAGGAAATGTGGATTATGAAAGCAGCAGTGAGGGAACGTCCTTTATTTTAACGTTCAAAAAGCCTTATATTTGAGAAACTTTTAAACGTTATTTATGGTATCAGAATATCTTAAACAGAATACAGCAGATTATCACGATGCGGCAGAGAAACTTTTTAATTCTGAAAAGATTTTTAACAAGACTTTCACCTTAGAGGATTATAAAAAAATCATCCATACTAATTACCTGATGCTTCTTCACAGTGAAGATAAAATCTTCAGCAGCCTTTCTGATAAGTATGCAGAAAAACTTCAGCTTGATGCAAGAAAAAAACTTTTCCTTATTGAAGAAGACCTGAAAAGCCTTTCTCTGGAAAATCAGTCCGCTTCCCACAATCTTGAATTCAGCAATGAGCATGAAGCGCTTGGCGCGATGTATGTGATTGAAGGTTCTACGCTTGGTGGGAATGTAATTGCCAAACAGCTTTCTAAAACGGAAGGATTTGATGAGGTTACTTTCAACTTTTTCGGATGTTATCAGGAAAATACAGGCCCTATGTGGAAAAATTTTAAGGAAGTTCTGGATACGGAAGTAGCTGAGGAAAACTACCATGAAGTACTTTCTGGTGCGAAAAAGCTGTACACGTTTTTACTGAACGTCAACTAATTTATTTTAATTCTAATTAAATTCCTGAAAAATTGCGCATTTTTTCAGGAATTATTAAATTTGGGGAGTTTCAAATTTAAACTTAACTAACAAAAAATAATTTTAAAAAGTAACAATATGAAAGTAACTGTAGTAGGTGCAGGCGCTGTAGGAGCAAGCTGTGCGGAATACATCGCAATGAAGAACTTCTGTTCAGAAGTAGTTTTGGTAGACATTAAAGAGGGGTTTGCTGAAGGTAAAGCAATGGATTTGATGCAGACAGCATCTCTTAACGGATTTGATACAAAAATTACGGGTACAACAGGAGATTACAGCAAAACTGCAGGTTCTCATGTAGCAGTAATCACTTCAGGGATCCCAAGAAAACCTGGAATGACAAGAGAAGAATTGATCGGTATCAATGCTGGTATCGTGAAAGACGTTACTGAAAACTTAGTAAAACATTCTCCGGAAGTAATCATTATTGTGGTTTCTAACCCAATGGATACTATGGCTTACCTTGTTCACAAAACTTCAGGTCTTCCTAAGCACAAAATCATCGGAATGGGTGGTGCATTAGACTCTGCAAGATTCAAATACAGATTGGCTGAAGCATTAGAAGCTCCAATTTCTGATGTAGACGGAATGGTAATTGCTGCTCACAGTGATACAGGTATGCTTCCATTATTGAGCAAAGCTACAAGAAATGGAGTTCCTGTAACTGAATTCTTAAGTGAAGATCAACAAAAATATGTAATCGAAGAAACTAAAGTAGGAGGAGCTACTCTTACGAAATTATTAGGAACTTCTGCTTGGTATGCTCCAGGTGCAGCAGTTTCTGTAATGGTTCAGGCGATTGCATGTGACCAAAAGAAAATGATCCCATGTTCTTTAATGCTTGAAGGTGAGTACGGACAAAACGATATCTGTTTAGGAGTTCCTGCTATCATCGGAGCAAACGGAGTAGAATCAATCGTAAATGTAACATTGACTGCTGAAGAGCAATTGAAATTCGCTGAAGCTGCTAATGCAGTAAGAGAGGTGAACGGAGATCTTAAATTTTAATGATTATCCGGCTTTTAAGCAGGAATTAATAGATAATAACAGGCTGTTTCAATTTGAGACAGCCTGTTTTGTTTTAATGAATATTTGAATGTTGGGAAAGTTTCGGCGCGGCCAAAGGCCGCGCCGAAACTTTTAATTATAAAATTGCTAATACAATATCACTTTGTTGTTTTCACAAAATTGGTAACAGCGTTTACAAAGTCTTTATTTTTCTCGTAATACAGAAGATGTCCCCCATCAATGGAAACTACTTTTTGATTGGGAAATCTGAAGGTTTTGTAGTGCTGAGTTCCCACTGCTTTATCCTTTTTTCCCGTAATGATAAGGACAGGAACATGAATATCTTTTGTGATGGGAGCATAATCAGCATAATATTCCGGAAAATCTTTAGGTTTTGAAATGACGGCCATTCCGAAGTCGATGATACGGGGATGAAGAGAATCTATTTTATCTGTCTCTTTTATGGTTTCGATATCTTCAGTAAGGAATTTATATCCGATCCTTTTTTTTCTTAGTGCACTGCTTATTTTTGAAAGTTCTGAAGAAAGGCTGTCTTTAGGAACCGCTCTGTTTTTTGTCTGTAAAAGACTGCTTCCATATTCAATCTGTTCTTTGAGAGATTCATCATTCAAAAAATGAAGTGTGACATTGGCAAGAATGAGTCCTTTGGTATGCTGGGGATATTTTTTTGCATAACTGACTGCAATGATTCCGCCAAAGGAATGAGCCAGCAGGAAAACTCTTTTTAATTTGAGATGCTGTCTCAGTTCTTCAATATCCTGAACCATTTTATCAAGATGATAATTTTCGGAAGTACTGGATTCCCCGGAACCCCGCTGATCCATATAAACCATCTGCATGTTTTTTTCCAGACTGTTTCCACCCATCAATTCAAAAGATGGATATCCCTGCCCGGGACCTCCGGGAATATAGATACAGGCTTCTCCTTTTCCGGAGACTTTATATTTGATCTTTACATGATCTGAGGTTTCATAAAAGCCTTCAGAATGATGATTCTGAGCAGAAACGACAGTCAGAGAAACGAAAAAGAAGAGGAAGAGAGCAATTGTTTTCATATCATTATAACAATTGTAAAGGGGGATTTATTACTAGAATAACAAATTATCAATGTTTACCCATATGAATGAGGCTTTGACAGCACATCAGATACATCTAGTCATTTGATCACATATATTCATTTGAAGATGCAAAATCTGCTTTTTCTCATCTTGAAAAGGGAGCAACAGAAAAAATTGTGATAAAGTATTAGTTTATTTTGGAAGGAGGTTCTTTTATATTGACAAAAACCACTGCTTTTGCAGTGGCTTTTCTGTTTTTATTCATGGACACGAGCGAGGACGCTCGCGCCAGTGAGGGAACTTCAAAAAGAAAGAAGTCGACTCAATGAAATGAGACGGCTTCTTTTTATTTAATATTGATTTTTTAGTTTATCAAAAATATTATCCCGAAGTTTTTCTACTGACTCTTTACGATCAGACCAAGCTTTAGAATTTAATACATAATTATCAGCTTCAGTAATTTTTAATTTAAATTTTAAAACTAATGACATTGTTGATTGCATCATAGATAAATTATCTTCTAATTTCATTTTTAATATTAAATCTTCAATATTAGTGATTGTGTAATCTTTATATTTTTCCAATAACTCTGTATTATTCATATTTTATAATTTAAAAAGTTGATCGAATATATGACCAGGATTCTTTGCTGAACTGTTAGCTGCTCTCTCAAATTGAAGTCTTAAATGTGTAAATCCATTTTCCCTTGCATAGTTTTGGAGTACTTTAAGACTTTGAATCATTTGCCTATTTCCAAATTGATTAGCCATTTCGTTTTTAATAGCACCTCTAGGGTAAAAGGCCATTTCTGTTATTTCTAATGTACTTCCTTTAGCATTATGATATCCTAAAAAATCTATTATTTCCCCACTAGCATATTTAAATTCTCCACCAATCATATTACCTTCTACTCTGGAAAGTAATTGGGGAAGTCCACAATCATTATGTACCTAAATCCCTTTCTCATAAACATAATAATTATGATTGCCTTCTACTTCAAAGTTAAAGGAGAGTTATCCTTTAAATAGCATAACTCTCCTTTAAGATTATTTATAAAATCCAGAAATTATATTTTCCTCTGTTTTTAAAGATTGAAGCTTATCTACTATATCACTTTTGGTAATATTTTTCAAAAGTAAAAATCTGTTTAAAACGAAAGCAATTTCATTAGGATAATAATCAAAATATATATCTTGAGATCTTTTATTGGATGTCTCAATTAAATAATCCATTGTTGAATATGTCCAGTAATATTTATTATTGCTCTCTTTCACAATAGCTTCGATCATTATAATATCCAGATCTTCTTTATCAATTTCATAGTTTGCATAAAATTGAAAATTCTCATTCTCTATTAATAGAAATTTATTTTTTAATTTAAAGAAAAACATTCCATTTTCATTAATCTCTGTTGGACTATAAAGTATTAAATTTTCATCTTCATATTTATAATAGTGTCCTTCTTTTTCATATATCAATAAATCGCATACAAGTTGATCTAAATATTTATAGCCTTTTATTAAAGAATTTCCCTCTAAAAAACTTGTAAATTCATAAGGCTGAAAGCCAAAAAGTTCTTTGTTTTTATTTATTACCATATTTATTATTATCTAGTATAAGGATGCAAACTTCTAATGCTTGTTCCTGTTTCATTCATCCAAATTCTTACTTGGCTTGTTGTTCCTGATTCATTAATTGTTCTTCCAAAATCTAATATTATTTGTCTTGCTCCTTGCGCTGATGTTCCAATAGTCCCTTTACCCTTCCCAATACGCAAGGCAGCTTCTCCTAATATATCTTTGTACGATAATCCCTTTTGAAACATTTGTGATAATTGCCTGCCTCCAATATTAATTTCACCTGCAAAAAAATGCTCTGAGATGTGTCTTGTTACACCTGATGAAGCATTTTCTAACGTATTTGTAATTGCGCTTGTCCATTCACAATTATTATGCTCCAAAATCCCTTTCTCAGAAACATAATAATTATGGTTGCCTTCTATTTCAAAGTTATAGGCTTTTACTTTTAAATAACAAAAGAGACTGATCGTTGGTCAATCTCTTTGTTTATTGCTTATTTAAATATTTCTATTTATAAATTCCTACTCGGATTTAAAAACCATCTTCCTTCTTTCTTATACAATAATACATTACAGATTAACATTTTAGAAAAAAAAGCGGGATAATAAGAATCTATTATCGCTAATAACTTTGATTTATTGGTCTTTTCAATACATATAAAATTAGTTTTAGGATGCTGATTATTCTCTTTTTTATAATTAAATTTTTCATAATCATTACATAATCCTTCAAAATCTTTAGAGTAGACCTCGTCATAATTATCATCTATTATCGAAATAACCCTTTCAGTTGTAACTAATAAATATGAATTATTTAGGCTACAATCTAAAATAGGTAATTCATTTTTTTCTAATGAAACAAATTTGGATTCATAGCTATCATCTAATAATTGAGTATTTATTTGATCATTAAAAGTAAGCCAGTCTTCTGGTGCTTTATCTACACATTTAAGACTAATCTCGATCGCTTTGTCTTTAAATTCTTTTATATTCATAATTATTAATGTAAAACTTTTTCCCAAAAAACGGTATCACCCTCTCTGCTAAAAAAATAACCATACTCTCTTGCCCAAAGGGAATTATGTTTGAGGTTTTGATTCATTACCATATTAAATTGTATTCTTACTTCACTCATACCATATTTTCTTGCCATGCTTTCAGCTCCTTCTGTTAATGCTTTAAATACTGCATTTTTCGGCGCGCTATTAGCCCTTACAATACCATTAACCTGTACTTCCATTATGTCACCAGTTAGCCACCCCATATTTACACTACCATCAAAAACCTGAGCATATTTTCCAACATAACCCAAAAGTTCATTTGTAAAGTGGCAATCATTATGCACCAAAATCCCTTTCTCAGAAACATAATAATTATGGTTGCCTTCTACTTCAAAGTTATAGACTTTTACTTTTTCATCCAAGAATTTAATAGATTCTACAGGAGAAGTTTTCCCATCTAAAGTAGTAAGGGCCATTCCTTTTACAAGGTCTTTAGCTTCTACCCAGTTTCCGTTTACATAGAAAGGGTGTTCAGGTGTACAGGTAATTTCAGCCCCGTTTAAGGAGATCTTTACTAATGAGGAAGAAGTATTGCGGGATAGTTCTACTACTTTTTTCAGTTCTTTTTTTCCAGTCTTCTCATTGTAGCTCTATACAAGATCTCCTACTTTAATATCCTCTATTTTTTTGCTTCCTTTTTCTACCGCTACTAAGGTACCTTCCGTAAAGCAAATCTTAATAAGACCATTGGTAAGCCTTGCTGCAGAGCGACAGATAAGCCTGCTCATTCCGGCTGCTTTCCATCCAGCGGCTAAAAGCTCTCCACCAACCATAGAAGCAGGTAATTCTAAAAACAGGAAGTTTTCAGCGGCAGATACGGATTGGCCTACTTTGGTATTTTCTATGGCGTCATACAGTAAAGATCTGCTTTGGCTTAGGTTCCATGCCAATCTTGCATTGTCTGCTTTAACTTCCATCATGAAGCTATTGTATGAACCTTCTGCAAAGCCTTTACCCTTCCTTCCGGTAATAATAACTTCCGGAATATGGATTAGCATTTCACCACCGCCGCCTTCACCACCATGAGAAAGACCAACACTCTGCATAAGCATACGTGTGTAGTCTATTCCCCAGGTAATCCTGTTTCCATCATAGTCCATAGAACCTCCCTGATCATTGGTAAAACCCATCCCCGTATTGTACCATGTTGTGCCTGAAGGAGCAGACAGCATTCCCTTAATAAAAGACTCCGTAATTCTTCCATCCGGGTCTATAAACATTATCGGGTTGTTGTTTCCATAATGATAAGGTGTAAAACTTCTGGATGCTTCAGCCAATGGGTCAATAACTCCTCATCTTCCTAAGTCCGGCATGTACATTCTTGCTCCATAATCATACATCCCGGTCTCCTGTAATTCCTTACCATTATATTTATAATTATAGCTTGGGTTTCCTACAGAAGGGTTAGATATTCCATGTTTTAAACCAAATGGATAATAATTATTTTCTTCAAGGATTTCTATTCCGGTTTCATTTTTATATTAACTTAATCTTATATTTCCCAGATGGTCTGTATAATTGTAAATGTACTTATTATTTTCAAAATTGAAATACCCTTCTGAAGTCTGAACAAATTTTATGCTTCCTTCCGTATATTGAAACCCATCAAGATAATCAATGTTTGATCCTGCTGGTCCTGATTTCTTAATTTTAACTCCATCTGCCCTGTAATAATAGTTAATGACTTTAGAGTTTTGTGTAATCTGCTTAGTTAGATTTAAATAATTATATTGAATGGAAGAAATTCCTTTATCCAGCTGGTTAACCATATTTCCATTATTATCATAACCAATCTGATTTCCTCCTGTTGGATAACCATTAAAATTCTGTGTGACATCAGAAGCTGAAATAAGCCTGTTTCCTGAATAGGTATAATAAATGTTGTCTATATATTCTGCAGTATTACTACTTCCTTTCATATTTCTCTGAAGGCGGGTAATATTCCCGTTAAGGTCATATGCTATTTCTTCATTATAGAAGTTATTAGCAGGAACCGAAGTTGTAGGTTCATGATAATATCCGGCTGTAAGTCTGTTTAAGACATCATAATTATAGATATATCTTTTCAGTACACCATCAACAGAAGTTTTCCAGTCGGTCTCAGAAACATTACCGTTGAATTTTGTATAGGAAATATTATCAGGGTTTTGATATTTCAATTCAGAACCAAAAAGTCTTCCGTTGCTGCTTATCTCTTTGGATAGAGCTTCCCGTAATAAGATATTGCTGGTCGATTGTTGTGGTAACTTGGCTTAATAAAGTGTCTTCAGATTAAATTTTTATTGAACAATTTTCAACGTTCTGCAATTTTTTCAAACAATTTGGGATAGCTGATGACTAATCCTTCATCATCTACTGAAATCTCTGCTTTAAAATCATTTTCGATATTTTCATACAGATACTTATTGGATGCTGTCTTTGTATATTGTTGCTGGACAGGTCTGACATGCTGGTTAAGCACATCAATATAAATCACATCGATTTTTTTGGAGCTGTTATCTTTTAATTGTAAATTGTTAATTGGGAGTGTGTTGGTAAATGGAGTCAAAGAAATATCAATAAATTTAAAATCATTAAATTCAGGATTGATAACGTTGTTGATTTCCCATTGGTCTTGATGCCTTTTTCCTTCTAATGTTGTTTTAACCTTATTGATCTCAGATTTGATCAGAAAATTCTGAACGATCCAGTTTTTATTAATGAGAATACTGTAATCTACAGCATAAATTTTATCTTCATAACAGCCTATAATTTTTGATTCTACAATATAGTTTTCATCTTTGATCTGCTCATTAAAATATTCAATAGATTGATAAAGAACTCCCTGCCAGATTAATGTTTTCATATAATATTGTTTTTAACGTAAGGTGATACTGTTTAATGGAAAAGGTGTTAACGGGAAATTCTCCGTTTCCGGATTCTGCTTAATGTTTCTCTTGCTACGCCCAAAAATGAGGCCAGCTGGGTGAGAGATATGCGTTGCAGCATTTCAGGATATTTAGTTTCAAAATATTCCAGTCTTTCCTGTGCAGTATAGAGTTTGAATAGATTTGAAAATTCTTCCTGCCTGCATGCAAACTGACGGATGCAATGACGCCCTAATGTTTCAATTTCCGGATTCTTTCCGGTAGCTTCAAATAATTTGATTTTATCAAAAACTACCGTATAAAGCTCTTCACAAGCAATGATATTGAATTCAGATGGGTGCCCGCTTCCAAAACTGTTGATATTGGTTGCTATTTCATTCTCAAAGAAAAATCCGGTGTTTTTTATAACTCCGTTTATTTCGTAATAACTTTTGCAAAACCCTTTATCAATGTAAAATAAAGACTGGCAGATTTCACCTTCCTGCAGCATCAATTCATTTTTCTTGTAATGTCTTTCTGATAAGGCGGGTTGAAGCATCATCCAGCTTTCGTCAGAAAATGAGGTAAGGGATCTGATGTATTTCAGAAGATTTTGCATAATATTGAGTGATCCTGTTTCTGCGAAAGTAATAAAATCAACGGAGATTATTTGTCTGAGTACGTTTTTCCAGAAGTAAAAAATAAAAAGAGCGGTAAAAACCGCCCCCCACAAGATTTTATCTAACAAAATATTTTACATATAAACGCATCCGCAACCGGTTTCCCATTCCTGGCAAAGGCGCATAGGTTCATTACAGCCGGGGTTGCCACCGCCACCACCGGAAACTCTGTAACAGGTACCATCGCTGCAATAGTATGAGCCTATTGTTGGTGGGCAATTACCATTCATGTCACAAATTGCATAGGGAGTGTCACCACCACTTATCAGCACAAGCTGATTTCTCTTTAGCTTTTTTAAATTTTTCATAGTAATCATGTTTTAATTTGTTGATTACTAATGTATAGAAAAATTAGCACACCGACAAGTGTTTTAATTAAAGAAGACTAAAATATTTATAATAATACCATATCATAGATTTACTCCACATCTAAGGTCATAAAAAGAGCAATTTCTTCCGTATTATTATATAATCTTGTATTCAGGCCGGTAATATTGAATCCCATTCTTCTGTAAAACTGGATAGCAGGGTAGTTGGTATTCTGTGTTTCTAGTTCAATAACTCTGCAGTTTAATTTCCTGGCTTCTTTAATGGCGCTTTTAATCAGCATAATCCCGATTCCCTGCCGTCTGTGTTTTTCATTGATAAGAATATTTTCAATGTAAAAACTGTTATTCCATGATCTTTGCTCACAGATAATCCAGCCTGCAAGCTCTTCATTCACATAAGCACCGAAAGAATTCCCCTGTTCAATAATAGTATTGAGTTCTTCCAGATCTTCAGAAGTGGTTTCCCAGATTTTGGTATAAGGTAAAGCCTTTTCTTTTAAACTAAATTCAAAAGAACCTCCAAATTCGATAGAAGAAACTGAATATATTCTGTCTGTTGTATAGCCGTTATGTCCCCATTCTAAGCTTGGGTTAGAGATTAACTTTTGTAATTTTCTTATTTCCACATCAGATATTTTTAAATTTATTGAATTTCAGTACAAATTTCTACCAGATAATTGTTGGGATCTATGATGTAAGCTGTTTTTTGTCCCCATGGTTTTACCGTAATATCTTCATAAAGAACAGCTCCGTTTTCTATTGCTTTTTTTACTAAAGCTTCTACATCATCAGTTATGAATCCCAGTTCCATCCCGAAAGGTTTGTCGTCTGTTTTGGCCGTTACAAATCCTTTTTTAATATTGGAGGCAGCAAGGCTTACAGAGGCGAATGACAGACTGGTTTCCCCGGTCAGTAATTCGCCGTAATCTTTTTCGGGGGTGATAAATTTTATTTCAGTATCAAAAGTATTTTTATAAAAATTCATGGACTGTTCTACATCTTCAACGTACAGAATGACATATTTGAGTTTGATCATAGTATTGAATTAAATAGTGTTATTTTTATTTAAAATATACTCTTCATCCACCATCAGTTCTACATGAGGCCCCTGTAAAGGATACTCTTTGAAGGTTCCGAAATGACCGAAATGAAGAGGGTATTTTTGAGTAAGTTGTCGTACTTTGCTTCCAAAAGAATTGATATCAATCTTTTGAACGGACTCTTTATTCTGTCTGCCATTGGTGAAAAAAAGCATCAGATTACAGTGATTTTTAAAATCAAAGTCATTATAGTAAAAAACTTTGATGTTTTCTTGCCTGCAAATCTGAACCAGATCATTAATAAGCTTTTTTTTATCCAGTATAGGCAGGTTACAGTCGATTCTTATGGAATAATTCTCTGCATTACTTTTCTTGAAATCCGAGCCGACCATCTGAATGAACCGGTGCTCAATACTTTTGAATTCTTCTCTTTCCGGAGTATAACTTTTGCTGGATTGAATAGTAAAAGGAGTATTTGAATCCAGTAATACTGCATTTTCACAGATCAATAGCTCTTCAATTTCTTTAGCAAACTGAAAATGAAAATCAAAAAGCATATAGTCTCCAATATTGATGATCAGTTGATTTTCATTGATATTCAAGTGCAAATAGATTTTCTTGAAATGTTCTTTCAATTTGTCCAGTTTTCCGATAAAATCATTTGTATCTTCAACTTGCACTCTGGTAGTCAATTCAGCAGGATTATCAGCATGCCCTCCATATCCTGGAAAAAATTTGAAAAACTGAAAATCATATAAATGATCTGGAAATTTGAAATACCAGTATACGCCTAAAATCATAGAAGATTGATTGATAATTGTACAATAATCAAATTTAAATAAAATTTCACACTCCAAAACTTTCAAAACCCTTAAATTTGTAGCCAATAAAAATTTACTTGGATGCTTAGGAACATTTCAATTGCGGCAGCTACTTTTTTGTCCGTAGTTACAATCAATGCGCAGAAGAACAGAAATACCCAACTTGAGAGACCAAAATTAGTGGTAGGTCTTGTAGTAGACCAGATGCGGTGGGACTATTTATACCGTTTTTATGGTAAGTATGGAAATGATGGTTTCAAAAGACTTCTGAATACCGGATATTCTCTGAATAATGTACATATTCCTTATGTTCCTACCATTACCGCTTTGGGACACACATGTATCTATACAGGCTCTGTACCGGCTATTCACGGAATTGCAGGAAATGACTGGACGGATAAGGAAACCGGGAAAGGAGTTTACTGTACTGCTGACGAGAGTGTTCTTCCAGTGGGAACTACCAATACAAAAACCGGAAGCCATTCTCCGAAAAACCTTTGGTCTACTACGGTGACTGACGAATTGAGATTAGCAACCAACTTCCAGGGAAAAGTAATCGGAGTTTCTTTGAAAGACCGAGCTTCTATTCTTCCTGCAGGGCACACTCCAAACGGAGCTTTCTGGTTTGATGACAGCACAGGAAATTTCATTACCAGTACATGGTATATGAATGATCTTCCTCAGTGGGTAAAATCATTCAACTCTCAGAATCTTCCTAAAAAATTAGTAGCAAACGGTTGGAATACCTTACTTCCGATCAACCAGTATACAGAAAGTACACCGGACAATTCTTCATGGGAAGGCCTGCTGGGAAGTGCCAAAACGCCTACATTCCCTTACAGCAACTTAGCAAAGGATTATCAGACTAAAAAAGACAATATCCGTTATACACCTTTCGGAAATACGCTGACACTGAAGTTAGCAGAAGCTTCTGTAGAAGGTGAAAAACTGGGTGGGGATAATATTACAGACTTTTTAGCTATCAACCTGGCTTCTACAGATTATGCAGGCCATAAATTCGGACCGAATTCTATTGAAGTAGAAGATGTTTATATCAGATTAGACCAGGATTTAGCTGAGTTCTTCAATTATTTGGATTCAAAAGTAGGAAAAGGAGAGTACACCGTTTTCCTTTCTGCAGACCATGGTGGAGCACATTCTGTAGGATTCCTTAAAGAACATAAAATCCCGACAGGTTTCTTCGGAGAAGATGCTGAAAAAAATCTGAACCAAAAGCTGAAAGATAAATTCGGAGCAGATAAACTTATCAACGCAATTGATAATTATCAGATTTATTTCGACAGAAAAGTATTGGCAGACAACAAGCTTGAATTGGATGATGTAAGAAACTTTGCCGTAAAAGAAATTGAGAAAGATCCTACCGTTTTATATGCTGTTTCTGTAGATAAAGTTCAGGAGTCAAGCATTCCGGAGCCAATCAAGCAAAGAATTATCAATGGAATCAACAGACAGAGAAGTGGAGATATTCAGTTGATTTCTCATGATTCTATGCTTCCTCCATACTCTAAAACAGGAACTACACACAGTGTATGGAATTCTTACGATTCACATATTCCATTGATCTTCATGGGATGGGGAGTGAAACAGGGAGAAAGCAATAAAGAATATCACATGACAGATATTGCTCCTACCGTATCTTCCTTACTGAAAATTCAGTTCCCAAGTGGAAATGTAGGAAATCCAATTACAGAAGTTATTGGTAAATAAACTCAAATTTATATAGTATAAAAAAAACATTCCAATTTGGAATGTTTTTTTGTTTTCATAGCTTATGATGTTCTTATCATTTGCTGTATCTCTTTATGAAAATTCTTATTTTGTTTTCTGATTTTTATAATAGAATATAAAAGGATAACTATAAAAATACCTCCCAGCAGAACAGAACCAATTTTAATGTAACGATAATAAGATTTCAGTTTTTCACTTTTTAAAGCGGTTTCTTTATTATGATTGTCAATAACCTGGTTAATGGATTGCAGTTCATTCTGTTTTCTTTTAAAGCGCATTTCCAGATATTTTTTATTATAATGCTGATAAAAGTTCTGTTGTCCCATAGCAAGATAATTCTCTGCCAATTCCTTATAGATTCCTTCATTCAGGATGATGTCTCCTGTATTTTTACAAAGATTTTCTGCATTTAACAAAAGGTTTATAGCAGATTGATTTTCATGTTTTTTCTTATGTATTTCGGCAATTCCTTTTAAGGCAAAAGCTTCCAGACTTTTAGAATGATTCTTCCGGGCATAGTTTACAGATTGCTCAAAAGCTCCCTGTGCTTTATCAATTTGATTGAGATTAAGATAGCAATACCCAATATTGTAGAAGACTATACTCATGTTGGGATTGGTAGTTTTCTTTACAGGTACTTTTTCAAAATTCTGGATTGAAATTAAAAACTTTTCCAATGCAATTTCTGAATTGGACTGGCTCTTGTAAATCATTCCTCTTATGGCATAGCTTGTAGCGGTTTCAACATATTTCAAGGTATTTTTGTCCGGGATTTTAGCGATATATTGATCCGCTTCGTTCAGTGTTTCGAGGCTCTTGCTGAAAAGCTCCATCTGCTGATACTGTATTGCGACTGAAATAAGAACTTCTGCATGGCTCCTGGGATCATTGGTTTTCTGGGAAAGTTCCTTTGCTTTCAAAATATATTTTAATGATTCCTCAAAGTTTCTTTTGGCAATATTAGCTGTGGAAAGAAGCTTATAAAGATTGATAGATGTTTTGACATCATGAGATTTTTTTAATAACTGTTTTACAATTTTAATCGTATTATCAGGATTATCATAAATCTCAAGTTGGGCCTTTTTGATTAAGACACTGTCTGGTGTCTTTTGAGCTTTTGTGAAAATATAAATGGATAACAGGAGCAGTGGCAATATTTTTAAAAGTAGTTTCATACGGCTTTGGTTTTACTGATTTCCTGAATATAAGCATTGGGAGACATTCCGGTGACGGACTTGAAAACGGTTGTAAAGGCACTGTGCGATGAGAACCCTGAATATTCTGCAAGATAGCTTACTTTATAATTAAGAAAGGTAGAATCATTTCTTAATTGCTGTACAATATGATTGATCCTTAGCTTATTAATGTATCCGTTGAAGTTTTTCTCTTTGTTATTGATGACTTCAGAAAGGTATTTTGTGTTAATTTCCATTTGAGAGGAAAGCATAGATAAGGACATGTTTTTATTCAGATAACTGTTGGATTTTTCAAACTCTTCAAGTTTCTGAAGGATTTCATCTTCTTTTTCCCGCGATATTTTAGTGGAAACGGAATCTTTTGCTGTTGCAGAAGATTTATTTAATAAGGCAGGTTGCGATTTCTCAGTACTTTGTTTTTCAAAGAAATCAAATTGTTTTTTTAAATCTTTATTTTTGCTTTTAATAACTAAAAAATAGGTAGACAGGCCAATAATAATCAGGAATAGAGTGAGAACCAGAGATAAGAAGGACTCAAAGAACATTAGTTTTTGAAATTCAATATTTTTATTCTGATTGGTTTCAACAAGTTTTACGATATACCGTATTCCTTCTTTCGAGCTTGCATCGGTTTTTGTTTTTAAATCATTGTAGAGTTTATTATATTGATGGTATTTTATATCATCATGAAGCGCATAGTAGTTGCGGGATAATGATTCGTAAATTTTAATTTTTAAATTATTAAAAGGATAATTTTCAATCAAAAAAAGTCCAGCCTTCAGCTTTTCAACTGATGTTGTGTAATCCTGTTTCAAAAAATAATATTGGGACAGATTCTCATAAGCTAAACCTAAAAGAAATGGTTGATTTTTCTGGTGCTTAAGATCAAAAATGATACTATCTATAAGCGCTTTATATTCAATCAGTCTGTTTTGTTTCAGGAGATAAGCAGAACGGAAAATTCTGTTTTCCGTTTTTAATATTCTGTTTTCTTCATTATGATCGCTGAGGTACTGGTTACTTTTATCAAGGTTTTTGAATGCTGCAGGATAATCTCTATTGATTCCTGAGTTCAAAGCTTGCAGTTGGTACAGCTTTGCTGTGGTTATCCGTAATGCAGGATCATTACTTTTAAGAAGCTTTTGATCAGATAAAAGATGGGTAATAATTCTTTTTGACTGATTGTACAGACCCAGGTTTTGATACTGATCAGCAAGATTATAATCACTGAAAATCTGCATAAAATAAGAAAGCTCGTTTTTGGGATCGGCATCTTCTTTCTGAGCAAAAATATTCACAGATTGTACGTAATCGCCTTTCATGGCAAAAGCTTGTGAAATAATGTTCTGCAGTACAATTTTATGTTCTGTATTTTGATCGCTTACCAGGATTCCCTGAGTATAGCTGATACATTCGTCAGAATTCTGATACAATTTCAGAAATGCCTTATCTGCCAGAATATTAAAGTCCGGACCAGACTGTCCACTGGTAATAAAAGAACAGCAAATGAAAAGAAACAGCAGGATTCTTCTGCTTTTTTGAAATAATTTTTGCCTTGATAACTTGTTTTTTGTGTTTTTTTGAATAGTTCGGGTAAAATCCATATTCAAAATGATGTTTTGTATCTATTTGATTATTATTTGTTTAAAAATTAAACTCTTTTAAAATTCACGAATTATGAAAGCCTATTTCTTTGAATAGGGTAAATATTGTATTAATATTGTTTCTACCAATTCGAAACACTAAATATAATAAAATATGAAAAATTTTTACAGAATGTCAATGAAAATATTGACAGCTTGTCTTTTTCTTAAATTTGGTTTTGCAGAAGCACAGCTTACCGTAATAGGTTTGGGAAATTATAATGTAGGTGCAGTTTCAGATAATGGAGTAGTAAGTATGCATACAAGTGCAGGTGGAATATATAAATGGAATGCAGCAGGCGGACTTGTACAGATAGGTTCAATATCAAATGGATATCCGGCTGCAGGGAGAACTATTGTTTCGAATGACGGAACCAAAATATCATCTTCTGTCACAAATTCTGCAACAGGATTTAATGAAATATCTACTTATGATGTAGCTACTTCCACATGGGTAAACAGAGGCGGGCTGGTTCCTACCGGTTGGGACGGCAGCGTAAGTTCCACATGGGGAATGTCACCTAACGGAAATACTATTGTAGGACTAGGATTCCTGACTGCTGCGAACGCGCATGCTGTGAAATGGGATGAAGTAAACGGAATGGTTGATCTTGGAAGTATAGTTCCCGGACGGAGCTCCAGGGCAAATGCAATCAGTGCGGCAGGAACAGTGATTGTAGGGTGGCAGGATGAGCCAACTGGCACAAGAAGCGGCGCAAAATGGCAGGATGGAGTAGAAAGTTTTATTACAGATAATAATGGGAATAATGTAGGAGAAGCAGGAGGAATTTCTGCAGACGGAAATACAATTATAGGAACTTCAAATCCTAATCCCTATGTCTGGAATGCTACAAGCGGACTTACTTATATAACGCATCCTAATGCTTCGTTTAGTTTCAAAGGAGGAGCTACAGGAATTTCTGCAGACGGAACAAAAGTTATTGGATATTACAGAGCATTTGGAGCACCTCCGATGTCGGGAGAAGGCTTTATCTGGACTTCAGCTGCTGGAAGAGTCAACCTGAATGACTATGCAGTATCCTTAGGAATTGCAACCAATGGAGTAACAATGGGTCTTCCTCTGGCAATTTCTCAGGATGGGAAAAAAATTGCAGGAATGGGCACTAATGCTTCCAATCAAACAGTGGCTTTTTATTTGGATACTTCTGAATTTTTATCAGTAAATGATACAGTGAAAGAGAAAAACAGTGTTGGTATTTATCCGAATCCTGTAACTGATGTGCTCTATTTTAAAGGAGCAGGAAAAATAGAAAAGGCAGAAATCTATAATATGGTTGGGCAAAGGGTAAAATCATTCGGAGTTATAGACGGTCAGATCGATGTTTCATCTTTATCAAAAGGAGATTATATTCTGCAATACTCTGTGAAGGGAGAAAAACAACAGACTTATAAATTTATAAAAAATTAAAACATATATAAATAGTAAAAGTAGTGGGATGAATGGCCGTTTTCAATATTGAAAGCGGCTGTTCTTTTTCGTTTACCTGATCAGGGAGATAGGTTTTTTTAAAGCATAAGCCCGGTTTTGGGCGAATACATATAAAAAACTATCTTTGCAAAAATTTTGGTTTCCAGTATTTTGGAATGAAAAGGGAATCGGGTGTAACTCCCGGACTGTCCCCGCAACTGTAAATCGCAATAAAAGTTTCTGCAAAAAGCCACTGTTTAAAACGGGAAGGAGCAGAATGCGAAAGTCAGGAGACCTGCCGGAATTATAATAAAAAAAACATATTGCTTTCGGAGGAAAAGTAAAAAAGTATGGATATAAAAAGATCTTTAGTACTGCTTTTTTCATCTTATGGCTGTTTTCTTTTTGGACAAGAGAAAACCATTGACACTATTTATGTCTTCGATAACCAGATGAATAGGGTGAAACTTTTTCATCCCGTAAAAACAATTTCGGCAGAAGAGGCCGAGAAAAATTCCAGTAATCTTTCGGAACTCCTGAGATTTCAGTCACAGGTTTTTATCAAAGAAAATGGCCGTGGGGCTGTTTCTTCACCCTCTTTCCGAGGAACTACCGCTCAGCAGACCGCCTTTGTATGGAATGGAATTAATATCAACTCCAGTTTTTTAGGACAGGGAGATATCAATAATATTGCTTTGTTCGGCTATGATCAGATCGGCATAAAAGCTGGTGGTGGAAGTGTAGTGTACGGAAGTGGTGCTATCGGGGGAAGTATTCACCTGAATAATACCCTTGATTTTAATAAAGGGTTCCATGGTTCTTTATTTTCTGAGGTTGCTTCCTTTAATACCTATAATAATTTTGTAAAAGGTTCTTACAGTAATGATAAGTTCAGTTTTAAAGCTTCCGGAAATTATTCTGTGAGTGAAAATAATTATGAGGTAAGTGATCTGAACTATATCAACAGAAATGGGAATTACTACAATACCACATTCAATGCAGGTGCATCCTATAAAATAACCAACGATCATAAAATTTCGTGGCAGAGCCAGTTTTTCGATTCTTCACAGCATTATCCTGTATATGAAGAAACGGGAACAAAAACAAAGTATAAAACTCAAAGTATAAGAAGCCTTCTTTCCTGGGACTGGAATAAAACAAAGTTCAGCAACTCTTTTAAAGCCGCCTATACAGAAGAAAACTTTCAGTATTTCGGTTCGTTAAATCTGCCTAAATCAAGCGGAGGAACAGGGAGAAATTATATCTTTAAAAATGATTTCAACTATTTCCTGAATTCTAAGTGGAATTTTAATCTTATCGGAGAATTTCAGGTCAATAAAGGTGAAGGATACCTAAACGGAATATCCAGTGTCAGTAGAAATATTGGCTCTGTTTCAGGATTGCTAAGGTATTTTGCTACTAAAGACCTACGTTTTGAGGGTGGATTTAAGAAAGATTTTGTGGAAGATGTGAAGTCTCCGTTTATGTATTCATTCTCCGGAAAATGGAGTGCTGCAAAATGGTATGATGTAAGCATTAATGTATCAAAAAACTTCAGATATCCTTCATTTAATGATATTTATTATGAACCGGGAGGAAATAAAGATCTGAAACCGGAAACGTCTACCCAGTTTGATATGGTAAATGAGTTCAAAGTGGGGGATTTCAAACTTACTTTGTCTCCATATTATATGAATGTGACAGATCTTATTGTATGGCTGCCTACTGCTTTTGGATATTGGCAGGCATTTAATGTCAATAAATCTGAATCTTACGGATTAGAATCTCAGTTGTCTTTCAGTAAACAATTGGGGAATCATAAAATTCGTGCGAATGCCGGGTACTATTATGCAAAATCTATTGATAAGGAAACGAAGATGCAAAGACCTTATGTTCCTATGCACAGAGGGAATGCCAATATAGATTATGAATATAGTTTCTTTAAGTTTTTTGCACAGGGACTGCTGAATGGTGTTACCTACACTACAAGTGATGAAAAAAGATCAGAAGCAATAGATCCTTATTTCCTTTTAAATATGGGAGTTTCGGCAACGCTGGCAAAAAAATATACTTTAGGATTTAAAGTGAATAATCTAACGGATACTTATTATAAAACGGTTTCTTTCTATCCTTTACCGAAAAGAAACTATAGCGTGTATGCAGCAATAAATTTTTAAAAAATTAAATTGAATAAATTATGAAAATAACTAAACTTTTAACTGTATTATTTGCAGTGGTTTTATTGTTTAACATGTCTTCATGTACAAGTGACTCTGCGGAGTTTGAAATGTCTCCAATCACTTATCAGAACGGATATTTTATTTCTAATGAAGGGAACTTCAACAGCCAGGGAGCTAAAGTAACATTCCTGACAAGAGATTTAAGTCTGAAGCAGGATGATGTATATGGGTATAACAATAATAAAGAAATACTGGGTGATGTTCTTCAGACCATTGGTCTTAACGGAAACAAGGCTTATCTTGTGATCAATAACTCGAACAAAATTGTTGTAGTAGACCGTTACACATTCAAGAAACTAGGAGTAATTACAGAGCAGATTGATAATCCAAGAGGAATTGCTTTTGCGAATGACTTTATCTATGTTGCCAACCTGAATTTCTCTACGAATGCAACAAGTGTAACGAAATATAAAGTTTCTGACTATTCATTTGTAAGCAAAATCACTATGACAGGCGGAGCTGATAAAACAGTAGAGGCAGGTGGAAATGTTTTTGTACAGAATGCTACATCAGGATTCGGGAATATGATTACTTATATTAATACTTCTAATGACAGTAAGGCTGAAATTACTGTTCCGAATGGTAAGATTAACAGTACTGTTTCATACAAATCTAATGTTTATACAATTTCTTCTACAGCTACAGATTCTTATATCTACAAGATTACAAGTACAGGAGCAATGACACCGGTAATTACACTTACAGGAATTCCAAGTGCTACCAATCTTCAGATTGATAATGATAAAATCTACTTCAGCTCTGCTAATAAAGTATATACAACAGGTTTAGCTACTCCAACGGTTCCTTCCAGCCCATTATTAACAGCTGCGGATGGAGGTCCTTACCTTACTCTTTACGGATTTAACGTTATTGATGGAAGAATCTTTGCATCAGATGTTCATCAATTTACAGCAGAAAGTGAAATGGTAATATATTCAGCAGCTACAGGCAGCAAAATGGGATCTATTAAAACAGGAGGTCTTGGTGCTAATGGAACTTTCCTGAATCCGTAATGATGTATTACTCCTAAAAATATAATTTTTTATTTTTTCATCATTTGTGTTTTTTTCCGGCCGGTTTCTTTTGAAACCGGCCGGCTTTGTTTTATATCTGTGTACGAAAAAGCCCGGCGGGATGGAACATCCCGCCGGGCTTTTTAATATTATCTATAGATTAAACTAGATTGTTAATCCCAGTTTTTCAGCTTCAGCAATGACAAATTTTGTGGCTTCCTCTTTTTCATTTGGAATTTCACCTTCCAGAATGGCTTCTTTTACTTTCTCTTTCAGAATACCAATTTCACGGCCGGGCTTAAGATTAAACATTTCCATAATCTCTTCACCTGTAATAGGCGGCTGGAAGTTTCTTACCTGATCTTTTTCTTCCACTTCTTTGATCTTCACCGCTACATATTCAAAATTTCTTTTGAATTTCTCCTGCTTTTTAGAGTTTTTAGTGGTAATATCTGCTTTACAAAGGGTGAAAAGATCTTCAAGGTTTTCACCGGCATCAAATAAAAGTCTTCTCAATGCCGCATCTGAAGCATCATCAGTGATCAGAGCAATAGGTCTTGATGAAAGTTTCACCATTTTCTGAACGTATTTCATATCACTTCCCAAAGGTAACTTCAATCTCTGGAAAAGGGTTTTTACCATTTTTGAACCTAAAAATTCATGTCCGTGAAATGTCCATCCCGTTCCTTCTACAAACTTTTTTGTAGGAGCTTTCCCAATATCATGGAGTAAGGCAGCCCAGCGAAGCCAAAGATTATCCGTATTCACGGAAATATTATCTACAACTTCCAGCGTATGGTAAAAGTTATCCTTGTGGGTTTGTCCTTCCACTTCTTCCACTCCCTTCAGTTCTATCAGTTCCGGAATAATCAGCTTCATAAGACCGGTTTGCTCCATTAGTCTCAATCCGACAGACGGTTTTTCAGAAAGCATAATTTTGTTAAATTCTACCATGATTCTTTCCATAGAAACAATCTTGATTCTTTCCGCTTCCTGCTGAATAGCCTGCAGAGAGTTTTCCTCAATTTTAAAATTTAAAGTTGAAGCAAAACGTACCGCTCTCATCATTCTCAACGGATCATCAGAATAGGTTTGAGCCGGTTCTAAAGGAGTCCTTAAAATTTCATTCTCAAGATCCTCAACCCCATTGAACGGATCTACTAGTTCTCCGAAGTTCTCTTTATTTAAAGAAATAGCCATCGCATTGATGGTGAAATCTCTTCTTTTCTGATCATCTTCAAGGCTTCCACCTTCTACTTCCGGTTTTCGGCTGTTTTCGGTATAGCTTTCCTTTCTTGCTCCCACAAATTCAAGCTCAAGTTCTTTATACTTAATCATAGCCGTTCCATAAGTTTTGAATACAGAAACCTTTAACTTAGGATCTATATCCTGAGCTACGTTCTGGGCAAGCTCTATACCACTTTGTTCTGTTACAAAGTCTATATCTGTAGAAGCTTTTCTGTTCATCAGAAGGTCGCGTACATAACCCCCCACAATATATACGGATTGGTTGTTCCTTTCTGCTGCTTCAGAAATTATTTTAAAAAGTTTTAAATTCTTATTTTGATTAAGATTAATTTTCATCGTTAATAATAGTGACAATTTCTACCCATGTAACTCATTAATCATAATGAGCATACATTTTACTAATTTTTCCATCTTCATTAAAAAACATGACTTCAACAGCATGTTTATCCATAATCGACTTATAAAATAATGCTACTGAATCTACTCCCGCTGTAGAATGAATAAGATCAAAATGGAGATTTGGAAACTTGTCCAAGGCTTTTCTCCAATATTCGCGGACGGCTTCTTTTCCCTTTAAAGAACTTTCTTTACCACCTGTAGCCATCGCAATCATGGGAGTTGTAATCTCAATATCATCCGAGTAATGGGTAAGAATAGTCTCCAAATCATGAGAATTCCATGCATTAACCCACATTTGAGCAAATTCCTGATGATTCATAGCAAATAATTTATGAGTTGAGTTTGCAAAGATAGAATTAAAAAAAAGAAATCCTGCCGATATGAACTGACAAGACTCTAAAAAATAAACAAAAAGGTTCAGAATTTCTATTCCCGGAGAACCTTTATTCTGTTATCATTCCATATTTTGATTACTGAAGAACCTGAATATTTTGAAACCTTTTCTCTGTCTTCTTCAACCGCATAATCTACAAGGCTGATCATCTCTTCAGAAATATCAGAGAATTTCAACGGGCTTTTCTCGCCACTGAAATTGGCAGAGGTAGACACCAAAGGTTTATTCAGTTTTGTAATCAGTTTTTTGCAGAAATCATTTTTTACAAGACGTATTCCTATGCTTCCATCCTCCGCAAGAAGTTCTTTGGGCAGGCCTCTTGGGTTTTCATAAACAATGGTTACCGGTTTTTCACTAAGATCAATAATTTCCCAGGCTATTTCAGGAACATCCACCAGGTCCTGAAGTCTTTTTTCAGATTCCACAAGGATAATCATGGATTTATTTTTTTCGCGCTTTTTGATGTCAAAAATTTTATTGACAGCTTCTATATTGGTAGCATCACAACCTATTCCCCAGATGGTATCTGTAGGGTAAAGAATTGTTCCGCCGGATTTTAATATTTCAATAATATGTTCCATAATTGTATATGAGTTCAAAGAGGGGATAAAGGTAAAAAATCTATGAATTTTAGGCAAAAAAAATGGGGTGTAAATGTGGTTTATTGACTTGATTATTACCATAAGACATAAAGATTATAATCCGTGAAAAAATGAATTGAAATAATTGGTTCGCTTAATTGGTTCGATATATTCCGGATGTAGTATTTTTTTGAAATCCCTTTTGGTAAGATGTTGTGAAAGTAAAACAGGAAAATTTGATCGTGATCCTTCTTTAATAAGTGTATAAAGTATGGTATTGTCTTTAAAGAAAACAACTGTGGTTTGTTCATAATGTTTTCCAAAGCTATAGAAATCTGCAGTCTCATTTAGAAAAATCAAATTGCCCGAAACCTTGGTGATTCTATAATTATTTTTTTTTCCGTATTCAATAATTCTTTTTTTAGCTTCTTGTTTATGAATGTCAAATGTAATTTCCTTTAAATATTTTTCGGTGGATTTACAGTATAATACGTACACACTAAAGATCAGTGAACATGTAATGATAAAATATTCTAAGCTATTGTTTGGCGAAGGCTCTATTTCTCCAAAACAAAGTATTGAAATTCCTGCCAATGCTAAGGAACCGAAATAAATTGAGATCGTATCAAACTTATCGTATGAACTTTCTTCAAAAACTAATTTTCTAGATTGAATACTTTCAGTGATTCTTAAATTTTTTAGAGATCTCATGGGACATCAGGATGATAGTTTATGATTGGTAAGTTTAGATTTTATGAATAAATATAATGAGCCAGCTGTTAAAAATATTATAGAAGCTATCCATAAAAAATAACCTGTTTCCAAACTTATATTCTTCCCATTCTTCCGTTTTCTGCAACTAAAATTTCCTTCCAGAAAAAAAATGTTTCTGCAATTAAGAAAGCTATTGCAGCTAATAGAGCAGAAATTACAAAATATTTTTTATAGCAGAATATAACCGAAATAAAGAACCAGATATTAGCTGTCCATACCAGAAATTCAAATAATCCACCACCCAAAAAACTAATTGGACCTATGAGGAAAGTTTCCCATGATTTGTAATCTTTAATCTCTCTCATATCTTCAACTTTAAAAGCTGTAAAACAAAGAGAGATTACGAATATTAACAGGCTGAATATGATAATTCGTTTTCTTACATCCATCCCAATTTCGATAAATACCTCTCCTCAATAATATTCAGGTGATGATAATTGTGTCCTACAATTAGTTTTCCGATGGTTTCTACAGTAATTTCATGGCCATTGGCTGTACCGGTATTTTGTAAAGCGGAAGGATGAAGTGTTTCTAATAGAATCTGAGAAGATTTTCTTACCAGTTTGTATTCATCTAAAAGAGATCCCAGGCTTCTTTCGTCTGCAAAAGATTGATCAGCATATTGATTTTCATCAAATCCCGGAAGGTTGTTTTTCTCTCCTCTCGCGAAAGCTAATATTCTATATTGGAAAACTCTTTCTGTATCTGATAAATGGAGCAGAAGTCCTTTTAATGTCCATTTTCCTTCTGCATAAGCGAAATGAGACTGTTCTTCGGTAAGGTTAGAATAAATTCCTGTTGTTTTGTCTGCTGATATCTGCAGTTCGTTTAACCAGTTTCCTGATGGAATCTGATCTAAATATCTTTGAATATATTTTTGAAAATCGGTCATGTTATTTTTTTGTTTTTAGTGGTATTTTGGGGTACAAGTTTTCGGGATTTGAGGTAGTAAGTATAATGTGTAAATTATTTATTATTCATTGCTTATTACTCATTAACTATTATTCTCTATTGGTCCATTCGTAGAAATTCACAGAATCATACAGTTCAAATCCACAGGCTGGATACAGCTGATTCCCGATATCATTGCTTTTTCCTGTTTCTAAAAGAATACCGCACGCTTTCGATGTACGGCAGTGTTCTTTGGATTCTTCAATTAATTCTTTAGAAAAGCCTTTTCCTCTATGGTTTTCATTCACGTAGAGATCATTCAGCAGCCAGTAACGCTGCATTCTTGTAGACGAAAATATCGGGTATAATTGTACGAAGCCTGTTAGTTTACTATTTTCTTCTGCAACAAAAATTTCAGAATCTTTATTTTCAAGTCTTTCCTGGAGAAAGCTTGTTGCAGTGGGAATATCCGAGGTCTTATGATAAAATATTCTGTACTGATCAAATAGTTCAGCCAGCTGAGACAAGTCGGAAATGACTGCTTTTCTTGTGTTTTTCATATTATTAGTGATGGTTATAATAAAATGAGAAGGATTTAATAACCCCTCTCATTTCAGTTTATGGTATGTTAAGAAAAAGCTTTCTCTAAATCTGCAATAAGATCCTCAGCATCCTCAATACCTACGCTTAAACGAACAAGGTCATCAGTGATTCCCAATTCAGCACGTTTTTCTGCCGGGATTGAAGCGTGAGTCATCAGAGCAGGGTGGTTAGCTAAAGATTCCACTCCTCCTAAAGATTCTGCAAGTGTGAATACTCTTACTTTCTCTAAGAATTTGATTGCATCTTCTTTCTTTCCTGATTTGAACGTGAATGAAACCATTCCTCCTGATTCCTTCATCTGAGATTTTGCCAATTCATACTGCGGGTGAGATTCCAATCCTGGATAAATTACTTTATCTACAGCTGGATGATTTTCAAGATATTGTGCTACAGCAAGTCCATTGTCAGAATGTCTCTGCATTCTTAATGCCAGTGTTTTGATCCCTCTCAATACAAGGTAAGAATCGTGAGGTCCTAAAATACCACCGCTTGCAAACTGAATAAAGTGAAGTTTTTCCCCCAGTTCAGCATCTTTAGCGATAAGAGCTCCGGCAATCACATCAGAGTGTCCTCCTAAGTATTTCGTTGCAGAGTGCATCACGATATCAGCTCCCAAATCAATTGGTCTCTGGATATAAGGTGTTGCAAAAGTATTGTCTACTGCTACTAAAATATCTTTTCCTTTCGCAATATCTACAACCGCTTTGATGTCTACTAATTTCATCAACGGATTGGTAGGCGTTTCTACCCAGATCAGTTTCGTTTTATCTGTGATAACATCAGCTATTTTAGAAACATCATCAAAATTAACGAACGTAAACTTCAGTTGATATTTTTCGAAAAGTCTTGTGAACATTCTGTAAGTACCTCCATAAAGGTCATCTACAGCAATTACTTCATCACCAGGGTTTAATAATTTCAAAACACAGTCGATGGCAGCAAGACCAGAACCGAAAGCTAAACCTCTCGCTCCATTTTCAATACTTGCCAAAGAATCTTCCAATGCCTGTCTTGTAGGGTTGGCTGCTCTTGAATATTCATATCCGGAATGTACTCCAGGGCTTTTTTGTGCAAACGTAGAGGTCAAAAATACAGGAACATTTACAGAACCTGTTGCAGACTCATGGTGCTGCCCTCCGTGAATTACTTTTGTATTAAAATTCATAATTTTTTGCTTTAGACTTGAGCATTAAGCAATAGAATTTATTACTTAAGCCCATTGTTTTTTATTAAATTTGCTCTAGCTGAATACAAAAAGCTTACCGCTTACCATCCCCAGCTTATCACAATTGTATTTTTTTACTTAATAGCAGATTTTACAGCAAACTCTTCTGCAATTTCTTCCATCCACTGCGCTACATCCTCTTCACCTGTTGCTCTCTGATAAGTACTTCCTAAAGATATTAAAATCTGGTGGATAAACATCTTCATTTGATCTACAGGCATTTCTTTAGTCCAAAGATCAATTCTTAATGCCTCTCTTGTTTTCTCATCCCAAACAGAAATCATCGTTGCTTTAGTATCTTGTTTGTCAATACCTCCGTCCTGAGCGTTCCATGTAATATTTTCAGGCACATGATTTTCATCAAGCTCAACATCTATCGTAATCTGAGTCTTTCTCATTTTTTCTATTTTTTTCTAAATTCTAAATTTTCTATTGTTTAAGTTTCGGTTTATAACCGGATTCATTAAAAATGGTGGTTGCATCCATTTTCAGGAAAGCTGTAAGTTTTGTCTCAGGCTTTTCCTTAAGGTATGTCTTACAGATCTGCCATCCTGTAAAAATCCCGATTTGTGGTGAAGATTCATTGTCAATCTCCGTATAAAATTTCGAGAATGGTCCAGGTGATATGAAACGTTCTCCCAATCTTGGATCATCTCCGAAGATCAGGTTGCTTTCTACAAAATAATTCCAGATATTGGCCTCATTACCCGTTGCCCATTCATACTGCTTTTTGGTATAATTTATTTTCAGATAATCAGGAGTATCCGGAAGAAAAGCGTCCTGAAGAATCATTACTTTTCCGTTCAGAATGATCTGATCAATGAATTTCTGATGATCAGGGGATTCCGTTACAATATTTTCAGCAAAAAGTTGTGATACCTTAGGAACAATATTCTGCGGGTTCATTGATTTTTGAAAATAGAGTTCCAGTCCCTTATAATTAGGATTTCCGTCTCCCATAAAACCGGTAACATCTATGAATAGGAGGTTTCCTTTCTGATCATAAAATATCGGATCCTGAATCATCTGTAATGCCGATGAAAATAAATATACTTTAGGGCTTTTGAACTGTGGAAAGTAATACTTGATATGCGAAAATAAACTCTTCAGCTCCGTTTGTAATGTAGCCTGATTTATTTTTCCAATAGCTTCCTTGTAGATTTTGATCTCTTCAGCATCCATTCTCCTTTTTTCGAAATCTGCATCTGAAACACTTCCCTGAAACCATGGGAACTGAGTTTTAAACTGCTCCAGCGGAACATTCGGATTGTAAAATTCTTTGGAAATATCTGTTACATCAACTTTTTCGGTAGTTTCTTTAACTTCTACCTTCCATTGATTTTCAGTTTCTTTTTTGCAGGAAACAAGTCCGGCAGCTAAAATAGAAGAAAGCGCAATATATCTAAAAATCTTCATTATTTTTACATGGAATTTAAGTTTACAAAAATAAGGATTAAATACACAATTCATGATGAAAATTAAAATAATTACAACCCTTTGCCTTATTTTGGGACTTTCTTTTTTTTATGGTCAAAAGCTTGAATTTAAAGATAAAAATTTTGAAAAAGCAGTACTTGAAAACTTTGATCTGAATAAAAACAGCATACTTGAACCCCTGGAAGCCGGAGCAGTTACGAATCTGTTCCTGGTTCAGAAAAGAATTACTTCCACAGAAGATCTGCACTTTTTTAAAAATGTGAAAATGATTGTCCTGGATGATAATGCGATTCCGTATATTGTATTAAACAATCTGGATCAACTGGAATTGTTTTCCTGTACAGGATGTGGAATTTCTTCATTCAAAACAGAAAATTTGAAAAATTTAAGTTCTTTATACCTGGATAATAATCTGTTGGAAGACATTTCGCTGGGAGGCATTCCAAAAATTGACCAATTAACATTATCTTTAAATCAATTAAAAACAATTGATCTGATTCAGTTTAAAGCATTGAGAAAACTGAATTTAGAACATAATAAGCTTCAAAAAATTGATATTTCCGGTAATCCTGTTTTACAAACCCTGAACATAATGGGAAATAAAATAAAGGAAACGGATATCAAAAAAGGCATAAAAACAGATGTTACCATTTTTGGAGCTGGAGAGTAAAAAAACTAATGATTATGAAAATAGAAACAAAACGGCTGATTTTAAGAAAGCTTGAAGATACAGATGTTGAACGCCTTTTTCTTTTGGATTCCAATCCTGAAGTGATGAAGTATATCGGGGTACCTGTATTGACAGATATCAGTGAATCCAGAAATGTTATCAGCATGATTCAGAAACAGTATGAGGAAAATGGAGTAGGAAGACTTGGTGTGGTGGAAAAAGAAAGCGGACAGCTGATAGGATGGAGCGGATTAAAATTACTTACCCATGAAACAAATGGCTATAACAACGTACTGGAACTTGGATATCGCTTCCTGCCTGAATCTTGGGGCAAGGGGTATGCAATGGAGGCCGGAATAGCCTCTCTCGATTATGGTTTTAATGACCTGAATGCAGAAGTTATTTATGCCTATGCTCATTCCGAACATGAGGTTTCCAATCATATTTTAAGAAAATTGGGATTTGAAAAAACCGGTGAGTTTGAAGAACCAGACGGAATCTGTTTCTGGTATGAGCTGAAGCGTGAAAAATATACACAAAAATGATTACAATAAGACAGGAAGAGAAAAAAGATCATCACCAGGTCTTTCAGCTTACGGAAGAGGCTTTTAGGGAAATGGAACACAGTGATCATCAGGAGCAGTTTCTGGTGGGAAAACTGAGAGAATCTAAAGCATTTATCCCGGAATTATCATTAGTGGCAGAAGATGAAAACGGAACAATTGCCGGACATATTCTGTTTACAAAAATTAAAATTGTCAATGACAGCGAATCGTTTGATGCCCTTGCGTTGGCACCTATTTCCGTAAAACCTGAGTTTCAAAATCAGGGAATCGGAGCGAAATTGATTCTTCAGGGACATCATATTGCCCAAGAGCTGGGATATGAATCGGTAATACTTATCGGACATGAAAATTATTATCCGCGCTTTGGTTACAAAAAAACAAGTAATTTTGGGATCTCATTTCCATTCGATATTCCGGAAGAAAACGGAATGGCTTTAGAATTGGTAAAAGACGGATTAAAAGATAAAAGAGGAGTGGTGAAATACCCTCCGGAATTTGGAATAGACTAAAAAATATAAACGATGCAGACACAAAAAGTAATAGATCACATTGTAAACTGGTTAAAGGATTATGCTACAAATGCTAAAGTAAACGGATATGTAATTGGAGTTTCCGGAGGAGTAGATTCCGGAGTAGTTTCTACTTTAGCAGCAATGACAGGCATGAAAACATTACTGATCGGAATGCCGATCCGCCAGAAAGCTGATCAGGTAGATCGTGCACAGGATCATATGAATGACCTTAAATCCAGATTTCCCAATGTAGAAACAATATCCGTTAATCTTACGCCGGCTTTTGAAGAGATCTATAAAACCTTCCATGTAAATGATGAGGTATACCCAAATGAGAATTTGACCTTTGCCAACACAAGAGCACGTCTTAGAATGCTTACACTTTATTATTATGGCCAGCTGAACGGACTCCTTGTTTGCGGAACAGGAAATAAAGTAGAAGATTTCGGTATCGGGTTTTATACGAAATATGGAGATGGCGGAGTAGATGTTTCCCCAATTGCAGACCTTTATAAAACTGAAGTATACGAACTTGCGAAAGGATTAAATCTTATCAAAAGTATTCAGGAAGCAATTCCTACTGATGGGCTTTGGGATACGGAAAGAACAGATGAGCAGCAGATTGGTGCTACGTATCCGGAACTGGAAAAAATCCAGAAAGAATATGGAACTAAAACGGCTGACGATTACGAAGGACGAGATAAAGAAGTATTCCTGATCTTCGACAGAATGCATAAAGCCGCGAAACATAAAATTGACCCTATTCCGGTTTGTGATATTCCTGAAGATTGGAGATCATAATAAAATGTACCAGTTCAGCAATGTAATCATTTAACAATAAACGATACGTTGCTTGATAGGTAAATTGTCACATTAATACAACTATTGTTATGAACGGTAAAATAAGATCCTTGTTTTTTATATGTCTTGGACTCCTTTTCGGGATGGGTGTAATGTATGTTTACAGAAACTTTATTGAAGATAAGAAAGGGCAGCCGGGTTCGAAAACAGAAACAGTGAGTTATGGCAGTACCTCTTCGGATGGAAATTCATCTGCTCAGGTTTCTATAGAACAGCTTACGGAAGAGAAAACGGTGATCAGTTATGTGAAGCAAAATCATAAACTTCCGGATTATTATATCACTAAAAATGAAGCCAGAAAACAAGGATGGAATCCTTCCAAAGGAAATCTTTGTGACATACTTCCAGGAAAAGCTATTGGTGGAGATAAGTTCGGAAACAGAGAAGGTCGTTTGCCTGATGGAGAAAAATATTTTGAAGCAGATGTAAACTATCATTGCGGAGGAAGAAATGCTGATCGTATTATCTACACTCAAAATGGTGATGTATACCTTACCAAAAACCATTATAAAAGTTTTGAAAAACAGTAATGTATAAATAAGACCCAGTCATTGCGAGGAACGAAGTGACGAAGCAATCTCTAAAATAATCACACGTGAAAGCAGGTTTTGTCTACATCATGACAAATAAAAATCACACAACTCTTTATACAGGAGTTACTTCAAATCTGCCTAAACGTGTTCAGCAGCATAAAGAATCATATTATTCTCAAAGTTTTACCTCAAGATATAATTTGTATATACTTGTGTATTGGGAATCCTTTCAGGAAATTGGAGATGCTATATTTAGGGAAAAACAAATAAAAGCAGGTTCCCGACAAAAGAAACTGGATTTAATTAATAATATAAATCCTGATTGGAAAGACCTTACAGATGACATTGAGAATATCATGGATGTTTTTTGAGATTGCTTCGTCGCAGAGCTCCTCGCAATGACTAATGTATAATTTGCATTGTAATTATTATAAATCTTAATTTTGAAAAATTATAACCTTTTTTACTTTACCATCATTTTATTTCTGATGCTTTCATGTTCGGAAAAGAAAAGTGTGGTAAAGGAAAAGGAAGAGAAACAAGCCATAACAATACTCATACAGCCGTTTAAAGATATTAAGGAGGAAACTGTAGTAAAAGTAACCGAAGGAATAAAAAATGTATATCCCAATGTAAAAGTTCTGGATGCCATAGATTTTCCGGCAAATACTTATTATAAAGAGAGAAACCGATATAGAGCAGATTCAATCATTAAATTTTTGAATAAGGAAACAAAAGACGGTTTTGTTATAATTGGACTTACTACAAAAGATATCAGTGCCACCAGAGGAAAGATCAAGGATTTTGGGATCATGGGGTTGGGGTATAGACCAGGAAAGGCTTGTGTAGCTTCAAATTTCAGACTGAGTAAAGAAAACCAGGATGAGCAGTTTTACAAAATAGCCATTCATGAGCTGGGACATACGCAGGGGCTGCCGCATTGCCCTGAAAAAATGTGTTTTATGAGAGATGCAGAAGGCAAAAATCCTACTAATGAAGAAACGGATTTCTGCAAAAAATGTAAAACTTTTTTAATCAATAAAAATTGGAAATTTAATTCAATATGAAGACAGTATATATAGATTTTACAGACATAGGTGATTATGAAGATTTTTATACCCAGTTAAAAGAAAAAGTTCAGCTTCCTGAGCATTTTGGGGATAATCTTGATGCACTTTTTGATACCATCACCGGTGATCTGGAAATGCCGCTCCATTTAGAATTCGTAAACATGACTGTAGATCAGCTTGAGATTTTTGAAGATTTGCTGACTACTCTGGAAGATGCCGAAGAAGAAGTTGAAGACTTTAGCTTTAGCTATTATCTGGAACAGTACGAAGACGAAGATGATGATGTAGAATCTGAAGAAGAGTAAAAAAATAAGGCTGTTTCAAATTATGAGACAGCCTTGTTTGTACTGAAACGTGAAGATTGTTGCTATTACATCATATCAAGATTTTAAACCTTGATATGGATTAGAAATCTCGCGTTTTTGTAAATCTGTCCTTTTATTTTTCTTTACAAAAACGTAGAATCAAAATAAAAAGGAAGCAGATCCTTCACTGCATGTACTTTTACAACCTCCTCATTCATACTTGAGAAATAAAGATCAATATTCTCATCCTGTTTGGTTTCATACTCAATTAAACTCTGGCGGCAGGCTCCACAAGGAGGAATCGGAGGGTTCTTTTCATGAAATTCTTTAGGACCACCCACAACGAAGATCTTTTTTATTTTCACATTCGGAAAGTTGGCGGCTACCCAAAAAACAGTCGTTCTTTCTGCACATAGTCCAGACGGATAAGCTGCATTTTCCTGATTGTTTCCGGAATAGATTTCTCCGTTTTCCAATAATACGGAACATCCTACCAAAAATTGAGAATATGGTGCATAGGCATTCTCACGAGCCTCTTTGGCTCTTTCAAATAATTTATTTTCTATATCGCTCAGTTCACTGCTATTTTTAAAATATTCGTAACTGATCTGTATGTCTTTTTTCATATATTGTCAACTAAAAAAGGGGGGTAAAATTAGTTCTTTTTAATGAAGTGAGCAATATTTTATTCTTCCAGTGAAAAGTTCAATTTTTTAAAGAATAAAAATGTTATACACGCCAATAAAATTCAGAAATGTAGAATTAAAAAACAGATGGGTAATGTCTCCTATGTGTATGTATTCATGTGAAAACGGAGAAGCTAACGACTTCTATTTTGTACACTACGGAAGCAGATCGCAAGGTGGTACAGGACTATTGATTGTAGAAGCCACGGGAGTAGAACCCAAAGGAAGAATTACCAATCACTGCATGGGAATCTGGAATGATGAACAGGCAGAGAAGCTGCAGAGAATTGTAGAATTTGTACATAAGAATTCAGAAAGTAAAATAGGGATTCAACTGGCTCATGCCGGAAGAAAAGGATCAACATGGAATAACCTGCAGATTTCTCTGGAAGAAGGCTGGGAAACCGTTGCTCCAAGCCCTATTCCTTATCACCCTACAGAAAGAATTCCGCATACATTAACGACAGATGAGGTTAAGGAACAGGTTCAGAATTTTAAAAAAGCGGCCCAAAGAGCAGTGAAAGCTGGTTTTGATATTATTGAAATTCATGGAGCACACGGATATCTCATCCATCAGTTCCTGTCACCACTATCCAATATCAGGACAGACGAATACGGTGGAAGCTTTGAAAACAGAATCAGGTTTCTGATCGAAATTGTAGATGCTATTAATGAAGAACTGGATGAGAATACGGCATTATTTGTAAGGATTTCAGGAACAGAATATGCAGAAAATGGCTGGGACATTCAAAGCAGTGTTGAGCTGGCAAAAATTTTAAAACAACACGCTGTAGACCTTATTGATGTATCCAGCGGCGGAAATATTCATGGTGCAAAAATTTCGGTTTTTGATGGCTACCAGGTTCCTTTTTCATCACAGGTGAGAAATGAAGCTGAAGTGAAAACCGGAGCGGTGGGCTTAATTACCAAAGTGGAGCAGGCTGAGGAAATTCTTCAGAAAGGTGATGCAGACCTGATTTTTGTAGCAAGGGAGATTTTAAGAAATCCATATATTGCTGTTCAGGGATCTTTTGAAATGAAAGAAGACTGCTTTTTCCCACATCAGTATACCAGAGCCAAAATCTCTTCTTAGATAATGAAAAATTCATAAAAACTCAGAAATGGATATCAGTGATTTCATGCTTACCTGTCCCAGTAAAAAATTCCTGGGAGTGGAATGCTTGGGTTGCGGTGCCCAACGGGCAATCATATTGGTATTTGAAGGGAAATTTTCAGAAGCTTTTCAAATGTATCCTGCTGTATATACCTTATTGTTATTTTTTTTGATTCTTGGTGTAAGTTTTATCGATAAAAAAAGAAAATACGGGAATATTTTAATGATTTTGATTTTCGTTAATCTCATTATTATGGTAGCTGGGTATCTGTATAAGCATTATTAGCTAATAAAGAAAAGAATGACTAAACTTTTGATTTTGAATATTATTCTGTGTTTTGGTTATATTCCTATGTCGATCAACAGGTGATTGTGTAGAAAAATTTCAATAAAAAATAAAATTTACTAGATTAAAATTCCTGTATTATTTTGTTGTGTAGAATTTTTAAAATGTCGTAGAACTACTACAATTTCTGAAACAGTGCTCTAAAAACTTTTTAAATTAGAACATGAAGTCTATCTTTGTTATATAAATCCTATTATCTGGGAACAGTTGTTAATGATTAAAATTTAAGAATATGGCAGGAAATTCAAGAGGAATCTTAAAATTCAATGGAGGAGAAGGTCAGAAGTTATTAAAGCTTAACTACAGCGTATCAAGATCTACAGACATTTCAGGACGTGTAGCATCTGATCCGTCAAACGCACTTATTAAAGTAACTATTGAAGCAACAGAAAAATCTGATGTTTTAGAAAGTTTACTGAACAGCAAATATAAACCTACAAACGGAGAAATAAACTTCAATAAATCTCACGAAGAAGGAACATTGATCTCTTTGAAGTGGGAAAACGGATATGTTATCCAGCATGAAGTAGACTTTGATGCAGTGGATAGCAACAATATGCTGATCAGCTTTGTAGTAAGCGCTGAAAGTATTACATATGGAAATTCATCTTATGACGGACTTTGGCCAATGAGCTAAGTCTTTCATGAGTAAAAAATAAAAGACTGTCCTTAATAAGACGGTCTTTTTTTACCTTAGACTATATTCAGTGGAACTTTTGTTTTTATTTTTAAATTCCCGTCCTGTTGAATAATCGTTTAGAAAACTAATCAAATCACTAAAAAATATGTCAAATACACCCGGAAAATCACAAGCGACGTCTTTTCGTCCTACGCAGAATGCAGATGGTATTTCCGAAAACCATCATACAGGTATCAACCGTCTGGTAAAACTTTCTCTTGTCATAGAAGGGAAAATTATCAAGTACTATAAGCATTTTAAGCTTAAACAAAGCACCAGACGACACCACGAATTTACGCTGACACTGGCACATGATACCCTGGGAGACAGACAGACCCATTCATTGGAAGAGGCCAATAAGTTTCTTGGAAAACGTCTTACAGCTGTTATTTCCTATAAAGATATAGACAACAGCCCCGAAAGAACCTTTGTAGGAGTAATTACCGGAGTAGGATTCAGCCAGGAACAAATGAGCTTAGGAAATATTGTTCTTACCGGATACAGCCCTACCATTCTCCTTGACGGAGCGCCACATATCCAGAGTTTTGGAGGTGCGCAGTCTGTAAATGTAGGAATCATTGCAGAAGAAGTGATCAAACAGGGAATTGACAAAAGCCGTTTTGATATCAGGGTAGATGCTAATAACTTTTCCCAGATCATCTACAGCAGCCAGTATGATGAAACCCATTACAACTATCTGGCAAGAATGGCTGAAGCTTATGGTGAACAGTTCTACTATGACGGTGAAGTCTTACACTTCGGAAAACTTCCTGCTCAGAATAAACCAATAACCCTTACTTACGGAAGCAGCGCCAATGATATAAAAGTGGAATTGAAAGCTGTACATACCAAGCCGCAGTTCTACGGTTACAACAGTAATAAAAATGAAAGACTGACTTCCGGTTCAACACCGATCAAACATGTGAGTGATCTGGCAAAAACAGCATACAGCCATAACGAATCTATTTATAAAACTCCGTCTTTACAGATAGCTCCCATCAAAGCTGCCACACATCTTGACGTTGAATATTCTCAGAAAAGTGCATCTGGAAGCGAAGCTGTTAACGTTTTTTCCATTTCAGGAAATACAACAGTTCCTTTCCTGCATCCAGGTTGTGTAGCAGATGTGCAGATGCGTAAACAGGATTCTAATGAAACCTCCTATTTTACCAGAATAATGATTACAGAAGCAGAACATGAAATTGACACAATAGGTCATTACAATGGAAGCTTCATAGGAATAGCTGCAGACACAGGCTTTCTTCCAAAACCGGAATATACCCTTCCAAAAGCTGAACCACAGACTGCAACGGTAATTTCCAATACAGATCCCGAAGGACAGGGAAGAATACAGGTAAGATTTGACTGGCAGACCAATGATACCACTCACTTTATCCGTATGATGAGCCCTGATGCAGGAGGAACAGATCAGATTACCCAAAACCGTGGGTATGTAGCCATTCCTGAAGTGGGAGATCAGGTAATGGTCAATTTTGTTCACAGCCATCCGGACAGGCCCTTCGTAATGGGAGGAATGTTCCATGGAGGAATTGCTTTAGGAGGTGGTGTAAACAATCACCTGAAATCCATACAAACAAGAAGCGGGATCAGAATTTTAATGAATGATGAAGAAGGAAGCGTAACGATTCTTGATCCAAGTGGAAATACTTATTTCATGGACGGACAGGGCAATATCAGTATGAAAGCACCTAAAAACTTTACTTTAAATGCAGGTGACAATATCAATATCACCGCAGGAAAAGAAATTTCAATAGGAGCAGGGGCAAGTATTACCAGTACAGCGAATGATAATATTATTTCTATTGCAGGAAAAGACATGAAACTTACGGCTTCAGGAGATATTACAGAAACTTCGGATACCAGAACGGAAATGATTGAAAAAGAATTCAAAAGACAATCTGAAACATCCAACGAGATAGCAGGTGAAATTTCTATGTTCAGCGAACTTGAAAATATGACCATGCAGAGTGGAAAGATTGTAGAATTCAACAGTGCTGAAAAATCAAAACTTTTCTAATATGGCCATCATAAAAACAGCAACCAATCTACGCATCACAGTTAAAGATTCTTACCATCTGAGCGTAGGAAAAAAGGTTGAAAAAATAGCAAAGAAAATCAATGTGGAAGCACATAAAGCAAATCTGGTTTTAGCAAGTAACAAGAAGATTATGTCCCATGGTCATAAGTAAATATAACCTGCTGATTCTTTTTATATGGTGTTTTGCATTAACGAATTGTCAGAATAAAAAAATGGAAGAAAAATACAGTTGGCTGGGAACCGTTTCTGCCCCACAGGAATATCCGATGGAAGTGTATGAAGGAGCTATTGTTGCTGATGGTTTTACTTACAGCTTTGATGCCATTTGGGGAACACAGAATACAGGATGGGGAAAAGAAGGTGGAACTATGAACGTAAACACCGAAAGAATGGATGCTCCCCATGAGCTGGAATTCACATGGTACTCTCTGGTAGAAAATAAATTCTACACCGGAAAATGGAATCTGGATAAAGAAAAGATAAAACGCCTTTTTGATGAAGGATTTATAGATCAGGATACGAAAAAGAAATCTACCTACAGCTCATTTGTCGTAGGATTGGCTCCGCAGGGAAGAGTAGTGCTTTGGATGAAAGGAGCAGGAAATCAGAAAGAAGTAGGTGCTTTTCAGGCCCATGATACCATTATTACCAAAGAAAAAGCATACGATAACGCACAGTATATGCTGAAAGAAGGATTTGCAGACAGAATGCTGAAAGATCCCTCTTATAAGACATTCAAACCGGAAGTTCGGGAGAAAATTGAAAAAGAAGGATATCCTGCAGCTGATATTTATAACGTATACAGAGAAAAATATAACTGGAAACCTTCAGTGATTCTTCCGGAAGGTGCAACATGGATAGATTTCGGTTTTACCAATTATAATGGAGAACAGGAAAATCTTTTTGATCAGAGTTTGAAAGATAATACCTACAAAAGCAGAGCTGTTCCGGGATTCTGTGGTTTTTACTGGAAAGATAAAAATAATAACAGATATGCGGTATGGATAGACTCTTTTGATGACAAAGAAATATTTGATCTGTTTCAAAAATTAGGTAAGGATAAAAACATTGATCTTACCATTAAAGTCAATGAAGACAATACTAAAGTTTCAGTGTCCTTAGAATCTGAAAAAGAAAAACTGGCAGTTACCAAAGCAAAAATCAGGGTATCCCGAAAGATAGAATGATAATATTCACTCAGTCAATTTAAAAACAAGAACTATGCACAACAATCAATTTGGAAGTTATACACCATCTGTATCCAAAGAGGAAGTACTGGATATTACCATTGGGATTTTTTTTGACGGAACCCTGAATAATAAAACCAATACAGACGAAAGAAAAAAAGGAACGGAGGCTCATAAAAAACATGGCGGAAAAGCTGAAGACAATACCAGTTACAACAATGACTGGAGTAATGTAGCCCGTATGTGGGATAATTATGATAAAAACTTCGGTATTTATATAGAAGGTATCGGTACACAGGATAAAGAAGGAGATGCTACGTTGGGATATGCTTTCGGAACAGGAGAAACCGGGATCAGGTCTAAGGTGAGAAAAGGCTGTGAAGAAATCGTAAAAAAGGTGAAGACCATTAAAGCAGAAAAGAAAGCTGATAAAATTGCTGTTCTTACTTTCGATGTATTCGGATTTAGCCGTGGAGCAGCTGCTGCCCGTAACTTTGTATACGAAATTGGAAAATCAAAATATAAAGCCACTTCACGCACAGTTGCCAATGAAGCTGTTTCGGTGACTACCTATTCAGATGATGACGGAAAAGGTGTTGCCTCGGAAGAACTTCCAAAATGGGGACATCTTGGCCTTAAACTCGAAGAAGCAGGATTAAAGGTGGATGTTTTGAAAGTAAGGTTTCTGGGAATTTACGATACCGTTTCTTCCTATTCAAAATACCTGTCGCCAGTACCCAACTTCAGCAATGATGTAGAAGAATTAAGCTTGAATGAAATTGGAAAAGCTCAGACAGTAGTTCACTTTATCGCAGAAAACGAGCACAGAGAAAACTTTGACCTGACAAGAGTACACATCGGAACTGAAAAAACATTCCCAGGTGTACACTGCGACGTAGGCGGAGCCTATGAAAATGGGGAGGAAACATGGGAAGAAGTTGAAACATCATGGACCACCAGTACCAAATTAAAGGCATTAAAAACAGAGCTTGAAACAGAAGGATGGTATGAAAAAGACCAGCTTACCATTACTCCCGGATTTTATCTTTCATTAAGAGGATCGCGCTATCTGGTGAAGACTTTCAGCTATATTCCTTTACATTTTATGGCAGAATACGGGATTGATAAAAATCTTCCTATTACCATAAAAAAACTGACAGACGATAAATATTCCATTATGGATGATCAATTTTTAATAGGAATAAAAGATCGTCTCAGAACTTACGTAATGGGAGATGGCAAACCTTATTCTTTCAGACATTATAAAGAGCTGAGGGATGCTTATGGAGGAAACGAAATTCCGGAAAACCGTCAGGCAGCTTATCAGAAAGAAGTAAAAGAACAGGATGATTTAAGATTCCTTCGTCTTCATTACCTTCACTGGTCAGCAAGAAGAGAAAAAATCGGGATGGATCCGAGACCAAACAGAACAAGAGTTATCCATTAGAATTAAATTTTTAATAAAAAGAGATCATACAAAGAAAGAAATTGAAGTAGGAACATTTTATGCAGAAATATAACATACATACCGTTCAGAAAGATGAAACTTTAAAAAGTATAGCCGCGCTGTACGGGTTGGATAAAGATGCATTAAAACTCTTCCATAATAATCATTGTGCTGTTAAGGATATGATTCTGATCAACCTTAACGGGCAGAAAGAACTTTTTATTCCGAGAACGGCAGTTGCAGATAAAAACCGTCTGGTAAAATTCGGAAGAGGAAACAACCTTATTTTTCAGCCGGAAACTTCAGTGCGGAAATACAGTGTTGTCATTACCATTGAAAAAGGAGAAGCTCAAAGTGAATTAAAATATGAAACATCAGTTCGCTGGCTGAAAACAGAAAAAGGACATCACTTTTTTGAGATAGACAGGACCACCAACCTTTACCTTAATGAAGAAGAAGTCAATGAAATTGCAGATCTGCTGGCGTACAGAACATCTAAAATTTTATACCCTCTACAGATTAGTACAGATGAAAAGGGAAAATTTGAAACAGTGGAGAATGCTGAGGTATTTATCAAAAGATGGCCGGCTGTTAAAGAAGAACTGTATAAAGAATTTGAAGGCGAAACCGTAGACGAATACTGCGGAAAGATTGAAAAAGTGATCAGCCAGCCTGAAGCAATAGATCTTTACCTTAAAAATGATTATTTCATCCGTGCTTTGTTCTTTGGAATATATCAGAGCTTCGGAAAGGAATATAGAACAGAAATCACAGCAACCTTTCCGGTAGTGGATAATGCAATTGAACCCAGATATAAGATAACACTGCAAACAGATCCGCTAAAAGGAGAAACAGGCCTGATCACTGTAGAAGGATCAGGAAAATTATATGAAGAAAGAGATATTGATGATTTTATAAGAAGATCACCTTTTTCATTGATTATAGAAGACGAACCCGTGATGAATGAAGAAGGAACTTTCAGAATAATAAGCTATATGAAAGGAGAAACTTCACTTCCGGAATCTCTTTATCTGGAATGCAGTATTATGCTGCAGGAAGAGAAAAAGATTTCAGTATCAGTTTCAGGAATTGATGAAAACTAAATTACCATTTCACTAAAGATAAAATTAATATGGCAGAAAAACATATTGTAGTACAGGGCGCCATGTGCAAATGCCAGTTCGGGCAGGCTCCGGACAAGCTGAAAGTACTTACACACCAAAAAGAATATGCCAATGATAAAAGCGCTTCCAAAAAACTGATCGTTACTACAAAAGAAATAGGAGCAGCTACATTTGAAAAAAACACATTCGGAAACTGTACCAAAATGGGAGTTCCGCCGCCACCTTGCAAGATCATGGTTACAGAATGGCAGAAGTTTTATGATAAAGTGCAGCTCAGCAATGGCGGATATATCATTGTAGAAGACAGCAAAGCCGTATGTGCTGTTGCCGGAACTCCATGCATTGAGATTATAGATCACGGGCAGAGAGCAGAAGCCAGCCAGCAGAATTTTAAAAATGCAGATAAAGACGTTCAGCAGCAGATCAATCCGTTGGTGGATTCCGAGGAAATGTATAACGAACAGCCTTCGGGAGGAGGTCAGGATGGTGCAATCTAAATGATACAAAAATGGCAAAAGGCGTAAAGAAAATAAAAGTTGTAAGTGGGCTTTATTACCCTAAAATGTCTGTATTGGGGCAAAGGGTTACGATAAAGCCTGATCAGTGGGTGCAGTTTGGTGTTGATGATTGGCTGCCGGGCACTACAGATGCAGACAAAAAGAAACCTCTTATCTGGATGAGGCAGAACAGCAGCAGAAAAATTATTATCAATCAGGTATCCTCCGCAGGCGGGTACAAATTTTTAATAGATAAACAATACTGTGGAAGCTATCATTTTTATATCGAAGCAAGTCTTTCAGGAGTAAGAGATACTAAGAATAATACAGGATTATATGTGAAAGGCTGGTGCGATCCCAAAATTGTAAGCAGTAAGTGGTCCACACAAAAAAACAGCAAAAGCATAAAAAACAATAAAAAGATAGAGTATATTTCCTACGGACATATTGTTCACCTGAACCTGATGACAGAAGGTCTGAATGGAAATACAGTCAGTATTGAACTATGGAACCAGCAGTCTGCAAAAAAAGATAAACTGGTGCATACATACAACAATGTAGAAGTAATTGACGGAGAAATAAATCTGAAAATAGAAAATACTTTTGCCTGGATGGCATATGTAGACAACATTCAGAACGTAGAAGAATTCTATGTTAAAGTAAAAGATACAGCATCAAAACAATACATCAAAGATAAGCTGGGTGATGATCTTCATGGCATCTATCTGAATGTAAAAAATAAAATAATTACTACCAATACCAACGGAGCCCAGAATCAGACACCTACCAAAGTATATAAGCCGGATGCAAATTCTGTAAGGCTTGAGCCGTGTAAATTTGAAGTCATCAAAATCACAGAAAGTGAAATAAAAGATGGCAAAGCCAACAATACAATAGCTACAGTCTTTAAAAACGGAGACGGTGTAAAACAGATAAAATCCGCTGCATTACAGGAGCATATTCAGAGAACTATCTTTTACAAATTTGATTCAACAGTAATTGATAAAGATGGAGTAGCAGTACTGAATAATGTACTCAAGTTCCTTCTCGAGCACAAAGATGCCACCATGAATCTCAGTGGTTATGCCTGTGTTATAGGAAAAGAAAATTATAACAAAGGACTTTCGCAAAGAAGGGCGGATGTTGTCAAAAAATTCTTTGCAGACGGTGGATTAGATCCCAGAAGAATTATCTCTGTAGGAAAAGGAGAAGTAGATCCTACTGATGATAAAATGGGAAGAGATAATATTAAATATAAAAATGAGAAGGACTATGAAAACAACCGAAGAGTAGACATCTCATTCGTATTCAATGCTCATGATGCCCAGACCATCCACTATGCTGTTGTAGCTCCTACATCAGCTACAAAAAAAGAACTTATTATTGATGTTACAGGCTTTGATACCAACAGCTGTTTCAGAGACACCAAAAACAAACATAAAAAAGAAATTTATATTGTAGACGTAGGGCAGGCAATAGATAAAGGAGATACAAAGAAAAGCTTTCAAACACCATCATTCCCTTATGAAGTGTATTCTCCGCTGGACAGATATAATTTTGGAGGAGGAGTTGGATTTGATGCCCAATCCATGACCCTCATGCAATATATATGGCCTGCATCTACCAGTCCCAATCAGTTTCATATGCATGTACACACTTGCAGATATTACAGCAATGAGAAAAGAACTACTGTATTAATAAAAGCATATCCGGATATAAAATGGAGATTTGCCTTTTTTATCAACCTGAGCAACAGCTTAAGTATAAAATGGCAGAAAATGACTCCTGACAAGCATAAAGAACTTAGAAGCAAAGCATTGAGTCTTGCCAATGAAGAAAAAGGAAAATACACAGATGTAGAATTTGGAGTAGAGCTTAAAGCCTCTTATGACAAACAGAAAGATGGAAGCTACCACAGTAAACCGGAGCTTACCCTGAAATATAAAGATAAGATCAGTAAACTTTTCTCCATTATTTCTTCCGTTAAAAAAATGTCTCAGGGGATAACATCACAAACAAAGGGTGTGGTATCCAAAGGAGTAGGAAGAAAGTTACCATTTGAAATTAAATTAAATGCTCCCGCATTATATTTTGGAGCAGAATGGGAAGCAGATGTGAATGAAGCACATTCTGACATAGGAACCAAGCTGATGCTTTTCATTGAGGCTAAACCATTGGTTGAGCTCGCTATTGTTTTTGACCTTCTTGCTTTAATTGTTCAGGCAGGGGTTGCGGTAGCTACAGCCGGAACAGGAAATGTTCTTGCTCTTGAAATCTTCAATATGGTCAGAGAATGGGCCAGCAAAGGATATGAAACAGAACATGTAGTCATCAACTTTAAAATGTACATTGATCTTGAAGTAAAAGGAAAAGTAGACGGTGTAATAGACGGTTCATTCAGTACCGTTAAAGGTGATAAGGAAGTTAATTTTGATCTAAGCTCAAACATCACAGTCGAATTAAAATCAGGACTTGAATTAAAGGGAATGTTTGTTGTTATCGGAACAACAAAAAAACCAGAGCTGGAAGGACATATTGAAGGAAAATTAACAGCAGGAGCTACTATGGGCATTACTTCAGGTCATAAATTAAAATATGATTCTACCGCAGGAATTTATTATATCCCGAGTTTAAGTATAGACCCATGTGTGGGAACTGTAGTAGTAATGGTAAAAGCCGGATTTACCTATAAAAAAGTAAGCTCAGACTGGACTCCGGTGAATTACAACAGAACCCGTACATTTTTTGACGGATTTAATATCATGAAATATTTAGCAGAATTAGCAGGCTATGACAATAAAATATTACTTTGGGAAAAAAAGAAAAATTAAAAATATGTTTCTACTTTTAATCATGTCTCTGTTTATATCTTGCAGTACCGCAAAAGAAGACTTATCCAATGTTCTTTTTCCTGTGAAAAAAGAAAAGATTTTAAATGGACTTGACTATACAGAGAAGAAGTCTGCATTGGATGAAAATCTTATCGCCTATCAGGTAAAAGATATGAATACTTTTAGCTTATATGGACAGTATTTTGCCAATGAAATTAAAAGTAATTCAGCAACATATGCCGGGAAAAATTATCTTGAGCTTTTAGGAAATTCAAAAGATATAAACGGTTATAAAATCCATCTGTATACCCGGAAGGAAAGTGAAAAACTGGAAAAACTCCTTCTTGGAAAACTGGGAAAGCCAGCCTTTGATAAAGGAAACGAAACAGAAAGGAACATCATTTGGGAAACTTCCGGAAAGCTATACATTCTGAATAGCGGAAATGCCGAAATACAAGGAGAAAAAACAAAAGAATCGGATCTGTTGTGTTTAAATACTAATTTTACCACGCTGATCATTAATGCTACTCAGGCTACACAATATTCTGAGTACTTAAAATTCAGGATGAAAAACAATAAGAAGGTAGAAAATTACCCTTATAGTGTATACAATAAAGAAGAAAATTAAATAAAAAGTTGAATGAAAAAGATCGTTATATGCCAAATCGCTTTGAGCTTTGTTCTCATGAACTGTCAGAAAAAAGGAACAGACAAATCAGCTTCCCAGACAACCAATACCATCGTTACCAATAAAACAGAAAACAGCACACAGGGAAAAATGGATTTTAAAGATCTGAAATTCGGAACCAATGGAGAAAACCTGCTTAAAGGAATTGGATTAAGTGTTAATGACAATGCTTCAGGTGATTTTAATACCTCGGTGGATTATGTTGAATTTCAATTTCCAAAGGATAAAAATCTGAACCTGTCTTTATTTAATAACACCCTGCAATCTGCTACAGATGACATTTCCATTTTTTATTCAAAGAACGATAAAAAAGTATGGTGCTACGAAATGGTACTGCAGAATAATCCGAATACAGATGCCATTCTGAGCGCTATTGAAAAAAAAGCAGGACATAAAGCTGACTTTTCAGATAAAAAAGTAAATACAAAAGAAAGACCCATTTTCCTTGATGAAAACGGAGAATTCAAAACAGATCATATAGAAGAAACAATACAGGTTTGGGAGGATAAAGAAGCTAAAACAACCTTCTTCACCATTCACACCGTGAATCTTTCTAAGAAACCTAATGAAAATACATTGAAGATCTTTGCTTTAGATAAAACAAGCCCAAAATACAAAGAATGGGTTTCTTACCGCAGTCTCGATATGTTTTATAATAAATAATAACAATAATGGCTAAAGAACCTTACTATACCATTGATTTTACTGCTGTTTATTGCAAATTTGAAGTTCTGGTGAATGACATCCCTGTCATTGCCATGGAAACAGAAGGACAAATGTCTCCCAATGTTCCTGTTAATTTCGGAATAAGCAGTTCCGGTGAGCAGAAAATTGAGATTAAGCTTCTGCCGGTTGCAGGAGAACAGCATATAGATTCCAGAACAGCATTTCAATATACTGTCAAATTATTTGATGTTTTTAATGATAAATTTGTCCATGAAAAAGATTGTGGCAATTTTCAGTTTTCAGAAAAGGAAACCGCAAAGAAACTGCCTTCATTAAGCCATAAATCATCCTTTCAGGCTGAAATTCCCTATGAAATGATGAGTTGGGAACAAAGTCGTGACCTGCTGTCTATTTCAAAAGATAATTCTTACCTTGGTACCAAATTGGATTCAGCATACAAAAAAATAAGCGGTCTTATCAGCTCAAAACAATATGAATCTTACTTTGAAATGATAAAAAATCGTGAAAAAAATATGGCTTTATCCATGTATTTAAGCGATGCAGATACAAAAGCAAGGCTCAACAGCTTATTGGAAGATTTTAATAATGGCTTTAAAATGATGCCGCTGCCGGAAGACAGGATTTTAAAGATCTATGGTAATGGAAAACTGGCAACCTATAAAAAAATAAACGGAGAACCTGCGTTTTTCCTTTATAAAGACCAAACCGGTGAGGAGCTGATGCTGGAACTGATGTTTCATATTCCACAGGGAAAAGAAGAATTTGAAGTCATTTAAAAAAAAAGAAATACTGGAATAATATTCAGATATTTCTATCGGGTTTTAGAATAGAATAGATGGGAGTGAAAAAAGGAAGACCGTACATTATATATAGTATTTTAGGAATAATAGCTGCATGCTTTATTTATTTTATTCTGTGGGTTATTTTTAAAGATAAAATGCCGCTGCATGAATATGCTTTTGAAATTGCCAATAACTATGACAGCTATGCAGAAAAAGCAATAATTATTATTCCTTTAGTGGTTTTTGTTCTGATATTTATCACTTTAATGAAACCTAGTGCTGGAAAACGTTTTTTACGTTTACAGTCGTCTCTTCCAACTTCAAAAATCCATTCAGTAGCCAAAGGGCTGGTAGAAATTGAAGGGACCCTAATCATGAAGAATCCTTTGTTTTCACCAGTGAAGAATGAAGTCTGTATCGGATATTATTATACCATAGAAAATATAGACAGAGATTCGGATGGTAAAGAAACATACCGTACCATTCACAGGGAAACCCAATGCAATGCTTTTCAGGTAAAAGATGATACCGGAATCATAGAAGTAGAAGCTGAAGGGATAGAGCTGATTTTGTTGGGAGAAACCAATATAAGCAGCCACGGTGGCAAAAGATATCAAGAAACCCTTTTGAAAGATGGTCAGAAAATGCTTTTGGTGGGATATGCCGATTCCAAAAACGGGGTTTCTTTCATAAGAAAAGATGATTATTATAAAATCCTGGGGATTACTTCATCATCAGGAATCACCGTATGGAATAAATATCAGCCACTACTGAAGTCATTTATGTTTACCTGCTCTGTGATCCTTTTAATAATTATTTATATACTCATACAATAATGAATCAGACTGTCGCAATAATATTACTTATCCTTTTAGGAGTAGTTATCATCAGTTTTTTTATCAATCTGTATAACAAACTGGTCATGCTCAAATTTAACGTTGAAAAAGCTTACGGGAATATTGATGTGGTGCTGAAACAACGCGCAGATGAAATTCCCAATCTCGTAACCGTAGCCAAACACTTTATGAATTACGAGGAAAAACTGCTTACACATCTTACAGAGCTGAGAACATTTTATAATAACACTACGGATGCAGACCAAAGAACAGCCTTAGCTAATGAGACTTCAAAAGCTTTGTCTTCTTTCTTTGCCGTTTCTGAGAACTATCCTGAGCTGAAATCTAATAATAATTTTCTGGAGCTCCAGAAAAGAGTTTCCGAATTGGAGAACAGAATAGCAGACAGGAGAGAATTTTTTAATGACAGTGTTAACCTTTATAACATAGGAATCCATGAATTTCCCAATGTTATATTAGCAAAAATGCTTGCATATAAAGACAAAACATTATTGGAAATAACAGATGCTGAAAAACAATATAATGGAGTTCAGTTTTAATACCTTTTTCGGGTTGGAAAGCAAAATGGCAGACTATCCGGAAGTCACCATATTCGGGGCTATGTTTCTGCCTCTGTTATTATTTATTCCAATTGCATTAATAGGCTGGATATTCAGAAAGCTTAAATTCAATATGTACATCATTCATGTGCTGATGTATACATTGCTATTTACATTTATATTGGGAGCCATCACCATATTTGTACTTTTCTTTATTACAGACAAAAATGGAGTGAAACTGGCATATTGCTGGCTTACGGTCTTTACCGGAATGTTCATTTTCAGTTTAATCAATGCCAATACGATTACTAAAATGTTTACCGATTGGTCTAAAATAATTAAAGAAAAACAGAATCAGTAATTTTAGAAAGAAGCATTTAATATAATGGGAAAATCAAAAGTTCTGATGTTGATTTTTGTAGTATTGGTCAACATCTGTTGTGGAAATAAATCATTTGACCTGTCATCGGTTTCCTTAGCTGACGATGCCAAAAAGTATGACCTTGAAAACAAAGATTTGTTTCTGAAAGATGAGGCAAAACCAGATATTATTCAATATTATGCTGATGAAAATAAAGGATTATCATATGGAAATATTCCACTAGATAATACTATGGGCACCAGAATTACAGTGTATAAAGGGAAAGTAGGAGCTATTGATACCAATGCTGCCGAAAAATATTCTCTGGAATTTGTTGAAAAAATAATGAAAAAACAGGGAAAGCCTACCGCTGTCATTACAGATAAAGCAACTGTAGTTCCCCAACTCATAAAACCAATTTTTGAAAAGCTTGAAAAAGTTTCTCCTGAGAAAGTTTCCTGGAATAAAAATGAGAAAAATTCATTTACATATCCAACCTCTTTCTTCTGGGACGATGGGAAAAATTACTACATATTAAGCATTGCCATTGAAAATGACGGAAGAATAAGAAATAAATATATTTCCGTAACCAAAGAGGCTTATCGTAATAATGCCGTTTTTGGATTACAATATCCCACACCTCAAGGGTCGCCGTGGTATAAGTATATGAATTAAAATATGGATTAAGAGATGATAATAGGAAAATGACAAATAAAAAACAGATTCCGGATACTTGAATCTCTTTTTTTCTGTTTTATTATTGATAACCGCATACTAACACTAACATTATGAAAAGATTGAAATACATAGTAATACCAATGATCTGTTGGGGACTAGCTTCATGTGGCCATCAGAAAAATAAAGAAACTGAGTCTTTGGTTGAAACAGAGGGAAGTACCCAGACAGAGCCCTTTAATCTTGCCAAAATTACTGTAGGTCAAAATATTAATGAAATTTTAAAATCTGCCGGAGCTACAGCCAAAGAAGCAGTACGTACCAGTGAAGTTACCCTGATTGGAAACGAAAAGCTAGCTTTTTCATCAAAAGAACTGTTACACTTCAACGGAATAGATCTGGAAGGAAAGAATAATAAAAATACCAATAAAGTAATTTTACACTTCGGAAAGGTTGATGAGGAAATAGGTCCCCTAGCCAATGAAAAAGAAGACGAATTGGGAATGTATCAGCTTGATATCTATACAGAGCAGGAAAAAACTGCACTACTGGATAATCTGAACAAAACACTTCTGAAACCGAGCTTTGATACCATACGTGAAGGTTTTGAATCAGAAGTTAGAGATAATGAAATCATCCAGACGCATAACAAACTCACACAGGAAGTAGCGATCTGGAGAAGCAAAGATATTCTATATTACTACTGCGAAACCAAAATAGATAACAGACCGGACGAATACCGTTGCAATCTCTTTGTATTCAAAAATAAAGAATGGAAAGACCTCCTGAAAGGATCTGGATATCCGGATCTGGATAAAATCTCTTTGAACTAAGATAAAACATTAGAAAAATAAAACCTCTGCGTTAAAAAATCTGCTCAATCAGAAAATCTCCGAGAGTTTAAAGAACATAAAATGCCGGTCTAAAAAGACCGGCATTTTTTATATTTAATCAGTATTTGAATTATTTTACAAGGAACTGCATTGTAACCTGATCCAGTTTCAAAATATAAACTCCCTGACCAAGACTTATGGTTTTAATAGAATTTCCATTTCTGAAGGGCTGGTTAATCGTCTGAAGAACTTTCCCCTGAAGAGTATAAATCTCAGCTTTTTTTACCTTCTGAAGATCTCCTTTTACAAAAATCTCCTGGTTGGTAATAGGATTAGGAGAGATTTTAAAACTGTTAGAGGCAATTTCTGCAGAGGTATCTTGAGCCATTCTTGCACTTGATCCGGAATAGCATGTCCATGCAAGGTCATCAATAGCAACTCTGTTACTTGTTGAATTATTAACCAGACTTACCACTACATTCCCGGAAATGTTGATATTGTTGATGGTAGTTGTTGTAGATGAAGTACTGTAAGGAATAGTTCCTACCGTTGTTCCGTTTACTTTTACATCAAAAGTGCCATTTGTTCCTGAGAATTTAAGCTGTGTAGTTACAGTTAAAGAGCCAATACCGTTCGCTGAACTGCTGGAAGTTAAAGAACCGTTTCTTACTGTAATAGCTTTATTGTTAAGAGTCTGATCAGTTCTTGCATCCGTTGCTGTCCAGGAAATACCACCGTTGCTCCATGTTTTGGTTGAATAAGTAGAGCTGGCTGCAGGAATTGTTTCAAAACTTTCATTAGCACAGTTAGTACCTGGAGTTGTATTTCCTGAATCGGTAGTACCGGAAACTGTTGAACTGTTTGATGATGAATTTCCTGCCGCATCTTTCGCTACAACATAAAAGCTGTAAGTAGTAGAAGGAGTGAGGCCTGAAATAGTTGTTGAGATTGAGCTTACCGTAGTTTTCAGATTTCCGTCCATATAAACATTATAAGCTGTGACTCCTACATTATCCGTAGAGGCATTCCATGCAAGAGAAATGCTGCTGGAAGTTTTTCCTGAAACATTTAGTCCTGTCGCTGCAGTTGGTGCCTGAGTATCACCTGAAGGCTGTTGAGAGCCCCAGATAAGATTTACGTAATTCGGATTATCAATAAATGGATTTCTGTTACCCTGGAAAGTATAAGATGCATTATTTCTTTTGATCTCAGCCTGGGAAACCGGATCCTGATTGTGCCATGCAAGAAGAACATTCAGTTCCCATGTCTGCAATCCTGGGAATGTAGAACTTCCTAACATATTTCCTGATGAAAAAGTAGAAAGTTTACTCTGGTAACGGGTTACAAAATAAAAAATCATACGTGCCACATCTCCCTTAAACTCATCAATCGGCTCAAAAACCGTCCCCGCATATCCTGAAGAAACTGATGTTCCAAGCTTTGAACCATTCTGTGAAGTAAAAGAAGCACTTCCTACCTTTCCGAAAGGATAATTACTTCTCATTCCGTTTACTTTTCCGTCTGTCGCTCTGATAAAGTGAATATCAGCAACCATCGGAGAAGCTTGATTGAAGAGACTTTGAGGAACAATATGCTCTCTGTTATAACAATTTCCTTCAGTAGAATACGTTCCACACTGGTTGGTTCCTGGAGTATATTTATAAGGATCTGTGCCTACAGGTTTTTCAGAATAGATATCAAGAATAGAACCATCATTTTCATAATCCTTATCAATGTCAGTGGTTTTATACGCGGTCCACAGTCCGCTGTAACCTTTGTCCGTATGACCGTTGGTTATAATGCTGCTTAATTCAGTTTTCAGCGCTGCACCACTCAGTCCGTTGGCAGAATTGTAGTATCCTGCAGGAGCCTGGGCGTGGGCAAGTCCTGCAAATACAGAAAATAAAATAATTTTTTTCATATTAATAGAAGTTTCAGCAAGAATACTACATTTTTTGTAAATAAAGAATTACAAAATCGTTAATTTTAATGCACTGCATGTAATACGTAATGAGCGATGAGTTTTGTATTTCGTGTTTAGAGATCCGGGTTTAGAATTTTATATTTTCTATACTCAATATTCAATAGGAGTGGGCTTTAGCTCACTTATCAAATAATCAATCATTCATCTGGCTTTAGTCAAAACTTAAAACCTAATACTCCAATTCATAAAAATCCAAAGAACATCATCTGTGAAACTCTGTCTTGTCTGTGGGAAAAACAGAATAATTGCCCCAAAAAAAGCCAGTACAAAAATACCGGCTTATATAATGGATGATTTAAATTTTATTTTCTTTGTGGCGGATAATTTTTCATAATCTCAGCCATGATTTCCGGAATTTGTCTCTGTTTCGCTTTTGGAGAATCTACAGAAATTCCGCTTCCGATACCCTGCCAAACCAATTTGTTGGTTTTTGCATCAATAAGATCCACAATCAGTGCACCTTCATTATAATTTGAGGTCCACGTTCTGCTCATTCCAACGCCCCATCCGAATGGTCCGCCCCATCCCCACATTCCGTAAGGTGAAGAAGAATTGATATCGGTAACCTTTTTATGATTCGCTTTTACGTTGATAATCAGATCAGGGTTTTCTCCAGACTGAAGTCCTTTGCTTTGAAGCTGTCTCGACAGTTCATTCAGCACTCTGTCTTTATCAATATCATTCAATTTTAGATCATCAATTCTTATTTTATAAGTTTTGAAAGAATTGAAATTGGCGGTTTCAGCATAATCTGAACGTACCTGAAAAGGGCTACAAGAAGTTAAACCTAAAGTAGCAGATGCCAACAAAATAAAAATATATTTTTTCATTTTATTTATTTTTTTTATCATTTTTAATGAATGTATCAGTCTTTTTATCGTACCCGTAAGGACAGTGTCTGCAGCCGCTTTTACAGCAATAACCTCTTTTCAGATGAAATTTTTCTGTAAAAACCTTGTACCCCTGTTCATTATAGTAGAAGTCTTCACCTTCTTTGATGTCATAATGGGCCATAAGTTAAATGCTAGTCAAAAAACTTTTTATATTTGTTACTATGATAATTGTATGCCAAAAGCCTTTAAAAAAATTAAAAATTAATGGCATTGCTCTCTTTCCCTTTATCTTCATTAGGAAACCCGAAGATAAGGAAAATAATGTTTTGATCAATCACGAAAAAATCCATTTACGCCAACAATTGGAAATGCTTATTATTTTCTTCTATATTTTCTATGTCATTGAATACTATTACTGGTTTTTCAAGCTGAAAGACGGCTATCTGGCTTACAGGAGAATCTCATTTGAAAGAGAAGCTTATACTCATGAAAATAATCCGAATTATCTGAAGAAAAGAAAATTCTGGAACTTCAGGAAATATCTTTGAAATGATGAATAATGAATTTCGAGATTCAGGTTATGATTTTCAAAATTCTTTATATTCACAATAGAAATGGGCTTTAGTCCACTTATAATAAACCAAAATATATAAGGCTTTAGCCAAAACCTAAAAAATTAATATCCCATCATACGAAATTCGTACATTATCTAAACAATCATCCGTGAAAAATCCGTGTCATTTGTGGGAAAAAACAAATGAACTACAATTCATAAAAATTTGAAATCACCACAACATTAAATCTTTTCCTACTTTTGTAAAGAATAAACCTTGAGTAGTAAAACTGAAATGCTATTACAACTTCCCACAAAACCTGTATCCATTCAGGAAATTTCCATTCATAAAAACGTAAAACTCTTCATTAAAAGGGAAGACCAGATTCATCCGCTGATTTCAGGCAATAAGTATTGGAAACTGTTTTATAATGTCAACCACTATCTGGAAAGAAATCCAGACAAGCCTTATATCATTACTTTTGGAGGTGCTTTTTCCAACCATATAGCTGCGGTCTCAGCAGTAGGAAATCTGGCAGGTGTTCCAACATTGGGTATCATCAGAGGAGAAGAACTGCAGCATAAGTGGCGTGATAACCCTACTTTACTTTTTGCGAAAAGAAATGGAATGAACCTGAAATTTGTCACCCGCGAAGAATACCGCCATAAAGAAAAACTGACAGAATTCCTTCATCAGGAGTTTCCAGATGCACTGATAGTACCCGAAGGAGGCACCAATGAAGAGGCTGTGGAGGGGGTGAAAATGATGCTCAATGAACAAACAAAAGATTTTGACTATCTTTGCACCGCAGTTGGAACCGGAGGAACCATTGCAGGAATTTCAAAATTTAGTGAAGATAATCAGAAAGTTATAGGATTTAAGGTTGTAGATGATGCTTCACTGGAAAATAAAATTTTTGAATTAACTTTGAGACAGAATTTTAATCTAATAGATTCATGTTTTGGAGGTTACGGTAAAATAAATGATGGAAACATCCGTTTTATCAATGATTTCAAAGAGAAGTATGGTATTCCTTTAGAACCGATATATACAGGAAAAATGATGGAGAAAGTTTTTGAACTGATTGAAGATGATTATTTTCCTGAAAACAGCAGGATTTTGTGCTTTCATACTGGTGGATTACAGGGGATTGAAGGAGCTAATCTGCTTTTAGAAAAACAGAATAGAAATTTAATTATATAAGTAAAATTGAAAAACATGAAAAGACTTTTCCTATCCATAAGCCTTTTAGTTTTATCAAAATTTTCTGCCCAGACTTGGGCAACCGAAGATCAGTATATTCAGAAGTTTGCTAAATATGCCGTAGAAGAAATGGAAAAATATAAAATTCCAGCTTCTATTACCCTTGCCCAGGGACTATTGGAAACCGGGGGCGGGCAGAGCAGATTGGCACAGGAAGGTAAAAACCACTTCGGTATAAAATGTAAAGAAGACTGGACCGGTAGAACGATGAAACATACCGATGATGCACCCAATGAATGCTTCCGTGTGTATGACGATCCAAGACAGTCTTATGAAGACCATTCTATATTCTTATCCACAAGAAAATATTACGCAAACCTCTTCAAACTGGATATGAAAGATTACAGAGCGTGGGCAACCGGTTTAAAAAAAGCGGGCTACGCTACCAATCCACGTTATGCTTCAATTCTTATTACCAAAATTGAAAAGTACAAGCTATATGAATTCGACAATACCAGTTCTAATGAGGTATTGTATGCCGTACTTAAAATGTATCCGGATCTGAAAGACGACAGAACTTTCATGGCACAGCTGGAACCTTCAAAAGCAACCAGAAAACCTAAAGACCCGGTTACTGTAGAAGTTCCGTATAAACAAACTTCTTACGCACAACAGCAAAAAAGAGTGGAAAGAATCAAAACGAAAGCTGAAATTCTTAATTCCATTCTTATCAAAAGCCATCCGAATGACGGCCTGAAATATATCGTAATTCCTGAAGATACTGATGTGAAATTCATCGCCAATAAATTCAAAGTCAGTGAAAGCAGGCTGATAAAGTGGAATGAATTGGAAGGTGAAACCTTAAAGAAAAATGATATTGTTTTTCTGGAATCAAAAAATTCTACAGGAAATACAGCTACTTATAAAGCAGAATCCGGGGAAGATATGCATGATATCGCTCAGAAATTCGGAATCAAATTAAATAAACTTTATGCTAAAAACAGAATGGATGAAGGACAGCAACCATCTGCGGGACAGCTGATTTATTTAATAGACAAAAAACCACGAAACTAATTTAATTTTTTTGTTGAGAGTTTACCGTTGACAGTTAAATGCCAACCAGCAACTGCCAACAGCAACTAAGTATATATGAAGTATCAAAGAAGTTCGGCTTTGTTTGATGAAGCCTACAAATACATTCCGGGAGGAGTAAACTCTCCGGTGAGAGCATTCAAATCCGTAGGAGGAGTTCCTGTTTTTATGAAATCGGCAAAAGGTGCTTACCTTACCGATGCAGATAACAATACTTACATCGATTATATCAATTCATGGGGCCCGGCCATTTTGGGACATACACATCCTGAAGTACTGGAAGAACTGAAGATCCAGGCAGAGAAAGGATTCTCTTTCGGAGCTCCTACAGAACTGGAAACAGAAATCGCAAAATTCATTATTGATAACGTCCAGAATATTGACCAGATCAGAATGGTTTCTTCAGGAACAGAAGCATGTATGAGTGCAGTAAGACTGGCAAGAGGATATACAGGAAGAGATAAAATTGTAAAATTTGAAGGCTGTTATCACGGGCATTCAGACTCATTTCTGATCAAAGCAGGAAGTGGTGCGGCAACTTTCGGAAATCCAAATTCTCCGGGAGTGACAGCAGGTACCGCTAAAGATACATTATTGGCCCGTTATAACGATTTTGAACAGGTTGAGGATTTATTCCGTCACAATCAGGGAGAAATTGCAGCGGTAATTATAGAACCTGTTGCAGGAAATATGGGGTGTGTACTGCCAGAAAACAACTTCTTACAAAACCTGAGAAAGATCTGTGACGAAAACGGAGCTTTATTAATTTTTGATGAGGTAATGACCGGTTTCAGATTGGCTTTTGGAGGAGCTCAGGAACTTTTCAATGTAAAAGCAGACTTGGTGACTTACGGAAAAGTAATCGGTGGAGGTCTTCCGGTAGGAGCTTTCGCTGGTAGAAACGAAATTATGGATCACCTGGCTCCAAAAGGAGGAGTATATCAGGCAGGTACATTAAGTGGAAACCCCTTAGCCATGAGAGCCGGATTAAAAACCCTTCAGCTTATTAAAAACGATCCTGAATTTTTCAACAGATTACATAAGACAACAGAAACATTAGATTTTGAAATCGGAAAAATTTTAAATGAAAAAGGAATTGCTCATAAAATTAACAGAAAAGGTTCTATGATGTCTGTTTTCTTCCATATCAACAGGGTTTCAAATTTTGATGAGGCTCAGGAAGCTAATCATTCATTGTTCAATAACTTCTTCCACCAGATGTTGCAGAATGGAGTATATCTTCCCCCAAGCGGTTACGAAACGTACTTCATCAGTGATGCCATCAAGGATAAAGAAATTGATATGACACTGGAAGCAGTAAAAAAATTTGAATATTCAAATAAATAAATATAAACAAGACCGGATTTTAGATCCGGTTTTTTTTGTAAAAGAAAATGATTTCAAGAGTTGGGATTAAAAAATGTTTATTGGAATCTTTGTCAATCTCTCAGGTTCTCAGTAACATAAAAACAGCATGATTTGGATTTCTACGGAATGACAATTGTTGTGAATATCTTCTTATTATAGTATAGAAAAGGTAAATTAATTATATGGTAAGGTATTCCAACAAGTTATCAACACAAAGCATAAATCATACAGATTTTGTAATAAACCATACACCTTGTTCAGAGTACTTCTTTTTAATTTTGTATTAAATAGATTGGAAATGAAGACTTCTGACAATACCATCTCCCGCAAAGATTTTATCCGGAATTCAGCTTTGGCTGTGGCGGGATTAACTTTAATACCCAATATCATGACTGCATCACCTTTCCTGGATGAAAATAATAGTTCTGCAAAAGGAAAAATGAGCCTTAAAAATGTTCGTCTGGAAACAGGTTTTGAATATCAGGATGGAGAAGTAGCCTCTACCAAAACTGATCTGTTCTATGTAGAAGTTGAAAACGGAAAGATTACAAAGATTAGCCCAAACCAGCCTAACGCTAAAGCGGTAGATGCAAAGGGACTGCTGATGCTTCCTGCATTTAAGGATATGCACATTCACCTTGATAAAACCTTTTATGGAGATCAATGGCAGGCTGTTAGAAAAAGAACCGGGGGGATCAAAGGAATGATAGAGCTGGAACAGAAAATGCTTCCTGAAATGCTGAAAAACTCAACCTTTAAGGCTGAAAAACTGATCGAATTGTTACAGTCGAAAGGAACTTCATATGCGAGAAGCCACGTAAATATTGAACCAACTTCCAAACTTCAGTCCTTAAAAAATCTGCAGAAAGCTTTAGAAAATAAAAAGAAAGGTTTTGGAGCCGAATTGGTAGCCTTTCCACAGCATGGCGTGTTCTATACGGATTCTGTGCCTTATCTGAAAGAAGCTGCAAAGATGGATATTGATTTCATCGGTGGTGTAGACCCATTCAATATCGATGGAGATATCGAAAAAGTGGTAGATTTCACTGTTCAGCTTGCTTTGGACAATAAAAAAGGAATAGATATTCACCTGCATGAAACCGGAGATTCCGGATTAAAAACTGTAGAATATCTGATTAAAAAAGTAAATGAAAATCCTGCTCTGAAAGGAAAAACCTATTTAAGCCACTGCTTTATCCTGGCAAAATTAGAAGCTGCAAAACAGGAAGAAATCGCTGAAAAATTAAGTGAAGCACAGATTGGAATTGTTTCTACAATCCCTTTTGGAAGACTGATCATGCCAATACCAACGCTTTACAAACATAATGTAACCATTCTGACAGGAAATGACAGCATCATAGACCATTGGAATACTTTCGGAACTGGAAGCGTGCTTCAGAAAGCCAACTTAATGGCTCAGCTTTACGGATATTCAACAGAATTTTTATTGTCAAGAAGCTTAAAACTGGCAACGGGAAATATTCTTCCACTGGATGATAAAGGAATTCAGCAATGGCCAAAATCTGGTGATAAAGCAGACTTTGTCCTGATGAGCGCAAGCTGTTCCGCAGAAGCTGTATCAAGAGTTTCAGAAGTGGAATCATTGGTACATGATGGAAATGTTGTTTTTTAAACTTAAGTGAAAAGCTAAAAAATCTTGTTGGACAAGCTTTCAACAATATAATTGCTTACAAATTTATATATATAATTTAGTTGTGTTTTTTAAACCACAAAGGGTATAAAAGTCTTCCTAAGGGAAAGCCAGGGAATGTATTATTGATTTTCGGAAATAACCACTGAATGCAGATAGAAACAGAAGTAGAAGTGGTGTGGTAAAGCTTTTGTCCCTTTTGTGGTTATTTTAGTTTTTTCTCTCACAATTTTTAGTAATTTTAAGAGAAAATCAGGCAGAGTGGGTTACCATACAGATCATTTTCCAATTTTAGGAATTCAGGAATTTAGTGAGAATCAGCTGAAGGGCTGTAATCTGTTGTTTAATGAACTTTATGGAGCACGTTCCATTGATGATCCCCATAAGCATGATTTTTTCATCATTAATCTTTTTGAGCATGGAGTAGGCTCACATACTATAGATTTTACAGAATATCCGGTAAAAGACCATCAGATCCATCTTGTTTTTCCGGATCAGGTACATCAATGGGTAATCGAGAAAGAAACCATCGGTTATCAGCTGATGATCAGCCGGGACTGGTTTGAAAGCTTTCTGCCATCGTTAAGATTTTCGGCATCTTATTATCAGAATCATCCGGTGATCAATCTTTCCCAGGAAATTTTTAAAACTTTTCTATATGAATTTCAATCTATCCAGAAAGAACTGAGTGGAGAAAAAGTATTTTGGGAGCTTATTCAAAAAAGGAGTGAATTAATTGGGCTGTTGGTAAGTAAATCTGTGGAAGGGGCTTTTAAAGACTTTGAAGTCTATAACTCAAACCCTATTATTTCAAAATTTCTCCATCTTATTGATGAACATTTTAAAACAGAAAGATCTGTTTCTTTTTATGCAGATAAACTGAATATTTCTGCCAACTACCTGAATATTGTCTGCAAAAAAAATCTCAATGCTTCGGCTTCATCTCTTATTCAGGATCGTATTTTACTGGAAGCCAAAAGGCTTTTAAAGGTTTCCGAAATGTCAGTTAAAGACATTGTGTATGATCTCGGTTTCTATGATCATGCCAGCTTTTCCAAATTTTTTAAAGCACAGACGGGAATGACTCCTTCGCAATTCAAAGAATAATCTGTACAAAACAAGACATAATTGATACACCGGTTTTACCCTGAAGCCGGACTAATTTTGTATGGTTAAAATTTTAAATCATGCAATTTCCATATCAATTAACTGCAAAAGGAAAATATTCCCTTAAAAATGTCCGCCTGGAAACAGGTTTTGAATACGAAAATGAAGAGGTTGTCGGAACAAAAACTGACCTTTTCAGTATTGAAATTGAAGCCGGAAAGATCAAATCAATACAAACAAATGATTCTGCTTCTAAAGCGATTGATGCCAAAGGATATCTGATGCTGCCGGCATTCAGAGATATGCACATCCACCTGGATAAAACTTTGTACGGTCTTCCATGGCAGGCGCTTTCCCCGAAAAGAAGAACAGTGAAAGATATGATTGCCTATGAACAGAAAATCATTCCTGAGCTGTTGAAAACTTCCGTAAGCAGAGCGGAACAGTTGATAAGTCTGCAGCAGCATTATGGGACTCATTTTGCAAGAACCCATTTCAATATTGATCCTACGTCAGGTTTGAAATCTCTGGAACATCTTGAGCAGGCCCTTGAAAATAAAAAAGATTCTTTTAAAGCTGAACTGGTTGCCTTTCCACAACATGGAGTATATTACACAGAATCTGCTCCTCTGATGAAAGAAGCTGCCCAACTGAAAAGTGTAGGATTTATCGGTGGGCTGGATCCTTTGAGCATTGACGGAAGTATTGAGAAAGTAATGGATTTTACTGTTCAGCTTGCCTTAGATCACAATAAAGGAATTGATATTCACCTGCATGAAACAGGAGAGCCCGGAATGAAAACCATTAATTATCTGATTGATAAAGCAATCGAAAATCCGGCACTCCAAGGGAAAACATTTGTAAGCCATGCATTTGCCTTAGCTCATCTTTCACCAAAAGAAACAGAGCAGATTGCAGAAAGGCTGGCTGCAGGAAAAGTGGGAATCGCTTCTTCTGTACCTTTTAAAGGAACGGTAATGCCCATTCCAACTCTGAAAAAATACGGGGTCAATGTATTAATCGGGAATGATAATGTACAGGACTACTGGAGTACTTTCGGGTCCGGAAGTATGCTGCAGAAAGCCAATCTGATTGCAGAATTGTATGGTTATGCCACAGAATATGCATTATCAAGAGCTTTGCAGTTTGCAACTCAGAGTATCCTTCCTCTGGATGAAAAAGGAAAGCAGCAGTGGCCTAAAGCCGGTGATGAAGCTGCCATTGTACTGACAGACGCTTCATGTTCCGCAGAAGCAGTTTCCAGAATGTCTGAAATAAAAGCCCTGATGAATAACGGGAATTTATTTTGGAGAAATTAATCTGAAGTATATATTTTTTATACACTTGTTTTTTTGTGAATGCCGTCGGGAATTTTCCTGGTGGCATTTTTTTAATTATGAATTTTTGGGTTGTGAATTTCAATATTTGTTATATTCAATAGGAAAGAACCAGAACTCATTTACGTTTGTTACATTAATATTTAAAAATCTCGTCAAACTAAAGAAACACCTGTTCAAATTGCCATTTTCAATTTTTACAATGTGAACACCTGTTCATATTCGGAATTCCTAATATTTGTAATATCCGGTAATAACTATAAAAAAAGCCCTCGGAAAATACTTCCGAAGGCCTTCTATTTGAAATTAAATCTAAGTACTTATATAATATTATAAGTTGAAGTTTGTCCATCCTGCATACCAGGTATCTGTAGCATCTTTTACAGCACCTTTGTAAGTTACCTGTGTAAACCAAGTAGCTAATTTAGGATTAGTAAACGCTCCTCCGGTTAATAATGGAGAACCTGCACTAGGAGTGAAGTTTGGTGTAGTTCCTGCAGGAGCCCATGCACCAGCAAGTTTTACATCAGCAGTAGAAGCAAGGATTGTGTTTCCTTTAGCATTAAACCAAGTCGTAAGATCGTTTAATGTATAAGTTGTCGGAGTAGAAGTAGATGGTCCGAATTTTAAAGGAGTTGGGCTTCCTGCTATAACGTTGTTTTCAAAGAACAGCTTATTTCCTACAATATTGTTATCTGTTGGAGCACCTTTTGTAGCATCAATGAATAAACCAACAGGGAATCCTGTAAATACAGAGTTGAATACTGAGATAGAAGAGTTTCTTCTGATCTGTAATGCATTCTGGAATAATGCGTTGATTGATCCTGGAGCCGCAGAGTTGATTGGGCCTATGATCGTCATGTTAGAGAATGTAGCTGAAGTCTGAGGCGTTAAAGTAGAACCGTTAGCATCATTATCAGACTCAAATGCATTAGAACCTGAAACGTCAGCTACCTGGCTGTCTCTTACTGCAATACCAAACTGAATATTTCCTGAGAAACCATTGTCAGTATCGAAATCATCATCAAGACCTTTGTAAGAAATAAGGTGAGAGCAGTTTACTGTTCCTCCGAACCATTCAAAACTGTCATCATTAGCATAAGCAACTTCTACGTAATCTACTGTAGTTCCGCTACCTACACCACCGAACGTAAGTCCGTTGATCTCTTTATCCGGTAAGAATGCATATCCTGCATATTCTATTCTTACATATTTTAACACACCACTGTTATCAGCAGCATTATTTCCACCGTAAAGACCAAGACCTTCAGAGTTGTTAATCCCTCCTTCAATCTCTCCAACTCCGTTTGCTCCACCGAAAGAAGCATTAGTAGGTGCATTTCCTAAGATTACTACACCTGCCCAGTCTCCTCTTTTAGGACTTGGTTTTTCAGAAGTGAAGATAATTGGGTTGGCAGCAGTACCTTCTGCCATGATTTTACTTCCTTTTGTAATGATTAAAGCTCCGTTTTTATCAGCTTCACCTACAATCTTTGTACCTGGCTCGATAGTTAAAGTAGCTCCGTTAGTTACATATACTAGTCCTCTTAGCTTATAGATTTTATTTGCTTTAAGCGTAAGGCTGGAAGTGATCTTTCCTGAAAGAATAAGGTTTTCAGTTTCTCCGTTTCCGTTACCTCCATTTTGAATAATGGTAGGTCCATCTTCTTCTATATTTCTACATGCGGTAGTTGATACTAGAGCGCCAAGCATTAAAGAATATAAAACGAACTTTTTCATGTTATAAAGAATTAAATTATTTATTAGATTATTTGTTGAGTGAATTAAAAATTGTATCCCAGTGTTAAACTGATATTGGTTCCCATAAGTCTTTCAATAGCAAGAGCGTCCTTGTTATCATACTTACCGTTGTCGTTCAGGTCATGGTAGAATTTAGCACGACGGTTCAGAATATCTGAAACATTCAGCTTGATTTCTCCTTTATTGCTCCATATTTTTTTAGCAAGCTGGAAATCTAAAAGAGGTCTTGGTGCTTCCCAGATTGGTGGTACCTGATCGTTTCCTACATAAAGGATTCTTCTTCCGATCATGTTGAATAATACTGTAGAAGACCATCCTGATTTTTCAGTATCATACTGAAGACTTACGTTGACAGTATATGGAGATTGCCCCTGCATTGGTCTGTCAATCTTAGTAGCTTCGTCTGTTACTTTGTTTTTAATTAAAGCAACGTTTCCACCCAGTGTAAAGTTTTTAAGAGCACTTACAAAATCCAGCTTTTTTCTTACTTCCAATTCCACCCCGTAAGCATCAGCTTTATCTACGTTAAGGTAGTTGAAGGTATTACTGGTTCCTACCCCAGACTGGTTGAAGTATAATTCGATAGGTTTTTTAAAGTTTTTATAGAAACCTGCCACGGATATAATCTCTCCGTTTCTTGGGTAATATTCCCAACGAACATCGGCACTCGTGATTTTAGTTCTTTCAATAGATTTGTTACCGATTACAGTGGCTCCAAGATCAAAATCATAATATGCTAAAGGAGAAACTTCTCTAAATTCTGGTCTTACAACAGTTTGTGAACCTGCAACACGGATGTTCATTTTAGGATTTACCTTGAATGTCAAGTTTACAGCAGGTAAAAAGTCTGTAACACGGGTGTTTACAAAACGGTCGTCACTTTTCTTCGTGCTTCCTACCAATTGGTCAAAGTTTTCAACTCTTAATCCCCAAACAGCTCTTAGCCATGGTGTAAAGTTGTTGTCAAACTGTAAATATCCTGCGTTAAGAATCGTGTTGGCAATATATCTGTACTGATTTCCTGCAATTTCATCAAATGTAAATCCACCGTTACCTCCAAAGTTCCCTGGATTGAAGATAGTTTCAAAAGGCTGAGAAAGTAACCCCTGGTTGAATTTTTCAAGTCTTACAGAGAACGGTCTTGAGTTGTATATTCTGTCTTTTACCTGGAATAAATAACCTCCTTTGATCGTTTGTTTTTGACCAAACATTGTAAATGTTTTGGAGATATCACCTCCTGCATTATACAGATAGTCGCTTAGGGTAGAATAAAATACACTTCCTGATTTTTGAGAAAGACCATTGGAAATTAATGCTAAATAAGGGCTTCCTGTCATGTTTGTGTATTGGTTATACTGCAAACGCTGTAGTAAAGGAATATACTGATCCAGGATTCCGAAGCTTCCGTACCAGTTTACAGTAAGGCCGCCAAGAACATCAATTTTGTGGTTACCGGTAAGGGTAGAATTATAGAAAGTAGTTTCTTTAAATCCAATTTCCCTTGCCATAATATTTGTTCCGTTGATCGGATCAAATTCAAAGTCCTTTCCTGTTCTGAAGGACATGTGGTTCACTGTATTATTAGTGATGATATTCTTTAAGGAAATTTTATTGTTGCTGTTCAGCTTTAAAGCTAGGTTCAACATTCCTCCTAAAATAATATCGTTGCTGTATTTTTCTGTAAAATAATCGAAGTTGGTATCAGCAAGTTCGTTGTTGATGGTAAAGAAACGGTTGGTAGATTCAGTTCTTCTCTTGTTGTTACTGTAGTTTAAAACAGCAATTACCCCTAAATCTTTTCCAAATAGTTTGGTATTGAAACCTCCGTCTAACTGCAAACTGATATTTTCAGGATAACCAATACTGTTGTATCCTAAGTTCTTTGTATATCCTTTACCAATCTCTGTTTTCTGAGCTTCAGTCAGAATGCTGAAAGCATTTTTTGCAGGCATATTGGTAGGAAGCTTTCTGTAACCGTCATCAATTCCTAAAAAGTCCCATTTTCCTCCTTTCTGCATATGGAATTCCTGTCCCATCGTAGCAGTGTTTCCTCCTACACCTACCTGTACGTTGAAGAAATTTTTATTGGGAATATCCTTAGTATTTACTTGAATCAAAGCTCCTCCCCATTCACCTGTATATTCTGGAATGAAAGTTTTGTTGATGACAAGGGTTTCGATAACGTTAGCCGGGAATAGGTCAAAAGAGAAAGTCTTTCTGTCAGGCTCCGTACTGGATAGCTGAATACCATTCAGCATTGCCTGGTTATAACGGTCTGATAAACCTCTTACTACAATATATTTTCCTTCAGATAAACTCACCCCGGAAACTCTCTTCAGAACTTCACCTGTGTTTCTGTCCGGACTTCTTTTAATAGCTTCAACTCCGATAACCTGAGAAACTACACCAGCGTTCTTCTGTAAACCGATTGTAGAGGCTATGGTTTCTTTTCTTGCGTTTGATTTTATGACAACTCCCTCAATTTCTTTTTCCTTGGTAGAGGGCTTGTCCATTACGATATCAAGATGAGTATTACCTTCATTTTTGATAATTACCTCACTGATCTCTTTTCTGTTATACCCATTGGAGCTTACCGTTACAATGTAATTGGTGCCGGGGGACAGGTTGATAGAGTAGTATCCGGAAATGTCAGTCGTTACTTCCTGTCCATTTACTTTTACCTTTACCCCTTCTATAGGAGTGTTATCTTTCTCGTCCAATACCCTACCTTCCAAAATCTGACTTTGTGCAAAAGCATAGCCAGCAGAAAACAAGGCAAGTAGCATGATGCTCTTGTGGAGTTGTTTTTTCATTTTACTTCTTTTACTTCTTTTTCAAGGGCAAAATAAAGGCTAAGTTTTTAAGAAAACTTTAGGAGAATCTTAATTAATTGTGAAGTTTGTATTAACGGATGTATGAAATTTACAGTTATTGATGTTTAATTTATATAATTACAATTTTTGTTTTAATTTTAAATATTATTCCTTATATTTGATTTATGTGTATTTATTATTTAATTTTTTTATTGATTTTATAATTTTCTACTGCAATGCGTTTTTTTAATAATTAGTTAACATTTGGCAGATAGATGAAATCAATTGAAATAATTAATTTTGTGGGAATTCTTAAACTAGAAGATGAGCAAAAAAATTCTTTTAATAGACGATGAACTGGACATTTTAGAGATTCTGTCTTACAATTTGGAAAAGGAAGGGTATGATATCTATACAGCTACCAATGGTAATGAAGGTATAGAAAAAGCAAAGGAGATTGTTCCGGACCTTATCTTATTAGATGTCATGATGCCTGAAAAAGATGGTATAGAAACCTGTCAGGAACTTCGTAAAGTGAAAGAACTTCAAAAAACACTTATCGTGTTTCTTTCTGCAAGAAGCGAAGAATTTTCTCAGTTAGCAGGTTTTCAGGCGGGTGCCAATGACTACATTGTAAAACTGATCAAACCGAAAATCCTTATCTCTAAGGTGAATGCATTATTACAGCTGACCTCGCAGGTTTCTGATAATGCAAAACTAATCGAAATCGGAGACCTTGTTATCGACAAAGATAATTTCAGAGTTTCCAAAAGCGGACAGCAATTTCTTCTTCCTAAAAAAGAATTTGACTTGCTTTACCTTTTGGCTTCCAATACTGAAAAGGTTTTCAAAAGAGAAGAAATTCTTGAAAAGGTTTGGGGGAATGATGTGATTGTTGGTGAAAGAACGATCGATGTACATATCAGAAGGTTGAGAGAAAAACTAGGAATCAATACGATTCAGACATTAAAAGGGATTGGGTATAAACTGATCGTTTAATTATTTAGAAATCTTACCTTTACGTTCAATCATTAAAACGTTGTAAAATTGAAATTTTACAGACTTACTCTCGTTGCCTCCTGTCTGCTGACACTGGTAATGCTCCTTTTAGTAGTCGTATTCGATTCACTGAAAGATATCTATTATAAGACCCCTTTGTTCAAAACGGGTCTTTTCATCTGTATTATCCTGATCTTTCTGATAAACTGTGTAGTGCTGGAACTCCTTTTCAATTACTACAGCAGAAAACAGGTAAAAGGTCTTTCCGGATTCCTTCCGCAGGAAATAGTGCAGAATCATGACGAAAATATCACCATCAAAGAATTAGGAGAAAGGTTTTCAGATCTCAATCAGCAGCAGATATCAGAAATTGATATGATGAAAGAGATGGAAAGCTACCGTAAAGAATATATAGGTAATGTGTCTCACGAACTGAAAACGCCCTTGTTTTCTATCCAGGGATATGTAGAAACCTTAAGAGACGGTGGAGTAGACAATCTTACTATCCGGGATAAATACCTGGAAAGAATTGATAAATCTGTCGAGAGACTTATTGCCATTGTAACAGATCTTGATATGATCAACAGGCTGGAGGCAGGCGAAATCAATCTTACCGTTTCGAAATTTGATGTCAATCTTCTGATCAAAGAGATTTTCGATCTGCTTGATCTTGAAGCTGAAAAAAGAAATACAACATTACAGATCCAGACCCTTCATCCACAAATTTTTGTAGAGGCTGATAAACAGAAAATTTCCCAGGTTTTCATTAATCTTATTTCCAATGCGATTCATTATGCCAACAGACAGGAAGCAAAAGTGATCGTAAAGACCAGTATCCTGAAAAATAAGGTGCTGATAGAAGTGATAGATAACGGGATGGGAATCAAGTCTGAGATTCTTCCAAGGATTTTCGAAAGATTTTATCGTGTAGAAACCAGCAGAAGCAGGAGAGAAGGAGGCTCAGGACTGGGATTAGCCATTGTTAAACATATTCTTGAAGCACATAACGAAAATATTACCGTTGAAAGTGTGTACCTTGAAGGCACAAAGTTTAGTTTTATGCTCGAAAAAAGTAAATAATTCCGGCAAAATGTAAGGAAAAAAAATATTTTAAAAAATCCTGAAATATTTTTTTGTCACATGTCATTTATTATATATTTGCACCAGAGATTTATCATAATTATAAAGGCAAAAAAAGTAATTTAAGAAACTGATATGGTTTACAAAATCCGCGTAATATTAGATGCGAAAGAAGATATTTTCCGTGATATCGAAGTTAAGGGAAAACAAACGTTATGGAACTTACATTTAGGAATTAAAAGTGCATTCAGCCTGCAGGGAGATGAGCTTTCTACTTTTAATCTGTTAGAAGATGACGGAACAATTGTAAAAAGTGTCCCATTGGAAGATATGAGTGATGATGGTGATGGTGAGATTATGTCAGATGTTTACATTGATGAAGCTTTTGAAAGTGTAGGCGACAAGGCACAGTTCCAATACGGGCTTCTTGACCTTTGGGAATTCTTCTGTGAACTTGTAGAAGTAATTGAAGAAACAAAAGGGGTTAATTATCCTATCACAGTATACAGATTCGGAAACGTTCCGTTGAAGGCACCTAGCAAAAACGGAAGTGCCGGAGGATCTAAAAAGAAATCAGCAATGCCTTTGGCAGATGATGAGTTTGGTTTCGATGAAGATTTTGGATCAGGAGGAAACTTTGCTGATGAAGACGACAGCTTTGATGATGAGGAAGAAGACGACTACAATGACGATGTCTTTGATGATGAAGATGACAATGATGACGAAAGATAGTCAACACAATATACTGGCCCTGGATTTTGATCCGGGGCTTTTTTTTGCAAAAGTGCGAGGTTAAAACAGCATCATTTGAGGTTCAGGATATATCGTTTGAGGTTTTAGAAGTCTATTTTGAGGTCTTGAAATGCTCATGTAAGGTCTTAAGGTTCGGCTTACAGGTTCGGGATGCCAAATTTCCGGTTGAGGAACCCCAAAAGAAGGGTTATCAATAGATTCGGATGAGTTTATAACCTCGAAAGTATATTCTGATACCATAAAAGGAGGTTCATATTAAAAGACAGTATAGTGTTTCCCCATAACAGTTGAGTTTTTTGAAAGATTTTAAAATAAAAAAGAAAATCCCCTGATACCATCAAAAAGTCTGTTCATCTGTCCTTAAATTTTGCCTTTTCCCAAAAAACAATCCTTACTTTTGTTAAAAATAGTTTAATGAAAAAATTAATTTTGTTAGCTGTAATTGGTCTGGGAATTGTTTCCTGTACCACTCGAAAAAATACCAGGAAAATGACAGAACTGCCAAAAGATTGGAAACATAATACAAATATCTACGAAGTAAACATAAGACAATATACTCAGGAAGGAACTTTCAAAGCATTTGCAAAAGAAATGCCCCGTCTGAAATCTATGGGAATAAAAACCCTTTGGTTTATGCCCATCACACCAATTGCCCAGCAGAATAAAAAAGGTAGTATGGGGAGCCCGTATGCAGCAGCAGATTATACTTCCATCAATCCTGAATTCGGAACGCTGCAGGATTTTAAAGATATGGTGAATGAGGCACACAGATTGGGATTCAAAGTAATTATAGACTGGGTAGCCAATCATACAGGCTGGGATCATGTATGGACAAAAACACATCCTGAATTTTATCTGAAAGATCCAGATGGAAAATTCCATATCGCTTCCGGAATGGATGATATTATTGAACTTGACTATAAAAACCAGGAGATGCGTCAAGCAATGATTGATGCCATGAAATTCTGGGTACAGGAAACTGATATTGATGGTTTCCGTTGTGACCTTGCTTCATGGGTAGAAGTAGATTTCTGGGTGCAGGCCCGCCCCGAAGTAGAAAAAGTAAAACCTCTTTTCTGGCTGGGAGAATTTGATGAGTTGGAAAGCCCTGAGTATGGGAAAGTTTTTGATGCCAGCTATTCCTGGAAATGGATGCACAAATCTGCCGACTATTACAAAAACAATGAACCTCTTCAGGAATTAAAAGATCTTCTGAAACAATATTCAAATATCGGAGACAATTCAATGAGAGCATGGTTTACTACAAATCACGACGAAAATTCTTGGAACGGAACCGAATATGAAAAATATGGAGTCATCACAAAACCTATGGCAGTATTCTCTGCAACATGGAATGGTGTTCCGTTACTTTATTCAGGACAGGAACTTCCGAATATGAAAAGACTCGAATTCTTCGAAAAAGATGTAATCAAGTGGAGCAATACCTATCAGGCAGCCGACTTCTATAAAACATTATTAGATTTAAAAGTATTCAACCCTGCTTTAAGAGGTGGAGATGCTAACGTCACAACGTACCTTCTGAATACTACAGCAAATGATAAAATTCTTGCTTATGTAAGGAAAAATGGAAAAGATGAAGTATTAGTAGTTTTGAATATGTCAAAAGAACCTGTTAACTTTTCAATTGAAGACGACCATGTATCAGGAACATTCAGGAATATTTTTGATAAAACCAAAAGAGATTTCAATAACGGAAAAGAATTCAGCTTCAAAATTTCTGATTATGCCGTATTTGAAAAATAAATAGCAAAGCCTTTGAAACACCTGCTGAAACTGTAAAATTTTAACGATTAGTCTTTAAAGGTACTTAATTCCCCTCCACCGGAGGGTGTCAAAATCATAGATTTTGACAGGGTGGTTGACCACTCACAATAAAAAATCCCAGTGTTACCATGAACAAACAGGAAATAATCAATATAATTAAAGCAAAAATAACCGACAAAATTCAGTATTTTGAAAACCTTATCGCAGAAACAAGGGCTTCCAATAACGATACGAAAAGCTCTATGGGGGACAAATATGAAACCGGAAGAGAAATGCTTCAGCAGGAAATTAATAATCTGCAGAGACAGCTTAACGAAGTTTTGAATCAGCAGGCTGTATTGCAGAAAATAACTTCCGATCCTTCTGAAAAAGTTCAGAACGGTGCATTGGTGAAAACCAATAAAGGACTGTTCTATATCTCTGCTTCAATGGGTGAACTTGTCTTTGAAAATCAGAAAATCATGACTGTATCTGCAGAATCTCCCCTGGTAAAAGTGATGTATGGTAAAAAAACAGGAGAATCATTTACAGTAAATAGCATTCATCAGACAATTGAAAATATATGGTAATTTTAATATATGTTAGATTGCAGATATACAGTTGTTTAATAGAAAATAGACATCAGACCTATAAAAAGCATTCATAAAAATGAGTGCTTTTTTTGATGGTTTTTACTAAATTTGGAACTTAAAATCTCATTCAAAATGCAAAACTACCTGGACCTTTTACAGCATATTTTAGATAACGGAACGGATAAAACCGATAGAACGGGCACTGGAACAAGAAGTGTTTTCGGATATCAGCTGAGATATGATCTGTCTAAAGGATTTCCTTTGGTAACAACCAAAAAAGTGCATTTGAAATCTATTATTTATGAGTTGCTTTGGTTCCTGAAAGGAGATACCAACATCAAGTACCTTAAAGATAACGGAGTAAGCATCTGGGATGAATGGGCAAATGAAAATGGAGATTTGGGACCGGTTTACGGAGCACAATGGAGAAGCTGGAGTGGTGCAGATGGAAAAGTTGTAGATCAGATCACAGAAGTCATTGACCAGATTAAAAAGAATCCGGATTCCAGAAGACTGATTGTTTCCGCCTGGAACGTTGCAGAAATACCCAATATGGCTTTGGCACCCTGTCATGCCCTGTTCCAGTTTTATGTAGCAGATGGTAAACTTTCCTTACAGCTGTACCAGAGAAGTGCTGATGTTTTCCTTGGAGTACCGTTCAATATTGCAAGCTATGCATTGCTCTTGATGATGGTAGCGCAGGTTTGTGATCTGGAAGTGGGAGATTATGTTCACAGTTTTGGAGATGTTCATATCTACAATAATCATTTTGAACAGGTAAACAGACAACTGGGACGAGAGCCGAGAGCACTACCTACGATGAAACTGAATCCGGAAGTTAAAAATATCTTTGATTTTGATTTTGAAGACTTCAGCCTGGAAAATTATGATCCGCATCCGGGAATTAAAGCTCCTGTGGCCATTTAATATCCTGTAATATCTATCTGATATCTTTTTTGATTAATATATTTCTATTATTTACACATTAGTAGAGAGGATTGCTTTTGTTATATATGACCTGCAAAATAGTCTATGCTGCAAATTATCTTGAGATAAACCCTTAGGCACACTTTCTTTTGGCAATTGTTTCTTAAATTTGAAAGAACAACCCAGACTCATTTAATCCTTTTAAAAAAAAGAGTGATGATTGGGTTACAGATCATAAATTTCAAATGCTTAAAAATAAATCATGAAGTATTTAAAAGTTAATATTGAAGAAAACGCAGATATTGAAGCGCTGAAAAACGCTGTATTTCAATTAAAGGGAGTCGCTTCAGCAGAAATAGTGGATGACGAAAATCCGGAAAGCGAACTGAAAAAAGCTTTTGCAAAAACCAAAGAACAACTTCAAAAAGGGGACTATGAAACCTTAGTCAATGATATTTTCGATATAATCATTAAAAAATAATTCTAAAAATAATAACGTAGACAGATGAGAAAGGCCATTTTATCAATTGCTATACTCGGGATTTTATTTTCCGCAAATGTATCAGCACAAACCGAAACTTCAGGAAGGGAAAAAGTATACAGGGCTACTCCTGCCAAGGTGACGGAACTTAAACACACAAAGCTGAAAGTGAATTTCGATTATCAGAAAGAACAGATGAATGGGGAAGAATGGCTTACTGCCTCGCCTTATTTTTATGCTGCAAATGAACTTACACTTGATGCAAAAGGTATGCTGATTCATGAGGTAGCTCTTGATAATAACGGGAAAAAATCTCCTTTGAAATATGAGTACAAAGATGATGTTCTGAAAATCAATCTTGATAAAACATACCAGAAAAATCAGGAGTATACAGTATACATCAAATACACATCCCGCCCGAATGAGGTAAAACAGCAGGGAAGTATGGCGATCAATGATGCAAAAGGACTTTATTTTATCAATCCTCAGGGAACAGATCCGGATATGCCTACACAAATCTGGACACAGGGTGAAACAGAATCTTCTTCCGCTTGGTTTCCAACTATAGATAAACCCAACCAAAAGACAACACAGGAAATCTATATGACAGTTCCTGATAAATATGTAACCCTTTCCAATGGCCTTCTGAAAGAATCAAAAAAAGAATCCAACGGACTTAGGACAGATCACTGGGTGATGGATAAAAGACACTCCACCTATCTTTTCTTTATGGGGGTAGGAGAATATGCCATTGTAAAAGACAAATGGAAAAATATTCCGGTTGATTATTATATCGAAAAAGAATACGAACCTTACGCTAAGCAGATCTATGGAAATACTCCGGAAATGATCGACTTTTTCTCCAAAAAACTGAACTATGATTATCCATGGGCAAAATATGCTCAGATTTCCGGAAGAGATTATGTAAGTGGAGCAATGGAAAATACCACGGCAACCCTTCATGGAAGTGATATTCTTCAGAAACCGGGCCAGCTTATTGACGAAAATACATGGGAAGATACCATTGCTCACGAATTGTTCCATCACTGGTTTGGAGATCTGGTTACAGCAGAAAGCTGGAGTAATCTTACAGTCAACGAATCCTTCGCCAATTATTCCGAATACCTTTGGAATGAATATAAATATGGAAAAGATCAGGCAGATTATCACCTGATGACCGATGTGAATAACTACCTTCACAACCCGTCCGATTTTAATAAAAATTTGGTTAGGTTCAATTATGAATCCCGTGAAGATGTTTTTGATCTGGTAACGTATCAGAAAGGAGGAGGAATTTTGAATATGCTGAGAAACTACCTCGGAGATGATGCCTTCTTTGCCGGAATGAATGATTACCTGAAAACTAACGAATACCAGAATGCAGAAGCTCATCAGTTGAGGCTATCTTTTGAAAAAGTATCAGGGAAAGACTTAAACTGGTTCTTCAATCAATGGTATTTTGGAAGCGGAAACCCGAAAATTAATTACTCATTTACATTTGAACCTGTAAAAAAACAGGTGGCGGTAACTATTGCTCAAACTCAGGAAAAACCATTTGAATTTCCTCTGGCTATAGATGTATATGACAACGGAAAACCTAAAAGATACAATGTCTGGGTAAATGCAGAGGCAAAAAATACATTTAGCTTTGATGTTTCCAAGACCCCTGACCTGGTTAATATCAATGCAGACGGAGTTTTACTGGCAGATATTACTGAGACCAAAACTCCTGAACAAAACCTGATGCAGTTTACAAACTCTAAAGAGTTTAAAAGCAGATATCTGGCTTTAACCGGAATCAAAGATCAGGCTGGAAAAAGCCCTGCTGCTGTAAAATTATTGGTGGCGGCATTGAAAGACCCTTTCTTCAGAGTAAGAATAAAAGCTTTGAATTTAATAGATCTTACCAATCCTGAACAAATGAAGGCGCTAGGTACTGAAGTCGAAAAACTGGCTTCCAATGATCCTAAAACATTAACGCAGGCGGCGGCTATTACTGCTTTAGGAAAAACAAAAGACAAAAAATACCTTCCATTATTTGAAAAAGGGATAGGTACTGTTTCAAATGCTGTAAAAGGGAGCTCAATGAGTGCACTTCTTTCTATTGATCCGTCAAGAGCAAATAGCCTGGCTGATAAAATTGATATGAAAGGAGCATCAGATGCCCTGCAGGCTCAGTTGCTTCCGATTATTGTAAAGAACAAAATTACTTCTCAGATAGAGAATATTGCCCCTCTTGCTACTTTTTATCCATTCATTAAATTCCAGAATCCGGAATTAGGAAAAGCAGCAGAAGATGGTTTCAACTGGATTATGACTTCCGATAATCTGAAAGCAACGGAAAGCATTACAAAAATAGCAGGGTATGCCAAGAATCAGATGGCAGGCAATCCACAGGCTAAAATGATGATTGTTCAGATGCTGAAAGATGGCTTAAGCAAAAAAATGGAACTGCTGAAACAGAATCCACAAAATGCTGCAAGTATTAATAAGCAGATTGATGTGATCAATAAAGCAATTGAAAACTATAAATAATAAAGAAAGCCGGCAAATCTGCCGGCTTTCTTTTATCATGACTGAATACCAATCTGTCGAAATATAATATAAAGTAGATTGATTTTTAATAATATTATAAAAATCAGCATTTTTTACCACTGTTTTTTGCAGTATCTTTCATAAATTCGTTTAAAATTTAGACAATTATGAGTTTTGGAATTGAAGCAGCGGGCTATTATGTGCCTGGTTTATATTTGGAGATTAAGGATTTAGCAGAAAAAAGAGGAATAGAACCGGCGAAATTGGAAAAAGGCTTGGGTCTTCATAAAATGGGGCTTTCTGATGTTCACGAAGATGCAGCAACCTTTGCCGCAGAAGCATTACTGAAGCTTATACAAGATTATAATATCAATCCTAAGGAAATAGCAAGAGTATATCTGGGAACGGAAAGTGCAGTGGACGCAGCAAAACCTACAGCTTCCTATGCTGTACAAATGGTAGAAAAAGTTTTGGAAGAAGCATTTGGAGAAAGATGTTTCAGAAACTGTGATGTGCTGGATATGACATTTGCCTGTGTAGGTGGAGTAGATGCATTGCATAATGCCCTTGATTTTGTAAGGGTGAATCCTGATAAAAAAGCAGTAGTGATTGCCAGTGACTATGCAAAATATGAATTGGCTTCTTCAGGTGAATATACACAGGGAGGAGGAGCGGTAGCTCTTTTGATTTCTTCACAGCCGGACCTTCTTGAAATTGAAAATAACTGGGGAGTAGCTTCTGAAAGTGTCTTTGATTTTTTCAAACCAAGAAGAACCTATAATAAAGAAGACCTGAATGGTGCTCCGGAAACATATCCTGAAAAAATTGAAATTTTTACGGATGAACCTGTTTTTGACGGACAATATTCTAACCAATGCTATCAGGACAGAATAAAAGAAGCTTACAATCATTATAAAGAAATAACAGGACAGGAAAAACCTTATGAAAACTGGAAATATATTATTTTTCATCTTCCATATGCCTTCCATGGAAAAAGAGTTTTTACTGAAATCTACAGTCTTGAGAATGGTCTTTCCTATGAAACTGCAGAAGAACAGAAAGCTGTTGCAAAATCTGAAGACTATTTAAAATTAATCAATGATAAAATAGAAAAGACGCAGAGAGCTTCTTCCGAAATAGGAAATATGTACACTGCTTCTGTCTTTATGGCATTTCTTTCTGCATTACAAACTTCTTTTAATGAAAATGAAGAACTGTCAGGAGAGGAAATTGGCTTTGTAGGCTATGGAAGTGGTTCAAAATCAAAAGTGTTTGCTGGAAAAGTTTCTGGGAACTGGAAAAAAGTAGTAGAAAAATGGAATTTATTTGAAAGTTTGAACCAAAGAACTGTTGTAAATTTTGAGACTTATGAAAAGCTTCACAGAAAACAATTGAAGGAATCTGTAAACAATCAATATAAAGGCTTTGGCCTTATTTCTATTGAAGCTGAAAATCCGGTTTTGATCGGAGCCAGATATTACAGTTATCAGAAGTAAAATTATCTCGAATGTACAATATCAAGCACCTCATATTTCTGGGGTGCTTTACTTTTTATCAATGTTAAAAACGGTATGAACTTTTGACTTTTTTGCGGCTGAATTATTTTTAAGTTAAATGGCAAAACGGTTAAAAAAATACAGTAAATATTAATATAAATTTTGCAGGCATTAACCGAATTCTGAATATAGTATATTAAAGGTTTTTTAATCTTAATTTCAACGAGACTATCTTAAAACAGGGGTTATCTGCTCGTAAAGGTGTATTTTTTTTATAAAATTTAAGAAAATAAGGCGTTTTTTTCTCCATTTTTCTAAAAATTAGCAATTGATTTATTTTATTTTTTTCGTTAATAATAATATTTTAAGTTTATTTTTTCAATCATTTTCTTTAAATGAATTGAAATTGATTTTAATTTTAAAATTTATTAAAATTCCGTTAATGTTTAAATTGACTTATTTTTTGTTAATTTTTTAAATACAATTAAAATGATTCTACATCATTTTTTTAGTATGGATGTGAATCTGCCCTTTCTGGAAGCCTATTTTCAGAGTTTAATGAATTGATGTTACAGATATTTATTGACATATTTGTCCCTTGAATATATTAAAATCTGTTAATATGAATGTGAAATTAAGCGTTTTGACAGTCGGTGTTCTGTTTTTTACAGGACAGACTGTACTAGCTCAGGAAAAGGACTCTAAGAACAGTAAGGACAAAGAGACAAAACTTGAGGAAGTTGTTGTTTTAGGTTATAGCAAGACTGCTACTAAAGCTAAAACTACCACATCTTCGGTGACAGTTGGTTCTGAAAGCTTAGAAAACAGACCTAATATCTCGGTACTGAACTCAATTCAGGGTACCGCTCCCGGGATAGTAGTGAATTCAGCATCTGGATCTCCAGGTTCTGGAAAATTCAACATTTTAATCAGAGGTGCGAGTTCCCTTAATGGTTCTACAGATCCTTTGTATGTTGTGGATGGAGTAATTACTTCCGGTTCTCAGTTCAGAAACCTGAACTCTTATGATATCGATACGTTCAGTATCCTGAAAGATGCTCAGGCAACTGCGATCTATGGTAACAGAGCTGCGAATGGGGTTGTGGTAATTACAACTAAAGGAGGAAAATTCAACTCTGGACTGAAGGTTTCTTACGATGCATTAACTTCGTTCAGTAAATTACCTACTTCTGATTATAACATGTCAGACGGTAGACAACTTTTACAGCTTCAAAAGAATTTGCAAACTGGTAAAGGTAAAACTTTATCGCAACAAGAAATTGATAATTGGGGTACCAATACAGACTGGAGTAAGCAATTTACCCGTATCGGTATTTCTCAGCAACACAACCTTTCAATTACAGGTGGTGGGGAAAATATTAATAACTTCTTATCTCTAGGATATCTTGATAGCGAAGGAACTGTAAAATCTACAGACTTCAAGAGATTTACAATGAGAAATAACCTTAATGGTAAGTCTAAAGACGGAAAATTATCTTTCGGTGCTATCATGGGGTTAGGATATTCCAGAAGAAATCAGCTGGATGACGAAACGAATACAGGTATTTCAAACAATACACTTCAGAATCCTTTATTCGGAAGTGTTCTTTCATTACCATATGCAGCACCTTCTCCATATGCAAACGGACTGGAGCTGTATAATGCTATTAAAGGAGATGCTACTAATAACAGACACTGGATCCTTCAGGATAATATCAATGGGGGAATCAGAAACAGATTTACAGAATTAAGTATTTCTGCCAATGCTAACGTAAACTATAAAATTACAGATTATTTAAGCGTTGGAAACAGAACAGGTATTGAATACAAGCAATACGAAAGAAATTTTGCAAGATCACCACTAGGATACCTTGCTATCAGTGTTGCTAAAGGAGATGGGTCTACATACGGTGGGTTCGAAGATTTCTCAACAACAAGAGATCTTACTTTCAACAGTATTACGAATATTACATTCAATAAATCTTTTGGAGATCATACGATTAGTGCTGGTGCATATATTGACTATATTAAGGCTCATGTGACGTCAAATACTCAAAGGCAAAATGGTCTGAACCCATTACAGTGGGAATTCGGTGCAGGAACTGGTTATATTCCATTTAACCCGGATACACCCAATATCTACAGACCTTCTAACAGTGCTACAAAAGTAACTGCCGGTACGTTAGCATATTTTGCAACAGCAGACTATGATTACAAAGATAAGTATGGAGTAAGTGGTGTTGTAAGAAGAGATGGTTCTTACCGCTTCCTTCCTACCAACAGATGGGAGACTTTCTGGTCGGTAGCAGCAAGATGGAATATCGACAAAGAAGAATTCATGGCTAATTCAGGATTCAGATTACTTAAGTTAAGAGCTTCGATCGGTACTACAGGTAACCAGAACTTAGGAATTGCTAGTGATAACCAAAACCCATTAGCGCTTCTTCCTAACAACTTCCTTGATCTTTACAACGGTTTCTCAGGATACCAGAATTTATTAGGATATAACTTTGTTAACTTATCAAACCCTTACTTAGAGTGGGAGCAGGTAAAACAAAGCAACATCGGATTGGATTTCAACTATAAAGGATTGGTTGAAGGTAGTGTTGATTACTATCAGAAAAGAACATCAAGAATGTTCAATGACCTTCAAAAATCATCAGTTACGGGTTATTACTCAATCAGAGGGAACGACGGAGTTCTTGATAACAAAGGTATTGAAGGGATGATCAAGTATAACGTAATCAGAAATGAAAATACAAGATTCTCTGTTTTTGTTAACGGTGCATACAACTCTAATAAGATTGTTTCTATGAACAGTGAAAATCTTGCAGGAGATGTAGTGAATGCTGTCGGAGGACCTGCTGGTCAGTATCAGCTATATTCATATGTTGGTGTAAACCGTGACAACGGAAACTTACAGTTCCTTGACAAAAACGGAAACATCACAGAAGCTCCAACATCTGCAGACAGAGTGTTGACTGGAAAATCAAGATATGCTAAGTTTACAGGAGGTTTCGGATTCAATTTACAACACAAAGGTTGGTTCCTTGATACATTATTCTCTTTCCAACAAGGAGGATGGATCTATGACAACTTACAATCATGGATTATGGACCCAAGTGCAGCTGCTACAAGAAACCTTTCGGCTGACTTATTAAACGCTTGGACTCCTGATAACAGAGATACTGATATACCTGCATTAAAAGCAAGTAACCTAAGTCTAGGCTCTTCAGACAGATTCTTACACAGATCAGACTTTATCAGACTTAAGAATATTTCTGTAGGATATAACTTTAGCAAAAGTCAGTTAGGTAAACTGCCGGTAAAAGGAATCAAAGTATTTGTTCAGGCAGAAAACCTTTATACCTGGACAGATTGGAAAGGATTTGATCCGGAGCCGATTACTTCGTATTCACTAAATGTTTACCCTAACCCTAAAACCGTATCTGTAGGTTTAAATGTTGATTTTTAATAGAGAAAAATTATGAAAAGAATTATAAATACGATATTAGTTGTAGCAACCCTATCATCTGCAGCATTTACGCTGAACAGCTGCCAGGATGCACTTGATATAAAGCAGGCAGGAGAATTACAGGAGCAAGACCTGTATACAAGTGTTGCGAACCTTAATGAAGTTTTAAACGGGTCTGTATACGCTCAGTTAGACCCAATTGATGAGATCTATTTCACAGCAGTATTTACAGACGAAGTAAAACCAGGATCTGGTAGTGGAGGACAGGAATATACTCTACACAGACATTTCCTTGATCCGTCTAGCCCTGTTATTACAGGAGGTACAGTAGGTACAGTTGCTAGTGATGGAATCTGGATGAATAACTATAAAGTAATCAACAGAGTTAACAGACTTCTTGAAGGAGCAAAGAGAATTACACCTACTTCCGTTGATGAGAAGAATACATACAATGCTATTCTTGCACAGGCTAGAGCAATCAGAGCGTATTGCTATGTACAGCTAGAAGCTTATTTCTCTAGTGATATGAAGAATCCTAATGCTTTGGGAGTTATTCTTTTGAAGGATGTTCCTTCTACAGAAGCGCAATTGCCAAGAGCGAAAAATCAGGATGTTTATGACTTCATCAATGCTGATTTAGATTATGCAAGAAGTATCTTAGGAAACTCTACAACTCCAAGAAGATATAAGGTAGATAAGAATTTTGTAAACGCCCTTGCTGCTCGTTTTAACCTTTACAGAGGGGAAATGGCGCTAGCTAAGCAAAATGCAGAATTAGTAATCAACGGTTCTGGTCTTTCCCTTACAGTTGCATCACCAATCACAGGTAACAATGCAGCAGTTCCTGTAACTGAAGCTGATGGTTCTGTGTTCCAATCCGGACCTTTCACTGAAGATCCTACTTCTAAGTGGAAAATTGCATTCTATGGAGGAACTGATGAGAGCAATGGAAATGGTATCGCAGGAGGTTCTTTCAATCCATATAGAAGAATGTGGGCGGATACTGAGAATGGAGAAACTATTTTCTCTCTTAACAGACTTCCATTAGGAGCAGGTGCTGCTATTGGAGGAAAATGGAATACAAACCAGTCTAACCTTACCGGAGCGCCAATGTGGTTCTGGGGAAGAAACTTATATAACATATTTAAAAATACTCCAGGAGATATCAGAAAATATGCTTACGTAGATCCTTCATCAAAACCAAATCCAGATTATGCTTCTGCAACAGCTGGAAATACAAGAACTGATGGGTTGGTTATTGACAAATATCCTGGTAAAACAAGTACAGCTACTAGAAATGATGTAAAAGTTTTCAGATTATCAGAAATGTACTTTATTATAGCTGAAGCTGAGGTAGCAGCAGGAAATCTTACAGCCGCTCATGATAAAATTCAGCAAGTAAGGGAAGCAAGAAACTTCCAGGGAGCAGCAACAACGCCTACTTATTCAAGCACACAAGCAGCTTATGCTGATATCTTGAAAGAGCGTAGAGTGGAATTAGCACTTGAAGGGCACCGTTTCATCGACCTTAAGAGACTTGCTGTAGCAGCTAATGTATCTATGGACAGAAACTCTACGGATGATATTATTGATGTGAAAAACCTTCCGAATGGTGATTACAGATATACATTACCTATTCCAATTAGAGAAATCTCTGCTAACCCGAACGTTAAGCAGAATGACAAGTATTAAGATTTAATTTTAATATATTTTTTAAGGAGAGTCCCAGTAATGGGGCTCTTTTTTTATAGAAATTTGTAAATAGATTATCTCAGAACCATTCTGTCCTGATAACTTTTTGGAGTTACTCCTTCCAGTTGTTTAAATACTCTCGTGAAATAGTTTGTATCTGAAAACCCGGTCTGAAAAGCAGTTTCCTTAATGCTCGTCTGGCTGGCTAATAGTTCTTTCGCACGGGTGATTCTTTCCTGAAGAATAAAATCATTCGGGGAAGTTCCCAGCTCATCTTTGAACATTTTAAAGAAATTGGATTTACTTACATAAGCCAGTTTAGCAATACTGTCAATGGATAGTTTCTGATGCAGATTTCTTTTAATATAATCCACAACAAAGCCTATTCTGGATTTATTTTTAACAATATTTTTTTCTACCATGCTTCTTGCCTGCGTCTGCATCAGTCTTATCAGAAGCTCTTTCAATGCAAAATCAGCCATGATATCCTTTTGAGAATTATCATCCATAGCAATTCTCATAATATTGTTGGTGGCAGAAGCAAGCGCTTTATTGTTAAACAGAAAATATTCATCCAGCTGAATGTTCCATTGTGAAGTTTCATCCACTTTGGGAAGATGATAATTGAGATAATTAAGAGAATCTTCTATAAAATCAGGATTAAGGCTCAAAGAAATACATTGGGTAGGTGTTTCATCAGCCTCAGGAAAATCAATAACCATTGTTTCCCCAGGAGCTACCAGAATACTTTCTCCCGGGTAATAATCAAAATAATTGGTCTTATTATCCAGCTTCATATGTTTCTTACCTCTCAGCATTGCTGTAAATGCAATGTTTTCAAAATGAAGTTTTACATCAAAAGCAGTCTTATGAGTCTCGTAAATACTGAATTCACAATTGTTTAGATTGAATTTCGTCTGGTTTTCAACAAGACTCAATAGTTGGCTTTCCTTACGTAATTCAGGAGTATTTAATAAAATCTTACTATTGTTATTCATTTCTAAATTTTTTTGAAAAGGAGGTAACTCAAATATAGAGAATTTGAGAGTACGTTGCTGTTAATAAAATACTAAAATTGAACCCTTTGCATTATTTTACACTTTTTTTATAGGATTGTGCTATACTCTTTTGGACATCTCAGTGTAATTTGGCTTTATCGAAAAAATAAAAACAAGACTAATATGAGCACTATTACAGAACCAAGATCAGCGACGCTTTTACAGCGCCCGGAGTTTAAAAGCAGATATGATAACTATATTGACGGGAAATTCACACCACCTGTTAAAGGACAGTATTTTGATGTAGTCTCTCCCGTGGATGGGAAAAACTTTACCCAGGTTGCCCATTCCTCCAAAGAAGATTTGGAGCTGGCCGTAGATGCAGCAGAAAAAGCATTCCGTACCTGGAAAAATACTTCCTCTACAGAAAGAAGCATTATCCTGAACAAAATTGCAGACAGAATAGAACAGAATTTAGAATATCTGGCGACAGTAGAAACCATTGATAATGGTAAAGCAGTGAGAGAAACACTGGCGGCAGATTTACCTTTAGCAATTGATCACTTCAGATACTTTGCTTCCGTGATTCGTGCTGACGAAGGATCTCATAACGAACTGGATAAAGATACCGTATCTCTGATCGTTCACGAACCTCTGGGAGTAATCGCGCAAATCATCCCATGGAATTTCCCGATACTTATGGCTGTCTGGAAACTGGCTCCGGCATTGGCAGCAGGAAACTGTGTGGTTTTGAAACCTGCAGAAAGTACTCCTGTTTCTATCATGGTTTTGATGGAGCTTATTGGAGATCTTTTGCCCGCAGGCGTTATCAATATTGTTAATGGATTTGGTGCAGAACTTGGAAGAGCCTTGGTAACCAATCCAAAAGTAGCAAAAGCAGCATTTACCGGTTCTACTGCTACAGGGCGCATGGTAATGCAGTACGCAACTGAAAACATAATTCCGGTAACCCTTGAATTGGGAGGGAAATCACCAAACGTTTTCTTTAACTCTGTAATGGATGCTGATGATGAGTTTTTAGATAAAGCAATAGAAGGAGCTGTACTTTTTGCCCTTAACCAGGGAGAAATTTGTACATGCCCTTCAAGATTACTCGTTCAGGAAGATATTGCAGATGCCTTTATTGAAAAGGTGATTGAAAGAGTAAAAGCCATTAAAGTAGGAAATCCACTGGACAAAACCGTGATGATGGGAGCGCAGGCTTCAAAGATTCAGAAAGATAAAATCCTATCCTATATCCAGTTGGGAATAGAAGAAGGAGCTGAAGTTCTGGTAGGAGGAGAAGTTAACCATCTTGGAGAAGATCTGGAAGACGGATACTACATTCAGCCGACTATTTTCAAAGGAAATAACAGAATGAGAATCTTTCAGGAAGAAATTTTCGGTCCGGTACTGGCATTTACTACCTTCAAAGATGAAGAAGATGCAGTAAAAATTGCCAATGATACTATCTATGGACTTGGTGCAGGAGTCTGGACAAGAGATGCACACCAGCTGTACAATATTCCTCGTCAGATAGAAGCGGGAAGAGTGTGGGTGAACCAATATCACTCTTACCCTGCCGGAGCACCTTTCGGGGGCTACAAGCAATCAGGAATCGGAAGAGAAAATCATAAAATGATGCTCGACCATTACCGTCAAACCAAAAACATGCTGATTTCTTATAACAAGAATAAGTTAGGTTTCTTTTAATATTATTTAGGACGTGCCCGATTGCCTTGGCTTTATCCAGGGCAAAACGGTCGGGCTATGCAGGGCTGCACTTCGTTTCGGTGCTCCATTAGATTCCGCACCGGCTCGTTCCTCGCCGCCCTTACTATCCCTCACGCAGAGAGCTATCAGCCTTTTGATATATATATTCTATATAATTATTGACTTATAAAAGTAACATAGTGATTTACAGCTGATGATAAAAACTAATAACCAAAAAATAACTCCATCCAAAAAATAAAATATGATCCCAAAAACAATGAAAGCGGCAGTAGTTCAAGGCTACGGCCAGCCTCTGAAAATTGAAGAAGTTCCCGTAAGAGAACCCGGAAGATACGAAGTCCTTGTCAAGGTAATAGCCTGCGGGGTCTGTCATACAGATTTACATGCTGTAGATGGAGATTGGCCTGCAAAACCTAAGATGCCTCTTATTCCTGGACATGAAGGAGTAGGCATCGTGGTAGCCTGCGGACCTGAGGCTTTTGTAAAAGAAGGTGATGCAGTAGGAGTTCCCTGGTTGTACAGTGCTTGCGGCTGTTGTGATTATTGTATCACAGGGTGGGAAACTCTTTGTGAAGCACAGAAAAACGGAGGTTACAGTGTAGATGGCGGTTTTGCAGAATATGTTATTGCAGACTCAAGATATGTAGGTCATTTAAAGTCCAATGTAAACTTTTTGGAAATTGCTCCTATTTTATGTGCCGGAGTAACTGTTTATAAAGGATTAAAGGAAACAGAAACAAAACCCGGAGAATGGGTAGCCATTTCAGGAATTGGTGGGCTGGGGCATGTAGCGGTTCAGTATGCCAAAGCAATGGGAATGCATGTAGCTGCCATTGATGTAGCAGATGATAAGCTCGAACTGGCAAAAAAACTCGGTGCAGACCTTGTAGTCAATGCAAAAAACACAGATCCTGGAGAATATTTGCATAAAGAAGTCGGCGGAATGCACGGCGCATTGATTACAGCAGTTTCTCCTATTGCTTTCAAACAGGGAATAGATGTTTTAAGAAGAAAAGGAACGATTGCTCTGAATGGTCTTCCTCCCGGTTCTTTTGAACTTCCTATTTTTGAAACGGTTTTAAAAAGAATCACCGTAAGAGGTTCTATTGTGGGAACCCGAAAAGACATGCAGGAAGCGTTGGATTTTGCTAATGAAGGATTGGTAAAAGCCACAGTTACTCCCGCAAAACTGGAAGATATCAATGATGTATTCGATAAAATGAAAAAAGGACAGATTGACGGCAGAATCGTTTTGGATATTGCCGGTTCAAATTAATTGATGATGTGTTACTGATCCCGGTTAGATTTACTTGCCGGGATCTTTTATAACAATAAGATTCGCCGTAAGCTAAAATAAAAACAATGGAAGCAAAAATATCCAGGCTCTCCGCAACAGATCAGGCACTTGAAGTGATCCGGAAACTTGAAGATCAATATGGACCACTCATGTTTTATCAGGCAGGAGGATGTTGTGAAGGCACGCAGCCACAATGTTTTGAAAAAGGAGGATTTTTTCCCCGGATGAATGATGCAATGATCGGAACTATTAATGGATATGAATTCTGGATAGACCGTGACCTGTTTGAATACTGGAAATATTCACATTTTACATTAGATGTTACAGACGGTTTCGGACCTGGTGGCTTCTCTTTGGAAACTCCTTTAGGAAAAACATTTAAAGTTCATTACAGGCTTTTCACTCCGGATGAATATGAAAATCTGGAACCAATAAAACGCAGTGAATAGAATTTTAGGTCTAAGATAGGCTTAAGGTTTTTGGGTAATATAAATAAGCTCTTTTTCAAATTCATATTTGCCTTTTGAAATAGCTCTTTTTAAAATGAAATATTGAGAAGCGGCTATTATTGAAGCCACTGCAAGAAACATGAGGTTTTGCCGATCTCCTCCTATATTGGCAAAAATTGCAATTAAGCAGAAACATAAAATGAAAATCAAATTAAAAATCTGAAAACCAGAAGGATAAAATTCTAATGAGACTGATGATTTTCCATTTTCATCAGAAATAGTTCCATGAAATACCGGATTGTTAATATTGATATCAAATAAACGTTTTCTTCTTTTGATAACTATTTTCTTTAATCATTCCTCTGTACTCAAATCTCGTAGGAATGGTTGAATCTTTTTCCAATGAGATAAAGGATGTATTCGTTTTGTAAGTGATTTTCCACAACCTTTGAATCAATTCGGATTTACTGATATTGACTTCTACAATGGAGCTGTCATATAGCCCAATGTTTTAAAAAAATAAGTTCATCTTGCCGCAAAAAATCACTAAAAGTTAAAATCAGACTTTTACAAATCGGTTGACAAACATGGCTGCCACTATATCTCCTACAGCATTCAATACTGTGGCTAAAGGATCTACAAGAGTTCCGATAATCATCACAGCAGGAATAGCTTCCTGAGGCAATTTATACACAGAGATCATCAGCATTTCCCCAATATATCCGCCATTAGGAATTCCACCAGCCACAATGCTGACAAATACAGTAATTCCCAAAGCCAAAAGCAGGTTGGCCGGATCAAAGAAATCTTTTCCAATAATTAAGAATGCTACATAGATCTTGATGATAGAAGACATGGAAGATCCGTTTTTATGCAGGGTAGTCCCGATAGGAATCACCAGATTGGCAATAGAGTTCGGAATTCCAATCTTTGATGCTGCCTGTAAATTAGCAGGCATGGTTGCAAAACTGCTGCAGGTACTTATTGCGGTAAGAGTAGGGTAGATAGCGTTAGTCCAGAAACTTTTGACTCCTTTCTGCCCGTTCGCCATAAAAGCATAAATAGAAAAGAAGACCAAAAAGTAAATGATTCCTGCAATATAATACAATCCTAAAGGTTTTGCGTAAAATCCAAAAAGCTGTGGTCCTAAAGTCGCCACCTGATAAGCAAAGTAAGCACCCAAACCAATGGGGGCCAGTTTCATAACCAATAATAGAAGTTCTTTCATCACTTCATATCCGGAAGCAATAAAAACCCGGAAAGGCTGCCCTTTTTCACCTGTTTTTCTGGCTGCAAATCCTGTCAGAAATGCAAATACCAGAAGAGCCAGCATATTCCTTCTCGAGAAAAGTTCAGTAAATTCGCCTACAGTAAAGAAACTTACAATCCTGTTGCCCCATGTATCGTCATTTGCAGCTTCCGTAATCATATCAGAACTCCCCGAGACTCCTGAAACCGGAAAAAGATACACAGCACAGATGGTAAAAATAGCTGCCGTGAGAATAAAGAATAAAAAGGTAAGAGACATCACAAGAATGATTTTTCCAAATTTAGACTGTTGCTCCAGAGAAGAAATAGAATTGGATACGGCAAAAAATACCAACGGAACTACACTCACAAAAAGAAGATTAAGAAAAATATCTCCCAAAGGTTTTATATATTCCACAAAACCGGGGGCAACAATTCCAATGATGCTTCCAATAGTGATTCCCAAAAGTAAAAATATGATTCCGGAGTAGTTTTTCAGTACCTCTTTCATGTGGTGCTTTTTATCAAAGATAGGTTTATTTTTAACATTTTGTTATACAATTTTCAGACCTAAATTTCATAAATTTGGGTAAACCTCATTTCTATGGCTTATATAGATTACTATAAAATTTTAGGCGTAGATAAAAGCGCAACACAGGATGATATCAAAAAGGCCTACCGGAAACAGGCCAGGAAACTTCATCCCGATTTGAATCCTGATGATAAGGAAGCAGAAAGACAGTTCAAAGAATTGAATGAAGCCAACGAAGTGCTCAGCAATCCGGAAAACAGATCTAAATACGACAAGTATGGTGAACACTGGAAACATGGCGAAGAATACGAAAAAGCACAACAGCAGCAGCAAAGACAATATCAACAACAAAATTATGGCGGTGGATTCTCCGGCGCTGATTTTGGTGAAGGGGAAGACTTTTCAGATTTCTTCCAGAATATGTTCGGTGGAGCAGGTGGTGGATTTGGTAAAAGCTCCCGAGGAAGAGCTTCCGGAAAATTTAAAGGACAGGATATCAAAGCAGAATTGAATCTGAATCTAAGAGATGCTGCAAAAACCCACCCGCAAACTTTTGATATCAATGGGAAGAAAGTCAGAATCACAATTCCGGCAGGAGTATATGACGGGCAGCAGATCAAACTGAAAGGACATGGAAATCCGGGTGTCAATGGCGGCCCTCACGGAGATTTGTATATCACCTTTATTATCCCAGACGATCCGAATTTTGAAAGAATCGGGGATGATCTGAAAACTAAGGTAACAATTGATCTGTATACCGCTGTTTTAGGCGGAGAAGTGAATGTAAATACCCTGGAAGGAAGTGTAAAGCTTAAAGTAAAACCGGAAACCCAAACAGGAATCACTGTAAGACTGAAAGGAAAAGGTTTTCCTGTCTATAAAAAAGAAGGAGAACATGGAGATCTTTTTGTAACCTATGAAGTGAAACTGCCGACGAACCTTACCGAGAAGCAGAAAGAACTTTTTGAACAATTAAAAAATTCCTAAGCTATGAGTGAAAGAATATCACGGGAAGAACTCGTAAGAATTTATAATATAGAAATCACTTTTTTTGATGAGCTTGTAGACTATGGGCTATTGAATATACAGGTTGAAGACAATATCCATTATCTGATGTATGAGGATCTGCCTGATCTGGAAAAATTTGCCAACTGGTATTATGATCTTGAAATCAATCTTCCCGGTCTTGAAGTGATTCATAATATGCTGAAAAAACTGGATGCGCTGAACCGTAGAAACAGAGAGCTGATGAATAAACTTTCTGCAATAAGTAATCAATATGAAGATATTTAGTTTAGTTTTGTAGCTTTTTAAAGCAAACTCTATAATTATGAATGAAGAAAAGGTGATTACACTAAAACCGGACAGAAAGATTTTTGAAGATATTTATTTTAGCGGTAATCAGGGAAGTCTGCTTTTTTCACCTACAACGAAAAGTAAAACCATTGCCACCATTGCAGCAGCAATCATTGTTTTTATTGTTTTTCTGTTGAAGAATAATCTGAGCAAAGAAAGTGTAGGTATTTTATACTTTTTGAGTTTTATATTTTTGCTTTGTGCTGTTTTTCTGTCTGTAAGTGTCAATAAAGTTTCAAGCTGGAAAAAACAGGTAACCCATTATTTAAATGTTCTGGAAAAATGTAAAGTGTATGAAATCAGATTTGATCATAATTTTTTCACTGTGAATATTGATGGCGAAAAAGAAACCAGTGAGTGGAAAGATTTTGAATATTTTGACAGCAATAATGAATTTATTTCCCTTGAAGGAAAATACAGCTATATGTTTCCCAGAAAAGCAATGAGTGAGAAAGAATACAGTTTTCTCAAAAATAAATTAAAAGAAAATATCAAACAATAAAAATAAAAAACGGAACAAAATTTTGCTCCGTTTTTTATTTATCTGTAAAATGGCTTATTAACCTTCTTTACTTTCTTCCAGCCATCCCATTTCTTTCATCCATTCGTCATTATAGATCTTTCCTACATATCTTGAACCATGGTCATGAAGTAAAACTACAATTACATCATCTTTAGTAAACTGATCTTTCATTTGGATCAAAGAAGCAATTGCGCTTCCGGCAGAATATCCACAGAAAATTCCTTCTTCCTTAGCCAGTTTTCTGGCATAGATAGCACCGTCTTTATCAGTTACCTTTTCAAAATGATCAATTACAGACATGTCATAATTTTCAGGAATAATATCCTCCCCGATACCTTCTGTAATATATGTATAAGCGTGGTCGTAGTGCAGTTCTCCGGTCTCGTGGAATTCCTTTAGAATAGAACCATATGTATCAACACCGATTACTTTGATGTTCGGATTTTTTTCTTTGAAGAAAGTTCCGCACCCTGTGATTGTACCTCCTGTTCCGGCTCCTACCACAAAATGAGTCAGGTTTCCTTCTGTCTGTTCCCAGATCTCAGGAGCTGTAGATTCATAATGAGCAGCCCTGTTGGATAAGTTGTCATATTGGTTCACATACCATCCGTTTTCTGTTTCTTTTGCCAGTCTTTTTGAAACTGAATAATAAGAACGCGGGTCAGTAGGTTTTACATCGGTAGGACAAACAATTACTTCAGCACCTACAGCACGAAGAATATCACACTTTTCTTTTGACTGCTTAGAGTTGGTTACAAAAATACATTTGTAGCCTTTGATGATTGCTGCCAATGCCAGTCCCATTCCTGTATTTCCTGAAGTACCTTCGATAATAGTACCTCCAGGTTTTAATCTGCCGTCTTTTTCGGCATCTTCTATCATTTTAAGAGCCATTCTGTCCTTTACTGAGTTTCCAGGATTGAAGGTCTCTACTTTTGCTAATACTAATGCCGGGAAATCTTCACCTAATACTTTGTTAAGCTTTACCAGCGGTGTGTTACCTATAGTTTCAAGGATATTTTTTGCGTATTTCATAAATGTTTTATATGCGGTGCAAAGATAAGGCTTTTAAAATTATCTGCGCTGTGGATAACGTGTGGATAAGTTGTGGATAAAGTTAAAAACCCCTGAAAGAAAATGAATAAATATCAATTATAAGGTTAGTTGTATTTAATCGCTTTCACCGGCGAAATCTTACTGATCAGGTAACTAGGGATAATCAATGCCAGTCCTGAGATAATAAGAATCCCTACTGAGATAGAAATAATTGCAATAGGATTAAGGTCTACCGGAACCGTACTTACATAATAGTTTTCCGGATTAAGTTTGATTACCCCAAAGAATTTCTGGATTAAAATAAGTCCCAAACCGATAGCATTTCCATACAAAAGTCCCGGAATCATAATAATCAGGGTGTAATTGATGAAAGTAGCTCTTATCTGTGAATTGCTTGCGCCTAATGTTTTAAGAAGACCAATGGAATTGGTTCTTTCAATAATAAGAATCAGAAGAACCATAATGATATTAATAACCACTACAATCAGCATGATGATGATAATCAAAGCTATATTGGTATCAAAAATACTGATCCAGTCTGTAATCTGTGGGAATTTTTCAGTCGCTTTTTCAGCGTAGTTTTTATAACCAATCAGTTTTTCAATATCAGGAAAATCTTTGTCAATGTCATTCACATTTTTCAGGAAGATATCAATTCCGCCAATTTCATCAGGTTTCATATCCTGAATTTTTCTTGCATGATTGATTCCTCCGATAACAAACTGTTCGTCGATCAACTTAATATCAGTTCTGTAGATGCCAATAATCTTGAATTTACGATAAAGTGGTTTTTGATCAGCCTTTAGAAATACAGTGACAATACTGTCATTCACCTTAAGATGAAGGTCATTGGCTACTTTTTGCGAAATAGCAACATCATTGTTGAAGCCCTTCTCAGTAACTTTCGGAGTAGTACCTGCAATAAGGAATTTTTTAAATCTTAAACTGTCAAAATCTTTTCCGATTCCCTTAAATATGATCCCTGCAAAATTGTGTTCATTACGCATAATGCCGGTAACCATCACATATTTTTGAATACTTTCCACATCGGGAAGTTCTTTTATCTTTGCAATATTGAGGCCCTGATTATCAAGTACAGAAGTATTATAAGAGGAGTTTGATCGCGTTGATCTTACAGTAATATGTCCGCTGAAATCTGCCAGCCTCTCTTTGATAGCTTTTTTTGAACCAAAACCGGTGGCTACAGTAATTAAGGAAACAATAATTCCCAATGCTACGGAAAGCCTGCCAATGAAGATGATAACCCTTGAAAGGTTATTTTTGTTATCTTTGGAAAATGCTATTTTTCTAGAGAAATATAAAGGAAATTTCAAGCTTATGAATTTAGATTTCAAAATTAAAAATTTACTTCTGATTTGCCTAATTTTTTTAGGAGTATTCAATCAATATTATTCTCAGACTCAAGTTCAATCGGATTTTAAAACTGGGGCAGACCAGCCTGAAATGTATTTACCACTCTTAAAAGGCAAAACAATAGGGGTGGTGACGAACCAGACGGGTTTGATGAGTGATAAAACTCATTTGGTAGATTTTCTGGTAAAAAACGGAATAAAGATCAAATCTATTTTTGCCCCTGAGCATGGTTTCAGAGGAGATGCAGACGCAGGTGCAAAAGTGAAAAATGGTGTAGATATAAAAACAGGAATCCCGATTGTTTCCCTGTATGGCAATAATAAAAAACCCAAACCGGAACAGCTGGCCGGAATTGATATTGTTATTTTTGATATCCAGGATGTTGGGGTGAGATTTTATACCTATATTTCTACTCTGTCTTATCTGATGGAAGCAGGGGCTGAAAATAACGTCGAGATAATGGTATTGGACCGCCCTAATCCACATGATGGATATACCGATGGACCTGTATTGGGAAAAAAATGGGCCAGTTTTGTAGGAATGCATGAAGTTCCTGTAGTATACGGGCTTACGATAGGAGAGTATGGAAAAATGGTGAATGGTGAAAAATGGCTGAAAAATGGAGTCCAGGCTAAATATACGCTTATTCAGATGAAGAATTATCATAAAAAACAACGCTATCCGATGCTTGATAAACCTTCTCCGAATTTACCCAATGATAAAGCAATCAATTTATATCCAAGTCTGTGCTTTTTTGAAGGAACTCAGGTTTCTGTAGGAAGAGGAACAGATCTTCCTTTCCAGATTTATGGTTCTCCTTGGACGGAAAGTCTTCCTTACCAGTTTACGCCAAAGCCAAGCTATGGTGCTAAAGATCCATTCCTAAACGGGAAGCTATGTTATGGTGAAAACCTTTCCAATTATCCTAATGATTTAAGAGAATTGAATCTTGAATGGGTAATCAAAGCTTATCAGAATTATAAAAATCCCCAGCAGGATTTCTTCCTGAAAAACCTTTGGTTTGATACCCTGTCCGGAACTGATAATTTCAGAAAACAGATTATTGCCGGAAAATCAATTCAGGAAATTAAAGATTCCTGGAAAAAAGATCTGGAAAGTTTCGAAAAGATCAGAACCCGGTATGTGGTATATGAAAATTAATTAATCAAAATTTTGGGGCGGACTTTTATCATTTCTGCCCTTATTTAATATAAAGAGCCCAATTGTTAATCCAACAACTCCTGCAAAAGCAGTTAATAAAGCTCTCTGCAGTTTATCAGGCAGATCGTTGCCGATATAGTTCATTAAAAAAAGAATCACAAAAGTGATCACTAAAATGATAATATGATTTTTTCCGAATAGCTTCATTGTCTTATTTCAATTTGTAAGAAATCATTACCCCTCCTCTGTATGGGATGATTTCACCGCTTTTGTTAAATTTTTCTGCATGATCATAACGTCTTCCTGTGGTACGGTCATATCCTTTGTAAAATCCTTGTGATGTTCCTACTGTTCCATAAATGTCAAGATTCCATCGTTCAGATAACTGGAATTGATATCCTGCTGTAACACCCAGCATAATAGAGAATCCTCTTTGATACAGATTAGAGTTGCGGAGAGTTTCTCCATTCCAGTTTTCAAAAGTATCATCATTCCAGTAATTCCATTTTGAAGCATTGTAGGCCGCAAAACCTATGTTGGCTCCTACATACCAGTGCTTGAAAGCTTCATTAAAATAGTATCTTCCTTCTGCAGATACAGAATAAAACTGTAATTCATGTCCTGAGAAAGATTTCCATGGCGAAATGAAAACATCTCCCTGAAGCGTATATCTTGAACTTAGTTGTTTTTCTATTCCAAGGTTTAAAATCCCTATCGGGGCAAATAAAGCATTTCCTTTTATGTATAAACTTTTTTCCTGTCCTCCTTGTTCCTGTTCCTGAGCACTTACTGTGCCTGCTGACAGGAAAGCTAAAATGCCTGCTGCTAATAATTTATATTTCATCCGGTATGTAATGTTTATTTTATTTGCTTTAGTAATTCATCTGCTAGTTGAGAATCTTTATTGCCCTGAGCTGCCATGTTTTTAGACATTTCAGCATAATTTTTTGCTATTTCTTTATTTCCGGTAAGATAATAGAGCTTAGCAAGAATATAAGTGTTTTCTGAAGTTTCGCTTCTCATGACAGATTTTTCTGCCCATTCTGTAGCTTTCTTTAATGAAGATGGTGTTTTCACATGATCTGCAAATATCCAGGCAGCTCTTAAAAGTTCATTAGGATCAAATGAGTCAGAATCTTTGTAATAATCTAAAGCGGCTTTTTCGTATTCAGGAAAATTACTGTTCTGTTCATAATAACTGAGCTTAGTCTGATTCAGTTTTTTAAGTGCAGCTTCTTTTCCTACCAATGGTTCAGCTGTCTTTAAAAAATAGTCATCGTTGATCTTTTTATTTTTATCATCAATAGACTGTTCTACTATTTTTCCTAATTTCAGCTGAGCATTAAATTCGTTGTAAGTTTCTTCAGGAAGAAATTTAACGATCTCTGCTTTTCTGGATGCGAAAACATTATAATTGGTATCTTCTGATGATTTTACAAAATAGAGTAGAAAGCCAATTTCATCTTTTGTAAGTTCTTCGGTTTTCTTTTTATTCTGAAAATATCTTTCGGAAGCCTTTTTGGCAAAATCATAATCTGTGTTGGCATTCAGCTTCATAATGTTGATCAGGAATTCCGGATCTTTTTCACCGCTGGCAAAACGTTCTTTCAGAGATCCCTTTTTGTTTCCTGGTGAATTGATATCCTGAGCCATAGCCACAAACATGCTCTCTTCCATATAACCTGTATTTCTGGAAACAAGCTCTCCTTCACCGTTCAGGAAAAGATAAGTAGGATAAGACCGCACTCCGAATTTAGAAGCTATGTCTCTGCCTTCTCCTTTTTCCATATCAAATCTTGCATTGATGAAATTGGTATTGTAATAATCACTCACGGATTTCTGGGTGAAAACATTTTTCTCCATCATTTTACATGGGCCACACCATGATGCATAGGCATCAATAAAAACCAATTTCTTTTCTTTCTTGGCTTTGGCAATAATATCTTTGAATGGGAGTTCCTGAAACTGAATTGTTTCCTGAGCTGAGATAGCGATGGTACAAAAAATAGATATCCCGGAGATGATCTTCTTCATTTTCAAATAAGATTTGTAGGCGAAGATAATTAATTTTCAAAATATAGAGTGCTGAATCTGTTGTTAGAATGATGATATTAACTAACTTTAAGACTTAGTCAGATGATTACTGTGATTTTTCAGTGAAGGAATAACGGTCTTGATTATGGCTTTATATTCTTAAAAAAGACATGGAACTTCTATTGTATTCCTTTCCTGAAAAAGAAGAAAATATGCCAATAATAAAAAAACAGTCGTTGTTTCCATTAAAAAGACTCTCAATTATTGCGTGATATTGCTTGTTTAAAAAAAGACAACATCTAAATTTAATTCACTTTATGGTACTGAAATCTTTGTTATATCTTTGCAAACGAATTATTTATATGTAGGAGAATAACAATTCAGAGAATCTTGAGTATTAATTTTAAACACGCCTTATCCCAAAAATACATTTACGTCACCGCTTTATCTGCCTGCTTGATTGCAGTGGCAGCATTCGCTGTTCTGAGCCTTTTAATTACTGAAGACAGCCGTAAGAACACTGATGATTTTGCAAAGAAAACCTTCTTTCGTAAATATGAATCTATAGAACATGAATTCAGAAATATTGAGGACTATCAATTTCTTCTTCGTGCATTGATTCAGAAAGACGGTCTGAAGAATTATAAAGATTATTCTTTGGTTTTAAATGATTTAAACAAAAAAAGAAATCTGCTGCCTTACAGCTGGTATTATTATGAAAATACTGCTTCAGGAAAAACAGAAAGTAATAATCCATTATCTGATATTTTCAGAAAGACAGAACATAAGGAAAAACTTATTGCTTTAAAAAACAACGGGTCCGGACATTTCAGGGATCTTTTGATTACCAAAAAAGACAGTATGTATTGGGTGAGTTATGATTCTCTGGTACTGCCTGATAAAAATAAACTGTATTATGGTTCTACCGTAAGCCTGGACGATCTCCATCAGTACTTTATCAATGTAGACAAAAGTTCTAATACTTACGCGTATGTCTTTACCAAAGAAGGAATTTGTATTACCCATCCTGAGAAAAAATACATCGGAAAGAATATTTTCGAGTTTACAGATATTAAGGCGAAAGATACGCTGTCCAGCAGAACTGAAGCTGGATACACCAAAGGAACAGCGGTCTCAGAATATCTTGGTGTTGAGGTAACACGCTTTATAAAACCATTGAAGACTGATAATTTTGACGGATATACGGTTGTAAACCATGTTAATTTCATTATTGATGAAAATATAAGCAAGATAAAAACCTATACTGTGTATATTTTTCTGGCAGCTCTTTTTCTTATTGTAGCGGTTTTTATCTTATTCCAGAGGGCAACTAATCTGGCTTATCAGGAAAAAGAAAAAATACAGTCTGAAAAAAATTTATTGTTAGTAGAGAACGAAAAGATGCACAAAGCAGAAGTGATCAACCAGCTTCAGCAGCTTAAAAATAATATCAATCCGCATTTTCTTTTCAATTCTCTGAACTCTCTTTATATGCTGATTGGGATCAATAAAGAAAATGCCCGGAAGTTTACCATGAATCTTTCTAAGATCTACAGATATCTGATTGTACCTCCGAAAGAAAATATTGTTCCGGTTTCGCAGGAAATCAAATTTATACAGCAGTATATGGAGCTTCTGAAAAGCAGGTTTGATGAAGAAATAAGATTTGAAATGATTATTAATAATCCTGAAAGTCTGGAAAAACGCATTCCGTATTTATCCCTTCAGATTGTCACGGAGAATGCTGTAAAGCACAATATTGCCACAATAGATCAACCTCTGGAAATTATCATTATTGTTGATGCGGAAGGTGTCACAGTAAAGAATACCTGGCAGCCTAAAACAGAACCGGTGCAGGGAGAGAAATTCGGAATTGATTATTTGAATCAAGTTTATGAGTATTTTAAGAATAATCTTCTTCATATTTCTGTAGATGGTGAATATTTCATATGTTTTTTGCCATTAATGAAGTGAAAATAAAAATCCATTCACTCCCGAAAAAGCACCATTCACTCCCTAATATTATATATATGATTCACGATACCTATAGCTTTGCTTACTGAAACTAAGATATTTACTATTTGGAATGAATCGGACTATTTTAATGAAGAATTACAGGCTGGCACTGTATTTAGGTCTTGCTATGGCCTCACCAATGGCAATAGCACAGAAAAAAGATACAGTGAAGGTCAACAAAGACAAAACTGATAAGACAGAGACTTCCTCATCAAAGAAAACAAAGAAAATTGAAGATCTGATCAAAAAAGGGACTTATAAAAAAGGGCTTTTTAATACGATACAGGTAAAAACGGATATTTATTTTGAAATTCCTGACAGTTTGATGGGACGTCAGTTTTTGGTGGTGAACAAACTTTCTCAGGTGCCAATGCAGGTGAATGAGGCAGGTTTGAATAAAGGAATGAATTATGAAAATAAGGTCATCTCTTTTCACCGCGATCCCGTAGCTAAAAAAGTATGGGTAAAAACGGTGGTTCCTAAGGTGTCATCCCCAAAAAATGATGCAATTACAAAATCTGTGAAAGACAACTTTTCAGAATCTGTCATTGAAGTCTTTGATATTGAAGCACAAAACACTGATTCTACAGCTATAGCCATTAAAGTGAATAAAGTTTTTGATGGAAATCAGAAGAGCTTTAATGATGTGCTGGCCAACGTAGGATTAGGAGGATCTGTGAAATCAAGTCTTTCTTATATAGAAGGAGTGAAGACATTTCCCAAGAACCTTGTTGTGAAGTCTCAGTTGTCTACTTCTGTAAATGAAGGTGGTGTAGATCTGCCGGTAACCCTTGGTGTTACTACGAATCTTGTACTTCTTTCTAAAATACCGATGAAACCGAGAGTCGCCGATTCAAGAGTAGGATTTTTCTCTGAAAAACACTGGTCGTTTAATGACAATCAGCAGAAAATGGATGAAAAATTCTTCATTACCAAATGGAATCTTGAACCCAAAGATGAAGATAAAGAAAAATACTTAAGAGGTGAGCTGGTAGAGCCTAAGAAGCCTATTGTTTATTATATAGACCCGGCAACCCCAAAACAATGGCGTGAGAAAATCATTGCCGGAGTACATGACTGGCAGGTGGCGTTTGAGCAGGCAGGATTCAAAAATGCAGTGATTGCGAAAATGCCGGATGAAAAAGATGAAGATTTTGATATTGATGATGTAAGATATTCTGTGATTACTTACGCCGCTTCGCCAAAGTCAAATGCAATGGGACCATCAGTAGTAGACCCGAGAAGTGGTGAAATTATCGAAGCAGATATCATCTGGTGGCATAATGTAATGACTTCTCTTCATGACTGGATGAGAATTCAGACAGGACCTATTGACCCAAAAGCAAGAGGAAATAAATTCAGTGATGAACATATGGGGGAAGCGATCCGTTTTGTTTCATCTCATGAAGTAGGGCATACTTTCGGATTGAAGCACAATATGGGAGCATCCTTTGCATTCCCTGTAGAGTCGCTTCGCTCCAAAGAATTTACAGACAAAATGGGCGGTACAGCACCTTCCATTATGGATTATGCGCGTTACAATTACGTAGCTCAGCCGGAAGATGGGGTTACAGCCATCACTCCGAAAATCGGTCTTTACGATAAATATGCCATAGAGTGGGGTTACCGTTGGTATCCGGATGAATTTGTTGAGAAAAAAGCGCTGAAAAACTTAATTGAAAAACACGAGGATGACCCAATGTATTTCTATGGCGAGCAGCAGAGCTACCTGGAAACTATCGATCCACGTTCGCAGTCTGAAGATTTAGGAGATGATGCCATGAAAGCCAGTGAGTATGGGATGAAAAACCTGAAAGTTGTCATCAATAATCTCTTAAAATGGACTTATGAAGACGGTAAAGAATATACGGATGCCGGAAAACTTTATATGGGAGCTATCGGACAATGGGATCTGTACACAGGTCATGTGATGGCGAATGTGGGAGGAATTTATCTGAACAATACTGTTTTTGGGAACAAGAAGAAAGCTTATGAAGCAGTTCCTGAAGCAGTACAGAGAAGAGCAGTTGATTATCTTGTTAAAAATGCGATCAACCTTCCGGAGTGGTTATTCTTTAATCCAATTACAGAAAAAACATACCCGGTTAAAGATTCACCAATGGGACCATTTGAGCAGACGCCATATACCATGGCAAGAGGAATGCAGTATGCGAATATCTACTCCCTGTTTATGGATGACAGACTGTTGAGGCTGCTTGAAAATGAGCTGAAACATCAGATGTCAGGTTCTAAAGAAGAGATCTATACCGTTGAAAAATTATTTGATCAGGTGAGAACAGCTGTTTTCAGTAAAAAAGGAAGCCTTACGATGCTTGAAAAAATGACTCAGAAAAACTATGTGGATGCCCTGATTGTTTCAGTGAACAAATTGTTTGAAAAAACAGCAGTGAAAGGATTAAAAGTAGATAATACTCTGAATATCCCAACCATCTGTAATTTCCATGAAGATGATCACGGGTTGAGGAATATCAATTATTCATCCATGAAGAGAGTATCTGAAGTCACCACTTACAAAAGAGCAGAACTTCAGAAGGTTATGGACTTACTGAACAGAACAAGATACAGAGGTGATGATGCTTCCAGAGCTCATTACACAGATTTAATCATTCGTATACAAGAGGCTTTAAACAAATAAACGGCAATGAAAAAAACTCTAATACTTTTACCTCTTTTAGCTGCTAATATCGCAATGGCTCAGCAAAAGAAAACCATCACTGGGAAAATAGAAGATGGAAATACTTCTCATATCATTACCGGTGCATCTATAAAAATTGAGACACAATCGGTCTCTACAAAAACGGAATTAGAAGGAATCATCGAAAGTGTATCAGTAGGTACAGTAACCGATAAGGACGGAAAATTTATATTGGAAATTCCTGCCGATACAAAAACTGTATTGGTAAGTTATCCAGGTTATGAATCCAGAGCCATTCAGCTTAATGAAGGGCAGACTAATTATACCATCAGGTTGGTTTCTGAGGTTTCAGATAAAAATAAAATCCAGGAAGTAATCATCACCGGTTACCAGAAAATTGAAAAACGTAAGCAGACCTCAGCGGTTTCTACAGTAAAAATGGACAACATCAGTCAGGCTGGTGTTGCCAGTGTAGACCAGATGTTAGCAGGACAGATAGCCGGTGTGGCAGTAACTCCTGAAACAGGAGCTCCGGGAAGCCCGGCGAAGATCAGAATCAGAGGTACAGCTTCTCTTTCCGGTCCTCAGGATCCGCTATGGGTAATCGACGGTCTTCCGTTAGAAGGAAATGATGTTCCGAACTTTACAGATAAAGACAATATTGACCAGCTTCAGAACTTCTCTATTGCAGGGCTGAATCCTAATGATATTGAAGATATTACCATTCTTAAAGATGCAGCTGCAACCGCCATTTATGGAGCAAGAGCAGCAAACGGAGTAATCTCTATTACAACCAAAAAAGGAAAAAAAGGAAGTCTGAAACTGAACTTCTCAGCAGATACTTTCGTTACCTCACGTCCTGATTTTGAGAAATTGAATCTTCTGAATGCTTCTGAAAAAGTAGATCTTGAACTGATGCTTGCAAAGCGTGCAGATCTTACTTACCGCGCAGATAAAGGAGAAGTGATGAGAATTCTGACTCAGAATAACCAGCTTGATGCTTTCAGAAACGGAGGTTTTGATGCGCTGAATTCATTGACACGCCAACAGATCAATGGTCTAAGGAATAACAATACAGACTGGGGTAAACTGTTGTACAGAAATGCCATCAACAAACAATACGGATTAAGTGTTTCCGGAGGAAGTGATCGTGCAGATTATTATTTTTCCCTGGGATATTATGATGAAGAAGGAACAACTATCGGTACAGGTTTTAAACGTTATAACCTGACTTTAAAAAACAATTATAAATTAAGCGATAAGTTAAATGCAGGAATCTCTATTTTCGGAACGCAAAGTGAACGTACATCTTTTGTAACGGATGCTGATGCTTCTATCAACCCTGTTAATTATTCAAGAAACGCCAATCCTTATCTGAAACCTTTCAATGCAGACGGAAGCTACAATTATGATAAAGATATGGATGGGTATGCAGATCGTTATGTTCCTTTCAATTTCCTTGAAGAAAGAGAGAATACAAACTATTCACTGAAAAATAACTCTTTGAAAGCGATTTTTGATTTAGAATATAAAGCTTCCAAAAGTTTAAGATTTACCTCTCAGTTAGGTCTTCAGTATGATGCCAACAAAACAGAGAAATTTGCTGCAGAGAATACCTACTTCACCAGAAAAATGAAAGAAAGTTCCCGTTACTACAAAGACGGTAAATATAATTATTTTCTACCTGCTGGTGCTGTAAAACAAAACTGGGATAACGATTTCTTTCAGTACAACTGGAAATTGCAGGCAGCATACAGCACGAAGATCAGTTCAAAACATGAAATTGATTTGATGGCAGGAACGGAAATCCGAAAGACAGAGGATAATACTACCATTACAAGAGCTTTTGGGTTTGATCCAAAAACCAGAACAGCTACAGCCATTGTTTTCCCGAATTCAGGTTTTGCAGCAGATAAAAGATATGAAACATACCGTGAGGCAGCTCCTATAGAAAATGCTTATGCATCTATGTTTGCTACAGCATCTTATACTTACGATCAGAAATATACTTTCTTCGGAAGTGTGAGATATGACGGAACCAATCTTTTCGGAGTTAATAAAAAATATAAATACCTTCCAATATGGGCAGTTTCAGGATCATGGTTGGTAACGAAGGAAGATTTCATGAAAAATATTTCTGCAGTCTCTAACCTTAGATTGAGAGCTTCTTATGGTCTGCAGGGAAATATCGACAGAAATACATCGCCATTCTTTATTGGTGAATACAATGATGCAACAATTCTTCCGGGAATAAAAGAAGGAGTCATCAATGTTATCAGCCCACCAAATGATAAATTAAGATGGGAAAAAACAACTAACACCAACTTAGGACTTGATTTAGGATTGTTCAATAACCGTGTTAGCCTTACCGCTGATGTGTACAGCAGAAAAGGAACAGATATGATCAGTATGAGAGAAACTCCTCTTGAAACAGGGTTTGAATACACGATGATGAACTGGGGAAGTTTGACCAATAAAGGTTTTGAATTGGCAATATCCACCAGAAACATCAATCATGATAATTTCAAATGGACTACTACGATCAACTTCGCACATAACAAGAGTAGAGTATTGAGCGAACAGCCCCGTGAAAATGCTTTCCTTCCTTCAAGAGAAGGTTTGCCTGTAAATGCAGTTTTTGCTTTGAAAACCGCAGGAATGGATGAACAAGGAAACCCATTGTTCTGGAAAGGGGATCAAAAGATTTCCGCAACAGAATTCTTTAAATTATATGATGTGTATGCAGATTTTCTTCCGGGACAGCTTGTGAATACAAAACTTTCAAACGCTGAGATGAGAAGTCTATTTACGTACGTTGGAGATAGAGATCCGAAATTTACGGGAGGTATTATCAACACATTTAAAGTAAGTGATTTTGATCTTACCATCTCTGCAACATTCAATCTGAAGCAGACGGTAATGAGAACACCTTCTTATCGTGGTATGGATCTGGATAGAGGAAGAAACTACACAAGAGATATCTATGAAGCAGGAGGTTCGCTTCCGGGAATTACAAGTCCTGAAATGGATGCTAATCCGGACGGATGGATGGCGAATAAGTGGTTTGCCAGCAATCGCTCAAGCGCATACAATCTGCTTGATGTATGGGCAAAAGAGATCAGCTATATCAGAATCAGCAGCATCCGTTTAGGCTATACACTTCCTAAAGAACTTACAAATCCTATGGGGATCTCCAGTCTGAGACTGAGTGTTGAAGGACGTAACCTTTTTGTATTCAGTAACGGATATAAAGGATATTTCGATCCGGAAACGTATGGTAATATTTATGCACAGCCTATCACCAAATCGGTGACTGTAGGATTTAATGTTTCTTTTTAAAACTTGAGAAAAATGAGAAAAATTACAACAATCATAGCGCTTACAGCAATCAGTCTTATCAATATAGGCTGTGACAGATTTTTAGATATTCAGCCTGAAGGAAAAATCATTCCTGTTACAGCTGAAGATTACCGAAAAGTACTTACATCAGCGTATTCAAAATATCCGGTTCACAAATCTATGGTAGCACTTCGTACCGATGAGACAAGTATTGATGATAATGGAGTAGATTTTATTTCTAATCGTGAAATGGCAATGTGGAAAGATTCGAACTATGATTCGAACTCTGTGGAGCTTCCTTGGTTAAGCTTTTATAACGTAAACTTCTATCTGAATCAGATCATCAATGAAGGAAGCAAAACAATACAGGATTCTCCGGAGAAGAATCAGATTTTAGCGGAAGCTTATGCTCTTCGTGCCTACCTGTATTTTGACTTGGTGAATTTATATGGAAAACCTTACAACAGTGCTACAGCTTCAACAGACAGAGGAGTTCCAATTAATCTTGAAATTGATCTTGAGGAGGTATTGAAACCGTCTTCTGTACAGGAGGTGTATGACCAGGTTCATGCGGATATTAAAAAAGCAGAAGGTCTGATGGTAGAACAAACGCAGGCATTAGGAGCTAATTACAGATTTTCAAAAACAGCTTTGCTGGCTTTTGAGGCAAGAACAGCTTTGTATGAAAGTGACTGGGATAAAGCTTTGAATTATGCAAATCAGGTACTGGCAGTAAAAAGTGATTTGAGCAATTTGAATACCGCAAATACTGTCCCTAACCATTATGCTTCCCCGGAATCTATTATGGCTTTGGATAATACATGGGATAACTCTATAAAAAACTTATGTTTTGCATCTCCGGAACTTATTTCTTCATATAATTCTACTACAGATAAAAGGTTTGGCATGTATTTTGAAAAAAATGGTAGTAAGTATAAAGTCACCAAAGGAGGAAGTTTAGAATTTAAAGTGTCTTTCAGAACGGCAGAGCAGTATTTTATAAAGTCTGAAGCATTATTAAAGTTGAATAAACTGGCAGAAGCTAAAGAAACACTTCTGAAAGTATTAAAAAACAGATATACTCCGGATGGATATACTTCAGTTCAAAATGCAGTGAACTCAATGGATTCTACAGCATTTATGAACTTTATCCTGGATGAAAGATTCAGAGAATTTGCTTTGGAAGGACAAAGATGGTTCGACTTAAGAAGAGCAAATCAGAAAAAAATAAGCCACACCATCAGTGGCAAAGAATATATTCTTCAGCAGAATGATCCGCGATATACCATTGAATATCCAATGAGTGCGAAGAAGAATAACCCTAATTTATAAAACTTCATATCAAATTCAATACAGATGAAACCGCTTGAACTTAATTGTTTTAGCGGTTTTTTTGTACTTTTGCACCGTTATGAAAATTGCCATTATAGAAGATGAGCTGCTGGCTGTGAATTATCTGAAAAATCTTTTAGATACACAGAGCATAGTCCCTGTTACAGAGACTGTTATTCTTCGTTCCAAAAAACAGGCAATTGATTTTTTTGAGAAAGACTCTGCAGATCTTATTTTTATGGATATCCATCTTGGTGATGGAATGAGCCTTGAGATTTTTGAGCACGTGGAGCTTTTCACCCCGATTATTTTCATTACTGCATTTGATGAATACGCCATGAGAGTCTTCAGGCATTTCACAATTGATTATCTTCTGAAGCCTTTTGAAGAAGAGGATTTGCATAAAGCTTTACAGAAATTTATCTCCATAAGAAACAATTTTGATCCTGAACCGGTTCTTAAATCTATTTCCTCATTAAGACAGGCAGAAGATGAGATGATGAAACGTTTTATGGTAAGAGAAGGAAATAAACTCAAATCAATAGACGAGCATAACACTGCTTATTTTTTTGCATCCGGGAAATACCTTTTCCTTACTACAAAAGATCATCAGACCTATATTTATGATGATACTATTAAAGATATTATTCAGAAGCTCAACCCGGAAATTTTCTTTAAAATAAACCGCAAGTTTATCATTAATAAGGAAGCTGTTGCTGAAATTATCAAACATTCAAGCCAGAAAGTAGAGCTGAGACTTTTTCCGGAGCCGGAGGTGAATGCTGAGATTTTTATCAGTAAAATGCAGATTGCAGAATGTTTAAACTGGCTGAATAGCTGATTATACTTATTTAAATCTACATCATTATATAAACGCAAAGTTTATCATTTAATCATCATATTTCTAAGCGTGCTAAGATAGAGACAAGGTTGCTGATGAAGCTCTATGATTGTGCTCACGTTCAAAAAGAATCAATGAAGTTGATTACACCTTTGCACCCTCAAAATTTTACCCTAGATATTAAATCTTCGCGTTAAATTAAATCATATTTTCATAAATATTTGATCTTTTCTCGCATTAGTTCCAGAAAATACAGAAACAAAAAAACCTCTAAAATAAATTAGAGGTTTTGAAGTGGTTTCTCCAGGAATCGAACCAGGGACACATGGATTTTCAATCCATTGCTCTACCAACTGAGCTAAGAAACCATTTATGTTTTTGTTTATTACTTCGTTGTTTTAAAGTGATGCAAAAGTATAACATTTTATAATACCACGCAAGTATTTTGTTTTATTTTTTTGAAGTAATCTTCTGGTATCACTTTTTTTTAGTTTCAATGCTTTGTTCATCAGTCGTTTGGTGGATTTCATTTTTTTCATTTTTTCAGAATAATATTTTTTAATAGCTTTCTGTAATTGTATTTTCAGTACTGAACTCATTTTTTATCCCGAAACTACTGTCACACTCTGTTCACGAGCGAAAAATTATTTTATCGGATAAATTCCGAAAATTATTTTCCTGTTTTGAAAGAGCTTAAACAAGTAGTAAAATAATATGATTTGCGATAGAAGTAATTGTCAAACACTTGATTAATAGTGTTTAATGAACCTAACAATCGTTAGTCGTAGAATTACTACACTTTTTTAAATTTAATCATAAATTTCATTTACGTTTTGTAATTACATCTATATTTGGTGATATAGAAAAACAAAATCATAAAATATTTAACCATTAAAATTTACAAATCATGGCAGAAAGAAATTCAAGAGGAATTTTAAAATTCAACAACGGTGAAGGACAAAAGTTATTAAAGCTTAACTACAGCGTATCAAGATCTACAGATGTATCAGGACGTGTAGCATCAGATCCTTCCAATGCTCTTATCAAAATCACGGTAGAAGCTACTGAAAAATCAGATATTCTGGAAAGTTTATTGAATGGAAAATATAAACCTACTGTAGGAGAGATCACTTTCAATAAATCTCACGAAGAAGGAACTTTAACAACACTGAAGTGGAACAACGGTTATGTAATCCAGCATGAAGTAGATTTCGACGCTGTAGATGAGAACAGTATGTACATCAGTTTTATAGTAAGTGCAGAACAGATAGATCTGGGGAATTCTTCTTACTTCGGAGCATGGCCTTCTTAAGCCTATTCAGAATTTAAATATCAGGCAGAATAGTACACCCGGTTCAAGGGATGCTGTTCTGCCTTTTTTAACCTTATAGAACGAGTGTTTATTTAAAATAAAGTTCTGAAAAAAACACCTAATCACTATGAATAAAAATATCTCGAATTCCGATAAGATTTCTGAGAATCATATTCCCGGAATCAACCGTGTGGTAAAGCTGGATATTGTGATTGAAGGCAAAATTATCAAACATTTCAAGCATTTCCGTTTACAGCAAAGTGCCAGAAGACATCATCATTTTGAACTTATTTTAGCTCATGATTCTCTGGGAGAAGCCCAAAACCATACTTTGGAACAAGCACGTCAGTTTTTGGGAAAAAGGATTACTATTGTCTTCAAATATAAAGATTATGAAAGTGAAAGCCCTGAAAGAACTTTTGTAGGAGTTATCACCAAAGCCGCATTCAGTCAGGAAAAAATGAGTTTGGGAAACATTGTACTGAGAGGTCAGAGTCCTACCATTCTTATGGATGCAGCTCCCCATACCCAGAGTTTTGGGGGAGATCAGGCTGTCAATACCGGAATCATTGCCAATAAGATATGTAAAGAAGCGCTGGGATCAGAGAAATTTGATTTCAGAGTAGACACCCAGAATAAAAGCTATATCAATTATAGTGCACAATATAACGAAACCCATTACAATTATCTTGCAAGAACTGCAGAAGCTTACGGGGAACAGTTTTATTATGATGGTGAAGTACTTCATTTCGGAAAACTTCCACCTTCAGAAAAACCAATCCGGCTTGTATACGGAAGCAATGCAACAGATGTTCAGGTGGAGCTGAATGCTGTACATACCAACCCTCAGTTTTTTGGATATAACAGCAGCAGTCATACTAAAATGGAAGGTTCTGAAAATAATATCAGACATTTAGGGGAAATACCGTCCAAGGCTTATGAACTGAATAATAATATTTTTAAAACCCGTTCACTTTCTCCAGCACCTATCAATGCTAACATGTTTGTGGATGTAAGCGATTCTCAGAAAAGTGCTGCCGGAAGTGCTGCTGTGGAAGTATTTACTGTTTCAGGAAATACAACCGTTCCGTTTTTATATCCAGGTTGTCTTGCAGATATCGAAATGCGGAAGCCGGATACCAGCCAGACTTCTTATTTTACAAAACTTACGATAACCGAAGTTTCTCACGAAGTAAATGCCCGAGGGTATTACACGGGAAGCTTTGAAGCAATCGCTGAAGGAACAGGCTTTATGCCGAAACCGGATTTTATACAGCCTAAAGCTGAACCGCAGGTTGCCACCGTTATTTCCAATACAGATCCACTTAATCAGGGAAGAATACAGGTAAGATTTGACTGGCAGAAAAATCCCGATACAACCCATTTTATCCGAATGATGAGTCCGGATGCAGGAGGAACAGATGTTATCACTCAAAATAGAGGTTTTGTAGCAGTACCGGAAGTGGGAGACCAGGTAATGGTAGGTTTTGAATACCACCACCCGGATTTTCCGTTTGCTATGGGAGGAATGTTCCATGGGCAGGTGGCACTGGGAGGCAGCATCAATAATCACCTTAAATCTATTCAGACAAGAAGTGGTAATAAAGTGATCTTTAATGACCAGGAAGGAAGCATTTTCATAGAAGATCCAAGTGGAAATACCTATCTCATGGATGGGAAAGGGAATATTATTGTTAATGCTCCCAAAAATATAACCTTCACTGCCGGAGAAAATGTGCAGATCAATGCAGGTAAAAATATCATCGCATCTGCTCAGAGAAATGTCAATATTATGGCTGGAGAAGATATCACGGAAACTGCCAATGATGATTATAACCTGACAGCAAGTAACATCATTGAAACGGCTGAAGCTGGAAGAAGCTCAAGGGCGAAAAATATTACGGAAAATATGGAGGCTGGCTCTTACATCAGTACAAAAGATGCTATTAATGTAGAAAGTGCCAAAGAAGTGCTTATCAACAGTGGTAAACAGGTAAAAATGCAGTAATATGGCAGGCGAAGGTGGAAATATAGTAAGAAATGTCTTTGGGAAGTCCTACAAGGAAGCTGAGCATATTATGAAAGATGCTTCCAAGGGTACGTTGGATTTTAAATCTCCTCAGGAAAATACCTTTTATGGGAAAAAAGGAGGGAAGAAATTTGATGAATATCAGGCTAAAAAAGACAATACATTATTGGTAATAAAAGTAGAAGGCCCTTTAGATGATCATGGCGGAAAAATAGCAAAACCTAAAGAAGGAGAAAAATATTGGTTCAAAGCGACTTTTAATAGATCTGCAACGAAGAGTGAGTATAAAAAACTTCAATGGCAGGAAAAGATAAATGGAATATCGATTCCCTTCTTTTTTGATTATTCTTCAATCACAGGAAATACTTCGACTATTCAGGTGAAACTTCCCTGTTATGATATGCGTGTGTATGCCTATTTTAAAACTCCAATTGATAGGGTTAGTGTTGAGGTGAAAATAACCAATCCATTACCTCTTTATATTGATAGATTTAAAATTAAAGGAAAAGACAGGAAGGGAGTTAATATGGCAGATGATATGTGCTATGGCCTGGGAGTTTCCAATCAATATCCTTCCAGATACACTTTGCAAGATGTAGAAAGCAAAGGAATCTGGATCAAGTCAGAAATAAGAGATAAAACAGATGAAGAATTATGGACCGGTTTCAAACGTATGGTAGGAACACTTTTTTCAGTCGGCGAACTGGAAACGGTTGCATTTGATATGATTGAAAAGTTTAAACGAAGCGAAGGAGGAGAATATACTAATCCTATCCTTACAAAACATGTACTTGCCCATCCATCAAATCAAAGATTCTGTTTAAGTATAGAGGATGAAATTGCTGACAGGATTAAGAAGAATCATGGAAGTATTGCATCCATTGAAGATGATGAAATACACTTTACAGATGATGAGGTTGGAAAGTTTGGACGAAGAGGATGGAGACATCCGCAGTTTTCAACCATGAAAGACACTTTTATGGGAGGACTCACCATCTGTATGAATGATACCTGGGCCTATGAGGTGCAGCTGACAAAATTTAATAAATCCGGAAATGGTACTTATGATGCAACCTATAAAGTTGTGTTATATGATCATTTTGGATTGGATATGCCGGATATTGAGAAGAAATATTACTATCTGCTTGGTTTCAGGTACTGGTTTATTTTGCAGCATATCAGAGGATATCAACCTTTTATCACAAAAGTTGAATTTGAAAAAACTTTTAAGGAAAGTATCAACATTGGTAAGGCAGAACGTCAAAATAAAAGAAGAGCAGAAAAAGAAAGAGAAGATCATCTTCGTAATATGGGCAGAAGAAGGCCGGGAGAATATTAATTAACCATTAAACCTAATAGGAATTATACAAAAAAAATGAAGTATTTGCAATCTATAAAAATGATCAAGATAGTATGCTTTCTTTTAATAGCCCTGAGCTGTGACAAGAAACGGAATGACTTTATTCCTCTTGAACATATGACTTTTACCAATGCTTATTATAAAAATGCGGTCAAGATTTCATACTATATTCTTATAGATAATCCGGAACCTACTGAAAGTGTTCTGAAAAAAGAAATTATAAAGTATGTAGAAAACAGATTGAAAAACAATCAGGTTCTTACAAAACCGGAAACATTCTCACTCAACTTTGTTTTTTACAGAAAAACAGATAATACTTCATATTTTATAACCAATAAGGAAAGTGCAGGAGAACTGTTAGGAGAAGAAATATCACATTATAAGCAGGATTATATAGCCAATTATCTGGTAAGCAAATGTGGAAAAGGAACAACAGAGAAAATATATCTCTACAATCTGCCGGAAGAGACAGTGGCAAGCAAAAACTGTGATAAATAGTACTGTTTATTTTTTCTAAATAATATTATGAAAATAAAAACTCTTCTCACATTAATTTTTACAGTTTTAATCTTAATAGCCTGTAATAAAAGTAAGGATCTGGCGGATATAGGGAAAATTATAGCTTAGAAAATGGCTCTGTCATTACTGATATAGTCGCGGTTAAAAATTTTTTAGGAGAAATTCCTCAATTATTTAATAAAAATGTACATTAACTTCAGATCTTTATTATCCAATTTTTAAAAAAGCAATATAATGAAGTAAATGTTAAGGTTTTATCTGACTCAAAAAAGATATATAATGATTTAGAAATATCTTATGAAATGACTAATATTCCAGATAAAATAGCTGAGAAGAAATAAAATGATAAATATTGATAAAAGATCTAAGATAGCTATCGGAATTATAATATTTCTCGAGTTTTTATTTTTGGCAAGAGCATATATTATTTATTCCTTTTTAAGGTACGATTCGCTTAATGGAGATGGAGTTCATGACCCAACAGAATATGATAAAGAATTTTTATCAACAGTGATATATTCATTTTTGATAATGATTTTTCTATCCATTGTAAGTATTCTGATTTTTAGAAAAAAAACCAATAAAGCTTTTTAGAAAAGCGATACAATTAACAAAATATTTTATTCCAAAAAATATGAAGAAAAGAATAATAACTGCAGGAGGGTTTATAGGAATATTATTCTCAATATGGGACTCAATGATGGATAATGCTGATATAGCGTCATTAGAAGACCATTTAAGTGTTGGACTTGTTTTCAGCTCGATTTTTAGTTTGAAAACATTGGTATATCTGACTATCGGAATGGTTTCCGGATGGATGATCAATTTTATGATCAATAAAATTAGCGAACTGCATAGAGAGTGGAATGACTTTTAAGTCATAGGAAATAATAAAACCCAATATGGTAGAAACAAAAGTAAAACCTTTTCAGAAATATGCTTTAGGAACCCATGACTATCATGTGGAGAATGCTCTTGAAATACAGTTTGGAGAAGCAAAAGGGTTTTATTCATCGTATAGAATTACACTGCAGGAGAAGGAAAATGAAGATCATACAAAAAACTGGCTGATAGAAAAGGTAGATGATTCCTCTTTTCCATCTGAAAATAAGTTTATGGAAATTCTGTATATCCTGGAACAGAGCTCTTATCCGCTGGAAATAAAAGTGGATGAAAAAGGAAGTTTTTTGGGAGCGGCAGGCCATCAGAAAAATATAGAAAACTGGAAACTCAAAACGGCAGAACTTCAGGAAAAATACCATAATGCTGATGTCTTCAGAAACCAATATTTGGCTGCGTTTGAAGATGAAGCCGTTTTTTATAAAAACAAACTGAAAGAACCCTTCTGGAATCTGCTGTTATTTGCGCCTTATTATGTAGATAACGGAGGAGAAAACCATGAATCCATCATATGGAATATCAAAGGAATTGGTGATGTAGAATGTCCCGGAGTCATCAATGCAGAACAGAGAGACTATGGCTTCAATGCCTTTTTTACTTCCAAAATCAAAGTTTCGGATACCATACAGGAAGAATTAGATAAGAAATACCTGTATCAGGCGGGACAATATCAGGTGAAATTAAGTATAGAAATGGAATACAATTCCCGTAAAAAACAGTATTCCAAAAAGAAAGCTGACTTTATATTGTCAGATGGAGAAAAAACAGTATACCGGGAAACGATCACAATGACTTAATCTTTATGAACAAATGACATGGCGGATAAAGGATACATCATTATAGAAGGAGCCACTGCGTACTGCAGCAGCTCTGTAACCAATAATTCCAATGGAACCGCCGTTCCGATGGAAGTGAAAAGCCAGAAAAAAAAACTAGGCAAAAATAAATATTTTGCACAGAATAAACCTGTAGCAACTTATCTTGACGATAAAGCCGACAGCTTCGGTGGTGGCAACGGATTTGGAAACTGTAAAGGCTCAGATGGAAAAACTTACCCATGCAAAGGTAAATGCAGTATTAAATATAAAGACTATTATGAGAATGTAGAATTCAACAAGAGCATGAAAATACTGTTGGATGCATCTACAGGAAATTGCCCGGGATATGGTGTTCCGGGAACCATTGCTTTTGCAACTACCGGGCAGGCTAACAATGTTTCCCAGATTGAAGTCAAAGAAGCAGATGAATTTTCCGTAGCCAACACTTCACCACAATGGCCCTCATCTGCTGCGTCTGAAGCAAGCATATCAGTGTCATCAATCTCGATGATAAGACCAATACCGGCGGATAAGCTTACCGAAAATTATTACTATATCAAAGGGATGAACGGACCATTATTTCCCATTGCAAACCCTTTTGGCGGTGATAATCTGGATTTGAAAGCCCAATTTAAAGGCGATGAAAAAAAAATCATCTGGGCTCTTTTCAAAGGAGAGGGAACCAAAGATAAAGTAAAAACATTTATCGGATTAGGAAGCAATTTCAGCCAATCTATGAGTAAAATATTTGACAGTCTTACTGAAGGGAAGTACAGACTTGAAGCTTATGGCAAAAAAGCTGGAGATGCTAAATGCTCTATTAATGTTGAAGTAGTTCAGGATTTTGTCAAGAAAATTGTCAGTCCCGGATCTTCAACCTTAATTAAAATCCCTCTCCCTGTATCTATTGAACGTAAACTCAGCAGTGCAACCGACCAGGCAAAAATATTGAACAGAGGCTTTATTATGCCCGTGAATAGTGTTCAATGGACCGTAAAACAAGGAACAACAGTACTTTATAACAGTTATTCTGGAGTCTCCTCTTCGCACCTTTTGGATGTAACAGGTATTGGTGATCGTATATTTCTGACTTTTAAAAATGAAGGAAAATATACTGTAGAAGCATTTACAGATCCTACAGATCCAAAACCGCAATCTATAGAAGTTAAAATAGAAAACAGCCTTGGGGTAATGGGAGTGAAAGGAGAACCGGGTTTAGTGAGATTCAGTGATATGATCAAAGTTCAGGCTTCCAGGTTCAATGTCAATTATATGCCTTCCGGGACATCTGTATATTGGTATCTTAAAAAAGAAGGAATTGGAAGAGTGGCTTTATTTGAAAATTCATCATCCTTCAGGACAGGTACCATCAGCAAAAAAGTAGCTGAATTACTTTATAATGATGCTAAACTGGCCAGTAATCAGTATTTCGGGAAATATATATTGGAAGCCTATGCCAATCCGTTGGAAGCAGGAAAGCAGCCCGGATTTTCAGGGTCAGACTGTTTTAATTTTGAGGTGATTCAAAATGTAATAGATAAATTCACTCTTCCGGCTACCAATATTCCAAAAGGAACCAAAATAAAATATACAGCAGCGGCAAGAATTGCTACATTGGCCGGAAATGAAGCCATAAAAATAGAAGTTCCGGATAAAGTGACCAATAACGGAGATGGAACAATTACATTCAATGATCTCGGAGAATATACTATTTCTTCGTATTTGACCGGAGATTATACCGACGGGAAGAAAATTGAAGTTAAAGTAAAAGTATCAGAACCCGCAATAAAAAGAGCTCTTTGGGCCTATGGAACAGGAGTGAAACGTACTGAAACCGGGTTTGGAGAAGAAACCTATGGATTTATTGAAATTGATGGTCTTCAAAATCAGGCTTTAAAAGTAAAAGTATGGGTAAAAGGGGAAGGGGATGATTTCTATAAGGAGAAAGACAAATATATGCTGGAGGAGAAAACAGTCACACTTAATAATGAAGGTAAAGCTTCCTTCCTTATTACCACCAATGATGATTACAAGAAAAAATTGCTGGCCGCTATACCTAAAACGACAGAAAATCCTAATCCGTCTTACCGCTTGGTATTTACGGTAGAGCTTCAGGCAAGTTCATCCGCAGATATTGTTCTTCCCGGCAATATTACCATTCAGGGAACGCGTCCTGTGGTTGTAGACAGCACCACTACCTATCTGGAAGTTTTGGATTCCAATGAAGAACTGGTGATGACTTCTGAACAGAAAATTGTCTCTATCATGTTCTCTACAGAAAACGGTAAGGATATTCAGCGGGAACAGACTTTCTATGGTAAAACCCATAAACTTTGGATACATACCGTCAACATGACTGAAGAAGTTCTGAAAATTGACGTTTTGAAGGAAATTCCAAAAGAAGGATTAAACGAAAAAGATCATATAACCTATACTCACGAAAGCAAACAGAGCTATAACGAAGAAAAAACAGGAAAAGATGGTCTGCTTGAAGTTTCTTTCACAGCAAAAGAAGAATGGAAAAATCCACCGAAAAACTTTGATTACTATATAGCACAGGTTTCCCGACAGGTTCAGGATCCCGCTGATCCCAAAAAGAAAGTCTGGAAAGTGGAAAAAAGCCAGTTGACAATCAATAGTACACTTCCTGCCGATTTGGTTAGAACGGAGGACATAGAAAAATTGGGAATCAAGGCTTATAAAAAAGACGGAACTCCTTTTACAAAAGAAGAAATGCTGGAACTAAGAAAGCAGTTTATTTTCTACGAAAGTGGCTGTCTAAAAGTTTCTCAAAAAGATACACCTGAAGCTATTGATAATGATGTGGTGCCGGTAGTGGTGGAAATGGCGGAGGTGAGAAAGCAGAAAACATGCTATTGTAATCGTGGTTTTACAGATAAAGAAATGGAAGACCTTATTAAAACAATGACAGGAGGTACTGAAATTTGGAAGGGAATAAAAGAAAGCTGTGATATTACTGATAAAACTATTAAGAGCTTAACGGCTGAGGTCAATACTATGTTCGCCAGCAATGGAATCAATCGTTGTATGCAAAAGATATCATTTCTGGCGAATGTATCTGAGGAAACTGGTTTTTTTGTACAGAGTAAAGAAGAAGAGAGCAAGCATTTGTCAAGTGTAAGTAAATATAAAGGGAGAGGGATACTTCAGATCACGGGAACTGCTGACGTAACAGGATATTATAATAATCCGGGGCCTTATAAAAATTATGGAAAAGATAAATATGCTGATGAAAATAAATTTTTAGATGATAATGCTGATCTTATTTCTAAAAATCTTCATAATGCCGTTGATGTAGGAGGTTGGATTTTTAATTTTAAAAAAGTCCCTTTGTGGGAGCTTAATCCTAAAAAAACATATTCTAAAGAATTGGCAGAAACTCTTGCATGGAAACGTACATACTTTAGTAAAGGATTAGGAAAAAGTCTTACAGAACTTGGAATTCTAATGGAAGAAGAAGAGGAGAAATACTTTTTCTTACAAGGAAAAATTTTAAATGGATATTCTCCTGAACATAGATTAGAAAAGCCGCCAATAGGATGGGAGGGCCGTAAAAAGGCTTTAGGTAAATTAAAAACATGGTTTAAATATGATAAAAAAGTCTGTGATGGAGAAGTAGTGGCAATGCCAAACCTTGAAGGAAGAGCTCCATGGATGGCCCTAGTTTGGAAGGAAGAAGCGAAGAATCTGGCTGAAACCGGAACCAATGAAGAAATTCAAAAGTTTTTTGATGGAACTCCCTATGAAAATGACATGAAAAATGGTACAAAAAATGAAACGAATATAGCATGGTGTGCGGCTTTTGTCAACTGGATTATGAAACATTACGGGTACGAAGGAGTTACTACTGATAAAGGATATGATGCTGTAAGAGCGTTAAAATGGGCAACATGGGCAGAAGGAAAAGACTTGAAAAAACCAGTTTACGGAGCAATTGCTGTGAAAACAAGAACCGGAGGAGGACACGTAGGTTTTGTTGCAGGAAAGAAAGGAGATAAAGTTGTTATATTAGGAGGAAATCAATCACAAAAGTTATATTGTGTATCTTATGATATTTCTGACTATTATGCATATGTAGTCCCAACAAATTACGAAATTACAGACGCAGATTATAATTTGCCGGAGTATAAAGGAAATCCTGGTGCAAAAGGATCTGAACTTTAAAATAAAAAAGAAAATGAAACATAGAATTTTAATGAGCCTGCTTGTTATCTCCTCAGTTCTGGTATCATGCCAGGATAAAAAAGGCGATAATCATAATGTTAAAGCGATTGATGTTAAAGAAAGTTCAGCAGGTTTGGAGTTTAATCAAGATGTTAATACTATGCTAAAAAAACAGTTAGAATACGGAAAACCTTCTTTTGATAATCCGTACCAGTATTCTGAAAAAGATTTGGAAGTAACCGCTCCTATATTAAGCCAATTGCTTTTGGATAATGGTTATATAACCATAAACAATGAAGAATTTAATAACAAAATAAAGCAGATATTTAACCGGATTATTGATAAAAACTCAACCAGTAAATTTCTGTACATTAACTTTATTGATAAGTGTGATAAGGGATTGAATTACACTCCAAATAATGCAGAGAATAATGGAATGTTCGTAGTTAAAAACCAAAATTTTATTACTGATCTTTACCCTTTGCCTGCAATTATTGATTATCAGAAAATATATACTGAAACGGCTCAGGAAGAAAATTCGGCTTCAAAAAACTATAAAGATGCAAACGGAAATGAAGTTAAGAAATATTTATGGAAAGATACTTCCAATCTGAAGGAACAAAGAAAAAAGAATGTACAAATATTAATTGCCCGCAATCTCTATCTGTTTAATGATAATAAAGCTCAATACAAATGGCTTACTCTTAATGATTCATATTTTATGGATGCTTTAGTAAAAACATTTGGATATACACAAGATACTGATTTATTGAGATGGGCTGTTGAAAGATCAAAATTTGATAAAAAAGATCCATCAGATTATGGTAAACTATTCTGGATAAAAGATTGTGACGAAAGTGTAAGGCTTCATGCCAATACCTTTAAAGTATTGCAAAAACTGTATCTTCCTAATGATTCCTCTGAAAACAGATTTATTCTGGATAATATTAAATCCTATTTAGAATATCTGGAGAATCATGATAATCCTGAATCAAAAGTTTTGACAGAAACTGAAAAAGTAAAAATAATGGCTAATCTGACTTATTTTGCAGAGCAATATAAATATAATCCTTCTTATAATGACGGGACAAAAATGATGGGTAGGTTGCGTTTCTTTTTGGGAGACAGCTCTAGAGATATTTTACAGAAAAATAATTATTTCAACCTGCCAAAATTTAAAGAATGGTGGGACAATGCAGACTATGATGAATATTTCGTAGAAGAATGTGAATACAATGGAACATGTGGTCCGGATAACCAACCCATGAATGTAACGGAATGGAGACAAAAACATCCTAAGAAATAAAACTTAAAGCACAGTCAGAAATGGTTGTGCTTTATTAAAAAAACACTTGAAAATTAAATGATGAAAGTTTTAAATGTTCTAATAATCATAATGCTATTTATTAGTTGTAATAATAAAGGACAGGAAAAAAGATCTTCATTCTATTTCTGATATGAAAAATATGAATGATTATTTGATTGAGATGGTTTTTACTATACTAAATTAAGTTTTACAGATCAAATAAAAAATTAATTCCCGTTATTTTGATTAATTTTTTTAATTGGGAGAAAAAGGAGTTGTATGTAAAAACAAAAAAACCTCTAAACTGAATTAGAGGTTTTCAAGTGGTTTCTCCAGGAATCGAACCAGGGACACATGGATTTTCAATCCATTGCTCTACCAACTGAGCTAAGAAACCATTTATGTTTTTGTTTATTACTTCGTTGTTTTAAAGTGATGCAAAAGTAGAAAGTTTTGGTATACAAAGCAAGTATTCATCGTACTTTTTTTGAATAAAGTTAAAAACTTACTGATTATCAGCCGGATTATTTTCCTGCTCCTTTCTGATCTGCTCACTCATCTCTTCCAATACCGGTTTTATCGTGTTTTCCGGAAGATCACTGATTCGGATATACATCAATCCGTCTATTGCATCATTGAAGTTAGGATCTACGTTGAATGCAATTACTTTTGCGTTTTGTTTGATGTATTTCTTGATCAGAACAGGAAGCCTCAATTCGGGTTCAAGGTCATCAATGATTTTGTCCAGTTTATTAAGATCAGATTCCATTTCCTCAAAGAAAATGTTTTTATCCCTGTCACGAAGCTTTACTTTATATTCATTCCTTGGAGTGATATATTGTGCTACTGCAGAATCAAAATAATTTGAACGCATAAACTCAATCATCAGAGATTTTGAGAATTCCGAGAATTTGTTGGAAATACTTACACCACCCATAAGAAATTTATGGTCAGGATTTCTCAGGCACACATGTACAATCCCTCTCCATAAAAGGAAAAGAGGTAGTGGTTTCTGCTGGTATTCCTGGCAGATGTAAGCACGGCCCATTTCGATCACCTTTTTAAAGAAAGGATGGATGTCCTGCTCAAACTCAAATAAAGAGCTTGTGTAGAAGCCTTTGATGCCATATTTCTTCATGACCTCTCTACCCAGTGCCATTCTGTAAGCACCAGCCAGTTTTTTCTCCCCGTTGTCCCAAAGGAACAGGTGATGGTAATGCTTATCATATTCATCAAGGTCAAAAGGAAGATTACTACCTTCACCCACCGCGCGGAAAGTAAGCTCTCTCTGACGCCCGATTTCCCTCATAATAGAAGGGATTTCCTCGTAAGTCGTAAAGTAGATCTCATAATTTCCGTTACTGAACAGCATTTTGTCAGTTCCTCTCAATTTATCAACATCTTTAATGATATCTTCCAGAGGCGTTTCATCAATGATATTCTGAACAATATTTTCTTCCTTCAGCAAAGGAAACTTTACAGATAAATTCTGAAGATTGATGCTTTGAGCAAGAGATTTTCTCTTTTCATAGTAAGATTTCATCATATAGACCTTACGTTTCAGAAACTCTCCCAATTCCTCAATCGTTTCCATTTCATCCATTGCCTTTACAGTGATTGGGCGCCCAATTCTGATTCTGATAGGTTTTTCTCTATCGTTCATCATTTCCGCGGGAAGCATCAGGGTCTGTAAATTTGGATGAAGCTTAGCCACCTGATAAAAAAGACGGCTGTTTTTGGCATGGAAATACATAGGAACTACCGGTACTTTAGCCATTCTTATAAGCTTAAGTGCCGTTTTTTCCCATTCCTTATCTAAAATTTCTCCGTAAGGATTGTTTTTGTTGGAAACTTCTCCTGCCGGGAAAATACCTACACAGCCTCCGTTTTGCAAATGCTTGAGTGTTTCACGCATTCCCGAAGAGCTGCTATAAGCTTCTTTTCTGTTTTCAAAAGGATTTACTGCGATTACAAACGGTTCCATAGGTTTGATCTTTTCCAAAAGGAAATTTCCCATCACCTTGAAATCCGGACGAACCTCTGATAAGACCTTGCACATCAAAATCCCGTCAATTGCACCCAGCGGATGGTTGGAAACCAGAATAAACGGTCCCGTTTTCGGAATTTTTGCGAGATCCTCTTCAAAAGCTACATAGCTTAGGTTCCTTTCTCTTACAAATGAGTCGAAAAAGTCTTTGCCTTCCTTATCTTTTAGTTTGTCGTATAATTTATTTACTTCGTTTATTTTAGCAATGCTCATCACAGCAGATGCTACCGGGTTCTTGAGGAACCCAAGTTTACTTAAGCCGGAAGCTTTGATCAGATCGTTTTTCGAAATTAAACTCATGTGTGTTTAGTCGCAATTAATATTATTGTGTTACCATTTGAAGAGTATTCTTGGAAATTTGTTCCAATAATACATTTTTTTCATGGTAAAATTTATCAATGTGATCCATCTTCGCATTTCTTACTGTGAATAAAGATACATTTTTAATTGCTTCGGTTTTAAAAATTTTTTGAAGCTCCTGGTTGAGCTCATCTATATGATTAAATTTATCTTCAAGACACAATGCCAGGGAGATAGCAGAATTCTGCATTAGAGAAACCTTGATCTTATACTTAGATAAATATCCAAAAATTAAGCTCATATGGTCTTCTGCAATAAAAGAGAAATCTCTTGTAGATATCTTCAGAAGATCCTGGTTCTCTTTTAAAATATAAGATTCTTCCTGTTGGTTTTTGTCGGAAGCACCTACTTTTGTTCCTTCTTTGGTAGGGTCTACGAAAGATTTTACATAAAAAGGAATACTTTTTTGCTGTAGTGGCTGCAATGTTTTTGGGTGAATAACACTTGCTCCGTAATAAGCCATCTCAATCGCTTCTTCATAAGAGATATTGGAAAGAAGAGATACATCATTGAACTTTCTTGGATCTCCGGTCATTACTCCCGGTACATCTTTCCAGATAGTCATTGCTTCAGCATTCAGGCAATAAGCAAAAATAGCAGCAGAGTAGTCTGAACCTTCTCTTCCTAACGTCACCGTAAAATTGTTTTCGTCAGAACCAATGAATCCCTGGGTTACATAGCAGATCTCAGGATTCAGATTGGAAATAAATTCTTCAGTTCTCACCCAGTCTACCGTACCTTCTCTGTATGAATTATCCGTTTTTATATAATCTCTGACATCCAGCCACTGGTTGGTAAACTGAATTTCATTCAGATATTCACTCAGAATTTTTGTAGAAATCATTTCCCCACAGCTTACCACCTGGTCATAGACAAAGTTGTAATTAGGAGACTTATTTCTTCTTAAGAAAGAATCAATGTCATCAAAAAAGATATTGATTTCAGCAAAAACCGCATGATTTTCAGGAAAAAGACCTTCCGCAATCTCAATGTGTTTTCGTTTTATCTTTTCAATCTCAGTTTGATAGTTTTCCTTTTTGAAATAAAGTTCTACAACTTTTTCCAATTCGTTTGTCGTTTTGCCCATTGCTGAAATAACCAGCAAACATTTGGCAAATCCCTGGCTTTTTAGAACCATGGATACGTTTTTCACACTTTCAGCATCTTTTACCGATGCCCCACCAAACTTGAAAATTTTCATTAAATTGTTAAAAATAAAATTGTTAGATAAAAAAATGCATGAGTTTTTTACGGACGTCAAAATTATAAATTTACAACGAGATATGAAATAGCCTGGAAGGGAGATAGAATTAAGATTTCCTTAAAATCAACAATTAATGAAATAATTTGAATTTTTCGTGTACCTGATATAACAAATCCGGAGACATAATTTTCAATAATCGTTTAGTGTTACTCTGAATTGTTTTTGTATTGTACTGAAATACAGTTGATAATCTCTTTTGTAATTAAATTTTCTTAATGCGATAAATTTTCCGAAATTTGGGGAAAACGTAAAAAGAAAAATATGTCAAATCAACCATTACAGACTTTAGGAGAATTTCTTATTGATAAACAGGACGATTTTCAATATTCTACAGGTGAATTTTCTCGTCTGCTGAGCGCAATAAGATTGGCTTCGAAAGTGGTAAACAGAGAAGTAAATAAGGCCGGAATTGTAGATATTACAGGAGCTGCCGGGAACCAGAATATTCAGGGTGAGGAACAGCAGAAACTTGATGTGATTGCTAATGAGATTTTTATTACGGCTTTGTCTCAAAGAGAGGTTGTTTGCGGTATTGCGTCTGAGGAAAATGATGATTTTATTGATATTAAATGTGGCGAAAATGGACATTTAAGTAAATATGTAGTATTGATCGATCCTTTAGACGGTTCTTCCAATATTGATGTAAATGTTTCCGTAGGAACTATTTTCTCTATTTACAGAAGAGTTACCGAACCTGGAACTCCTGTACAGCTGGAAGACTTTTTACAGAAAGGGATCAACCAGATTGCAGCAGGATATGTAATTTATGGTTCCTCTACAATGATCGTTTATACTACCGGAAACGGAGTAAACGGATTCACTCTGGATCCTTCTTTGGGAACTTATTATCTTTCTCATCCTAATATGACCTTCCCGAAAACAGGTAAAATCTATTCTATCAACGAAGGAAACTATATCAAATTTCCTCAGGGAGTAAAAAATTATCTTAAATACTGCCAGATGGAAGAAGGAGACCGCCCTTATACATCAAGATATATTGGTTCTTTGGTAGCAGATTTCCACAGAAACATGCTGAAAGGAGGAATTTATATCTATCCTTCATACTCACAGGCTCCAAATGGTAAACTAAGACTGTTGTACGAGTGTAACCCAATGGCATTCCTTGCAGAGCAGGCAGGAGGAAAAGCAACAGACGGATTCAGAAGAATTCTTGAAATAGAACCTACAGAACTTCATCAGAGAATACCGTTCTTCTGTGGAAGTATTGAAATGGTAGAAAAAGCAGAAGAATTTATGCGTATTGACAGCGTAAAATAGATGGAAGCAGCTTATTTAAAATATTTATTGCAATTTAAACGCCCGAGTGGAACATCTCGCGGCGTTTTGCTTGATAAGGAAACCTTTATCCTTACTATTTCAGAAGACGGAAGAAAAGGAACAGGTGAATGTGCTATTTTCAGAGGCCTGAGTTTTGACGACCGGCCTGATTATGAAGAAAAACTGAAGTGGCTCTGTGAAAATATTAATGAAGACATCACTTTTTTGAAAGAAGAACTGATAGAATTTCCATCAATCTGGTTTGGATATGAACAGGCAATTCTGAATCTGAAGCATGGCAGCCGCCTTTATTTTCCAAGTGAGTTTACCGAAGAAAAATCTGCTATCACTATTAATGGTTTGATATGGATGGGAGAGATAGGGTACATGGAAGAACAGATCCAGGATAAACTGGAGAAAGGATTTCATTGTATTAAATTAAAAATAGGGGTTGACTGGAAATCTGAATACATCATTCTCCAGAAATTAAGAGAGAAATTCTCCAAAGATCAGCTGGAACTTCGTGTGGATGCAAATGGAGGATTCAGTAAGGAGGAAGCAGTTACTGTTTTGCAGCAACTGGCGGATCTTCATATTCATTCTATTGAGCAGCCTATCAAAGCTGGAAACTGGGATGATATGGCAGAATTATGTGCAAAAACTCCCACTCCGATAGCATTGGACGAAGAGCTGATTGGGATTATTGATCCTGAAGAAAAGAAAAAGCTTTTAGAAAAAATAAAACCACAGTATATTATTTTGAAACCTGCATTGGTTGGAGGTTTTTCCGGTTCGGATGAGTGGATTTCCCTTGCTGAAAATCAGAATATCGGGTGGTGGATTACATCAGCTTTGGAAAGCAATATAGGATTGAATGCCATCGCTCAGTATACTTTCACCAAAAAAAATCCAATGCCTCAAGGTTTAGGCACTGGAGCTTTATTTGTCAATAATTTTGAATCCGATTTAGAACTCAGAAATGAGTTACTATGGTTCAAAAATATAAGTGAGAAAAGTTAATTAGCATAATGGTGGAGGTGAATCCGGACATGTGGTTTGGCCACAGTAGTCTGGTCCCCATGATCTACAGCACATAGCAACCGGGTTCCAACTATTACATCCAAGAGGTGGTCTTCCCCCTTTGATCGTTTTTAATTCTCCTCTTTTGATTTTCTTTAGATTTTTCATGATATTAATTTTATTTGATTGATAAGTAAATGTCGAAAACTTTTTTCAATTATACAACAAGTGGGGAATTATTTGGCAATATTTAACAATATTAAAGAAATGTTTCAGAATATTTTAAACATGAAAATGTATTCCTACATCATATCATGAGGAATAATTATTGTTTTTTTCGGTTTGTTTTATAAGGATGAGTAATTGTTGGGTCGGATACTTTGTTGATTTAGATGTTGTTATTCAGTTAAATGACATCTTTTACGAAGATGGCCTTCTTAATATAGTCTAATATATAAGAAAACTGTTTTTTAATATTTTCCATAATAAAAAAATTATAATTCCCTATACTTTGAATTAGCAATCTTTATGCCATACTGTAGATTCGAACTTATTTTAACATAAAGTTCATTTTTTAAGAATTATTTTAATTATTTGTTAAGAAATAATTGTGAAAATGTTTTCGTTATCTTTAGATCGGTTGATGATAAGATTTCTGTCTATTCCGTATAAATTTTGAAAAATATCAGACTGTACCTGCGAGCTGGATAGATATCCCCAATGGTTTCCCACTTCATATTTAAAGCTGTTCAGAAGATCATCTTTTACAAATGTACAATCGATGATAGAAACAATATCTTTGTAATGGCCGAGATCACTTGGTCCGTTTTTACCAAGTCGTGGTGTCAGGATATTTTTTGTAAACTGAGAAATTCCCAAAACGGTGTCCTGTCTGTTCAGATAAATGGAAATGCGGTTGGCCAGTAGTGGCAGCTTATTATATGAATCTTCGGAATCTTCAAATACCTTATAACTGACATCTGCATTCAACAGTAAAACCTGGTCGATAACACGAAGTATGTTCTCCCTTTTAAGGCTGTACAACATGCTTTGAAGCACTCTGTTCCCCAAAGAATGAGCCATAATATGAATTCTTTGATTGCAGGGCGCAAGATCCCGGTTGGAAAAGATATCTTTTAAAAACTGAGTATAAAAATAAAACAACCTCATCAGAGATGTTCCGGAATTGATACTGGAAGCCTTATCATCAAAATAACTCATCGGAATAATGCTTCCTGAGGCTGGCCAGCTTACAAATAAAATATGTTCTAAAGGAGATGCCGGATTATCAATGAATATTTTCTTAAGATCAAGAATAGCCTTTAATTCATCATCAAAATCATACAGATAACCATGGATGAATATCAGTACATCACTTCGGTCTTTGGTGGAAGACATATTTTTGTACAGTTCATAGAACATTCTTTGAGTGCCGCCAAGATTATTGGCTGTAAGAGCAGATTTTTTAATTCCTTTCTCACTCAGCAGAACATCTAAAACTTCTTCATAACCCTGTTTTTCAGGTTCGGAGAAAAACTTATAGTTTAAGATATTCCTGTTGGTATAGTCTTTTTTCTTTTTAGCTTGAGCAGTGGGCTCCTTGTAATTGTCAAAATCACATTTGGCAATCCTGAAATTGGGAATTGAGTATTCATCATTGGAAAAAGAGTCTACTCTTTCACCCTTATGACGGATTATCTTCCGGTTACTTAAGATATAAACGGCCATGATTGATAATGGGTTAAATGGTTTTAGCTTTCCCGAAATTAATGAAAATTACTGAGATACAAAGGATAAGGCTTTTAAATTATCACTTTTACAAACGCTTATTTTTCCGTAACTTTGTAAAACTTTTTTTGCTAAAAAATAAAAGCTACTTTAATGGAAGAAGAAAAAAAATCACTCAATTTTATTGAGCAAATTATTGAAGATGATATGGCAAACGGTCTGAAAAAAGATCAGATCCGTTTCCGTTTTCCACCTGAACCAAATGGTTATCTGCATGTAGGGCACACAAAAGCCATCTGCATCAACTTTGGACTGGGTGAAAAATACAATGCTCCCGTAAACCTTCGTTTCGACGATACGAACCCTGAAAAAGAAGAACAGGAATTCGTAGATTCTATCAAAAAAGACGTTGAATGGCTTGGGTTTAAATGGGATAAAGAATTGTATGCATCAGATTACTTCCAGCAGCTTTACGATTGGGCAGTGCAATTGATCAAGGAAGGAAAAGCTTACGTAGATGAGCAGCCTTCTGAGGTGATTACCGAGCAGAGAAAGAATCCTACAGAACCAGGAGTGGAATCTCCATTCAGAAACCGTCCGGTACAAGAATCTTTGGATCTTTTCGAAAGAATGAAAAACGGAGAATTTGAAGAAGGAACAATGTCACTTCGTGCAAAAATAGATATGGTTTCTCCGAATATGAATATGCGTGACCCTGTGATGTACAGAATTCTGAAAAGACCTCACCATAGAACAGGTACAGCATGGAAAATCTATCCGATGTACGACTGGGCACATGGAGAATCTGATTATCTTGAGCAGGTTTCACACTCATTATGCTCATTAGAATTTGAAAACCACAGACCTCTTTATAACTGGTATCTGGATCAGGTGTACGATGAAACTAAGGTCGCTCCTAAGCAGAGAGAATTTGCAAGGATGAACGTTTCTTATATGATTACTTCTAAAAGAAAGCTGCAGAGATTGGTAGCAGAAGGAGCGGTAACAGGATGGGATGACCCTAGAATGCCTACCATCTCAGGAATGAGAAGAAAAGGGTTTACTCCAACTTCAATCAGAAACTTTATTGATAAAGTAGGGGTTGCGAAAAGAGAAAACCTTATCGAAATCCAGTTGCTTGACTTCTGTGTACGTGAAGACCTTAATAAGGTTGCTAAGCGTGTGATGGCAGTTGTAGATCCTGTAAAATTAGTGATCGAAAACTATCCTGAAGGTAAGGAAGAATGGTTGGAAACTGAAAATAATCCTGAGCAGGAAAATGCGGGAACAAGAGAAGTTCCTTTCTCAAGAGAATTATATATTGAACGTGAAGACTTCAAAGAAGAAGCTAACAATAAATTCTTCAGACTGAAATTAGGCGGAGAAGTTCGTTTGAAATCTGCTTACATCATTAAAGCTGAGAGAGTAGAGAAGGATGAAAATGGAGAGATTACTGCCATTTATGCTACTTATGATGAGAAGAGTAAATCTGGAAGCGGAACAGAAGAAAGTTTAAGAAAAGTAAAAGGAACTCTACACTGGGTATCTGCAAAACATGCAATTCCTGTAGAAGTAAGAATTTACAATCAACTGTTTACTGTGGAACAGCCTGATGCTGAGAAAGATGTTGATTTCCTGAACTTTATCAACCCAGAATCTATGGCTATTGTGAAAGGTTTTGCTGAGCCAAGCCTGAAAGATGTCGCTGTTGGTGAGCCTCTTCAGTTTCAGAGAATAGGATACTTTACAAAAGATCAGGATTCTACGGACACAAATTTTGTGTTCAATAGAACTGTGACATTAAAAGATTCTTATAAGCCAGAATAAAATTTATTTATACAGGATAAATAAAACAGGGCTTAATTTTTTAAGTCCTGTTTTTTTATCTTAACTACTAAGTACAAAAGCTTTCACAAGCTTTCAAGAGCTGTTTGTACTTAAACAAAACCAAATACAAATTATTAATTAAAACTTAAAAAAAATTGTGAGATTAATTAGCGTATACACGAGTTCTTTCAAAGGACTCTCGCAGGAGAGTTGGATGCTGGCGTTGGTAATGCTCATCAACAGGGCCGGTTCTATGGTACTTCCGTTTTTAGGAGTTTATATGACCAATCATTTACATTTCAGTATTGAAAATTCAGGAATTGTTCTGAGCTTTTTTGGAATAGGCTCCGTCATTGGTTCGTGGCTGGGAGGAATGATTACGGATAAAATTGGTGAATATAAGGTACAGAGTCTGAGTTTACTTCTAAGCGTTCCCTTATTTTGTTTAATTCCGCTTTTTACAACTGAAGCTGGGCTGGCTGGGATTATTTTAGCTCAGAGTATTGTAAGTGAAACATTTCGTCCGGCAAACTCGGTGGCCATTACAAAATATGCGAAACCTGAAAATATTACCAGGGCTTTTTCACTGAACCGTATGGCTGTAAATCTTGGATTTTCTATTGGACCAGCATTAGGAGGTATTTTATCTGCTATTTCTTATGAATTTCTGTTTTTCAGTAATGCACTGGCTGCTTTACTTGCTGGGCTGATGTATATCTGGTTCTTTAAAGACCGTGCAAGATTAGCCAAACAACAGGCGAAAAAGGTAAAAGAAGCAATTGTCATTAAAAAAGAAAGTTCTCCATACCGGGACGGTAAATTTTTGATTTACTGTGTTTTCTGTATGTTGTTTTCAATATGTTTCTTTCAGCTGTTCAGTACACTGACGATATTTTATAAAGATACCGCACATATGAGTCAGCAAAATATCGGCTATATTCTTGGATACAGTGGTTTTCTGATTGTATTGCTTGAAATGGGGCTGGTACAGATTGCTGAAAAATATTTTACTTTAGCTTTTACTATGTTTATCGGGACTTTTCTGTGCGGAATTTCCTATGCAATGCTGGCTTTCGACTATAGTATGGTTGCCCTTGTGCTGTCTATGACATTACTTTGTGTGGGAGAAATATGGACACTTCCTTTTATGTCAACCATTACAGCATTACGTTCAGGAAAGAACAATAAAGGTGCTTATATGGGATTGAACGGAATGTCATTTTCTATTGCATTTATCATTACACCTTACATAGGAACATTGATTGCGGAGAAATTAGGCTTTAGCACATTATGGATTGGAACTGGAGTACTGGCAGTGGTCATTGCTATTGGTTTTTACTTTATCGTTCCATGGATGCTTAAGGATAAAAATAAAGTGAAAGAAGATGTTGTATAAGATATATTATGCTTTTGGCTCATGAATTTTTAAAAAAAGCTTCGGGCAATTTCGTAGAAATTGCCCGAAGCTTTTTTGATATATATCAGCTTTATTAAGATTTGGAAAGTATTGTACTAATGATCATATTAGCATGAATTCTTGAGTTTTCAATGAACCAGAGATGAGTATCTTTTCCGCCGCATACAACTCCTGCAAGATAGAGGTTGGGAATATTGGTTTCCATAGTTTCAAGATTGTAAAATGGATTCAGGCAGTCTCCGCTGAGCTCAATACCTGAATTTCTCAGAAAATCAAAATCAGGAAGATAACCTGTCATGGCCAGCACAAAATCATTGTCGATTTCGTGAATTTCTCCGTTTTTATCTTTAAAAATAACGGCATTATCTTTAATTTCGATCATTTCTGCATTAAAATGAGCCTTAATGCTGCCTTCTGCAATTCTGTTTTCTATATCCGGTTTCACCCAGTATTTTACACTTTTGGAAATCTCAGAATGACGAATAATCATAGTTACTTCAGCACCTTTTCTATAGGTTTCCAGGGCTGCATCTACCGCAGAATTACTTGATCCTACAACTAAAATTTTCTGTTTTGCATAAGGATAAGGTTCAGTGTAGTAATGCTTGACCTTTGGAAGGTTCTCGCCGGGAATATTCATGAGGTTGGGGATATCATAGAATCCGGTAGCGATTACTACATTTTTGGCCAGATAGTTTGCTTTGGTTGTTTTTATCTCAAAGAAATCGTTGTTTTTTGAAACACCCAGCACCTTTTCATACAGATTGATATTAAGTTTTTTTTGTCTGGCAATTCCCTGATAATATTCTAACGCCTCCTGTCTTCCCGGTTTGGGAGCAGTCGAAATAAATGGAATTTCGTCAATCTCCAGTTTTTCTGCAGTGGAAAAAAAACGCATATATAAAGGATAATTGTACAGAGAGTTGACAATGGTTCCTTTTTCTATGATTAAATGACTAAGATTATTTTTTTGAGCTTCAAGGGCACAGTTCAAACCGATTGGCCCGGCCCCGATAATGAGAATATCCAACATTTCCATCTAACAAATGTACGATGTAATTTTTAAAATGAGAAACTATAGCACACTAACTCTCATAGTCTTTATCTCTTTAAATCATTTACCGCTTGGCATCAGTTTTGGTGTTTTTTATTAATTGCAAAATTTAAAATATGAGAAAATTACTTATACCATTGGTTGTTTTGGGTCTGGTTGTAGCCTGTAAAAAAGAGGCTGGAAAACCTGTTCCCAGTGTGATCGATTCCATAGCACAAAATAAAACAGACAGTGCAGGCACCGTTCAGAATATTGCGAATAAAGAATCCGTTTTGAAGCAGACCAATGATGAAGTTTTGAAGGCTCTGAAAAATAAAGACTATGCCAGTTTTACAGCTTTGATCCATCCTGAAAAAGGGATCCGCTTTTCAATGTATGCATTTGTGGATATAAAAGGAGATAAACATTTTTCTAAAGCAGATTTTGAAAAATATCAGCCTACCAAAACATTATTTACCTGGGGAGCACATGACGGCTCAGGAGATCCTTATAAAGCAACAATCAATGACTATCTAAGTAAATGGGTATTTTCTAAAGATTTTACAGCATCCCAATATTCACTGAATAAATTCATCGGCGGAGGTAATTCCCCTGAATAATTTAAAGGAAATTTATCCTAAACATGACTTTACCGAAAACTATATCAAAGGAACTGAAAAGTATGGTGATATGGATTGGAAAACACTCCGTTTTGTATTTGAAGAATTCCAGGGGAAATATTATCTGATTGCAGTAATAAATGATCAGTGGACGATATAGAAGTTAGAAGAGGAACTGGAACTTTTAACGGGCTAAAACTTCCAGCTTCCGGCCTCTAACTTCCTTTCTCTTCTTATTTCAAAACTTCAGTCAGCTGACGGGTTAAATTTTTTCTTGAGAACTGTTCTATATGCTGAGTGTTTTCGAGAAGACGGCCTTCTTTCCAAAGGTTGAATTTATCAAGAATAAACTTCTTGACTGTTTCTGTATCCTGATAACTGAAATGTTTTCCTGCCTGCGTTTCTTCCAGAATTTTTGCAACATCAGCTCTATCGGGACCAAATGACAGAATTTGTTTTCCTGAAGCCAGATATTCAAATATCTTTCCGGGGATAATTCCTTTTGAAGATTCGTTCGGGAAATTGGTAATTAGAAGCAAATCTGAATTCTGCATTTCTTCTACCGCTTTTCCATGAGCAAGATATCCAAGGTTCAGAATATGATTTTTCAGACTTGAGTTTTCAAGGGACTGTAGGATTTTATCATCTATTCTTCCAACGAATTTCAACTTAAAATCAGTGGCAAACTCAGCATTTTCTTTCACCAGCTCATCAAGTGCTTTCCAAAGGTTTTCAGGATTTCTGAGTTGCTCCAGAACGCCAATATAACTTAGTGTAAATGCCTTGCCCATTTGTCCTTTTATACTTTCCCCAGAATCACTTTCATCAAATCCATTCGTAATACAAATGGAATTGGCTCCTGCTTTCCTGAAGTTTTCTGCATCAGTGTAGCTTGTTGCCAGAGTGATGTTCGCATTTTTAAATACAGCACTTTCAAGCTGGCGGTGCTTTTTATCTGAACTTTTGGTTAGTTTCAGATGTTTGTAATAAGAAATTTCTGTCCATGGATCACGGAAATCGGCAATCCATTTCAGGTCAGGTATTTTATTTTTAAGTCCTAAGCCAATCAGATGAAGCGAGTGGGGAGGACCAGAAGTTACAATCGTATCTATGTTATTTTCTTTTAGGTATTTTTCCAGAAACTTAATAGAAGGTTTTACCCAAAAAACTCTGGCATCAGGAATGAAAAAATTACCTCGCACCCAGATTGAAAGTCTGGATTTCCAGCTTTGATTTTTTCCTACATCAAACTGTCCGGCTTTAAATTTTTTATTGCTTTTATTTAGTTTTTCTGCCAATTGATAAGGTTCCCAGATTTTGGTTCTTACCATCTCAATATTTTCAGGAACATCTTTCATCAGGGTTTCATCCAGCAATGGATAGCTTGGATTTTCCGGAGTGTAGATAATGGGTTTCCAGCCAAAATCAGGCAGATATTTTGCAAACTTCAGCCATCTTTGAACACCAGGACCTCCCGCAGGAGGCCAGTAATAGGTGATAATCAATATTTTCTTCTGTTCCATTTTGAATATTTTGCCATTCAGAATGACATTGCACAATATATACTATTTAAGCTTTTTGTTCAGCTACAATTTCCTTTTTCTTGTTTTTATTGATCCAGAAAATTCCAAATGCAGCCAACAGGATAAATAATCCAAATGAAAGAAGAGAAAGCCATTTTCCTTTTTCAATTACTTCAGGCTCAAATACCATTCTGATATGATGATTTCCTGCCGGAACATGTACTGCACGAAGTAAGTAATCTGCTTTAATGTATGGAACTTCTTTTTCATCTACCAGCACTTTCCATCCGTGAGGATAATAAACTTCAGAGAATACCGCCAATTGAGGGGTTTTCGACTGAGATTTAAATTCAAGTTCATTAGGCTGGTATTTCGTAAGATTGATAAATGCTGTAGAATCTGCCTTAACTGGTTTGTTGTCAAAATATGATTTATCAGATGATGCGATAACTGCTGTTTTTTTGTTATTGATAGTCCCTATGGATTTAATTTCCTGATTAGGAGTATCTACAAATTTTAAATCACTTACAAACCATGCATTTCCATTGGCTTTTGGATTAGGAACAACCTGTGGCTGCTCAGGTCCTCCGAAAACCATATACTTGGCATTTAATAAGTTTAAAATATTAGGAGTTTTTACACTGTCAACATTGTTGATATACTCATTCAATACATCATCATATCTTCTTAGTTTTACAGCGTGATAACCACCAATTGAAGCTTTAAAATAAGAAGTATTGGTCTCACTTGTCACACCCAGAGTCTGGTTGTAAATTCTGTAGTGAGTTTTATCTTTTTCAGCAATGGTTTCCAATGTTTTGTTGATGTTTACATTGGATAAAATAGATTCCAGATTCGGATTTCCCTGAACTTTTTCAGCCAAAAGATCTGAACTTTCTGTCTGGAAAGGATTTTCTGCAAATATTTTATCTACATAGTTTTCATCGTTTAAGTAACGTTTGTTTACAGTCCAAAGATCAAATAAACTCACGACTCCGATTACTACTAAAGCAATATTCTGATTAAGCTTTTTCTTTAAAGTTAAGAATAATGCTGCTGCAGTAATGGCTACATAGATAAATGCTTTTATGGCGTCTATTCTGAATAGCTTATATCTTTCATCTACAAGATAATCAAGCAGGAAAGGAGGGAAATAAGTCTTCTCGCTTTCTGTTGAAAAACCTAATAGTGATTTTCCGAAGATCAAAAGAATCAATAAAAATCCTAAAGTTCCACCACCTACATACATAAGAATTTTCTGCTTGTATTCCTCAGTAAGTTTTTCGTCCGTGAAGAATCTGTATAACCCCAGAATGGCAATCAAAGGGAATAATAACTCTACAACCACTAAGATGGAAGAAGGTGCTCTGAACTTATTATAGAACGGAACATAATCGATAAAGAAGTCTGATAATGGCATAAAGTTGCTTCCCCAGGCCAGTAAAATAGTCAGGATAGAAGCGCCCAGAATCCAGTAACGGTATTTCTTCGAGGCAAAGAAGAATCCTAATAAAGCAAGAAAACATACAATGGCTCCCTGATAAGCAGGTCCTGAAGTTCCCGGCTGATCTCCCCAGTACGTCATTCCGCTGAAACCTTTTGAAATTCTGTCCATTTCCGCCTGTGAACCTACATTTTCCTGAACCAGTTCCTGAACTCTGTTCATCATTTCTTTTCCTTCCGGCTCCTGGCTTCCGCCACCCATCAATCTTGGGATGAAAAGGTTTAAAGTTTCAAGCTGTCCATAGCTCCACATCAGCATACTTTCTTTATCCATTCCGGATTTTCCTGAAGTATGGCTGTCATTATTTAAAATCTGTTTTCCACGAACTGTTTCTTTTACATATTCAGAATTGGCCATGATTCTTTGCGAATTCATTCCAACTCCAATAATGCATGATGCCGCAATAATTCCTGATGAAATAAGGAAGTGCTTCATCGGTGTCTTTTTCTGTATGGCTCTGATGAGTTCAGACAGGAATAAGAATCCTAGTGCAAGGAACAGATAATACGTCATCTGCGGGTGATTGGCTGCAATCTGAAGCCCCATAAAAAGGGTTGTAACAATGAATCCCCAGATATATTGTTTTCTGATATAAACCAGTAAAATTCCGGCTAACAGCGGTGCAAAATACTCAATAGTGTTTACTTTACCGTTGTGTCCGGCTGCAATAATGATATAAAAATAAGTTGAAAGTCCAAAGAAAGTGGCTCCTAAAAGCGCGTACTTCCAGTTTCTGACTACTACCATTCCCAAAAGGAAAAAACCTGCAAACAGCAGGAAGAGATAATTAACCGGCCTTGGCAGGAAATTCAGATTGCTGTCGATTTTCTTGATGATGTCACCTTTGAACTGGCTTCCCATCTGATAAGTCGGCATTCCCCCAAACATGGAGTCACTCCAATAGGTTTCATTTCCGGTATTCGCTCTATAGTCGAGCAGTTCTTTTGCTCCACCTCTGTATTGCACAATATCGTGCTGGAAAAGCTGTTTTCCTGTAAATACAGGAGTAGAATATAAAAATGCTAAAACTATAAATACTACTAATGAAGCTGCAATATAAATGAAGTTTTTATTTTTTGCCATGCTGGTTATTATCTTTTATTTCTTGGAATGTTTACCTTTTGTCCTTACTCTCTTTCACCTCTTCATAGTCTACAGTTTCTGCATCCCAGTTAAGGTTCTGTTTGTTATTCTTATTCGAGTTGTGTAGATCCTGCTGTCCGTTGTTTTGATTATTGTTATTAAAACGGTAACTATAAAATGTCTTAAAGAAAATCCTTTTCAGAATATTCCAGACAAAGAAAATGATAATTGCAGTGAGTACTAACTCAAGAATGTACTTCATAATTTAAAAAATTTAAAGTTCAGGGTTTAATGTTTAAACCCTGAATGCATTTAATTCAGTTATTTTATTTAGCAGATGGGTTTACCATTACCGAAGAATTGGAAACGCTTTTCATAGACTGAGACTGTTTTCCATCTGAAATGGTTTCTATCTGCGTCGTTTTTACATTGATATTCTGGTTGGTGATCCATCCTGTGCTTTCGTCAAACTTAATGGTTCCGTTCTGAACCAGTTCACTGCTCAGACTGTGTGTGATAGGTCCCTGAGCTTTCTTTTCAGTCTTCTTAGGAATTCCTCCGGTAACGGCAATTTCTGCTGCTCCGTTTCCTAAGCTTTTCATTACATAATTAGAAGTTACTTTTACAGCTCCGCTTGCATCGGCATTTTCGGAAGTAGACCATTTTTCACCTATTTTTACTCCTTTTTTAGGAATAATCATCAGATTTTTATGGAATTGATCTTTCAATACCTTTTCGTTGAATGATTCCTTAAGGCTTGCTACAACACTTGCTTTTTGATTGGCATCTTTGATAAGAGTCCCTACTGCATTGGAAACTTTTGTGTAAACAGCATCAAATCCAGTGATAGAGATTACATTACCTTTTGTATCCATTTTCATGGCAAGTTTGTTTCCGGTAAGTGCTTTGTTTACGTTCCAGATCATTTTAAGATCATCTTCTTTAGGAAGAGCAAGCTTAGTATCTACCACTACTGTTTTTCCCTGTGCAGACTGAGAATTTCTTTTCGCTACAAGATTAAGGGTCATTTCGTATACATTCCCTTTAATATCATTAACTACAAAGTTCATTTCATCTGTAGATTCGCTGGTTGCAGTGATGGATTTTCCCTGAGGATCCGTCATTGTTTTTACATCTCTCTGATAAGTGGTCAGAGGATAAGTTTTTCCTTTTTCAAGCTTAAAAGTCTGTGTAATAACTCCTGCAGAATCTTTGATTGCCGGGTTTTCTGCAACTTTTGCTACAGAATCCGCAGGAACTTCCACTGTTACCGTTTTTCCGGTTTTAGGATCTACTTTCGTTATTTTTGCTGTTTCTTTTTTACAAGATACAAGAGCTATTGATGATATAAGCGCAAGCGCTGCAATGTTCTTCATTTGATTTTAACTTTATTTTTTACTACTGTTTCTTAATATATTGTCTGCAATATCATGCAGTTTCCCCTGAGATTCTCCATCTGACTCATTGGACAGTACAACTACTCCCATATTTTTTGACGGATAAACCTGAAGCACACTTGAAAAACCAAATGTACCTCCTGTATGATAAACCGTTTGGGTTCCGTCTTCATAGGTATGTACCCTCCAGTATAGCCCGATTGCATCTCCATCGTTTTTTACAAGAGGAGTATGAGATGATTTTACATATTTGTTGTTTTCATCCAAATGGTACCGTATGTATTTCACCAGATCTCCTGTCGTGGACATAATTCCACCTGCCGGAGCAAAGATCGTTGTGAAATTTCTGGGCATTACCTTTCCTTTTTCGTTGTAACAAGTCAATAGCTGTGCAGAATTCATACCAATAATGGTTTGGTTCATTTTCAGAGGTTTTGTAATATACTCTGAAAGCAGGTCTTTATAGCTTTTCTGATATACTTTTTCCAGAATATCTCCTGCAATCTGTGTTCCTACATTGGAATATCTGTATTCTGTTCCCGGCGAAAAATCAATTTTTGCCTGATGAAGATCTTCATAAAATTTCTTTTTTGAATAGTTTTTATAAAAATCAGACAGCGCAGCTGCAACAGAATCCATCGGTTTTTTGAATGTTTCAGACTGATCCGGTAAAAACTGGGGCAATCCTGATGAATGATTGGTAAGGTTACCAATTGTTATCGGATGCTTTTCAAATTCAAGATTAGAATAATTTCCGTCCAGATATTTTCGGATATCATCATCCATTTTGATTTTACTATCCACAAAAGCATGAGCCAGGAGTGTTCCGGTAAATGTCTTGGTGATGGATGCAATCTCGTAAACACTTTGGGAGGTCGGAAGTTCGGATTTTCCGATTTCCGTTGTTCCATAATTATAAAAATAACTTTTACCATCTTTAAAAACACCTATTGAAAGTCCTACACGTGAAGGATCCTGCATATAAGTGAGTGCTTCCTTCTGAACCATTTTGTCAAGTTCAGTGGTAAGGAGATTGTCGGTTGCTATATTTTTTGTCTGTGCATTATAAATAAATGGCGCAAAAAATAATGGTAAAAGCAATTTTATTTTCATGTTTAAGGAGTTGGTATAGCAGTCATTTTCTGTCTTACCGCTTCATACAAAATCGCTCCACATGCTACAGAAACATTCAGAGATTGAGTTTTTCCTTCAATAGGAAGTTTTATTTTTTCGTCAGCATGATGCAGTACTTCTTTAGAAATTCCGGTTTCTTCATTTCCCATAACAATAGCACAGGGCTCTGTAAGGTTGACATCATAAATTAATTTCTGAGCTTTTTCACTGGCAGCGTACACGGAAATTCCACTTTGCTGAAGGAAGTCCACAGCATGAGCCAGGTTGTTTTCTTTACATATTTTAATATTGTAAATAGCACCTGCAGAGGTTTTTATAGCATCAGAGTTAATAGGAGCGGCACCCTTTTCCGGAATGATGATGGCATCAACACCTACACATTCTGCCGTTCTGCAGATTGCTCCAAAGTTTCTTACATCGGTAAGTCTGTCCAGAATCAAAAGAAAAGGAGTTTTTCCTTGTTCAAATAACTGTGGAACGATATCCTCCACTTTATGAAACGGTACATCCGAAATAAAAGCCACCACACCCTGATGGTTTTTTCTTGTAAAACGGTTCAGTTTTTCAACCGGAACATAATTGGGACGGATTTTATTTTTCGCTAAAATTGCTTTTAGTTCAGCATAAATAGGGCCCTGAAGTGCATTCTGCACAAAGACCTTGTCAATCGTTTTTCCCGCTTCAATTGCTTCAATCACGGGACGCAGCCCGAAAATAAAATCGTCTTTCATTGAAAATTTATTATATAGTTATAGAGTGAATTGTCAATCGTGAATTTTACTTTGTAAGTCAACTTGGCAGATGTATATTCACATTTGACCATTGACTTGCGCAGCAAGATTCACTATCTCCCTTTCTCTCCTAAAATTGCTCTTTTCTGCGACATCACATATCCGTAGTGAAGGCTTTCATGCATGTTGTTGAAGATAATGGCATCCTGGATGCTTTTCAGATCCATCCCGAAACTTGTTGTGTAAGGAGTGTAGTCTGAGAAAAAATCACTGTCATAATCCTTCATCAAAATCTTCGAAGTTTCCGTAAGTAAAAATTCTAAATCTTCCACTTCCGACTTCTGAACATTTAAATTTGGTAAAGTCCCTTTTTTGTAAGTTTCAATCCAATATTTATCAATACGGAAAGGATTTCCGCTTAGGTAATAATGCAAAAGCTGTTGTGTAGCAACAGTATGAGCAATATTCCAGTAAATATTATTGTTGAAACCATCCGGAATCAGAATCAGATCTTCATGAGATGTATTCTGAAGGAGGTCTAAAAGGTTCTTTCTTACCTGTCTGTGCGCTTGAAAATGATAATTCATTTTGCAAAATTTTTAATCACCAAAAATAGTTTAATAAACTGGAAATGACAATTTTTTTGAGTAAAGGATTGAAGTTAAAATTTTTTAACTATTCAGAAAAAGGATAGATTTAGGTTATTTTTCTAAAGATTTTTATCTTAATCATGGTGTTTTTTAGTCTAATTTTACAAAACGTACAAGGTGTATATCAGTACAAAGCCTTCCTGTGAAAAGATTCAGGAAGGCTTTAATGGTTCTGTTTATGATAGGATTTTACAGGCAGTTTTATTTTTTGATGATTTTATGTTTAAATGTGGTTCCGTCTTTTAGAACAATATTTAAAAAATAAATTCCTGTACTGCATGATGAAAGATTTATCTTATTTTCTTTATAAGTTTCTGTAAGTTTCCTTCCTTCTGCGTTGAAGAGGCTTATTGAGGTTACATCTGTTTTTGATCTTATGTGTACAAAGTCAGAAGTGGGATTAGGATATATGTTTACATCTACTGTTCTGATATCTTTTACATTTAAGGCTGCATTGCTTTTACCCTGCATGTAAACTGATAGCATGACATCTCCCTGTTGCTGGTTGAAAACAGCTGTTGGGATTGTATGTTTCAGAGTGTGATTGCCTGCAGCTAAGCTGGGAAGTGTAAATTCTCTGATAGGAACTGCATTTCCGGGACACCAGTTATTCCATGAAGTCCAGTCTGCAAAAGTTTTAGGAGTAGATCCATAGATTCCGTTTCCCTGGGTGTTATATACCCGGTACGGTTCACATGAAATCCCTCCCGGAGTGTAAGTGAGTACCTGTACATCGTCTATATAAGTGTAGTTTTGTCTTCTTATATATTCTTCGCCGCCATTGTTGGCACCATGAGGAGTAGATATTACAAAAAAGCGGGCATTATTAACAGGATTAGGCAGGTTAAAAGTCACAATTCTAACGGTTTCTCCGGTAACATCGGTACTGTTATAGTTGTTAAGTTTATTATAGCTTAATATAGGCACGAGGCTGTTGGTATCTGTAGGGATTGCTCCTGTATCCGTTGAGAAAAAAGTAAGGGTTCCGGAAAAAACATCAATTCTGCCTGAGCAACCTGAAACCTGGGTTTGGGCTGCATAGGGAACCCCGAAAACATCCAATTCCATATACAAATCGTAAGTACTACGCAATGCCATATCATGAAATATGCTATACAAATTGCTGACATCATAAGTATATGGAACTTCTGAGGGTGTTCTGTTTTTATTCATGAACGGAGTAATATATCTACCTATCTCAATTCTTCTGATGTTCGGATCATTAATTGTATAAGTAGATTGATTTTTAGGAACCATCGCTAAAAAGACTTCTCCGAGACGGTCGTAATTATCACATAATGCAGCTATTGTTACCCGCATGGCTATCTTGGCTTTAAAAGAGTCTAGTTCGGCATCTGTAAGTTTTCTCGTATATCTGGCACTATTTAGTCTCGTTAAGCCGCTTGGAACGGGGTTGGATACCGTAGCTGCATAACCATCATAATAAATAGCATCTGAAATCACATTGGTCATCGTTGTTTGTGATAAAGCCAGATTTGCTATAAAAATACTTAAAAAAAATAGCCTTTTATACATAGATTGATGTTTAGTGTAAATATATTAATTAAGTATCAAAATTACTTTTAATTTCTTTTGTTTTTATGTTTTATGGTGTTTTGTTGATTAATATTTGCTTTTTTTAATTTTTAATCATGTTTTTGTTTAATTAATTTTTTTTGTGTTAAATCATGCGCATGAAAATATTTTTTTATTATTGCGTTCATAGTATTTATTATTAAATTAGCAAGGTAATTGAGATTAATGTTATTAATAATGAAAAGAATTTTACTTTTAATTTTGTTTTTTGTAGTAGTGGGAGGAGTGAGAGCTCAGATTAATATCAATATTGGAACTACGAATGTAGGGACAGCACCTGTGAGTAGTTTTTTCTCTTATTCCTATGTGCAGCAAATCTATCCTAAACAGGAAATAAATGCTAATGCAGCAGGTAATATTACAGGTCTTACATTTTATGTAGACTCATCGTCAACCATTACAGAATCTTCCAACTGGACTGTTTATCTTGGTCATACCTCAAAGGCGGCCTTTTCTTCCGGTACAGACTGGATTCCTGCTTCACAGCTGACACAGGTATTTACAGGAACTGTAGCTAAAAATAATAATAAAGTCCAGATTGTTTTTACAACACCTTTTGCTTATAATAATATTGATAATCTGATTGTTGCTGCAAAGGAAAATTCTCCAAATGTCGATATTAATAATTTTGATGAAGCCTTCCATGTCTATGCTCATATTCCCAATTCAACCCTCTATTATAAAGGGGATCGTAACGTGGTAGATATTTCTGCTCCGCCGGGTGGAATAAGAGCGGATTATAAATCAGCAGTTACAATTTCAGGACTTACATCAAGTGCAGGTCCTGCCTGTCCTTTTATTATGTATCCTGCAAATAATACCCAAAATGTTTCCTTGTCTCCTAATATCACCTGGTTTCCTGTTTCCGGAGCGGATTCTTATAAAATTTCAATAGGGACAAGTCCGGGAAGTGCTAATGTTGTTAATCAGCAAGCTGTATTTGGGAATGCCTTTTCACCTTCGGTTGCTCTTGCTACAGGCACAACTTATTATTTGAAGATAACGGCTGTTTCTGTTAACGTTGAATCCTCCGGATGTTCAGAATTTGTTTTTAAAACGGTTCCCGCAATACCCGCTAATGATGCATGCTCGGGAGCTTTGCTTGCAACTGTATTTCCTTACAGCTATACTCAGGATGATGCTGTGTCTACAACTAATAATTCAGGAAATATAAGCGTATGTACCAGTAATGGAGATACGGGAATGAATGATGGAACATGGTTCAAATTGGTTGGAGATGGAAGTCAATATACGGTTAAAGTAACAATGCCTTCCGGAAGCAGTTTTGATCCTCAAATAGGAGTGTATAGTGGGAGTTGCAGCAATCTGTCATGTACAGATACAGTAGATAACGGCGGCGGTGGTACAGCAGAAACGCTTACGATTACTACTACATCAGGAATTGATTATTTTATAAATGTAGGAGCTTATGATGATACAACAGATGCTCCTGAAAATACATTTACGATTACAGTAACCAAGCTTTAAAGTGTTTGGGAATTAGGTTTTGATCAAAAATTGAGACGGTAAATCAAAAGTGTTGTGAAAGTTATTCTGCAGCACTTTTTATATGAATAATACAAAAAAAGATTGATGCATCTGCGAAAATAACTTGGATATAAAGATTTGTTTATAGACAAAAAAATCAGCGTTATAGCCTTAAATATCACGTTAATCCCGGAATATTTAACAAACTTTAACTCAAAAATGGCATTTGTTGTGTTGATTAATGCAAGTATTTATCAGAAATTTACCACTTATTTTAAATCAAGCTATGTCAGAGATATATCAAGCTGAAGATATCCGCCAATTGACGGAAAAAGTAAAAGAAAAAAACTACTTATTTTCTCTTCTGAGACAGGAAATCAACAAAGTTATTATTGGGCAGGATTACATGGTAGACCGTCTTTTGGTTGGGCTTTTGGGAAACGGTCACGTTCTTCTTGAAGGAGTGCCGGGATTGGCTAAAACCCTTGCCATAAAAACGTTGGCAGATGCTGTTCATGGTGAGTTTTCAAGAATTCAGTTTACTCCGGATTTACTTCCTGCAGACGTAGTGGGAACTATGATTTACAATATCAAAGACAATGATTTTTCTATAAAAAAAGGTCCTGTATTCGCGAACTTTGTATTGGCGGATGAGATCAACCGTGCACCGGCAAAAGTACAATCGGCCCTTTTGGAGGTAATGCAGGAGAAACAGGTGACAATTGGTGATGAAACAATGAAGCTTCCGAAGCCGTTCCTTGTATTGGCAACCCAAAACCCGATTGATCAGGAAGGTACTTATTTGCTGCCTGAAGCACAAAGTGACCGTTTTATGTTGAAATGTACAATAGATTACCCTTCTTTTGAAGATGAAAGACAGGTAATGAGAATGGTTTCAACTTCACATCAGCCGACTGTGAAACCTGTGATTTCCCTTCAGGACATTGTAGATGCAAAAGAATTGATCAACCAGATTTACCTGGATGAGAAAATTGAAAAATATATTCTGGATATGGTTTTTGCAACACGTTATCCGGAAAATTACGGTCTTTCTGATCTTAAAAATTATATCAGCTTTGGAGCTTCTCCAAGGGCATCCATTAACCTTGCTATCGCTTCAAGAGCATATGCATTCTTAAAAGGAAGAGCCTTTGTGATTCCTGAAGATGTAAAAGCATTGGCAAAAGATGTATTGAGACACAGAATAGGCTTGACATTCGAGGCTGAAGCAGAAGAAATTTCATCAGAAGAAATCGTTAATAGAATTTTAGCAAAAATCCAGGCACCATAATGAGTGATGTACTAATCAGAAAAGCAGTTCTGGAGGACTGTGCTTCTATGCTGGATTTAATTAAAGAACTGGCGGAATATGAAAAAGCACTTCATGAAGTAACGGTGACATTGGATGAATTTACTCAGGATGGTTTTGGAACGTCTCCGGTATGGGGAGCTTTTGTTGCAGAATTTGAAGGTCAAATAGTGGGAATATCGCTGTATTACGACAGATACTCAACATGGAAGGGAAGAAGGCTGTATCTTGAAGATCTCGTTGTGACAGAAAGATTGAGAGGAAAGCAGATTGGAAAAATGTTGTTTGATGCAACATTGGAATATGGTAAATCAAACAGCTACAGCGGAATGGTGTTCCAGGTATTGAACTGGAATGAGCCAGCCATCAATTTTTATAAAAAATACAGTCCGAAGTTTGATAACGAATGGTTAAATGTTTCTATCGAATTTAAAAGCTAAGGATTATAAAATATAATTATAAACTACAAATCCCATAACTCGTTAACCCGAAACGGTAAACATTAAACTTTGAATTTTAAATCTTGAACTCGTCTATGCAGATAAAAGATATTGTAAAGAAAGTAAAGCAGATTGAAATCCGTACCAGAAAAAAGACGGAGGCTGCTTTGATGGGGCAATATCACAGTGCTTTTAAAGGGCAGGGGATGACTTTCTCTGAAGTTCGTCCTTACCAGTTTGGGGATGAAATCAGAAGAATCGACTGGAATAAAACTGCACGGTTCCGTGAGCCATTCGTAAAAGTAATGGAAGAAGAAAGGGAGCTGACGATGATGATTCTTGTTGATATTTCCGCTTCTATGGATTATGGCACGAAAATCCAGCTAAAAAGAGAATATGTAGCCGAAATAGCAGCAAGTCTGGGATTCTCAGCAGCCGGTAACAATGATAAAGTAGGATTGATCCTGTTTGCTGATAAAGTATATAAAGTAATTCCTCCTCAGAAAGGAAGAAAACATATTCTTTCCATTATCAGTAATATTCTGACTGCAGATTATGTTCCGGCAGAATCCAGAATAGACAAAGCGATGGAATATATGATGGGAATTTTCAAAAGGAAATCTCTGGTTTTTCTGTTTTCAGATTTTGGAGATGAATATGATTCCAAAATGCTGAGAGTAGCTTCAAAGAAACACCAGCTGTTGGGAATGAGGATTTATGATGAAAAAGATAATGAAATTCCTGATGTAGGATATGCCCGTTTACTGGATGTGGAAACCGGAAAAGAAATATGGGCCAATACTTCCAGTGCAAGATGGCGGTATACCTTTGCTGAAGCTCAAAAACAAAAACTGAGAGCTCTGGAAGAAGATTTCGCCAACAGCTCTGCCAGTTTTATGAATATCAATACCGGCTCAGATTATTCAAAATTATTGTATAATTATTTTCAGAAAAAATAACACGGGTTCAGCCCGTAACTAAAAACATTAGGCGCTTTTGCCTTTATTATTTTAACATTGAGAAAAATACTTTTAATATTATCTTTTCTGATCTGTGCGAATGCTTTTTCACAGATATTATCCTCTAACGTAGAAAAGAAAACCCTGGCTCTTGGGGAAACCAATCATATTACCATAAAGATTGACAACCTTAATGAGCAGCAGGTAACTTCCGCTCCAAAAAATGAACTGCTCCCTTTTCACTTTGAAGAAACTAAGGACAGTATAGGGCAGACGGCCAATTCTTACGAAAGAAAAATTGAATTTGCTGTTTTTGATGAAGGGAAGTTTACCATTCCAGAACTGGAATTCAAAGTAGGAGATAAGGTACTTAAAACCATTCCTTATGAAATAGATGTCATTAATACGGCTCAAAAAGCAGATCAGATCAATGATATCATGAGTAATAAGCAAGTGAAACTTGAAGCTAAAGATTATTGGGAGCTTTACAAATTTTATATTCTGGCAGCACTCGCGGGTATTGCTTTAATCATTGCAATTATTATGATTGTAAAGTGGGGCAGGAAATCCAAAAGTTCTCCGGTAGTGGCTACCAATCAAACCTTGAAAGAGCTTGACTCTCTTAAAAAGAAAAAATATATTGAAGGAGGAAACTTCCGTTCGTTCTATGTTGAACTGATTGATATTTCCAGAACATTCATTACTAAACAATATCACCTTCCCGCAGATGTTCTTCTTACGGATGACCTTATTGATGTCATAAAAAAGAACAATACAATTTCGCAGGACAATGAAAAAATAATAGAGGATGTATTCCTGAGAGGAGACCTGGTGAAATTTGCCAAAACGTTTCCGGATCAAAATACAATGGAGACCGATTTTGCCAATATCAGAGATTTTGTGAAGAGATCATCCAAAGATTTAGAATTCGAAAACTTAAGAAAGGATGTTTAATTTTGAGTTTTACAGCCCATGGTTCTTACTGCTTTTTCTGCTGTTTATCCCACTTTTTATTAAAGATGCCGGGAGACGCAAAAGAAAAGGTATAAAAGTGCCTACCATAAAAAATATGGACCATAGCGATGGAATCCAGGGCGTACTTTTTTTACTGAAAATCTCAAAGTATATCATTCTTTCTGCTTTGATTATTGCCATGGCAAGACCGAGAACGTTTACGATTTCGCAGGACAGGGATGATACAAAAGGAGTGGATATTATGCTGTCCATTGACGTTTCTTTAAGTATGCTCGCGAAAGATCTGAATCCAGACAGAATTACAGCATTGAAAGATATTGCCGTAAAATTTGTTCAGAAACGTCCTAATGACAGGATTGGAGTGGTAGCATATGCTGCAGAAGCCTTTACCAAAGTTCCGGTTACTTCAGATCATCAGGTGGTGGTTGATGAAATTAAAAACCTGAATTCTGCAGGTCTTGAACCTGGTACGGCTATCGGAGAAGGTCTTTCTGTTGCAGTAAATCATTTGATTAAAAGTAAAGCTAAAAGTAAGGTGGTCATCCTGATGACAGATGGGGTAAGCAATATTCAGAATGCTATTCCTCCACAGGTTGCTGCTGAACTGGCAAAAAATAACAATATAAAGGTATATGCAATCGGAATCGGGACCAATGGTTATGCTCTGATGCCGACATCGCAGGACATCTTTGGAGATCTTATCTTTACGGAAACCGAGGTGACCATTGATGAAAATACCTTGAAAGAAATTGCACAGACTACGGGAGGAAAATACTTCAGAGCAACCTCAAACAGTAGTCTGGAAGAAATATACGATGAGATCAACCAACTGGAAAAATCTGATGTGAAAGTTTCCAAACTGTACAATTACGAAGAATATTTCAAAATATTCCTTTGGATTGCTTTAGGAATGCTGGTGTTTGATGCATTGTTGAGATGGGTGTTTTATAAAATTTTAAGCTGATGAGTTGGTCTTTAGGAAATTATTGGTATTTATTTTTACTGTTGCTTCTGCCGCTGTTAGCTTCCTTTTTGATCCGTTTCTTAAAATGGAGAAATAGGAAAAGGGAAATTTTTGCAGCCAGTCAGTTTCACGATAACTTATTTGAAAAGAGATCAGGATTTACCAGGTTTTTTCCAGCATTATATTTATTGGGAACACTGTTTTTGATATTCTCCATCATTGACCTTTTGAATGGTTCGGAAGAGGTGAAAAGTACCCAGAAACTGAACAATGTGATCTTTATGCTGGATGTATCCAATTCTATGAATGCTGAGGATATAGACCCTAGCCGTCTTACGGAGGCTAAAAATCTGATGTTGGCTACCATGAAGAAAATGAATAATGACAAGGTAGGTATTGTCATCTTTGCAGGACATGCAATGTCTATCATGCCTCTGACAACAGATTATAATTCTGCAGAGACTTATATCAGCGGGATTGAAACAAATTCTATGCAGATTCAGGGAACAGATTTTCTGAAAGGGATGCAGGCTGCTGTGGAGAAATTTAAAAATGTAAGCAAAGGGTCCAGAAAAATCATCTTATTAAGTGATGGTGAAGATAATGAAGGAAATGATAATGCGGCTATAAGATTAGCCAATAAAGAAGGAATAAGCATTACTTCTGTAGGAATCGGTACAGATGAAGGTGCTCCGGTTCCGGAGTATGTATTTGGACAATTGATGGGATACAAAACAGATGTGAACGGAGGAACTGTTATTTCAAAGAGACAGACTGAAGCTTTAAAGAAAATGGCAGAATCTACAGACGGAACTTATATTGACGGTAACAATATCAATGAAGCTCCGGACAGAATTGTCGATGCAGTCAATAAAAAAGCTGCAGGTGCCGAAACCATGGTAAAATCACAGAATGCCAACCATTATTATCAATATTTTCTTGGAGTATCTATTCTGTTTTTCTTTTTAATTTATATTTTTAATCCTAAAAAAGATTTTAATGTATAGATTTTCCTTATTTATAGAAGAAATTCTACAAGTACTTTAACCGAATTTTAACAAATAAAACTCTGTTTCTTAACATATAAAGGAATAATTTTGCAAGTGATGAATACTAAAATCATATTTTTATCGTTTATTGTTGCCATCTCATTCTCAGGCTTCTTGTTTGGGCAGGAAAACTACAGAAATTTAGTTCATGAAGGTAACCAGAAATTTGACGGTAAAGATTATGACGGTGCCTCCTCAAAATATATGGAAGCAATAAAATCCAATGATAAAGATTTTACTGCTCATTATAATATGGGGAATGCACTCTATAAAAGTAAAAAATACGAAGAGGCAAAGGCAGAGTTTGAAAAAGCTGAAAAACTTTCACAAACACTTCCTGATAAGACTGCCGCTCTTCATAATTTAGGGAATGCTTATATGCAGATGAACCAGCCGGAAAAAGCTGCTGATTTTTATAAGAAAGCTTTGAAGCAGGATCCCTACAGTGAGGTAACCAGAAAAAATTATGAGATTGCCAAACTGAAAGAGAAAGAAAAAGAACAACAAAAGAACCAGCAGAATAACTCAGGAAAAGGTGGCGGCGGAAATGATCAGAACAAAGGTGATGATCAGAAAGGCGACAAAGATAAAAAACAGGATCAGGGAAATGGCCCGCAAAACGAAGGTAAAAGCGACCAAGGTGATAATCCTAAGCAGAATCAGAATAATGAAGGCAGAATGCCTAAGAATCTTGAAAATGCAATCTTAGATAAAATAAACGAAAAAGAAAAAGAAACCGCCAGAAGAATTTTAAACAAAAATTCTTATTCGATGCCTGAAAGCAACGAGAAAGATTGGTGATGCAACACAAATTGATTTACATATTGCTTACCCTCGCATCCGTAATTACTTACGGACAGGTAAATCTTACTCTGGATGCTGATAAATCTGAGTATGGAGGGAAAGATATTGTAAACCTTACCATTGTTCTTGAACTTAACGGAAGTGACCTTGTACAACAGACAGGTTTCCAGCTTCCGGATCTTTCAAAATTTAATATTATAGGAAGTGGATCTGTTACCAATACTGTGATTGATCCTGCTACCAATACTTTAATTACTCAAAAAGTATCGAGAATTGCTCTTGAACCTAAGAAAAAAGGGAAAATAAAAATCGGTTCAGTTCTGGTTACGGTAAACAACAGAATCTACAAGACAGAACCTTTCGATGTTAATATCCGTGACATTGTTGATAGAAGATCATTAGCTGCCAATACCTCCAATGATGTCTATCTGAATATGGAGATTGATGACCGGGAAGTCTATCAGGATCAACCTACCGTTGCTGTTCTTAGAGTATATTCAAGAAATATGGATAACCTGAGAAAGGTGAAAAATATCCATCTTCCGGAGCAGGATAATATCAACGTACATCCTATTAATTTTGATAAATCCGAGATAGATCCATCCGGATATGGGAATATGCCTTCACAGGTATTGGCCATGTTTATGGTATTTCCTAATGAAGCCGGATATGTGGAAGTACCTGGAGTATCAGCTTCTGTAAGTACCTATTCTAATAAAACCAAAATTGTTTCCAATAAAGTAAAAATTAATGTAAGAAAGCTTCCTGAGGGAGCTCCTGAATGTTTTAAAAATGCTGTTGGAAACTTTAATGTCAACGTATATAATGCTTCCAAAGAAAAGCCGGAAGCCAAAAAGCCATTGAATGTTGTAGTGAAAGTTTCGGGCGAAGGTAACTTACCGGATATGGAACTTCCTAAAATTGCTGCATCTCCGGATTATGAAGTTTTTCCTCCGAAAATTACCACTAAAGTTTCTCCGGGAACTGCGGGAATGAAGGGCGAGATTCTGGCTAATTATGTCATTATTCCAAAAAAATCCGGGATAATTTCTATTAAAACTGAACAATTTGCTTTCTTTGATCCTGAAAATAAAGAATATGTAGATCTGGGACAAAAAACACTGGATCTGAATGCCTTTTCTCATGATCAGATTCTGGAAGCCCGCTCTACGGTAGAAAAAGTAAATGAGTATACCAATAACCTTCTGGAGACGGTGAATACTCCAGTTTTAAAAACTACTTCCTTTAAAGTAAAAGAAAAAAGTAAATTCCATTGGGATATCCTTTTAACGAATATTGCCATTCTGGTAAGTTTATTTGTTGCTTATCTGTTATTTAAAAATTGGCAAAAAAAACGTACATTAGTTAGGGAAACTATACCGTCAAAACCTTTAGGTTCAGTGGCTGAAACAGAAAAAGAGATCAGAGAATTGCTGAAAACAGATATCAATGATTATTTCGGATATCTGGAAAATCTTAAAGATAACGGTGAGTACGAAAAGTTCTTTACGACACTGGAGGAATTGGATCAGGAAGTGAGAAGTCAGTATTTTCAAGGCTCTGCAGCAGAGTTTAAGACTTTTCTTGAAAAACACAAAGGAGCTTCAGTTGCAGAGGAATACAACAAATTGCAGCAGAAAGTTCAGATGGAGAAATACAATCCTGTGAAATCTGCTGATGCACTTGAAGAACTTTTGAAAACAATTGTTAATTTATATTCACAAATTAGCAAATAATCAGTTTATTTTCATATTTTTGCGAAATTTTTAATTACAAAGAGATGGAAATTTTTGATGGTTTCTCTTTTAAAGAGATCGTTACCAGCTTTATGGTTCTTTTTGCCGTTATCGATATTATCGGCTCAGTTCCCATTATAGTAAGTCTTCAGCAGAAGTTTGGACAGATTGAGGCTGGAAAGGCTGCAATCACTGCTGGTGCTATTATGATTGTTTTCCTTTTCGTAGGAAATAAGATCCTTAAACTTATTGGAGTAGACGTAAATTCTTTTGCCATTGCCGGTGCTTTTGTGATTTTTGTCATAGCCCTGGAAATGATTTTAGGAATTGAAATTAATAAAACAACCGAAGCAAAGGCCGCATCTATTGTACCCATCGCATTTCCGCTGGTTGCGGGAGCTGGAACCTTAACCACGGCACTGTCTCTGAGAGCTGAATTTCATGATATTAATATTATCTTCGGAATTATTCTTAATACAATTTTCGTATATTTGGTGCTGAAATCAGCGAAATGGTTGGAGAGAAAAATTGGGGATGCTACTTTGATGATCCTTCAGAAAGTTTTCGGAATTATCCTTTTGGCAATTTCAATTAAATTATTCACCGCAAATTTTGCACAGTTGGTGCAGAATTATATTAATTTTTAAGAGTCATGAAGAAGTTTTATAAAGTATTTTTAGTACTGTTTATTGTATTCATCGCCATCAATCTTTATGCTATCAACTGGCAGACAACAGATATCTTAGGAGATGAGGATAACGTTAGGTTTGTATTTTCAGCATCAGCAGCTGCAATAGGTCTTATCCTGCTTTTTGTAATGGATACCTGGAGCAGAATCGGTGTAAAGAAATAAATTGAATATTTCATTATAGATATAAGGCCTCTTTCGTTTGAAGGAGGTTTTTTTGTTTGATGAGGTGGTAGGGAAGGTAATAAAGATTGGGTATTAGGTAACAGAAGTTAGGGTTCAGATTGTTATTAAACACAATGTTGGATTTTCGTATTTAATAGAAATGGGCTTTAGCCTGTTTCAAAAAAGGATAAGAGTTCCATTGGCTTTAGCCAAAATCTATATATTAAGCAAAATTCGTAAAGTGTTACAAGGGACTTTAAAATCGTTTATGGAGGTGTTTCATTCCGCAAAGAAAGATATACACAAAAATCCGTGAAAATCTGCGAAATCTGTGGGCAAATCTACAAACACTAAGAAATAGCCAGATTTTTCAATATTGCCTCAGACTTCAGTTCCGTTTCCGTCCATTCTTTTTCCGGGTTGCTTTGAGCTGTAATTCCACCTCCTACAAAAACATGTGCAGCGTTTTTATAAAGTCTTGCGCAACGCAGATTCACAAAGTACAGAATACTCTCTTCGGTTTCAATCTTAATATAGCCGGCATAAAATTCACGTGGAAATTTCTCGTATTTACGGATGTTTTCGTTGCAGAAATCTTTGGGAATTCCACAGACAGCAGGAGTAGGGTGCAGATCCTGAATAAGCTTATCAAGCTCTTCCGGCTTAATACGGGTTTTAAAATCCGTTCTTAAATGTTTTATATTACCGGAAATATGATCATAGGTGTCCGACTGCTGCATGTCGTCAGAATAATTTTTAAGAATGTTCTGAATATAGGTTGTTACAGGTTTTTGCTCTTCAACTTCTTTTTCAGACCAGTCCTCAGAGACCGGAAGAGTACCTGCCAGAGCCATGGTTTCAAATTCATGGGTCAACTTATTGAATTTCCCCAATACCTCGGAAAAAGCACCCATCCAGGCATTCTCACCATCATTAAAAATATATCTGAAAGCATTAGGATAAGACTGACAAAGATTTTTAAAACTTTCTTTATAGTCAATGGTATTAAAGTCTGTAAAGATTTTCCTTCTTGAGTAAACCAGCTTAGGAAGATTGTTTTCTTTAATCACCTCAATCACTTCCTGCAATGTTTTACAGTATTCTTCCTTAGATTCAGCAGCAGAATTTGTTGAGTCATTGATTAACTCTTCGTTTGTGATCAAAATATGATCAAATTCTTCAGAATTAACTTCAACAATATTTCCATGGAAGCTGATCTGATCTAGACCATTGTAGGAATAAAAATTGACTGCATTTTTTATATTTTTTTCATCGGCAGACAGTAGTCTTTCGTCGAAAGGAAGTTTGAAATAAATCATGAGATGTGAAGGAATTTTGAAAATCAACAACCGGAAATAATATAGGGAATTCCCGGAGTAACTTTCCTTTCTGCAAAGGTATTACTAGTCTTAAAAATGTCAAAATAAAAAGAGCTTAAATTTATTTTAAGCTCCTTATTTTTTTTAAAATTATAACTTATCTATTGATGATATTATTAGTCATTGTTGTATGATTGATAAGAACTCCTTTTTCGTCACGGATTTCAATTTCTGAAACGTGCATGGTTTTCCCTTTTCGGATAAAACGTGCTGTAGCGGTTACAATTCCATCCTTTTTGCTTCTTAAATGATTAGAATTGATATTGGTTCCTACCCCGTAATACTTTTCACCATCGATAAAGATATTAGACAGGCTTGAACCTAAAGTTTCAGCCAAAACACAGCTTGCTCCTCCGTGCATGATTCCAAATGGCTGATGCGTTCTTGGAAGGACAGGCATAGTGGCGGTAAGGGTTTCATTTTCCAGATCAATATCAATGAATTTTATTTCAAGAGTTTTTGCAAGAGTTACATCACCCCAGTTATTGATGAATGCTAATATTTCTTCTTTTGTCTGACCTTTCATTTCTTATAATTGATTTAATTTTGCATCTAGCATCTAGCATCTAGCATCTAGCATCTAGCATCTAGCATCTAGCATCTAGCATCTAGCATCTAGCATCTAATTCTATTCAGTTCCGGTTCCCATAATATTAGGATTCCAATTTTCAGGGACTTTAGGGACAATGTCATTTTTGATATAATAGTCCTGAATTTCCTGCATGATTTCTGAAAAAGGGACAGATGCTATTCTTTCGTACGGAATTGTATAACCCAGATAAACAATATTTCTTTTGAAATCACCTGCTGCCAGTACAATAGGTACTTTTGCTGCCAATGCCATGTGATAGAACCCTTTTCTCCATTTCGGAACCCAGCTTCTTGTTCCTTCCGGGGTAATAACAAGACTGAAATCTTCTTTTGAAAACTGATTGGCTACAAAATTCACCAGATCATTTTTCTGGCTTCTGTCTATACCAATACCGCCAAGACCCTTTACAAGACCTCCGTACCAGGCTTTGGTGTGAGCGTCTTTAATGATGATTTTTAAAGGTTTTTCCAGTGACCAATAGGCGAAATTTCCTAAAATGTATTCCATATTATGGGTGTGAGGTGCTACTACTAGGATACACCTGTTCAGGCTGTTGACATCGCCCTGCAGAACGACCTTCCAACCTAATATTTTTAACATTGCTTTGCCTATCAGCTTTTTCATAGATTTCTTGGATTAAAAACAAAAAAGTATAACCAAACTTTGGTTATACTTTACAAATATATTGAAATATTATCGCTCTTAAAACAAACCGCTAATTAAATCTACGATTTTCATTACGAATTCCATTGCAAATTGTATCATGATAAGGCTGTGTTTTTGGTTGGTTGGTTATTAAATTTTAGCTGTACGAAATTAAAACTTTTTTTTTACATAAGAAACTAAATATAGTTTTATTTTCACTTTTCTGAGAGAAGAAGGGTGTGAATTTCAAACGGTTGCCATCCACTCACACCTTCTACCACTCTCTGAAGTTAATTATTTAGTTTGTATGGAAATTTCGTTTTTTCCGTCTTTGATCTTGATGTCCATATCTTTATTAGATTTTTTGATATTGGACACTGCGGAATCAATTACTTTCTTTGCCTGGTTGTTCGGAACTTTTTTACCGTTTACGATGATACTGTCTTGATCATCAGAGTTGTATTCGATACTGGAACCGTTTACAGTGATCTTATTTTTTTCAATTCTAACACCATTGTGGTCTTCATCACTATCCTGATCACTGTCATTGATACCGTCTCCGTCTAAGTCTCCATCTATATGAATACCGTCTTTTTTCATGGAGATAACCACTGTTTTCTGTGGAACTACAAGTTCATAATCCAGGCTATAGTCTCTGAATCTATGCTCATATGGATATTTGATATAGTTTGGAAGTAGTATCTTATTGTTTACAACTTCTACAGGAACTGTCAGCTGGATTGGGAAATTATAACCCTTTCCTTCTTTTTTGATGATCAGATATGGTGTTTTAATATCTGGTTTTCTTGTTACATCTACTGAGATATAATCTTCTTCATAAACAGATCTTTTATCAGAATAAATATCATTATTATATGCTTTGAAGTTCTGAGGAATGTTAACTTGCTTTACATCCACATACACTGTATCTGAAGTAGTGTTGATGGCAACATTCTCTACGTCTTCCTTGCTTCCTCTATAGATCATGTCTTTCTTAGCCATGCTTATTCCGAAGTAAGTTCCCAATCCGATCAGAAGAAGGAATAAACCTCCTACTACCCATCCGATGTTTCTCAGTTTTGTTTTTGGAGAGAAAATCTTGATGCTTAATAAGCTGAAAAGGATTGCCGGTATTAAGCTTCCGATTACCATCATGGCTGCCAATACTTTATCAAGTCCCTGATCATCCATATAGAATCTGATTTCATTGGCACCTGGAAAGTCTGTATCCATCCCGAAAAGACCGAATAATACAAATACTCCGATAATGCTTCCTACAGCCATCAATACGAAGAATCCTCCTACAATATATTTGAATACATTCCAAACTCCGCTTCCTGCATTATTGATGTAAGGTTTGTTTTCGTTGTATATTTCTCCGACCCTCTGAGTAGATTCATTGGCAAACTGAACCAATTTATTAGACTCATTCTTAAGATTGTCGAAGTTCATAGGCTTTCCCTGCATTTTCAGGAAATCTGCTGCTGTTTCAGCTTTTGGAAGTACGATCCAAAGGATTACATATAAAAGACCGATCAGTGAAGATGAAATAGCTGCTGTAAAAATTCCTAATACGAAGATTCCCAGCCAGATTGCTCTCATTGTGGTAATATCCATTCCTACATATTGAGCCAAACCTGCGCAAACCCCTGCTATTTTTTGTTTTTCCGGGTCACGGAACAGTTGTTTCTTATCGGTATAATTGTTTCCTGAATTGGTATTTCTGGTAGATGTTTTTTCAGAAAAATAAGCCTCTTCCTGTTCTTCAATTTTTTCTGGGCTTCCGATCTGTGCGATTACCTTTTCTACATCGGTATCGTTAATTACTTCACGTTTTCCCAGAGAATCTTTGAAAATCTCCACCATTCTTATTTCTATGTCATGCATTACCTCATCAGCCTCAGAAGCATCCAGTGAGCTTCTCAGTGCGTTCAGGTAATCGCTGAGCTTTATATATGCGTGTTCTTCTATTGTAAAAGAAAAACCTGCGAGTCCTATTGAGAGTGTCTTGTTCATAGCTTTGTTTTTTAATTTTGTTGGGTGATGTTGTTTACTGAGGCTGTCAGCTCATTCCATGTGTTTTGAAGTTCATCCAGGAAAAGTTTTCCTTTTTCTGTGATCTGATAATATTTTCTGGGTGGCCCTCCTGTAGATTCTTCCCATCTGTAAGAGAGAAACTCTCCGTTTTTAAGTCTTGTAAGAAGAGGGTAGAGGGTTCCTTCCACTACATCCAGTTTTCCTTTTTTCAGTTCATCAATAAGATCAGAAACATACATTTCGCGATTATTGATGAGACTTAGAATACAGAATTCCAGAATTCCTTTTCGCATTTGCGCTTTGGTATTTTCGGTATTCATCTTTGATAAGTTTTGTTAATTAGTTATATTTTTAGAAAAATGCTCCTAGCTAGTTGAGCCTATTCTAATTTTACATTACAAAGATATGTAAATTAAATGGTATTATGCAATACAAAGTAGTGAAATTTTTAAAATAAATATTATAAACTACTGAAAATCAGTTTAATAAATTTTATTATAAATTTTATTAAAAATGAATTTGGTTAAAAAATGTTTAAAAAATCTTTAATTTTAATGAAATGAAAGAAATAAAAAAGTTATCAATCATTAATTATTGCTCATTGCTTATTACTCATTACCAAAAAATAGCCCCGATAGCAGCGGTTACCCCACAGCGGTTTGGGTTCAGGAAGGCAGCGAGGAGTATGAGCGTATAGCGGGAACAGCTTCTTATCACTGAATATTCTTTTATTTGAAGGTTATTAAATTGTTTCAGATCCTTACAGATAATAAGGTCGGAATTTTGAGATCGGTATTATGATTCGTATTTTTGTTAGGAAAAAAAACACCTAAATCTATTTACTATTACCATGAATCTATTAAATACATATAAGTATGTTTCGGCTTTTGTTTTACTTGGGCCTACATGTTTTGGGCAATATCAGTTTGAGGTTAGAAATGCATCAAAGAATTATGATGCTATCATTCAGGTAGAAAATTGCTATGATGGCCGATGCAGCGGCAAAGGAACCGTAGAGCTATTTGATCATAAAAACACAAAGGTACAGACTTTTGCATCAGATAATCTGGTATTGGAAATAGATCAGGCTGAAAAACCCAAACTGGGAAAAATGATTCCGCTGACGAATAAGCAGAACTCTGTAATCATTAATGACTTTAATTTTGACGGAACTGAAGATGTAGCGGTAAGGAACGGAAATATGGGAAACTATAGCGCTGCTTCCTATGATGTTTATGTATTCAACAGTACAAGAATGGCATTTGTGAAGAGTAGAGAACTTACGGATCTTGCGTCCAGTTCCCTTGATATTTTTGATGTTGATGTCAAACGTAAACGTCTGATTTCCTATGGAAAATCAGGCTGCTGCGATTTTTTTACCACTGAATATGCAGTTATTCCCAATAAAGGGCTTGATAAAGTCTTTGAAAAAGAAGAAGATATGACGGTAGAAGGCCGCGTAAAAGTGATCACTAAAGAAAAGATCAATAATAAATGGGTAACCAAAACAAAGGTATACCCTTCAGAACAATATAATAGAGAAAAGTAAGATGAAAATTCAGAAAGAGATTGATTTTATCCTGGCAGTGGATGCCTTGAAAAATGTACAGCGAAGAAATTATAATGCTGACGATTCCCGAAGAGAGAATACTGCGGAACACTCCTGGCAGATCATCATTCTGGCTCAGATTCTTTATCCATATGCTAAAAACCGTGCAGATATTGATCTGTTGAGAGTGATAAGAATGCTTTCCATTCACGATTTGGTAGAGATAGAAGCTGGAGACACCTTTATTTTTGATGAAAAAGCAATGGTTGGGAAGTTTGACAGAGAAAAGGCATCTGCCCAAAAGATTTTCGGAATACTGGATGAACCTTTGCGTACAGAGTTCTTCAATCTATGGCTAGAGTTTGAAGATGAGAAAACCCCTGATGCTATTTTTGCCTGTGGAATAGATAGAATCATGCCATTTATCTTAAATTCCCATACTTCAGGAAAAAGCTGGACGGAAGCCGGAGTGACAGAAAAACAAATCCGGAATATGCTTGAAAATGCAATCAGCAGAGCATCGGATGAAATGGGAGAGGCTTTTGAACTTTTATTAAACAGAAGTCTGGAAACGGAAAAAGTTGTGAAATAAATTTAATGAAAATATAATAAGCTTCGGGCGGCCAAAGGCCGCCCGAAGCTTATTATTTATAGTATCTGGATTGGTTTCTTGAATTCGTCAATCGCTACAAAAGTAAAATCACCTACAATGGCCTTTTCTCTTTCATAGGAATACATCTGCTCGGTATAGATCTCAACATTTACTTTCATACTGGTTTTTCCCACGTATGAAACTTTTCCGATCAGCTCAACAATAGTTCCGGCTGGAATAGGTTTTTTGAAATCGATCTTGTCACTGCTTACTGTTACCACTCTTTTTCTGGCAAATCTGGTAGCGGTAATAAAAGCTACTTCGTCCATCAGCTGCATAGCCGTACCACCAAAAAGGGTATCGTAATGATTGGTTGTGTTAGGGAAAACCGCTTTAAAGATTCTGGTTTCGGATGCTTCAATTCTTTCTTCTGTAGTCATATATCATTATTAATTAAAGCGAAGTGAAAATGATATTAAAACAACAGAATAATGACAGGAACTTAGAGAACCCCTGAAACAATCCATCAGATCAATACAACTTCAAATCGCGAAAGTTATTTGTTTAAAGAAATAGGCAGGTCTCCTGACTTGTAACATCTTTTATCTCCTTCCCATGCCTCGCACAGTGGATCTTTGATAAAGATTTCAGTTACTTACAGTTGCGCGACAGTCCGTGATTTTCACACGGTTCCCTTTTAATCTGCAGTGATGCAGAACCAATTTCTGTGATGAATAAGTGTAAACTTTTCAGATGCAAAAATAGCGAATTTATTCCGGATTATGGTAAATAATCTGGCTGATTACTCTTCCTTTCTTAATCGTCCAGAGCGTAGTGTATCTGTTTTCTCCTGAACCATTTATCATATAAAGGAAAATATTATCATTGTCAAGGGAAGTTACTCCAATGTTCTCAAAATCCATGGTAGGCTGGAACATATTTTTGATGGCTTCTCTTACAAAAACAGAACCTCTTCCAGGCTGTTGTACTCGGATTGATTTGATTTCTGTCATTCCTTCCGGAAGGTCATTTCCGATTCCCCAAGGCTTTACTTTATCGATGGTGAGAAGTTTTCCTTCCGCATCTTTTTCCTTTTTACGATAGCCGGCGTTGGAAGGGTAGATATCAATTACTACCTTGCTTCTTTGGGCAGTAGGAATTTTCGGATCAGAATTATCTGTGAAAATAAGGGATCTTCCGTTTTTGGATTTAGAAGGAGTATAGGCAGGAAGCTGGTCTATATAAGCAATACGTTCTTTATTGACCATTCCTTCTTTATCAAGTGTTTCATAACGTACAAATGGTTTGTCCTCATCCTGTTTTTCCGGATATTTGATCCAGATCCACTCTGTTTCTCCGGGAGCAGGCTTTACATAAACGAATACATCACCCTTACGCATACGGATCTTGTCTACAATCTTTCTGTAATTGTCTTTATGAACCCGTACATTGGCATATCCTTCTTCAGCTTTTACAACTCCGAAAGGAACTTTATTCTGCCCTTTTACAAAGGCTAAAGAAAAAATACTGAAAGCAGATAAATAGAATGCTTTGTTTATGAAAGTCATCATGAAAATTTTTTGATCCCTCAAATATATAAATTAAATGCTTTTCGAAAGATAATTATACTCCTGCAGTTTTCTTAAATCTTGTATTTGTTTCAAACAATGGTAAGAAGGAGGTTTTGATAGCATTATCCTGCTGAATAAATATGTTTTTTATGTATATAATTTAAAAATATTAAAAAAGTGCAATAATATGTGATCTAAGTATTAATTATATTCTATAAAATTCCTATTTTCCAAGAGAATTTAAAAACTAATAAACATGACAAAAAAACTACTTTATGTATTTTCTCTTATTTTGGGTGTTTCCAGCTTTCAGGCAACCCACAAAATAGAAGAAGAGCCCAAATCTTTATTTTACTGCGATACAAATGCTCCAACAGGGCTTCAGATGTCTAATATAACGCTTACTTCAGGAACAGTTACCTGGACTGCTGATCCCAATACTCCGGATAACAGGATCAGATATAGAATACCGGGAACTACTACATGGATGACAGCCGATGTTGCATCAGGACAAAATTCTTTTACTATTACCGGTTTGCAACCTTGTACAACGTACGAGGTACAGGTAGTGAAAGTTTGTACTGTACAGGGAACATGGTCTAATCCTGTATTTTTTACAACAACGCTCAATTATTGTGCAAGTGCATCTACAGATACTGCTATGATGCATATTTCCAATGTGACAGTAAATTCTACGGGAATTACCACTCCAATGGTAAGCAATTCCGGACCTTCCAGTTATACAGATTACAGAAGTGATCTAAGCCGTAGAGTAAAGTTTTTTATAGGAAGCACAGGAAATAAGCTTTCAGTAACCAATACCTGGACCGGAACTCCGGGTACTACAACAGTAACGGCATGGATAGATCTTAATGCCAACGGAATTTTTGAATCCAATGAAAGGGTGATGGTGGCGAATAATGTCACTCAAGCTGCACCGGCAGTATCTGTTTTTACGATTCCAAGTTTGGCAGCATTGACAACTTGTGGTGTTACTATGAGAGTTGTTTCAAATCAAACGATGCCTGCTGATGCCTGTGGAACATTCACCTATGGAGAAGTTGAAGATTATGGAGTGGATTTTATAGATTCAACGCTTGGAGTGGAAGAATCTGGAAAGTCTGCAAAACCTGAGATTTATCCCAATCCGGCATCCGATATTTTAAACATATCCGGCATCTCAGAAGCTGCAAATTTTGAAATTTATAATGCATTGGGACAAAAAACAGGAGAAGGAAAGGTTGAAGATCATAAAGTAGACCTTCATCATCTTTCAAAAGGAGTTTATTTTATCCAGTTGAAAGACAAAGAAAAAGTAACCCGATTAAAATTCATTAAGAAATAAAAATAAAAAAGCGAGAGTACCTTTTGGTGCTCTCGCTTAGTATTTGCGTTGATTTAATTTAAGATTACTTAAATTCTCTCTAGTTCATCTGCATTAATTGTTGTCTTGAAGGTTCCATAATTGACAATCACCTTGTTTCTGGAAATCTTTTCGATGGTTCCCACACTGGTACTTCCCGTGATACGAACACGCTGCCCAATCTTCATCCAGATAGCGCGGTCACTTTTACGTTGTTCTTCCAGTTTTTCATTGGTTTCTGCAATTTTTTCTATGACTTCCTCCTTTTTCAGCTGTTGAGTAATTTTTCTCTTAACGACCTGCAGACGTTTTGTTTCATCCTTATCATGGCCTAATTTCCTGAATTTCTCCTGTTCAAGAAGTTTTACAAAGTCTTTTACAACATCCTTTCTGGATTTTCCCTTTGTATAACTGTCGATGAACGTTTCAATTTTATTCCCGAACTGAAGTTTGCGGTGTTCCTCTTCATATAGTTTCTGGAAATTGAACAGTTTCTGCTGAAGCTGATCATTCAGTTTCTGAAGATTATCACGCTTATCTTCTACAGACTCTTTTCTTTCTGCAAGATCGGATTTCAGTTTTTCAACTTCAAATTTCTCCTGCTGCAGCTTTACAATGGTCTTATCGAGATTAACGATATCATGCTCTACCTTTTTCTTGGCAGAATGGATAATAAACCTTGGGATTTTATTCTTTTCTGCAACTTCAAAAGTAAATGAACTTCCTGCCTGGCCTACTTCCAGTTTATACATCGGCTCCAGTGTTTCTTCATTGAAGAGCATTGCTGCGTTCTGAGCATTGGGAAGCTGTTCTATCACCAGTTTAATGTTGGTGTAGTGAGTTGTAATAATGGCAAAACTCTTTTTGTCGTAGAAAAACTCCATGAAACTTTCTGCCAGCGCACCTCCAAGTTCCGGATCAGAACCTGTACCGAATTCATCAATCAATAGAAGCGTATTGGCATCTGCCTCACGGATGATTCCGGACATTTTCTTCAATCTTGATGAATAGGTTGACAGATGATTTTCAATGGATTGATTATCACCAATATCAGTCATGACCTTCTCAAAGAAAAACATTTCAGATTTGGGATGAACCGGAACCAGAATACCACTCTGAATCATCAGCTGCAATAATCCTACGGTTTTCAGAGTAATTGATTTTCCACCGGCGTTAGGTCCGGAAATACAGATGATCCTGTTATGTTCCGTTAAAGAAAGAGTCTGAGGATGAATTGTTTTATTTTCTACTTTATTTCTCAACCATAGCAATGGATGGTAAGCGTCTTTAAGTTTCAATGTCTTATGACGGTTGATCTTTGGAAGAATTCCGTTCACTAAATCAGCAAATTTAGCTTTCGCTCTTGTAAGATCCAGATCAAAAATATAAACCTGATATCTCCATAGCTGAGGTTGAAACTCTGCCAGTTCTGCGGTAAGCTGTCTGAGAACTTTGTCAATTTCTTTTTTCTCTTCTTCTTCACTTTCACGAAGCTTGAAGTAATGCTTTACAACACTGTCCGGCTGAATGTAAGTAATAGAACCTGTTTTGGAGATTCCCAGCGTTCTTCCGGCAACTCTTTTTTTGAATCCTGATTTTACAGCCAGAACTCTTTGATCATCAATAATTGTTTCCCGGATATCATCCAAAAAGTCACTCTGTCCATACGTGGTGAGTGCACGGTTGAAATTTTCCTGAATTGCTTTTTTAGCAAGTTGAATTTCAGTTCTCAAGCCTTTCAAAGCCGGAGAAGCTTCACTTTTTACCTCACCAAAACGGTTGAAAACCTTATCTACTTTATCAATGATCTCTTTTCTGAATTCCAGTACAGAAACTTCCTCTAATAAAGCAGGGAATGTTTCGGGCATGGTGGGGAAGAACTTCTGCAGTTTTCCGATCTGTTCCGTGATGGTTTTTATTTTGATGAAAGCAGCATTTTCCAGGCGGTAGTTCTCAATCAGCATCAATTTCAGCTCACTTTCGATATCTTCATATTCATCAAACGGAATCGCATTTGAACTTTCAAAACTCGACAGATATTCTGACGTTTTTTTTAACGAAAGTTCCGCCTCGTCTATTTCCATTGGGCGAAGTTGAAGAATTTTTTCTCTTGTTTTCGGAGAATACGCAAATGGGGAGATTTCCGCGAGCAATTGCGGAAACTCTAATTCGTCTAAATCTTCTTTATCTATATACACACTGCAAATTTAGTGAGAATTTTGATTATTACGTATATCTGAGAGATTTACAGAATAAATTAAATGGAATTTGATGATATAATTGTTTCTTCTTTGAAACTTTTTAGAATCAAAAAATAACATCAATTTACTTAAACGCAAAGCTTTTTATTACTAAATCTTATTCCTTTAAGGAGGCAGAGTGGAACCAATGAAATTGATTCTTTCTAAGCGTATGTATAATAATGCTTCTCAGTAACAATGTTGTAACCTTTGCACTTTTATAATATGGAGTTATTATAATTAAGCTTTGCGTTTAAACAAATTATGATGTTCTTTTTATTAAATTTGAGATATGAAACTGGAAACCCAAAGACTATTACTGAGAGATATCAACGAAAGCCACGTTGAGGATATTTTACGAATTCGAAGCAATGAAGTGATCAATCAGTTTGTCCTAAGGAACTCACCAAAAAATAATTATGATGCTCTTCAGTTTATTTTGACCATTAAGGAAAGAACTCAAAATAATCAGACCGTCTATTTGGGAATATTTTTAAAAGATCAGCCGAATCTTATCGGAACGATCTGTCTTTGGAATTTTTCTGAAGACCGGGCAACAGCAGAAGTCGGTTATGAGCTGTTGCCGGAATACCACAGGCAAGGAATTATGTCTGAAGCCTTAGAAGCGGTTTTGGATTTTGGTTTTAATGAACTGCATTTACAGGAAATTGTTGCGATTACTAATAAATTGAACGAAAATTCAAAGGGACTTCTTTTAAAGCATCATTTTATTTTGGAAGAAGGAAAGCAAAATGAAGGTTTTCCGGATAATATTATCTTTAGTTTACAAAGAGCCTCTGACCATTCTTATGAAATCTAATAGGTTTTTCTATATCTTTATCGCCGATTGAAATTACATATGAAAAATGAAATAAAATCTTTAACGGGACTTAGAGGGGTTGTTGCATTATGGGTAGCTTTTTTTCATTTTAGTTTTTTTAGGAATGAATTCATTCAGGATATAGTAGGGAAGGGGTATGTAGCAGTTGATATCTTTTTTGTGTTAAGTGCTTTTTTACTGACGGTTTCTTATTCTGGAAAGTTTAAGGGTTTGAACTATAGATCAATAGAGATTTTTTATAAAAAGAGAATCAATAGGATTTATCCTGTATATATTGTATCGGTTGTTTTTATTGCATTGTTTTTAATGAAGACTTCTATAGCAGGATTTCTGATTAACGTGACCTTATTACAAAGCTTTTTTAATCCTGATTATCTGCTGAATGTTGTCTATTGGTCACTTAGTACAGAATGGGTTTGCTATTTAATATTCCCCTTTATGTTATGGCTTGTCCTGCATTACAAAATTCGCAGCGAAATTTTAATTATCATAAGTTTGGTTTTGAGGTTTATGCTTCCCTATTTCCCCGGCCATTTGTATATAGGTTCTGAACACCCCATGGAAGTAGTGGAATCGCCAAGATATCTTGATCTTCCTTATGGTCTTGTTTCCCTGCTGAGAACAGTATCTTCCTATTTTCTTGGAATTGGAGTTGCCCTTTTACCACAATTTAAAATGAAAAAAGAAAACCTCGTTATCTATATCATTCTCCTACTGTTTGTATCTATGTTGTTTGTTGAAAAAGGATTATTGTTTATTCCTTTATTATCAGCATTTATGATAAAATATCTGTATGAAGGAAAACCAAACTATTTAAAAACATTTTTAGAAACCAAGGCAGTGTATTTTCTGGGAAATATCTCTTATTCGCTATATATCATTCATTATATTGTGAAGAAGCAGAATTTCATTATTGTACATTCTTATCACCTCAATAATATACTATTAATAGCTTTCTCTATATTACTGTCTTATTTCTCATATATGCTGATTGAAAGAAAAGTCAGGATATTTAAAGTATAAGGAGGCTCTTGTTTTATTTTAATATTATTATTTTTGCAGTATGACCTGGACAGAAATTTTAGCCCCTATAAAGAGTACGGAATACTTTACAACCCTTTGGGAGAAAGTAAAGAATGAATATGCAACAACCAAAGTTTTTCCACCGAAAAATCAGATTTTCAGAGCACTGGAACTGACGGCTTTTGATGATGTTGAGGTCGTTATTATTGGGCAGGATCCTTACCATAATGATTTTCAGGCAAATGGTTTGTGTTTTTCTGTTTCTGAGCAGGTTGCTGCACCACCATCACTTAAGAATATTTTTATTGAGTTGAAAGATGATTTAGGGGTTGTAAGAACTTCAAAAGAATTGGATGACTGGGGAAGACAAGGTGTTTTGCTATTGAATGCAACGTTAACGGTTCGGGCTCATTCACCTAATTCCCATAAAGATCTGGGTTGGGAAAAATTCACCAATTTTATCATTAAAGAAATTTCAGACAAAAAAGAGAATGTAGTGTTTGTATTGTGGGGCGCTTTTGCACAAAAAAAAGCCGAACTCATAGATCCGGCTAAGCATTTTATTCTGAAATCGGCACATCCATCACCATTTTCCGTGTACAGAGGTTTTTTTGGAAGTAAACCTTTCTCAAAAATTAATGAATATCTTGTTTCCAAAGGGAAGAAGCCTATTTCGTGGTAGAATCTGTTGATTGATCTGTCTTTTTTATCGTAATTCCGATTTTATATTTTCCGGCTAATGCTTTTGCTCCGTCCTGTTGTTTTGGATAAGGAGCAACATCTTGTAAGGTAATGGTATACCCATTGAATTCTGCCGACTGGCGGTAATTCCTTCCCGGATAATCTATGCTCGCGAGGTTCAGAATCATAGGGCGTGTAGCGGTTCCCATTACTTCTACCTGAGCGAGAGCAGCTCCGGCCCAGATACAATTGACTCCTTCAGGACAGCGGCTGTCTTCAGAAACCCCTTTGAACGTTACATTCATCTGGTATTCTCTTAAAAACTTATTTTCTCCTTCATTCAGGTATATAACACCATCTTTCTGATTATCAGCACTTGTTGTTTTTGTACCTGCAGGCATTTCAGTAGCTTTTGTGTTAATCTTAGATTTCTTTTGGGCATCACATCCTGTTAATGCAAATATTCCCAGACTGAGTATGACAATTTTATGGAACATAGTTTCTTATATTTAATTAAATGACGTTGAACATATTAAGTAATACTACCAAAAACATTGCCACTCCTACTACAAAACTGAATCCGGTTCCATAAATGAATCCAATCAGTGCACCTTTGGTTGATTGTAAAGCTTTATTCATATCCTTGCTGTCATGAAGTAATTCACCAATAAATACCCCTGCAAACATTCCTACGAGGAAGCCTAATGGAATCGGAATAAATATCCCAACAATGGTTCCAATTACAGAACCGATACTTCCCCAACGTGTACCTCCATATTTTCTATTGGTTTTTGCCGGAATCACATAACTTAATACTATAGAAGCTAATGTAAGAATTCCGAATGCCCAGATATAAATCATCGGAAGGTCCGCATCCGTCCCGAATTTATAGATCAGAAGCCCGCAGATACTCAGCAAAAGCCCGGGCAATACCGGAAGAAAAGTACCTAAGATTCCAACAAATAACAGAATAAGGCAGAAAATATTAATAATCGTTGTATCCATTCTTTTTAAAAATATATGCAATATAAAAAAAGTGGCCTTATAAAAAGCCACTTTGAGAACGAGTTATAAAATTTTATTACAAATTTAAGATTACATATTCCAGAATCGGTCCTGCTTTACCGATGTTTCCGGTTGCATGGTTATGGAATGTGGTATAGTAGATATTTCCGCTGCTGGAGTTTCCTGTACAAGGACCCAATGTGTCTCCATGTGCCTGATGTGCATTCCATGCATTCTGGTTGATGGTAATGGTAATGTTATTTCCATTTGCCGTATGATGGCAGATCGTGATGTGATTATTGTTTAACGATGTTCCTACAGGTGTTTGCGGAGCAGAAGGGTTCGTATAATGTCCTGTTCTTATCATCAGTGGTTCGTTGCCTTTCTGTACAAGAACATCCCAGAATGTGGGATCATAGTTCATAATTTTTTCCCACGCACCCATATCATATTGAATATCCAATGTATTAAATCCTAATGCAGTCGCCAAAGCAGTGTTTGAAACGTTACAGCCCATATAAGTGGTGGCTGTACCTGTATCCTGAAGGCAAAGAAGATTATCATTGATAAATCCTCCCGGAGCATTACAGCTTACCGTATTTGTATTTCCCCCTACCAGATAAGCAGAAGCCCAGTCTGAGCTGTAAAGACTTCCGCCATTGCTTACAAAAGTAGAAAGATTGGAATATACATTATTGTCATTGCTTGGCGATGAAGTACCTGTTTGGGCGTAAGTTCGGGATCCGCAGTTCAGGAAAATAATATCATACTGGGAAATAGTATTGATGTTTTTTAAGTCCTGATAAGTAATTTCAGTAGCTGTATAACCAAGAGAACTTATAATCGCTTCAATTTCATCATAACTTCCTTTTATATAGGCCATTTTTGCTATCTGATCCAATTTTGAATCTGTTGCGGCCACAGAGACTGTTTCATTCTTCTTAATGGTAACAGGAAATTCTGTTCTGAAATTTTTACCGTCACCTGTTTGGATGTGAAGTGTTGTGTTGCCTTCAGGAGCTGTCAAGCTGAAGCTGCCATCAGCACCGGAATAGGTGTGATAAATGTTGCTCTGTCCGTCGGTAGTGAAAACAAGAGCACCTCCAATCGGTTTTGTTCCGTTTTTTGCAAATACTTTTCCCTCCACTTTTCCTGTGGCTACTACTTTAATAGGGTTTTCTTCAGGAGCGGCAGTATCGTCTCCTTTACAATTCACTAGAAGCACAAGGCTGCATAGCATGATTAACAAGTAATTTTGTTTCATATTTAATTGATTTTGATTAGTTTAGTTTTAATCAAATTTAATAAATATTTAAAATTTAAACATGAAAAATGCAATTATTTTTAATATTATTTAATTTATATTAGTGTTTGTAGTTAATTTTTCATTTATAATTAAGGGTTGTGGGAGATTTGATATTTTATGATTTTATTTAAAAAAGATTTTTATTAAATATTTCCCAATGAAAGCTTTTTGGGATGAAAATTGATTGCGAATAGTAAAATGATGATTCTTAATTTCATAAATTTGCTGTAATGAATGACCAGTTACAAGAAACTAAAAACTTTATACAGGAGCTGAGCGAGCAGCTTTACATCTATATCACCCAGATATCACCTTCCGGGCTGGACTGGGTTTTTCATATTATTGTAAAATTAAGCTTACTTCTCGTTCTGTTTTTAATTACTGATTTTGTTTTTAAATTCATCATTAATTCTGTCTTCAGGTTATTTCATAATGAACAGAAATTTCCCATCTTAAAATCTATTTATCAGGCCAAAATCACCAACTCTGTAGCCCATTTTGCTGCTTTGATTGCTGTTGCGGGTATCCAGGGATCCATATTTCCGGAAAATGCACTGCCGAAGACAACCATTTTTATAATAAGATGTATCAATTTGGGATTGGTATTGATATTGGCAGGAATGCTCTACAGATCACTGACGGCTTTCAGAAATTATTTCAGCATTAAACAGGATTTCTACAAGATTATGGCGCTTAATGCCATTTCAGAAACCGTAAAGATTTTAGGACTCTTCATATTTACAGTAGTAGGATTCTGTGTGATTTTCGGGATTAAAGGAACCACTATCGTAGGAAGTCTGGGGGCTATTACTGCTGTTCTGGTATTGGTTTTCAGAGATACAATCTTGGGATTTGTAACAGGGCTTCATGTTGCCACTTCTAAAAATTTAAAAGTAGGAGATTGGGTTAGCATTCCCAAATACAACATTGAAGGAAATATTACGGAAATCAACCTTTTGACTACCAAAATTACTAATTTTGATAAGACGGTTTCCACTATTCCTACTTATGATTTGATGACCACTGAGATCAAGAATATGCAGGTGATGTCTGAGTCTAATACCCGAAGAATAAAAAAATCAATTTACTTTAACATCAATTCTTTTAAGTTTCTGACTGATGAAGATGTTGAGCGTTTAAAAGAGATTAACCTGATTTCAGACTATCTTGAAGAAAGAACATCAGAGATTAAAAAAGAGAAAGAAAGTCTTGAGCACAAAGATAAAATTGTGAATGGAAGACAGCTTACCAATATCGGTGTTTTCAGATATTATGCACAGAAATACATTGAAAATGATCCCGATATAGATAAAAACGGCACCCGAATGGTACGTCAGCTGGACATTACCCCGCAAGGGCTGCCTCTTGAAGTATACTGCTTTGCCAATGATTCCAAATGGGAGCGTTTTGAGCAGATACAGGCAGATATTTTTGACCATTTGCTGGTAGCATCCAAAGAATTTGAGCTTCAGGTGATGCAGGTAAGTGTGAAAGTCTAGAAGCTCGAAGATTAAAGAGGGAAGCAGGAAGTGCTTCTTTAAAACAAATTTTAAATTAAATTTTTAAATGATAATGAATGTAGAAGGACCAATAGAAGTACAAAGTCTGGATTTACTTCCAGCCCCATGCTTCCGGCTTCTAACATCTCATATCTAACATCTAAAATAAAAAATGACAAAACTAAGCGTAAACATTAATAAAATTGCGACGTTAAGAAATGCAAGAGGAGGTGAAACCCCAAGTGTTACAGAAGCTGCTGTAAAAATTCAGGAATTCGGAGGACAGGGAATTACCATTCATCCAAGGCCTGATGAAAGGCATATCACGAGAAAAGATGTCTATGATCTGAAGCCGTTGGTTACGACTGAGTTTAATATTGAAGGAAATCCTCATCATAGTTTTATCGATATGGTATTGGAAGTGAAGCCTGAGCAGGTAACTTTAGTGCCGGACGCTGACGATGCTATTACCTCTAATGCAGGATGGGATACAAAAAAACATCTTGACTACCTTACAGAAATCATTGCAGAATTTAAAAAAGCAGGTATCCGTACTTCTATTTTCCTGGATCCTTTACCGGAATTGGTAGAATATGCTGCTAAGACCGGAGCAGACAGGATAGAGCTATATACGGAAGCTTACGCAAAAAATTATCTTACAAACAAAGAACAGGCTATAAAACCTTATTACGATACAGCAGTTGAAGCTAATAAATTCGGATTGGGAATTAATGCCGGTCATGACCTTAGCTTAGAAAATCTGAAATACTTTGCAGACACTATTCCGAACCTTTTGGAAGTGTCTATCGGCCATGCTTTGGTTTCCGAAGCACTTTATATGGGATTGGAAAATACAGTTCAGGCTTATCTGAAGAGACTGGCAAAATGGTAATTAACAAGAAACTAGAAGTTAGAGATTAGAAGTTAGTGAAACATCGTTTCTGATCTCTTATATTATCTAACTTCTAATTTCTCACCTCTTAACTTCTAAAAAAATATGGAAATCTTAAACTCAAAAATATTCGGCGAAAATTCAACCAATACGCCGCTTCTTGTATTTCACGGATTATTTGGAATGCTTGACAACTGGGGAAGTTTCGGAAAAGATCTGGGAGAATATCTTCCCGTACATCTGATTGACCTTAGAAACCACGGAAGAAGTTTTCACTCAGAAAGTATGTCTCATGATGATCTGGCAGATGATATTGCACGCTATATGGATCATTATGGAATTCAGAAAGCTCATGTTTTAGGGCACTCTTTAGGAGGAAAAGCTGTGATGCAGTTTGCCATAAAATATCCTGAACGTGTTGAAAAACTAATTGTTGTTGATATTTCACCTAAAGCATATCCGCCACACCACCAGGGAATTATCAAAGCACTGGAAACCGTTGATTTTAATACAGTTGGCTCAAGAAATGAAGTAGAAGCAGTTCTTAACCAGTATATTCCTGAAAAATCAACCATACAGTTTTTAACGAAAAACCTGTATTGGGATGAAAATAAAAAACTGGGCTGGAGATTTAATCTTAAAACATTATCCGAAAAATATACTGAATTTGTATCCAATGCTGTTAAATTCGGAGTCTTTGAAGGCGATACATTGTTTATAGCAGGGGCAAAATCCAATTATATCCTGCCACAGGATGAATTCGGAATCAAGCAGCAATTTCCTAAAGCTAAAGTGGTTACGGTAAAAAATGCCGGACATTGGGTACAGGCCGAAAATCCGGTTGATTTTGCAAACGTTGTTAAGGAGTTTCTTGGATTGAATTAATTTTATACTTTACTTTTTGATATTATGTTAAATTTTTATTAAAACGTAATATTATTTCTCCATGATTTGAATTTTTTGTACTTTGGATTTCCAAAACAATAAAAATATTAACTTATGGAAAACAAAAATTCAAAAAAGAAGCCATTTTTTGCGTCATTCTTAGAAAAACAGGTTAAAGATCCTGAAACAGTAAAAGGAGGTGGTATTACTTCTGTACTTGCAGACCAAATTACTACAGCCCTTCAGGATCAGATTACTACTCCTCTTAAGGATAATGTTACTAAACCTGATAATGATAATGTTACGATGAAATATCCTTCTGACGGAGATGAGGATGTTTTAGATGTGTAAGAAATATAAAGCTTAAGCTAAATTATATCAAACCAAAACTAAACATTATGAAAAGCAACAACTCAAAGAAGAAACCGTTTTTCGCATCATTCCTGGAAAAACAGGTTAAGGATCCTGAAACAGTAAAAGGAGGAACTGATATTACAATTCCTGAAAGAGACGTTATTACAAAGCCGGCGGTAGACGTTGTAACTTCTCCTAAAGATGATATGATGCACACGCTGAAATATCCATCTGACGGTGATGATGATACAATCACTATTCCACTATAAAATCAGGTAGAATATTAATAAAATAGTAGGGGAAACTTAAACATTAAGTTTCCCTTTTTAATAAAAACCGGCAAATGATTCTCTGCATTACCCATTCACAGGATTTTTATAATATCGATATCTTCTTCGAATACCTGACCTCCAAAAATATCCCCTGTTTCAGATTGAATTCTGACCGCCTGAATCACCTTCAGAAAATCAGCATTTATGAAAATTCATTTGAATTGACTGACGAGTTCGGAAATACCATTCATTCTGATGCTGTTAAAGGGGTGTGGCATAGAAAAGCCTGGAGGGTCACTGCTCCCGAAGAATTGGATCAGGACTATGAAAGAATCTTCCTGAATGAATACGGAAGTCTGCGTTACAATCTGATGACTGCCTTAGAACATATTCCCTGGATCAATCCTTATGAAAATGAAAAAAAAGTTGATGGAAATAAGATTTTTCAGCTAAAAGTAGCAGAAAGAAATAATTTAACCATTCCCAAAACCATTTTTTCCAATGATGAAGAAAAAATAACAACATTTTTCTATCAATACTGTCAGGGAAAAGCAATTGCTAAGCTTCATGGAGTAACCGCAAAAACCATGTCAGGAGAAAATATGATTTCCACTACGGTTATTGAAGAAGAATCCTTGGAACACCTTTCAGATATTGCTTACTGTCCCATGATTTTTCAACCTTACATTGACAAAGAATACGAATTGAGAATCGTCTATGTAGACGGTGATTTCTTCACAGGAAAGATCAATAACAGTGAAAATGCAGATTGGAGGGTAGCTCGTGAAGGCTATTTCTGGTCAGCTTACGAACTTCCGGATTCCATCAAAACCAATCTCACTTCCATGATGAACGAAATGGGACTTTATATAGGAGCCATTGATATGATTAAAGGAAGAGACGGAGCATATTATTTCCTTGAAGTGAATCCACAGGGAGAGTGGGGAATGCTTCAGAAAGAACTGGGATTTCCCATCGCAGAAAGAATTGCCGATAATCTTATCAAAAGAATCAATTTCCATGAATAAAATTTTAATTATTACCCATACCGCAGATAATTTTTCTATTGAAAAAGTAACAGAATACATCGGAAAAAATGGCTGTGAAGTCATTCGCTTTGATGTTGATATTTATCCTTTACAAAACAAACTGTCTACCATTTTCCAGGATGGAGAGTGGATAAGTTTTCTTGAAACTCCAGATGCAAAACATCGTTTGGATGATATTTCTGCCATCTGGTACAGAAGAGCTTACAATATCGGAAAAGGACTGAGAGAAGAAATGGACTCTAAGTTTTACGGTGCGGCAATGGGAGAAATCAGAAATACCCTTTTTGGTTTCTTTGAATCTGTGGATGCTTATTCTTTAGGTAAACCAAGTGTTTACAGAAGACTCGACAGTAAGGAAGAACAATTGAAAATTGCAGATAAATTAGGACTGACCATTCCAGCCACATGTCTTACCAACAATCCTGATGAAGCTAGAAAATTTATTCTGAAACATCAGAATGTAGTCGCCAAGATGCAAACCGGTTTTGCTATCTATGAAGACGGTGTTGAAAATGTAGTGTTTACTAACGTTGTCAGCGAAGATAAATTAGAAGAACTTGATTCATTGTTATACTGCCCTATGCAGTTCCAGCAGATGATTCAAAAGAAAAAAGAACTTCGTATTACCATTGTGGGAAGAGATGTTTATGCATTTGAAATAGATTCCCAGCAGTCCGAAGATGCTAAAGTAGACTGGAGAAAAGATGGGATCAATCTCATTGATAAATGGAACAGGACAGAACTTCCGGGAGATGTAGAAGCAAAACTGCTTGAACTTCTCGATATTTACAATGTAGACTATGGAGCAATCGACATGATCGTTTCCCCTGAAGACGAATATTATTTCATCGAGATTAATGCGGCAGGAGAATTCTTCTGGCTGGATAATCTTACAGAAGGAAACCTTATTTCCAAGAGCATTGCAGACGTTCTTTGTGACAAAGCTCCAAGAAGAAATAATGAGGTAATGGCTTAGAAAATAGCGTGTTTCTTATGATAGAAGTCCTGAAAGTTGTACATTCTTTCAGGACTTTTAAATGTAATGATCTGTTGCGATTAAAATTTTTCTGGTTTGTTGATTTCTGAGTGATAATATTGGTTAAATAAAGTTGAATTATGCTTTAAAAATCGCAAATTTGCAAAAGCAGTTTTTCTGAGGAATTTTTGCCGGATCCGGAAGAATTGCCGGATAGAAAATATTGTTATATTTTAGTCAGTAATCAAGTAAAATAATTAATGATTTTTGTAACGGGTGCTACCGGAATTCTGGGAAGAATAATTGTACTGGAACTTCTTAAAAGAGGTAAAAATGTACGTGCTTCCAAAAGACCAGGCAGCAATTTAAAAGAAGTAAAGCATTCATACAGCTTTTATACGGAGAATCCCGACGATTTTTTCAATAAGATCGAATGGGTAAACGTAGATTTTGATGATCTCGATTCTTTGACAACAGCACTGCGAGGTGTGGATGAAGTGTATCATTGTGCTGCAAAAGTAAGCTTTCATCCCAAAGATGAAAAAGAAATGTACCGTACAAATATCAAAGGTACAGAGAATCTTTTGTTTGCCTGCGAGGGGTCAGACGTTAAAAAATTTCTTCATGTGAGTTCCGTTGCCGTTCTTGATAATTTCAATGAAAAAGGAGAGTTGGACGAAGGTTCTGATTTTAATCCAAAACTGGAACACTCTGCTTATGCTATATCAAAACATTTATCTGAAATGGAAGCATGGAGAGCTTCAGCAGAGGGAATGAATGTAGTTATTATCAATCCGGGAATGATCGTAGGAAGCGGAAACTGGACTCAAAGCAGCGGGGAACTTTTCTCTACCTTTGAAGATAATAGTTTTACCTTTTCAGGAGGTTCTGCTTACGTTGACGTGAGAGATGTTGCAAATACCGCGATAGGACTAATGGAAAATAATCTTTTCGGAGAACGTTTTATCATCGTTGCTGAAAACAACAGATATGCCGATCTGGCAAAACAGGTCAGAACCCGTCTGGGACTTAAAGATGCCAGAATTCTTTCACAATCTGTATTAAATATCGGAAGAATAGCCAATACTCTTTTCGGATGGCTGATTCCAAAACTGAAAATGGTTACCAAATCAAATATTGAAGCCATTTCTTCATTCAACACCATTTCCAATCACAAAGTCAAAGAAAAACTGAACTATCAGTTTATTCCTGTAAAAGAAAGTATTGACTTTCACCTGAATAATTATATTAACGACAAAAAGCTGAAGAAATGAATCTTGCAGAGGCAATAATCCTTAAAAATGTAGAAAAACATCCTATAAAAGCGGCTATTGGATTTAAAAAGAAAGACGCAGCCTGGAAAGAGCTGAGCTGGAAAAAATTCAGTGAAGTTATTTTTAAAACAGCCAATGCATTAAAGGAAGCTGGAGTTCAGGAGAATGACAGAGTCGCTATTTATTCAGATAACTCTTCCGAATGGATGATCGTTGACCTGGCTTCAATGGCCATCGGTGCAGTTACGGTACCTATTTATTCAACCAATAACGCTGAGCAGGCAGAACATATCATTAACGATTCCGGAGCTAAAGCTGTTTTAGTAGGAAACCAAATGCAGTATGATGCCTGTCTTGAGTTTTTACATAAAGAAGAAAACAACCTTGAAACCATTATTGTTTCTAAAAAAGCAGTGTGGATTAAGAAAGAATTCAACAGTTTTTATCTTGAAGATTTTATTGCAAAAGCTTCACCAGCCCTGGAGATCTGCAAGAAAGAAAATGATGATACTGCCACTTTGATCTATACTTCCGGAACAACAGGAGTTCCGAAAGGAGTAATGCTTACCCATGGGAATTTTATCAAAGCTTTTGACTCACATTTTGAGTTTTTTAAATTTAAAAACTTTGAAGAAGAACTTTCACTGGCATTCTTACCATTAAGCCATGTTTTTGAGAGAAGCTGGAGTTTACTATGTCTATACGGAGGTGCCCGAGTGTATTTCCTGGAAGATCCTAAAAATGTAGCCAAAGCACTGGAAGAAGTAAAACCTACTGCCATGTGTGCGGTACCAAGATTTTTCCAGAAAGTATATGCCGGAGTTCTTGAAAAAGCGGAAGAAGGCTCATCATTAAAAAAGAAAATCTTTGATTGGGCTCTTAAAACCGGATGGGAAACTGCTGAATTGAGAAGAAATGAAAGACCAGTCCCTTTTGGATTAAAATTCAAAGAAGCTGTTGCAGATAGATTGGTTTTCAGTAAAATCAAAGAGAAAATGGGCGGAAGACTCTGGTTTTTACCTTGCGGAGGCGCTTCACTGTCACCGGAAGTTACCCGTTTCTTCGAATCTGTAGGAATTCATGTAACAGTAGGGTACGGATTAACGGAAACTACCGCAACACTGACTCTTTTCCCTTTAACTCATTTTGAACATGGCACAAGCGGAAAACCATTGCCGGGCGTAGAAATGCGTATCGGAGAAAACGATGAGATTCAGGCCAGAGGTAACGGAATCATGAAAGGATATTACAATAAGCCTGAAGAAACCCAAAAAGTATTCACGGAAGACGGATGGTTCAAAACCGGTGATGCAGGAAAATTTGATGATAAAGGAAACCTGATTATTACGGACAGAATCAAAGATTTGATGAAAACTTCCAATGGAAAATATATTGCTCCTCAACGGATCGAAAATCTTTTGACCAATAATAATTTCATTCAACAGATTATGCTGATTGCGGAAGGAAGACAGTTCGTTTCAGCATTGATTGTTCCAAATTTTGAGTTTTTACAGGATTATATCAAGAAAAATAATATTCCTTTCACTAATTGGGAAGACGCTGTAAAAAATGAAAAGATAATCAACCTTTATAAAGAGAAATTAAAAGAATTACAGAGCCACTTGGCAGACTATGAAAAAGTGAAGAAATTCACCTTAATGCCTGCAGAGTTTGATATCAACACAGGAGAAATCACTCCTACATTGAAAGTCAAAAGAAATGTAGTGACCAAAAAATACGCAGATATTATAGAAAAGATGTATTAAATTTTTTTTTGATCTCTTGTTTTCAGGTCAATTGCAACTGGAGATGTGAAAATTCCCCTCCCTTGGAGGGGTGGCGAAAATTCAAAGAATTTTTGACGGGGTGGTTCAAAATAATGACTTAAATTAAACTATGACGACACAAGATTTTATAGGAAAAGAAAATTTCAATATTCATTCACAAACGGTTTCAGAAAGCTGTCCTTCTAATATTGCCCTGATTAAATATTGGGGGAAATACGAGAATCAGATTCCTGCCAACCCGAGTATCAGTTACACTTTAAACCATTGTAAAACCAATACCTCAATGGAATTTATTGCAAATGAAGCTTTTTCAGTACAGACTTTTCTGGCTGGAAATGAAGAAGTGAAGTTTGCGGAAAAAATTGAGAAATATTTCAGAAATATAGAGCAGTATCTTCCATGGATTTTAAAAGGGAAATATGTTATCAGAACAGAAAATACATTTCCACACAGTTCCGGGATTGCAAGTTCAGCTTCAGGATTTGGAGCTATTGCAAAATGTCTCATGGCATTGGATGCTTCATTTACAGGGAAAACCTCTGAAGAACAATCTTTGAGAAAGGCTTCATTTTTAGCAAGATTAGGAAGTGGAAGCGCATGCAGAAGCTTATATAACGGACTTGTTGTATGGGGAAAAACTGATGAGGTAGAAGGAAGTTCAGATTTGTTTGGAGTACAATATCCGGATGCCGAAATTCATGAAGTATTCAAAAATTTTAACGACTGGGTTTTACTGATTCACGAAGGGCAGAAGAGTGTTTCATCTACGGTAGGACATGGTTTGATGAATACCAATCCTTACGCCGAAAGAAGATTTCAGGAAGCAAGAGAAAATTTTGTTCCAATGAAAGAGATTCTGAAAAACGGAGATATGGAACGTTTTATTAAGCTGGTAGAACATGAAGCACTTACATTACATGCTATGATGATGATGAGCGATCCCGCTTTTATCCTGATGAAAACAGGAACTCTTGAAGTCATCAATAAAATCTGGGATTTCAGGAGAGAAATGGGACTTCCTTTATTCTTTACTCTGGATGCAGGAGCTAATGTTCATCTTTTATTCCCAAACAATGGTTCTGAAGAACAGATCAAAGCGTTTATTGAAACTGAATTATTACAGCACACTCAGAAAAATGGAGTAGTGAAGGATGTAATGAAATTCTAAAATAAAATAATATTTAATAGGAGAGTGGGCTGAAGCCCACTTTTTTTATGCTTAATCTTCAGTAACAACTGTTTCCCGGTCGCCTTCTTCTTTCTTTCCTTCTTCTATCATGATTTCAGCTTCTGCTTTTTCTTCAGAAGTAGCTTTTTCTATCAGTTCTTCCTGTTCATCATTGTGATGATCTATGAAAAATTCGCAGTATACCGGAAGATGGTCCGAACCAAAATTTTCCAGTGTCTTCAGCTGTTTAATAAAAATATCTTCACTGTGAAACATCAAATCGATAGGAAACCTTAAAAGACGGTATTTTGCATGGAATGTGGAAACGAAAGAATGCCCGATTCTCGGATCTATCAGATGACTCGTTTTTCTAAAAAGAACAGATGATCTTGACCAGGCAACATTATTGAAGTCTCCAACTACAATAACAGGTTTTTTGATACCTTTTACACGTTTGGCAGTACTTAGGAGATCTCCATCTCTTTCCTTAGAAGTTTCTTCTTCGGTGGGGCTTGGAGGTGGCGGGTGAACACCGAAGAAAACAAAAGAAAAACCATCAGATGTTTTCATATGAATTTCGATACTCGGAATATCATCTGCGACAAAATAATGAGTCTTGGCTTCCTTAATTTCAACTTTTGAATAGAAGTGCATGCCATAAGTATTTTCAAGAGTTACTTTATGTTGGTAGCAGTATTCTTTTTCCAAAGGAGTCATTGCTTTTTCCCAGTCACTGTTGCTTTCCATAGTCATGAAGAAATCAGGATTATATTTTTTTATAAGCCTGGTAAATCTTTCATATTCTTTATTGAACTGATAAACATTGGCTGAAATAAAATATAGCTTTTCAGACGACTTATGCTGCTGCCTGTGTTTTTTTACAGGATAAAAATGCGTATATCTGATGAGGGTTTTGCTGTGATGAACAAACAACACAAACAGGAGACCCTGGTAATACCATAAATATTCTTTGGAATCTGTAAAAAAGCCTAATAAAAAAGTGAACAAAATAAGGTAAGTAACTTGTATTTTGGCAAATTCAGGAACCCTGAATATCCAGTGAGGATGCTGGATTTTTGGCAGTATAGTCATGACCAGCAGAAGTATGGCCAAAGTCAGATAAATAATCCACATATGAGCTATGAAATAATTTTGATCACAATTTAAGAAAAATGATTTTTAAAATTTGTTAATCAATTTAAATTTTATTTTATCTATTTTTATTTATCTAAATCTATCCTATGAATAAAATGGTTGTATTTCTTTTTCTTATCAGTATTTCAGGATTCGGTCAGAAAAATCAGGATATTGAAAAACCTATCCATAACCTGTTCCTTGGTATGAAAAACGCAGATCCTGAGCTTGTAAAATCGGTCTTTGCAGAAAACGCCGTTCTTCAGACTATTACTAAAGATGGTACTGTAAAAAGTGACAGCATACAGGATTTTGTTGATTCAGTTTCAAAATTTACAAAAGGAGATCTGGATGAAAGGATTATAGTGGAAGCTGTTCATTCGGATGGAAATCTGGCCAGTATATTTACGCCCTATTCTTTTTACTTAAAGGGAAAATTATCACATTGTGGAGCTAACAGCTTTCAGTTGGTAAAACAGAATAACGAATGGAAAATCCAGTATATTATTGATACGAGAAGAAAAGAAGGCTGTAAGGAAATTAAATAATAATATCAAACAAGAAGTAGAAAATGAAGATCCATCATATTGCAATCATCTGCTCAGATTATGCAGTTTCAAAGAAATTTTATACGGAAATTTTAAACCTGAATATCATCCGGGAAGTATACCGTGAAGAAAGACAGTCTTATAAACTTGATCTGGCGATCGGAGATCATTATGTGATAGAGCTGTTTTCTTTCCCCAATCCTCCGCAACGTCCGTCACGCCCCGAAGCATGTGGTTTAAGGCATCTCGCTTTTTCTGTTGAAAATGTAACTGAAAAACGAAATGAACTGATAGAAAAAGGGCTGAGCTGTGAAGAAATCCGCATAGATGAATTCACGGGAAAAGAATTTTTCTTTACCCAGGATCCTGACCAGCTGCCGTTAGAGTTTTATGAAATGTAAGAATTAGTGGGCATAGCCTGCAAAGAAACTCACAGCCATAATCGCTAAAACAATTGAAGAAATGACTACATACACGTAGTCTTTTTCTTTTAGATAACCTATTAAAGCAAAAACAATTCTCATCAAAGGGGTGAAGATCAACAGAAGAATTCCCAGTTGAATAATAGCCATTCCTTCTCCTTTACACAGGGAATTCCAGAAATGTCCCCATACTTTTTCTGAAGAAGTGCCTACCACAAGGCTTGTATATTTTTCGGGCATTTTGAAACCTTCAAAAAATAACTTGATAAAACCAATCAGTGAAGTTGCCACAGACAGAATAACACCCAGTCTCAGAAGATTTCCTACGGAGCGGTTCAGATCTACATCTGTAAAATTCTTTTTCATTATCTGAAGCTTTTGTTGATACCGTTATACATCATGTAAATTGACAGAATGGTGATAACAATGGCAAAAAATACTTTTAATTTTTTGGTCTTTGATACCATCAGCGTTTTTGAGCCGATAAAACTTCCGATTACAACCCCAATTAAAACCGGAGCTACAATCACAGGAATAATTTCTCCCCTCTGGAAATAGATCAGTGCACTGGCAACAGCCGTTACCCCAATCATAAAGTTACTGGTTGTTGTAGATACCTTGAAAGGCAGTTTCATCATATTGTCCATTGCCAATACCTTCAAAGCACCGGAACCTATTCCTAAAAGTCCGGACATAGCACCCGCAAACATCATCATCAAAAATCCGGGAACTGTATTTCGTGCAGAATAGTTTTTCAATACTCCTTTATCAGGGAATGTTCCGTATAATTTCAGCTTTTCTTCCAGGCTTCCTTTTACCAAAGGCTCCTGGTGATCCGGTTTACCTTTAAGATTCAAAATAACCGTAAGAAGAAGAATACTTGCGAAAATAATTCCGATTGTATTAGGGTTAAGCATTCCCGAAACTAAGGCACCCACAATGGCTCCTGCTGTGGTGGCAATTTCGAGAAACATCCCGATTCTCATGTTGGTAAAACCTTCTTTGACGAAAGCTACAGCCGCGCCGGAAGAGGTACCGATCACAGAGATAAGTGAAGCACCGATAGCATAATGCATTGGAACGCCAAAACCCAGCGTTAATAAAGGAATGATAATAACTCCTCCTCCTAAACCCGTAAGTGAACCTAAAAGACCAGCGGAAATTGCGCCAAGGAAGAGTATGATGATTTCTGACATACTACAAATAATGTTACAAATATAAAGTTATTGTAGTAGTCTGCCAAACATTTGAAAAAGATAAATTTAACGTATTTTTGCATGCATGAAAAATGTAATGAAATTATTTTATGTCATCCTTGGGGCAACTCCTAAAGGAAGAAATATTGAGCAGCACGATGTTTTCTTCGGAATAGCAGAGAATCTTAAAGATTTGATTCCGGATATGAAAGAGTTTTGGAAGGAAGCAGAAGGTAAAATTCATCTGGACTGTTACCAGGAAGTAAAATTTGCTGATGGTTATGAAGTGAAGATTGTAGAGAAAGGAGAAAAATCTTCAGAAGATCAATTGTTTTTCCTCAATTTGGGAGGGTATAAACCTGGTTTCTTTGAGGAATTCCATGAGCAACACTTAATGGTGGGGCAGTCTATGGGGGAAATTGTAAAAAGGGCAAAAGCTACCGAATTTTATCAGACGATGGGATTTGAAGGTGCTGTAAGCCATATTGATGATAAGCATGGAGTGGATATTGATGATATTTTCAATGTGAGTGATATTCTTCCTGCCTATATGAAAGAAAAATATACGATCGTTCTTAAAAAATCTGATGCAGAAAATCAGGAGAACCCGATGGGGCTTGGGTATTTAAAAATCGATAAAATTCAATAAGAAGTAAATCTAATAAAAATAAAAAATGAAAATAGGAATTCTGGGAGGCGGACAGCTGGGAAGAATGCTGATACAAAGTGCACTGAAGTATGACGATGAGTTTTATACACTGGATCCGGCTTCTGATGCGCCATGTCATAATATCTCGTATTTTACGCAGGGAAATTTTAATGACTATGATACGGTTCTGAACTTTGGAAAAGATAAAGATGTTGTAACCATTGAAATAGAACACGTAAATGCTGATGCATTGGCAGAACTTGAAAAACAAGGAATAAGAGTTGTTCCCAATGCCAACATCATCAAAACAATCCAGCAAAAGATCCTTCAGAAAGAATTTTATAAAACTCATGATATCCCAAGCCCAGAATTTCAGGTAGTGTGGAATAGTGATGAAAAAATTATCATACCATTGCCGTTTGTTCAGAAAATGAATACAGGAGGTTATGACGGAAAAGGAGTACAGGTTATCAAAACAGAAGAAGACTATCAGCACTTATGGACTGAGGCATCTGTCATTGAAAGTCTGGTAGATATTGAAAAAGAACTTTCCGTAATTGTGGCAAGAAATGAAAAAGGAGAAACCAATATTTTCCCGGTAACGGAAATGGTTGCCGATCCAAAGCTAAACCTTTTAGATTTCAATGTATGTCCGGTTCTTCTGACAGAAGATGTTCAGAATCAAATTGATTCTATTACAGAGAAATTCCTAAATGCGGTGAACTCTCCGGGGTTATTTGCCATCGAATTATTCCTTGATAAAGAAGGAAAAATATGGGTGAATGAAACGGCTCCAAGACTGCACAATTCAGGACATCAGAGCCAGGAAGGAAATACCAACTCGCAATTTGAGCAAATGTACCGTGTGGTTAAAAACTTACCTTTAGCAGATACCGATGCCATCACTTACAGCGGAATGCTGAATCTTGTTGGAGCAGAAGGATATGCGGGAAAAGTAGTATACGAGGGAATGGAAGATGTTCTCAAATTACCTGAAACCTACATCCATTTATATGGCAAAACAGAGACGAAGCCTGGAAGAAAAATGGGACACATCAACGTCCTTGCAGATTCCAGAGAAGAGCTGATGGAAAAGCTTGTCATGGTGAAAGGAATGGTAAGAGTAATTTCTAAGTAATATCGGTTTAAAATAAAAAAAGGGAGCTGTTTATATTTAAAACAGCTCCCTTTCATTTTGGCCTGGAATTATTTATAAGAACGAGTATTATCCTGAGCATAACCTGACAGGTTACGAACGTCAGTTCACGAAGGGAGCCTATTTAAAAGTAATAATAAATTCAAATGGCTCAGCCCGATATTATTGATGATGTAATTGTTTTTATGATTAAGGATTTTTAACCACCTCGATACTGTCTTTTTTATAATTGTATTTGATATAGCTTTTTAAAGCTGTCGACAAAACAGAAAATTCTTCGAGTTTTGTAAGTGGAGCATAGAGTTTAAAAGTACAGATATCTGTTGCTGAAATAAAAGGATTGGTAACTAAATGACTATGGGTGGACATAGTCACTGTTCCTCCGTTTTCCAATGATGTAAAGGCTGGAATAAGCCTTGAGTGAAACTTTTTATGGGAAATGATATTCCCTTTTTTATCAGAAACAAAAAGATAGTCATTACCAAACGGAATTACTCCGGACTGTGCGGTACCTGGTATTAAATACACCTTATAGTTTTCATTAAACGGAATAATAATCATATTAAGACTATATCCCTGTGGTACTGTTACCTCGTATTTTTGGTCAGACAGCTGCGTAATAATAGTAGAACGGATCTTTTTTAAAGTATTTTCAGTTTTATTAAGTAGTCTTTCCTTAAAATTTTCTTTTACAGGTTTCGTTTGGTTATTTTTGAAAGAGAGTTCTGCGATGATCAGATTACCTGCTTTATTAAGAAAAGATGTTTTTATAGTGTCGTTCTTTTGGTGTGTTATATAGCTCCCGGTATTTTCAGCAAGCCTTTTATTGCTGCCTACAAGATCTCCTGCATGCCATGATGCATTTTCGTAAGAATATAATAAGTTTCCTTCAGTTTTGATAGAATCCAGCTTCTTTTTCAGTTCTTTATCCGAAAGAGTAAGGCTTTGTGCAGAAATAATGATGGACATAAAAAAGAAGAGAAATCCAATAGTTTGTTTCATAGGTTATTTTTTGAGCCAAAATACGAAATTGACGGATTCTAAAAGAATCATAACCATTTTTCCTTTATATTCTTCATTTACAATTTTAAAAGGGAAGCAGATATAGGCTCTTTCAGAATTTAAAACCGTACTATATAAGGCTTAAAGGCAATAAATAATTTTTATTGTGAATAAAGAAACTGAAAGAGAAAGCTTATTACTCGGCTATCAGCAACCTCCATCATCCCTCTTCCAGCTTCCAATCTCTTATTTAAAAATCTTCTGAATCACATTTCCAATCTCCACAAAATCTCCATGATTTCCTACAGAACGTATTTCCGGACTGTTTTTATCATATTCTGAGAAAGGGAAGATAAGAAGATAATTGTTATCATTCAGGTTTCTGTTCAGAAGTTCCGGGATCAGTCTCATTCTTGGAATATAAGATTTCATACCACGTCTTGCCATTAGAATAATCAATGCTTCATCATCTTTCAGCTGAGCAGCAGTTCTTTCACCATCCTGCCATGTGTTCATGATAATAAATTCAGCTTCTATATTGGCTTTTTTAATGATCTTTTGTAGGATATCCAGAATGTTTTCAGGAGCATAAAAAACAACTGTAGCACCGGAATTTCTGGCAATATTCCAGACTCTCAGCAATGCATGGAAGAATCCAGCTTCCAGATGAGCATTTTCAGGAATCATCACGGCATATTTTTTAATGGTAGAAAGCGGTTGTGCAGCATGATATACCAGTACATTCACATCATCATTCTGAAGATAACCGTTGTAAAGATTGTAAACGAAAGATGGAGAGAATCCTTTTTCGTCCTCCAATCCGATGATGAGGTCTGTGATTTTCTGTTCTTTAATCACATTATTTACCCCATTGATGACATCATTGTCATATCTTTTTAAGGCTTGCAGTTTCACATCTGCGGCTGCAGCTGCATCTGCTGCCTGGTGAAGAAGCTTTTCAGCATTCTTTACTGAAGATTCATTTTTATCTTCATTGATGACATTCAGGGCAAACAGATCTTCTGTATTGGAATGCGCTTTGATGAGGATTCCGAGATTTACCATTCTCTCGACCGTTGCTTCATGGTTGATTGCTAAAAGAATACTTTCTTCCTCATGGGTATTTCCCGAAACAGTATCTTCATTATCACTCTCAGCAATTTTCTGAGCACTCGCCATAGAAATAAAAGAAGAGATGGTACATGAAATCAGGATCAGCAGAATACTTCCATTCAATACGTGTTCATTAAGCAATCTTACAGGTTCTCCGGTTTCGGTTTCAGAAAGGATGATGTTGTATCCTACCATTACGGATGCCAGTGTTGCAGCTGCAGAGGCAGAACTTAATCCAAAGATAAGCTTTCCTTCCTCTTTAGTCAGCCTGAATGTTTTTTGAGTTGCTACAGCAGAAAGATATTTCCCGCCAATAGAAGCTACCAGCATAATTCCGGCTACTTCCAGCGTTTCCCAGCTTTTAAAGAAAACTTTAAAATCAATCAGCATTCCTACGCTGATCAGGAAGAAAGGAATAAAGATGGCATTTCCCACAAATTCAACCCTGTTCATCAAAGAAGAAGTGTGAGGAATAAGTCTGTTTAAGGCCAATCCAGCAAAGAATGCTCCAATAATAGCTTCCACGCCGGCCAGTTCAGCAAGCATGGCGGCCAGATAAATCATGACCAGTACAAAAATATATTGTGAGATTTTATCATCCACTCTTTTGAAAAACCAACGTCCTATAATAGGGAAGACAATAAGTACAATCAGTGCAAACACTACAAAAGAGACGGATAATTTGACCCAAAACTCTGTTCCTACATCCCCCTGAGACATTCCCACAATTACAGCAAGTACCAATAAGGCAAGAATATCTGTAATCATTGTACCTCCAACGGTGATATTAACAGCTTTGTTTTTTGCAATTCCCAACTTGCTCACTAATGGATAAGCAATAAGGGTATGGGACGAAAAAAGACTGGCAAACAGAATGGAAGTCAGCATTGAAAAGTGTAAAATGTAATACCCTCCCAGATATCCCAATATAAAAGGAACTGTAAAGGTATAGATACCAAAGGTGAGACTTTTCCATTTGTTCTTTTTAAAATCCCCCATATCAATCTCAAGACCTGCCAGAAACATGATGTAAAGCAATCCGGTAGTTCCCGTCACAACAATGCTGCTATCCCTTGATAATACATTGAATCCGTTCGGACCAATAACGGCTCCGGCGATGATAAGTCCCAGCAGGTGCGGAACTTTAATTTTATTTAATAGCAATGGTGCTGCCAGGATGATAACCAGTACCAACAGGAACTTCAGTACCGGATCTTCTATAGGAAGACTCAGGTTGTGTATACTCAGTAAAATCATAAGTGTTTATTTTGTGGAACGTACTAATTCAACAGAGAACTTGGCGGTACAGCCATCCGATGTAATGGTTCTTGTTCCTTTGATCTTGTTGTCTGAAATATCATTAAGAAGAACGCTCATTTCTACATTCTTTTTGGCTGTAGAATCTGTTTTGAAAGACAATCTGATCTCATTATTTTCAAATTTGCCTGTATACAGCCTTACCAGATTATTGTTATTGATAATTTTGGTAATAGGCTGGGTAGAATCATTATCGAATTCCCAGATATCAGTACGCTGGTCACCCACAGCATATTCACTGCAGTTGGATTCTGTACAGATTACTTTTCCATTCCATGGGCCAGAGATTTCCGTGGGCCAAGCAGCAGCAATCACCACAGAATCTTTTTTGGCGAAAATACTGTCTCTCATTTTCAGAAGCGACTGATATTCAGATTCTTTCTTAGCGAATATTTTTTCTTTCTCTAATAATTGTTTCTCTCTGTCTGTCAGACTCTTTTCCTTTTCTTTGTAGTCACAGCTTACCAATAGAAAAGAAACGGTCAGAAATAAAAAAAATGTGTTTTTCAGCATATTGTACGGATTGGAGTATACAATATAGGAAAAATGAAGGGAATATGAAACCCCATCTGAAACGGATCTGATTGTAATTGTATTTAATAAGTTAAAATACAGCAGCCTAACCTGAATAAGATTACCGATATTATTTTAGCATTAAAACTGAATGGAATAAAAAATCTCTCTCTTTTTTTGAGTAGCCGGTTGTCTTTTCAAAACGACTTCCAAAAATTTACATATGACTTAAAAAAATAAGCATTTATAAGCTTTTGTACCTTAAAATATGTTTTATTATTCCACTTTCTGTCTTTTAAACATTTCCGGTTTGTAATTGATAATAAAAACACCACAGATGATCATTACAGCGGCGAGGATAAATTTAAATGTAACTTTCTCATCCATAATCAGCCAGCCTAGAAATATAGCGATAATGGTGTTGATATAAGCAAGGATAGAAACCTGTACCGGTGAAATTTTTGTCAGTGCATAATGGAACGCAAAAAATGCTGCTACAGAACCAAAAACAGAAAGGTATAGCATAGCTGAAATACTTTTGATAGTCCAGTTTCCAAAGTTATAATTTTCGGAGAAGAGAAAGGCAAGAATGATTTGGACAACTCCCGCGAACAGAAACTGATAAAACAGGTTCAATGTTATATTTCCGCTCTGGATATTTAGTTTCTTGGTGAAAATAGTTCCGGAAGCCCAGCCGGCGATAGCGCAGAATAGGAAGACCATACCCATTCTGTAGTCTGGGTTGGCAAGATCTCTAAGTCCATCCCAGAAAATAAAAAGAATTCCACTGAAACATAACAGAACACCGCTAAGTGCCCGCAAACTAAATTTCTGTAATCCTACAGCTACACTCCCCAGAAATACAAGAATGGGTGAACAGGCACTGATCAGCGAAGCAAGGCTGCTTGAAACAGTTTCTTCAGCTACTGTAGTCATACCATTAGCCACCACCAGCATCAGAGACGCGAAAATAATCTGGTATCCCAAACTCTTCCAGCCGATCCACCTGAATTCCTTTCTGGAAAGCAGAACAACAAGCATAATAATAGAAGCCAGAAACTGCCGGATTCCAGCTACAAACCATGCAGGGATTGTTTCCACAGCAACGCGGATGGCTAAAAATGTAGTTCCCCAGACAATGGCAACGGTAATAACAGCAAAAATGAGTTTATAATCTTTCAACGCAATAAGTAGTGTAACAAACAAATGTAGAAGTTTTATAGTAAAAAGAATGGATACAGTTGTTTCAATTTTTGGTGATACAGATGAGAAAGGAAATAATGGGGCAGACTTTGATTTAAATATTTGATTGTGATAAAAGAACTTCCAGCTTATTTCCTCTAACTTCCAGCTTTACATTTTTATTTTTTATCTTTGAACATCTAATAAAATTGAAGATGGTAGGAATTATTATGGGCAGTCAGAGTGATCTGCCGATCATGGAACAGGCTGCAAATTTTCTTAAAAGCCTTGATATCCCTTATGAACTCACTGTAGTTTCAGCACACAGAACACCGGAAAGAATGTTCGATTATGCAAAAACGGCTCATGAAAGAGGCCTGAAGGTAATTGTAGCTGGAGCTGGAGGAGCAGCGCATCTTCCTGGAATGGTGGCAAGCTGTACTACACTTCCTGTAATTGGAGTTCCAATCTTGTCCAGTAATTCAATAGACGGATGGGATTCTGTTTTATCTATTCTTCAGATGCCAGGTGGGATTCCGGTGGCTACCGTAGCTTTGAACGGTGCTTTGAACGCAGGGATTTTAGCAGCAAAAATTTTAGGAAGCGGTAATGAAGAAGTAGCAGCAAAACTTCAGAAATATCAGGATTCCTTAAAAGATAAAGTATTGGGAACAGTAGAGGATATCAAAGCTCAGCATCCCAATCATTTTGACAAATAGTTGATCTTTAAACTCAAAATAAAAGCCTCACTGTACAGCGAGGCTTTTTGTTTTATTTCTTAATAAATTTTGAAGAGACTGTTTTATCTTTCAGAATCAGTTGTAGAATATAATTTCCAGGAGTTAAGGCCTGAATGTTAATCTGCTCATCCCTCAAATTTCCGCTTAAAACAATTCTTCCGCTTGGATCAATAATTTTGAAATCTTTTGCACCGGAATTTTTTACATAAATAATATGAGTGGCGGGATTTGGATATATGCTGAGATCACCTTTCACCTTTATATCAGAAGTTCCAAGGAAGGATTGACATTCTCCGTTATACGTATCTCCACTGATTGTCCAGCCTTTGCTGTTAATCAGATAGTTTCTTGCAGTTACTGCTGCATTATGAGAATAAGTAAGAGGAGAAACTGAGGATAGGTTAATATTATTTGGCGTTGAAGGATTCAGACTCCAGCCATACAGTGTGCTGTCATAATTCTGGCAGTTCAGTGCTGAGTTTTTAAACATATTAGAGGCGTACAGTAAAGAACCCAAATTCCAGCTTCCTAAATTTTGATTAAAAAGAATCGCATTACTGAACATATTATTCATGTTTTTTACTAAAGCTACATTCCATTTTCCTATATTCTGGTTGAATTTCTTGGCACCATTGAACATATCCTGCATCCATTCTACTTTTCTGGTATCCCAATTGGAGATATTGCTGTTAAAATTCTCAGCATTATAAAACATACCATTCATAATGGCGGCACTGCTTGTGTCCCAATCAGATATATCCTGATTGAAAGCCTTTGCTCCATTAAACATATGATTCATTTCTATGATTTGTGAGGTATTCCAGTTTCCGAGTGGTTGATTGAAATTTATAGCATTCGAAAACATAAATTCTGCATCAAGATTACTAGACATATCCCAGTTTCCAATAGGTTGATTAAATTGAGTTGCCCCACTAAACATAGCGGTAGTAGCAGTTACTTTAGAAGTATCCCAATTGTCCAGTGGTTGATTGAAAAGCTTTGCCGCACTGAATGTTATACCCATCATGGTAACATTGGACGTGTTCCAGTCTCCAACCGGCTGATTGAATACAAAACATCCTGAAAATGTTCCCAGTAGTGTTGTTACATTGGAAGTATTCCAGGCATTGATAGTGGAGTTTCCCACTAAGCTATAACAGCCTAAAAACATGTGTGACATATCAGTTACCTCTTTCAGATCAGGAACATCTGTTGCTGTAAAATCTAAAATTTTACATGCCTGGAATGCCTGTTCCATAGATGACCACTGAATATCTCCCCATTGTTCTATCAATTGTATTTTATGAACATCTCCTACAATTCCGTTATCATTAAACATATCCCAGTCGGCAAATCTTATCTGGTGAAAATTTCCGTTTCCGTTACTTACTTTTAACCGGTAAGTGGCATCTGATGGATTGGGGTTGTGTGGAACTCCGAAATTGATCAGGGTCTGATAAGCAGAAGTTACATTCGTTAAAGTGGCATTATGCGAAGGATAGCCTATTTCTTCCCAATAGATTTGATAGTTTGTCCCTCTTCCGGGAAACCAAATTTGATTATTATTTGAGTTAACAGGAATACCTGCATAAGGATAGGAAGGTGGGGTAAGGCTGGGTTTCCATACCGTAATGAACTCATTTTGGGCATTTGCCAGGAATATCAGCAAAAGAAAAATGAGCGTTGAAGCTTTTTTTAAAATCATGTTTACAGTTTTATGGTTATTAGTTTTTATTGTTATTTCTTAATGAATGGAAATGAATGAATCTTATTCTTTGTCAAGATCTGCAGAATATAATTTCCCGGAGATAAAAATCTGACAGTAATTTCTTCATGTTTCAGATTGTCTTTGGCAACAGTTCTTCCACTCATATCGGTTATAATATAATTTACCGGATTCGGGATGTTTTTCAGATAAATATGATCTTTTACCGGATTCGGATAGATGACGGGTTGAGTGCTGATATCCGTTTCAGAAGTTGAAAGTGTCTGATTGCATAATCCATTGTAAACATCACCGGATATTGTCCAGCCTTTATTATTGATTAAATAGTTTCTTGCAGCTACAGCATCAGCATGAGAATAGACCAATGGTGATACACTTGATAGATTAATATTATTAGGTGTTGATGAGCTCTGGCTCCATCCGTAAAGCGTTTTATCATAATTTAAACAACTCATTGCAGAATTGAGAAACATGCCGGTAGCACTTGTTAATGAACTAAGATTCCATCTCCCAATATTCTGATTAAAAGCTGTATCGTGGAACATCTCGTTCATATTGGTAACATTTCCAGTATTCCAGTTTTGAAGATCCTGATTAAAGTTTTCAGCATAATGAAACATATGTTCCATGGTTGTCACGTTTGCTGTATTCCATTCGCCAAGAGGCTGGTTGAATCCCGTTGCATCAAACATATAGGACATATCTGTAACATTGGAAGTATCCCAGCTGCCAATTGGCTGGTTAAACTGATAATCATCGCCAAACATATAATACATATCTGTAATGGTAGAGGTATTCCATGTATTGAAAGAAGAATTGCCAATTAGTGAAGTACATAAATAAAACATCTGGCGCATGCTGGTTGCCATGCTGAGGTCTGGTGCATCAGTAGCCGTCACATCCATATAGTCACAGAATACAAAAGCATTGTCAAAGCTTTTCCATTTTATATTTCCCCATTGGGCAATTTGAGTAATTTTTGAGCGGTCTGAAGCATTATAAGTGGGAATTAATGTATTGTCGAAGAATCTCACCTGATCAAAGCTTCCGTTTCCGTCACTGATTTTGATTTTGTAGCTGGCCTGGGCAGGAGATGGGTTTAATGGTGCTCCTAGGCTAATAATGAATTCAGTAGTCGAGGTTACATTATACATTGTTCCGGAATGTTGAGGATATCCTATCTCTTCCCAGGATACCTGGAAGTTGGTTCCCCGGCCGGGAAATTTAATGAGTTGTGCATTTTGGGTTTTCCAGATGGTGATGAACTCATTTTGTGCTTTTGCTATGAATATGAGTAAAAGGCAAATGAGTACAGGGATTTTTTTTAAAATCATGCTTATCGTTTATGGTATTAGTTTTTAAGATGAAAAATAAAGATATGTGAATGTTTTTAATTATATCTCTATTTTATGATATAAATATAATGAAATTTTAAAATATCAATAATATTATTCGTTATTTTTTTGAATATTGTTTATTGTTGTCAAATAAAAAACTCTCCGTTTTGGAGAGTTTTACTTTATTCCTGAAGCATATTGTCACGTGTATTTTTCTGGACTGCGATGGCCCCGAAGAGAGCGAGCAGAAAGGCAAAGGCATAAAAACCTTTTTCACTTGGTAGAATAGTTGCGTTCCAAAGTCCAATGGCCAGTAATACAATAGATGATAATGTGGCAAACCAGCAGATACCATAATAAATATCGGTTACCTGAATATTTTCTAATCTGTCCCGTACTGCTTTTTGTAAAGAAACAACGGCAAATAAGCCATAAAGAAGAATAGTGAAATAATATCCTTTTTCATTCAGCAGCATTTCAGCTCTTGCAAGACCAACAATAAAACCGATCATTCCTGCTCCCAATGCTACCCATGATGCAGCGACGAATGCATTCGATACTCTTTGTTTTTTCATAGTTTAATGTTTTATTTAAGAGGGCTAAGATATTCTTTTTTTGTAAATATAAGCCTGACAGAAAGGAAATATGGGGAAAATACTGAATAGCTGTATGAAGAAAGTTTATGTTTTGGTTAAAGCCTGTTGATTTTGTTCCATTGTAAAAACGGACTAAAGTCCGTTCCTATTGAATACTTAAGGATGATTTAATTCAAAATTTTTCCCCTAGCCCCGATAGCAGCGGTTACCCCGGAACATAGATGTGGGATAGCCTGGCGTGAGGAGTATGAGCGGATAGCGGGAATTAGCTCATAAAAAAACTCCCCAAACTGGAGAGCTTACTATTATTGAGAAATATATTCGTAATTGTATTGTACGGAAAGGTTTCCGTTGGCTTCTTTTGAGATAATCTGAACAGGTAAACCAGCGCTGTTGTATTGTATAGTAGAGGTTCTGGTTTGGTTTTGTATCCAGACACCATTACTTTTGTAGCTTATCTTTTCTGTCAGATAATTATTTGGGCTCATAACAATAGCTCTGCCCATCATAATTCTAAGATACTTGTTGATATTCGTATATGGGTTCAGTTTATCATCATACGAAAAAACAGTTTTATTGCTGAAGCTGGAGCCTCCGGTTTCTGAAGTTTCTGATGAAATATTGTTTCCATCATAAGTATAAGTATCAATTCCTGGATTCGAGCAGTCTGGTGACTGGCAAAGGGTGGAAGAAATAACTTGCCCGCTTGTATTATAGTTAAAGGTAATCGTTCTGTTGAAATTCGGGTTAGGGTAGATTGCTTTAACGCTTGCCAGCTGATCTCCGTTATAATTAAAAACAGAATAGTATTCCAGTGTCTGGCTGGTATTGTAATGATTGATCCTTGCAGGTTTCCCGTTATTGTATTCAAATGTGGAAGCTCCGGAAGCGGATAAGGTTTTTATAAGCTCTCCCTGACTGTTGTATTCAAGGGTTTCTACACTGGTTTGAGGTTGTGATGGGGTGTCGTAGTAAACTGTAGTGATTTTGCTTAATAATACTTTGGGTTCAGAAGAAGTCTTGATTCCCTCATTATCATCATTGCTGCTGCAGCTGTTAAAGAATACCACAGCGCTCATGAGTCCCAGAAATAAGATTTTTTTCATGTTGTTAATTTAGCCAGCAAAAATACGGACTGCCTTATACACCTGCATAAAAAAATCCCACTATCTTAGAAATAGTGGGATAATATCATATTTTATTTAAATCTTAGTATCTGTAGTATTCAGGCTTGAATGGCCCTTTTACGTCTACTCCGATATATTCAGCCTGCTCAGGAGAAAGAGTTTCCAGTTCTACACTTAATTTCTTAAGGTGTAAAGCAGCTACTTTTTCATCTAAGTGCTTAGGAAGCATATATACTTCGTTTTTGTAAGCAGCAGAGTTGTTCCATAATTCGATCTGAGCCAGAGTCTGGTTAGAGAAAGAGTTAGACATTACAAAACTTGGGTGGCCTGTAGCACATCCTAAGTTCACCAATCTACCTTCTGCAAGGATGATTACTTCTTTTCCTTCAATAGTATAGATATCAACCTGAGGCTTCACTTCAGATTTAGTCTGACCATAGTTTTTGTTCAACCAAGCCATATCGATTTCGTTATCGAAGTGACCAATGTTACAAACGATAGCTTTATCTTTCATTTTAAGGAAGTGCTCTCCTCTTACGATATTGAAGTTACCTGTTGTAGTGATGATGATATCAGCATTATCTACCACAGTATCTAATCTTTTTACTTCATAACCGTCCATAGCAGCCTGAAGCGCACAGATTGGGTCAATTTCCGTAACAGTAACGATAGAACCAGCTCCTCTGAATGAAGCAGCAGTACCTTTACCTACGTCTCCGTATCCGCAAACTACCACTCTTTTTCCGGCTAACATTACGTCTGTAGCTCTTCTTACTGCATCTACAGCAGATTCTTTACATCCGTATTTATTGTCGAACTTAGACTTAGTTACTGAATCGTTTACGTTGATAGCAGGCATTACTAAAGTTCCGTTCTTCATTCTTTCGTACAGTCTGTGTACACCTGTAGTAGTTTCTTCAGAAAGACCTTTGATATCTTTTGTGAATTCAGGATATTTATCAAAAACCATGTTTGTTAAATCTCCACCATCATCCAAAATCATGTTTAATGGCTTTCTGTCTTCACCAAAGAATAAAGTCTGCTCAATACACCAGTCAAATTCTTCTTCATTTAAACCTTTCCACGCGTACACTGGAATTCCTGCAGCAGCAATAGCAGCAGCAGCGTGGTCCTGTGTAGAGAAAATATTACAAGATGACCAGGTAACTTCAGCTCCTAAAGCTACCAATGTCTCGATAAGCACAGCCGTTTGGATCGTCATGTGAAGACATCCTGCGATTCTTGCTCCTTTAAGGGGTTGAGATGGTCCGTATTCTTCACGGATAGACATCAAACCAGGCATTTCTGCTTCTGCAAGGGTAATTTCTTTTCTACCCCATTCTGCAAGGGAGATATCCTTAACTTTATAAGGAACGTATTGTGTTGTAGTACTCATATGTAATGAATAATTTTAAATTCAATTGATAACGAAAGGCAAAATTACGATTAATAATTAAGATATAAAAACGGCAGATCAAGTTCAGTTTTATGAGATTAAACATGAGTTAATATTATTTAGTCTTAATATGAATAATTAATTTTAGCTCATAAATAAATATATTATGAATCAAAATCATACAGAAAAGAAAGCCAGGCCAGTTGCTCCAAAAGTAAAAGAACTGATCAATGCTTCTAAAAGCATCATTCTGGCTACTGTAGATGCAGAAGGAAACCCCAATTCCAGCTATGCTCCTTTTGTACAAGTAGATCAGACATTCTATATCCTGGTATCCTTCATGGCAAAGCATACTAAAAACCTTGCTGACGGAAGAAAAACCTCTGTGATGTTTATTGAAGATGAATCTGCCACAAAGCAGATCTATGCCCGTGAACGTCTTACACTTGAAGCAACCACTTCTCAGGTAGAAAGAGATTCAGAGACATGGAATAATGTTACTGCAAAACTTAAGGAAGCCCACGGAAAAGTAGTAGACATTATTTCTGAAATGGGAGATTTTATTTTAATAGCCTTACAGCCTGTGAAAGGATCTTATGTAAACGGATTCGGGAGCGCGTATTTTGTAGATGCGAATCTTGAAATTGTAGAGCATAGAAATGATGTGAATCATCAGTCTAAATAATTAAGCAGGGAGCTGGAAGAAGGATGCTGGAAGTTGATAAAGATTAAGCCAAGAAAGAGTTTGTTTTTCATTAACGAATTCTTTTTCCGTTATAAAAATTATTTTTATAACGGATAGTAACCTTCCATCCTCCAGCTTCCATCCTCCAGCTCCTCTCGAATGGTTTCTTTTTAGTATTTTTGTCTAATATAAAAAAGAATGCCCCTTTACCGAGATTTTTCAGATGATAATGCCACTATCCTTGTTTGGAAGTATGATGAAAGTGAAGAACTTGATATTCATAAACTTCTGGAACCGGAAAATGCTGAAAAGGTAAAAGATTACCATCCTAAAAAATTATTGGAAGTCCTGATGGTACGTAAGCTACTGAAAGGATTAAAGCCTGATTCTAAAATTTTATATAAAGAAAGAGAGCCTTTTCTTTCTCCCAACGATGCGGAAATTTCCATTACGCATTCTTTTCCCTTTGCTGCCATTGCCATTTCTAAAAATAAAATAGGGATTGACGTCGAAAAGTTCAATCCTAAGATTTTAAGGGTGATTGATAAATTTACCTATGAGAATGAGCGCGGTTTTATTCCGGAAGATAAAGCCGATACTTATTATACAATTATATGGAGTGTAAAGGAAAGTATGTACAAAATTCACCACTCAAAATATTGGTCTTTAAAGAAAAACTATGAAGTGAAACCTTTTGAGCTGAAGCATCTTCATAAAATAAGCTGCCGTGTCTATGACGATCAGTTTTCAGATGAATTTAAGGCCAGGGTAGAGTTTTTCGACGACTACTGCTTTACGATTGTGGAGGAGTAGGATCTGTTTCGTTTTTGTATTTCTCGATTACTTTTCTCTGTTCTTTTGCAACATCATAGATCAGTTCCAGGATATCGTGGATGTTTTTAAGTTCCGTTAAATGGGATATTTTATCAGGATCTCTTCTGTCTACGATGTCATTTTCCTCAATCTCAGTTTTTCTTTTCAGAAGCATATCTTCAATGGAAGAATCTTCCGGCTCAAGACGGCTTTCCATTTTCAAGGTTTCGCTGATGTCATTCCCGTTGAGAAGGGTAGAGGTTTGCTGCATTTCAGCTTCAATTTTTCGGCTCCAGCTTTCAGCATCTATTTCAGGATATTGTTCATTATTCTTGGAATATTGAGAAAGAGAAGCGGTATACGCTGTGATCAGGTGTGATGTCGCTACAAACTGGTGAACAACTTCTAGTTTTTTCTGCTGATTTTTAGGATCCGAAATCATTCTCTGGAAATTGTCGGAAAGGTTGGCCAAAGAAATGATCGCATTTTTTCGCTTTACCTTATAATCTTCAAGGTCAAAATTTCCCTGTAAGAATTTGGAAATCACACTTTGGAAATAGATAAGGTTGTCTGCAGCAGACTTCTTCATCAGATCCAGGTTTTGTGTATGTTCCCAAACCGGCAGTACAATATAGGATACCGCAAAAGCAATGATTCCGGCAATCGCTGTATCAAATATTCTGTCTTTAAAAATAATATTGACTTTCCCCGGATTCAAAAAATTAAAACTCAGGAAAACATAGATCGTCATAAATAATACTGCCCAGAAATACCGCCCTTTCAAGAAGCTGAAACACATGATCATGCTGATAAGCAGAATAGCGAATAAAACGCTATTAATATGAACAAAATATAGGATAGCATAAGCTATAGTGGCCCCTGCGATCGTTCCATAGAGACGGAGAAGGTTTCTCTGTTTCGTGATGGAGTAAGCCGGTTTTAAAATGGCAGTAATGGTAATTAATATCCAATACGTATGTCCCAATCCCAGAAGATCAAACATCGAGAAAATATACCCCAGCAGCAAAGCGGTTGTAATTCTTATCGCATGGCGGAAATGGGAAGAGGATAACGAAATATTATTCCTTAAAACCTTAGCATTGAGTTTGGGCTCATTAGGCATAAATTTTTTCAGGTCTAATCCTGTGGATAAACTCTTTGCCAGTTTTATATTCTGAGAAAATACTTTATAGATCTCGTTGATTTCTTTCGTGATTTCATAGATACGCATCAGGATCTGGCGCAGGATCATGAAATTTTCCAGATTATCAGAAGAAAGCTGCTTGTTTCTGAGTTCGAAATAATTATAATTAAGATTCTTTAATTCCAGTTCCAGATTGACCATCGGCTTTGCTCTGGTACCACTTTGCAGCGCGATTCCGATATTGGTAATCTCTTCTGCCAAAAGATTGAGATAATCATGGATATTAACAAGGATCATACTGTCCTCAAAACTCTGTTGAAGCTTCTGATAATCACTTTCAGAGGTCATCAGCTTCTCATGAAGGTCCATAGAGTTCAGGAACATTAGCATCAATAAACGGCTGGTTGTTGTAGATTCATTGACGATAGTTCTTGTTTTGAAAACAGTTTCTCTGGTATCTTCCTGCAGGTTTTTTATTTCAATCTGCTTGGCAATCACCTGAGTGGTCAGTTTATTAAAATCCGGATTCTTCTGATAATAATTAGCTTTAATCTTTAAAAATTCGGCCAACTGAAGGTAGTTTTCCCCAATCATCTGGCTTGCCAGTTTATAAGGACGAATGGTTGTTACAATAAGGAAGATGAGCAAAAACCATATGCAGCCGGAAGCAAAGATAAGCAGGCTTTTAAAAATATTGCTTCCTGTAAGATGACCGTCAATAAAGATGGCGAGTACAACGAGGGATAGCGAACCTACTGCCGCTAATCTCTGACCGTAAACTCCAATCAGGGAGAAAAACATCCCAAATACAATGACTTCCAGAAGTACCAGTACTTTGATATTCATCACAAGACTGGCGATGAGTGCAACAAACACAAAACAGAATATCGCAAAAGTAAGGGCATTCCTTCTTCTGATGAAAGGGCCTGGCTGATCTGTAAGAGCTACAAAGCTGGTTCCGAGAGGAAAAAGAAAATATTCCTTCAGAATTCCGAAGTGGGCGAGGACTAAACAAGGCAGAACAGTAGCTAATGTAATTCTGATAGCAGAATATACATACTGACTGGTTACAAATTTTTTTAATTCTGCCGAATAGTTCATACTACAAAAATAGTTATTGAATTTAAGAAAATTACCATAAATAAAGAGACTTTTATAAACTTAAATATTATATTTATTTTAAGTGAGCTGCTTTGTTATTTAAAATAAACTGAGAAGCGAAGTAGATTGATAATTCATACTACATTACTTGATCATTTTTAGCACAACACCTAACAAATCTTGTTCCATGAATTCTTACCTTAGCTTATATCAAGTTTAAATAATTGTTTTATGAAGATCATCAGTAAGAATATATTTGCCATTTTGTTTTCTTTTGTCATTTTAAGCTGTAGTTCACAGAACAAAAACATTTTTAAGGCAAAGAAAATTTATGAATCAAAAGATCTGGTTATCACACAGATTTCTGAAAACTCTTTTATACATACTTCCTTTAAACAGACGAATGATTTTGGAAATGTACCGTGTAATGGACTCATTGTAAGAGATAATAATGAAACTATTATTTTTGATACGCCCACTAATGACAAAGGCTCAGAAGAACTGATACAATGGATTAATGAAAAACTTCATGCTAAAATCAATGCAGTGATTCCGACTCATTTTCATGATGATAGTTTAGGAGGATTGCTCCCATTTCATAAAAAGAATATCCCTTCTTATTCCTATGCTAAAACAATAGAATTAGCCAAAGAAAATAATTTTGTTATTCCTGAAAACAGTTTTAATGATTCTGTAGTTTTGAAAATAGGAAATAAAGATGTTATTGCAAAGTATTTTGGAGAAGGTCATACAAGAGACAATGCTGTTGGATATTTCCCAAGTGAAAATATTCTGTTTGGAGGTTGTTTGTTGAAGGAGCTTGAGGCAGGTAAAGGATATTTAGGAGATGCAAATGTCTCTGCGTGGTCAAATACCGTTGAAAAAGTTAAAAAAGAATATCCCAACGTGAAAATTGTAGTTCCGGGGCATGGAGATTATGGAGACGGGAGACTTCTTGATTATACCATTACATTATTTAAAGGTCAATAGTGAATTTTTGTTTCGCAAAGTGCATGGTTGTAGTATGTAAAAGAAATTGACAAGTGAAGCGGATTGAAGATTCACAATTGCCACAAAAAAAGCCTCATGTAAAATGAGGCTTTTTATATAGCTGTAGCTTTTTTTAACGATCGTTATTGGATGTCTCTTCTCCGATGTTCCAGGTAAGACCGAAACGAAGTGTATTATCCAATGCACTGTTGATTTTAGACATGTTGATCAGGTAAGAAAGATCCAGTCCGAAAGAACGGTATCTTAAACCAACACCCGCTGTAGCAAACTGTCTTGCTCCCTGCTCTTCACTTTCATGGAAGTAACCTCCTCTTACAGAAAATGCATTGTCATAAGAATATTCTAAAGCACCACTGTACATGATACTGTTTTTGTTTTTGAAAGATTTTCCAATACCAGCCATTGGTCCTACATTCGGGATTTGATAAATAGGCTGTCTTGTATTGGGATCAATTCCTGCATATTCAGATCCAGGAACCAAAAGTTTTGAACCTTCCACAGAGATTCCAACTCTGTTCATATCATCCAGGTACATGTCATATCCAACCCCTAATCTTGCCATTGTAGGAAGATAAGATCTTGACTCTTCATTTCCTGTATAATCCAGTTTTGGACCTACGTTCTGAATAGCTAAACCTGCATTCACTTTACCATCATATCCTCCGATACTGGAGAATCTTGGCGAGGTATAGTATGCTGAAACGTCTACTGCAAAACTGTTAGCCGCTTTAAGTGTAGTGTCTGTATTGAATCCTCCGGCTAAGTCTGAACGGATAAATCTACCGGTAACAGCACCAGAGAATGAATCGGAAAGTTTCAAAGCATAAGCAACGTCAATAGAGAATTCGTTTGGTTTTGATGTACCCATTGATGCAATTTCTGTACCTACCAGCTGAGTCAGGTCTACCTGTCCCATGTTGAAATAATAGATACTTGCAGAGATAGTAGATCTCTCTTCCTGCCCCAGAAACTTATGGAACGAAGCATATAATAAGAATACATCATTGGTAAGTTTTCCCATATAAGGCGTATAGTTAAGACCTACGGAAGAACTTGTTCTGCTGAAAGGATATTTAGCCGCATTCCAGAATTGTGAAAATGCATCCGGAGAGGTTACCACCCCTTGGTCTCCCATACCTCCTGATCTCGCATCAGGCGCAATTCTTAGGAAAGGAGCTCCGGTAAGAACTGGGTTTACTTTACCTAAATCTTGCGAATAGCCTAAAAAACCAGCACTCAAACCAAATCCTAAAAGCAGTTTAGTAGTTAAATTCATATGTTGTCTTTTATATATTATCAGTTTTTTATTAATATTATTGTCTATGTATTATTTAATTATTTCAAAAGTACCATTTTTTCTACAGCTGTAGCACTTCCTTTGCATTTTTCTTGATTTTGACTTTTTGCAAATATCTTAAAAATATACGTACCTTTTGCTACTGTTGACCCAAAATCATCTCTTCCGTCCCATTCTATTGCCTGACGAGGGGTTCTAAAGCCCTGTAGGAACGGTTCTGCGACTACCGGTTGTGATAAAGTTCTTACCAATCTTCCGGTTATTGTATAAATTTGTACGTTCACATCCAGAATATCATCACAATTGTGTTCAAACTGAATATAGGTTTTATTCGTAAATGGATTTGGCCAGTTCAGCGGACGGTTGATCGTCAGGTGTTGGTCAGATTCATCTTTAACTTCAAAATTTAACGTAGCAGATGTAGAATTATTGTTTATATCCCAAACTTTAAATGTCAATTGGTGTTGTCCAATCGCTAAATTTCTGAAAGGATAGGTTACATTTCCTTTTTGGTAGTCGGCAAGACTTGGATTTAAACATCCATTTCCTTCTCCGGCAGAGTAAAAGTCATTTAAAACAACAGTATTGATAATCTGCCCGTCCAGATACGTCGTAATATCGTGACCTACCCCTGAACCTGTGGAGTTGATTCCTGTGTCATCTGTAAGACAGGCAAGAAGCATTGGATTCTGGTTGGTAATTCCACCATCCGCAAAGTTGGTGTTATTCATATACAGTTTTACTTTTGGAGGCTGGCTGTCATTGATTCCATTAGGGTTGATATCACCTACCTGTACTGCCTGATTGTTGAAAACATCCGTTGCCTTGTTGTCTGCATAGGCTAGAATTCTTCCCTGGCCCACCGCATAGTTGATGTCTTTAGGAACATAGAATTCTGCAGTGAATACTCCGTTTACAGCGGTTCCGGCAGCTTTTACAATAGCACTTCCTTCCTCTGTATAATCTAAAACCGGAGATAAAACACCCGTATTATTTAATGTTTTCTTATTTAGTCTCTTATCAAAAATATTAATGCTGACTCTCCCGTTGAAGGTGTTGTTCAATGTTCCGTTCGGATTATTGATGTGTCCTTTTATTTTTACAAAATCCAAACCTCTGATCAGTCCAGGAACCGGAGTTTCAATGTTATCAATGGTAAGAAGTCTTTGCGGTCTGCTTAATTTCATAGCAGGGTCACCCAGGAAGTTTACCTTTAAATGGTTATTGTTTGGTCCCTTCTGCTTTTTAGCCAGTAAATGTGCATTTCCTAACGAATTGAAATCGTCACTGGTTAGTTTAAAAATATTCTGGGTAAATGTATTGGTGAAATCACGCCCGTAATCTACACCAATAGCACGGCTGGAAGTAATCATTGCTGATGCACCTCCCTGTTTCATTTTGATAAACTGTTCTCCTACAGAATTGGTTGCAGGCTCATCCCATAACGTAAATTCACATGTGATGGTAGAAACAAACGGAAATCTGCTGTATACATTTGAAAAGTTATTCGCATTCTGAACCTCAGTAGTTGTTAATACTCTTTCCTGTGCCCAGCCGTTAATTCCTCCGTGTCCGAAATAAAACAGATATAAACTGTTTCCGATAGCATTGGAGATAGCCTGATTTACCTGTGGATATCTTCGTCCTCCAGATGTACTCTGAGCGGTGAAGGCATCCATGTATAATTTTTTAACATTATATTCTTTCAGTTCAAGCTGGTTAGGCTGTTCAAATATAGTAGCAAGACTGTTGTCCATTACATTGTGGAAAGGACTTCCTCCTTCGTTATTATCATCCACAACAAAATCAAGTCGCATACGCCAGTCTCCGAAAGGGGTTGACTGCCCCTGAAGAGAGTTGTAATAAGCCAGCGTTTTATTAATCATATCTCCGGCTTCGCTCACATTTGCAGCCGGAATTCTACCCACAGGCAGATCCGGTAAATTGTTTTCAATTAATAATGTGGTCTGCGGCTTGGTCATTGCAATATAATCATCCGTTACAAATGAAGATACGTAATCTGAAGACTGCTCACTCTGGTAGCTGGCAACAACGTTTGTATTATTGGGAACTCTGTTTTTATAATCAAATGAAGCATCCCCCAGAATAAATACATATTGAAGTCTGCCAAGAGGAGTATTGAGCTTGCTGACGAAATCTCTTACAGCTGTAAGATCTTTACTTCCACTGCCAAATTCTTCATAGATTTTATTGACGTCTACAATTTCTACTTTATAATTATGAGCGGTCTGATGATAGTTGGCAAGTCTCTGAGCTTGGCCCATCATTTCAGGAACAGTCAGAATCAAATAATCTATATTTTGTAAAGCAGAAAGATTCTGATTGGAAATTCTTCCTACAAACTGCGGACTGAAAGCAGCATCAGCACGGAAAGCTACAAACTCATTATTGAAATTCTGATCAGCAGCTGTATAAGCAAAGTTGAAAGAACCGGCTCCGGCTTTATTCACTCTTCGGTTGGCATTGGTAATATCCGTTACATCCCATACCTGTTCTATATTAGCAGCATTGGTGATGCTGAATCCGTAATCTGTATTGCTTCCACTTACAATTGAATAATCCCTGAAGTTCATCTGTGAGCCATTGAAAGCAAGATTTTCTTTGTACTGAACTTCCACATAATCAAAATAGAAAGTTCCGTTAGGGTTTTTAGAAATATCAGGATTCAAAACCATTGTAATCTGATTTCCGGTAAGATTGGTAAGCGTTCCGGAATAGGTTACAGGGTAGAAGGTATACTGGTAAGATGAAGTATCTGTAGGGATCGTTTGAAGTGGATGCGGATTTAAATTATTGATCTTAAAATCAATTGTATTCTGTTGTGAATTATACGCTACCACCTGAGTTCTGTATCGTATAACATCACCAGCCTGTATTGGCGAGTTGGTAGAAAATGTCAATGTTTTTTCATTGCTGAAAGGAGTGTCCTCCACCCATGTTCTGCCTACTTTCAACAAGTTTTTCTGATCCTTGTTGATCACCTGGTAATTGTCATATCTTGTAATCAGCTGGGCAGGAAGGTTCCCGTCAACAGTTGGAACTCTTTTCCCGGAACCTTTGTCAAAGTTGATATAGTAATAAGAAAAATCTTCATATATATTTTTTACATTATTACTTCTTTCGCTGAATCGGGTATCTTTTCTTTTAAAACCATTTCCATTGGCTGTATCATAAAGGTTATAGCCATCAGGACCCTGAGCGTAGAAAAGAGCATAATCATTATCGTTCCATACCCCGTCATCTTCACCTACTACCTGAATGGCATTCTCCTGTAAAGCTCCATATCGTGCATCCTGGTTATATTCAGGAAGCAATACTCCTCCGTTTCCATAAATTCTGAAATTTTTAGGATTTACAGAGGCTGGATTGATTCCGTTATCTTTTAAAAACTGTGATGTAATTTTGAATACGCCGGACTTGTCTACTTTTATTTTGTAAAAGTTGCCACTGGATAATGGGTTGGAAGTTGTTCCTATTTTATTAACAGTCCCTGTTGTATTTACAAATGAGGAGGCTTCTGAAACATTAAACGAAGATAATCTCTGAACACGGCCTTTTACATTTTTAAACAAAGCAACACTGATGCTGGCATAGCTGTCTCCATCTAAATTATAATAGGAAACATCTGCTACATCATAATCAGGAAGTCTTCCTTTATCCAACTCAAATAAATCCTGAGCAGGAACGCTTTCCCAGACAAGGTCTGAAATTTTCAGCTGCTTTTCTCCGATTTTTTGCTTGGTTACTATAAAAACATTATTTTGGCTGAAAGAAAAACCCTCATTTTTAAAATTAGGAAGATTTAATTTTGTATCGCCAAAATCCTGAATTTTTGAACCATTCCATTCTATGGTGTTTCTTTGGGCGTAAAGTGTTGATGCAAAAGCGATTAAAGATAAAAGCGTAATTTTTCGTTTCATGTTTACTATTGAAATTGCTAAATTACAAAATAAATGAAAATTTTAGAATTAAATTGCGATACAATAAAATTAAATTGTTAACGTTTTTCAAAAAAATCAAATGTTTACTTGATTTATTGAATAATTTATTTTTTCTTTGTACTTTGAAAATATTTATATCGACTATGAAAAAACTAAAGTTGTTTTCATTAATAGCATTAAGTTCTACACTTGCATTAACCAGCTGTGGCGGATCGGGAACCAGCAAAGGTGGCGGTACCAAAAAATTTGTCAGTAAAACAGGTTGGAAACCAAACGAAAAACAAGGTTGGTTTTTTGCAGGAAAGCAACAAAAGCAGAAGGGGTGGCCTGGAATGGTATATGTAGAAGGTGGAACTTTTACAATGGGATTAGTGAAAGATGATGTTATGCACGATTGGAATAACACACCTCGCAGAATGCAGGTAAGTTCATTCTTTATCGGAGAAACAGAAATTACTAACTACGAATACCGCGAATACCTTACATGGTTGAAGTATGTATTCCCACCAAGTGATCCTAGTTTTAAGGAAATCTATAACGGTGCTTTACCGGATACCTTATTATGGGACAACAAATTAGCAAGAAACGATTATAATGAAACGTATCTGCGTTCTCCGGAATTTGATTACTATCCGGTGGTAGGAGTTTCCTGGACTCAGGCAAACAGATACTGTGAGTGGCTGACAGACAGAGCGAATGAAAAAGCTTTGATGCAGTCTGGTATTATTGCCAAAGATTTGTATATCAACGAATCTAACAACCAGGGAGGAACTGCATTCAACATGGATAAATTCAAATCGAATGATCCTGAAATGCAAGGATATATCAATGAAAAAAGAATGCAGCAAAAAACTGGTATGAAAACCACAAACCAGAGATTGCTTGCGGCTAACAGAGCTCCAAATTCTGCAATGGTACAGAAGTTCAGACTTCCTACCGAAGTTGAATGGGAATACGCAGCTCTTGGGATGGCAAAAACCAGAGAATATAACCAATACCTAGGTAAAAAACCTGAAATCGAAAGATTAAGAGGTACCAAAGGAAGAGACAGAGGAATGTTCCTTGAAAACTTCAAAATGGGTAAAGGTGACTATTCTGGGATCTCAGGATGGAAGAATGATGGTTCTGCACAGACTTCTGATGTAAGAAAGTATCCTTCTAACGATCTTGGTGTATATGGTATGTTCGGGAACGTTTCAGAATGGACTGCGGATGTTTACAGACCAATCATTGATGAAGATTACAGCGATTTCAACTACTATAGAGGAAACATGCCTCAGGCTATCGTAAGAAACGGTGACGGAACTTATAAAATGATCGACGAAGGTACTATCAAATATGATACTTTAGCTGACGGAAGATTAGTTTATAAAGGACTTCCTGGACAATTTGAAAGACAAACTATCGCTGATTACAGAAACTACAGAGATGGTGACAGACAGTCTTCTTTAGAATATTACAGAGCTTCTGATTCTGCTGCAGGATTCGATATGTACAATGCTCCTAAGCAAAGCTTTGTTGTAGATGGAGCTGGTAGAGTGAAGTTACAAAAAGATACTAAAGACAGAACTTCAGGAATTTCTAACGAGGTTAGAGTTGTAAAAGGAGGTTCTTGGCAGGATACAGCATATTGGCTGGATCCGGGACAAAGAAGATATAAAAATCAAAACAGAGCTTATGGTTGGGTAGGATTCCGTGTTGCACAGGATTCAAGAACTAACGATAAGGGTAGAACTAGAAGATAATATTTATCAAAAAATACTTATAAAAAACCTTCCGAACTTTCGGAAGGTTTTTTTATTTTTGGATCATGAAATCGCACCGGTTAAAAAGTCTAAAATACTCATATAGATTTGGCGATTGCGTGTGACCTCTTTTAAAAAAAAATATATATTTCCACATGAATATAGAACAGTTTTATCCTTTATTTCTGCAGGCTGCAAAAGTGACTATTGATAGCAGAAAAATAGCAGAGAATGATATTTTCTTTGCCTTTTCCGGTGAGAATTTCAATGCAGCTACATTGGCGGAAAAAGCCATAGATGATGGAGCTTTGGCCGTAATTGTTGAACTTCCGGAATTCGAAAACAGAGATAAAAATATTTTCTATGTTCCGTCTACCCTTGAGTTTTTACAGCAGCTGTCTATCTATCACAGAAGTAAACTTACCATTCCTTTTATCGGGCTTACAGGAAGTAATGGGAAGACGACTACCAAAGAATTGATTCATGCTGTTCTTTCAGAAAAATACCATGTGCAGTATACATTTGGAAATCTGAATAACCACATCGGAGTTCCTTTAACAATCCTTTCCATTAAACCGGAACATGAAATGGCCGTGATTGAAATGGGAGCTAATCATCAGAAAGAAATTGAATTCCTGTGTACCATTGCTCAACCTGATTTTGGATATATAACCAATTTTGGGAAAGCCCATTTAGAAGGATTCGGAGGTTTTGAAGGTGTGATTAAAGGAAAGTCTGAGCTTTATGACTATCTTAAAAACAATAACAGAACTATTCTTGTTAATGAAAATGATCCTATCCAGACTGAGAAAACTGAAAACTATTCACCTAAGATTACTTTTGGAAAAGTGACATCAGATTACAATTTTGAATCTTTTTCCGCAGAACATTTTGTAGGATTGACATATCAGGGAGTAAAAGCAGTTTCAAAACTGACTGGGGAATATAATTTTACTAATCTTTGTGCAGCGGCAAGCCTGGGGCTTCATTTCGGAATCAGTTTTGAAAAAATAAAACATGCTCTGGAATTGTATACACCTACCAATATGAGATCACAGGTTGTAAAAAAAGAGGAGAGGACTCTGGTTCTGGATACTTATAATGCAAACCCAAGCTCTATGACGGCTTCGTTGAATAACTTTATCAGTTTTGAAGGCAGTAAAACCATTATTATCGGAGATATGCTGGAATTGGGTGATGAAAGTGAGAAAGAACATCAGAACATCTTAAAACTGGCTCAGGATCTTAATTTCAATGAAATTATCACTGTAGGAAAACATTTTAAAGAGGTTAATTCTTCAGATCTTGCTTTTGAAAATACAGCAGCACTAATAGAATATTTAAAACAGAACAAAATTCAATCTGAAAATATATTATTGAAAGGTTCCAGGGGAATTGCTCTTGAGAAGCTGATCGATTTTGTGTAATATAGGAAGAAAGCTGGAGGCTAGGAGAGGGAAGTTCCTGATGGCAGACAAAGAATCATTCTCTTTTTTATTCAACTTTACAAATTTTCATTGTTAAATGATCACCGAAAGAAGCTGATTGGCCGGATAGTAACTTCCAGCTTCACTCTTCTTCCAACTTCCAGCCTTAGCCAATTATTTCTTCGAATCCCAGAATTCCTGTACGATCAATATAATATTTTTGAAGGTACTTGGGAAAACTTCATGCTCAATTTCTGATATCGTTTTCCAGGCAACTTCAGTAATGCCTTCTTCTATTTGCGGCTTGGAACTATCTTCTCCGTCAAAGTTCATTTCAAACCAATGGGTACATTTTAGGATTTTCTCTCCATTTCTTTCTATATAGATATGGTAGGTGGTATTGATGAATTTTACGAGTTCAACATCACTCAGGCCGGTTTCTTCTTCTATTTCCCGTACCGCAGACTCCTCTCTGGATTCTCCTTTTTCCATTTTACCCTTCGGAAGATCCCATTTGCCGAGTCTTTTAATAAAAAGAACTTTCCCTTCAGGGTTACTAACAAGGCCTCCCGCTGCTTCTATGATCCTGAAAAGCTTTTGAAATTCCTGCCATATTTCATCCAAATTCTCTCCATATACGTTAAGTTCCTGCACAGAAGTATTCTCCAGAAGATCCAAAGCGATCTCTAAAGTTGTATGATTTTCATATCCAAGCTTTTTTTCCAGCTCTTCCGGATGCTTAGATATCAATAATTTTTTTTCGTTGACAAAAACTTTATACATTTGTAATAGTTAAGAATTTAAATACAAAAATAAAAAATGAATTTAGAAGGACGAAAGATTATTGTCAATAAATCATCTAAAGAACTTACCGAGTTGCTGAAATCACCTGAAAATTACAAAGATTTTATGCCGGATGGTCTTCAAAAATTTGAAACAAGAGATAACGGATTTAAATTCGGATTACAGGGAATGCCGGAAATTGCGTTAAAAATAGATGAAGTGGATGACCAAAAGGCTGTTTTAAGATCCGCAAGTTCAAGTTTGGACTTCACCTTAACGGCAACCTTAAACCCGATTAATGACAACCAGACTGAAGTTCAGATGTTATTTGAGGGGAAATTTAACCCATTCATCAAAATGATGGTAGAAAAACCATTACAGAACTTTATCAATACGCTTACCGATAAAATCGAAGCCTATAAATAATAAAAAAACCTTCATTTGAAGGTTTTTTTATTTTGATGTGGTACTTATTTTATACTATGACTCCTGAACAGTGGTCAGAAGAACTTCCTGTAGCAGAAGAAAGCACGTTCACTTCATTATTTATCTTTAAAACTCCCATAAAAGCGAAGATAAGAGCTTCCTTATAATCGATAATCTCTTTTTTAGGGATAATCACTTCAGCTTGTGTTTTTGATCTTATTTTTTCAATTAAGAATAAATTGTAAGCACCTCCTCCGGTGATAAGAATGTCTTTTATATTATTTTTATTGATAACATTGGCGATCTGCTGGGCGGTATGCTCTGTAAAAGTTGCCAGGGCATCTAAGATTTCAATATTTTTAAGAGCTGGAAATATATGTTCATGGCACCATTCAATTCCCAAAGATTTTGGATGTGAATTCTGGTAGAAATCTAAAGCATTAAGATCGTTCAGTAAAGCTTCATTGATTTTTCCTTTTTGAGCAAGCTCTCCGTTTTCATCAAAACTTTTGTTGATGTGTTGGGCCAGATGATTCAATACAATATTAACCGGGGCTATATCAAACGCAATTCTTTTTCCGTCTGACTGTAAAGAAATATTGGAAAATCCGCCAAGGTTTAAGCAGGCGTTGTATTCTGAAAAAAGTAATTCATCACCTATAGGAACCAATGGGGCTCCATTTCCTTTCATCAGGACATCCTGACTTCTGAAATCATAGATAACGGGTAATCCGGTTTCCAGTTTTATTGCTCTGCCATCACCTATCTGAAGTGTAAATTTTCGCTTAGGCTGATGGAAAATTGTATGACCATGAGATGCAATCAGACTGATATTTTCGAGCTGATGCTTATGAATGAATTCTTTAACCTGCCGACCAAGGTAAAAACCATATTCTGAATTCAGTTCCAGTAAATCTTCAGCAGAAAGATGAATGGAGCGTCTAAGTTTATTTTCCCAATCCTCAGCATAGGGGATTGTTTCGGCTTTCAGGATTTGAAAAGACCATTTGTCTTGTTTTTCAAATTCTGCAAGACAGATATCCAAACCGTCCAGACTTGTCCCGGACATAAGTCCAATAGCCAGAGCTTTCATTATTTTTTGGATTATTTTTTATTCTCAGAAATTCTCTTTGAACTGAAATCTCCTGAGTTGTTATAGAAAGTATATTCTGAAAAATCATCTTTTGCAGTCATCCCATTGGCCCCTACCAGTGTAGAGCCGTCTTCCATGGTCACATATACTGTATCTTTAGTATAGATTCTGTTCTTTCTTTGATCCCAATAAATACTCTGCATTGCAAATCTCTGCCCTTCATTGGTTTTTATTCTTACGTCACCTTTGGCTTCGTAGAATTTTTTATATTCAAAAATACGGGCGTATTTAGCTGTAATCCTTCCCGGAACTTTAGGTTTCTTTTTATCAAAAAACTCAATGTCAATTCCTTTTCTGGCTACTACATAAGGGCTGTCAATCAGCTCATACTTTTCAATGATGGGTGCTTTGGCTTTTAAAGTGACAAAGCCGGAATCACGCTGTATAATATTGGCGTTGTTGATAATCTGTGAAGGGAAATTTTTGCTTTGGCTGCCATTTCTTTTGGTAAGATCTTCTTCACAGGATGTCAATATAAAAAATATAGCACAACTAAAAAGGCATGCTATATTTTTATATGATATTTTTTTTGAAAAATTCATTCTAGTTATAAAGAGTCTTTCTGAACCATTTATCAGCAAAATTAAAGCCGATTTTCAGGTTAATGAAATTCTGGTTGATCAGATTGTTTTTAAGAGTTCCTCTTTTACCTACTTCCAGACCTATTTCAAGACCACTCATTCTTGTGATACTACTTGTTTTGAATGGAAGCATTACGCCGGCAGAAATACCGAATTTGTTGATGCTTGTCCCTTCCAGTTTAAGGTTTCCTCTTTCATAGAAAGCTCCATATCTGTAGATTACCCTTGAAAAATAGTTTCTGAAGTTATTATAGTTAGGAAGGTACCATCCACCGGCAGAAACTCTGTAAGTATCCTGAAAGTCGAAAGTTTTACCAAAATAAGAGATATCTTCTCCTTTTTTATAATCCACCTGTCCTGATAGGAACCAATGGTTTTCACTTCCATATCCAACCCCTACGGATGCCTGTAATGGAAGAAGGTTTTTAGATTTTGTTTCCTGCTGCTCTATGATTGTTTCATATACCTTAGTGGTTTCCTGAGCATCAGCATATCTGTAGGTACTGTTGATATACTCAGTAGTCATATTACTGGTGTTGCCAAAAGTAGCAGTAGCTCCCACTGTGAACTTCTTATCAGTACGGGTATTTAAAGTCTGATAGCTTGTACCAAGTGTAAAATTAAAGTTTCTGACTCTGTTTTTAGTTTGATAACCATTAACATATTCACCAGCATAACTGCCTGTAGCAGGGTTGTATGCACGGAATTCATTCAGGTCATTAAGGTCACCAAAATAAAGATTAGCTCTTGCTCCCACAGAAAGTTCCTGATTAATTTTATAAGAAACTGCAACCTGTGCCGCATTCAGCGTTCCGCTTCCTTTAAAGTTATTTTTATACATTGGAGTTCCATCTGCAGCGAATTGTTCATTTACGATATCGTAACTTTTAGAACTGTATGGCTGATAAGAGATCCCCATTTTTACTTTTGGAGATAACGGAAATGCAAGCGAAATATTGGAAAGATACGTAGAATGCTTTGTAGATTTCATATCGTTATAGTTCGATTTGAAATAATTGTTTTCATTGGTAGCTTCCAGCCTGATACTCGTAAGTTCAAAATTGGCGTTATTTGCTGGGTTGGCAAAATTGAAACTACTGGTAAAATCACTTATAAAAGCAGTTGATATACCTCCCATAGAAGTAGTCTCGATCGTATTATCATATTTCACATCCCCAATTCCATAAGTTGCATAAGGAGAGTTACTTAAACTCTGTGCATTAAGAAAATATCCAACTGATATGAATGATACTACAAAGATTTTTTTCATTCTTTATTTTTAAAATAATGCGCAAATATCTTAAATATTAATGAATTGTAAAAATTATATGTGGTTAAAGTTTGTTAAGGGCTTTTCTTTAAAAGAAAAATGCATTTTTTCTGTAATAAAAATATCAATTCTGTTTTACAAAAAAGACTGTCCTATGATGAACAGTCTTGGTTTTATATGAAGTATATCTTGTTATTATTTTACCTGAAGAACAGAACGGCTGTGGCTAAAACATTCAAAGCTGAATTTCCCATGATATTTACCCATTCCTGAAGTTCCTACTCCTCCAAAGGGTAAATAATGTGAACCCACGTGGATAATGGCACTGTTGATTTCAGCATCTCCGCTTGTGGTATGGTTCAAAACATAATCAGCCAAGTTCTGATCTTCTGTGAAAACGTATAGTGCTAAAGGTTTTGGACGGTTATTGATTTCCTCCAAAGCTTCTTCAATATCATTATACGTCATAATAGGAAGGATAGGGCCGAAGATCTCCTGTTGCATTACCTGATCATTCCAGGTGATATTATCCATTAAAGTAGCTTCAAAATGACGCGTTTCAAGATCATAATTTCCTCCGTAGATCACTTTTTCCGGAGATGCTTCCAAATAACCTGCAAGATGTTTAATTTGATTTTGGCTCACAATTTTCCCGATTTTTCCTAATGACTGACCGTCATAAGTGGTGTTTAAATGAGCTTTAAACTTTTCAATAAATTCATCTTTTATAGATTCATGAATATAAATATAGTCCGGAGCAACACATGTTTGCCCGCAATTAATCCATTTTCCGTAAGATATTCTTGCTACTGCTTTATCCAGATCTGCATCTTTATGAATAATCGTTGGTGATTTTCCTCCAAGCTCCAGAGTCACCGGAATTAATTGTTCTGCAGCGGCTTTCATGGCAATTTTGCCAACGTTTGGACTTCCTGTAAAGAAAATATAATCAAAAGACAGGCTTAATAGTAAGGTATTTTCCTCAATAGCTCCCTGAACAACTGATACATAAGATTCATCAAAAGATTCTTTTACAATATCTTCAAGAACCTGGGCAACATGCGGTGTATTTTCAGATGGTTTTATGATGGCAGTGTTTCCTGAGATTAAAGCGCCGATAAGAGGACTGAATGTTAATTGAACAGGGTAGTTGAAAGGTCCGATAATATAAGTAACTCCATATGGCTGATAGGTTATTTTACTTTGAACTTCAGCTCCCGATGGATGTGGTTTTGAAGGTACAGATGTAGGTTTTGCCCATTCATCAATATTTTCCAGTAAGTAATCCAGCTCACTGATGACAATTTGAATTTCCACATACTCTGCTTCCTTTCTGCTTTTCCCCAGGTCAATAGATAAAGCTTCACAAAGATCATCCGTATGATGTAAAAAAACTTCACGGAATTTTCTTAATTGTGCTTTTCTGAATTCAATATCTTTTGTTTGATTGGTTTTGAAAAAGGCTTTCTGCTGTTGAAATATTCCTTTGATTTTTTGCTCCAGGTTTGTATCCATTGGTTTAAGATTTAATATTTGAAATTGGTGTGAAATAGTAATGAATTTACGAAAAATTTCACTCCGTAAATTTATTGCTTAAAATTAAATTGTGTAAAATTAAATTTTAAGTTTTATTCTAATTGTTCTATTGATATTTCCTATAATAGAATAGGAATGTTACTCTTTTGAAATTTGGAATCTATAGTTTTATACATTTTAAGCAGACTTAATTTTATAAATTGAAATAAGATTTTTTATCTTTGAAACATGAATTGGGAGAACATCGCCGGACAGACGAATCTGAAAAAACTTCTTAGAGAAAGCATTGCCGAAAACAGAGTGAGCCATGCCCAACTTTTTGTAGGAAAAGAGGGATACGGAACATTACCCATGGTTTTGGCCTATGCAAAAGAGATTCTAAATCGTGAAAATGAACATGCTGCGGCGAAAGTAGAACATCTCAATCACCTGGATCTGCATTTCAGCTTTCCTGTTTTTACAGACAATAGAAACTCTTTAAGCAAGAATAAATTTGATGAATTCAGAGAAATGATCATGGCTTCTCCTTATGCAAGTTATGATGACTGGACCGCTTTTTTAGAGTCTGAAAACAAACAGCTGTTTATTTCAGCAGATGAAATTGATGACCAGAACCAGAAGTTTTCTTTAAAAAGCTTTGAAGGGGGAACCAAAATCCTTATTGTCTGGAGGGCTGATAAAATGAATATTGCGGCTTCAAACAAATTTTTGAAATTTTTAGAAGAACCACCCGCAAAAACAATTATCCTTCTTACTGCAGAAAGCACTAATGATATTCTTCCTACCATTCTTTCCAGAACACAGATTGTAGAAATCCCTAGAATACATGATGAAGATATTGAAAACTATCTCAAAAAAAACTTTTCTGTTTCAGAGGAAAAAGTGAAAGAAATTGTTCATGAAGCGCAGGGAGATCTTAATGATGCTGTAAAGCTGCTGAATTCCGGAGATAAAACCAATGAATTTGAAAAGCTCTTCGTGCAGTGGGTGAGAGATGCCTTTATGGTAAAAAAGAAACCCGAGTATCTAAGAAGTATCATTCTTTGGGCCAGAGAAATTGCAGGATGGAATAGAGAAAAGCAGAAAAACTTCCTGAACTACTGTTCGGAAATCTTTAGGCTTGCATTACTTCAGAATTATCAGTCCGAGAATCTGGTATATAAAAAGATAGATGCAAACGGATTCAACTGGACAGGATTTTCAAAATTCATCAGCGGAGCCAATATTGAGAGTATCTTAGAAGAAATCAATGCAGCCGATCTGCATCTGACCCGAAACGGTAATCCTAAAATTGTATGGACAGATCTGGGTATAAAACTATCAAGATATATTCACAAAAGCACATAAAGAAAACTCCGGTAGCAGTACCGGAGTTTTTATTTTTCATTTTTTTCAAAGTTCAAAATTTTTTAAGCAATAAAAGGATTTATTACAGAGCATTATCAGAACTTTAAATAAATCTTGTCATTACTGAGGGTTCTTGCTGGAAATAGTGGCTTTTTTATTAGTCTCGCACTGGATTATAGAGATCGTCTTTTGTTTACAATAAATTAAATCTATATTAAAAATCAATCAATCGTTTGATTTTATATAAAACTTGTGTAAATTTGCGCCCTGAAAAATGAACACTAGCATGATTTCAAAAGAAGAAAATATATTATTCGCGGCCGAGAAGCTCTTTGCAGAAAAGGGGTTTGAAGGAACTTCCACCCGGGAAATTGCAAAGGAGGCTAATGTAAATATCTCTATGATCTCATATTATTTTGGCTCTAAGGAAAAACTTTATGAGAAATTAGTGGAATACAGAATGAATGAAGGTCAGTTTTTTTCAAAAGATCTTTTGGGACGAACCGATATCAACGAATGGCAGAAAATAGAAAAAGTAATTGATCAGTTTTCTAACAAGATCCGTACTCAAAAATGCTTTTACAGGATTATGCAGAGAGAGCAGCTGCACACTCAGAATCCTCAGATTGTAGAATTTTTGAAGCAAATCAAAATGGGATTTCTTTCTATGTATTCACAAATATTGGACAGCGGTCTTAAAAATGGAATTTTCACAAAAAAACCACCTATTTATCTGCTTCATTCCACAGTAAGCGGAACTTTATTTTATGCATTCAACGCGAAAGAAATGTATAAAGAATTCCTGAATGAAACAGAAGATGAGGAAGCTTTTGATGAAAGATACTATACAGAACTTAATAAACATATTAAATACTTACTAAAAGACCTTTTAGGTTATGAAGAGAATAAATAACTCAGTGATTGCATTATCACTATTCGTAGGAATAGCAAATGCAAATGCTCAGGAGAAAAAAACACTTTCTCTTGACGAAGCTGTACAGTTGGGAATCCAGAACAGCAAGAATCTCAAGATCGATGCAGCCAAGATCGAAGAGGCTACAGCTGATCTTTTGGAAGCTAAAAACAGACAGCTACCAGAATTGAAAGTATCAGGAAGCTATATGTACCTTCCGATAAAGCCCAATGTAGATATCAAACTTCCAGGTGTTTCAGGAGCAGGAGGTCCCGAAGTACATCAGGTGCTTTACGGTTCAGCTAATCTTAGTGTTCCGATCTACAGCGGCGGCCGAATTAAATATGGTATTCAGTCGGCTAAATATTTGGTAGAAGCTTCTAAATTAAGTACTGAGAATGATAAAATTGCCATTGCTTATAACGTGGCTCAGGCTTATAATAATTTGTTTAAAGCTAACCAGTCAATCAAAGTTTTTGAAGAAAACCTTGCTGCTTCTCAAAAAAGAGATGAGACTTTCCTTAAAATGGAGAACAATGGTCTGATCGCGAGAAATGACAGATTAAAAGCAAACCTTCAGACTTCGAATATCGAACTTCAGTTATTGGAAGCTAAGAACAACTACAATATTGCCAACATCAATATGGATTTGTTATTAGGCATTCCTGAGACTACAGAGTTAGAAGTGGATGAGAATTATATTGAAGAAGGTTCAGATGTGAAACCGGTTGATTTTTATGTCACTGAAGCCAGAGAAAACCGTAAAGATTTACAGGCTTTAGCACAACAGAGAAAAGCGGCAGAGTTGGGATCAAAAGCTGCAAAAGCGGAAAATCTTCCTTCTATTGCATTTACCGGAGGTTATGTAGCGGCAGATATTCCTAAGTTTCTTACTATATATAATGCAGTCAATGTAGGAATTGGGATTTCTTATAATTTATCCAACTTATGGAAAGAAAATTCTTCATTAAGACAGTCAAAAGCGAGAGAAAAACAGCTTGCAGCTACAGATGAATTACTGAATGACAATATTAAGCTTGATGTGAACAGAGAATATCAAAACACAGACTATTCAAAAAAGAGAATTGCTGTTTTCGAAAAATCTGCTGAGCAGGCTAATGAAAATTACAGAATTACAAAAAATAAATACGATAACGGTCTTGCAACCATGACAGAATTACTGGATGCAGACGCAGCTCAGATCGCAGCAAACGTAGGTGTGATCAATGCTAAGGCAGATGCAGCACTGGCATACAGAAAACTATTACAGACAACAGGAACTTTAACAATTAAATAATCAGATCGAAACCAAAATGGAAAATAATAATACACAGGCAGCTGAACCTAAAAAGAAAAAAAGCTTAGTTTTTCCTATCATTTTAGCGGCAGTCGTAATCGGAGGAGGAATCTATGGTTACAGAGCCTTTACTTACGGACAGTATCATGAAGAGACTGACGATGCTCAGATCGCTTCCAATATGGCACCAGTAATTTCTAAAATCTCAGGATATGTAGCTCAGGTAAAAGTAAAAGACAACCAGTTTGTAAAGAAAGGAGATACTTTGGTGATTTTGGATAACAGAGATCAGAAAATGGCCCTTGATCAAGCTCAGGCAGCATTATCTACCGCTAAAAGTAATATTTCAAACGCTGAAGCTACTACTACAGCGACTTCTAAAAACATCGGTTCTTCAGAAGCGGCAGTAGTAACTGCCAATGCTCAGATAGAAGCGGCAAAAGTAAACGTTTGGAAAACTTCTCAGGATTTGAAGAGATATGCTAATCTTGTAAAAGATCATTCTATTACAGAACAACAGTATGAGCAGGCTTTAGCTGCAAAACAATCTGCAGACAGACAATTACAGGTTTTAGTTGACCAGAGAAATCAAATTGCTCAGCAGACTCATATTGCTTCTTCTCAGACAGCAGCAAGCTCACAACAAATCAGTGTTGCAGGATCTGTTGCTAAACAAAGAGAAGTAGATGTAGAAAATGCAAAATTGAATTTATCCTATACTGTAATTCTTGCACCCGAAGACGGATATGTAGGAAAAGTACCTACACAGGCAGGCCAGTATCTGCAGGCGGGGGCTCAGTTGTTTGCTTTGGTTAAAAACGACCAGAAATGGGTAGTGGCCAACTATAAGGAAACACAGGTAGACAAAATGGTAGAAGGACAGAAAGTGAAAATTGAGATTGATGCTTTCCCTGACCAGGAATTTGAAGGAGTGGTAAGCTCATTCTCTCCGGCTACAGGAGCTACTTTCTCCATTCTTCCTCCGGATAATGCAAGTGGTAACTTCGTAAAAGTAGTTCAGAGACTTCCTGTAAAAATCGATTTTGTAAATCTTGATAAGAATATTGCCAAAAGATTGAGAACAGGAATGAACGTGAAGGCAGAAGTTGCTTTGAAATAACATTTAAAATTGTTAAAAGTCAATTAACTTCGTTGTCAATAGTGAATCAGCTTTGCTGTCAATTAAATAAAATGTTTTAAAATTCACTATTCACTTGCGAAGCAAAATTCACAATTGATTTTTTACATCGTAAAAAACTTATGCAAGATTCATTAGTAGAATATGGAGCCCGGAGAGTAATCATTACGATTACGGCTATCCTTTGTGCCCTTCTTGAAATTGTAGATTCCACGATTGTCAATGTTGCCTTGAATGAAATGAAGGGGAATCTTGGATCTACACTTTCCGAAGTGGGATGGGTAATTACAGCTTATGCCATTGGTAACGTAATTATAGTACCAATGACGAGCTGGCTTTCCCAGCAGTTTGGGCGTAGAAATTACTTTGCGGTATCCATCATTATATTTACCATATTTTCATTTTTATGTGGAAATGCGACCAATATCTGGGAACTCGTGTTCTTCAGATTGATGCAGGGAATCGGTGGGGGAGCCTTATTGGTAACTTCACAGACGATCATTACGGAATCTTATCCGATTGAAAAAAGAAGTATGGCTCAGGCTATTTATGGTCTGGGAGTAATCATCGGCCCTACATTAGGTCCGCCTCTTGGAGGATATATCGTTGATAACTTCAGCTGGCCGTATATTTTCTATATTAATATTCCAATTGGAATTGCTGCAACGCTGATGACACTTCAGTTTGTAAGAAGTCCGAAATATGCTGAGAAACGTAAGGTTTCGGATGTTGACTGGATTGGAATTGGTTTACTGGCAGTTACCGTGGGATCATTACAGTTCATCCTGGAAAGAGGACATGAAGAAGACTGGTTTGAAAGCGGAATGATCGTAGCCTTCACAGTAGCGGCAGTTTTAGGGTTTATACTATTCCTTTGGAGGGAACTTACCTTTAAATATCCAATTGTTGAGCTTAGGGTTCTTAAAAATAGTAATTTAAGAATCGGGACAATGATGTCATTTGTGCTTGGATTTGGGCTTTATGGCTCTACGTTCATCGTTCCTTTGTATACCCAGAGTATTTTGGGATGGACGGCACTTCAGTCAGGAGCATTGATGATTCCTGCTGCATTGACAACGGCCTTCATGATGCCTATTATTGGTAGATTACTGGCAAAAGGTGCGAAACAGCAGATCCTGGTTTCTTTAGGGTTGTTCATCTTCTTTGTCTATAGTTTCTGGGGATATAAAATTCTGACACCGGATACCAGTAAAGATGCATTTTTCTGGATGCTGATTGTAAGAGGAGCAGGTTTAGGGCTACTGTTTATTCCAATCACCTCTTTGTCTTTAAGTACACTGAAAGGGCAGGAGATTGGTCAGGGAGCAGCCTTTACCGGGATGATGAGACAGCTTGGGGGATCTTTCGGGATTGCAGCGATTACAACTTTTATTGCTAATGCCGGTCAGAAATACAGGAATAATCTGATTTCTCATCTTGACGAAAACAGTTTTGATGTACAGCAAAGACTGGCTGCCCTTAAAGCAAATTTTATTGCCAAAGGAATGACACCTGATGCAGCAATGAATGCAGCTTATAAAATGCTTGATTTGTCAGTAACCAAGCAGGCCACTGTACTCTCTTATATGGATGTATTTCTTTATCTCGGAATCATATTCCTGATATGTATTCCGTTTATCTTACTCGTAAAAGAAAGAAAGAGCAAAGAAAAAATAGATTTGAGTGAAGCCATGCACTAAATTTTAATTAAAAACCTTCGATATTTCCGAAGGTTTTTTTTTGTTCATTTCTACTGTAAAATAATATCAGACAATAACTTTCAGTTTTAATTTTGTTAAACAAAAAATAATATCACTTATTGGAGAGTTTAATTATTTTTTCTAGCTTTACATGAACAAATGAAAAAATATGAATAGATTCCCTCACCCCCCAAACCTTTTTCAAAAAGGAATTTTTTTGATAGAGTACCGGATTTTTATCTGAATATCAATTAATCGAGCGCTATCTTTTACTTTGTTTTTATATCCAATAAAGACAATGTTCTTATTTCCGAAAGCTTTATAAAATACTGTCTTTCGTTTCATTATTTAACTAAACCATGATCTCAACATACTTACAAAATATTAAATATGAATCAAATGAACCTGCCGGAAACCTATCTGGCATTATCAGACTTCAGAAAGCATGATATCTTTCTTCCTGAAATGAATCAGGCTCAGATTATCTCAGATTTTTTTCCCGGAACCTTTACAGAACTTACCCAGCGCCTGTCTGATATTACAGGAGCTTTTTACGGAGGAATGCTCAAGCAGATTGGCAGACTTTACGGAGCTGAAGCTATCGAGCAGCTTTCCAGTACTTTCATGTATGATCTCGGATCCAGAATGACACTGCGAAATCTTGAAACCAAACCTAATCTGCAGCCCGGTATTCCGGCTGTAGCCAAAATATTGATAGGAGCAATTTTTACATCCAGTCCCGAATATAATTTTGAATTTAAAGAATTAAATGAACACAAATGTGAACTGCTGATCAAAGGAGTAGACCGCTACCATAAAATCACACAGAGCCTGCAAATCGCTGGCCTGTTGAAATGGCCTGTCATAAAACCTTTTTTACAGGGAGTTTGCGATACCATGGGGCTGGATGTTTTACTTGAAATAAAAGTGCTGAAACTTGATCCGGACAGTTCATGCAGCTATCATATCGTTGTCTCAGAAAAATAGGATTCTTATAAGTTGTCTTGCTGATTTCACAGATTCTACAGATCTTATTGTAATGAATTTTTATCTCAAAATATTGATAAAAGCGGACTAAAGTCCGCTTTTATCATTATAAATTAAGAATTGGCTTTAGCCAAAACATAAAACCCGCACCCCGAATTCCGGACCTTGAATTTTAATCTATTTAATACTCTCAATCCACTCAATCCCACTTACATCAATCAGTTTCAGTGCATGAATTTCACTTTTCTGAAGAATATCATTAATATTCAAAGTAACATCAGCCTTTGCTCCCAGAGGAATGACCAAGCTGTGCTTTCCGGGTTTTACTTTGGTAACATAATGATTCTGTATATTTTCTTTAGACAATTCGGAAAGTTCTTTATGATCCAGTGCTTTTAAAATATTTCCGTTTTTGTCCAGAATATGGATACCTATCAGGAAAGAGCCATAAACATCGGCTCCTTCCGTTCTGTACACTTCAAATTTTAAATCCGAATTATTATGGGAAATATTAGAGATTTCAAGTTTCGGTTTTACCGATTTATTATGTAGGGTTCCCCATACACCTCCATGAAAATACTGATTGGTAAAAAGAGTCAAACTTAATATGATGAGTGAGCCTGCCAATACAAGAACTTTTGATTGTGAGACAGGAAAACTTCCCGAACCAAGCCACTGGAACCATCTTTTTTGAGAAAAACTTTTGTTACTCTTCATGAAATAATAATCCACTGAATAAGGACCGCTTCCGGTAAGAAACAGTACAAATCCACCTGCAATTCCTAAAACTCCTATCTGCCATTCATCAAGACAAGTTGTTCCCAGCCAGCCGGAACCCAAAAGAATCCCGAGGGCAAGACTGAAGATACCGATACTCATAAGCCGCGTAAATAACCCGAGAATAATGAATAATCCCACAATAGCTTCAATAATTGTGAAAATCATCATGGATCGCTGTAAAGCATCAGGATGGGTAACGAGATACTCAATAATAGGTTTTATGCCAAGTGCATTTGGTAAAAAATGATTGAATTTTTCCCCGATATATCCCTGTTCATCAGGAATAAGTTTATTTTCGAGGATAAGTCTGCGCCAGAAGGCTGAAAAGTACGTCCATCCGATTACCATTCGGAGAGATAAAGTATATAATCCGGCCAGATCCGAAGACTGGCTGTTTAGGGTATGTTTCATTGAAAATTGATATTGTATTATAAAAAACTGATTTTTTAATTGGGTTAAAAAGATTAAACCAGATTAAGCTTCAGCCTTTTAAATAAAATATATCTCGGAGGGCTGTTTCCTGTAGAATGCCCCGAGTATTCATTAAAGAAAATCTTCTTTTCAGCAGAATTTTTTGCAATGGAATAAAAATTGGAAAAAGAATCTTTGTATTGCTCCTGAATTTTAGCTTTTGATACTGAAACTTCTGTGGAGACAGATACCGTATCACAGCTGGAAGAAAGTGACGAGGTTATCTTTACCTTATTCAGCCCGCTGATGTACTGAATGTCAAAAATATCAAGAACATTTCTTTTTACAGAACACGGTGATAATGAAAACACCAGTACAAGCATCATAATGACAGCTTTATAGGTTTTCATATGGAGTCCTGAATGGGGCATAATTACAAAACTACACTTTATTTCAATGTAAGCTTAATAAATTGTAAAAAATCGTCCTGCTGGTCTACAAATAAGTAATGAGAACAGTTGTCAATAAGCTTAAAATTTTTCTTCCCGACAATATTTTTAAGATCATTCAGCTGTTTTTCCGAAAATATTCCATCATTTTTACCATACACAGCAAAAATGGGAATTCCTTTTTTTCGGATATCTTTTAAAACAGGTGTGTTATCAAGATTGTTAAGAGGTTCATTTTTATAGAATTTAAGAGGTGAATCAGAATTTCTGATGTTGTTTTTATAAAATTCACCTGCTTTGTATTCGTTTCTCAGCATTTCACTTTCGGGAGTAGGATTGGGCATATCGAAGAAGTTGAGCTTACCGGCCATTTCATAACATCTTTTTCTATAGGCTGCAGAATTTTTATCCAGATTTTCTATTTCTGAAATCTCTTTGAGCTGGGCAGGATCAGTTTTAAAATGTTCTTTTGCCTGTTTTAAAATATGATCATAGGTTTCCTGCTGCGTAAATAAAGCTCCGACAAGAGTCAGCGAATTTACTTTTTCAGGAAACTGTGAAGTGAAGAGCGTCCCGATAATTCCACCGAAACTGTGAGCAAGAATATTTGCTTTTTTGATATGATAAGTGGTGTAAATTCCTTTTAAATCTTCAAAACTTTCTTTAAAAGTCATGGTGGCATTTTCATCTTTTGAACGGCCTTCACCGCGTCTGTCGTAGACAATTACGTAAAATCCTTTATCAGCAAGTTTTTGAGCTGTAGTTCCTTCAAATAAAGTCGCATTTCCGCTCGGTCCTCCATGAATAAAAATAACAGGAATATTTTTTGGATTTCCATAGGCTCTGGAATATAAACCTTGTGCCTTAAAGACCAGCGAACATAATACAAAAATGAAGGAAAATATTAATTTCATGATGATTATTTTGAGCCTTCTAAACTACGAAATATTCTCTGAGAGGAAGAAAATAAAGATATTTGAGTTAGTTTTAAATTTTAAAAAATAAAAATACTACTGACGGACTGTTGTCACAATCCAGACTTATCTTTATACCCTGAAATTTTTGCATAAAACAGTAAAATATGGAGCTAAACAGTTTTGATAAAATCATAAAACGTTCCCTGGACATCAGAGAAAAATATCATCAGCTGGAAATAAAAGGCAACGGAACCCAATGGACATTGGAAGAGGATGCTCTTGCTTATCTTACGGATGCAGGGCTAATTGGTAGAAATGTGATGTCTCATGAGAAAACATGGCTGAAAAAAGATTCAGCGGAAGAATTGGAACATAAATTAGCAGAAAATATCTGGTGGCTGATCATTCTGGCAGACCGTACAGGAATTGATATTAAAGAGGCCCTAGAAAAATTTTTAACGAAAACAGAAAATATATTCTAATGAGTTATTGTTTAGCAATAGAAGGCATGCAGCCGGAAAGCAGAAAAGAACTGCACAAAAATTACCATGACAACTATTATGGATTTCCCATTCATGATGATAATGAATTGTTTGGAAGGTTGATTCTGGAAATCAATCAGGCAGGCTTAAGCTGGGAAACCGTTCTGAAAAAAGAAGACAGTTTCAGAAAAGCATATGATCATTTTGATATTCAAAAGATAGCAGCTTATACAGAAGAAGACCGCGAAAGACTATTGAATGATCCGGGAATTATCAGAAATAAACTAAAGGTAAATGCTGCGATTGAAAATGCCAAAACGATTATAGAGCTTCAGAAAGAATTCGGATCCTTTGAAAAATGGCTGGAACATCATCATCCTAAAACTCTGCAGGAATGGATGAAGTTGTTTAAAAAAACATTCAAATTCACAGGCGGAGAAATCGTAAATGAATTTCTTATGAGCACAGGATATCTTAAGGGAGCCCATCATGAAACCTGTCCGATACACTCAAAAGTTTTGGCTCAAAAGCCTTTGTGGAAAGAAAATTTGAATAAATAATAAACTTAGATTCTTATGGAATGACACAATGCGTGCTTAATGTCAAACACTTCTTTTTGTCATTCCGTAGTAATCTAAATTAGTCATTCTTTGAAGTTTCTGCCATCAGTTCTTTATGCTCATTTCCCCATTTTTCAAACTCCAGGATAATAGGTTTTAGTTTATACCCGATTTCTGTAAGTTCATATTCTACCCGTGGCGGAACCTCGGCATATACTGTTCTGGTAATAATTTTATCTTCCTCTAATCTTCGGAGTTGTAGGGTGAGCATACGTTCTGTAATGTTATTTAATTTTTTCTTCAGTTCACCAAACCTCATTTTTCCATTAATCAGATAACAGCAGATTGCCAATGACCATTGCCCTCCGATAATGTTGGAGGCATAGATTTCCGGACACTCATCAGCAAGTGCTTTCTTGTTGGCAAAATTCGTTGAAGTTTCCTTTATTTTAGTCATTACTTACATTTTTTATAGTACCATACAATGGGTAGCTAATGTACGAAATGTAAGTTACGTGTAGTAATTTTGTCATAGAAATTTAAACATAATGAAGACCTTAGTGATTGTAACACACCCTGATATTGAAAAATCAGCGATTAATAAAAAATGGATTGATGAATTGAAAAAACACCCGGAGAAATATACGGTCCACCAATTATACGAAGCATATCCCGATGGGAAAATTAATGTGGCACAGGAACAAAAAATGATGGAGTCTTATGATAAGATTGTATTTCAGTTTCCTTTTTACTGGTTCAGCAGTCCGCCGCTTTTAAAACAGTGGTTGGATGAGGTGGTTTTGTATGGATGGGCCTATGGAAGCAACAGTGGATTTAAACTGGCCGGAAAGAAAATGTCATTGGCTGTTACCGCAGGAATTGATGAAGAGGGGTATAGCGCATCCGGAGAGTATAAATATACCATGAAGGAACTTTTCAGACCTTATGAACTGACTTTTGATTATATAAAAGCAGACTACAAAGAGCCTTTTGTTTATTACGGAATTGAAAGAGATTCTTCCGATGAATGGATCAACAGAAGTGTTCCGATGTATCTGGAGTTTTTGGATAATTTATAACAATATAAAAATGAAGTTGGACTCTTGAATTACGTGAGTTCAACTTTATTTCTGAATATATTCAAAGGGTTCTGGATTCCAGTCCTGCACATATTTCTTTATCGTATTACTGTCAATATTAAAAGGAACATCCTGATATTTCCAGCCTTTTGAAGGAACTTTTAAGTCTATAAGATAATTCTCAATAGAGTAGATGTCAAGTATGGCTGAATTATCAGGCTTTATAGAATCAAAAATAATCAGGAATTTATCTCCTTTCTGATAAGAGACATTAGCTGTTTTAGAATAGGTAATACCATTAACATCATATTTATAATCTATTCCTACGCCATTATTATTTTTGTGATGCCAGTCTGATATAGCTTCTCCAATGGTGTATTTTGGGCTCTTGAGAAGGTCATTAATACCCAGATTGGCACTAATTAAACAGAATATGATAAATCCTAAAGTGAGTACCAAAAGAATAATATGAAATTTTTCTGAAATCAATTTTTTCATATTCAGTTAATATATTTTTATTGATTTTTTTTCAGTCTACCAACTATTCCTACTATAGTTAAAAATATTCCAATGATTAAAAAAGGATGCCAGAGGAAAAAGGAAATTTCACCTAAATTTACAATGATTTCAGGATAATCTCCTCTTGCCGTAAATAATCCAACAGACATAAAAAACATTATAATGGATAGAACAAACATTAATAATCCGATAAAAAATAGGTACTTGTAAATTGATTTCATTTTCTATTTATTTAAAACCCGATTGATTCTTTTCTCTGCTTCTTCTTTTGCAATTCCATTATAAAAATCATGTACAAATGGATGATCATAACTTTGGTGAGGATAAACAAAAGGGCGGCCGATAGAATTATTTACCACCACAGTTGTAGGAACACTTTCCTCAAACTCATAATCCGGGAGATCGGTAGAAAGCCATCCGAAATATTCAGCTTCGAAATCTTTATTATCATAATTTTCAACATATTCACAGAAGCTTTTTTCACTCAGTGAAACCCAGATTCCATAATCCAGATCTCTGCAATCATCTGTGACTTCCTGTACAAGAACAGTACGGATAAATTTATAGGTATCTTCTTCCTCTTTTACAACGCAAAGGTCTGAACTGAGTTCAGCATTTTTGAGTTCTTCTTTAGATAGGTTATAATAGAAACAAGGAGCATTATAGGCTATTGCAGGCCAGTCTTCTTTTTCTTCTCCACAGCATTGACAGATGTATCTTGTCATCGTATATTATTTGTAATGTTGATTCTAATTTAAAGCAAAATCCTTATCCCACCGTAGGCGTATCCTCTTCTTTCAGTATTTTTTTCTCCTTCATCGTAAGCATCATTCTTTCATATTTGTACTTTTCCCAGTCGAATCCGTTGAGAAAATCTAGGGCAGCCTGGAAACCTCTGTTGAAAAGTTCTTCCTTTTCTTCTTTTTTCATAAAGAAATTCAGCCAGCTGCTCGTACCGCAGTTGACACTTTGTATACTGTATAAACGGTAAAAAGTATGTTTGGTAAGAAAAGTTTTGTCATTAAAACCTTTCAATGTACTGATGATATTTCCGGCATAGCTGAAAGGTGTTTTAAGGATTTCTGCACTGGTTTTTCCTCTTTCCGAAAGAATAGCAGAATCACTCGTCAGCTGCACTCCAAAAAGAGGCATTCTCGGATAAAAAACTTCATCGGCATGAAAGAGATCAATAGGAAAGTTGGAAATACTGCCTCCATCAATGAAAACCCCGGCAGGGTTGATATCTTCCGGTTTGGTATTCATCCAATATCTCCAGGCATACTTTACGGAGTTGTCGTTTTTATTGATTTGTTTCTGAAAAGGCTCAAAGAAAAAAGGAACAGCCATAGAAGCTCTTACAAACTCAGCTGGACTGATGTGCTTCAGCTCTTCTTCGGACCAGTAGAGGTTCGCCATCGTAGGAAGTTCTACCTTAATTTTAGCATTGATATCGGTGGTAATGACAACATATTCAGATTTGAGAAGGTAAAACGGATTGTTTTTATAATAATCATTATTGAGGGCACTTTCATAGAAAATTCTGTATCGGGTCTGATCAATATGTTCCTTATTTTTTATTTTAATTTTTTCGATACTTTGCAAGGTCATTGTATAATATTCCATACCGTTTCCATACCGATAATTGAGGTTAAGATCCCGCTCTTTCTGAATAAATTTTTCGTTGAGGTGGGCTACCGTTTTTATTCCAAATTGATCCAGGGCATTCTGCATGGTATTCTGAAAAACATTTCCGGGATTGAGCCCGCTGTTTTCTTTTCTGAAATTATTATACAGCTTTTGAATGCAGAAAAAGAGAATGACAGCCGGAATCAGAGGAATCAGAAACATCAGTTTGGCATTCAGTATAGTGGTTGAAGAAGCTAAAAAAGGAATACTGATCAGGATAATGAAGAGGATCACAGCAATAATGGCATTGATCTTAAAAAAATCCTTATTGTTAAGCATCGCATGAAGAGTGGTTTTTACATAGGTTTTCCCATCCATAAAATCGGAAAAATCCCAGCTGAAAAGGATATCTTTGATGAGTTCACTTTTGGATTCTTCTTTGGTTTTACAGGCTGCAATGAGCATGGTATTAATGGCACCGGCACTCGTTCCGGCCACTTTCAGAAAACGGATACCGAATATTTCCAGGCCGTAAAGATAACCTACCAATGCACTTCCCCAGACACCACCGCCTTCCTGTACAAACTCTACATACTGATTCCCAGACTGATCCAGGAGATCAGAGAATTCTTTGGTGGATATATTCTCATGCAAAGCAGCCAGTTTATCTTTGGAGGCCTGCGAAAGAGAAGAATCTTCCAGAAACTTATTAAGGTTTTCAGTAGTCATGGTATTTTGTTTTGATGATGGGTAGTCATTGTGATCTGAGGTGAAGCAATCTCTGATCTAAAATAGTCAACCAGGTTATATTGTATCTGAGATAAAATCTTTGCACCTTAAAACATGTATCATTTTGTATTCTTATGCACCTTTGCGTTCGTAAAAAATGAATTACCACTGTTTTCGTCTTACATAAATAAATGTACTGATCATAACTGTAGCCATAACTCCCAATGTTATAAAATATCCGTATTTATGATGCAGTTCAGGCATATTATCGAAGTTCATCCCATAAACCCCGGCAATAAAGGTGATGGGTAAGAAGTAAATAGAATAGATAGCCAGAACTTTCATGACCTGGTTAGCCTTTTGATCCGAAAGTGCCAGGAACATGGAAATAAGGTTGGTGATCTGAATATTCAAATGATCAAAATCCGCCACTACATCTTTATGTTTATCCTTTAAATCGACAATTTCAGAGTCCTGTAAATTCAATAATTTAAATTTATCAATGGCATCCGTAGAAATTACCAGTACCCGTGAATTTAATCCTGATTTTCGTTTCAGCTTATAAAGACGGCGGATCTGGCTTGTATGATTAGTGTTCTTAAGGAAAATCTCATTCTCTATATTGTCCATAGTCTCGAACAGGCTTAAAGATTCATCATCAAAACTTTTCATGATCAATATAGCAATCATCAACGTGATCTGGTGAGGATTAAAATCTTCCTGAATCAAAGAAACTTTCTTCTTGACCTCAGTGATACTTCTGGTTTTCATCCTGTGGATGGTGATAATGGTATTATCCACCAGAAAAATCCCGATCTTGGTGCTGATATCACTGATGGTATTCAGATTCTTTCTTTCCAGCTCTGTGCTTTCACGAAGAAGAAAGAATTTGACATTTCCGTCTTCTTCATATTTGGGAAGGTGGTTGGGATCCATGGTATCTTCCAGAAGAAGATTATTGATTTCATATCTTTCATGAAGGAATTTCAGGTCTTCTGCAGTAGGAGCCTCTACATCTACCCATTCGCACTGGGAGGTTCTGTATATCGTATCAATTGGCATAAAGTAAAAATACTAATATTTTGAAAAACTATGTGTTAAATAAGTTTTATCTTTGCCAAAATTAAAAAACTATATGATTAAAAGTACAATAAAAGGTGTGGGATTTTATGTTCCAGATAACGTTGTTACAAATGATGATTTAGCCGAACTAATGACTACCAATGATGAATGGATTACGGAAAGAACGGGTATTAAGGAACGAAGACACAGAAAAAATAGGAATGACGCTCAGGAAACTACTGCTTATTTAGCATTTAAGGCCTCAGAAAAAGCCATTCAGAATGCTGGTCTTACCTCAAAAGATATTGATTTTATTGTTTTTGCAACCCTTTCTCCGGATTACTATTTCCCGGGAAGCGGGGTATTGCTTCAGGATATGCTGGGATGTGACACCATTGGAGCATTGGACGTGAGAAATCAATGTTCAGGATTTGTATACTCTATGAGCGTTGCCAATGCATTTATTAAATCAGGTACTTATAAAAACATCCTTGTTGTTGGAGCAGAAGTTCACTCTTTCGGATTAGATTTTTCTGATGAAGGCAGAGGGGTTTCTGTTATTTTCGGAGATGGAGCAGGAGCTGTTGTACTTTCAGCTTCGGAAGATGAAAATTCAGGCGATATTTTAGCGGTGAATATGCATTCTGAAGGAAAATATGCAGACGAACTTTGTACTCAGTTCCCGGGTTCAAAATTTGGATGGAGTGACAGAATGAGAAAAGAACCTGAAAATGTAACCAACAAAGAGGTATATCCGATCATGAATGGTAACTTCGTGTTCAAGCATGCGGTAACAAGATTCCCGGAGACCATGATGGAAGCATTGAACAAAGCAGGAAAGACAGTTGAAGATCTTGATATGTTTATTCCACATCAGGCTAACCTTAGAATTGCTCAGTTTGTACAGGAAAAATTCGGATTACCGAATGAGAAAGTCTTTAACAATATCCAGAAATACGGAAACACAACTGCTGCTTCTATTCCTATTGCTTTAAGTGAAGCGATTGAGCAGGGGAAAATCAAAAGAGGAGATTTGGTACTTCTTTCAGCTTTCGGAAGCGGATTTACATGGGGAAGTGTGCTGTTTGAATACTAAGAGAAGAGAATAATAAATCGTTTATTTTATATTATAAAACAGTAAGAAAGCTTTATTTTCACTTATATCACAACTGAAGACGTGAAAATTCCCATCCTTTGGAGGGGTGGCAAAAATTCAAAGAATTTTTGACGGGGTGGTTTGCGCGATCCCTTCTTACAAAACACCATAAAAAAACCGCAGAACTGGAAGTTCTGCGGTTTTTGCTTTATATATTCCTAATTAAAGGCTTTTCAATAATTTTTCGGTGTCAGAAGAATCCTGTCCTGTGCTTTTTGCAAGTTCAATAGACTTTTCAGCCCAGCTTTTAGCATTTTTCTTATCCCCGATCTTATTGTAAAGATTTGCGAGAGTATCTGTATTGGCAAAGTTCTGATCTTTCTTTACAGATTCCTGTGCCCAAGCAATTGCTTTTTCAAGAGATGCTTTATTGCTTACATTTTCAAAGAAGTTCCACGCAAGAGAATTCAGTTCTTCAGAACCTGCTGCAGAATAATCTTTGTATAAATCAAGGATCAATTTTTCATATTCAGGAATATCTTTATTCTTTAAAGCTCTGTTAGCTTTCATTCTTTTTAAAATCTTGTCAGCCTCTTCTTTGCTTAGAAATTTTTGAGTTTCAGACATGAAGTAGTTGTCGTCCCATTTTTTTGTATCTGCGTTATATGCTTTTTTGGAAACCGTATTCAGCTTGATGTTTTTGTCAAACTTTTCGTACTTATCTTCCGGGAAGAATTTAATGATATCCGCTTTCTTATCCTGGAAAATCTTGTACAAAGGGCTGTCTGTAGTTTGAACTCCAGAAAGAAGCATTTGAATATCTTCCTGATCTAAACTTGGTTTCTGCTGGAAATAACGGTTAAGTACTTTACCGGCAAACTCAGCATCATTATACATCGTAAGCCCTGCAAGGTTCTTTAGAAACTCAGGATCTTTTTCTCCTTTCTCAAACTGCTGTTTTAGAGAAGTCAGTCTTTTGTTTGGATCTTCAGCATCTTTGGCAAACTGGATAAAGTCTTTTTCTTCAACATATCCTAATGTTCTGTGTACTGCTTCACCGTTTCCATCAATAAACAGGTAAGTAGGGAATGCTTTTACATTATATTTTTTAGCCAACTCTATTCCTTCTCCTTTTTCCATGTCAATTTTAGCATTGATGAAGTGAGAATTATAGTAGTCACCTACAGACTGAAGGGGGAAGATATTTTTTACCATCAGTTTACAAGGTCCACACCATGAAGCGTATGCATCTATAAAGACCAGTTTCTTTTCTTTTTTTGCTTTGGCAAGGATAGACGCAAAATTGCTGTCTTCAAATTTAATTCCCTGTGCCCATGCAAGAACTCCTATAAAGATTGAGGAAAGTATTGCTATTTTTTTCATAAAAACTTTTTATTCCCTGCAAATGTAATAAATATGATGACACATGAGCCGTTCATATTGAAAATAATTATAAAGGAACCTTAGTGTTAAAACAGACATCGGTTTATATGAAAGATAATCATGTATTGTTTTGGTCTAATTATTAAAATTAATGTAAATGGTTGTTTTGAGTTAAATAGTTAAATTTCAATATAATGTTTTAATAAAAAATAAAATATCACTAGTTTTGTAAAAAACAAAAAGACACCTAGTGAAAATAATGATGAATTATTATAAAATAAAAATAATAATTTGTTTCTGTATGTCTAAAAATCTCCTGAAATTTTTGTTTTTGCTGGTAACAGCAGTCCCCATATTTGCTCAGAAAAAAAACAGCTTTGACCTTATCTGTGAAAGAACTTCTTCTGTTACGGCGTATAAAGATTTACCCAAAGCAATCAAGACGGCAGATTCTCTTTATATGTTGGCACAGAAACCCTCTGAGAAAATACAGTGTCTTATTCTCTCTTCAGAACTTTATCATCATGCCGGTGAACTTAAAAAAGCCATTTGTTATAGTGAAAACGCCCACTCGGTGATCAATCAGATTAACGACCCGGAACGGATGGCTGTTGTAACCAGATTACTTGCCAGGCAATATAGACAGGTAGGGTTGTATGAACGGTCTAAAAAATATATTGTAAAAGGGCTGGAAGCTTCCGGCAGGATTACTGATTTTCATAAAAGCAATGAGGCGGCAGGGCTCTTGAATCAGGAAATGGCTTTCTATGAAATGGAGCTGGGTAATTACTCAAATGCAATACAATTTATAGAATCTTCCCTGAAATATTTTGAAAGAATCAATAGCCGTAATGAAGATAGGACAGCTGCTGCTTCCTATCAGTTGCTGGGTGATGTCTATTTCAAACTTAATGACTATCCTGTTTCTGAAAATTATTACAGGAAAGCTGAAGGCTTGCTTAAAGTTGGAAGCTGTACGCTCGGATTGGTTTATAATGGCCTGGGAGGAATCCGTCTGAAGCAGAAAAATTGGAAAGATGCCGAACTATACCTTAAAAAAGCAGAAAAAATAGCAGACACTTCCCGAAGCCTTATATTGAAAAAAGCAGTATACTCCAATATAAATGACTACTATGAAGGGATGGGGGATAATTTCAAAGCTTCTTTATATGCTGTGAAATATGTAAGGACATATGACAGTATTGCAGCCCGTAATCAAAGCTTCACAATGAAAGGTACGGAGATTTCAAAAGGGAAGATCAGCAAGAAGAGCGGACATATAAATCTGGTGAAAAATGCCACCATTATTGTCCTGTTTACTTTGTTGGTTGGTTTACTTGTTTTCTTCAGAATGAAGCAGAAAAAGCAACGTTCAAAGTTCAGGAATATCATAAGAACTCAATTGAAAATGATCAGCAGCAGGAGTAGTCATCCTTTAAAACAATCTGATGGTTCTGAGTTTTCCAATATATCTGTAGAAGAAATTGATGAAAAAGATTCTGAAACAGACCGAAGACGAAATGATTCTCTGATGACTTCAGAAACAGAATCAAAGCTGCTTGAACTTCTTGAAGATTTTGAGAAAGGTGAGCTCTATAACAATAAAGGAATGTCTCTGTCTTTTCTTGCAGGTGAATTAAATACCAATACAAAATATCTGTCTTATGTAATTAATCAGCATAAAAGTGCCGATTTTAAATCATATGTCAACCGTCTAAGAATCAAATATATTGTGGATAAACTGATCAACGATGAGAAGTACAGGCAATATAAAATAAGCATCCTTGCTGATGAATGCGGCTTCTCTTCACACAGTAAATTTGCTGCAGTTTTCAAAGCGGTCACAGACTATTCTCCATCATCCTATATCAAATATCTTGATGCTGAAAATCAATCAGATAAAAATATCCATTTTCCCGAAAATGATTAAAAAGAGATAGGTTTTTAAATTCTATCTTACTATTTTCACGAAAATGAACAACCTATTGTTTTACAGAAACCCTTTGCTATCCTATCTTTGCGCCAGTTCCAGGGACATGAACACAATCATACTACAGCTTATCTCCTTTATTTTTTGAAGGAATATCCTTTTTCGGAAATAATATATAGTAAGACAAATCCCTCAGCTTAAAATTAAACCATGAAAATTGATATATAGAACATGTGTATATTTCATCATTGAAATAGCCACGGTTCCCATTTTTATCTTTGAAGGAAATATTCTGTTCAGAATATCAACCATATCTCATAATCGGGGTTGATTGCCCGGTTTTTTTTCAGTCAAGTTTTTTTAAGTGCAAATCCACAGAAGTCTGTGGATTTGTGATTTTATTTAACTTTTGTACTGTCGGGTTTTGTTTTTGAAGTATCGGTAGCTGCCGGAGAGGGTATAGAATTAGCAACAGCAGAATCACCCATTTTGTTTCTTAAAGAATCCTTGTTGTGAGCATCTTTATATTCCTCTCTTTTTTCTTTATTCTGAGCACAACTTCCAAGGAAAAGAAGTCCAAGAACTGCTCCTATCCATAATTTTTTCATAGTGTATATTTTAATGTTTGGTGTTAATCAAATGTAAGAATTTAATTAAAAAGATGAAAGATGTTATTATTAAAATTTAATACGGTTCCAACATCTAATATTTAACCTCCAGCATCTCAAAAATAAAAAAATCTGCAGAGCTTTCATCTGCAGATTTTCCATTTTAAATTGAACGTATATCAATACTATTTGACAGGAGACATTACCGCAGAATCCTTTTTGATCTTGATACTGTCAGGATTCGTCATTTTTGTAGTCATAGTATCAGTGGTTGCAGGCGATACACTTTTTTGTGCATTGTCTACCTTCGCTGAATCACGGCTGCTCGATGACATTGTCGATTCTTTGGTTCCACAGCTCACTGCAAATATTCCTATTCCAATGACTGTTAGCAATAACTTTTTCATACTATTTTATTTTGGGGTGTATAGGTATTAAAAATCAATAATTATTCCTAAGAGGGTAGGGAAAATCGTAAAATATAGGTAAAGTTTGTTAAAAGATGTTAGGTAACGGGTAGCAGGTAACGGATTGTAGGGATTAGAAGTTAGAGTGTGGGAGAGTAGGAGGGTTAGAGTTTAGGGGAGAGTATTGAGTATCGAAGGAGTAAAAGTGTATTTATGGATACCAGTAACTTTAAACTTTAAACCTTAAACCTTAAACCTTGAACTCTGAATCTCCGAATCCCAAACCTCGCACCCCGCTTCTCACCACAAAAAAGCCCCGAAACCGAAATTCCGAGGCTGTATTTAAAGAACGGGCAACAATTACTTATTGCCTATTATTCATTATTTCTTATCCTAGATATGGATATTTGTAGTTTTTTGGAGAAACAAACGTTTCTTTTACGCTTCTTACAGAAACCCATCTTAGAAGATTCATTTTAGAACCTGCTTTATCATTTGTTCCTGAAGCTCTACCACCACCGAAAGGCTGTTGTCCTACTACAGCACCCGTTGGCTTATCATTGATGTAGAAGTTACCTGAAGCATTTTCTAACGCTTTGTAAGCCTCATTGATTGCGTAACGGTCTTGTGAGAATACAGAACCTGTTAATGAATAAGGAGAAGTAGAATCTACAAGCTTAAGAGTTTCTTTCCAGTCCTGATCTTCATATACGTAGATTGATAAGATTGGGCCGAAGATCTCTTCTACCATGCTTTCGTAGTGAGGATTTGTAGTTTCAATAACTGTTGGGTGTACGAACCATCCTTTAGAGTCATCATATTTTCCACCGATTGCAACAGTAGCTTCACCTGAAGCATTAGCTCTGTCAATATATCCTTTACATTTTTCGAAAGAATTTTTGTCAATTACTGCGTTTACAAAGTTTGAAGTATCTTCTGGAGAACCTACTTTGATAGAATTCATCTGAGTTTCCATTACTTTTTTCACGTCAGCCCAAAGAGACTTAGGTACATAAGCTCTTGAAGCAGCAGAACATTTTTGTCCCTGATATTCGAAGGCCCCTCTTACTAATGCAGTAGCTACAGCTTCTACGTTAGCAGATGGGTGAGCAATTACAAAATCTTTACCACCTGTTTCGCCAACGATTCTTGGATATGTTCTGTAGTTGTGGATGTTGTCACCAATCATTTTCCACATTCCCTGGAATACTTTCGTAGAACCTGTGAAGTGAAGACCAGCAAAATCACGGTGTGCCAATACTTTTTCAGCAGTTTCTTTTCCATCTGTAAAGATCATGTTGATAACACCTGCAGGAAGACCTGCTTCTGTTAATACATCCATGATTACTTTTGCAGAATATACCTGCTTGTCAGACGGCTTCCAAACCACTACGTTTCCTAACATTGCCATACAAGTAGGCAGGTTTCCGGAAATTGCTGTAAAGTTGAACGGAGTTACTGCAAAGCAGAATCCTTCTAATGGTCTGTACTCAACACGGTTCCAGATTCCATTGTCAGAAACAGGCTGCTCAGCATACATTTCTGTCATGAATTCTACGTTGAATCTTAAGAAGTCAATGAACTCACAAGCCGCATCAATTTCAGCCTGGTGTACGTTTTTAGACTGCCCGATCATTGTTGCAGCGTTGATCACATCTCTGTAAGGACCAGCCAAAAGATCAGCTGCCTTTAAGAAAATTGCTGCACGCTGTTCCCAGCCTAGTTCATTCCATTCCTGTTTAGCTGCCAATGCCGCGTTGATAGCGTCATCCACATGCTGCATACCACCCTGGTAGTAGAAACCGAAGTCATGAGCATGATCCTGTGGAGACTGAAGCTGTACTTTTGTATCAGTTTTCACTTCTTTTCCATTGATGATCATTGGAACTTCTACCTTTTCAGCCCACATTTTTTTATAAGTGTCGATAAGGCTTTTAACTTCTGGAGATCCTGGTTCATAAGAATTTACCGGCTCATTTACCGCTAATGGTACTTGCGAAATTGCTTTTGACATATTACGTTTTATTATTTTATTAAATTAAATAAGATGTGTATACAAATTTACGATAATTATAAGGAAAGAAAAAAATACCGTCTGTTTTTATGGAATAAAGCTTATTATTAAGTAATCGTTAATGAATAAAGGATTTTTAACATGTCGTATTGAGAATAGTAGATGTATTTATTCGATATTTTAAATAGAAGGAAAAGATAAAGCGAATAATCAGAATTATAGGAATAGGGACAATAAAATATTTGTCATAGTTCATAAGCAATACTTAAGTGTTATGAATAAGGGTTTTATCATCAAATGTTAAAATTATATAAAATTGTATTTGTTGCGATTTTGAACATTTTAAATAATTTTTTTGATAGCCAAGGTTTTAAGATTGTTCTAATTTTACACCATTATTAACAGGTATGAAAAAAAGAGTCCTATTTTTCTCTTTTGTCTTATTTTTCTCAGCATTGTGTGCAGGTCTTTTTGCACATAAAGGGAAAACTCAATCATACTCTGATATTATCTCAAAAATTAATCATCTTCAGCAGAAATCCGATCAGCAGACTCAGCCTGAGATCTACAGTTTTTCAGATGTGCAGGATGTACAGGATTCCAATGACTGGGAGAAAGTAAAATTTGATTATTCAATACTTGCACAGCAGTGGTTGCATTATTTCTTTGCAGGTTATTCTCAAAATACACCGGTTGCGGCCGTTCAAAACCGTACTTATATTACGGCACCAAGATACATTCTGTATCATTGCCTGCAGATAGCGGGCTGCTAATCCCTTTTTTAAATTTTTAGTGATCTGTTATGGTTTGTATTCACGTCAATACAGATCCGTAAGAATCATTTCCCATTTTACACTTTTTTGAACATTTCTATTTGCCTTTGCACAAAGGTGAACAGGATATTGTTTGTCCAATTTTAAATAAAAATACTATGCACTTAACACCGAGAGAAACGGAGAAGCTGATGCTATTTCTGGCAGGCGAACTCGCTCTAAAAAGAAAGGCAAGAGGCCTTAAATTAAACTATCCTGAATCAATAGCTCTGATCAGCCACTTTTTGCTTGAAGGAGCACGAGACGGTAAAAAAGTAGCTGAACTGATGCAGGAAGGCGCTAATCTTCTTACCAAAGAGGATGTAATGCCTGGCGTGTCAGAAATGATCCACGATGTCCAGATTGAAGCAACTTTCCCGGATGGAACTAAGTTGGTAACCGTCCACAACCCAATCCGCTAATACTACTGATTATGATACCAGGAGAAATTTTTGTAAAAGAAGGTACAATTATCTGCAATGAAGGCAGAGAAACTGTAAAAATAAAAGTAACAAACACGGGAGACCGTCCTATTCAGGTAGGTTCGCACTTCCACTTTTTCGAAGTCAATAAAGCCATGAGTTTTGATCGTGAAAAAGCTTTCGGAAAGAGATTGAATATTGTAGCAAGCACTGCCGTACGTTTTGAACCGGGAGAAGAAAAAGAAGTGGAGTTGGTAGAAATAGGAGGAACCAAAAAAGCAATGGGCTTCAACAACCTTGTTGATGGACAGGTAGATTCTGAAGAGCAGAAAAAAGCAAGCCTTGCCAAAGTTGAAGAATTAAACTTTAAAAATCACTAAGATGAGCTTACACGTAGACAGAAAACAATACGCCAATATATTAGGTCCTACAGCCGGAGATAAAATCAGACTGGGAGACACTGAAATTATCATTGAAATTGAAAAAGATTTTACTCACTACGGTGATGAAGCCGTTTTCGGAGGGGGAAAAACCGTACGTGACGGAATGGGGCAGAATGTTACTGCTAAAAGAGACGAAGGTGTTCTGGACCTTTGTATCACTGGTGCTGTAATTATAGACCATTGGGGAATTGTAAAAGGTGATATCGGGATCAAAGACGGAAAGATCGTAGGAATCGGAAAAGCAGGCAATCCTGATACGATGGATGGTGTATCTCCCAATATGATTATTGGGGCTTCAACTGAAGTTCATGGTGGAAAAGGATATATCGTAACAGCCGGAGGTATTGATACCCATATTCATTATATCTGCCCTCAGCAGATTGAAACATCACTTTACAGCGGAATCACTACAATGATCGGTGGTGGTACAGGTCCAAACGATGGAACGAATGCTACAACGGTTACTCCGGGAAGATTCAATATGCAGAAAATGCTTGAAGCCGCAGAAGAATATCCAATGAATCTTGGTTTCTTCGGAAAAGGAAACTGTTCGGCAGAAGAACCTATTGAAGAGCAGGTAGAAGCAGGGGCTTTAGGAGTAAAAATTCATGAAGACTGGGGAGCAACTCCTGCAACGATTGATGCTGCGCTAAAAGTAGCTGATAAATATGACGTTCAGGTTGCCATCCACACCGATACTCTGAATGAAGGAGGATTCCTTGAAGATACCATGAGAGCGATCAACGGAAGAGTAATCCACACCTTCCACACAGAAGGAGCAGGTGGAGGTCACGCACCGGATATCATTAAAGCTGCCATGTATCCAAACGTATTGCCCGCTTCTACAAACCCTACGCGTCCTTACACAGTCAATACGATTGATGAGCACTTAGATATGCTGATGGTTTGTCATCATTTGAGCAAAAATATCCCTGAAGATGTAGCGTTCGCAGATTCACGTATCCGCCCGGAAACCATTGCAGCAGAAGATATTCTTCATGATATGGGAGTTTTCAGCATCATGAGCTCTGATTCTCAGGCGATGGGAAGACCTGGAGAAGTAATCACAAGAACATGGCAGACGGCAAGCAAAATGAAGGAGCAGAGAGGAGCCTTGGAAGAAGATCAGAATACAGATAATGATAACTACCGTGCAAAAAGGTATGTAGCGAAGTATACCATCAATCCAGCTATTGCACACGGTATTTCAGAATATGTAGGATCACTTGAAGAAGGAAAATTAGCGGATTTAGTGATCTGGAAACCTGCATTATTTGGAGTAAAACCTGAAATGGTTGTAAAAGGAGGATTTGTGATTGCTGCAAAAATGGGAGATCCCAATGCATCCATTCCAACACCTCAGCCAATTATTTACAGAAATATGTTCGGAGCACACGGAAAAGCTAAGTTTGGTACTTGTGCCAACTTTGTTTCGCAGATTTCTATTGACAACGGAGCCATTGCTTCTTACAAACTGGAAAAAATGATTCTTCCGGTGAAAAACTGTAGAAATATTGGTAAAAAAGATCTTATTCACAATGATAAAACTCCTTTAATTGAAGTAAATCCTGAAAACTATAAAGTAACGGTAGATGGTGAATACATCACTTGTGAACCAGCGGAAACACTGCCTTTAACACAGCTTTATTACTTGTTCTAAGATAAACTTAAACAATAATGGATACCAACCTTATAGGTTTCAAAAACCTATAAGGTTTAATCAAAGTTTATCCAACACAATGTAAAACAATTATAGAACTAAGCTTAGAATGAAATATTTAAATAAAAGAGTTTTTTCTCTTGCTGTAGCCGGACTGTCCATGCTTTCAACGAATATAAGCGCTCAGTTTTTGGGCGGACACAGGTTGAAAGGCGATGAAGACGGACCAAAAGGACAGTTTATGGTCTATGGTTCCTTAGACTATTCTAAAATTACAACCCCGTCAAGCAGCAGCAGTACTGTTTCCAGCGCACCGCTTGGAGTAGGGTACTTCATCAATAACAATGATCTTATCGGGGTCAATTATGCTTACTCGCAGAATACAGCTGATCATAATGTAATATACAAACAAAATGAAGCTGGTATCTGGTATAGTCCATCACTAATGCTGGGAAAATACTTTGTATTGATTGGTCAGGTAGATGCCCATTATGTTTGGGGGCAACAGCTTTCAACAGCAGCTGATACAATGCAGAATTTTAATGGCTTCCGTCTTCGTGCCTATCCTTTGATTGGGATATTATTAGGAGGAGGCTGGGCACTGAAATTCAAATTTGCAGAGCTATCCATGCTTCAGACCAAAACAAAAGAAGAAGGCTGGACGAAGAGCTATGTAGCAGGAATCAGTGGTTCAACATTCGGAGTGGGGATTTCCAAAAACTTAGACTTCAGAAAAAAATCTAAAAATGATAATTAATCAAATCATAGGCAATCTCTCTGAAAATTCTACGGAGAAAACCATAGACTATCTTGATCTGGAATGGTTTGAAACGACCAAAAGAATCCAGCGTAAAAAAACCAGACAGGGAACTGATGTTGCAATCAAATTTCTCAGAGAAGGACAGCGTTTGCGCGAAGGAGATATTCTTTTTGAGGATGCAGAAAAAATAATCGCGGTAAATGTTCTGGAAACAGAAGCTATCGTGATGTCACCAACCTCACTGCTGGAAATGGGTACCGTGTGTTATGAGATTGGGAATAAACATATTCCTCTTTTCATTCAGAATGATAAGGTACTGCTCCCTTTCGAAATGCCGATGTTCAGATGGCTGGAGGCAAGTGGCTTCAAGCCGGAAAAACAATCTGTGAAACTGCTGAATATTCTTAAATCCAATGTAGAACCTCACGGACATGGAAGCCTGGGATCCACAATTTTTACAAAAATTCTAAAAATGGCTGCCCCAAAAGATGAATAACATGAATATAAACTTCCTGTCAGGGCTGCTTCATCTTGCAGATCCTACACTTCCCATTGGTGGTTATACCCATTCTAACGGGCTTGAAACCTATGTACAGGAAAGAATTGTACATAATCTGGCAACCGCAAAAGAATTTGTGCAGAATATGCTTCAGTACAACCTTAAATTCAATGATGGAGCTTTTGTAAAACTGGCTTATAAAGCAGCAGAAAAAGGAGACTTAGAGGCATTGATACTTCTTGATAATGAATGTAATGCGATAAAATGTCCGAAAGAAATCCGCCAGGCCAGCCAGAAATTGGGGCTCAGACTGATCAAAATCTTCAAAAGGAGAGATCGTTTTCCTTTTATGGAGGCTTTTGAAAAAGCAGTTCAGAATAAAGAAGCGAATTCCCATTACTGTATTGTGTTCGGAGTTTATGCTTATCTGATGAAAATTCCTTTATACGAAGCTCTTTTGGGATTCTATTATACTTCAGTGGCGGGAATGATTACCAATGCTGTAAAATTGGTTCCTCTTGGGCAGCTGGACGGGCAGGATATCCTGTTTTCCCTGTATCCTGTAATGGAAAAAACAGTATGGGAAACCATGGAACTGGACAGGGATATGGTGGGGCTTTGTAATACCGCTTTTGATATCAGGTGTATGCAGCATGAAAGGCTTTATTCAAGACTTTATATGTCGTAAAAAATAAAAATAAAAGACAAAAGGGAGGAAGGGCAAAATGATAAAAGAAGATTGGAAAAGCTAAGGAAGTGAAGAAGCGCAAGACTCAATGAATATGAATGCTTCTTAGCCGAATGAAATGCCTTTGCATCCCTTACATATGATCAATTCATAAAAAACAATGCCCATCGCGTTTAAAAAATCAATTAAAATTAAAAAAAATGGAAAATAGAAAGTATATAAAAGTAGGAGTGGCGGGACCTGTAGGTTCAGGAAAAACTGCATTATTGGAACGCTTAAGCAGAAAACTATTCGGGACTTATGACCTTGGAGTAATCACGAATGATATTTATACCAAAGAAGATGCTGAATTTATGGCGAAAAACAGCCTTCTTCCCCACGACAGAATTATTGGGGTAGAAACTGGAGGATGCCCACACACAGCCATTCGTGAAGATGCAAGTATGAATCTTGAAGCAGTAGATGAGCTTGCAGCCCGTTTTCCGGAGATAGAACTGGTTCTTATCGAAAGTGGAGGTGATAACCTTTCTGCAACATTCAGTCCGGATCTTGCAGATGTTACCATCTTCATCATCGACGTAGCAGAAGGAGAAAAAATCCCCAGAAAAGGAGGTCCAGGTATTACAAGATCAGACTTATTGATCATCAATAAAATTGACCTTGCCCCTTACGTTGGAGCCAGCCTTGAAGTGATGGAAAATGATGCCAGAAGAATGAGAAAAGGAAATCCTTTTGTGTTCACAAATCTTAAAACAGATGAGGGATTGGACAAAGTAATTGGTTGGATTAAAAAATATGCTCTTTTAGAGGAAATTGAAGAACCCAATCTGGTAAGATAAATGGATAGTCATTTAAAAATTATTGCAGGATTCAAGGGAGGAGAATCCTATGTGAAAGACCTTTATGTCTCACTCCCTTTCAGGGTAGTTTCTGTAGGACAGCGGAAAAGTGACAAAAAGCTCTATCAGATGGTGATGAGCTCCTCTCCGGGAATTCTGGATGGAGACCATTACCATTTGGATGTTGCCCTTGAAAAAGGAGCTGCTCTTCAGCTGCAGTCACAATCCTATCAGAGGCTGTTCAATATGAAGGACAAGGCACTTCAGGAGCTCAATGTTTCTATGGAAGATGAGACTTCTTTTGCCTATGTTCCTCATCCTATAGTTCCCCATGAAGATTCCAACTTTAAGAGCAAAGCGAATATTCATATCGGGAAAAACAGTCAGATCATCATCAGTGAGATCATTACCTGTGGGAGAAAACATTATGGTGAAGTTTTTAAACTGAAGCGTTTTCAGAATGTCATGGAAATTTATCATAACAATAAACTGGTGGTGAAAGATAACGTTTTGATCCAGCCTGAGATGATCCCGATCAGCAGCATCGGAAATCTGGAACAGTATACCCATCAGGGAACTCTGATCTTCTACAGCACAAAGGAAAATGTAGATAAAAACGGATTGATTGAAGAGATCGTTGAAGCAGCTGCACAACATCATGAAGAAATGGAAGTAGGAGTTTCCGCAATGGAAGACAACGGTTTTGTAGTAAGAGCTTTGGGACATGGAGGTGAAGTGATGTATAACTTCTTCCTGCATATTCAGGAAATCCTTTGGTCTTTAGAATAGAAAAGGCTCTCAGGTAAAAAAAATAAATTAAAAAATGGATAGTACAGTTTGGGCACTTCTTTTAAGCGCCGTTTCAATAAGTTTTATACATACAGCTTCAGGGCCGGATCATTACCTGCCATTCATTGTAATCTCAAAATCCAAAAAATGGAGCGGAATGAAAACAGCTATATTAACGGTTGTCTGTGGATTTGGACATGTGTTCAGTTCTCTGATCTTAGGCTTTATTGGGGTTTTCCTCGGATGGCAGCTCAATAAGATCTCCTGGTTTCAGGATATCAGAGGGAATTTTTCAGGATGGGCCCTGTTGATCTTTGGAGGAGTTTATCTGGTGTATGGCCTGATTCAGGCAATCAGAAACAAGCCGCATAAGCATTTTGATGTGATGGGTGATGATGTTTATGTATATGAACATAACCACAGCGAAATCGTAATGCCTCAAAAAAGAATAAAAGTAACTCCGCTTGTACTGTTCATGATTTTCGTGATGGGGCCAAGTGAACCTTTGATTCCTTTATTATTTTATTCAGGAGTAAAGCATTCCATGTCTGAAATTGCAGTACTGGTAACTTCTTTCACTATAACTACAGTGCTGACAATGCTCGGAATGGTACTTCTGGGACGTTACGGATATTCAACACTATTCAATACCGAAAAATTGGAAAGATATATGGGCGTGGTAAGCGGAGCGGTGGTAACCGTTTGCGGTGTCGGAATGGTCTTTCTTGGATGGTAAATGAGTTTCGGGGTTCTAGTGGTTGAGTTTGAGGGTAAGAGAGTTTGTAGGTAAAATCTCCTCTTTTCAGTTCTTCTTCCAGCTTCAAGTATCTAGCAACAAAAAACTAGCATCTAAAATCACTCTGAATTATAAATACAATTAAAAAAAACTATGAACGAATTTTTCAAAAAAACACCCTTTTTAGACAATATATTAAAAGGAATCGGGCAGATCATGCTTCAGGAAAACAGATGGACCGGGCTTTTGTTTCTTATAGGAATCTTTATGGGAAGCTGGCAATGTGGAGTTGCGGTATTGCTTTCAACAGCAGCCGGAACTTTTACTGCAATGAAGCTTAATTATGACAAATCTGAAATCAACGCTGGACTTTATGGTTTCAGTGCGGCTCTTGTGGGAGTGGCATTATCCTTCCTTTTTGAGACTACGGTTTTGATCTGGGTTTTAATCATGTTGGGCGGAGCGTTGGCCGCTGTTATTCAGCATTTTTTTATACAGAAGAAAATTCCGGTGTTTACTTTTCCTTTCATCATCATTACATGGGTATTGGTTTTTGCTTTGCATCATTTTACCCACATTCCGCCCTCTGCGATGTTGAGTAGTGAAGTTGTTCCTACAGAATATGATGACTTTCTTGCCTGTACCAACGGATTCGGTGAGGTGATATTTCAGGGTGGAGTTGTTTCAGGAATGATTTTTTTTCTTGCTGTTTTCATCAGTTCTCCGATAGCTGCCTTATACGGATTGGCCGCATCTATTCTTGGGGCGGGATTATCACAGTTGAATGGAGAACCTATTAAAGAAATTCACATGGGATTATTTGGTTTTAACGCAGTTCTTTCAGCAATTGTTTTTTCAGGAGTCAAAAAAACAGACGGTTTATGGGTGTTGATTGCCGTTCTTATCACCATTGCTATCGATGACCTTTTGATCGATAATCATTGTCTGGATATCGTTGGAGGAGTATTTACTTTCCCATTTGTAGCCGGAACGTGGATGACGCTTTTAATTCAGAAAGTATTCCTTAAAGTGAAAAGCTAAGGTTTTTAATAGGTTGGAGAGTCGGAGGATTTGAGAGCGAGAGGGTAAGGAAGTTGAAAGTTTAAGGTTTAAGATTTAAAGTTCTTTCCTGATAATTGACCATTCACTTGTGAAGCAAAATTCACTATTGGCATAGCTCCAGTTTCTACAATCAAAATACATATTAAATTAAAATATAACTAAACAAAAAAATGAAAATAACGAAAATAGCAGCTGTATTTCTGGTCATGGCATTCAGTGGAAGAATGATAGCGCAGGAAGCCGAAAAACAGTTGCTGATAAAAGATGCAGATGACAAATTTCCCATTGCTGATGCTTTGGTAAAATATGACCACGGAAACAGCCATACCCATACAGGAACAGACGGCACATTTGCCATTCCTGTAAAATCCCTTCCTGATACCCTTGTGATCAGTCGTCAGGGATATGATGAGGTAAAATGGGTGGTGACCAATGATGAAGATAAAAATAAAGTTATTTTTTTACAGCATAAGCCTTTTCAGATCTCAGAAGTGGCCATCAATCACAGCTCGTTTTTATCAGCCATTACAAAGGTTGACCTGAACAAATTTCCGGTAAACTCAGCACAGGATCTGTTGAGAAAAGTTCCGGGACTGTTTATTGCACAGCATGCTGGTGGAGGAAAGGCTGAACAGCTTTTTTTAAGAGGATTTGATGCTGATCACGGTACCGATGTAAGCGTGAACGTAGACGGAATGCCTGTGAATATCGTTTCTCATGCCCACGGTCAGGGATATTCTGACCTGCATTTTGTGATTCCTGAAACAGTAAACAATATAGATTTCGGAAAAGGAGCTTATTACATGGATCGTGGAGACTTTAACACTGCAGGATATGTAGATTTTCAGACATATAATGGGTTAAAAAACAGTATGATTAAGCTGGAAGGAGGTTCATTCAATTCAAAAAGAGTCTTAGGAATGTTCAATATTCTGCATGATGATCTGGGACGAAAAAATGCATATATAGCAGCAGAATACAACTATACAGACGGACCTTTTGATGTAAAACAGAATTTTAACAGAGTCAATATTTTTGGAAAATACAATCAATGGCTTACTGATAAAGACTATTTCAACATCCAGTTTTCTACATTCAATTCTTCATGGAATGCTTCCGGACAGATTCCGGAACGTGCCGTAGACGAAGGAATCATTGGCAGATGGGGAAGTATAGACCCTACAGAAGGCGGAAAAACTTCCAGAACAAATCTTCAGATGAACTTCAAGCATATTATTTCTCCTTCCGAGCAGATTGATGCCATGGCTTTCTATTCAAAGTATAATTTCAATCTGTATTCTGACTTCACCTTTAATTTAAAAGATAAAGATCATGGAGATGAAATTCAACAGACTGACGGACGAAATATCTATGGTGCCGAGGTAAAATATACCAAAACTTTTGCCCTGGCCAATAGCTCTTTAAACTGGACTTCTGGAATAGGGTTAAGAAATGATGATATCAACACTCTACAGCTTAACCACGTTTATCACAGAGATATGCTGCTTGACAGATTATCAGATGTGACAGGAACGGAAACCAATCTTCATGCATACTCAGGGTTGGTGTGGAAAACCGGAAAGTGGACTATTAACCCAGCTTTGAGAGTGGATCATTTTATTTTTAATATGCACAATCTGCTGGACGTAGAACAGCTTCCGTCCGGACAGTCAAAAGAAGCAACAAGACTGAGTCCAAAATTGAATTTTTCTTATGCTCAGAACGATAATGTGATGTGGTTCCTGAAAACAGGAATGGGCTTTCACTCCAATGACCTGAGAGTGGTAATTCCCAATAAGAACGAAAATACCCTTCCGTACTCTATTGGAGCAGATTTTGGAGTGAGGTTGCATCCATTCAAATCATTGATTATTACTCCGGCATTATGGTATATGGATCTTCAGCAGGAGTTTGTCTATGTAGGAGATGATGCAGTGGTAGAGCCTTCCGGAAAATCAAGACGCTTCGGGGCAGATCTTGGAGTTCGTTTCCAGCCTTTGGAAAACTTTTATCTGAATGCAGATATCAATTATTCCCATGCAAGATTTACCGAAGAACAGAAAGGACAGGACTATGTTCCACTGGCTCCGGTAGTAACCAGTACAGGATCGGTAAACTGGGATTTTCTGCATGGTTTTTCTTTGGGAGTCCAATATAGATATCTCGGGGCAAGACCGGCTGTAGAAGATAACAGCATCAGAACCAAAGCTTACTTTGTCAATGACCTTATGCTTTCCTATAACCGTCAGAAATGGGGAGCGAATGTTCAGCTGAACAACCTTTTCAATGTGAAATGGAACGAAGCCCAGTTTGCAACAGAAACTCAGCTAAAAGGAGAAGCAGAGCCTATTACAGATCTTACTTATACTCCGGGAAGCCCTTTTGGAGTGAGAGTAGGAGTGTATTATAAGTTCTAAATAGGAGAGTGAGAAGTTGAAAGAGTATAAGGGTTGGAGAGAGTAAATTTTTTTTCGGGTTACATGTTTCGGAGTTTTACTATTTACACTTTAGCTTTTTCACTCTTTCGCTTGCCTCCTTTGCTTTAAAATATTTTGTATAACTTTAAATAATCATAACAAGGATATGGAAGTACTATCCAATTTTCAATATAAAAAGCTTTTTCTTCCGAATATTGCGGACAAGATATTAGCCAATAATGCTGATATACAGCTCTATCGGATAGAAAACTATCTTAAAGGAATTCTGATGCCTGTGATTCCGTACCGTACAACGTTCAACTTTATTATCTTCGTTACCAATGGTCATATCAGACAATACCTTGAAAATAAAGAATATCATGCTGAAAAAGGAGGGGTTATCTTTATCAAACAAGGAACAATCACGGCAACTGTTGAGTTATCGGAGGATATTGAAGGTTTCTTCCTGGCTTACGAGAACAATATCCTGTCCGAACAGGAACTGCCTAAACATAAAAGCAGTATCTTTTTCATGACTCCCTTCCTGAATCTTGACAGTCTGACCTACGGAACTATTACACAGCTTCTTCCCATTATGGAGCAGGAATTGTGGCTAAATAATCTCAATATCAATGATGTAGTAGTAACGATGCTTCATCTTATATTAATCAAGATGCTGAGTACAGATTCTGATACCCATCACAAATCTGCGACACGCCCTATGGAGTTATCCCTTCAGTTCCGGGATCTTTTGTTTAAGTATCATGTGGGGGAAAAAAGAGTAGCATTCTATGCCGATAAACTGTCTGTAACAGAAAGTTATCTGAATAAATGTGTAAAAGGTGTTACCCAGAAATCCCCAAAACAGTGGATCAATGAGATTGATATCAATTACAGCAAAGCATTACTTCACTCGAGCAAAGACATTGCAGAGATTGCTTACGAACTGAATTTTCATACTGCCTCCCATTTTACCCAGCTTTTCAAAAAGATTGCGGGCTTAACACCGAAGGAATATCGAATTCAGTTTTTGAGCAATAACAGGATTTCAGTATAATAGGCTGGAAGCTGGAAGTCGGATGCTGGAAGTATTGTAGTAACTTAATCAAGATAAGTTGAGAATTCAAAAAGTTGTTTTTAGGAATATCAAAACTTCCACTTTTTGATTTTCCTAAAGAGATTGCAGGCTTAACACCGAAGGAATATCGAATTCAGTTTTTGAACAATAACAGGATTTCAGTATAATAGGCTGGAAGCTGGAAGTCGGATGCTGGAAGTATTGTAGTAACTTAATCAAGATAAGTTGAGAATTCAAAAAGTTGTTTTTTAGGAATATCAAAACTTCCACTTTTTGATTTTCCTAAAGAGATTGCAGGCTTAACACCGAAGGAATATCGAATTCAGTTTTTGAACAATAACAGGATTTCAGTATAATAGGCTGGAAGCTGGAAGTCGGATGCTGGAAGTATTGTAGTAACTTAATCAAGATAAGTTGAGAATTCAAAAAGTTGTTTTAGGAATTTGAGAACTTCCATCTCCCAGCTTCCATCTCCCAGCTTCCATTCTCCCATCTCCTTACATTTTCTCGTTTTCCAGAATTTTCAGAACCAGCCTTTCCTCTTTTGTCAGATCGGCCTTTCCGTCATTTTCTTCTATAATTTCCAGCTCGTCAAGATATTTTTTGATTGTATTGTTTTCGTAAAGGTTAATGACTAAAGGATGAACATAATATTTTCTGCAGACAGCTGATGTATTTCCCAGGTTCTCAGCGACAATATCCAAGGCTTCTTTTACTTTCTTTTTATATTGAGTATCATTTTCTGCATACCCGATTTCTTTAAAAGCAATTAGCGCGCTTACTGTTCCGGACCATGTTCTGAAATCCTTGGCCGTAAAATCTTCACCACTGATTTCTTTTATATACTCATTTACCATTCCGGAATCTACAGAATGGCGGTTTCCTTCATCATCAAAATACTGGAAAAGTTCCTTCCCCGGGATATCTTTACATTTCTGAATCAGTCGTGACAGTCTTTTACTTCGAAGATCAACATTGTGCATAATGCCTTTTTTCCCTTTAAAAGAAAAAGTAATCTTTTGTCCTTTTATTTGAACATGCTTACCTTTTAAGGTTGTCAGCCCAAAAGAACCGTATAGTTTTTCATATATATTATTTCCAATGCGGATATTGGTTCTTTGCATTAGGCTTACAATTAAAGCCAGGATTTTCCGTTTCTCAAAATTTCTCAGAGCAAGATCCTGTTCTACCTGAAGCCGGATGTCCGGTAACGCATATCCGAACTGAAGCATCCTGTAAAATTTTGTATGATTTCTTAAAGCGCTCCAAAGAGGATGGTAGCGGTATTGTTTTCTTTTCTTGACATCAAAACCTGTTGCCTGAAGATGCCCGTTTTCCAGTGCACAGATCCACACATTTTCCCAGGCAGGTGGAATCACCAGTTTATTGATCCTTGTAATTTCTTCTTTATCCTTTATCTTTTCACCGTCTTTATAATAGGAATATTTCTTTCCGTTTTTTTTACGGGTAATTCCGGCGGTTTCTGCATCGGTGGTATATATGAGATGTACCGCCTTTGCAGAAGCTTCCGGGTCCTTCATGATTTTAACAATTTTTGAAGGCTTAAGGTGAGAAATGATTTCCAGGTCTGTATTCTTCTCCATAAAGCATGGTTAAGAGTTTTTACCCCTCGAAAAAATCAGTAAAAGAATCCCTACTATCACACAGACTAAGAGAATTCCCCACCACATTCCTGCCTTAAAAATTGTTTCTACTGCTTCACAACTTGTTAGTGTCAACAAACTTAATATTGTAATACTGTAAAAGCTCCACTTTTTCATAAGTATATATTTGTTGAGGTGTTAGATTCTGAGTCGGTCAGCCCTCCATTTTTTTATAGACCTTTTAATTTCGTCTCCTGAGATGTTTTCATGAAGGGCTCTGTATAAAAGCTCCTTGAACTCATCATCATAGGTAAATCTCAGTGCAGCAATCTGGTCAAATCTTAATTTTTCAATAGTTTCATCTGATCTTTTATTGAAGATTTCAAAATACCGCTGCTGAAATTCCAGGATCACCATTCGGTTTTGAAGTCCCAATGCATAATGCTGCCGTGTCATAAATGCCAGATAGAAAAGCAGAAAAATAACGATAGAAAATAGAATCCAGGTCAGTTGATTTCCCGGGTCGTCCCAGATTTTATAAATTCCGAAAATCTCCAATAGAATGAGCAAAGGAAGATAAATAAAATGATGAGGCGGATAAAATTTCCTGTGGTTATTGTAGTTCTGCTGTTTCATGGAGTAGATTACAGCAATAATCTTTCCAAAAATTTATTATTTTGATAATGGGGAGGTTTTTTTTAGATGAAAATGATTTATTTTATCAAATATGTTTAACGTTTTTAAATTATAAATGTATCAGTCATTCCAAAACAGTTCATGTACATTCATTTAAAAGTTTAAGAAATCTTAAGTGTACTATTAAAACATAAAAAATCAAATCGCAGATATCTTCAAAAAGAATTCCTGCTAAAATAACAGCTTATTAAGCAAAATAGCCGGTAGATTTCAGCTTCCGACTTCAAATTTTTCGTAACTTTCGGTGTTTAAAAAAGAAAAGAATGACTTCAAAGGAAAAAGTTGCTGCGCTTCGTGAAGAAATGCAGAAAAATAATGTTGATGCATTTATAGTATATTCTGCAGACCCGCATATGAGCGAATATCTACCTGAAGAATGGCAGGAGAGAGCTTGGTTGTCAGGTTTCTTAGGTTCTGCTGGTTTTGTAGTAGTTACCAAAGACAAAGCCGGACTTTGGACAGACGGAAGATATTTTACACAAGCCGCTATCGAGCTGGACGGTTCAGGAATCGACCTTTTCAAAGATGGTATGGAAGGAACGCCTAATTATATTGACTGGATCATTTCAGAAATTCCTTCAGGCGGTAAAGTGGCCGTAAATGCTTTAGCAGCTTCTAATGCCAACTGGGAACTGCTTTCTCAAAAATTTAATTCAAAAAATATTACACTGGTAGATTTTCCGCTTTTAAAAGAAGTCTGGAAAGAAAGAGGAACTCCATCTGCCAATCCTATTTTTGTACATCCCGTAGAAAGAGCCGGTAAATCTGTTTCCGATAAAATTTCTGCCATCCGCCAGAAAATGGAGGATCAGGAAGCTACCGTACATATCATATCAAGTCTGGATGATGTAGCCTGGACAGCCAACCTGAGAGGAAGTGATGTAGAAAGCAATCCTGTATTTTTAGGATATATTGTGATCACTAAAAATGATGCAGTACTATTCACAGGATTAGAAAAAATGGAAGTAGGGGCAAGAAAACAAATGGATGATTCCTTTGTGAAAATGATGCCTTACGAAGAATTCTACAATTACCTGAAGACATTCAAAAATGAAAAAGTACTGGTTTCTCCAAACAGCAACCAGCAGATTTTCGAAACATTAAAAGCAGATAACCAGTTTATCAAAGCTCCGGTTCCGGGTAATCTGATGAAAGCTCAGAAAAACGAAGCTGAGCTGGAAGGTTTCAGAAAAGTAATGGTAAGAGACGGAGTGGCTATGGTGAAATTCCTTTATTGGTTAACTCACAATGCAGGAAAAGAAGCCATGAACGAATATTCTATCGGACAGAAACTGAGAGGATTCCGCGCAGAAGGTGAAAACTTTGTGGGAGAAAGCTTCGGTTCTATCGTTGGATATAAAGATAATGGTGCGATCATGCACTATTCAGCTAAAAAAGAAGGAAGCAAAGAAGTGACCAACGAGGAAACAATCCTGGTAGACTCAGGAGGCCAGTACCTTGAAGGAACTACAGATATTACAAGAACTTTTGCCTTAGGAACCCCTTCGGAAGAGTTTAAAAGAAACTCAACATTGGTATTACAGGGGCTGATCCGTTTATCAATGGTGAAATTCCCGAAAGGAACAAAAGGAGTACATCTTGATGCTATTGCAAGACTTCCTTTATGGATGGAAGGCAAAGACTTCAACCACGGAACAGGACACGGTGTAGGAAGCTTCATGAATGTACATGAAGGACCGCAAAACATCAGAAAAGACCTGAATCCTCAGGAACTTCTTCCGGGAATGGTATGCTCAAACGAACCTGGATATTATCTTGAAGGACATTATGGAATCCGTCACGAAAACCTGATCGCAGTAAAAGAAGCAGAAAAAACAATTCACGGAACGTTCTATGAATTTGAAACATTAACATTCTGCCCGTTCTTCAAAGATACTGTAGTGAAAGAAATTCTTTCAGAAAGTGAAATCGCATGGTTGAATGGTTACCATAAAACGTGTGAAGAAAAGCTTGCTCCTTATCTGGAAGGAGAAGTTAAAGAATGGTTCCTGCAACTGGTAAGTCCTCTTTAATACAATCAATGGGGTAAAGTAGATGTAAATCATATCTTTAAACCTCAGATTTAAACATTAAACAGAAGAATTGTTAGATAAACCAAAGTCCTGTAAGGTATTTCCTGCAGGGCTTTTCTTTTTATACAACCGTATTTTTACGGATATAATTCTAGGGATTCTACTGATTGATAAAAACCGGAGCTAAGTTATCTTTGTACCAACAAAACATCATTCATATCTTCATAAATAACTCAAGTAAATTCAAAACGGTAAATCATCTCGTCCTGAGATGATTTTTTTTGTAACTAATTGAAAATTGTTAAATATATTTATATCAATCTCAAAATTGAGTTGAGACAAAAGATAGATATTCAAATTTGCCATAATGATATAAAAACGCCAAGAACCTATTAGATTATCTTATTTTTAAGTTGGATAAGAAAGTGACGGAGTCGATGATGAAGCTATATGGCTATACGTCCGCTTAAAAAGGATCAATGAAATTGATCCCATCTTTGCCCTCTTGGGATAAAATTCTATAAAAATGAAAACTTTGCGTTGATAAAGAAGCTTACATTCATTTTTTATCCTGATTTTATCTATTTTCGTGATTCATTAAAACCCCTTATTTTTAAGAATGATAATACAGGATTATTTTCGAAGCTTTAATCTGTTTTCAGAAGATGAAATTGAAGAATTTCTAAAGTTTTCCGAACTCAGACTCATCAATAAAAATGATTATTTCATACAGGAAGGAGAACTTTGTAAGGAAGTTGGATTGGTGAAATCTGGTATTTTCCGTTCCTTTTATACCTCTGATGAAGGAAAAGATATGACCTATTGCTTCCGGTTCCCCAATCATATGATCGCTGCGTATTCATCATTTATTTCAGGGTGCCCGAGTAGAGAAAGCATGCAGGCCATTACCAATGCAGAGTTGATTATTCTTAAAAAAGATGCGGTAGATGAACTGGTGCAGAACAGCCTTAACTGGACAAAATTTTTAAAGATCATTGCAGAACAGGAATATCTTGAACTTGAAACACGTTTTTTTCAGCTTCAAAGAGATAGCGCAGCCCAGCGGTATGAAACATTATTAAAGAATCATCCTGATTATATTCAGAACATTCCATTGCAGTATCTGGCTTCCTATCTTGGAATTACACAACGTCACCTGAGCCGTATAAGAAAGGAAATTTCTTTTTAGACATTTGTCCTGCTTATTGAAACAGGAGCGCTCTACTTTTGTCAAAAAAAGTTATGGAGCAAAATATTCTGATTATTGGTGGAAATGGATTGGTAGGAAAGACAATTTCCCGCATTCTGAAATCAAGAAACCCTCATCTTACTGTTTTTATCGGAGGAAGAAAAGGTGGAAAAACAGACAAAGATCTAAAGATCGATGTCACAGATCCTTCCTCTTTTAAAGTGATCTCTGAGAAAAAAATACATCTCATCATTCTTTCCGTGAATGACAAAGAAGATCACGTACTTCGTTTTGCCATTGCCCATCATATAGATTATCTGGATATTACAAAACCTACTCCGGCTTTGGTTAAGGCCTATGATATTGCCGGAAAATCAGAAGTGAACAGCAGAATAGTCTTCAGTTCAGGCTGGATGGGCGGAATTGTACCGGGATTAGTCAATACCCTTTCCAATTCAGATGATATTAAGGAGGTAAAGGTTTTTGTGTATTACTCTGTGAAAGACCTGGCAGGAGAAAGTTCAGCACATTTTATGGCAGAAAACGTAGCTGTTCCTTTTGTGCATTATAAGAATGACAAACCTGTTTCTATCAGGCATTTTTTAGATACAGAATCTTTTAAATTCTCTTTTGGAATAGGAGAGAGAAAGGCTTATAATTTTGATGTACCAGATCTCTATATTCTTAATAAGGTAGAACGAATTCCCGGAGTAAGTGTAAAAATGACTTATAACTCGAAATTCATTACCTGGCTGCTGGGATCTTTTCAATACCTGAGAATATTCAATATTTTATCATTAAAAGAAAGAAAAATGATTTTTGGATCCAGTGGAAACGGAGATCAGTCTGTGTTTGAAATTGTGGTGAAAGATAAAGCAGGTCAGAAGAAACTAAGCTTACGAAGCATGAAAGGGCAGGCAGAACTTACTGCTTTATCTGCTGTTCTGCATACCGAAGAACTGCTGAGAAATCCCCATGAAAATAATGTGTATTTCAGTCATCAGCTGCATGACCCTTTATCATTAATGAGCCAGCTTCATACCTATGAAACCATCAATATCAATGTCACACAATGAAAAAAATAGCAATTATCAACGGGCATCCTAATAAAGATTCTTTCAACTTTGGGATTACAGAAGCTTATAAGGCTGGGGCCGTAGAAACAGGAGCTGAAGTAAAGGAAATTGTCATCAGAGATTTAAATTTCAATCTTAATCTACAGTTTGGATACCAGAAAAGAATGGAGCTTGAACCGGATTTGCTGAAATCCTGGGAAATAATCCAATGGGCAGATCATCTGGTTTGGGTGCATCCGGTTTGGTGGGGAGGATTTCCAGCCCTGATGAAAGGATTCATAGATCGTCTTTTTTTGCCCGGAATGGCTTATAAATTCAGGGAGAATTCTGTCTGGTGGGATAAATTGTTAAAAGGAAAAACAGCCCATATTCTTACGACATTGGATCAACCGGGCTGGTATTACCGTTTGTTTTTTGGAAGACCCAGCGTCAATCAGCTTAGAAAATCCATATTGGAATATTGTGGTGTAAAACCCGTTAAACTAACTTACATCGGCATCATCCGGAATTCTAAAGATGAGCAGCGGGCTCAGTGGTTAAGAAAAGTGAAAGAATTAGGAAAGAAACAAAAGTAATCTAACAACATATCATGATAACTTTATCTGACAATAATTGATTTCTATTGTCAGATAAAGTTTCAGTTCCCTGTTTTTACAATCCCTTTTTCCCCTCAATCCAGTAGGCTTGTGATTTTATACATTTGGGAGAAACTCCTCTGGCTTTAAGGAATTTTCTGATCAGAGACATTCTTCCTCCGTTTCCGGTGAGGTAGAAAACAGCATCATCATTGTAGATAGCCTCTTTTTCTTCCATCAAAAAGTCATTCAACGCTTCAATTATTCTCATTGTATTATTTTTAGGACTGTGATAGCCATATAAATTCAGTTTTTCAAGAGCAGAACATTCTTCCAGTTCATGGAGACAGACAAATAAAGAACCATTTTCCTCTACGGCCTTTTTGATCGAAAGAGAACTTCCCAGTGAAGTTTCGTCACCCACAGAAAAATGGATTTTTGCATTGGGAGCAAAGAATTGTTTTCCTCTTGGCATTAAAAGCTTTATAGAATCTCCGGCTGAAAGTTGGGTTACAAAATGACTTCCTGCGGCAGATGCATCATGCAGGTGAAATAAAACATCAAAAGTCCCTGCTTCCTGATTGAAGTTGAAGGGAGAATAATTCCGGAAATCGCGGCCGTTAATTCTTATTCCTATTGCATACGCAGGTTCGTAAGAAACATCCTGTAAATCTGTTTGAAAACGTATAAGACGAAGATCATTCGTGATTTTTTCTATATGGATAACCGTACAGTCTTTAAATTTTGAGGACCAGACATTTTCTACAGTGTCATTGATCCATTTTGGTAAGCTCGGCATAAATCATTTTTATTGCAAAGGACGTTGCAAAATCAGAAAATACCGATAGCTGTTTCATGGGAAAAATTGGACTATTCGTGGTTAGTGTTTGTTTTTATGCAGATCCCGGAATTCTGATGGTGATTGGTCTTCCAGTTTAGAAAATAAGCGGCTGAAATAAGTGTGGTCGCTATATCCTAATTCATAAGCGATTTCTTTTACGCTTAGGTTGGTAAAGACTAGCAATCTTTTGGCTTCAATTAAAATTTCCTGATGAATCCAGTGTTGTGCGGGCTTCCCGGTTGCTTCCCGGACTGCCTCCGTTAAATATCCTCTTGTAATATTTAAAACTTCTGCATATTCAAATGGACTTTTCGAGGTTTTAAAATCCTTCCGAACCAAAGTTCTAAATGTTCTTGACAGTTGTAAAGCCCGATTTTCGCTGGAAGCAGGAGATACATTCTTCTGAGAATAAATCATGGCAAACAATCCCAGGAATGCATTAAGCAATGATTGCACAACCAGAAATCCTTCTTTGCTGGAAAGCATCTCGTTCGTATAGGAGGCATGAAGCATGTCGGCTGTTGTATTTATTTTTTTGACAAGGCTTTTATCTATAGGCATTGGTTGTATTTCCCCCAGGGATTCATCAAAAAAAGAACGTACCATATCAGGTACAAGTTCTGCTTTAACAGCTACAAACCATCCGCAAACGTCTTTCATTAATAGGCCCTGATGTACCTGTCCCGGTAATACACAGAAAAGAGTGGAATCTTTTGCTTCAATCGTTTTAAAATCTACCATCATTCTTACATGACCGCTTTCCATGCAGGTGAAAATGTAATGACTATCCCGGTGTATTCCTTTGTCCAAAAGAATATCCTCAGCATTCTGAGTACGCTTATCCATTCTTTTGACATGGAATCTGTGGTGGGAAATACCGTTTAAATCATAAGTAGGAATAGTCTGTTTCATCTGTAAACCTGTTGTGATGAGGATAAATACGCAACCACAAAATTACGTATTTTCACGGTTTTACATCCGGAATATTAATCTCAAATTCGCGGTGAATAATGATGATGTTTTCTTTAGATCAGATTTTATATGAATATACAACGGAATTCGGAACAGAAAGAAACCTGTTCCGGATTTTATAGAATGCTGTTTTATTTTTAATATTGATATTGATCCTGTTGATTGTTATTTTGCTTTTGAAAAAGCCATTTTTATAGCCAGATAGGTCAATACACTGGCCATAAACCATTTCTGAACCTTTATCCAGGCCGGATTATTGGAAAAGAATAGGGCAACTCTTGCCGCTGTTAATACAATGATAAAGTTAATGCTGAAGCTGATCAGAACCTGAATAACTCCAAGTTCAAGACTCTGCGTGAATATGGAACCATACTCAGGTTTGATAAACTGAGGAAAGAAAGACAGGTAAAAGACGGCCACTTTTGGATTTAATACATTCGTTAAAAAACCAATGGTAAAAAGCTTTTTGGGACTGTCATGAGGAACATTTTTATCAACGTCAAAAATATTCCTGCTCTTTGGTTTTATAGCCTGATAGGCAAGATATAAAAGATAGACAGTTCCCATGGCCTTAAGAACGGTATAAGCCAATGGAACGGCCAGCAAAACTGCAGTCAGACCAAAAGATACCATGATGATGTGGAATAAAAAACCACACACCACTCCCGCCAGGGAAATAAACCCGGACTTTTTCCCTTGCGTTATAGATTTTGAAATCAGGTAAATCATATTAGGACCGGGACTGATCACTAAGATGAGTGCAGCCAGGATGAAAAAAATAAGTTCGTGAAATGGAATCATTGGTAGTCGTTATTTAATTGTGAGTATTCCCCGCACAAAGATACAGACTGTACCTAATCCGTCATTATAAAAAATTGAAGAAATATTAATTTTCACTCAATTAGGTTTTATTTTCCACTTGAATGTGATTTAAAATAAATACCAGTCTGTTTTTTTTGTAAATTTCAACACATAAAATAATTATCATTCACAAATAAATATTATCATGACTACTGAAAACATCTTTGAAGCCATCAGAAAATGGAAAAATCTTATTGATTCTTATAAAAATGGAATTAACATAAATGGGGCGGAAATTTTGATATTTTTAAAACAAGGAACTCATTTCAGTGTTTCGGGTGAAGAAATAGAACAATGGAAAAGAAACCTTGGAACAGAAGAACTGAAAAGTATTCATGCGTATGTAGGTATTCATGAGGAGCAGTTGAAATTTTTCCTGATTGATTCTAAAAGTGATAAGGATGCCGATTTTAGTAACATCATTATTAAAGAATTTTCAAGCAAGTTTCCTGAAGAGAAGATGGAGAGCAGTAATGACCAAGAAATGATCCCACCTCCAATTACATCTGAATCAGCCATTAACCGCAATTTCAGATGGAATATGTTTGGCACAGCATGGATACAGGCCCAGCAAACAGAAAATATCTTTCAGTTGATTTCCATTCCGTTTTCAGATTATGATAAAATGGGAATTACAGGAGGACAAACCTGTATCAGTTTCTTTGGACTTACTGATGATCTGGAGAAAAAAGATCCGGATTTTCCTTATCATATCGAAATTATTACAGTGAAAAGCCTTGCAATTAATCATATGAGTGAGACCGCAGAAAATTATTCTACTCCAAGACCTCCTTTTACCGTTGATACTCTTAATGATTATCAACTTTTGAAGCAAAGCACCAGTGTTTTCGTATAACAGTTTATCCCTGTATTTACAAATTATTATTAACCTGGTCTTATGTACCGGGCTGATTGTATTGGTAAAAGATGGGATAAAAACAAAACTTCCTGTGATTGTGCTTCTTTCAGGAGATTTTATGCTGGAACTGACGGACTTAACGGACCGGCTGATGAAATTAAATACACTCAATACGTACAATTATATACTGAGCCAGTTTTTTGGTTTGATGATCCTTACTGTCATCTATAACAATTATTATATCCAGCTTTCCCGTCAGTTAAGATGGATAATCTATGGCTATGCAATATTGACATTGATGACTAATATATTGTATGTGCAAAATGATACACAGGTTACTTTTTATTCCAATATTATCACCAGTATTATTATTTGTAGCTACGCCGTCTCTTATTTTATGAAGATTATCAGGGAAGGTAAGGCAGATAGGGATATGTTTATCGTGAACATCATTGTTTTCCTGTTTTTTTCTATTGAATGTATCATATCCACTACCTTTAATTTTTTAATCAGCAATCATCTGAGCTGGGTAGCTCCTGTCTGGCTTTTTAGAGGCATTTTGCTATTGTCTTTTTATATTGCTTTTATTAATCTGGGATGTGGCGTTGGGAAAATCAGGATCAGATAGTTCTATGGATATGGATCGGTATTGGGCTATTTTTTTTAACGACGTTATTCATTACGTTATTGGTCATTAATTATTTAAAAAGTATAAAAAAAAATAAGCAGAAAGTCTCTCAGCTGGTCCGGAATAACCAAAAAGAATATTGGGAGAATACACTTCTTTTACAGGAGCAGGACAGGGAACGTCTGGCAGAAGAACTTCATGATAATATTATCTCACAGTTGAATCTCATCCGTTTAAATCTTACGGATAAAAATCCGGAAGAGCTTAATCGTGATTTAAAAAAATCTATGCAGTTGATAAGAGAATTATCGCATAATCTTACACCACCGGATCTCGATGAGGTTGATCTGGCGGATTTAATTGCAGATTATCTTGCACAGATTAATAAAAATATAGAGGTCATTTTCCGCCATATTACAATAAAAACTCCGATCAGTAACCCTGTAAAACTAAATCTTTTCAGAATTGTTCAGGAACTGATCACCAATATTTTGAAACATGCTGAAGCAACCAGAGTGGATGTCTCTCTAAGAATCTCACTGAACTACCTGATATTAACAATAGAAGATAACGGTCGTGGTTTTATCGTAGAAACCCACTCCGGAGGTATTGGTCTTAGGAATATTCAGTCAAGAGCACAAAAGATTAAAGCAATCTATAAACTTAAAACACAACCTGAAAAAGGAACAAAATTTATAGCCTGTATGGCATTACAATAAAAAAAATAAACATGGAACACTCAAAAATTAAAATAGGCATTGTAGATGACGACCTGCTGTTTGTACAGCTTTTGAAAAATTATATCGATAATAATGGAGATTATCAGGTTACGCTGACCTCAACAGGCGGTTATCAGTTTCTCACTGAAGATTCTGGATCTTTAGATATTCTGATTCTGGATCTGAGAATGACGAACGGTGATGGCCTTGAAGTAATGTCTGAGTTGGCCAAAAGGGAAACTGAAACAAAAATTATTGTTCTTTCCAGTTTTTATCGCCGTTCGTTCATGGGACAGATGCTGAAAATGGGAGCCCATGCCTTTTTGCCCAAAGAAATTGAATTACAGGAATTATTAGCTGTTATCAAAACCGTTCACCATAGAGGACATTATTTTTCCAATGATCAGATTGATGTCATGAGAACCCAGCTTTCCAATAAGCTCCCGGAGTTTCATGCCTTTTCTAAGAATGAGCTTACCGATAGAGAAGTTGATGTTCTGCGATTGGTTTGCCAGCAGCTGAGCACTAAGGAAATTGCAGATTCTCTGTTTATTTCTCCCAAAACTGTAGAAACCCATAAAACCAACCTGATGATCAAAACAGGAGTGAAAAATATGGCTGGGCTTGTTATTTATGCAGTACAGAATCAGGTTATAGATCCGAATGAGATTGTATTATTTGATAAATAATTATTATCCAGAAAGAATCAGGGAGCACATGATTGTACTCCCTGATAACAAGAAATCTAAAAATACACTATAATTTAGGATTCAATACTTTAGCAATAGAAACCGCATCTGCTACAGTGTCCAGACTATAGATCTGAAGAATACCCTGAGTGGTAGCTGCCTGACCTAAAATGTTCTGTTGATTTTGTGCATTCACTGCATTTTCAAACATGATTCCTGTAGAATGGGCAGCGGATTGGTAGACGTTACTTAAAGCCATTGCAGGAGATTCTGCTACTACTTTTACGTTCGATTGTGTTACTGCGTCTGTGATTTGTTCGTTTACTGGCATAATGATTATTGTTTATTTGGGTTAAAAAACAACCGGCTTTTCCGGTTGCTCGGATGGTATTAAGCTTTTCGCAAAAATGGATTATGGGTTAAGGATTTTAGCCATAGAAACTGCATCTGCGATGGTATCAAGGCTGTAGATCTGTGCGATACCTTGCGTAGTAGCTGCTTGATTTACAATGTTCTGTTGGTTTTGTGTGCTCACTGCATTTTCAAACATGATCCCTGTAGAATGAGCTGCTGTCTGGTATACATTGCTTAAAGCTACTGCAGGAGATTCTGCTACTACCTTTACGTTCGATTGCGTTACTGCGTCTGTGATTTGTTCGTTTACTGGCATAATGATTATTGTTTATTTGGGTTAAAAACAACCGGCTTTTCCGGTTGTTCGGACAATGGTATTTAAGCTTTTCGCAAAAATGAATTACGGATTAAGGATTTTAGCCATAGAAACAGCATCTGCGATGGTATCCAGACTGTAGATCTGAGTTACCCCTTGTGTAGTGGCTGCCTGAGTGACAATATTTTGTTGGTTTTGTGTATTTATTGCATTTTCAAACATGATTCCTGTAGAATGTGCAGCAGATTGATACACGTTGGCTAAAGCCATTGCAGGAGATTCTGCTACTACCTTTACGTTGGATTGTGTTACTGCGTCTGTGATTTTTTCGTTTACTGGCATAATGATTATTGTTTATTTGAGTTAGAATAACCGGGTTTTCCGGTGGTATAAAATTGTTTTATTTGCGGTATGCAAAAATGGATTAAGGTTTAAGAATTTTAGCTATAGAGATGGCATCGGCAATGGTATCTTTACTGTAGATTTGAGTGATACCCTGCGTAGTAGCTGCTTGCGTAACGATGTTATGCTGATTTTGAGCATTTATCGCATTTTCAAACATAATTCCTGTAGAATGGGCTGCAGATTGATACACATTACTCAAAGCCATTGCAGGAGATTCTGCTACTACCTTTACGTTGGATTGTGTTACTGCGTCTGTGATTTGTTCGTTAACTGGCATAATGATTATTGTTTATTTAGGTTAAAAAACGACCGGATTTTCCGGCTGAGAATACTTTTTCTCAAAAAAGTTTAAAAAATTACGGCTTAAGAATCTTAGCAATGGAAACTGCATCCGCTACCGTATCCAGGCTATAGATCTGCAGAATACCCTGAGTGGTGGCTGCCTGACCTAAAATATTCTGTTGGTTTTGTGCATTTACAGCATTTTCAAACATAATTCCTGTAGAATGTGCTGCAGATTGATACACGTTGGCCAAAGCCATTGCAGGAGATTCTCCTACTACTTTCACGTTCGATTGCGTTACTGCGTCTGTGATTTGTTCATTAACTGGCATAATTGTAATTGTTTTTTTGAGATCTGATCTCGGTTAATAATTATTGAGATAAACTAGTTTTCTATTTTATTTTAAACTCACTACAGATCCTGCAGATGAATACATTTCAAAAGCATTGGTATTGACAGGTTATAAGTGATTAGATCTGAAGGGTGGCTCTGAATACAATGGTTGAGACCTTATCTGTAAAATCTGTGTGAGTTTAAAGCATATTTCTTGATAAAAAGGATGCGGTTTTTATTTTTAATATCTGTCTTAAAAATAAATTTCTGCTGTAGATATGCTGGCTATGCTGGATTCCTTTGGGCTTAAGATGGATTCTGAATGACTGCTTCTGTACATAGACAGCATCTGAAAGACGGTGCAAAATAAATGTTGACCTGATTGTATATATTGAGGGCACCGGATTTCATCTTTACATAGAAAATAAACCGCATCCGTGGTTGTGGGGAAACCGGAATTAAAAACGTCCTTTTCTAAATAGTCCTGATTCTTTGTGTTTCAGCTTTCCGGATCCCATTTTTTTTACTCCCATGACATAATTGGTAATTCCCATCATAGAATCCCTTTGCTGGTTTAATGCAGAGTTGATTCGCATTAATCCCGTAGAATGCGCACTTACCTGTGTTGAAATAGCATTAGGTACAGCGGTAGACATTCCCATAATGATAGTGTCAATTTCGTTCATAATATCTATTGGTTTTGATGTTTTTATGGACGGATATTGCCAAACCTGGCATTCAGTTTATTCATTCGGTCCATTATTTTGAGCTCTTTCTCCTTTACCTTCGCAGTTGATGCCTCCTGAAGTCTTTTCAATTGTTCTTCATAGTTCATCATAGGAGGATCATCCTGAGCCGGTGTGGCAGCCTGTGCCTGAGGAGCTTCTTGCTGTTTCACGGCTTCTTCCAGTTTTTCCAGCAGAGGAGCCAGTGATTTCATGGTCTCTTTGATGGCTTTATCCCTGATATAATTAATGATTTCATCTTCATGTCTTAAAACAAAAGGCATGATTTCTTTTTCGATGATTTCAGGTTCCGTTACAGGTACCGGAGGTTTGTGAGCGGGGGCCTTTTTGCGGATTCTTCTGCGCATAAGTATTGTTTTTTATAATGTTGGAAATAGGTGAGCACCTACTTACAGCAAATAATTAATGAATGCTGCCGCAGCCCTCCAGTCCCGGTTGATATCTTTTACTACATTATATCCTGTAATTTCCAAAGCGACACACGCTGAAACAGCACTGGCTGACAACATTTCTTTTAACTGATTAGGAGGAAGGGTAAGGATATAATCATCCGGAATGATAAGCGATTTACTGCCAGCTGGAGGCGTTTCATTCACTATAATACTCAGGATTTCCTGAAAATAATGAGCAATCAGCTTGGATGCCTGAAATTCCAGTTCCCTTTTTAATTCTACTATTTCATCCTGGGCTACCAGATCGGAAATAGCACTTACATCCACATCATGTACGGAATATTGTGCTTCACCTGTGTCTGATGGAGTAATCGTAATATCCGTCTTTAATATCCATTTTGATTTTTCGAGATTGACCGTAAGAAGATTTGAATCATAATCAGGAACGGCAATTTCGCTTAAAGTGGTAAAAGGTAAGATTCTTACATTACAGTAAAAGACTTTTGGGTCATCCAGCTTTACCATGATGATGGCAATTCCCGTTGATTTATCTTTAGGTTCCACCACAAAAGACTGAAAATGATTATATCTTTTACCTCCTCTGCTGATGCAGTTGACCAGTCTTATGGATGGCTGAATATTAATATCAGAAGTTTGAAGATTGAATACAAAACGCTCCGAATTGTGTTCTGTCTTTTTGGGGTCTGCACTTTTGGTGTCCAGATAATTGATTTCACCATTTTTAGTCAGATAAAGTCGTTCGTTTAAATCATTTAAACTTTCCAGGTTTAAAATTTTGGCGGGTTTGGTTGTTGAAGAATAATTCATTTTTTATTTATTTTAATTTTTTCAAGGAGTTGACTTATTATTGTTTTTTTCTTTGGGTGTACTTCAGATTCTTCCGAAGGAATTACTGCTTCCTTAATCTCTGGTTTTACGAGTGGCTGTGTCAGTTTTACTGACTTTAATACTAATTTTCCCCCATGATCAGCCGTGATAAAGCTTTTTCTCATACCTTCCTTTTCTGATGTGACTTCTTCCGGAACCGGATCTACTCGTTTTTTTTTTCAGGATCTTCAGTCTCAGGGATTACTTCCGTATAGGATGGGGGAGAAGGAAGGGCTTCTGAGACAGGAAGCGTGTTGACATTATAAATAGTATTGGAAATTTTAGCTTTTACTTCAGCATATTCACTTACCATTTTAAATAAATCTTTCATCATTTCATTTCCTTTTCCTGCATCCTGACCTTGCAGATGCTCTGCCATCTGAGTGGAGGTTTCTTTACTGCCCGGAGCAGGCCCGAAAGTCGTTCCATATGTCAGTAAATTATTGGCCAGTCTGCTTAATGCAATCAAACCTACCTGCTCAAATCCTTTCAAAAAAGACTGTAAATCCTGAACCATCATTCCTGTAGACTGTTCTATCATTACTTTTGTCACTCCGGTCATTGGGGAACCCTTAGGAGGGGCCAATACCTCACTGTTCACAAATACTACAGCTTTCTCCGCCGGAGTGGTAGCATTGGCTGCCTGGGATTGTTGGGTTTCACTGTTGTGTTCACTCATGATTGTAAGGTTTTATATTATCCTTTTAAAATTTTAATGGCATCTGCAACAATCGCAGGGTTGAGCTGGTTCAAGTTCTGCTGATTGGTTACAGAATTCTGAATGGAAATTCCACTGGCATGGGTGGCCATCTGGTAAAGCATACTCATAGCCTGTGCGGGAGACTCACCAAGTACGGTAACATTGGTCTGCGTTACTGCATCTGTAGTCTGGGTGTTTACTGTTTCTGCCATATTCTGGTTTTAATGGGTTACTATTATTTTTATTTTCAAACATCTTTTTTCAAAGACTTTTCTTCAGCTCAGCCTTACTGTTATTTCTTGGTTAAGCCTTAACTGTGAGATTGTTGATCTCTTTTGTCTGATACAAATTTCATCAATCAAAATAAATCTTCATTAAGGGAAAAAACTGAATTTTAAAAAATAAGGGAATTCTCCTACGAGTGATTTTTTAGATAAAACATTGGATTCATTCAATAACAGAATCCAGAAAAATAAGCCAACATATAAGTGTATTTAATCATCATGAATACATGAATACACAAATACACTGTCTGCCGATACGGGTAAACCCTGAATTTCTAAAAATGGGTGGATCCCCTCTACTCAGTCGGGGGCTTTACCTTGAAATTTGTTCCCTAACGTAATAATAAACAATATGCCAAGAAATAAGACAAAAAAGAAAACAGGTGCTTCCAATACGGATGATGCTAATCGCAGACCAGCACCAGGACCAGAACCTCAACGTACCCCTAAACCTAAAGTTACAGTACTTACCCAGCCCGGTTATGCTACAGGTGATATGTTTGGGATTGCCGCGGCTTTAATTGATGATGAGGAACTGCATGTTGTCATCTCAAAAGGTGACGGTAGTGTTACAGACCATACGGATAAAGCAGATTCTATAAAAAAATTCTATGAAGATTCCGGAATAAGCGAGGACAGGATACATATTGTAAAAGTAAGACGGCTAAGGGGAGCCGGTAATAGAAAATTAGAATATGAAGCACACAAGTATAAGCGAAGAGGATATACTAAAGGGGTGAACTATGGAACAGATTACATTGCGAGAAAATACTCGCCGGCCTTAAGGGATAAGCTAAAAGAAAGATGGAGGGTAAATATCAATAACGATGAGAATCAGGCTATTAAGGAATGGCTGGAACAAAAAGGAATACCTACCAGTGGAAATAACTTACTTATTTTATGGTCCCGCTTCAGTGGGAAAGGAGGAGATATTCATATAGAACACGATACCAGCTATACAGGAATCAGGCAGATTGTTTATAGAGTAGCAGATATGTATGATGCAATTATTATTACCGGTGACAAAGGCTATGTGAAAGAGAGAGGATCTAAGTTTGATGATATTGTCAATGAGGTCAAAAGTACTATTCATCCTTCCAAAGTATTCAATATTACTGAGTTTTGGGATGAAAAAACATCATCTTTATTAGCATGGGGAGGTGATACGCGTTTTGGACAGTTTAAGCTGTATGAGTACTTTGAGAAAAACTTTACCCATGTAAAGCATCTGGGCTTCAGAAGCGGTAACCTGGAAGTGATGGCGATGTTAGGATACACGGTAAGGTATATGGAAGAAGAAGGAAGTGAGAGTGGTAGCAGAATGCTGGCCTGGAAGAAGGGACGTGGAGGCAAGACTCAAAAAGGAGGAGATGCCACCGGCTATGAACGTTTGTTGCTGAGTGAACCTCCAACACGATCAGGTAAATTTCTTCAGGAAATGATAAAAGACATCAATAAAAGAATGAAGGACGAATTAGATGAAGAAATTAAAAAAATAACAAGGATCGAAGGATTCAAAACAAGAGAGGAAATAGAAAAACTGAAATTAGAGCTTAAACCTAAAATTGAAGCAAAATTCAGAGACGAAAAAAGAAATTATACAGGGGCACATTATGCTCCGCGTAAAAAAGATGGAACACTACCAACCCCCATATCAAAAGTAGACAAAAGTAGGTTTTATGAAGGGTTTAATGATAAAGATATGGAGCTTATACTCTCTTTCTTACGACCTGAACGCTGGATTGACAAACAAATTACTTATGATCCTATCATCCCACAGAAAAGAAAAGATTATAAAAAACTGTTGGAAATTGCCAATTAGACAGTAAGCCCGGACTCTGCTGATTAATTAAAATACTGACTTCACTGATATTTCAAAAAAAACAGTCTTCTACACAGAAGGCTGTTTTTTTGATGAATAATGCTATGCGGAAAGAAGGGAATCTTCGGTATCCCTTTCAGGCAATTCCTTTCTCTTCCGCCAAAAGAAATAAGCAACAACAGCGGTTGCAATGGGCAGAGCAATACCAAACTCATCAATATAATAATTGGTATTTCCTGTATCCACAGTAAGCGGTGTGAAAATAGACTGTATAAAAAGGTTATGGCTGGCATGTAAAATAGCTCCGGTCCATAAGCTTCCGGATTTTAACCGTAACCAGGTGAAAATGAAACAAGATGCAAATATCATTATGGTAAAGCATAAAAGAGCCAGCCATTTGGGACCGCCCGTATTATAATTGGAAAAAAGCAGAAGAGGATAATGATAGATAGACCATATAAGACCCATCCAAAGAGAGGTAGCTGTATAAGAATTGATCTTAGCCAACTGCGGAGTAAGAAGACCCCGCCAGCCTATTTCTTCACCCAATGCCGATCCTACAGAGCGTACCATACCAAAGCTGCTCATCAGAATAATATACAGGACGATGGTCTGTCCATCAGAAAGATTCCAGCCCATACCTTTACCAGCCTCTGCTACGAAATCATGATTATAGAAGCCGCCAGCTCCACTGATCCAGATGATGAGGTAAGGAACTAAACTGTAAAGAATAGGAATACAGTAAGCCATAATCTGATATTTTGTAAGGCCCCATTTCCAGCCCAGGGAAGAAACAGGAATTTTCCGGATACGGCAGGTAAGAAGAGCTGCGATAGCCGGACACCACATGACAATAGTGGCGTAAGATATAATTCCGCCACCAAGTTTCCCGGTACGGATGCACATATAATAAACCGGGAGGCAGAAAAGCAGGGTAAGACACAGGTAAGTGGCAATATTCTTCCTGATTTCGGATTTGGATATTGTATTTTCCATAAACTGATCTGGTGTTGAAGTTTATAAATAACTGAAAAATAGAAGATTATTTTCAAATAAAAATACACTTATTTCTTATAAGAATCATAATTTCAGTAATGTTCAATTTAAAAAAGAGGTCTTCTGTTTTTAATAATGGAAAAATGTAAATTAGCCAAAACAATTTTTTTTTCGAATTATCCTAGAACATGTCCAGACTAAAAGCCATAAGAGAACAAAAAAATCTGACTCAGGAGGAACTGTCAGAAAAATCAAAAATTTCTGTAAGAACCATTCAGAGGATAGAATCCGGAACAGAACCTAAAGGACATACTTTAAGAGCCCTGGCGCAGACTTTGGAAATAGAAGAATCTTTATTATTAAAGGAAGAAACCATTATTTCCGGGGAAAATAGTGAAGTGAAAACAGAAACAGCAGAAGAATCTGAAACAGTCAATTATTCTTTGATTAAAATGATCAATCTTTCCTCCTTATTATTTGTGGTAGTACCACCATTAAATATTCTGGCTCCTTTTCTGCTCATGTTTATCATGAAACAGAGAAACAGTCTCACCAAACAGATTATCTCACTGCAGATGTTTTGGACTGCTATGGCACCTATTGTATTTATGCTCGGAATCTTTTTAAAGCTTGGAAAGCAGTTTACCCTTATTCTTATGATCCTTATTGCATTGTCCAATATAGTCATGATCCTCCGAAATGCCGCAGAGATTGATCGTAAAAATAAACTGTATTTTAAACTGAAATTCAGTATGTTATAATTTGTGTCGTGGCTTTGTCGGGTTTTTGTCGGGTTCATTTTTATTTGAAAAACAAAATGAAATTGAATCTTTGTCAAAAAAATAACAATGACAAAGTCTCCACAGTTCATCCTTCCTTTTTTAATTCTGTTCATGAGTATAGTACATGCACAGACAGAAAAAACAGATCCTCTTTACAAAACAATTATATCGAAAGACAGCCTGTTTTTTTCAGCAGGTTACAATACCTGTAACATCAGCCGGATGGAAGGCATGCTAAGCAACGGGTTTGAATTCTATCACGATAAAGGCGGCTTTGAGGACAAAAAGAAATTCATCATTGATTTTAAAAACGGATTATGCAAATCTCCGGAAAACTATCAGTTAAAGAGGGTCTTGGTTGATAAAAGCACTGAGATTTATCCCATGTATAAAGATGGAAAAATATATGCTGCCATTCAGAATGGTGATCATCTGTTTTATGAAAAGATAGGGGATCAGGCCGAGAAATTAGTTGGAGAAGCAAAGTTCACTCATTTGTGGATCTTGGAAAATGCTGAGTGGAAACTTAAGAATTCATTGAGTTTTAATCACCATCCCAAACAGACTACTGATAGTGAAACAATGTTTGGTAACGATCAGTCGATGCAAAGCTGGCTGAAAGAAAATAATATTCCTACCCTGGGATTAGGAATTATAGAAGGTGGAAAACTACAGCAGGTAAAAGTTTTTGGAGATACTAAAACAGGAATTTCAGTTCCTCTTAATGCCTATTTTAATGTAGCCTCTCTCACCAAACCTGTTACAGCAATGGTAGCCTTACGTCTGGTAAGTGTAGGAAAGTGGAAGTTGGATGAACCTTTAGATACATACTGGACAGATCCTGACATCATCAGTGATCCGAGACATAAAAAACTGACAACAAGAATTATCCTGAGCCATCAGACCGGTTTTCCCAACTGGAGATGGATGAATGCTGACAAAAAGCTCAGCTTTCAGTTTGATCCCGGCACAAAATACCAATACTCAGGAGAAGGTTTTGAATACCTTAGGAGAGCGTTGGAAAAGAAGTTTGGCAAATCACTGGATCAGCTTGCAAAAGAACTTATTTTTCAGCCTCTCAAAATGCGTAATACTAACTATATCTGGGATCAGAACACGGACCAGTCAAGATTTGTAACAGGATACAATGAAAAAGGAAATGCCTATCCAGTAGAAAAAATTAAAACGGCTAATGCTGCCGATGATCTGCATACCACGATAGAAGATTACGGAAATTTTATGGTCAGTATTATGAAAGGAAAAAAACTGAACCCGGAAGTCTTTCAGGAAATGATCAGGAAACAGGTAAAGGTTAAAGAAAATAAATATTTCGGGCTAGGTCTTGAAATCTATGATCTTGGAAATGGTGACTATGCATTATCTCACGGAGGAGCTGATCAGGGGACAAGATGTATTGCCATTGTACTGCCCCATTCAGGTAAAGGAATTGTAATATTTACCAATGTTGATGACGGCTATAAGGTTTATGAAAAACTGGTGCTACATTATCTTGGAGAGGAAGGAAAGAAGATTGTAGGGATAGAAACCAGATAACTGCTTATGCAATGAAAATCTTTGTATATTTAGGGTATCAATCTGAAAATAAGTAAAATAGATAAGTATTTGTTTTCAGGATGTAATATTATGAACAGAAATAAAACGAAAACTATGTGGCAGTATTATATTATCCTTGGAGCAGGAATGATTCTGTTTGTTGCAGCATTGCTGAGCCTCAAAAACACTCTTTTATTCTTAAAAAAAGCAGAAAAGGCAACGGCAACCGTTACCTCACTGCGTGTATATGAATCGGATGGAGAAGTATTTAGCCCTCTCTTTACCTTCCGTACCCGGAATAATATTGAATATACCTATGAACTGCCGGAAGGCACCAATCCTTCAGCATGGTCAGTAGGTGAGACGGAGACTGTTATCTATAATCCGGATGATCCTTCTTCTGTAAGCTTATATACCTATTTCAGAATTTTTGCGTGGCCTTTAATACTTGTCTCAATAGCACTGCCATTACTGGTGGTGGGAGGGGGTTATTTTATTGCAGACCAATTTTTAAAATAGCCTGAACCTCTATTTCTATTTTATCTTTTCCAGAAGGTACAACTTAGCTCCGGAAAATGCCAGTTTAGGCATCAAATTTCCTTCAAGCACCATGGTTTTATTATTCACATCAATTACAGAAATATAGTTATTGGAGTTGTATTCTATATAATTCTCCTTTTCTTTTGTTGAAGGATTTTTTCCAAACTCCATAGAATATTTCACCCAGTCTTCATCCTGTGTGCTGCAGTGCACAGGCTTGAATTTAGACTTTTTAGCTTTGAAAATGATCTGGTCAAAACCTTCCGTACATTCTGAGGTAAATGAGCCGTCAGGATTCTGATCTTTTGAAAAATCTTCGAAAGAACCACGATAAACACCTACCACTTTCCAGGTTCCGTCCAGACGGTCTTCATCAATTTTTCCCTTCGCTTTGCTTACCGCCCAGCTGATTCCGTTTACGGTTCCTTTTACTGCTTTATATCCTAAATTTACAGCACCGGACACTACTTTTGTAGCCGTTCTTACCACACAGGAATTGAGAACCAATACAGCCGAAGCCAGAAATATTATTTTTTTCATTTTGTCAAATTTTTCAGATACGAAGATAATGTTTTTAGAAAAACTGCTTGATGATGAATGCTGTTTTGTAGATTTTAATAATAATTTGAGACATTTTATTGTATTTCTCTTGTCCGGTTTAACGTCCGAAAATCAGCTTTCGCCGTTTAATATGACCAGTTCAAAGTATTTGTACTTATTTCTATCTCTGTTATACCATAATTTTACCATCACAAAACATCACTATTATGAATACTACATTGAATTTCAGTAAAAAAATACGATCCGTTTTATCTCTGGTTATTTTTATGGGAATGGGATTATTGTTTCTAAAAGCACAGGCTTACAACACTGGCGAAAAAGACCTGGAAAACGCAGCTGTCAGATCAGCTTTCCAGAATACAAAGAAAATCAGAGCCGGTCTGCTGGATGTAGGATATGCAGAAGTAGGGCCTGAAAATGGAAAACCTGTTATCCTTCTTCATGGGTGGCCTTATGATATCCACAGTTTTGAACAGTCCTCTGCGATACTTGCAGAAAAAGGCTATCGTGTTTTAGTCCCTTATTTAAGAGGGTATGGAACAACTACCTTTGTATCTTCAAATACAAAACGTAATGGTCAGCAGAGTGCTGTCGCATTGGATATCATTGCTTTTATGGATGCCCTGAAAATTGATAAAGCGATCATTGGCGGTTTTGACTGGGGAGCCAGAACGGCAGACATCATGGCGGCACTGTGGCCAGAGCGATGCTCCGGACTGGTGGCGGTAAGCGGATATTTAATTGGAAGTCCAAAGGCGAACGAAAAGCCTCTCCCTCCAAATGCTGAGTTTTTATGGTGGTATCAGTATTATTTTTCAACTGAAAGAGGTTATAAAGGCTATAAAGCCAATACCGCGGCATTTAATAAACTGATATGGAAAACTGCTTCGCCAAAATGGACTTTTGATGATCAAACTTATGAACGTTCTGCTACAGCATTCAATAATCCTGACCACGTTGATATCGTGATCCACAATTACCGCTGGCGTCTTGGATTGGCCAAAGGGGAAAAGCAATATGATGCGCTTGAAGCTAAACTGGCAAAGTCTCCGGCCATTACAATTCCAACAGTTACTTTAGAAGGCGATGCCAACGGAGCTGCGTTTCCTGCCCCGGAAAGTTATGCTTCAAGATATGCAGGTAAATATGTACATCATACGCTGACGGGCGGAATTGGACACAATTTACCACAGGAAGCTCCAAAAGCATTTGCAGATGCAATCATAGAAGTAGACTCTATGTCACAACCCAAATAAATATCTGCCAGATCAAATAGGATGATCTGAATGTTGAAAAGTAAAATCTAAGCACTAAGTCATTTTGCCATTTCCCCGCTAGCGTAATCGTTTCACTTGTATTCTTAAAATAATTATATTTGAGTACCAGAGAAAACCAGAGTAAGTTTTATAAAAAATAACGAAGCTTTAGACATCATCCATAATTTATTTAAAATGAAATATTTTATTTTCACATTATTATTTTCACTTTTAAGTTGTGAAAAGAGTAAAACCGATAAAGAAATTGCCATATCAGTAGCGGAAAAAAAATGGAAAGAAGTGTATGGTAAATCAACAATAAATCAACAAAAACCGTTCGTTGCAGAAAAGAAAAATGACAGTATCTGGATTGTACATGGAAACTCTCCAATGCCTCCTGTAATAGGAGGTGTTGCTTATGCAGAAGTAAATGTGAAAACAAAAAAAGTGATTGAGTATACGCATGGAGAATAAAGCCCTTTAAATAATAAAAACCACTACTCAGCAGCAGTGGTTTTTTTATCTGGTGGTCAATTTTTATTATAAATCTTCTTCCAGCTTCAGTTTATTCACCAAAGGATTGGCATACATAGCCAGGAAATACTCTCTGGAAACAGGATCTGATGGATCAATACGCATTTCAAGTCTGCGGACAAATAACTGTTTTTCCTGTTCCGTGTATTTGGAAGCGTAGGTATTGGTATTGTGAAGAAGATCGTAAGCGATGTATTTGGTCGGCCAAAGCTTATAATTACTGATGATAGAATGGTCAATCAGTTGTGCAATGGCCTGCAGCTGCTTGTTTTTATTGTCAATGGTCGCTGCAATTTCATCCAGTTCAGTATCAAGAACATCACCGGCATGAAGGTGAATGCGTTTCTTTTGTCCCAGAATTCCACTGATGATGTTGGTGAAATCTTCATTTTTCCCCTTAATGTATTCCTCATCCCTGTGTTGAGCCAGCAGTTGGGGCATCTTTAAGGAATCTGTAGGATCGTACTCATAGGAGATAGAGATCGGAACAATTTTCAATGTTTTAAAATAATCAATCAGTGACTGATCTCCGGCTGCCATGGCCAGCATTTTTAAAACGCCCTGTTGGGTAGAATCATTACCGTTTTTGGTGCGGCCCTCACGTTGGGCAATCCATACAGAACGGTTTTCCTGATGCAATTGTTCCTTAATATACTCAGACATTGTCTGTGAACTTGTCAGCTGTTCACGAAGAGACAGGCCTCTTTGTACTAAAAAATTTCGGTTCAGTTTTGCCAGTACGTTTAAGAACTTTTTGCGGACAAGATTATCTCCGATAGCTGAAGCGGTCATAATATAACCACCTTCCAGCAAAACCAGATTAAGCAGTGAAGTATCCAGAACAATATCTCTGTGGTTTGAGATGAAAAGGTAAGGGGTGTTTTTATCCAGCCTATCGAAGCCTGAAGTCGTTAAGCCGTCAGAGCTTTTCGCAAGGATCTGGCGAACGGCATACGCTACAAACTGATGCTGGAAATCACTAATGGAATGAACATTTTTAAACTGTTCCAGCCAAACCTGCTCATCCGTATCAGGAAAAGTAAAATTCATCAGAGCTTTCATCATCGGATCACGGGCTATGCTCTGTAATCTCTCATTCACTTCCTGATCATAGAAATACCGGATTTCATCAAACTTAGACATGCAGTTAGGTAAAAATTAAAACTTTTGCAAAAGAACGAAAATTTATTGGGGGATGGGGTATAATGGGTGTTAAAGTATTATGAAGGGCGTAGGAGTTCGGGGAATATTGCGTTAATTGTAAAAGAAAATCATAATTATATTTCTAATGTTTACATTCAACTCTGCTCCAAAAATAGATTTTTTTCACAACTTTGTTCTTCAGTATTTTATAAATCCGGAATTTCTACCAACACATCTGAAATATCTTGTATGATCTTCAATATTTTAAATAGCCTATTTTCTCTGTTCTTCTGTTCTGGCTATCCCCAATATTATTTCAACTTTACATTTTTACTAGTGCTTTTAAAAATAGAGTATTGAAAATTAATACTCTAATTAATATGTTTAGATAATACTATAAGTTTTATAACTCTTCCTTTACATCTTCTATATAAATGCCATTTTTGTTCTCATATAAATATCTTTCTAAAAATATTTTTCCTTCTTTTTCAGAACCTAATATGACAATATACCTCATGCAGGCTATGGCAATAAATGAAGACATGTCCTCCGTTTTCAATAATAATATTGGATAAGTAACTTCAAAAAAGGTCGTTAAGGTTTCCTCATTTTCAAAAAACAAAGGATCACAATAGAAAATGTCAATAAATGAATATATGACAAATACATCCTCTTTTTTTATAAAATCAGATATATTAAGTAAATAAAAAGAAACTAGTTTTTTACGTATGAAAAATGATATTTCATCCTGATTGTATCCAAATAACTGATAAATCTTGATATAATCTAAAGCTAATAATGGTAATTCCTTTTTTGTTGTATTAGCATAATTTTCATATTCAATTTTAAAAGTTTCAAAATTGGAATTGTAATATTTTCTATATTGCTCACTGATGCTAACTAACTCATCATCAGTTTTTTTTAATAATTCTTTTAACATATTTATTTTTATTATTTGTATCTTATAGGTACAGGAGGTCCCATTAATCTAATATTGAAAATATTAACACTAGACCAGCTGAGGATCTGGAATAGCTTACCCGCGCATTTCCTAAATGCTATGTATATGATAAAATATTCTGTTTTTTACCAACACATCTGAAACATCTTGTATGATCTTCAATATTTTAAATAGCCTATTTTCTCTGTTCTTCTGTTCTGGTTATCAACAATATTATCTCAACTTTATATTTTACTAGTATTTTTAAAATTAGAGTATTGAAAATCAATACTCTAATTTATTAGCAATATGTCTGAAACAAATATGCTTGTGTTCTTTAATTTCTAATTAGATTCTAAATTATTTTCAGTTGGAAATGTAAAATCAAAAAAAACTTTTGAATAATCTTCTGCAAAAACAAACAGCCTACTCGTAATATCATATCTTACAACAACAAATTTTACATATTCAATAGATTCGTTTTGAATTAAAAGAAGATTATTTAAGATCTCAGATGTTAATTCTTTTATACTTTCGCTTTTAGCCAATTTATTTCTTCCTTTATAGGACATAATTACATCATCCAACAATAAAGGGTGATTTGAATATGAGATTTCAAAATCATTTAATTGAGGGTCATATTCTTTTATTTTAGAATAAATTATTTCTTTCATTTCTCTAATAACAATTTATTTTGTTGTCCAGCTATAGGATGGCATATTACACTTAAAGACGCAAGTAGTACGTTCTTCATTAACAAAGGATATTATTTTTATTTATTGATATCCCGCCATAATATTCCTAATATTTCAGTCTCATTGTCATTGATAAAAATGGTGAAATCCTTTTTGTTATAATCAAAGTTGCTAATAATTACTTTTTTACTATTAAATAGATTAAGATTATTTAATAACTCATCATAGCCTTGGATTTTTAAACTTTCATTTACAGTATTATTAATTTCATTTCTTACTGTATATATAGAAATTACCTTATTTTTATCAATAAGAATATATTCAAGTTTATCTATGGACTTTAAATAATTATATATAGTTGCATATAAATAATTATCGCTTTGCTTTTTAAATAAATTTAATATTTTTTGAAAATTGCTTGTTTCCATTTATTTACTTTTTACTATTGTTGGTGTTGCTCCTATTACTATTCCAGGAATTAATACCTCTTGCTCGTTATATTTGTCAGGACTAGGTACAATCTCATGAACATAAAAAGATTTTTTAAAATCACACCACCGCCATTTTTATTTGCGAATTTTGCAGCTACATTTTCGTTTGTTGTCCAAGATGTGAAAATACTCTCCGTATCTCCCCAATTATGTAATTTAGGGTCACTATGCCCACCAAGAGGAACAGCTCTGCCTTGTAAAGTCATCATATCCTATGCATACTCCTCGATACAAAGTAATCATTTCTTCTGGCTCTGATTCATCAGCTGTTGTTGTAACAGGAATATCAATAGCACCCGTAATCGGTTTAGAATTTGCTGAAAAGCCGCTGTCTCCATTAAGCATTAAAGGTAATCCCCATATACCTATTCTTCCATATCCCGCTGCCTCTGCTGTTGCTGCACTCATTTCTATAGAAGGAGCTATGGTTTCAAGTGTAATAACCCCCACAGATAAAACCCCCACAGCAGCATGTTTACTTTTACCAACTAGTCTTCTAAAGAAATTACCTATTGTCTTAAAAATATTAGGCTTAGGACCTTGTGCAATCCTGTTATTTCCATTATCAGTAACGCCTGCACCTTCATTAGTGTGCATACCATCATACGTGCTGAATGACAGTAGAGGTCTATATGAAGAACCATGAAACCCAAAGGTCTGTCCCGTAGTCCTGTGTCATCCATCCATCTTCCATCAGGATCTGTCATTAAAACAGGGTTATTAGCAACATAAGCATATGGACTTGTAGAAAGGTAGCTTTCTGCCAGCTGATCTATCCCGTTCCATCTTCCCAAATCCGGCATATACTCTCTCCAGCCATAATCAAACAATCCTGTTTCCTGAAGTTCTTTGCCATTTTTAAATTAGAGTATTGGGTATCAATACTCTAATTTAGTAACACATTTAGAGGATTATCCTAGTTAATGGGGGGGATTTTTAGTAATATGTAATTTTTTATTAATTTATTATTGCCGACTAATAAATATTTTTTAATATAAACATTGTTCTCATCAAATTTAAAATATAAATCAATTAATCTATAACAAGAAATAATAAACCAACTTGATTCTTCTTTATTTAAATTTGAACATAGAACATTAAAACTTTTTTCAAAGAAAAGTTGTTCGTGTTTTTTTAAAAAAGAATTATTTGTGTATAGAAAGTCTATATAACTATATATATAATATTCTTCCTTATTCTTAATAAGATCGTCAATTATTTCTATATACAATGAAAATATAAGATTTCCAACTTTTTTCACAATATCTAAGCCTTTCTGAGAAATATCAAATATGTTATATAAATCTACAATATATTGTAGCCTATCATATTCTTTTGAATTATCAACAACGAAATCTGATAATTCAACAAAAAAATTATCTGGATTTTTTAATATTATTTTTTTATAATCATCGATTTGGTCATCATAGTCATTCTCAATTGCTGAAATGAATAAATTAAAATTTTGCATGTTTTATTTTTTTATTGAAATAATTTGTGGCAATCCAATAATTGTTGAATTAAAAATTGCCGTGTTTCTACCATAAAAAGAAAAATTATAATCACCATCTTCTCTCTTTTTAATGGGTAGCCCTAGTTGTTCACTTTGTCTCATTGTTGTTCCTCGAGCAGGGAGAGAAATACTTTTAAACATTTCATATGTTCCTTGTGGGACAGTGTATTGAACAATAATGTCATATTGGTCAGCATATCCGAAACTGAAACTTGCTTTTTGTGCATATTCTAGTCTTCTAGTTACATATGGTCCTTCTCCCATATCCATTCCCAAATCATTCAATTGTTGTGTTAAATATCCACCTGCTTTATTGTATTCATTATAAGACATTGCTCTATAAAAATATTCAAATTCTGGCTCTGATTCATCAGCTGTTGTTGTAACAGGAATATCAATAGCACCCGTAATCGGTTTAGAATTTGCAGAAAAGCCGCTGTCTCCATTAAGCATTAAAGGTAATCCCCATATACCTATTCTTCCATATCCCGCTGCCTCTGCTGCTGCACTCATTTCTATAGAAGGAGCTATGGTTTCAAGTGTAATAACCCCCACAGATAAAACCCCCACAGCAGCATGTTTACTTTTACCAACTAGTCTTCTGAAGAAATTACCTATACTCTTAAAAATACCAGGTTTAGGACCTTGAGCAGGTTCGCTACCACCACCTTCACCATCTTTACCCAAGGCTTCGGTTTCTATCATCATTCCACTTTCATCACGGAAAAGCATAGGCATATTCCTTTTATCTGTTAAACCATTTCTGCTAAAAAAATCCATAACTGCACTTCCAGTACTGTACCCTCCCTGCAGGTTATCTACTGTAATTCTTCCATCTGGATCGATAAACCTTATCGGGTTGTTGTTTCCATAATGGTAGGGTGTAAACCTTCTGGATGCTTCAGCCAATGGATCAATAACTCCCCATCTTCCTAAGTCCGGCATGTACATTCTTGCTCCATAATCATACATTCCTGTTTCCTGAAGTTCTTTGCCATTATATTTATAGCTTTAGAAACTTCCGAAACCTGAAGTACTGAACGAATCTGAGATGTGGTTCATCCCAAAAGGGCAGTAGTTGTTGGTATCAATAATTTCAGGAGCACCTGCGCTGTTTTTGATATAACTCTAAATTTCCTCTAATAACATCTCTATTGAGAATCTTTACTAATTCTTCTGCTTTCATACTTTGATCATTCTATTTTGCGATATAATTAAAACGCAGAATTGAAATTCAATGCCTGTTTCATAATTCAGGATCATAAAAATTAAGACTTAAGAATCTCAATTAATTCTTCATCTTCAATTTGTTTTGCAAAATCCAGTGCAGATCTACCACTATTATTTTTAGATGTTGCATCAACCCTATGCTCCATTAGTAATCTAACTACATCATAGTATCCACGTGAATTAAAAACGGCACCCCACATCGGATTATTACCATATTGATCTTTTATACCTTTTTCAATTTTCTTAGAGTCTAACAATAATTTTGTAAACTCAAGATTATTATAGGCTGTACTGTAATGTAATGGAGTTTTACCATCTCTATCCAATTTATTTAAATCTATATCACAATATAAAAGGTAGTTAAATACCTCGGGAGAGTTTCGTGTAATCGCCATATGTAAAAGATTTTGTCCAAACTCATTTATAAAAAGATTAACATTACTCTCATTTACAATCTCCCTTAGGTCTTCTAAATTATTAAGATCGATCATATGAAAAACTTCACTAATACTATTTTTGTCCATATTCTTTTGGTAACTCTATTTGTATTTTATTAAAACAGAGCATTAAATTCAATGCTCTGTTTCATTGTTATGTTAACCTTTTTATATAGAACTTCATATATTTTTTATAAAGAAGGCTTTTATGTTGCATCGATTATAAAAAGCATTTATTATAAATCTTCAATATCAGCTTGATCTATATTGTAATTCTTCAATAATGAATAAGCTCTTTCAGATATTGCCAAGCCATTTTTTTCCGTAATAAAAAAGTCATCTCTATTTGATTCTCCGTTTATTTTAGCCCAAAAGAAATTTGGAAGTTCTCTATCAGGATAAAGTTCTAAAAAAGTTTCAGATTTGGAGATTAAAACTTTATCAAAACTAACGCCTGTCAGTTTTTCAAGTTCAATACCATCTCTAAGCCTCTCTGTTACTATGTAGCATGGAAAGGATTCTAAAATATCATCTCCTAACCAACCTTCAAATTCATAATGAAGATTTTTAATAAGAGGAGGAAAAAAAGAATTATCCATTTGGGTTTGCACACCCAAGCCTCCTGCTACCTCTGGTTCAATAAGTTTATACATTAATTATAATTTTGTATTTGGAAATGAAGCTGATTATATTATGAATGAGGCTGCTTTTACGAAGCAGCCTCAAATATATCGAGGTATTTATTCCTCTTCAATCAATTCTAAAAATAGATCCTGTAAGTCCTCATTAATTTTTCTATTGTCATTTTCTACTGTTAGAATAAAATCCTGTTCTATCCCATCAGCGTAAGTTGTTCCATCCAATATCCCTAAAACATGTGATAACGTGTTAATTTCGATTATTTTCAAAAATTTCAAAAATATTTCTTTTTCTTCTCTTGAAAAATTAATATATATTGGCAAAATACCTTTCCAAACAGGATCTGTTGCTTCATTTGTTGTATCTAGTAAGCTTTGATATAATTCCAAATTCCCTTTAATTACATCTCTATGGAGAATTTTTACTAATTCTTCTGGTTTCATACTAATTTTTAGATTGCTTGCTTAAATATTCACCCAATAAAACAGAAATATCTTCATCTTCCAAACTGTAATATATATCATCTAATTCTTCTAAAGGGTCAAATAAATCATCATCGATAAATAGTTTTTTTAGTGTTTTGTTTACTAATTCTTTTCGGAAGTTTTCATCGCTCATGTCTTTATCTTGTACAATATGTAAAGCCTTCTCCAAAAGGTTTGATTTTTTAAAGGCACCTATTTCAATCAAAGCATCTATCGTTTCTTTCGCAAATTGTCCGTAAGAATTTACAAAGTATTGATGAAATCCTCCGTTTAATACTTGATTTTCTAATATTACGGTTAGATATATTACTTGTAAATGCTTAGGAAGATTGACTACATAACTGTACCAATTAGGGACATCACTATAAAACCATTCTTCTTTTATTCCTTTTACAGCATCAGAATAAGTTTTGTCGCTTATATTTTTCATTCTATTTTGTAAAAGATTTAGATATTACCACTGTTAAAAAGTAGAGTATTGAAACCAACACTCCACTTTATTACAAACTATTATTTTATGCATCATTAATTGCATAATTGAATAGAAGTTTTGTAAGCTCTTCGTTTGATAAAGACCGATTTTGGGCATTTTGAGATTCCTCTATAGCATCTAAAAAATAATAAAAATCAAATAGATTGGAATATTTTATGTCTTTATATTGATATTCAATATTACCCTGTGTTTTTTCTATTTCAAAAAAAGCAAGGTCATTATCAATTTCCAAAGGCTCCCTCATGTAAATTTCAATAACTTCGGACTCAAGATCCAATGATTGTGCTTGGCAGAAATCTTCAAAAGAGCCTCCATCTCTAAAATATTTTACTAGTTCTAATAGTTTCATATAATTATTATATTTAAAATTATTTTTTTCCCCAAATTGAAAACCCTCCTTTTCTTCCAGGATGCATCGTTTCCCAAAATATTCCACCAGGCACATTAGGATGTTGGCTTTTGGGAACCAGCTGCATAAGTCCCTTTTCTATGTCATGATGCCAAACCCAATTTGTTGGTGATTTTCCTATAATTGATCCTGATGCAGATCTAGGTATGACAATTCCTAATTCATTTAATAGCGGGTTTGTTTTCATCGCTGACTCTAATGCAATATTAGCTTCCTTAAAATGCATATATCGGGTTACTCCAGGATAAGATGATTCAGCTAGTTTCATTTCATAAGCGATTGAATAATATGCACCATTTGCCTCTGCTTGTATTATATTTTTAATCCCACTTCCACTAAGAGGAAGATCACCCATCAATGGGGCTACATTGGTTGCTATTCCATCAGAGTTTACCTGATATGATACACCGTCACCCCCGTTCCATATGCGAGGATTTAAAAATGACCATATCTTCCCTAAAGCAGATTCTTTAGCATCCAATACCTGTTCACCGATTCTGGTGCTATAAAAGCTGCCTCTGGAATTCCAAGCATTCATGTATGCATTTACACGATTTCGCATCTGAAGCCCAAAATCTATTGCAAGACTTCCGGTAATAATCACTTCTGGAATATGGATTACCATTTCACCACCGCCACCTTCACCACCATGAGAAAGGCCAACACTCTGCATGAGCATACGGGTATAGTCCATTCCCCAGTTAATTCTATTACCGTCATAGTCCATAGAGCCTCCCTGGTCATTAGTAAAACCTATCCCTGTATTGTACCATGTTGTACCTGAAGGTGCAGACATCATTCCCTTAATAAATGACTCTGTAATTCTTCCATCCGGGTCTATAAACATTATCGGATTATTGTTCCCATAATGGTAGGGTGTAAACCTTCTGGATGCTTCAGCCAATGGATCAATAACTCCCCATCTTCCTAAGTCCGGCATGTACATTCTTGCTCCATAATCATACATCCCGGTCTCCTGTAATTCCTTACCATTATATTTGTAGTTATAGCTTGGGTTTCCTACAGAGGGGTTAGATATTCCATGTTTTAAACCAAATGGATAATAATTACTTTCCTCAAGGATCTCTATTCCGGTTTCATTTTTATAGTAACTTAATCTTATATTTCCCAGATGGTCTGTATAATTGTAAATGTACTTATTATTTTCAAAATTGAAATACCCTTCTGAAGTCTGAACAAATTTTATGCTTCCTTCCGTATATTGAAACCCATCAAGATAATCTGTGTTTGATCCTGCTGGTCCTGATTTCTTAATTTTAACTCCATCTGCCCTGTAATAATAGTTAATAGCTTTAGAGTTTTGCGTAATCTGTTTAGTTAGATTTAAATAATTATATTGAATGGAAGAAATTCCTTTATCCAGCTGGTTAACCATATTTCCATTATTATCATAACCAATCTGATTTCCTCCTGTTGGATAACCATTAAAATTCTGTGTGACATCAGAAGCTGAAATAAGCCTGTTTCCTGAATAGGTATAATAAATGTTGTCTATATATTCTACTGTATTACTACTTCCTTTCATATTTCTCTGAAGGCGGGTAATATTCCCGTTAAGGTCATATGCTATTTCTTCATTATAGAAATTATTAGCAGGAACCGAAGTTGTAGGTTCATGATAATATCCGGCTGTAAGTCTGTTTAAGACATCATAACTATAAATATATCTTTTCAGTACACCATCAACAGAAGTTTTCCAGTCGGTCTCAGAAACATTACCGTTGAATTTTGTATAGGAAATATTATCAGGGTTTTGATATTTCAATTCATAACCAAAAAGTCTTCCGTTCAGGTTTTTAGGATCATTGATCCTGGTAAGCCATCCTTTGATGTTATAAGTATAATCTACTGTCTGAAGGGGAGACGCTGCAGAAGTTCCTCCCACTTTTTTAGATACCAGCTGGGAAAGCTCATTATACTTATTCTGAGTCAGAATTTCGGGCGTGTTGCTGTCTACCTGATGGGTGTGGGTAAGCAGCCTGTTTTGGTTATCATAAGTGAAAACTTCTGTAATCACCCTCTCCGTATCAGTATTTAATCTTTTATGATAAGTTTTTACCTGAAGCGGTACTCCAGCAAAATCAAGTTCAGATTCTGTTCTCGTATAGCCTCCTAAATGATTGATAGAATATCCTCCAACAGGTCTTCCTTTTGTATCATAGTAGCTGTAATCTTTGGTCCAGTTGTCATCCTCTATATTTTTTACCAGGCTCATGACGGGCATTGCTTTCGTATTTACATTTCCGGAAAGATCATCTTTTAAAACTGGTTTTCCGAAAATTGCTGATGGAAATGCAGGATTAAAACTGTATTGCGGATAGGTGTCATAGTAATTAATACTTAAGACCTGGGTAACACCGGTAGAAGTCGAAACGTTAGTATAATATACAGGCATGCCGTTTATGGTCAGTCCCGCTGTAGCAGTTCTGGTTTCATATAAATTAGCATTAGCATTGGCACTGTTTTGCATTGATGCCCTGCTGGAAGCATTATTTGTGATTCCTGTGTACACAACTCTTCCCAATTGGTCATATTTGGTAAAAAGCCATTGCCCTTTTTCTTTAAGGACCGTATCCTGGGTTAGAATAAGCCGATCAGCTTTATTATACACCATATATTCCCATCCTTTTCCGGGAACTTTCTTTTCAGCCAGCCTGCCCCTGTTATCATATTTATACTGATAGCAGAGATCATTCAGAATCTGCTGGGTGATGATATTGTTATTGGAGGTAATCTGAGCGTCTGCTTTTGGAGAAATAACGTAGACAAGATGGCCATAATCGTTGTAAAGATAATAGGTGTCTGCATTTTCAGTAGCACTAATGACTTTTCTTACCAGAATAGTGTGTCCCAATCCATTGGTAAATTCAATAGTTTTGTTACCATCTTCATCAGTTCCGGAAGTTTTAACCAATACTTTTTCATTGTAAAAAGAAACGGTAGGAACAGAAGAAATTGCAATCGTGCTGACCCATGAATTGGTAAACGAAAATTTCTTTACCTTATCTGAGTTTTTGTTAATTTCATAGGTTGCTTTTCGGGTATGTCCGGAGTTCATTGCCCATTCATTTCCGGGACTTGCGGTTTCCAGGACTCTTGCCAAAGGAGAAGCTTCCAGTTTTTGTTCGGAATAGGCGTTGGGTACTCCGTAATAAGTATTGGCTGTGGCTTCAGAAACATTCTGTATTCCAAGGTTAGTGGTAGCCATAGGAACCGGTAAAATACTTTTGGTCTGCCTTCCCAGCTGATCATAGGTAACTGGTAGCACAAGATCCTGTCCCAGTGGGGTAGATTTTACCTGAATGGTTTGCTTGGGTCTCCCCAGACCATCAAAATATTGTATGGTTTCTGATTTTTTACTGCCATCTTCAGAGAGAGAAACTTTGCTGTAGACATAATTCTCTGTCGTTGTCTGTGCAAAAACAGACAGAGAAAGAGCCAAAGCCAGTGCTGAAAAATATTTTTTTATCTTCAGTTTTCCTGTATGGATTATGTTTATATTGTTTTTCATCTTTTAGTTTTTGTTGTTGTACTGGTATTCTTTCACCGTAATTCCTTCATTGTTGATGACTTTCTGAAGCCTGTTGAAAGAATCATACTTATATTTTGCCATCATCCCATTAGGTGAAATCGTAGTGGTCATTCCGATCATCGGGTCATACGTATAGGCAGTAATCACGAAATTTTTAAGAGCAGCATCTTTCCTGAAGGTATTCAACGCATTGATTAATGCTGTTTCTTTTGTTGTTTCATTGGCTGGAACAGCATCTGCGTCTTCGTTAGAGGCATTGACAATGGATGTAATAAGTGCTGCCGGAATATCCGATAGTTTTGCACCTTCTATTTTAGCAATCGGCATGGTTTTGTTATATCCCCAGATGATGGTAGTCGGAATTCCTCCTGTAGAAGCATCTGCAGCATTTGGAAATGCTCTGTACTGAACAAGATTACCTTTGTCATCATAAATATCATTCACCGCATTTTTAAAGGACTGAGTAAGATCATCAGGCAAAAATCCTATGACAGAAGTAGGGTATAGATGAGTGGTATCATCATATCGGGTTTCTGTTTTAGAAAGGGTAGCTCCATTTTTCTTGGATTCAGTAGTAATAACCCTGTCTCTGATTCCTGCACCAAATAAGCGCATAGCAGCTGGCTTAGGATATGTATAATTTTCTTCCAGAATATCTCCTTCAGGAGTAATGGTCTTTTTGCCTGTAATATTAAGATTTATGGGTTCTCTTGTGGATTCTATGGTTGAAGAAATAGTATCCTGCCCTACAAAAGAAGTAGTGGTATTCGTCTGCTTCGTCACAATAGAGTTTTTTACCTGAACGCCTGAATCAGAACTATCATCAAGATAATATGGGAATCCTGTTGAAGTTAATTCGTAGATGTTCTCTTCTTTTGCCACCCTAGTATTGCTGGCATCAAAGACTTCTTTTTTATCTAAAAGACCATTAATCAATATATTATAGTGAGAAAAATTAGTAGAGGCGTTTTGATTATCAGGATGATCCATTAAAGTTTTAAAATAATACCAGGCATACCCTTTATTCTGACCAATGGATTCTTTCACATTTTTATAAACAACGGTATTGTCTTTAAGCCAGACAGCAGCACCACTTGTTTTAGAGTTGTCATCAAACTGCTGGTAAGAATAATAACGGGTTTCAGAATCTATCGGAACTCCATTTTCAAGAAATTCTATTTTTTTAATTCTAAACCCACTTGTCGTTGCATAGTTAGGAAGCGGAATAGATCTGTATCTGATTCTTTTGATGGTTACAGTGCCTCCACCGCCTGTTCCAGATATTTTGAAAGTGTTGGTTCCGGGCATAAATTTTTTATTCCCGTCGCTTCCTATCACTCCAGAGGTCAGTTCAGCAGCTAAACTAGGAATTGTCCCGGGTTCCCATACCGGAGAATCTGTATAATAAGCACCTACATTGATACAGTATACCAAATAGCTTGCTCCCTCAGAATTATCTGGATTAGGAGGAAGATTGAAGGTATAAGTATCTGTAAAATGGGTGTCGAAATTAAAAGTTCCTACGTCTTCCAATACTTGAGCATCATGGTCGATATATTCATAAGGAGGGACATATGTAATGCTAAAATCAGAAAACGGGTCGTTTATATGGGTCTTTTTAACTTCGTACTGATTGGGTTCAAATTCATAGCGAGTCTGTCCTCCGGTAGGATATTTTATAGTATTCAGAAGTCCTACTTTTAAAAATCTAATACCTCCAGATCCATTAAGACAAAGACAGTCAAGACCTAGCCAGTTATTTTCTGAAGAAGGCAGTTCAGTATACTCAAAACTGGTTTTTTCAAATTGGGAAGAAGTTCCATATTTTTGGATAGAAATAAGTTTCCTTTTTTCATTAAAAATCAGTTCTCCCAGATCTAGAGGGCAGGAAGAAGGAGTAGGATCGGTATAGATAAAAACACCTCCTTCATTTTGCAATGTATATTTCTGGATGACTTTTCCTGCTTTGCTTTTCAAGGCTACGGTGTGCAGCTGATACGGGTCTGAAAACTTCTTTCTGAGAGTTTCGTCAAGGTTATAGCTAAATTCTATAGAACCGAAATCAGGTGAGGTTACTTTACTAACCTTTAGACTTTTTATTGCAAGAGTTTCAAGACTAGGGACATAACTGTCCTCTATATATTCGAATAATAATTGTTCGGTCTGATGAACGTCTTTTATTTTAGTAAGGTAATAAGTCGAAGTATAAGGATTGGAGATATGGGTTTTTTTTAAAATATTCTGATCTCTATTATTAAAAAAATACGTATTCCCCGATGGGTCAACAACTTTAAAAGTATCATCAGCTATATAAGTAAAATCCAGATTGGTCTGCGTAATAGGAAAAACGTATTTCCCTAACTGTGGATCATTCTTTAATAAGAATTTTCCGTTAAATCCCATAAAGGAATAGTAATAAGTAGTAGAAGGTTCATTTTCGGTCATGAGACTTTTTGCTCTGTAAATAAGGCAGCTTGTTCCATATAAAGACCAGCCCAGACCTACATCGGAAGCTCTGCTGGTTTTAGCAGAATTGTTGGGATGGTAAGATATTCCTACATTGATTCCTATTCCCGGGTTATGGGTAGCCAGCGCAAAGAAGGGAATATTAATATCCGGAACCCCTGTAGATAATGATATCGGAGCATTAATAAAACTTTGAATTGATGTGGCGGAAGGTGCCGAGGTGAAGCTTTCACTCGATGCACCTTGTGAAAATAACAGTCCTGTACACAATGTAAGCAGGAATACTATGATCTTATGTTTTTTTCTCATGATGTTATTTCTTAATTAATTTGGCATTCGCCGTTTTGTTAGTATCAGATTTTATAGTCACCAGATAAGCTCCCTGAACCAAAGCCTGAGTATTGATCTTGGTCACTCTGTTCTTAGTTTTTATACTCTGAAGCTGTCTTCCACTCATATCATACAAAAGAATATCAGCATCTTTGAAATCAAAGCCGATTTCTACATAAGCATAATCGGAAACAGGATTTGGATAGATTTTGATATCGTATTTTTCAATTAACTGATCAACTTGCTTGTCTCCCAGTTTTACAATCTTCCAGTTCTCTTTGCCCAGTTCTTCTGCACTGGTTCCTGCCAATACAATAGAACCATCTCTGTTCAGTTTTAAATCTGAAAGTCTTTCTTCTCTTTGTCTTGATTCTCCTTTCACATATTTTCTCCACTGCTCGATACCATTCTGATCCAAATAGAGCATCCAGAAGGTTTCATCATCAGTCTGTATTCTTCCTTCAGCCTGAGTATAGCCTCCCAGCAGAATGCCTTTGGACTTCCCGCTTCCATCTTCCTGCTTCCCGCTTATTACACTCATCCCCATCAAAATATCACGATTCTTGAAGTTGTAAGATTTCTGCCACTGCTCATCACCTCTTTCATTTAAAGAAATCAGCCATAGGTCTGTTCCTTCTTCAATTCCAACCGTTTTATTGCCTGATCTTTCGGATCTTGATTCTCCACCAATGACAAAACCATTTGAAGTTAATGCCAGTGTTCTGACATGATCATCACCTTTGCCTCCGAAGTTCTTTTCCCATTCTACTTTTCCGTTTTTGTCAAGCTTTACGATCCAATAATCTCCTTCGCCGAAGTTGCTGCTGTCTTTGGAATAAGAGTCGATCTTCATACTACTTCCAGCCTCCATCTTCCCGCTTCCCGCCTTTACTTCAGAACTTCTTGAGTAAATTCCAAGTAAAGCTCCTCCGTCTTTCGTTGGAATCATTTTCTCCACTTCGTCTAAGCCTTTTCCGCCTAAGATTAATTGGGAGAGCTCTTTTCCGTTTTTATCGATTCTGGTAATTAAGATATCTTTGGAGCCGTAGCCTTTTGAAGAATTCTGTACATTTCCGGCAACAAAGAATCCTAAATCAGTAGTTTGGATCACAGCTCTTGCTTCTTCGTCTGAAGAACTTCCTAAAGTTTTCTGCCACAATTCATCTCCGAATTCGTTGATTCTGATCAGCCAGATATCTGATCCACCTTTAGAGTCCTCTTTTTTATCCAATCCTTTTCCTGAATAAGAGGTTCCGGCTAAAAGAAATCCACCATCCTGCGTGGTAACTGTTGCTGATAAATAATCATGGTTTTGTCCTGAGAAATATTTTTCCCAGACTTCTTCTCCCTGCTGGTTCAGTTTTACCAGATGGAAATCATAGCCGTTGTTTTGCTTACTGCCTGAAGCTTGCTGCTTATCGCTTTGGATAGAGCTTCCCGTGATAAGATATTGCTGGTCGATTGTTGTGGTAACCTGGCTGAGAAAATCCTGAGTAGAGGATTTGATGTCTTTCTGCCAAACCACTTCCTGGGCAGATATGCTCAGGAACATGCATAGAGTAAATGCACTGAGAGAGAGTTTTTTCATTCCCGTGTTTTTTAAGTTAACATTGTTTGTTATGATAGATCATGGTTAAATCCAATTCTCTTTTACATATTATATTTCAGAGAATCAAATGCCTTTATATTGTAAAAAATATTTCAAAACTATTCAAAATAATATTCTTTTGCACCAAAAGAATATTGTATTTCATATGCATAAAAACCGATCTGAATTTGTACATATGAAACTGATTTTAAATATTTAAAAGGTAGCTGAAGAATATTCACCAAATGGATGTAACTGAATAAAAATTTCATAGTTATTGTTTTTTAGCCATGATTTGACTGATTTATAAAACCCGGCAAATTTAACACTTTTTAACATGTGTCCAAATATGACTTTGATTTAATACAAAAATATTTCTTTGAAGCGACAGAACCTGTCGTGTTATTTAAAACTGTATACGTTTTCATATGATTGATCCTTACACATCATTGTCAGATGCAGCAATGATAATAAAGATTTTGATCTTTTGCTTACGGAAAAGCGTAATGTTCTGCAGGCCTGTTCTGACCATATTCCCTAACCACTCAAAAATATTTCCAGCCATTATCACATGTCACTCCAGGCACTTATAAAAGTGTCTGTTGATATCTCGTAAGTATCAATAGCGGGCTTAATAAGCCCCTGAAACACGTGGTTAATATATCGGAAGCCGGTTTTGAAATAGCGATAACAAGTTGATCAAGTGTTTACGGCGAGTTTAGAATAAGTTGGAGACACTTCACCAATAACCTGCAGGCAGTTTTTAAATAGTAATACCCCCTTAGGGAAGGGGGTATTGATACTTATAAAAATAGGTGTTTGAACTTCAGAACCGACTATTAATACTTGCTTAACCGATTGTTATCAGTTCTTTACGTCATCAGAGGGAGTTGCCGGAGGGGTTGAAGACCCTGTTGTCACAAAAAACTGTTTCATATCTTCATAAATAACATTGGTACCCGGAACATTTTCTCCTGAAAGGAACTTCAGATTCCTGTAGAAGGTAATAGCATTATGATAGTTATCATGATCCAGTAAGACTTTTGTATCAGACAGCTGTTCTGTCAATGAGCTTATTCTTTGTAAGCGTTGTTCTACCTGCTCTCTTCCCAGATAATCCTTATCGAATTCTGTTTTATCTAAAAAGTTCGGGACATACTGAGGATACTGCTCCATGTAAATCTTCGCCTTGTTTACAAACAGTTTGTTCTGTTCCGCAATACTTCCGTATTGTTGTCTTTCTTCGGGAGTCAGGTTGATGGTTTTTCCTGATAAAACTGTTTCAATAGTTTGTAATGCCTGATCGAGGTTATTAAGCTCTTCAGCGGTAAAACTTAAACTGATTAAATTGTCTAGTGCCATAATTTTGTGTTTTTTAGTTGTTACTGTTATCAAATATAGGAAGCATAAAGCATAGAAAAATAGGGTGTTGTAAGATTTTCAGGCAGTGTTCATCAGAAAATGAAAACGGGATAATGGGATTTGTTTTTTCTGAATTTTTGAAGAAAAAAAGAACGTATAAAAAAAGAAATGACGAAATAGGAGAGATATCAGTTTCAGGGCATAAGAAAAGATGGAATTTTTTGAAAGAATGCTAAAGGAGAAGGATGAGATGATGGTGAGGACGGAGAGGTTGATTGAGAATAGATAACTTAAGATATAAAAAAGGTTCAGCATGTGCTGAACCTTTTAAGTTATAGTTTTAATTGAGGCTCTCTTGCCTGCTTACAAAGCTACTTACAGTCAGCCTATGTACACCTAAGATTCTTCCAATTGCAGAATATGATACTTTTTTATCAAGTAACTCCTGAATTTTCTTTTCATGTCCTGTAAGTTTAGTTTTTGAAGATTTACTTCCTTTAGGTCTTCCTAAAATAACTCCTTCTGCCCGTTTTCTTGCTAACGCTTCTTTAGTTCGTTGGGAAATTAAATTTCTTTCGATCTCAGCAGAAAGTCCAAAAGCAAAAGCCAATACCTTTGAGCTAATATCACTCCCTAATCGATAATTGTCTTTGATTGTCCATACTTGTATATCCCGATTCATGCATTCATTAAGAATCCCCATAATCATTAATAAATTTCTTCCCAATCTGGAAAGCTCAGAGCAAATCAGTATATCTCCTTTCTTCATCTTTTTTAAGAGCTTACCAAGCTTTCTGTCATCCACATTTTTTGCACCAGAGATGGTTTCTTCAATCCATTTGTCTACTATAGTTTCTTGATGTTGACAAAATTGATTGATCTCAAAACGTTGGTTCTCTACTGTCTGTTTGTCTGTACTTACTCTGATGTATCCGTAAATCATTGTATTTGTTGTTAAAAATTATTATGCTATTTTGATTTAATTTATACCTATACTGTCTAAAATAATTCTATGCAATAATAATAGCAAGGAAATGAGCGATTATTTTAGACAAAATGGAGTAAATACCACTTTTTTAAGTACTGAAAGTTGGGTGATTTTATGTGATATTGAACAAGCTATAAAAACTAAAATTGAAGCAATTGGTACACCACTAAAAGATTGGAATATTAGTATTAACTACGGAGTTAAAACAGGATATAATGAAGCCTATATTATTGATGGAAAAAAGAAGGAAGAATTAATAGTAGAAGATCCAAAATCTGCCGAAATCATACGACCATTATTAAGAGGGCGTGATATTAAACGATATTCTTATGAATTTGCTGATTTATATATAATTACGACATTTCCAAGTCTGAAAATTAACATTGATGATTATCCGGCAGTAAAACAGCATCTTATGAGTTTCGGATATGACAGATTAAAGCAAACAGGCGATAGGGGAGCAAGAAAAAAAACTAATAATCAATGGTTTGAAACCCAAGATAGCATAAATTATTGGGAGGATTTTTATAAACAGAAAATAATATATCCCGGTATAATGCGAATAGCTAAAAGCAATTCATTAAATTTCCCCCGTTTTACTTACGATGAATCTGAAAACTTTTTTTTTGGAAATGATTGTTACTTTATTATTGGTGAACATATTGAATACATTTGGCTTATTTTAAATTCTACGTTATTAGGTTATCTATTTAGATATTATATATATTCATTTGATGAAACCGGGTTTAAAATGTTTACAGATTACTTTAAAAATATTCCAATACCAAAACCAAATCATACTACTTTAAATCAAGCAAATGATTTATTACATGAAATAAATATGGAAAAAATTGATAAATGGGTCTATAGCTTCTATAACTTTAGCGAAGAAGAAGTATATGAAATTGAAAATTTTGTTCAAAAGCTTATCTATGAAGAAGAATCTTAATTATTTTCTATTAATTCAATTTCTTCATCTGAAAATTCAAATAATTCATAAGTCAATGAATTTATTTGTTTAAAAAGAGATGAAGAATCTTTATTATTTTTTGTATTATTAATGATCTGAATCGTTATATCTTCAAACTGCTTTTGTAATGAAGGACAAATCTTTGGTACAAAGAGTTGTTCAATTGTGAATTTTTTCCACCTTACGGTACCAACACCTGTTGTAGTTCCAATTTTTGAGAAAAAGTATTCGGATATTTTTGAATTTAAAAAAGAAATAAGATAAAGTAGGCTTTCGCCTACCATTAAAAATGTAGTAGCCTCATTAATATATTTACCTTCTAACTCAATAGAAAACTTTGGAGAGTCTGAAATTTCTCCCCAAATTATTTTCTGTTTATAAAAATCCTCCATATAAGCACAGTTTCTTAAATTGTATGGACTCACTCCTTTATCGCTTCTTTTGGTTAATTGAGAATAAAATTGATCTAAGTGTTTTTTGATAGCAGGATAATTTTCTATATCTATGGGATTTATATTTTTTTCTTTTATACCATTATGAGTATTAATTAGCCATAAATCTGCAAAGTCATATCCAAATCTTTTGACATCCCTGCCACGTAAAATAGGTCGAATAATTTCAGCAGATTTTGGATCTTCTTTTATAAGTCTAGCTTTCTCTCTTCCATCAATAATATAGGCTTCATTATATCCTGTTAAAACTCCACGATAGATATTAATGTCCCAATCTTTTAGTGGTGTACCAATTGTCTCTATTTTTCTTTTAATTTCTTTTTCAATCGATGATAAAACAACCCAGCTTTCTGAAGAACTAAAATCTGTAAGAACAGCAAACTGTCTAAAATAATCGCTCAAATTTTTTAACTCCTTTTCTTTTACAATACAAGCTAAAGTTTGTTGTCTATTTTTATCCCTTGAAAACATTAAAATATTGGTGTCAACCGTAGCCGTATCGAATATTTGAGTTCCACCAAAGTCTATAAGAATTTCAGGATTTGTTTTATCTGCAAAAAATTTTCTTAGACTTTCTCCATAAGCTGCACGCATCCATTTGTTAGAAGTGATAAATGTTAGAAGTCCTTTTTCTTTTAAGACATTATATCCTAGCTCATAAAACAAGCTGTAAATATCTCCCGTTCTGGCAAAAGTTTCATAACCTAATGTTTGTAATGCATCACTTGCAACTCCCATTTTCTGTAATTGAATGTACGGAGGATTCCCGATAATGACATCAAAACCAGTGAAGTTTCCATCATTATCCAGTACTTCTGGAAATTCAAAACGCCATTCAAAAGCATTGCGATAAATAACATTGTTGAGAATTTCTTCTTTTTGTTTTTTAGCTTGTTCAGCCTTTAGTTTGAGTTTTTTGAGTTTATCTTTCTCTGCTTTTTTAATGGTTTCTCCAAAAGCAATTAAGTTGTTTTGTCTTTGTTCTTCATTTTGGTATTCACCTAATGCTTTAGAAACTTTTTCTTTTTCCTTATTGTCGAGACTGGATTTGAGATTGTTTTTGATGGTACTGATAATATCTTCAATCTCTCTCTTTTTAGTCTTGGAGTTGGTTGTCTTATAGTCTTTTACAGCTTGTTTGTAATCTTCAACGGAGAATGCAATTTCCTTGCTTTTGAAAGCACTCTTTAAACTGTCATTCAATGTAAACTTGCTGATGAGTGAGTTTCCGCATTTAATATTAATGTCAATATTAGGAAGGGTTTGCAGTTCTCCTTCATCTGTATAGTAAGCATTTTTAAGGAGCTCGATCCAGAGTCTCAGTCTGCAGATATTTACTGAATTAGGATTAATATCTACACCAAATAAACAGTTTTCAATAAGGGTTTCCTTTTCATGAAAAATTGCCTTTTGAATTTTTAAGCTTTGTGGATCTTTACGGTTATAGCTGAATAACTCTCCCTCAGCATCAGAAACATAAATTTCATCATTATCAATTTCGATTGTGCATGGTAGTTTTTTTCCATCATCGTCTCCTAAAATTCCTAATTCGCTTTTAATGACAATCATTTCATTAAGAGCAGAAACGAGGAAATGCCCTGAGCCTACCGCAGGATCACAAATCCTGATAGAGTTAACTACTTCATTGAATTTCTTACGATCTTCTTTCTTGAAAAAAGTATTACAATAATCGATAACATCTTCAAATGTTTCAACGGTTTGAATAATCTCTTCTTTAAATTTTTGAACAACAGATTTTCTTAGTGTTTCTCTACACATAAACATGGTAATTGTACCGGGAGTGTAGAAAGATCCATCTTTGTAACCATTAATTTTTTCAAAAATCAATCCCAGAACAGAAGCATTAATTAATGTTTTATTTTGTTGCTTATCATTAATTTCAACAGACGCATCCGCAGAAAAGTCATAAGCATCTAAAAATTTGAACAGATATTCTAGAGTATTAAGTTTTCCTGTTTGTTTTTTGCCACTGGCATTTTTTAAGACTGTAGATGAAAAAACTTCCATTTCCTCATCCATCAATGCTGTTATATCAAAGGTAAGATCTTCTAGCTCACTCTTCTCAAATAAACTACTGTTTAGATAAGGAATATATTTAAATTTTTCTGCATATCGTTGGTGACGTTCTTGTATTGGCTTTGCTAATGCTGAGAAAAACATTTCATTCAGAGCATCAAAACCAGGAATGAATTCTGAATTTAAAAATTTATATTCTGGAGAATCATTATTGTAACTTCTCAATTGAGATTCCAGTAATTTTAAGAAAAGAATTCTGTTAACCCATGTCAGACAAAGTTCTAACCCAACGGTAAACGATTTTTCTTCAGTATTAGGGATATTTTTAACCTTGATAAGATAATCTTTGTCTTCAAGGGTAAAAATTGTATTCTCTAATAATGGGCCATAATCTGCTTCTTTATTCTTTTTTCTTTGGATAATTTTTTTACCACTCTCTTTTACTTCTTCAAGTCCTATGATATGAAGAAGTTCATTATAGAAGGCTTTATTAAGTTGATTACTATCATTACCAAAGCTTTTTCCAAGTAAATGAACATCAGAGAATAACTTGTAAATATTAACAAGCTCTTTATCTTTAAATTTTGAAACTTCTTTATTTCTAAAATCAAGATATACAAATGGAAGAGTATCTTCTACTTGTTCTATATATTTCTTTGCGATTTCATTATAGAATAGTTCATTTTTTATGGTGTCTTTTAAACCATCTCTAAATGCTTTATATTCCTTAATTAATTCACTGTTTTTATAAAATAAGTTGTAGAAATCACTTGCATTGAAAAAGAACCATTCAAAGCCATTGGTTATAATAAGGTGCTTAATATTGTTGTTTTTATAATCAACTCTTTCTCTGAGATAATACAACAGCATTTCCTGAAAAGCCTTTTTATTAAGCTGTTTTTCAGTCGGGAATTCAGCTCTGTTACTTGGCTTTTTTGCTTCTATTAAAACTCCTACATCAGAAGTTGCGTCTTTACCCAAGTATATTGCCAGATCAATTCTTTCCTTTGTATTGATTTCATTTTCAGAATAGAACGTAGATGAAAGAAATTTTGATATTGGAGATTTTAAATGTTCTTCACTCTCATTTCTACTGTCAACTAAATTGATAGCATTGATGCATTCTTGAAGTTTCACTGAAAAATCATCAATATCTGCTCTTAAAGGTTTAAATTTTTTATATGCAGGGTTTAATGCTTTCTGAGGTTCGAGTTTATTAATTTTCATGTGTTATTGTCTAAAATAAGAGGGTATTAATTTAGACAAAATTGTGGGACTAAACAAACGGGAAACCTTTATATATCTATAAGTTATAGTATATTAATAAAACAGGACCCCTTTAATATTAATAAAGGGGTTTTATGGATTTATTTCTACAACAGTTGTAGCTGTCCTCCTACACATCCACCTCCTCAATCTCCACACTGGAAGATACACAAACACCACAGACAAAATCCCAGCCAGCACACCCACGACCACAGCCATTGCCGTAGCATCCAGCTTATAATCTTTTGAGAAATTATATTGTCCTATAAAGAGTAGGGATAATACCAATGATCCTGTAATCAAACCATGTAATATACTTAGCCTGGTCATTAACTTTTTAATATTCAACTGTTCATCTACCGTAAATTCTATGGCTTCCTGGCTGGCGGCATCGGTTACTCTTTTGATGATATCAATGGTAAGGACTACCGGAAGGAAGATAGCCATTGGTAGGGTAAGACGGGCCAGGTTTTGGGTTCCTGAGAAAAAATGCGTGTAGCCTAACTCTTTGAAGCTGGCATACGCGATGATGAAATTAAAAAATACATTCGGGAGGACATAGTAAATTGTACGCTTAATGAGAAAGCGTCTGAGGGTGGTTTTTTTTATAGGTTTTGGCTTTGGCGGCTTTATTTTAAATTTCATAGAGAGGTGGTCAATAGCTCAATGGCTTTATCTTTTATCTTATGGGCTTCCTCTTTGGGAAGGAAATTTTCATTGGACATGAAGGTGAAGTCCATCTGCTGGTTGTACGTACTGGCGACTAAAGTATTCGAGTTCAGCCATGGGAAAGCCACGGTAGGACTGAACACCGTTTCCAGGTTGAAATTGGTGTAATCATTCGGGATATTCACCTTTCCCATATTGGATAAGGTTACATCATGCCCGCCCTCGCTGGATCTCAGCATACGGATCATACGTTCTACGATAGGGTGCATATGTTCTCCCATCCACAGGAGTTCACGGGCTTCCAGCTTATCAATTTTCTCAAGAAGGTCTCTTTTGATCTGCTTGGCATTGCTCAGAACATCCCTGCTGTCTTTTTTCAGGGACAGTTCTACGGTTGGTGCGAAAGCAAATAAATGATCTTCTTTTATTTCCGGGATAAAATGACGTACATCTACAGGACTGATGACCTTCCCTTTGGCACGGTCTCCCTGAATATCACGGAAGGCCTGCATCACGGAAGAACACAGCAAAGCATGAACGGAGATTCCGTTGGCTTTACATTTTTCTGTGATCAGTTTTGTGTCCTCTGGAGTCATTTTCCAGTGAATGGCGTAGTTTTTTCCAAGGTTTCTCTTTTTGCTTTTTCGCTGGATAGAAAAGAATATTCTGGCGAACAGCAGATAAAGGCCGGCCTTGTATTTTTTTATTCCTGTATTAAAATCCGAAGGCAGAAAATCATCTACAGATTCAAAGGCAACATAAGGAATGAGCGGGGAATGGGGATTGTCCAGCAAGCTAAGAAGCTCACGCATTAAAGTTACTCCGGTTGTCCCATCTGAAATGCAGTGAGGCATGATCCAAAGAATTTCGGAAGTATCCTGTCCTTTTACCCAGACCACTTCGGCCAGTGGTTTTTTGGGAGTTTCAAAAAGCTGAAACCATCCTTTTTCGGATTCTTTGATCCAGTCTTCGTCTGTTTTTCTTTCTACAATGCGAAGCGGAATAGGCTCAATATCCTTTTGTCCCATAAAAAAAGGATAACGTCCCCTGTTATGATCAATATTGACTCTCAGTATAGGGTGCTTCTGCTGGATTTTGATTAAGGCAGTTTTAAAACTGCTCTCAGAAACCTGTCCGTTTATTTTTGCCGTATAAATACAGTTTAAAGGCGTTTCCGGATCTACATACATGATCCTTTCCACCATCATTAAAGGTCTTTTGATCATGATACTGCTGTTTGTTTTAATTGTGAATGTATCGTCTGCATCACCTCATCACGGACTGCCATAGCATCAGTGTAAGGTAAATATCCTTCGCTTCCCATGAATGAAAAATCCATCTTGCCACGGTAGGTGGAGACTACCAGGGTAGTGGTATTTCCTAACGGACCAATGACTGACGGGCTGAGGATGGTTTCTACCGTAAACTCTTTATACTCATGAGGGATCTGAATACGTCCCAGATTGGAAAACATACAGTCGTTGGAGGACTTTCCGTTCTTTAGCAGCTTGGTGAAATTCTTAAGCGCATCATGTCCGGATTCCATGACCATCATAGTGAGGTAAGGATTCAGCTTTGAGGTTTTGTGTTCAACAGATTTCTGCATCGCACGGAGGTTATCTGTAAAGCTTAGCTTTTCATCAGCAGACACCACGATCATCAGCCCGAAAGCGAAAATATGATCTTCTGTGATCTGCTTGGCAAAACGTCTGATATCTACCGGACAGGAAACCTTGTTGAAGGATTTTTCGCCTCTCACTTTTTTAAATGCCTGCAATACCGCTGCACTCAAAAATGTATTGACGGTCACTTCCTGGGATTTGCAGTAAGTGATTAATCCTTTGCTTACCGTTTCATCCAGTTTCCAGTTGATCAGATAGTCATTCTGTCTTTCAACAGCTTTTTTACCTACAGGAATCCATTTGATGGCAGTAGCTGCCAGTCTTCCGATAAATTTTGCTTTCAGTTTCTGTCTGCGGCTGTTCAGAATATTTGCCGGAACTACATCCTGGATTCCCAATATTGGATTTTCTATCCCGATATCGGCAGCCGGATTGTCCAGAACGATGAGAAACTCTTTTAAGAAGGCCATTGCAGAGCCACCATCACACAGACAGTGATGGAACGCAAAAAGCATATCAGAAACGTCTTCCCCTTTGATCCAGATAAACCGGATCAGGGGTAATTTTTCGTAATTAAAATTGGTATTCCATTCTCTCCTGGATTCTTCCTGCCATTGATCTTCACTTTGTCTGGTGATGATTCTTACAGGAATAGAAGTGGGTTTTTCAGGAACATTGAACCACGGGATATTTTTTTCATCATGACTGATCAATGCTCTCAGCCATGGGTGTTTATTTTGAATTTTAGCCAGGGCCTGCTGGATATCTTTTAATGTAAAGGTACCTCTCAGTCTGAACGGAATGACCGCGTTAAAAGGTTCTGTTCCGTCCCCTAATAACATACGTTCACCAAATAGCAATCTTCTTTTTATAGGTTGATTCATAGGCTACACTGAAGCTAATGTTGAATGTTCGTGTACAAAATTTTCTAACAGTTCCACCGCTTTGTCATTTCCTCCGGCAAGCGTGAATGTATTACGGACTTCCTGAGCGGCTGTTCTGTATTTGGGATTTTCCAATAATTCAAAAACGGTTTCACGAAGAGCATCTACACGCAGCCTTTTGTATCGGATGCTGATTCCGCAGCCTGCCTGCTCGATCAGTTTCGCAATGTGGAAGTGATCATAAGCGATGGGCGTAATCAACATTGGTAAGCCGTTACGGAAAGTATCATTTACGGTATTGAAACCACCGTGGCAAATCACCATATCCATTTGCTGCATCACCGCTGACTGAGGTACAAAACTGTTCACGATAAAGTTGTCCGGCCATTCTTCAAAGATTTCCGGTGGAGTAGCGGCAATTACCGTTACCGGCTGGTCTTTAAATGCAGCGATGATCTTTTCAAAGAAAGCTTTTCTGATATCGACTAGCAGCGTTCCCAATGATACGAATATTTTTGGAGCTGTAGAAGCATTCAGTTTATCCCAGTCAAATGGAGCATCGTTCGGACGGCCTTTCACCGGACCTACAAATTTCATATGAGACGGAACGGTTTCAAAACCGGCAAAGGCTTGTGACGTAAACACCATATTCAGCTTATGAGAATGGATATAAATTCCTTCCTCATGAATTCCTACTTCTTTTTGCAGGTCTTTGATCAGATTCTGCTGCCATTCCCAGATTTTTGGAGCACTTTTTTCCGTATCTCCCATGACATCGGGTGGAACGGGAGTAGTGGTTACACAGGGAATATTATTTTTATGGGCGAAAAGAGCCCCTCCGAAAGTGATGCAGTCATTCACAATAACATCTGGCATCCAGGTTTCTGTCAGTCTGGTTAATCCCGGCATCATCATTTTAGCAAATGGAACATATGTTTCTTCCAGTGCCAGTTTCATTACTTCAGGCCCGGAACATGCAGGTCCGTCATCCTGTCTTTTTAAAATACGGGCAATTTCCTCCTGATACGGAACAAGATCTTCTTCAGGATAGAAATAAGAACCTCCTTCAGGAATATGTTTGCTGTCTAAAGGCGTAATTCCGAACCATTTTACTTCGTGCCCACGGGCAATCAGACTTGCTCCCACACTTAATGTAGGGCTCACATGTCCGAAAAACGGAGGTACAACGAATAAAAATTTAGATGGCTTTTCAGGCTTTGAAGTCTTTGATATAGCCTGTTCCAATAAGTTAGCTGCTGTAGGTGCACCTCCTGCTTCCACAAAAGACTGTCCTACTTTCTGGGCAGCTTCTTTATAGCTTGGATTATTCAGAATTTGCTGTACAGCTTCTCTAAGGTGATTAGCTTTAAATCGGTTAAAATTAAGACGCTCACCCGCTTCTGTACGGACAACACGCCCTGCAACGTGAGACTGGTCATAGGCAATCGGAATAACTACCAAAGGAATACCGTGTGATAAGGTTTCAGATACGGTATTGTGACCGCCATGGCAAACCACACCATCCAGATGAGGCAGCAGATCAAGTTGAGGAACCTGCTGGTACACCATAAAGTTATCCGGCCATTGCTCGAAAAGCTGCGGATCGGAAACCACTACAACAGTTAAGTCTTCATCTTTAAAGGCATCAATGACCTTTTGGAAAAATGCTTTTTTATGATCATGATCGAAGGTAGTTCCGATACTTACTAAAATCTTTTTATTGGTAACACTTTTTAGTTTATCCCAGTCAAATTCACATGAGATGCGTCTTTCGGTAAGAACCGGACCTGTGAATTGATATTGAGACGGCAGATCATCCATTTCCCCAAAGAAATACTTGGATGTCAGAACAAGCGTTAACAGATCTGAAGTCGCCAGAGAGCGTTCTTCCTGGAAACCCAATTCTTTCTGCAGATCGATGATTTGATTCACTTCCCATTCATGTACTTTTGGAAGCTCATTCATGATTTTAATAGCTGCCGGAGCGGTAACGGAAGTGGCGTAAGGAATTCCAAGTGTTTTGGCTGCAACCGGGGCTGCAAATAACTGATGATCCCCGATAATCAAATCAGGCTGATATGTTTTTAATAAAGCAACAATACCATTATAGCAATGTCTGTTCAGTGGGATAAGAACCTCTTCGTAAAGGAACTTAACGCTGTCTATGCCATACACAACTTTTTTTGAAATAATATCGAGGTACTGTTCACTTTCTTTCTTTTCTTCGTCGGTCTGATCGTATTGGATCAGTAATAATTTTCCTCCTTCGGGAAGTTTAGCCTCTAAAGTAGGGTCAAGGCTGATCCAGGCTACTTCATGCCCTCTTTCCAGCAGCGTAGTACCGATGCTTAGGGTAGGGTTGACATGTCCTGTCAATGGTGGAACTATAAATGCAAATTTAGCCATGGTTTTGTGTTAAAATTTTAGATAAAAATTGAGAGATCGTTTCAGCAATGCGCTGAGGTTCCTGGATAGGAATATTATGATCACCCGGAATTAATTCAAGTTCAGACTGGCTGATTTGAGATTGCAGCCATTCACCTGTTGGTCTGCAGTTGGAATCAGCCCCATAAAGCAATAGAGTGGAAGCCGTCAGTCTGTTGAAGTCGGTTTCACCCAGGAAATGTTTTTCCCTGATCATATCTGCTTTAATGCTGGTCTGGTTAAACAGAAATTCATACATACGATGGTTCTTTTCCATTTGTCTTTTACCCATCTGCACTTTGGTGGTATCTGTAAAGTTGGCTACATAGTGCTCAAGAAACTCTTTGCTGTATTCATCAATGATGTTACGTGCTTTTTCGTCCTGAGGATCCGGAGCTTCCATCACTACGAGCTGATTCACGCGGTCAGGATATTCTAATGCTGTTTTTAATGCAATAAGACCTCCGAAGCTATAGCCGACAAGGTGTACTTTTTCCAGTTGAAGATGATCTATTAAACCCATCAGATCGGATGACATGTTGTCCAGGTCGTACCCATCCAAAAAGCGTTCACTCATACCATGGCTCTTCAGATCGTACATCACCACATGGAAATGCTTGGCCAGCACAGGGGCAATATTAAAATAATAAATGGACAGGTTACTGAACATACCGTGGATGAGTACCACGGTTTGTTCGGCTCCTTTGTTGAGTTCCTGTATATGAACTTGTCTGTTATTGACAGTGATTATTGGCATTCGTAGATATAATTGATGATCATACTAAGGTCAAGATTGATCAGCTGGTCAAGATCCATAGAAGAAAGCCAGCCTGTAAAATCGATCTGCTCGCCAAAATGCGCTTTGATCTTTTCAGAGAAAGAGACAATCTCAATGCTGTCCATTTCAAGATCCTTGGTGAATGAACTTTCAGGAGTAATATCCATCTCTTCTACAAATTCAGCACCTATCACTTCAGTAATAAAACCTTTTAATAAAGTAAAAAGTTCTTCGTGGTTCATTTTTAATGTTGCGTTTACAGTGTCCATCCGATAATATAATTTTTATGTTTAATAGTTTTGATTTCAATGTTGTTGATCCACAGGTGATCATCTTTTATAAGTTCGACTTCGAAGGCTTTAGGATTTCCTTTCAGTCCTGTTCCCAGGAACTTCCCATAAGCTTCCTTGGCTACCCAAAAGCGGGTGGTCCATTCTGCCTGATCTCTGTCTTTTAATAAGGCTAATTCTTTGTCGGTAAATACCATGTCGTAGAATCCTGAACTGCGTTCTTCCATCAGTTCCATATCGATTCCTACAGATTTTCCATATCTCGCGATTCCCACAGCTTCTTTTCCTTTATGAGCTAAAGAAATATGAATGTCTTCTGTAAAATCACTGATGAGGTAAGGTTTGCCCACTTCATCGGAACGGATTTCAAAGGTGATCGGGAAGCATGCATGATTTTTTTCCTTACGAAGAAGGTTTCTTACGGCATCTTTCACTGCTACACGGCTTACCATCCAGTTTTTCTTTTTGTTGGGTAATAGCTGCTGGTGATGCTGTTTTTCCGTCTGGTTGAAGTATCTTTTCAGGATAAAATCCCATGAAGCAACTCTTGTATACGCCTGATGGAAGAAGAAAACTTCAGGAGCAATCTCTTCTGAAAGACGGTTGTGGAGCGGTGACATGGAAACATTCCATAAAGCGGCATCAATTTCCAGTCTTCTGTTTTGCCAGCCGGTAATAGCGCACCATACTTTTCCGTCTCTTTTCAGGATGATATCTGCGATGGCGAATTCATCATTAAGCTCGGTCAGCATACAGGTACATTCAAAAATACCTTCCTGATCATGCATATCTCCGAAGAATTCAATATCTCTGATTTTTACCGGGAATGCAATACGGTCTTTCACCAAAGTAAGCTGAAGCCAAAGCCCGAATAACTGTCCTGCATTATCCAGTAAAGAGCCTTTACCACCGTTTCCTTTTATTTTTCCGATGATTCCTTTGTCTCCAACGGCTGAAACCTCAGTAATTCCCTGGTATTTATCTCCATGGAACATGTGCATGTCATAGATTTCTTCAGGGGTTCTTTCGATAGGTAAAATATTACCGATGGAAATATTGAAATCAGGTGTCGGAACAGGAGCAGATTTTAAAACGACTTCTGCGTTGGCAAAGTTTTCAATATCGAGGTAAGCGTGGTTCGGTGAGCGCCATTCTCCTTTTACGGTTTTTTCGAAAGGTTTGGCTACGTTCATCCATTGGAATACACTTACGTTCATGATTTTATGAACCCGTGTTCCGGGAATTTCTGCTTCTGCAATTTCTGCTAATTGTTCAAAGATCATCGTCATCGGAATGACCGGTTCCATATCTGCTACATGAGCCCATCCTTTTGGCTGTCTCAATAAGCTGTGGTCGATCAGGTAAGGATGACTTTCCAGGGTTACATACAAGTCTTTTGTGAAGGTTGTACTTCTTGGTGCTTTCTGAGCTGCAGGAACTACAGGTGCAGGTCTTTGAATCGTGATTTCCGGACGGTTCTGGAATAAAGTCAAGACTTCTTCCTGCATACGGATCATATCTGCAACGTTTTCCTGGAAGGCCTGTACCAGCGGATGTCCACTTTTTGCAGCAATAGCTGAAGCTGTTGCAGTATATTGTTTTGGCGTATCAAATGATTGAGCCAAAGCTTTCACTTCTTTAAAATTACGGATAATAGGCGACCCTAATTCCAGCTTAATGCCTTTTCCTGAAGGTCTTTTCGAATGATTCTGAATCTCCAGAAAATCAAGAGCGATTGTTTTTCCTTCTACAAATAATGAAGCAACTACTCTTTGTAACTGAGCCAATGCAGAACGGGTAGGAACGCTGGATGCAATCGTACTGAATGCTTTTCCCTTCAAGGTATCATCAATAAATCCGATCAATCCACCTGTACCCACCTGGATGAAAACTCTTGCGCCTTCTTCGTATAATTTATCTGTCAGTTCACGGAAACGGACAGGCTGAACCAAATGCTCGGCACTCAGTTGTCTGATCGCTGCCTGATCTGCAGGATAAGGTTCTAATGTGGTAGCAGACCACAATGGTATTTTCGTCTGCTGGAACTGTGCCTTTTCCATTCCCGCAAGGATTACATCCAGTTTATCAGCGATAAAAGGAGAGTGGAATCCAGACTGGAACGGCAATACCTGATGGAAGATCTGTTTTGCTTTTAACAAAGGAACCAATTCGTCCAACGCAGCATTACTTCCGCAAAGAATCACCTGATTAGGACAGTTGTCATTGGAAACATAAAGGTTGAGAATTTCAGTGATAAAAGGTTGTATGACATCAATTCCGGCACCTATGGCGATGAATTTGGAATCTTTTAATTCAAAAGTTTCAGGATTCAGCACATCAATTAATGCCTTTACAGAGTTGGCTTCTGCTAATTCTGAAGAGTAACCTGCCAGCCATTCTCCTAAACTGTGTCCGGCATTCATATCTGGGATAATTCCCAGTTTTTTCAGTGAATTATCAAGGATACTGCAGTTGTTGAAAATGTTTAAAGCATCGGTTAAAAGACCTTCACCTTCAGTTTCTATAGGTGCTGTCAGTCCGAAATAACGGCTCACCGTTTCTACTTCTCCTTTTGCCAGGCCGTCTAAGCCAGGGAATACAAAGGCTACTTTACCGCCATCTTTTAATAATGGAGCAGAAGTATACCAGATATCCTGTTTATTTTTCCAGGTAAGGTTCTTGGAAACAATTTTAATGGCTTTTTCTACTCTTGCAGGTGTCGGATCGAATATTGCAACTCTGAAATCTCCTTCCCCAATTACTGCTTCATTATTTTGTAATGCAGAAAGCAATTCTTCATGGGTAGGTCTTGCCAATATCAACACATGATCTTTTTTCGGCATATCATAGCCTTCAAGAACAACGTGAGCATTGATCCCTCCGAATCCGAAAGCATTTACTGCGGCTACTTTTGGCAGTCCTGTTTTTGACCAGTTTTTGGCTTCCTGTACAGGCTCAAATCTTGTGTTCTGCATATCCGCAGTTGGATTTTCACAATATAAGGTTGGAGGTAGAGTATCGTGGTGTAATGCCAGACAGGTTTTAATCAATCCTGCAATTCCTGCTGCGGGCATAGCATGTCCAATATTGGACTTTACCGATCCGATACCCGCTGCCGGAGCCGCTTCTTCTTTTCCGAAGAATTGAGCTAAGGTCTGAAGCTCTGTTTTATCTCCAAGTGGAGTTCCTGTGCCGTGCGCCTCAAGATATCCCACTTTATTTTTATCTAAGTCAGCATTGATCCATGCCTGTTCTAAAGCTTTCAACTGGCCTTTTACGGATGGGCTCATTACGCTGGTTCCATTACCATCACTGCTTACGCCCACACCTTTGATCACAGCATAAATTTTGTCCTGATCACGAACGGCATCCTCCAATCGTTTTAAGACTACAAAACCGCAGCCTTCCCCAATCAATAGACCGTCAGCATCCATACTGAACGGTTTGATCTGCTGTTGGTGAGACATTGCTCCCAACTGGGCAAAAATACTCCAGAAAGCGGCATTCTGTCCTGTGTGTACGCCACCTGCGATCATGATATCGGAACGACCTCTCTGAAGTTCCTGTACTGCATGATCTACAGCAATTAAAGCAGAAGCACAGGCGGCATCCACGGTAAATGCAGCGCCTCCTAAATTGAAGCGGTTCGCAACAAGAGAGGCAACAAGATTAGGAATTAACCCCATAGCCGTATCTGCTGCAAAACGTCCTTTACGCTGTTGAAAAGCATGTTTTACTTTTTCAATGTCTGCAGAAGAAACCTGAGGCAGCAATTCCTGTAATAATGAAGAAATCTGTTCTCCGGTTCTTACAATTTCGATGGCACGGGTAGCACCTGGTCCAGTGTAGTTTCCTTTACCGATGATGATTCCCGTTTTTTCAAGGGAAATATTCTTCTGAAATATGCCTGCATCTTCCAGTGCTTTCTGTACCAGATCAAGGGTAAGCAAATGGTCAGGTTCCGTTCCTTCAACAGCTAATGGCAGAATACCAAAAGCTGTAGGATCGAATGTATAATCAGGGATAAACCCTCCACGCTGACAGTAAAAACGATCAACGGGGCTTGTGGCATCACTGAAATGAACCGGATCTATCCGATCAGCCGGAGCCAGCTCGGTAGAATCGACTTTATTGACAATATTCTGCCAAAAAGTGTTGGCATCCTGTGCCCCAGGAAAGACACAGGATAGACCAATTACAGCAACATCTGTTTTTTTCATACTTCGTTTATACAGAGTTTTACCAATTATTTCCTGACATGATCAGCACCTGGCTTTCGGTTCCGTATTTTATCTCGTTAAGGAAGATTTCTTTTCCTTCATCCAATGGAATCATAGAAATACCTCGACGTTCGTATTCTGATTCAAGGGTGGAGGAAACCATTCCGGCACCTTTCCATGGTCCCCAGTTGATAGAGATTACTTTTCCTTTTAATCTTTTGTTTAAAGCATTAGCGTAATCATCCAGTACGCTGTTTGCTGCAGCATAATCTGTCTGACCTTTGTTACCATATACAGAAGCAATACTTGAGAATAATACTACAAACTGACAGTCTGAACGAAGCTGTTCTGCCAATACACGAAGTGGTTTTACTTTAGTATCAAATACACGTCCGAAAGAGCTTGTGGTCTTTTGTTTGAATAGTTTATCTTCTAAAAGACCTGCGCCATGGATCACTCCATCCAGACGGTTGTATTTTTCATAAATACTGCTGATCAGATTACCTAAGCCTTCTTCGTCACAAAGATCCAATGATTGGTAAATAATGGTGTTTCCAAGCGCTTCCATATCACGGATTGTGCGTAGAATCTGATTGTTTTTGAAAATCTTAGTTGTTTCTTTTTCTATTTCTGCAGGGGCAGTGAATTTGCCGGATCTGATAAGGAAACCTCTGATTTCTTCTTTGGTTTTCATGGCTTCAAATTCTTTTAATTCTAACGCTCCCTCTCTTGGATCGGCTGATCTTCCTACCAGAATATAAGTACAAGGATAAGCCTGAGACATATGTTTTGCCAATTCAGCAGTGATTCCCTGTGCTCCTCCCAATACCAATACCACAGATTTTTGATCTAATTGGATATGAGCTTCGTTTAAGCTTGTTGACAATGGAGAAGGGATAATATCTACTTTATGCCTCTGATCGTTTTTATAAATAACTTCAGCGGGTTTATCGTTGGTAAGGATTTCCTTTAAAGTAATTTCAGCAATCTGATCTACTTCCTGAGGCGTGCCAAGGCTGATTAATCTACAAGTTGTATTATCAAATTCTCTTGCCAGACTTTTGAAAAGTCCCGGATATCCCTGATGATGGCGTAATATGCTTGCATCTGTAATTTCCTGTAGGTGTGCCGGAATATCTGAGATCAGATATACCCATTTTGCTTTATCGAAATCCAGTTTTTTGATCAGATCTACATGATCAATAATGCTTGGTTTATCAGCTGCTGAGAATAAATCCAGCATAATTAATCCGTCAATATTAGAAAGATCTTTTTCTGTATCTACTAATTCTACAATAGCTCCGTGTTTTTCCAACGCTTCTTTGATTGCCGAGGTTTGTTTGCTGTCATCTTGAGTAATGGCAAAACGTTTTCCCTGCAATACTTCTGTATTTTGTACTAAAAAATCATCGGTAGGAGTGATATCAAAACGAAGACGTGAAAGTACATTTTGAGTTGGCTCTGCGATGTTGGTTTCTTTCGTTTCCTGATCGGTTTCGTTTGTTTCACCATTCATTTCGCTGATCCAGCTTGCCAAACCACGAAGAGTTTTAATGGCAGCCAGTTTTTCCATGACATCATCCGCCTGTTCAAGGTTTTGACCAAAACCAATCTTGGTCTTAAGATCACCGATGATTTCCATACGTTTGATGGAGTCTATACTTAAATCAGCTTCCAGATCAAGGTCAAGACCCAACATTTCTTTAGGATATCCTGTTTTTTCACTTACGATATTCAGAATTGCATTTTGTAGGTCTTCAAGAGAAAATGTTGGTTGAGCTTTTGATTGTGCAACTGATGATTCAGCTGCTGATCCATTTTTTTCAGGTGTAGCAGTTGTCTCAGCTCCTGAGAATTCAGTAAGCCATGAAACAAGGCCACTTAAAGTTTTTATTCCGGCTAATTGCTCCATAACGGTATCTTCACTGGTATTTCCGTTACCCAGACTTCCCAGTTCGTTACGAAGTGTTCCGATGATCTCAACTCTTTTAATAGAATCAATACTTAAATCCGCTTCAAGGTCCATTTCCATACCCAGCATTTCCTGAGGATATCCTGTTTTGTCACTTACTACCTGTAGTAATAAGGATTTGATATCTCTTGCAGGAGCTTGCTTCACAGCAGCAACGGCTACCGGTCTTTCCTGTTGAACAGGCTGAACCGGAATGGCAGATATTGGCTGGTGCGCAGCAATTGGTGCTGATGAATTGTACACAGGAGCAGGGAATGCCTGAGGATTCTGTCCCATAAAGGAAAGCATCACATCACGCTGTGCCTGTATCATTAATTTCATACTGTTTAAATATTCCTGCAACATACGTTCAGCGGTAGACTGAGCCTCAGTTGCGGGTGCCTGTGGATTATTAGTAAAGTTGTTCATGGGAATAGGGTTTATAAGTGGTAATGCACCATTAGCTGGCAGATTACCAGTAGTTGGGTGGGCAGTTTGCCCGTTAACACGCCAGATGGCTGGGCTTTTCTTGTAAAGCTCTGGTTGGTTAAGGTCAATAACGTTGACACTTCTACCATCAAAAAGCTTGTTGATCGTAAAGCTTCGGCCTGTTCCTAAATATTGAGCTAGCATGCAAAGAAGATGACTAAATTTATTACGGCTGTTGTCTTCAACATATAGGGTCAGCTGATCTTTTTCCAGACAAGACTTGGTTAATCCGGTAAGTACTTTTCCAGGTCCTACTTCGATGAAGATTCTTGCACCATCATTGTACATAGCCTGAAGCTGTTCTACAAATCTTACAGGCTGTACCAGATGGTCAGTAAGCCTTTCTTTTATTTCTGATGGGTTCGACGGATATGCTTCTGCTGTAGTATTGGACCATACAGGGATCTGCATTTCCTGGAAAGGAACGTCTTTTAATACTTCAGCATATAAATTCTTGGATTTTGCCAATAACGGGCTGTGGAATGCACATGCAACTTCCAGTTTTTTAGCAGAAATACCTTCCTGTTTAAGCACTTCCAATAATTTATTGATCGCTTCTGTACTTCCAGCGATAACACATTGAGTTGGAGCATTGAAGTTTACAGGATAACATCCTTCTACTTTTGCAATCATTGGTTGTAAACGTTCCGGAGTAGCACTTGCTGCCAGCATTGACCCCGGATCTCCGCCTTCTACTGAATCTAAGATAGATTGGGCTCTCTTAACACTTAAGTCAACCAGTTTATCTTCTCCAAATACTCCTGCAAAACATAAGGCTGGTATTTCACCATAGCTGTGACCTGCCAGCATATCAGGAATAATGCCCAATGATTCTAAGAATTTAGCCAATGCAAGGTCTACAATTCCTAAAAGTGGTTGTGCTAAACGGGTATCTTTAATGGTTTCTTTCTGTTGCTTTAAATCAGCTTCATTAAAGGTTTTAGATGGGAAAACTACTTTTTCAAGTTCAGGATACTCATCAATGATCTTGCGCATAGCCGGGAAAACCACAAATAAGTCACGAGCCATATTGATTCTCTGACTGCCTTGTCCCGGGAATGTGAACGCTACTTTACCTTCTTTTTTATTAACCGTAAAAGTGTCTTTTGTCTCAATCCCTAGTAATACCAGTTCAAGCTTCATCATCAGGTCTTCAGCGGTGTCTGCAACGATGCTGAACTGAATTGGCTTTTCTGAACTGATGCTTAAACTGTACGCTATATCTTTTAATGGAATACCATCGTTAATTTCTAATAAAGCTTTAATCTGGCTTGACTGTCCTTTCGCTTCTTCATACGTATCTCCACGGAAAACAAACAATTCTGAAGGCCATGACTGCATTGCAATTGAATTATCCTGCTTAGGGTGGTTGGCAATTACCGTATGGAAATTCGTTCCTCCGAATCCGAAAGCACTGATCCCAGCATAACGGTTTTTCTCGCTCCACAATCCACTTTCTGCATGAAATGCAAACGGACTGGTTTCTGCATTATAATAAGCATTAGGCTGCTGAAGGTGTAGGGTAGGTGGTTTTACCCCGTGGTATACAGCAAGAGAAGCTTTGATCAATCCAGCTAATCCTGCCGCACACTTAGTATGCCCGATCTGTGTTTTCACAGAACCTAGATGCGTCTGCCCAGGTAAAGCTCCCGAACGGCTGAATAAATTAGTCAGTGCACTTAATTCAGTTTTGTCACCCACAACAGTTCCGGTACCATGAGCTTCTACAAGACCTACGGAAGCAGGACTTATTCCAGCCTGAGAATAAGCACGTTCTAATGCTCTTACCTGGCCTATTTGTCTTGGAGCAGTCAGTCCAAGAGCTTTACCATCACTGGATCCTCCAACTCCTTTAATCACCGAATAAATACGGTCGCCATCACGTACAGCATCTTCATATCTTTTTAAAACAAGGATGGCGATACCTTCTCCAAGGGCGATACCATCTGCATCACCATCAAAAGTAGCACATCTTCCTTTTCTTGATAGGGCATGCGTGCTGGAGAACATCAAATAATCATTGATTCCATTGTGTAAATCTGCACCTCCGGCAAGAACCATATCAGATTTGCCTAATACCAGTTCCTGACAGGCAAGATCAATAGCGGCTAATGACGAAGCACAAGCTGCATCTACGGTAAAGTTTCTACCGCCAAGATCCAGGCGGTTTGTAATTCTACCAGCGATTACATTCGCCAGAATACCTGGGAAAGAATCTTCCGTTGTATGTGGGAAGGCTTCTTTTACTTCTTCGTGAAGTTCTCCGAAAACCTGTTTATAATATCCTCTGAAACTATAGCTGTTGGCAAGGTCATTACCTCCCTCAGCACCTATAATAACAGAAATGTTTTCTCTGTTGATGTGTTTTTCGCCATATCCTGCATCTTCCATAGCACGCTTAGCGACCAATAAAGTCAATAGTTGTGTAGGTTCAATAGCTGCAAGTGATTGTGGTGGAATACCAAATGCCAGCGGATCGAAATCAATTTTAGGAATAAATCCACCCCATTTGGAATGAGATACATCCGGTCCGTCAGAATCCGGATGGTAATACAATTCTTTATTCCATCTTTCATCCGGTACTTCGGTAACACTGTCTTTTCCTAAAATGATATTTCTCCAGTATTCATCCAGGTTTTTAGCACCCGGGAAAATACATTCCATTCCTACGATAGCAATGTCCAGAGGTTTTTCTGTGGAAATAGGTTCTTCAGGTAATGCAGCGTTCTGAATGTGTTCGTAATTGTCTACAACACTTTGATGTAAAGCAGCTAATGAGATTACACGATTGTGCATCGTAGCTACCTGTCCTATCATGTACATTCCTAAGTCTAGTTGGTCATCTTTAGGAATGTTGACAAGTTTATCACCCTGACGCTCGATACCTTTAGCTGCGATTCGTAAACGGCCTACGTTTAATTTTTCAAGTTGTTCCCACACCTGTTTTTTGTCCATTCCTGCAGCAAGAAGTTTTGCTTTCTCTGTATTGAAATGATGGGCAAATGCAGTATTTAAACAACGGGTTTCATGTCCCGGAGCTGTTTCCAATAGAACGGTATCTTTTGCCTGCATAGCCTGCGCCTGGAACTCTTCCTGAATGGCTCCGGTTTGCACAGCTTCGTGTGTATAGAGATAAGCAGTTCCCATCAATACACCAATTTTTACTCCTCTTGCAGCTAATGGTGCGGCCATGATAGAAACAAACGCGGTTGAAAATGCGTTGTGAATTCCTCCTGCAAAAAAGACACTGATATTTTCGGGGTGTTCTTCTTTTAAGATACGTTCAATTTGTTTTTCCCAGAGAACCATACTTGAAAGAGGACCTACATGCCCTCCGCATTCACGTCCTTCAAAAATGAAATTTTTAGCACCTTCTTTCAGGAAAATATCCAGAAGGGCAGGGGAAGGAACGTGTAAGAATGATTTTATTCCAGCTTTTTCAAATACTTTAGCCTGAGCTGGTCTTCCGCCTGCAATCAAAATCACAGGAGGCTTAGCTTCTAATATATATGAGGTTTGTTCTTCTCTTAATTCCTGTGGCGCGAATCCTAAAATTCCTACTCCCCAAGTTTTATCACCAGCCAGTTTTTTGGTATCCATTACCAGAGATTTTGCAGATTCTCCTTTTAATAAGGATAAAGCAACAAAAGGTAAGGCTCCGGCATCTGCTACTGCATTGGCGAATAATGGAACATCACTTACGCGGGTCATCGGACCTTGAGCAATGGGGTAATGCAGACCCAGCTCCTGAGCCATTGGATTGTCTTTATTGATTACCTTCAGTGCTTTTGCCTGTTTCAGGTGTCCATACATAGCCTCTTTGAATCCGAAAACCAGTTTTTTCAGGGTTTTGAAATCTTCATACAGGTCTGTTGCCAGCGAGATGTCTTGTCCCATAGGAATATAACATGTGCTAAGGTCGAAACCGGTAAAGTACTGTTTCAGATTTTCAGCGGTTACATTTTCAGGTAATACAGGTGAATTGGGTCTTACTAATATACGATGATTAGCAATCACCTTGGTTTCTGTACCATTCAGCTTTGAGCACACTTCTTTCAGATCCTTAGGAACTGAACTTTCAGGAAATAGGGCCAGCTGACTGTCCAATACAACTCCTGTTGCTCCCAATGCTTTTGATGCCGCTGCAGTATGGAGACCTATTCCTCCCTGTACCCACACCGGAATGTTCTGAATTTCTTTGATCACACGCTGAAATAACACAAACGTGGATTCATAGCCTACTAATCCGCCTGCTTCATTTCCTTTAATAATGATTCCTTCTGCTCCCGATTGTTCAGCTTCTATGGCTTCTTCCAAACTGCTTACCTGATAAACAGCAGGCAGATTGAAGGGCTTTGACATTCCGAAAGGAAGGATCGCAAATCTTACTTTTTCAGAAATTTGAAGAGAGGCGAAGTTGTCTTTAGAAAAATAAATACCATACGATGGTACGTCTATCTGGTCAAGTTGATGTAACGCTTCCTGTGCAGCCGTTATCTCATTTCCTAAACTTAAAACGGGAAATGCACCCGCCTGGTGTAGTTTAGAGATAAGGTTAACGTCTGGTTTTTCAAAAGGCGTCAGTCCAATAATGGTTAGGTTTTTCATGGCGTGATAATTATTGAATGATAGCAAGAGATTTATAACAAAATGCAGAGCCTTTCGGTATTAAGGCGATCGCTTTTTGCTACGATATAATAAAATTGGTTTTTGTTAAATCGTTAACTATTTGTGTTTTTTTTATGGTGATTATTCAATAATCTACAGTTTGTTGATAGATTGTATGATATAAGGTTGATGTCCGGCTTTTCAAAAGGCATTAGCCTGATTTTAGTCAAGTTTTTCATAGCATTTACGGTATAGGAATGAATAATGATATCTCATGGCAAAACACTAATACCATCGGCATAAATCGCGATTTGCTGTTATGAGGAAATAAAAATAATAAAATTATAATATATCTTTAGTCATAAATGCAATTTGATAATGATTTTTTAATAGAAAAATATCAATTGTTCAAATGCTATTAAAGTATATTTATTGTTTTCTTATTCTTAGAAATATGGCGGTACAATCTTATTAACTATAAGTATAAATATTTATAGTTAAAAAAATGTTAAGCAAATATAGGAATAAAAAATAAAATATTTCAAAAATGAGAGATTTGTTTTAGGGTATATTACAAAAAGATAATATACTTTGAATGGGGTAAGGAATTGTAAGAATAACCTTTGTGAATCTGATAAAACGGATAAACGAATTTACGTAAAATTAATCAATATATTGTGATTTAATTTAAATTATTTGTGAATTTTGTCTATCTTTTTGATAAATAAACAGATAGGTATTTTAATGAATAATTAAAATATCTTTCCGAAATTCATAAAAAAACAGTAAGTATTTAATATACTTACTGTTTTTAAATAGGTTGATCGTTAAGATTTTTCTGATAAATAAGCCATTTAAAGGCTGTGACGGCCAATGTAATTTTATTATCAGATGAATGGTCTGTAAGTTAACAGACTGTTAAATTTAAAATATACTCAATCCGTACTGTTTTGCCAGATCTAAGATCATGTGATATCCTGCCAGCGAATTGCCATGCTGATCCAAAGATGGGCTGAATACACCAATTCCTATTTTTCCTGGAACACTTACGGTAATTCCGCCTCCGACACCGGATTTACTTGGAAGGCCTACAGTTCTGGAGTATTCACCACTGAATTCATACATTCCGGCGGTCAGCATCTGTGATTCTATCAGTTTGGCCATTTCCGCATTCTTATAGGTAGTATCGCCGTCAAACCTTACACATTGGTTGGCAAAGAAGTAGCCGATTTTTGCAAGATCTTCAGCGGTAAGCTCAATAGAACATTGTTTGAAATAGTTATCCAGCTGGTCTTCATTTCCAGAAATCAGTCCGCTGTTTTTCATTATATAGAACATACCACGATTTCGATGTCCTGTTGACTTTTCAGATTCATAGACGGATTTGTTATAATCAATTGTCTGATTTTTGGTAATATATCTCACCATGTCCAGAATCTTAAGGAAAGGTTTTTCGCCATCTCCCGAAATTAGCGAAGTGGTAAGGATTGCCCCCGCATTCATCATGGGATTGAGCGGTTTGCCTGTAGTTTCAAGGTTTGAAAAATGATTAAAAGGTTTGTCAGAGCCGAAATATCCCATCTTATCAAAAATATGAGCCTCACTTTTTTCGTTTACAGCTACCATTAATGATATGATTTTGGAGATACTCTGCATGGTGAATTTTTTACTTACATCACCTGTGTTGAATATTTTTCCGTTTTTATCTACCACTGAAAAGGCAATTGCTTTGGCATCCATTTTTCCCAGTTCAGGAATATAATCTGCCACTTTGCCTTGTGTATAATAAGCTCTGTTTTTTTCCAGAATGTTGTTGAGTGTTTTTTCTGAAATTGTTGAAATATCTGCGGCTTTTTGAGCGTAAACTATTGTGTTTAAGGAAAGAAAAGCTGCGGTGCAAATTCCTTTTGCAGAAAATAAAAAGCTGTTGTTTTTCATAGAGAAGATCTTCAAATAAAATGTTTATGATGAGCCTTGAAAAACAAAGATAAAGTATTTTGATCTTGTCGGCAATGTTCCTTTAATGCACCCATTGATGGTTGTGTGCCAAATAAGACTGGCTGCTGTGGGAACTGACCACATGAAAATAGTACTGCCAGTGAGAAATTCTATTTAAAAAAACGATTAATTTTAATATAAAATTGATTTATTTAGAAAAAAATAAACAAATTGAAGTTTTGGTGATTGATTTGGTTATTAATTAGTAAAAAAATATGTATTTAATTTAGTTAAAAACCTTATAAATCCTTAAAATATCGAAACCGGCCGGATCTTTTTTGCATAACTAATATATGGGTGAAATAACATATAATCATGTATTTGTTTATATTGTTGGTATTCAATAGTGAAATAATGTTATTTTTTCACTATTAAATGATTATTGTATTATTATTTTTGTTAATTTGACAAAAAATTAATAACACTTTTTTAATAACTATGAAAAACAACACCTATTTTAGTAGGGAGCATATCTTTAGATGGCTGCTACTATGTTGGCTTTTAGTACCTTGGGTACTACAGGCACAAGCTCGAATTACATGGACTGAACAGGTCGGATGCCAGGAATTCCGTGGCGAAAAAGAAGACCAGATCCCGGATAACGGAGTCGCTGTTTCCTACATCAATTCTTCCCAATGTCTCCGTGTGTGTGAGAAATCAATAGACCCTGTCAAATATCTGGTTCAGGGATCAAACGTTTCTAATGTACAATGGACTATTTCAGGAGGAACTTTAACCCCTTCAGGACCAGGAAATACCGCAGCGTATGTTATCTGGGGAGCTGCAGGCAATGGCTCTTTACAGGCTGTTATTACATACAATGACGGAACTGTTGAAACCCAGACCATCTGTATTGAAAAAATCAACAGACCGATTGCTAAATTTGAATTATTATACCTGGATAATACCGTATGTAAAAATACAACGGTCTATTTTGATAACCTTTCCGAGCAAAACGGAGGATCGGATATTGTCAATTATTTCTGGGAGTTTGGAGATGGAATTACTTCTACTTCAACAGCTTTTGAACCCTCTCATGTGTATACTAATCCTGGAAACTTTACTGTTAAGCTGACTGTAACTAATAAGTGCGGCTGCCAGAGTATATACAAAAAGGAAATCACGGTACTGAAATCAGATCCTGTACAGATCAACTGTGCATCCGTAGTATGCGAAGGCAGTGTTGAAAAATACAGCGCACAGGACGGATGTAATAAAGGACAATGGAAAGTCATTGGAGGATCTATTGTGAATAATTACGGCAGCGAAATCGAAGTGAAATGGGATCAGGTAGATCCGCTTGATGGTTTTGGTTATGTAATGTATTTATCTGAATGTGCTTGTCCTGAGTGGACTACCATCAAAATTCCTGTAATTTTAGCCAATGCCAAAGTGAAAGGACAGGCGGTAGTATGTGCGGGTAAGCAATATACGTATTCAATTCCTCAATGGCCTACGACCAGTGTTCAATGGAACGTAACCGGTCCTGCAGGAGGTCAGTTGTATTATACTCAGCAGAGAAACGAAGCTATTTTCTCGGCAACTCAGCCTGGTACTTATCATCTTGAAGCCAACTATCACAATACTTTATTATCATGTGAAGGTCATGCTTCTATTGATATTGTAGTGGAAGCACCAGTAGTGGTAAGTGGTGGTACGGATGAAATCTGTGCAGGAACAAGCCAGGTATTTACGACTAACCCTAACGTACCTGTTACCTGGAAAGTAACCACAGGAGGAACTTCTTTTACGTCGGGAGTAATGACAGGGCCATTTACCTACGCTTTTACAGCAGCAGGTACTTATACTATTACTGCTACTAAACAAGGCGGAGGTTGTGAAAGTAATGCAAGAATCATTAAGGTATTACCAATTCCACAGGCACCTACAGGTACTATTTCCGGAGAGACAAAAGTATGTTCCGGAAGACCTTATGTATATACCATCAATCCTGTTGATGCCGGAATGGTGCCAGTTTGGAGTGTTACCAACGGAACGATCCAGGGAAGTAATGCAGGATCTTCTGTAACAGTTATATTTAACGCTGGTGCTTCATCGTATACCGTGTCTGCACAGAATAAATCAATCAGCAGCGCAGGTTGTCTTTCGGCTCCAACTTCGTTCAATGTAGCACCGTTAGATCTTAACTCTATTACAATTAATCCTAATCCAGGGCCTTTCTGTCCGAGTAGTACTCAGACTTTCAGTGCCAATCTGAATGGAATTGTGCCGGAATTTATGGAATGGACATTTGGAAGTTCTAATTTCGGAAGTGTGATAGGAGGACAGGGTACAGCTAATATTACTGTAAACTTCAATGAGATCTCTTCTACAAGCAGTACCACTCTGAATTTAAGAATTGTAAAATGCGGGGTAACGAAAATTATCAGCATACCGGTATCTTTAATAACGCTTCCGGTGGTAAACTTTACAAGTGTGGGCGGAGTTTGTTTAGGTTCAAACCTTTCTTTCACTGTGAATCAGGGTACAATTACTTCAGCTACAAATGTGACTTTTACATTTGCTAACGGAACAACTTATACTACAGCTTTCAATCCGTCAGGAAATTACAGCTTCCCAAATAATGGGTATATCTCAAATAATTCAGGAAGTAATGTTTCTCAGGTGGTTACTGTAACGTATACAGGAACTAACGGATGTAATTATAAGCCAACGGCAAGCGCGAACTTTACAATATATCCAGAGACTATTATTACAATTTCTCCGGTATATAATATCACTGTTTGTGACCCCACAACAATGACACCGTATACTCTTACGGCTAACAGCTCTACAGGGCTTACGAATATCATTTCATGGCAATGGTATAAAAATAATGGAATCATACCAGGTGCTAATACGAACTCATATACCATATCAGGCGCAGGAGCTTTTGGAACATATAAAGTACAGGCAGTGGATATTAATAACTGTGTGGTTTATTCTCAGAATGTTAATGTAACTCAGTTATGCCCTAGCAGTGGAGGTTGTACAACAGACCCTCAGATTAGTTTTGTTCCGCAGTGGTCAGGTTGTAATACAATTTCTGTTACCGGTTTATCTTACGTTGGAACTCCTGATGAGATTCAGTGGTTATCAGATAGTGTACTTACTTTATCTTCCGGACAGGGAACAGCTACCCCGATTTATCAGACGACTCTTGCTGGTGCACATATTGTTTTTGTGCGTTTAAGATACGGTACATGCTGGTATAGTAAGGGAGTAGAAGTAAGAAAGAATTATGAGCCTAAGTTCAATGTAAGTACAGTGTGTAGCGGAGGTGGTTATAATGTAAATCTTTTCAATACGTCTACCATATTTGAAATCAATCCGTCGGCTATTACTTACACATTCACCAGCCCGGGGCAGCCAACTCAAACAGGGCAGACGGCTACTTATAATAATCTGGCGCCTGGTACTTATACCTTTACAATGACAATGTCTGCACCTGGAAAACCAACGTGTACTACTACGCAGACTATTACATTGGCTCCGGTTCCTAGTACCAGCTTCCTGGTTCCGGCATGGATATGTGTACGTGAGGCGATTACGTTCTCTCCTATATCATATGTTTCTGGAAATACATATACCTGGATCTTTGACGGCACATCTTATGTAACCGGAGGACCGAATGCTACTATAACATACAATACGAGCGGAACAAAAACAATTCAGCTGAGAATTAAAACACCTAATGGATGTGAATATACTTCCGCTGTCATTAATATTAGTGTGAAAGAGGCTATTCTTGATGGTAATATGGCACCTCCGGCTCTTGTTGCTTGTATAGGAAGTGCTCCTAATATCGTATTCACAAGTACTCTTGGAACTCCAAGCCAGTATATCTGGATGAATGGTTCTCAGCCTGTGATTGGAGCACCAAGCTCTCCAGTCTTTACTCCAACTCAATCAGGCAGCTACTGGCCGGTACTGGTATCAGCAGATGGATGTAGAACAAGTATTATGAGTACTAAAGCAATACCTGTAACACTTAAAAATCCTCCGTATGTTAATATATCAGGAAAAGCTAATATCTGTGAAGGATCTTCTACAATCCTTAGCGGTATTGTAACAGATACAACATTGGAGTATCAATGGAAGAAAAATGGAGGATTGGTATCAGCTCCGTGGAGTCCTGGTCCTTATCCGATTATTTTTGATACTGGATCACTACCTGCAGGTACATATGTTTATACGTTGGAAGTAAGAACTCCAGGTACATCAGGATGTACAAGCTCTAAAAACTTTACAGTTACGGTAAGCCCTCCACCATCGCCGGTTACGGTAAGCTACAGTTTGGTAAGCTGCCAGCCTTATAAAATTAAGTTAACAGCATCAGGACCATCTGCAGGAGATTACAACTGGAGTAATGGAATGACAGGTCAGTCTATTACTGTAAATGAAGGTGGTGCTTATCAGGTTATTTATACTGCGCCAAGCGGCTGTAAAGTAGCTGGTAACACAGAAGTGCCTTTAAGCATTGAGAGTCTGATGTGGGTATTCCCTACAGGATGTTATGATGAATGTCTTAGAAAGAATTATATTTTAGGACCAAAAGGAGTTTTCGATCACCATGAGTGGCAGCTGTTTGGAAACAGTATCCAGAGCGGAAACAATGATTTCATCTATCCGTTGTATATCAATGCTGCGGGAACATATCAGCTTCAAATTGATCATTTAGGATGTCAGTTTACTTCCGGAACCATGAATTACTATCCGGGTAAAGAATGTGGATTTGAAACAGACTGTAAGCTGGAAGCAAGTATCAAAGGAATGAAGTGGGTTGGAGATCATTACGCTGTTACCGGTACCATTCACAATATGGGAAGTCAGCCGATAAGTCTTACTGTTTCGAGTCTTAATGGATATGGAAGTTATATTCCGTCTATTATTACTATTCCGGCAGGAGGGGTGTATGATATGAACGCTAATCCATTGGCATTCTATCCAAACTCAAGCTTCCAGGGTACAGATGAGATTTTATTCTCCAATGAAACTTGTAAGTTTACAACCAAAGCAGTAGATCCGGACTGGATGGGTATGAGAAGTGCAGGAAGAAGCGTGATTGCAGCTTCAGCTTCTTCTCTGAAAATGATACCAAATCCTGCGAAGGAAAAAGTGAAAATCTCGTATAATACGGGCAGTGAAAAATTACTGGCAAAACAGATTACAGTTTTTGATGCCATGGGCAATGTCAAATTCCGTAAGGAACTAAAAACGGCTTCCGGTGAGGTAGACGTAGAAGTTACCAGCTGGCTGCAAGGTGTTTACATTGTCATCGTACAAACGGGAGACACATCATTACAAGGAAAACTAATTAAAAATTAGTAACTTATAAAGCAGTGTTCTCCTCGGAGAGCACTGTCTTTTTATAGTATGTGATAACAAAATGAATTTTTATGATACAATTAAAAAACAAACTGTGGGGACTGCTTCTGATACTGCCGGCATTATCTTTTAGCCAGACTTACCAATGGCAATGGGGAAAGCAGGCTGGAGGAATAACAGGCTCTGCTGATCCGGGGTTTCATTATGTATTTGATGAATCAATAAGGGATATTGTAGTGGATAACAACAATAATACCTACTATCTTGCAACCATGCGTGAGCAGGGACAAAACCTGAATGGTACTTCTGTAAACAACTATGGGCTTAGTGATCTTTTTCTGTTCTCTGCCGATTGTGAAGGGAATATAAGATGGTCCAGACCAATAGGGGGATCGGGAGACGGAGAAAATGCATGGCATATTAAACTGGATAATAACGGAGGATTATATGTGATGGCTACCATTTATAATAATTCATATGTAGGAGATCCAAGTGCTGTTCCTGTACATTTCGATGATACTCATACATTACCGTTGTATACCCATTATGACCAAACGATAGATCCTGCACACAAAGCAGCCTTTCTGTTAAAATATAATACTTCTGATGGTACATTGGCGTGGAGCAAACCCTTGCAGGGAGATGTTAATTATTCTTCCCGTATGTGTGACGTTCAGATGATGTACATGGATTCTTCTAAAAACATCCATACTGTTGTAGGATTCAGAGCGGGAACCCATTTGAATGGTTTAATTACAGTGCCTTCAACGTTTACTTCAACCTATCAGTATTATGCAGTTAAATTCAACTATGATAATGGTAATATGACACCTGCAGCTCCTGTACTTCTTCCTATCACCGGAGATGCAATAAGTTCAGTAGGAAGAGAAGGTAAAGTAAATCTGGTATATGATGAAAGCTTGAATCGCTATTATCTTGCGGGAAAGAGAATGGATGCCGGGTTTAGTAGTTTGCTCGATCTTTCCTATAATAATGTACCATTTACGAAAGCTGCTTATTTATTGGCTTTTGATGGTACTACCGGAGCAGAAGTATGGAGAAAAGAACTTAATAATGGTTCTACAAGTACGGATGATGAGATTCATTCCATTATCAAAGATCCGGCTACTTCGGATATTTATATTTCAGGACGTTATTTCAATGGGATAACAGTACCTGCAACTTTTGGGAGTTATACTTTCCCTTTAAGAAGTTATGTTGAAGCTGTTCCGTTTGTTATGAAGCTTAATGCTGCTGGTTTGGTACAGTGGGCAAGAACTCCGGAGGGAATGTCCGGTCTTCAGTTTGGGTATCGCTTTACGAAGGGAACCCTTGCTATTAATGGAAATGAAGTGGCTTTTGCCAAAGGAAGCTGGTCTGATATCTGGGGAAGTTATACAATGACCAGGCCTGATGGAGACAGATCAGATCCTTTATTGGTTAGACTTAACAAAGATACGGGAGCTGTTTTGGGAGCCGGGGAGATCCGCAGTAATTTTAATGTGATAGATGAATTTACAGCAGTAGCAGCAGATAAGGATGGTAATTATATTGTGGGAGGTTTTTTTCATGACCAATTGTTTACAGATTCTAATGATAATGTCAATACAATGGCTGTTAATGTAGCAGGAGGGAAATCCCAATCATTTTTTACAAAATATGCTAAATCGGCATGCAGTCAGATGTCAGTAGAAGAAACAGCTGTTCAGGCAGGAATACAATTATATCCGAATCCTGTTCAGGATGTACTTACGATCAGAAGTAAAGAGCCTTTGACTTCTTATGAAATCTTTGGAGCTGCAGGGCAGTTGGTAAAACAGGGAACTTTGAATTTGATGCAGGAACAGGTAGTATTATCCTCTCTTCAGACAGGAGTATATTACATTAAACTTAAAACCAAATCTTCTACAGTAACAGAAAAAATATTGAAGAAGTAAAAAAATAAAACTGAAAATTAATAACCTTACATATAAAACAGTGTTCCCCAAAAGAGGCACTGTTTTTTTTATAGGACACTTTTGGGTTGAAAAAATAAACTTGTTCGTTATTTTACAATTTTTTGCCTGCCAGAATAATTTGCTTTGTATAAAAAAATAAAATGAAAAAATTACTTATTCTAAGCCTATCATTAATGCTTACTTCCTGGTGTAATGCCCAGACTAAAGATCTTATGAAAACGGTAAGAAAGACTATTGAAGCCAGTAATGCAATCTATGCTGATCTGGCTAACAAAAATGACGGATCTATTTTGACCAGATATACAGATGATGCCTGTCTGTTTCCTCCCAATGCGGAACCGGTTTGCGGAAGAGAACAGATACTTAATTTCTTTAAAAACGGACCTAAGGTTCAAGTTAAGTTTACCATTCAAAACCTATATGGAGATGGTAAAACCTCGGTCACTGAAGAAAGTTATTACGAAATGACAGATTTAGAAGGTAAAAAGCTTGATGACGGAAAAATAATTGTGATCTGGAAGAATACAACAGACGGCTGGAGGATGCACCGTGATATGTTCAGCAGCAACCATCCTGCAAAATAGAATCAGAAACCAATATTGACAGCCTGCTGAAGCTCCATATCATTTTTGATCAGCGAATGTCTGGAAGCAGAAGGGGTGATGCCTGTGAATTTTTTAAACTCTTTGATGAAATGGGCCTGATCATAATACCCGCAGTCATAAGCTATAGCTGTAAGTGATTCCGGGGTGTTGAGAACCATTTGCAGGCTTTTGTTAAATCTGATGACAGCAGCAAAAGCCGAAGGACTTATTCCAATATTTGTAAGATAAAGCTTTTGAATATATCTTTCCGATAATCCTGAACCTCGTGCCAAAGCAAGAAGATTCAATGTGTGATGATTCATGAGAAATTGCTGGCTGAGTGCCTGAACCATTACAGCTTTCTTTAATCTTGTTTCATTCTTTTTCAGCTGTCGAAGAAAGTACGTTTCTAAAACACTGATTTTTGTATGAAGACCATCAGCCTGCATGATCCGGTCATATAAATCTCTGCTTTCACTTTTGGCTACATCATACATGTCAGTAGCGTAATTCGTGAATTCCGACAAAGGATCAGAAAAGAACAAAGCACTGGCATAAGGATAAATCCGTGCTATCAGTACGGAAGTTCCCTGTGCAACTGTAAGTCTGGTAGGGAGAGTGAGGTGTCCCAGGAGCTCTATATCTGGAGTATCTTTTCTTTTTCCATTAATAATAGTCGCTGCAGCACCACCAGAAATATTGATGATCAGGTCTACATATCCGCTAGGATAAAATACTTCATCCCTGAGATTATTGTCAATGGTAACAACTGTATAACTCTTTATGTAAGGCGCTAAGCTGACGGAAGGTGAAATTTGCATAGCTGGTGTTGGGTGTTAATTCATTGAGAGATAGTTTGTTCTAAATTAGGAATAAAAATAATACGAAGAGATAAGAAGATCAAAATAAGGCTTCCTATATCAAAGTGTGTTCAATTTTTTTTGCAGTGGAGATTTTGAAAAACCTATTCCGTATTTTTGCAGACATTAAGCAATTAAACTGTTTGTTTCGAAACATGAGCAATATATTTTCTGACCGCCCACAAATACATATGGTATCTTCTTTCTCAGAACTTGTAAATAGCAATTTTCAAGGAACTATGAATGCAATTTGCTGGCAACGGAATTTAGTTGGAGATTTTACAGAAATTGTTTCTCAGCTTCAGTTAAAAGAGGATATAACGGTGGTTTCCGCTCAAGATCTTTTAGCGTTACAATTATCAGAAGAAGGAGATGTGGCAAGAAAAATGATCTTAAATGATTTACAGCTATTGACAGATTTTGGAGCTTCTCCGGTTCTTAATCTGCTTAAATGTTATGAACGGGATGAAGAACTCGGTTTCATTTCAACAGATGTGTATTCGTATCATGTAGACCGTTCACCCATCGGAACAGATACTTTTTTATGCACCTATCATGGAGCTGCAAGTGATATCATTCCCAATGATCAGGTGGAACAGAAAATTTTGATTCCTGAAATCCGGGAACAGCTCAAAAAATTACACGATGGCCCGGAAGAAGAATTTGAAGACTTCCTCAAAGAATATTTCTTTGATCTTCATTATCAGCCTAAACCCAACGCAGAACCAGTAAATTTAGGAGTAGGTCATCTTTGGCGAATCGCTGTAGATCATCCGGAACAGAAAGCGTTACCATGTGTTCATAGGGCTCCTGTAGAAAATGACGGTGAATATCGGCTTCTGTTGATTTGCTGATATATTACATGCTGAAAATAATAAGCAGGGTGTTCTTTTATCCTTGCCCTATAGCTGTTAGTTGCATGAAATAATTCTTACCTTCAAAATTCCCAATAGTAAGCTCGTGTTCCAGCAGCTTGATCTTTTCTGTCTTTCTATTGAAAACAGATGGATAGAAGTTTAATATAAAACATAGCTTACTTCCCGATACAAAACTTTCTAAGGCTTTATTATCAAGTATTTACCACTATTGAGGGGCAAATAGGAGGTTGACTCTCACAAACCAATAATATACTTTACAAAGTTACGAATATTATACATTCGTTAGTAAATTCATTGATGAATTTCATTAAGCTATATTAAAGATTAACTAATCCAATTTTATTCAACAGAGATTCTGTTACAACTTACCTTAATTCGGATACACTGTTTGTTTCCAGTCTTTAGAACTTTGTCATACTTAAAACAATATAGTATGAACACATTTAAGATGTTAGTTATAACTGCCAGTATGGGTATGTATTCCAATGGTATGGCAGCTATCAATGTAAAAGGCACAATTTCTTTTAACTCGCAGATTGCGGACAAAAATGTTTCAATTTCTGAATGGAATAAAAATAATAGTAAAATGGACACACTCAAATCCAACCAGACAATCATCAATTTAGGGGGGCACCAGGTTCCTGTTTTAAAGGGAGGACTTTATGACAGATTCCGTTCAAACCCACCTTTGTCAGTAGTTGAAAAAGAAGCGCCTGAAATTGATCTGAGCTGGTTTAAAACTATTCAAAAACAGAAAAAGGAGGTCGGCTTTACAACATACTCTCCTAATTTCTATTACAGTAACAGTAGTATAACGGCAATATATACTGCTGATATGAAAATGCTGAAAAAGCTCATCCCAGCAGAAGTTCGTGATATTGTGAAACCTATTTCAATTACACCTGGACGTGGACTGGTTGCAATCACAGCATATGCTTACCATTATTGTGATAATGATTCCTATAATGAGTTATCTATCTCTATTGTAACTACGAAGCCAAACTCCACCAATTGGGGAGTATTTTCTCTTATGAAGGAGCTTAAGAATAAAAATCTTTGGGGGTACATTCTGAAGCTTCCTGTAGACACAGAACTGGCGAGAGTTCGTGGAGTAGTGGGATATAACCTGCCGAAATGGTTGATTCCAATGAAATATAGTGATCAAGGAGAGATGATGAAGTTCGACTTTTATGATGAGTCCGGAAAAATGGATTTTTCAATAGGAGGAAAAAAACTGGCTATTGGAAATGTTCAACCGGATATTGTCCGTTCAAACTTTATTAATAAGGATAGAAATGGCCAACTGACTCAAGGTTATACTGATGTCAGAGCGATTAAGAAAGCAAGCAGCAAAAAGAAGGAAGACGTACAGCTCAATCTTACCAATGGGCCTTTATCCATGTTTATCAAATCATTGGATCTTGGTAAACTAATGCGTTATGATTATCAGCCGGAATTCCAGGCGGCACTGTATACTCCTGAATTAACAGAAAGATCTAAATAAAGATAGTAAAGAATTAAACGTAAAGTAATATGCAAACAATATTGGGAGCTAACGGTCAAATAGGCGAAGAACTGGCAAGAGAGTTGAAGAGAAACTTTACCTCAGATATCCGGATTGTTGGTAGAAATGCACAAAAAGTAAATGATACCGATGAGGTTTTTCTTGCAGACTTATCTATTAGAGAAAATGCGGTTGAAGCTGTAAGAGATAGTGAAATTGCTTATTTCACATTAGGATTGCCTATAAGTACACCTCTTTGGGAGGAGCAGTTCTCTCTCATCACCAGAAATGTAATAGATGCATGCAAGATTAATGGAACTAAGCTCGTGTTCTTTGATAACACGTATATGTATCCACAGGATGGCAGAGTTCTTACCGAGGATACTGAATTTGCCCCTGTGGGCAGAAAGGGAAAGGTAAGAGAAGAAATGACAGCAATGTTGTTGGAGGAAATGAACTCAGGACAGATAGATGCGGTAATTTGCCGTGCTCCTGAGTTTTATGGTCCGGGTAAAACACAGAGTATTACCAATACAATGATCTTTAATAAAATCAAAGAGGGGCAGGCCATTGAAATTCCACTGAGTACAGGTAAGAGAAGGAGTCTGATCTGGACACCGGATGCAAGCCGTGCCACGGCATTGATCGGAAATACGGCTGATGCATATGGGCAGACATGGCATTTACCCGTGGATAATAGTCACCCCACTTATGCCGAGTTTATCAGTCTGGTATCTGAAATTTATGGAAAGGAATTTGAGTTTACAATAGTACCGGAATATATATTCCAAAAGGGAGCACAATCCAGTACAGTATTTGCTGAATTATTGGAATTACTACCAAGGTATGCTTGTGATAATCTGTTTGAGGATGCCAAATTCAGAAGTCGTTTTTCGGAATTTCACACAACAAGTTACAGAGAAGGGATTGAACAAATCAGAAATGAACAAACTTCAATTAAAAAAAAGCAGTAAATTAGTTATGTATAAATCAGAAAATCAAAATATGAAAACTCCAGAAAAGGTTTCGTCAATTAATGCCCTGCATCAGTTTCTAGGATTGAAAAAACCGTCGAATCCACTGATTAGTGTGTTCAATTTTGATGATGTCAATCTGGAACCGGAAACGATCCTAAATGCAATTACTACAGATTTTTATGTTATTGCATTGAAAAAGGAATGTGCAGGAGGTAAGTGCAGATATGGACAACAGTATTATGATTTTGATGAAGGGATCATGTATTTCATTGCCCCTCATCAGGTACTCCAATTTGAAGATGTGCTTCTGAATGGTGTAAAGGGCTTTGTTTTGGTAGTGCATCCTGATTTCTTTCAGGGATATCCTTTAGCATCGCAGGTTAAAGATTATGGTTATTTCTCTTATGCGACCAATGAGGCGTTGCACCTTTCAGAAAAAGAAGAAACCTCTGTTATGGATATCATTCATAACGTTGGAAATGAAATTGAAGGCAATATGGATAATTTTACACAGGATCTGCTGGTTTCCAATATTGAGCTTTTGCTTAAATACTGTGACCGTTTCTATAACCGTCAGTTTTTAACGAGAAAAAAGGCGAATAATGATTTACTTACAAAGTTGGAAAACTTACTGGATGGTTATTTCAAGAATGATAATTTAGTAATCAATGGAATACCTTCTGTTCACTTAATAGCAAGTGAATTGAATCTAAGTGCCAACTATTTAAGCGATATGCTCCGGGTTCAGACGGGAAAGACAACCCAACAGCATATTCAGAACCGATTGATAGAGAAAGCCAAAGAATTATTGTCAACGACGGAATTGTCTGTATCAGAAATCGCTTATCATTTAGGGTTTGAGCATCCACAATCATTTCATCGTCTGTTTAAAAACCGTACTACTTTTTCACCTCTGGAATTCAGAGCCTCATTTAATTAATGAAAAAGGTACTCTAATTTAACGAATGCATTAATATTAATAAATATTGAAAAGATGGGTGGTAATAATTACCACCCATCTTTTTTATTTTTTATTGGGTTTGGAGTTTGAAATAGATCAATAAAACAGAGATTCTGTTACAACTTACCTTATTTAAGTTACAATAACTCATCGGATGTTTTGGACCTTTGTTGTATAAAAATACTTATACAATGAATCTTATTAAAATATTAATTATTGTTACCAATATCAATATGTATGCAAGTGGGAATTATCCTACTGGCCTATGGTTAAGTGAAGTGACCCATATCTATCAGGCAGCAAAAGAAAAAGGCTATGATGTTACCATTGCAAGTCCCAATGGTGGTGATGTTCCTATAGATCCAGAGAGCCTGAAATTTTTTACCCTGGATAAGATATCTAAAAAATATTGTGATGACAATTCCTTCCGTGAATTGTTGAAAAATAGCAGAAGCCTTAAGGAAGTGGAAAATGACAATTTTGATGTGGTTTATCTGGCAGGCGGACATGGAACAATGTATGATTTCCCCGATGATAAAACGCTCCAAAAAATTATTGGTGATCAATATGAAAGTGGAAAAATAGTGGCTGCCATTTGTCACGGAGTTGGTGGCCTACTGAATGTAAAACTATCCAATGGAAATTACCTGATCAAAGAAAAAAAGCTCACCGGCTATAACTGGTTTGAAGAAGGTCTTGCCGGCCGAAAAAAAAAAGTGCCTTTCAATCTTGAAGAGACTTTGAAGAATCAGGGTTCGGATTACAGAAAAGCACTTATCCCGATGACCTCAAAGGTTGTTGTCGATGGAAATTTAATTACTGGACAGAACCCTTTCAGTTCTAAAAAAATGGCAAAAGTCATATTACGCGAACTGGATAAACAAATAGCACAATCTAAAATCATAGATAATAATCAACATTAAAAAACGATTTAAAATGAAAAATTTAAAAATTCTGGCAATTGTAGTAATTATCGCTATAATCCTACTCTTTGCCCCTGGCTTTTTCCTAAGTAAAGCTGTCGTTAATACAGCTTCAAATAAGGAAAGTGTACAACCAAAAACCAATAATCCTACTGATAAGGATACACTCATTGAACTGGCGGGGCAGAAAATGCCCGTCCTGAAAGGTGGTTTGTTTGACAGGTTTCATTCCAATTCGCCTATGGATATCGTTGCAAAGGAAAGACCCGACATTGATCTGAGCTGGTTCAAAACCATTCAAAAACAGAAAAAAGAAGTAGGCTTTACAACCTATTCGCCTAACTTCTACTACAGTAACAGCAGCATTACAGCCATTTACACGGCGGATATGGCAAAAATAAAAGAGTTGATTCCGGAAAAGGTTAAAGGTTTGGTAAAACCAATTTCCTATACGCCCGGCAAGGGATTGATAGCTATTACATCTTACGCTTACCATTACTGCGATAACGATTTTTATAACGAATTATCCATCTCTATTGTAACCACACAACCGGGTAGAAGCAATTGGGGGCTGATTTCGCTGATGGGTGAGCTGAATGATAAGAACCTGTGGGGATACGTGTTGAAACTTCCGGTAGATACGGAGTTGGCAAGAGTGAGAGGTGTTTACGGTTACAATTTGCCCAAATGGCTGATACCTATCAATTACACAAACGAGGGTAATAGTTTGAGGTTTAATTACTACGATGAAAAAGGGAATTTTGACTTTTCAATGGCAGGGGAAAAACTGGATGTTTCCGCATCAACACCGGAAATTACGCGTTCTAATTTCATCAATCTGAATAAACAAGGTCAGCTAACACATGGTTATACTGATGTTCGTGCCATAAAGAAAGCGAGCAGTAAAAGTGCTGAAGATATTCAATTAAATCTTTCTGATGGTCCTTTGTCAACTTTTATCAGATCATTAGGTTTAAATAAACTGGTTAAGTACGATTACCAGCCGGAGTTTCAGGCAGCATTATATACGCCTGAACTGGTACAGGAAGATAAAAAATAATTCAATCAACCTTAAAATTTAAAGCAATGGATTTTGACAAAATATTTCAATTACAAAAAGCATTTTTCAATACACATCATACAAAAGATATAACCTTTCGTAAGGAAACATTGAAAAAGCTGAAAACCATTCTGAAAAAAAATGAAAATCGTATGTACGATGCGATTTATAAAGATTTTCGAAAAGGAAGATTCGATACATTTTTAACGGAACTGAATCTTATTTATAATGAAATCGATTTTTTTCTGAAAAATCTGGATAAGCTTAGTAAGCCTAAAAAAGTAAAAACACCATTGAATTTGCAGCCCGGGAACAGTCATATTTATTACGATGCATTGGGTGTAACGTTGGTCATCGGTGCATGGAATTATCCTTTGCAGCTCACGTTGTTGCCCATGGTTACAGCTATCGCGGCGGGAAATACCTGCGTACTGAAACCCAGCGAGCTACCCGAAAATACAATGAATCTGCTAGAGGAGTTAATTAATCATAATTTTCCATCCAATTATCTGTATGTGGTGGCAGGTGGGATTCCTGAAACAACCGAACTTCTGAAACTCCGCTGGGATAAAATTTTCTTTACTGGAAGCCCGAAAGTAGGAAAAATAGTATATGAGGCGGCTGCAAAAAATCTTATTCCTGTTGTCCTTGAATTAGGCGGTAAATCCCCAGCTATCGTTACTAAAACGGCAGATTTGAAAGTCGCTGCAAAGCGTTTGGTTTGGGGCAAGTTTATAAATGGTGGACAGACCTGCATTGCTCCTGATTATCTTCTGGTAGAAGAATCGGTGAAACCGAAATTATTACAGCTGATAAAAGAAAAGCTGGAGGAATTCAATTATTCAGATGGTGCGGAGCATTTCACCAGCATCATCAATAAAAGGAATTTTGAACGTGTTTCTTCGCTTATCGATAAAGACAAAATTTTCTATGGTGGCAAAACCAATGAAGAAACTCTATATATCGAACCTACGGTTTTGGATAATGTTACTTGGGACGATGCCGTAATGCAGGAGGAGATTTTTGGACCTGTTTTTCCGGTCATTGGCTATACCGATTATGATGAGATTTTGCAGAAGATCATTGAAGGAGAAAAACCTTTAGCAGCCTATCTGTTTACAAAAAATGAAGAAGAAAAAACAAGACTTCTCCATCTGGTTTCTTTCGGCGGTGGTGTCATCAACGATACCTTGATGCATATTACCAACCATTATCTCCCTTTTGGCGGCATTGGGAATTCGGGAATCGGAAGTTATCACGGCGAATACGGTTTCCTTGCATTTTCTCACCAAAAATCAGTTATAGACAAAGCTACCTGGGGTGAGCCGGATCTGAAATATCCGCCCTATACCGATAAAAAAATGCACTGGATAAAAAAGGTGATGTAACAGAGATTATGTTACAACCTCCATGGATTGGGATACTTTTTTGTGGCTGATAAGGCCGAATTTTGTACTATAAATTTAAAAGATAAAAAAATGCAAACAATATTAGGTGCCAATGGACAGATTGGTGAGGAACTGGCAAAAGAGTTAAAAAGAAATTTTACCTCTGAAATTAGGATCGTGAGTCGTGAAGCTACCAAAGTGAATGATACCGACGAGGTTTTTTCAGCTGATCTATCCATAAAAGAGAAGGCCATTGAAGCTGTAAAGGGGAGTGAAATTGCGTATTTTACACTTGGATTGCCGATCAGTTCAGATCTATGGGAGCAACAGTTTCCATTGATTCTCAGAAATGTGATTGATGCCTGTAAAATCAATGGAACTAAACTGGTATTCTTTGATAATACTTATATGTATCCACAGGATGATAGGAACCTTACTGAAAATACTCCTTTTAGTCCGCTTGGAAGAAAAGCAAAGGTAAGAAGAAAGATGGCAGATATGGTGTTGAAAGAAATTGAGTCAGGAGCACTTGAAGCGGTGATCTGTAGGGCACCTGAGTTTTATGGTCCAGGTAAAACTCAGAGTATTACCAATACCTTAGTATTTAATAACATAAAAGAAGGGAAAACCTTAAAAGTTCCTCTAAGTGACAGTAAAAAACGAAGCCTGATCTGGACACCGGATGCTAGTCGTGCCACAGCGCTAATTGGAAATACCCCTGATGCTTACGGTCAGACATGGCACCTGCCGGTTGACAAAAGTCATCCGACATATAAAGAGTTTATAGAAATAGCATCCGGGATCTATGGCAAGAAGCTTAAACATAACGTAGTTCCAAAGTTTCTTTTCAAGATAGGTTCGTGGTTCAATCCTAAGGTTAAAGAACTATTGGAATTGCTTCCGAGATATTCGTATGATAATCTTTTTGATGATACAAAATTCAAAAAACGTTTTCCTGAATTTCAGGTCACTACCTATAGAGAAGGAATAGCACAAATTAAGAAGGAGCAGTTTAGAGACAAGAAACTTTAATTTCTTGTCAGGATATTTTGATCATATTGTAAAAACTATAATTGATATGAATTTATCAGAAGTAATGGACTTTAGACGATCTGTACGTGTCTATGATCGGGAAAAAGCTCTAGAGGATGAAAAAATCAGAGCATGCCTTCAATTGGCAGCTTTAGCTCCAAGTAGTTCCAATATGCAGCTTTGGGAGTTTCATCACATCACAGATACTGATCTGTTATCTAAGGTTTCCAGAGCTTGTCTGGATCAGACTGCCACTTCAACAGCAGCGCAGATCGTGGTTTTTGTCACAAGGCGTGATCTGTTTCGCAAAAGGGCAAAATTTGTACTGAATTTTGAAAAAGGAAACATCAGACGCAATAGTCCTGTTGAGCGGCAGGAAAAACGGATCAAGGACAGAGAATTATATTATGGGAAGATCATGCCCTTATTATATGGACGTTTCTTTGGCTTATTGGGAAGTTTTAGAAAATTATTGACAGGAACTATAGGGGTGTTTAGAACCATTACAAGAGAGGTGTCTGAGAATGATATGCGAGTGGTGGTTCATAAATCCTGTGCTCTGGCAGCTCAGACTTTTATGATCGCCATGGCAAATGAAGGATATGATACCTGTCCATTGGAAGGTTTTGATAGCAAGGTATTAAAAAAAGTATTGGGTCTACCTCGCGGAGCAGAAGTGAATATGGTCGTCTCCTGCGGAATAAGAAAAGGGAATGAAGGAATTTGGGGTGAACGCTGTAGGGTTCCGTTTAACGAAGTATATATAAAGAGATAACTAAGGAATGCGGTTCTACATCCATCATTTTTTCTAACAGAGATTCGGTTACAATCTTCCATGATTTGGTTACTGATGTCCATTCATTTATCAGTAACTTTAAATGACAGAAAAAAAATATAAAATGAAAAAAATCCTTCTGGTTGTAACCAATACCGGACATTATAAAAGTGGTTTAGAAACCGGTCTATGGTTGAGTGAGCTTACCCATATCTACCACACAGCAAAAGAAAAAGGATGGGTGGTCACCATAGCAAGTCCTAAAGGAGGACATGTTCCCATTGACCCCGAGAGCTTAAAACCTCTTGTATTGGACAAGATTTCAAGATCATATTACGAAAACACTGCTTTTATGAACGACCTCAATCAATCAAGGAATTTGCTGGAAGTTCAAAATGAAGATTTTGATTGTGTATATCTCGCAGGTGGTCATGCGACCATGTATGATTTCCCCGATGATATTATTATACAAAATATAATCAGAAAGCAGTACGAAAGTGGAAAAATGGTTGCTGCTATTTGCCACGGAGTGGGAGGATTGATTAATGTAAAGCTTTCAGACGGAACTTATCTGATTACGAGAAAATCAATGACTGGGTTTGATTGGTTCGAGGAGACCATCGCCAGAAGAAAAAGGGAGGTTCCTTTTAATCTTGAAGCTTCAATTGTTGAACGTGGTGCAGATCTGAAAAAAGCATGTATTCCCATGACGTCCAATGTTATAGTGGATGGGAACCTGATTACAGGACAAAACCCCTTCAGTTCAAAAGAAATGGCACAAGTTGTTGCTAAAGAACTTGATAAATAATATACTTTCAGGCTTGTATAAGCCAAATAAATTTATAATTAATCATTAAAATTTTAATTATGGCATCAAACATTAAAGCGGAAAACGATCCGCAAATCCTTTCGGGGATCAGAGAATTTCTAAATGCATTGAATAACAGTGGGGGGAGTCCCTTGGAAACCTTGACACCCCAGCAGGCAAGACAGGTGTTAGTGGATGCCCAAAAATCTGTAGAGGTGGATTACTCAGGGATCATTGAGACAGAAAGAGAAATTACACAGGATGGTATTACGGTAAATATTCATATTGTTAAACCTGCAAACTCAACTTCGGAAAACCTTCCGGTATTTATGTTTACGCATGGTGGAGGTTGGATATTGGGTGATTATCCTACTCATAGAAGGCTGGTTAGAGATCTTGTTGTAAATAGCGGAGCTGCTGCTGTATTTACTGACTATACACCATCTCCGGAAGCTCAATACCCTGTAGCGATCAATCAGATCTATGCTGCCACAAAATGGGTGTCAGAAAATGGCGCTGAAATCGGAGTAGACGGTAAAAATATGGCTGCTGCCGGAAATAGCGTAGGTGGGAATATGACGGCGGTACTTTGTCATATGGCTAAGGATAAAGGTGGCCCGGAGATAAAATTTCAGTTATTATTGTGGCCTGTAGCGGACGCTGATTTTACACGTGAATCCTGGCAAAAATATGGTGAAGGAAGATTCCTGACAGCTCCATTGATGAAATGGATGTGGGATAATTATTTACCCGATCTCGAAACAAGAAAAGAGTATTACGCAACACCTTTCAATGCTTCTTTAGATCAATTAAGAGGATTACCTCCTGCATTGGTTCAACTGGCGGAAAATGATATCCTTTTTGACGAAGGACTAGCGTATGCAAGAAAATTAGATGAAGCAGGTGTACCAACAACTATTCAGACTTATAACGGATTTATCCATGATTATGGATTATTAAACCCGTTGGATCATATAGAAGCAATAAAGTTTTCTTCTGAACAGGGTGCATTAGCACTTAAAAAAGCTTTATTTGGAAAAGCTTAATTAGTCAGCTTTTTTTAATATTATTTTCTAGACTTATATTTCGAAGGCGGATGAGTAATTACATTCGCCTTCTTTATCTTTAAATGAGTGCAATGAATTAGTAAAAGTCAGGGACAGGCTAAATAGCCAAAATCATACTCCTTTTATTCAGGATCATTACAATAAAAAAGATTAGAAATTACATTTTGTTTCTAAAAATATCAATTTTAGAGTGTTATTGAATTTCGTTCAAATAATAACTTTTGCAGCAAAGTTATAACCTTTGCGAAAAATTAGGTTTGCTATAATTTTGTTTGAAATAGATGGCTTATTTTAGTTTTATAATAACTTTTTAACGAAGAATACTGAGATCAAAAGCTTACCTAGAAAGATGTATAGCTTGCTATGTTTTTTAAATGTTTTTTGTAAATTTCCGTAAAACTTTATAGTCGTATGTTTAAATCAACCTTTGAAAAAAACTAGTTTATGCTTAAACTGAGATGATACAAGACAGGTAAAGGAGATAACTTTTTTAAATTATAATAAAAGTTTAGAAAATGAAAATTGCTGATCTTTTATATGTGTGATTCATACAGATCCTTTCAATAACTTTATGTTAAAATGTTGGTAGAACTACCCGTTTTACCACATTCTAACATAAATCAGCAGTAATGAAAAATGAGGTAAAAAGGCGCTTTGAATGGGTAAAGCATTATGAGGCCATTGGTAATGCAGGGGTTGTATGTTTAAGGTGCGGCATAACTAGGCCGACACTGAGAAAATGGGTTAAACGATTTAAAGAATCTGGTATTGATGGTCTAAGTGGCCTCAGTAGAAGACCACATAAAATCCACCAAAGAATAACAAAAGAGGACGAACAGAGAATTCTGGAGTTAAGGACAAACCGCAATTTAGGGCATCGGAGCATTGCTAGTGAGATGAAACGTTTATATGGGGTCTCCATCTCAACTGCAACTGTTCATAAGATTCTTAAAAAGAATAATAAACAGTATTTAAAGCTTAAGCGATACTACCGTAAAAGACAAACTCGCTATAACCGACCAATACCGGGTGATCGCGTACAAATGGACGTCTGTAAAATAGCTCCAGGCATTTATCAATACACAGCGATAGATGATTGTAGCAGATTTAAAGTACTTCAATTATTTCCAAGGCGTACTGCTACCAACACCCTGAAATTTCTTGATACAGTGCTGGAACAAATGCCATTTGCGATACAGCGCATTCAAACTGATAGAGGAAAAGAGTTTTTTGCTTATTCCGTTCAAGATAGATTAATGGAATGGGGTATTAAATTTCGGCCTATTAAACCAGGTTCTCCACATCTCAATGGAAAGGTAGAAAGAACACAGCGAACCGATCTTGATGAATTTTATTCCACAGTTGATATCAAAGATCCCGACCTATCAAACCTACTATCGCAATGGCAATTTTATTATAATTGGCTTAGATCCCACAGTTCTCTAACGGGCCGTACCCCAATTCAAGTAATTAATGCTTTATCAAATAAAACTCCATTATGGGAAGAAGTCGATAATATGTACGACCCAAGCCGAGAGCGAATAAGGGATCAAAATTATTGGATTGACTGTCAGTTAAATAAGTGAAACGATGTGTGTAAATCCCACACATAAAATAAAGCTATTTATTTTCTCATCATATCTATTAAATCATTTGATTCTTCTATTATCCATTGATTGCATCGGATTAAATCATTCATAATGCTCAATTGTTCAGGAGTTAACATAGTGTCTATATTTTTATTTTTGATATTTTCCCATTTACTATTATGTTCTGTTTCTTCAATCCCTCTCGGAGATCCATTGGGAGTAAGTAATTGGATGCTGGGGATTTTCTCTTTCACTAAAGGGTAAATTACATACAAGCCATCATAATCCCAATCACAGGAGTAATAGATGGGTAGTCCTCTTGTATTTGCATAATCCAACTTGGTAACATTTTTACCTCCTGCATACCATAGCTCTATCTGGTTGGCTCTGGCCAATGTAGGACGCTTTAAAAAATCGATATTTTCACAGAGTACTATGCATTGGGGGTCGCTACATTCTAGCACGTATTTGTATTGAAGATCTTTATCATCGGCCAACTCTTCAATTTGCAAAAGTTTCTTTACAGCATTGATTAAAGCTTCTTTTCCTAATAGATATTTTTCATTTTTAAAAAACATAAGTGAGACAATTCTTACAGTTGCCTCTTTTTTAATTATCTGTTCTCTTAGTGGCAATAAATTGCCCGTTTCCATATCTTCTTTTATCCCTATCAATATTTTAATATCCGATTCTTCGAAACGAAGTTGTGGTTTTAACAATTCATTATCTGATAAAAAAGTTTCATAGTGATTGTACTGTTCCAAATAATCTTTTTCGTATATGTCCGTAAAACCATTTAAACAAAAGAGCTTATTGTGTGAGGTATCAAGTACACTAAGAGAATTGATCAGAAAATTGATTTCCCCACTTTTTACCAAAGTATCATTCAGCTTTACCTCACCATTTGCGTATATACTGTTTAAGGCTCTTAACTCAATCCAGTTCATTTCGTAATATTGTTTAGGTATATGTTCAAATCTTCATTACTGTCATTTGTTTTGAAGTAGGAGGCTGAGGGGTAAGAATTGATATTATCCTCCTCTTTTCCTTTGATCAGATGATGTGCATACCATTCGTCCGACAATCCGATATTGAAGGTGTGGGGTGCCATGGTTATAATCTGGTACTTAAATTCTTCTGCAATGGCAGGAAAAGTATTAAAATTAATATTGTCAAGGCTTCCCAATTCTTCCAAAATAATAAATCTTAATCCGTTTCTTTTTTCCTTTTGCACCGCTGAAAGTCTTGCAATACCAAGTAATGCAATGGCTGAGTAGGTCTCTCCTGTACTACCTGGCACCTCTGTTCCGAACTGATCGGTAAGCTTGGCAGATAATTCGAAGTATGTCTTAGGATTGAGCAGTTTATCAATAGGAATCTTGTCTTTGATCTTTGCCAGCTTTTTGAAAAATTCTTCAATAAAATCAACTATAGATTGTCCGAATTGCAATTCTCCCTTCGTAGCCGTATTTCGGACTTCATGGGCGATCTGTTTAATATGGCTTATCTTTATTTCTTTGTTGTCATCAAATTTGAGGTTAAAATAAAATTTGTCACTAATCTTTCGATCGACAAAGAACGCGTTTATTCTCTTTACCTGATCCTCATATTTATCATATCGTTCAGTTGTTTTACTGAATATTTTAACCATATTATCCCGGATACCATTGGCTATGGTGGTTCGGGTCTGGTTGGCTTCATATAAAGCGGTGGTAATGTCGTCGGTGGATTTTATTTTACTACCTAATAAAGCCTCTTCCAAAGCCCTGAATGAAAAATCCCGATCTATAATCGAAAGCTGTACTGCTGGATTTTTTTCATTGCTGGTTTCTTCAAATGAGTTGGAAACGCCAATAAATGTTGTTTTATAATCTTCCCATGATTTATTGGAATCGGCTTCCAATTCATCAAGGTTCTGAAGAGTAGACATAAAGAATGTTAGGTTTTTCTGAAAATTGTTGTAGTAAGAGCTATTGAGCGTGTTAAACTTAGTTTGTGCTCCTTTCAGATCACTGATAATGATTTGCACATCTTGTTTGCTACGTTCCAGCTCTTTTTCCAGAGACTTTTGTTGATTTTGCTTAGCCCCTTTAAGTTCATAAAATTTATCTTTCTTATCGCTCCACACTTTCCGAAGCTTCAATAACTCTTTTCTAACAAATTCAGGTTCATCATATGTTATATTGAATTGGTTTTTAATTTCCTGTAATTCTTGTTCCTCTGTTGTTTTTTGTGACAGGTATTGGGTTGTTTTTTCATGAATTTGTAGAATACAGGCTACTGCATTTTTTAATTTTTCGATATTGCTGTTTTCAACAATAGACAGATCAAAGGAATAATTAAAAAAGGTGGTATCATAAGGCTTTGCATCTGAAATGTTGACCAATGCTTTCAGCTTATTATCAATAACTTCGATTTCTGTAATGAGTTTTTGAATTAATTGTCCTATAGATTTTTCCAGGTTTGTTCTGTTTCCTATTAGTGATGCATCTGGATTAAACTGTATGAATTCGTTTAATGCGCCCATTTTCAGCCAAATACCTTTCTCGGAAGAAGTCGCTTTAAAATCATTAATCAATTCATCTGGATTAATATACCGAGAAGAATCATCCGGGTTAGCAATTTCCGTAATAGGTGTGGTTGCATAATGTAAAACGGTTTGTAACTGTTCATTATTTAATACTGGAAAATTCTTGATATACCAATCTAAAAGCCCATTTTCTTCATTTTTCTGTAATAGCGATAATAGTTTTTCTTTGGTTGCTTTTTCCTTTTTTAAAGATGATCTTAATTCATCTAAAACATCCGATTGTTCTGCTCTAGTTTGAAGAATTTTTTCAAGCGTTTTATACTTATCCAGATAAGGTTTCGCTAATGCAATTTCATTTTTTATATCGTGATTGTTCCTGCTTGAAATATCAATTCTTTGCACATCATTTCTCCAGCTATCAGCTAACTTGGGAAGTATAAACATTTTAAGCTCATCGATGTCTCTACCCAATTTTTCTATGCTGTTGGCTAATTCCTGATAGCGGTTGAACCTATTACAATTTTCATCTGCTTCATTATAACCGTTTATTACAGTTTTTTCTTCCATTGGAAAATTCCGGATAATTTCTGTAAGATCATCAAGTTCGTCTTGCTGAGCTTTTATCAAATTATTTCCCTTTGATTCCGCTTCCTGCAATTGTGTTAGTCCTATATGAGCGTTTTGCAATTCCGCCTCTTTAAACAATTTAAACTTTGCTTTATGCGACTGCTCTAATCCTCGTAAGTGGATTAGTCTTTTTTGTTTATTGGATAAATTTTGTATGTCTGTATTCAGGCTTTCATACTCCCGCAAAATTTTTTCAAGTTCCGCTTGCTCTTTTTGAAAGTTGGAGAGAATATCTTCATCTGATTCCTCAAAAAGAAATTCTTTTAAATTTCTTGACGCCTGATTGCCGCTTAAATTTAATGTTTTGGCTTTGGAAAAAGATTGTATGACTTTTGCAAAAGCTTTTAAATTCTTATCCTGATTAAGGTTGAGCGGTAATATGTTTTTGTCATAAAGAAATTTGTAATAGGTATTGACCGATTCATTGTTACTAAAGAAGTTTAACATAAACTTCTTTTTTTCGTAAATAAATTTTGCTAGATTTTGTATATCTAAAATTTCTTTTTCCCCATCATCTTTTTCTTTTATTAGATCTCTGGAGAATATCAGTTCTTCCTTACCAATAGCCAATTCATTTATCTTCAGACTTATATCAGCTTGTTTCGTAATAACAAAAGGAATAATTCGTTTACCCTTCTGACTGTTTATCTGTATTCCAACAGTGATAAATTTTCCGTCATCAACTTCAATATTCAGGAAGCAGTAGGCACATTTAGTCTTATAGGGAAGTGTATTAATTTGTCGTTCTTCTTTTTTCACACCATCAGTCCCAAATTCAATCAGGCCTTTGTCATACACAAAAATCATTTGTAGTAAGTCTGCAATAATGGATTTTCCGACGCCATTGGAACCCACAAAATCAGTTCTCGTCGGATGAAAAAGGTAATCGTGTATATAGTGCTTAAGAATACCTACCGTAGATAAGGAGTAAATTCTTGGATAATTCATGCTTCATCATTTTTAAGTTGTTGGCTAAACGATTCAAAACCCTGAAGCTCCTTCTCATACAGCTTGGCTAAACGGTGAATAGCGGGTCTTATTTCAAAAACCAGATCTTCATTCTTTCCCGATTGTTTTTCTACCCAACCCAACTTATCAAAATTTTCCATGGTTTTGCTGAACTTTGTATGTACTTCATTCCATTCTTTCTCGTCGTAAGATTCTCTGATATCATTGAATAATATCCGTTTGTACGCATCCTGATGGTCGCTTTCTAATATTTGTGTTTTGATCTCGTTCCAGTAGATGATTTTTTCTTCGTCAAAATACTTTTGGTAATACATATCCAAAAGCGTAAGTCCAATAAGTGTTTGTAACTCGGTTAGCTCTTTGTTCCGGCTCGCATCGCCTAGCTTTCCTTTCCCATTTTCTGTGAAATCGAGATAATAATACCGGCTTCTATCAAAAATATCGGCAACGAGATCAATCCGGTATAGGCTGTTATAAAAATTTTTCCACTGCAATTCATAGCTTTCCAATACAGTATATTCTGCGTAATACTTGTGATCGATATGTTTTCCCGACAACAATAGAATATTGATGTCGGCAAAATGCTTTTCAACACTTTCCTCCATCAGAAAAGAATAGTCGTTTATTTCATAATTCTCGTTTTCCATAGGGATAGATTTTGCTGTGATAAGGTGATGATCTTTTGTTCTACATCGATCAAAATATGGATATTCTCCGAAGCGTAAGCTGTTATGCGGGAAGCGACCTGGTAAGCGATAGAGAGATCTTTTTCTTCCTCTATGATCCGGGTCATCAACTCACTTACTGAAAGGGATTTTTGGCTTTCCAAAATATCTTTTGCTTTATCAACCCATTGATTGATGACCTGCTGGCGGTTAATTTCCTTTGCTATCTTCTCCTTTTCATCTCGTTCGTATATTTCGTCGACCTCAACGTTTATAACAATATTTGGTTTAGGAGGTTCAAATTCGTAATATACTGGATAAAGCATTCGAACAGGCTCATATACCAATTGCTTTAAGGGAAAATTGTTGCTGAACTTAATACCATTGGTTGTATATTCCGAACTTTCCAAAATTGTTCTATGCAGTTTTTTTATTTGTAGCCGAAAAAAGGCTCTGACAGAAAATTGCTCCTGGAGTTCTGTCAGTTTCTCACTGGCGTGGTTAATTTGCCTACGAATAATGTATACCTTACGATCTACTAAATTAAAAAAGTCCCGGATATCTGCATAAATCTCACGTGCCTTTTCCCAATCACTTTTACTTTTTGGTACATTATCTGTATTGAATTTTCCATCGTCTTCCATTTTTCTATAAAACTGATCAACCACATTTTGCAGATCGCCCAGGAATTTATCTTTGGAAATGATAGCTTCTGTGATATCTTCAGCTCTTTCTCCGAACTTTTTAAAGACAATGGTAAATGCTTGTACTAAAGAAGTGGCACTTTGCACATCTTCCCTACGAAGAATATCGTTTAGCTCTTTATATGCCTCTCGTAATTCATCTTCCAAAGCTTCTAAATGGTCATCAATGATTTTCTTCGAGCCCTGGATAAATAATCTGCCAAACTTTCTTGTGAGTTCTTCAATCGTGTTGATCTCATTATGATGTATAGTAAAAGTATCTTGAACGTCTTTTTTGAGTGGGTGGCTCTTATATGAATTTTCTAATTTACCTATTATTAAATCTATTAAATCTTTAGCATACCCTGTCAGGTAGTATTTCCAGGGTTCGTCTGGATGACTTCGCAGGAAGTAATGGAACAGGTTATCTTTAATGTTGTTCCATGGACGGATTGGCTCCCGATTAAATTCATCTTTTATATCTGCCAGGATTTCATTGATTTCTTTTTGCGTAAAGTATTCTTCGATCTCGCGGTTTTTAATTTTCTCATAAAGAGCAATAATCAAATAGCCTCCATTAAATCTTGAAGGAAGTAGGAGATCATATTTGGCATATAATGCTTCTGTGCTCATATTATAAATTGACTCTTTTAGATAATAATTTCTACCTCATCATCGCTAAACCACTCATTACTAATGATATTTTTCTTTAATTCTTCAGGTAAATCTGTGTAACCAACTACTGCTAAGCTTTCTTTAGCTCTACTACAAGCTACATAAAATAATCGCATCGTTCGCTCTATTCCTGTTTCTTTACCTTCATCTATATTTTTTTTGTCTGTGGAAGTTAGTGGTTTTAAACCAAATAATTTATCATAGCTAAACATAAAGCCTTTAGACTCTTCATCATCGATAATAACCATTACGCGTTCAAACTCTAATCCTTTAACACCTTGATGCGTTCCAAATTTCGACTCTTCGTTGATATATTCATTATACTTTATAATCTCGGCAAAATTTGCTTTCAATGCTTCTTCCCAAGCTGTCAAAACCTCATCCTCCTCCGTTGTTTCATCATCTTCAATCTCAACATCTGAATCAACATTAACTCTTTTCAAAACCACTTTTAATACCGGTGGAATTTTAAACAAATTGGTTTCTTGTATTTTTTTGAGTATCTCGAGTAATGTGGGATGATTATCTTCATTCCAGAAAGATAATAATTCGTTGACTTTATTATTTATGGTATGCAATAATTGTAATTTATTATCATCATTTTGTAATGTATGCTTATCTATTAAATGAGAATGCTGTTTTACGATATTAGCAATCTCGAATTTATTCTTCTTAATATGAGCCTTATGTAAAGGCAAAACTATTTTCGTAAATAAATTAACCGAAGATGAAGATCCGTCTAATAAACTTGTTTTTAACTTATCAACACCATAAAGAGGCGCGAAAAAGTTGGAGAATCCCATTCTACTTGCAGCCATATGATGCTCTAATGTTAAAGTCATAACTTCAGAATCATTCCCATTCCATTTATCATCTTTTGTTGCTTCATACATTTTCTGACGAATCTGTTCTTCTGTTTCAAACTTATCTTTTGTACGAGCAACAGCAAAGAATCTAGCAATCCCACCTTTATTTTCAATACGAGGGAATTGTTCCTGACCATCTATATCTTCTCTAATTTTATTTATAAGATCAATTATTCTTGATTTCGAACGATGATTCATTTTTTTTGCAGGCTTAACCCATTTTTCTGGTAATCCTATTCCCAAATTTTCTCTTCCGTCTGCATAAATTCTTTGCATTGTGTCTCCAAACAATCCCAACGAAAGTCTTTCTTCATATTGACTTTGAAGTTCAAATAATGCATCGATTAGTTCCTTTTTGGTATCCTGACTTTCGTCTATAAGGATAACAGGGTATCTGCTTATTAGTATTTTTTTGAACAAGTCTTTTGATTTAATAAAATCAGCAGTAATAGAAATTACTTCAGTATGATTTAAAGAATCTTTCGTTAGATTATCCCCATTTGGATTATAAATGAACTTTTGAATCGCTTCCAATGATGCAAGCCTTCTATTTTTGGATTCTATTTTTTTAGCTCTGCCTATAGATGTCTTGTTACTTGTGTCTCTACTTTTGGATTGTTGTCCTTGCAATTCAGCTATTTCAACAACCAAATTGCTCTTTATCCAGGTTTTGATATCAGGTGTAAAACTCTTTATTAATTCCCAACAAAAACTATGAATCGTACTAATATTAAATATTGAACTATATTCCAACCTATGAGTGATTTCATTGGCAGCTGCATTAGTATATGTTATGATTGCAATTCTTTTATTTCTTAATTTATATTCCTGTCCAAACTCCTCTTTAAAACGAGCCAATACATTTACAAGTGTTCTCGTTTTGCCTGAACCTGCTCCTGCAAAAAGGAAAAAGCTTTGGGGTGATGACGGTTTAATACTTTCATAAATCACATCATCAACTGGAGTATCTATTTCATTAGTATATTCAGCCATTAGATTTATGTTTAGTTTATTAGTCCTTGTTTGTTACTTTTTAATTGTTCTTCAATCCAGTCTAATCCTTCTTTTATATAAGAAGGAGTTTTTACTTTTTTTGGATCTTCAAAATATAAAACGTCTAAAGCAAACTCTGCTTTTTTAGCTTGTTTGTCGTTAATGATTGTATATGTTTCTTTTACTAACTCTTTTAAATCTTCTTTCTTAGAAGCTTCTATCATTTTTTTCAAAAGACCTGTTGCATTAGTAATAGCTTTAAAACTATCCTTATTCTCAATGACCAATGCATCTTCAAATGTGTAGGGATATACAATGATTTTGTTATCTCCATTTTCAAATTTGATCGGTTTTTGATAAGCTATTCTAATTGGCAATTTTTTTTTTATTTTATCCTCTGAGCTTAAATTCAACAATTCGTCTAACAGTTCTTTTTGAGGATGCCAAGTTTTGAGGGTGTCATTATTGGTTTTATAATTCTTTCCCGATTCAGGCTGACATTTCTTTCCATTGTCATTTGGATTAATGGAATCAATATCAGTAATTACCAAACAGATCAAACCTAATTTTTCAATGAGACATTTTAGTCTGTGCGCATGACTTCCTCCTATTTCTAAAATTGTAACGTAACAATGGTCTAATAATGAATTTTCATTCTTTATAAAGTGTGGTACAAGAATTCGTTCGGCTGGGCCTTCTACTAAAATAACGGCATCGGCAAAAAACAAATCGTTATGTGTCGTATTCAGGTATCGAATCACAAATTTTTCCGTCTCTTTATCTTTTTCGCCAAAAACTGATTTTAGACTAATCACTTCTGATGTAGGAAGAGCTAAAGAATTATTTCTTTTAAAATATCTTAAGCTTTCAAATTTTTGGTGAGCGATGTAACTGGAATGAGTACTAATAACTAATTGTGTTGTAAAATCTTTTTCTCCACCTAAATTTTTATTGTTTCGCAGTACTTCATAAGCTTTTTTAATGAAAACCTGTTGGACTTGGGCATGTAAGTGAGCTTCTGGTTCTTCAATTAAGACTAGATGTAATGGTTCTATAACTTCATCATCAGTAATTGCATTTTTGCCAATCCTCATCCATTCATCTCTAAATCTTATTAATTTAAAGATGATTGATATAAGATTTTGATATCCTAAGCCATTATACTTTTCTGGCAATGATAAATCTTTGTCGAGGTAATACTTCACTGCTGAATCATGTTGGAGACCATGAGAAGTTGAAACTTTAGTAGATAATTGAATTTGAGGATTTCCAAAGCCAGGGTAATTTAACCCTTCAAGTTCCGAAAGAGATGTCTTAAAGCTTTCTTTTAGATTCTTATCAAAATCATCCTGAGCTTTATTGATTGACTCTAATGCATCTATATCTTTTTCGGTTGGTTCCAATGTTGGATTAAGATGCTTATCATAATAAGCTCTTAATTGTGAAGATAAATTCCTGTTATTATTACTCTCTACGGTTTCAGAATTTGCATCACTGAATCCTCGTTGAGCATTAATAATGTCTATTTTTATTAGCCCCTTCAAAACATCCCCATCTAATGCTATATTATTATCTAACAATTCTTGTTTTTCATTATACTTATCAGGGTCAAGCAGATAAGTTTTGATTGTGAAATGAGCATTAAGTTTGCGTTCACAAAAATCCCAAAATGTTTTTGGCCATAGTTTGAAGTCTTTTCCTTTTTCTTGTGATAGCTTGTTTGATTTATTATGAAGAGTTATGAATTCTTTTATTAATTCATCCATATCTTTAGGTTCAAATCGTAGCCTTATGCCTAATAAACCTCCTCTCCAATCCAAGGTAGGAATTATATGACTTACATAATGAAGCTCCGAATTTTCAACTTCAATCCATAAATCCAGTACTGGTAGATATTGTTCTAATAGTTTTGTAGACTTATCTCCTTCTTTCAGTTCATTTGCTTTAATCCAGTTTTCTCCAACTTCGTTTAAACTTTTCCAATGGCAGAGTGTAAAATCCTGGGGTTTGAAACTTTTGGTTTTAAGGAAAATCATCAACGCATCCATAGCAGTTGTTTTACCACTATTATTTGCTCCCACAAAAATTGTTTCTTTTTCAGAAAAATCTATTTTACAAGATTGTAGCTTTCTGAAGTTTTGTAAGTGGATACAGTTTATTTTCATTTATTTGTTTTTTACAGCTATACTAAATATATAATAGCCAATCATAGTTATTAGTAATATTTTTTAATAGCCAGTTATTTATATTCCTAACGATTCAACTCACTTATAGAATATAAAATTGATTTTGTACAAAATACTTATTCAAGTACCAGTTATAAAATCAAAAAATAGCTATTTGAACAAATATAAGAAAAACAGTATATCAGTAAATTATGGTAAACCGTAATTTGAATAAGGGGCTATTATTAAGAAAAATTAATTCAGATCTAAGAAGTCAGCATTATTAAATTGTTACAGATCATTGTCATAATAAATATCTAAGCATAGAGTATCCTTAAAAATCTTCAACCAAATACTTATTAAGCAAAAGATCAAAATCAATTGACTTTTTATTACTTGGCCTAATATAATATAAATTAGACTTAAATAGCAGTTTTATAGAGGTGCGGAAATATATATTTTCTGATAATAATACTTTAATCTACCACTATGGTAAAAAAGTGGAAAAAATTACTATATCTTATTATTCAGGATTTAATCAAAATCTAACTTAATTTTTAATGACGCTTCCCTGGCAACGGAATCAATTATTTTAGTATAAATTTCTGTTGTCTTAAGATTTCTATGACCCAAAAGTTTAGAAATTGTATAAATGGATGTGCCTGATGCGAGTTGTAATGTAGCAAATGTATGTCGAAAGCCATGAAATGTAAAGTATTTGTTGATGCTGGCATTCTTTAGCCATGGTTTGAGAAACTTAATGACATCATCATACTTAATTCCTTCAAAAACTTTTTCATTACTCTCTTTCGGAGGTCCCAATATTTCTAATGTTTTATCTGATATAGGGTAGTATTCTGCGTTTCCGGTTTTACTTTGTTTGTATAAAATATAATAACTACCCTTAAAGCCTTGTATTTCGCCCCATACAAGTTTTTTAATATCGGAAAAACGAAAACCGGTTAATGCAGAAAATAAGCCAGCTTTTTTAACTAATTGTGATTCGCATTTTGCGTTGGCCATACTTTGTAGCTCATTTAAGAAAAGGAAACATCTATGGGTTTCTTCCAATTTTATTCCTTTGACTACAGTACTGAAATCTGTGAAAATATATTTATTAATAAAAGCGTTCTTAAGGGTGTTTCTAAATTTATCAAAATAAGATGACGCAGTATTAAGACTGATTTTCCTTTTGTCTTGACCGACTGACGGACTAGACAGCATAAAATTTTTAAACTGCTCACATATAGAACAGTCAAGCTCTTTAAAAGGTAAATTTTTTCCACAAAATTTCTGAAAATACTTTACGGCCATTTGCCAATTGTATGAATCTGGTCGTTTATTTGCTTCAGATTGAAAGAATTCTGTAAAATCAGCTATCCTTTTTTTTATTAAAAAATCATAATTTTTATTTTGAATATCTATTAAACGTTCGGCTTTTCTATATTCTACCAATTTCAAGGTTTCAATATTATGTTGTTTTTCTACATTATTTTTAGGATTCAAATAGGTATGTAGATGTAGATAATGCTTTCTCTTAAAGTCTCCTGTTATTGGATGTGCTATGGGAGGATAGATATCCAAATAGTGAGATTCTTGTCCATTACTTATGGGCTTTTGTCTTAGTTTTACCGTTGTCATCGCTGTTTATTTCCTTCATTAACAATAGTTTAAATAGTCAAAAGGTATTTTATAATTACAGTTTATTTCGACTCCTAATTTTCTTTGACTTTTCGAATACTAATCTTAAAAAGATTGTCAATTTCTAATCTGCTAATTCTGGTGTTTCTTACTGATAGCTTTGTTGATTTTAGACGACCCGAATTAACTAGATTATAGATCATTTGCTTACTGCATTTCAATAAGCAGGCTGATTCTTTAACGGTTAGAAAAGCAGAGCTATTTATAATATCTATAGAGGATTCTTTAAAAAGTTGAGTGTTGATGTTACTTTTTTCTATTTTTTTTGTTTTTAGTTCAGCTTTATATGCTTTTTTATTACAGGTATGGCTGCAATACTTTGTGACTGTTGTTTTTGCGATAAATTCCTTGCCACAATATTGGCATATTCTTATGATCTCAATGTTAGAACTCATATCAATGTTTTTAAAGTGGACTGTTAACCAAATAATTTAATATGGGATTAACCCATAACATTTTTGCAATGTATATCCATAATAGTGGATACTGTAATGTTTGAAAATTCTTGAAGTTTAGTAATTTCCTGATAATATACTCATTCGTAGTTTATTGCTAATCCTATTATTATATACTTCAAGCATCATTTTTACTCTTAAATTTTCTGCTAGGAACAGTGTTTGGTCATTATGTTTTTTTTCAAGTTGCGATTTAGGCATGCGATACAGAAAAAGTTTTAAATAAAATTTTCGCTGCGATTTTCCAGTTAATGGATCATAGATAGGAGGATAAGCATCTAAATAAAGTCTAACAGTATTTTTAGCTGCAGGCTTTTTACGTAATTTAATAAGTGTCATAATATTTTGTTTTAAAGTTGTCTACAAAAATATTATGAACTCTGTTTAGTTTTAAATTATGTCTTTGAAAAGCCTAATTTGTCTTTTATAGGCCTTTCAATAATATAAAATCAACTATATTAATTATTATTTTTGATAACTGTATTGAATAACCTACGTATAATTTCTTTAGATACATAAACAGATTTTCCCTTCTTTATTTTAATTATATTATATATTTTCAATTTATTGTACAGGGCACTGGCAGAGATTTTATATAGGTTAATGATCTCATTTATTGTCCAACAGTTTTTTATTTTTGTATCATCATCTTTAAATATAAAAGGTTCTATTTCTGTTTTATTTTGATTTAATAATTTTCCAATTTCTTCCTTAAAAACTCTGGTTTTTCTTTGACTAAAATTAATAGAAGATAACTTTCCTTTTTTGATCATATCATAGATTGTAGTTCGGGCACATCCTATAATACCGGAAGCTTCTTTTATCGTTATGCAATCAAAGGGAGAATAAGTGTACATTTTAAAATTGCATAAATTCTTATTTTCTATTGTTTGAGATGAATTTTTATTATATCTCTTATACATTTTTGTTCTACATCTTTGACTGCAAAACCTTGTTACAGTGGTTTTGGCTACAAATTCTAATCCACAATATTCGCATGTTTTCAATATGTAGATATGTGTACTCATTGCTTTGTTCTAAGTTCTAACTAGTTGTGCATCTTGAATATATATCTAAAAATAGAATGGTTGTAAATGAATGCAATAAATTGTCCAAAGTCTAAAATAAGAGAGTTAAATTGTCTCAAAAGTGGATTATAAAATGCTTAAAAGAATCTTAGAAATCAACTTTGATAATTGTTAATCAATTTATATAGAAATTAGACTCATTAAGTACAGTAAATTAACCATTAATATTAATGGTTAATTGTTTAAATCTAAATCGTTTTGTATGAAAATGAATTATTATAAAAAAGGCTGTAAAAGTTCTAAAGAATTACCTTTAAATAAACACTAATTAATTCATTTATAGTGTACTAGTATATATTAAGTACAGTGAATTAACCAATAAAATCATACGATTTTTATTTTGGAATTAGGGGACAAAACTGGGGACAAATTTAACTGATTTATAGTGCTAATTTTCTTTTGAAAAACACGTAAAATACTGTAATACAGTGATTTATGGCGTGTTTGAAAGGATTTGCTTGATTGGTGTAAGTTGTTGATTTTAAGCTATTTAAGTGCATTATTTGCCGATACAAAACTTAGAGAAAATATTCCCCAACACCTCATCATTTGTAACCTCTCCGGAAATTTCTCCAAGATGTTCAAGGGCATTTCTAAGTTCATAAGCCAGTAATTCTGTAGAGATCTGGAAAGAAATAGCTTCTTTTACTTTATGAACGGCATCCAGAGACTTACGTAATGCTTCAAAGTGACGCTGGTTGGTAATTACTACGTTGTTTTCTTCGGATTTTAAATGCTCAACATATGATGAAAGTTCATTTTTCAGATCCTGGATATTTTGATTTTCAACAGCTGAGATTTTGATAAAATCAAACTCGTGAGAGATCGCATTTCTAAAGATGTTTTCTACTGTTTCGTATTTAGTAGGAGTCACTTCATCAATTTTTGTTGCGCAGATGATCAGTTTCAGATCTTCTCTCAATAGAGACTGAATCATTTCAATATCCTCTGAAAAATCTTCAGTAGCAGCATCGGCCAGATAAACAAGGATATTGGCGTTTTCTACTTTCTCTTTTGCCTTTTTTACCCCGATAGCTTCAATTTCGTCCACCGTTTCGCGAAGTCCTGCGGTGTCAATCAGTCGAAAGGCGTGCCCTTTAATATGAAGGATTTCCTCAATAGTATCTCTGGTGGTTCCTGCAATATTACTTACAATAGCTCTTTCTTCCTTCAAAAGTGAGTTGAGTAGAGTAGACTTTCCGGCATTCGGCTTTCCAATGATGGCTACGGCTGTCCCGTTTTTAATGGCATTTCCGTATTGGAAACTTTCAATAAGAGAATTTAATTTTATTTCAATTTTATCTAATAATCCGTTCAGAGCGGTTCGGTCAGCAAATTCTACATCTTCTTCAGCAAAATCCAGCTCCAGCTCAATCAGGGAAACGAAATTCAGGAGATCCGTTCTTAATAGAGAGATTTCATTGGTGATTCCTCCTTTCAATTGATTGATAGCTACCTTTCTGGAGGCTTCGTTATCAGAAGCAATCACATCAGCAATCGCTTCTGCCTGGGAAAGGTCAATCCTTCCGTTGATGAAGGCGCGGAGTGTAAATTCTCCTGCTTTTGCCATTCTCGCTCCGTTTTTGATAAGCGTTTCAAGAATACGTTTTCCGATATGTGGGGAGCCGTGAAATGCAATCTCCACAGAGTTTTCAGTGGTGAAACTTTTTGGTGCCAGAAAGATGGAAAGCATTACTTCATCAATTGCTTCCTCCTCATCCATAAAATAACCGTAATGAATGGTATGGGATTTTTGTTTTTCCAGATTTTTTGCCGGAAAACTTTTCTGAACTACAGATAAAGCTTCATTTCCTGAAACCCGGATGATGCCTAAAGCACCTATTCCATTGGCAGTAGCCAGTGCACATATCGTATCGTTATTCATGCTGCAAATTTACGTTTTTTAATATGAATTTTCACTGAGATCTGCTATTCAGATTATCTATTGTTTCATTAAGATAAAAAATAGAGAAGAATATATTATGATAAAATTTGTTGTCGTTTTGATTATTCTGGTAGGGTAAATAAGGTGAAGTATTTAAAAAACACACAATTTTCTTTATTAAACTATAGGCTGAATTAAGTTAAGAAAGAAAAGATTTAGATAAAAAATAGTCTCATGATTCAAAATTGTTTTTAATAGATTCAAGGTGTTGTAATATAATGTTTTATGGAGTCTTTTAATTATTTCAGAAGGCACACGTTTTCGTTGAGTATAGTTTAATGATGAAAAAATTAAACAAGTGTTTGGTATGTTAATTGTTTGTTAGTCCGGCGATGATGTTGAAAATTTAAATATTTTTCAATTAAACAAAAATAATCTGTTAAAATATTATAAATGTACATGGATAAATTATTTTTTTTACATATTAATAAAAAAGTCGTTTTTTTATTAATGCTTGCTTTAAGTGCTGTAGCTTATGCTCAATGTATTCCTTACACAGGGCAGGCGATGACAAGTGGAAATACCTATTGTCTTAACGGTAGCCTTAGTGTAAGTACGAATATAAGTATACCAAATGGAGCAACACTTATCATTCAATCCGGGCAGCTTCAATCTAACAGTATTCAGGTGGATGGAGTTCTGGAAATAGGTGATGGAACAAGTGTTCAGTCTACAGGAACAGTGAAAGTAGGAACTTTCGGATCTCAGAAAAATTCAAAAATTAAATTAGGAACCAAATCATTTTTATCATTGGTAGGATCAGTTATTCAGGAAGATCCTTCTTTTGGTGGATTTTACCCCGGAACAACTTCTGTTATTGAAATGGGAACAAATAGTGTTGTAGAAATATGCGGAACATTTACCCAGCAGTCTAAAACTTATCCTTCTGTTGAATATATTGGACTTCCTGCCGGAAAAGCTTACTGTATTGCAAAAGCAGACGTAAGTGGAGGTGGGGGAGCTTCCATCATTAGTGATGATAGTCAGATTGTAACAATTGCCATGGGATCCGTCACAGGATTAGGGATGGGAAATTCAAGCTTCTGTGGTCCTAATGCAACAAAAGCCATGTGTCCGGGTCTTTGGCCGGAAGGCCTGTCTGAAGATAAAGCAAGCTGTGGTAATGCTCCGGTTATTATTGATGACCTGGACGGGTTCTGTACAAAACCAGCAGCTTCAGGAACACCTGATGGTTTTACTAAATTCGGAATTACTATACAGCAGAAAAATAATTCATGGCCGGAAAGCATACCCAATGGATTCTTAGCGATGGAATCAAAAAATAAAGGTTTTGTCATGACGAGAGTTCAGCATGTAAGCCAGACACCACAACCTGGTGATGCTATTGCTGATCCGAAAGAAGGAATGCTTTTATATGATATCCAGGACAAATGTGTAAAGCTTTATAACGGTGCCGAATGGAAATGTGTACAAAAAAGCTGTAATGATTAATCTAACTGATAAGAGTATGAAAAATATAAGAAATATAAGTATTGCAGCTGCCCTGATTGTTTTTAATTCATTTTTTGCTCAAGTGGCTATTGGAAAACAGACGGTAGATGGAAACAGTACCATACTGGATTTTGATAACGTTCCCGGAAATACAAAAGGCTTGATTCTTCCTGCAACATCCGGACTTCCTAATGGGACTTTGGTGAATGGAACATTGATCTTTGATATCGCAGATAATAAAGTAAAAGTCTATGAAAATGACACCTGGAAATCTTTGTCCGATGCCGGTAATTCAAGTATGGTTGCTGTCAATAATTCTGCTGAATCAGGTAAGGGAGTTATTGTGGGAGACGCGGCAAGTACTGCTGATGGAGTATTGGTCCTTGAATCTCAGGATAAAGCCATGATACTTCCAAAAGTAGCAACACCGCATCTTAGCGTAAAAAGTCCCTATCCGGGTATGATCTGTTACGATACAACCAGCAGGACACTGGCGATATTTGATGGCTTAGTCTGGAACTACTGGAAATAATTTTTGATAAATTAATCCTAAATATTCTGGTTTACAATAAAAAGCAGTTGTATATTTTCATACAGCTGCTTTTTATTTTGGTTTAAACAATCTGAGCACTTTCCTTGATGCTGTTCATCACAAAAATACTCTTGGTCTGGCCAATTCCTTCAATTTCTGATAATTTGTTCACAAAAAACTCATGGAATTCATCCATATTGGGAGCAAGGATCTTCAGCATAAAATCAAAATCACCGCTGATATTATAAAACTCTACAACTTCCTTCAGCTTGCCTACATCCTCAATAAATTTTCCAGCAGTTTTTTTATTGTGAACACTCAATGCGATCATACAGATAACCATCATCCCTTTATTGACTTTTTTACGGTCTACAACAGCAGCATATTCTTTAATGATTCCCTGTTTTTCCATGCGCTTGATACGTTCATGGGTAGGTGTAGAACTTAAATTGATTCTTGCCGAAATATCACGGATACTCATCTTGGCATCTTTCTGAAGAAGACGAAGGATCGATAAGTCTTTTTCATCAGGTATATAATTTTCAGTTGCCATTTTGTTCTGTTTTTATAGGTTGTTGTTTAGTGTATCAGTAGTTTTGTCCTTTTAAATATTTTATATATTTAATATTGTTCCAAATTTAAGGTTAAATTTTTAAATACGTTCTGTTAATTTTAATTTTGCAGGAAATTTGAAACATGGATACAAGGAAGAATTTAATATTAATTTTAGCATCGGTAGGAACATTTGTGGAGGCTTTGGATATTGCCATTATTAATTTAACAATTCCTTCTATTCAGCAGCAGTTTCAGATTGGAGCAGAGACCGTTCAATGGCTGCAGACACTTTATGTACTGTTCTTTGGAGGATTTCTGATCATTGGCGGAAAGCTTTCAGATCAGATTGGAAGAAAGAAAATGTTCTTACTCGGAGCCATGATTTTTATGCTGACTTCATTAGGTGCGGGATTGTCTCAAAACTTTGAGGTACTGGCTATTTTCCGTGCTTTACAGGGATTGGGAGCCGCGTTGGTAATGCCGTCTGCGTTATCCATTGTCACCAATACATTCAGAGGAGAGCAGGAAAGAAATCATGCAATCGGAATTTTCAGTTCATTCGCTGCTATCGGTTCGGGAAGTGGTCTTTCGGTAGGAGGAATTATCAGTACCTACCTGAGTTGGCACTGGGTGTTCCTGATTAATGTGCCTATTCTTTTAATGACAATTGTGCTGTCTTATTACTATCTGCCTGCAGATGAGAAAAATGAAACCGCCCAGAAAACAGATATGGTTTCCGGAATATTAATGGTGCTTGGACTTTTAAATCTTACTTACGGTACACATGAATTAGTCCATATTAAAGAACAGCCATTCCTGGTCATAGGCTCTTTGATTCTGGCAGTATTACTGCTGGTTATGGTATATTACCGATTGAAATCCGTTGCTGAACCTTTGGTTGACTTAAAATTATTCAAGCACAAATCTTTAGTGATTTCAAATGCCGTATTCTTTACATTGGGCGCATTTTTTATCGGGTTTTTATTTTTGATTTCCCTTATGCTGCAGAAAGATATGGGCTATAGTGCTGCTTATGCAGGATTAATGCTTGTTCCTTTCAGTATCATATCTGCCTTGACTGCTAAATTTATTCTGCCTCATGTGTCAAAACGTCTGAGCTCTTCCCAAATGGGAGTATTAGGGTGGTTGTTTATGCTGATGGGAGGGCTGTCACTATTGATCTCCGTTTATACCGGACATCCGCTAGCTGTAGTTTTGTTGGGGGCAGCATGTATTTCAGGAATAGGAATGACTTTTTGTTTTACCGCGCTTTCAGTAATGGGAATCCAGGATGTTGAACCTTCACACTACGGATTGGCATCAAGTTTGAGTTCTACAAGTTACTTTTTGGGAGCCGGTATTGGGCTGTCTTTCATGACTTTAATGAGCCAGATCTTTCCTTCAGAGTTTTCAGTAGGAAGTCTGAATCTGGTTGTTTTAATCAGTTATGCTCTTCTGGCGCTCGGAATGTTGTTTTATTTTATATTGAAAAGCTTAAAAGTGAAACAGGCAAAAGTAGCTGTTTCATAGCAAGCGGCCTAAAAATACACAAACTATATGAGGAAGGATCGGTGCTTAGGTATCGGTTCTTTTTTTGTCTTTCCGCTTTGCTTTATTATCTTTGATTTTTACTATACATCATGAAAATACAGGTTATCAGTGATCTTCATCGGGAATTTGGGAGTACGGAATTATGTTTTGATTATTCTGATATTGTTGTTTTGGCAGGTGATATCAATTTGGGAACCAAAGGAATTGAATGGATTAAAAATGCAATTCCCAATAAACCTGTAATTTATGTTTTGGGCAATCATGAATACTATAAAGGTTCATATCCAAAAACACTCAATAAGATCATAGACGCTTCCTTGAATTCTAATGTTCACGTATTGGAAAATTCATTTGTAGATATTGACGGTATTCGTTTTCATGGTGCCACCTTATGGACGGATTTTTCCATCTTTGGGAATCCGGTTCAATATGGAATGCTTTGCCAGTCCAAAATGAATGATTACAAAATGATCAGGAAAGATCCTTCCTATTCGAAAATGAGAACACTGGATACCTTCAAAATCCATCAGTTTTCAAAAGAATGGTTAAAAGAGAGTCTTGAAAGTTCAAAAGGTCTTAAAAATATAGTCGTTACTCATCATGCACCCAGTATACAATCTGTTCCGGAGCGCTATAAGGAAGATCCGGTAACGTCTGCTTATGCCTCCGATCTGGAATACTTAATTACAGAATATAAACCGCTGTACTGGATTCACGGGCATATTCATACGCCATGCAGATATACAATTGAAGAAACAGAGGTAATCTGTAATCCCCACGGCTATATCGATGAAAAATACAACGGATATGATAAAGAATTGATTATCGTTGTTTAGCAAAGAGGTAATTCACTGATTGGTATTTTCAGTTTTTTGACCTTAATTACTATCTTCGTGCTTAATTTTCTTTCCAATGTCTAAAAAATCCCAGCCAAAATCTGATTTTGTTTCGCAGTTAGCTTTTGATGTAGTGCTGCAGCAGGTTGAGTTTGATCTTAGAATCAAGGAATTTGTTGTGATGGAAATTGATAAGGCCAATTATATCATAAAGCCGAATATTCCTTACCGTTCAGATTATTTCTGTATATTTATGATACAGGAAGGAGGGGTTACATTCAGGTTGGACGATAAGAGCTATGAGGTTTCCAAGGGTGATATTGTTTTTTGTCCAATGTTAGAAACTTTTTGGCTGGATGAAATTACTGAAGATTACAACGCTAAATATATTTTCTTCTCGTTGAATTTTATTGCTGATGCGGGTTTTAATTATAAGTCAAATAATGTTCTGAAGAGCTTATCATCAGATCCTACCCATATCATCAGAAATGAACCGGATGTGTATAGGAAACTGAATTTCCATCTCGATGAACTTAAGGTTTTGAATGATAAGGAAAAAGATAATTATTATTTTAATGAAATGATCTGGCATCATTTCTCACTGGTGATCTATGAAATTGATAATTATTTCAAGAAAACAGAAAAACCTCATCAGGTAACCAATAGAGAAGATGAGTTGACTACCAGTTTCTTTAAGCTGGTTCAGGACCATTTCAAAGAAGAGCATAATGTTCAGTTCTATGCCGACAAACTTTTTATCAGTCGTAAATACCTTACGAAAGTCATTAATAAAACAGTTTTCAAATCCCCCAGAGATATTATACATCAGGTCTTGGCTGTAGAAGCCAGATTACTGCTGAGAAACCCTAACCTGAATATCAGTGAAGTGGCATCACAATTGAAGTTTTCTGATCAGGCGTCTTTCAGTAAGTTTTTCAAAAAACATGTAGGAAGGGCTCCTTTGGAATACAGAAAAGATGATTTGTACTGATAATCAGTGATTTATGATTTTTAGACGTCTTTTTACCAAATTTCAACTATAATTTCGATTAAAAATAATGAATATTGTCATTTATATTGTCTATGAATGATATTTCTCATGTTTTTTAAAATAAGGAGTCTTTTTGACAAAACAAGGAGTTTTTTGAATAATCCTATTGAATTTTTTTCGTTCGATTTTTGTCCGGAAAATTTAAAAGGACTATTGTTATGCAAAGATTTTTTATTCAAAAATCGACTTTACTTTTCCTCTCGCTGATCGTTTTGGCGGGATGTAGGAAAGATAATCAAAACCAAGGTTACCAGCAGCAGGCACCGGAATTACCTGTTGCAAAGGTAACACAGGGAGAGGCTTCTGTTTCCAGAGAATATGCAGCATCTATCGAGGGTGTTTCCAATGTGGAGATCAGACCTCAGGTAACAGGATATTTAAGCAAAATTTTTGTGGATGAAGGAGACTTTGTGAGAGCAGGTCAGCCTCTGTTCAAAATTGAAGATCAGGTTTTCCGTGAGCAGCTGAAAAGTGCTCAGGCAGCTTTGATTACCGCTCAGGCCAACCTTTCAACTTCTAAAATTGATCTGGACAGAAAAAAAGAACTGTTCAGGAACAAAATGGTCTCCGAAATTCAGGTGAAAGAAGCAGAAGCTGCTTACAATGGAGCAAGAGGAGCCGTAAGTCAGTCAACATCTTCTATTGAATCTGCAAAAATCAATCTGAATTTCTCAACGATTAAAGCTCCGGTAAGTGGTTTTATCGGGAGATTCAACTATCGTTTGGGAAGTTTGATGACTCCGGGAAATCAGGAACCGATTACCTTGCTGTCAGACATTCACCAGGTATATACGTATTTCAGTTTGAGTGAAAATGATTTTAATAATTTCCAGAAACAATACTCAGGAGGCAGTATTGGTGAGGTGATCAAAAATACTCCGGCAGTATCATTACTTCTTTCCGGTGGTGAGCAATATGCTGAAAAAGGAAAGATTGATGCTGTGGAGGGACAGTTCAATAAAACAACCGGATCTATTACATTAAGAGCAAAATTCAGCAATCCCAATAATCTTTTGAGAAGTGGAAATACCGGTAAAATTGTACTGGATCAGTTCTACAGCAATGTTGTTTTGCTTCCTATCGCTTCTACCAGAACCATTCAGGATAAAGTGTTTGTGTTTACCATTCAGGGAGGGAAAGCAGCCATGCTTCCCGTTGAAGTGAATGGAAAAGCCGGCGATAATTTCATTGTAGCCAAAGGACTTAAGGCAGGAGACGAATATATCACCAGCGGTTTCGACCGATTACAGCCGGGAACTCCTGTAGTGGCACAAAAGAAAAATGCTCAACAGAAAAAATCGTAAGAAGAAATCATGTTAAAGAAAATTATAAAAAGACCCGTACTGGCAACGGTGATCTCCGTATTGCTTGTTATTCTGGGGATCGTTGGTATGGTGAGTCTACCAATTACCAAATTTCCAGACATTGCACCGCCTACCGTTATGGTAACCGCTGCCTATCCGGGAGCCAATGCTGAAACAATCGCAAGGTCTGTAGCTCCACCGTTGGAAAACGCAATCAATGGAGTAGAAAATATGGACTATATTACTTCTACAGCAAGTAACGATGGTACATTGAGTATTACTGTTATTTTTAAACTGGGAACAGATCCTGACCAGGCGGCTATTAACGTGCAGAACAGGGTAGCTCAGGTGACCAACCAGCTCCCTGCAGAGGTAATTCAGGCAGGAATAACCACGGTGAAAAGACAGAACAGTATGATTGCAATGGTTTCCCTGACCAGTAAAGACGGAAAGATGGACGACCTTTTCCTTGAAAACTATGCGAAAATCAACATCGTTCCGGAACTGAAAAGGGTAAAGGGAGTAGGAGATGCAATGGTGTATGGAAATAAAGATTACTCCATGCGTATCTGGCTGGATCCTAATAAACTGACTTCGTACAATCTTACTCCGTCTGACGTTTCCCGTGCTATTCAGACTCAAAACCTTGAAGCAGCACCCGGGAGATTGGGAGAGAGAAGTAAAGAGGTAATGGAATATGTTCTCCGGTACAAAGGAAAATTTACAGAACCGGAACAATATGAAAATATCACCATCAAAGCATTGAATGACGGCTCAGTTTTAAAATTAAAAGATATTGCTAAAGTAGAATTCGGGGCTTACAGTTATACGGTTTCTTCCAATTATAATAAAAAAGCGTCCGTAACGATGGCGATTTTCCAGATGGCAGGTTCCAATGCCAATGAGGTGCAGATCGCTCTTCAGGAAAGAATGAAAGAACTGGAAAAATCTTTCCCGGCAGGAATGGATTATGAAATTCCATACGCAACAAAAGACGCGTTGGATCAGTCCATAGAACAGGTGATTCATACATTGATAGAAGCATTTATTCTGGTATTCATTGTGGTGTATATATTCCTTCAGGATTTCCGTTCCACCCTGATTCCGGCTATTGCAGTTCCGGTATCTATTGTAGGAACGTTCTTCTTTATGAAGGTTTTCGGATTCTCTATTAATATTCTTACATTGTTCGCTTTGGTACTGGCAATCGGTATTGTAGTGGATGATGCCATTGTAGTTGTAGAAGCCGTTCATGCCAAGATGGAACATAAAAAACTGAATCCGAGAGCCGCTACCATGTCGGCAATGAGTGAGATTACAGGAGCCATTGTTTCTATTACGTTGATCATGTCTGCGGTATTTGTTCCGGTAGCCTTTATGAGTGGTTCTACAGGATTATTTTACCAGCAGTTTGCATTAACACTGGCGATTGCAATTGTAATTTCAGCGATCAATGCATTGACACTGAGCCCAGCATTATGTGCTTTATTCTTAAAACAACACCATCCCGGAACGCATGAAAAAATGAATTTCAAAGACCGTTTCTTTGCAGGTTTCAATGCAAGTTTCAATAAACTGACTTTTCGTTATGGAAAAGCTGTATTGTTCCTTTTAAAAAGAAAGTGGGTGGCCTTGATCATAATTGTAGCCTTCGGAGGTTTATTCGCATGGATGTCTGTGACAACACCTAAAGGATTTATTCCCGATGAAGACCAGAGTTTCATTATTGTAACGGCAAATCTTGCTCCTGGAGCATCAAAGGACAGAACTTCAAAAGTGGTCTCCGATACAGAAGACTTATTGATGAAAAATTCTGCTGTGGACAAGGTGATTTCAGTAGACGGATTAAACCTATTCAGTGGTTCCATGTCTTCTTCAGCAGCTTCTATTTTCGTTAAATTAAAAAAAGGAGGTGAGAGAGGAGCTGTGAATAACATCAATGATATCATAGGACAAACGCAGGGAATGCTTTCTCAGGACAAAAGAGCCAATTTTCTTGTGATCAATACGCCTACGGTAGACGGTTTCGGAAATACGAGTGGTATGGAGCTTGTGCTTCAGGACCGTACCAATGGAGAACTTCAGAATTTAGGTAACATCTCTTATGGAATGATGGGAGCTCTGATGCAGAGACCGGAGGTAGCAGTAGCATTTACCACCTTCGATGTTACATATCCGCAGTTTGAAGTATTGGTAGATGAAGTGAAGTCTGCTCAGCTGGGTGTGAATGTTTCTGATGTACTGGGTGTGATGCAGGGATATTATGGAAGTATTCAGGCTTCGGATTTCAACAGATTCGGAAAGTATTACAGAGTATTGGTGCAATCCACTCCAGAGACAAGACAGGATAAAGAATCCCTGAACGGAATTTTTGTAAAAAATAATCTAGGTCAGATGGTTCCTATCAATACATTGGTAAGCCTGAAACAGGTAACAGGAGCTGAGGTTGTAGACCGTTTCAATCTATTCAATTCATCCAACTTAACGGTAATGGCAGCGCCGGGATACAGTACCGGGCAGGCTATGGCCGCGATTGAAGAGGTGAGCAAGCAGGTACTTCCTCCGGGATATACTTACGATTATAAAGGAATGAGCCGTGAAGAAGCAGGTTCAAGCTCGCAATCTGTTATGATCTTCGGGTTATGTATTGTATTTGTATTCTTTCTTTTATCAGCGCAGTATGAAAGTTATATTCTTCCGTTAGCTGTATTGATCGCTATTCCGGTAGGTTTATCAGGAGTATTTGTAGGAATTACATTCGCGGAATTATCCAATAATATTTATGTACAGATTGCTTTGGTGATGCTGATCGGGCTTTTGGCAAAGAATGGTATTCTGATCGTAGAATTTGCGATTCAAAGGCGTAGAGCAGGAAAAAGCCTTATTGCATCTGCTGTGGAAGGAGCAAAAGCACGTTTACGTCCTATTTTGATGACCTCTCTGGCATTTATTACAGGATTGCTGCCATTGATCTTTGTGGTAGGGCCTTCAGCTATGGGGAACCATTCTATCGGATATGCTGCAATTTCAGGGATGCTTTTCGGAACAGTCTTAGGAATTTTTGTGGTTCCGGTTCTTTTCGTGGTTTTCCAGGCTTTGCACGAGAGAATCAACGGAAAGGTAGTAACAGATGCGGATTGGGAATATTAATTCAAATGATTTTAAAAATGAAAATTAAAAATATTGCATATATCGCATTCATTTCAGGGACGGCAATTTCCTGTAAAGTTCAGGAATATGAACAGCCTGAGGTAAAAATGCCCGAAGCTTTCAGAAGTGATAGTATTGTTTCAGGACAAAATGAAAATATTGCTAAGATCAGCTACAAAGATTTTTTCAAAGATCCGGTTCTGGTAGGCTTGATTGATAAAGCTATGGTGCAGAATAATGACCTTCAGGTGGCTTTAAAACAGATAGAATTTGCATCCCTGGCTTATACTCAAAGTAAATGGGGAAATATTCCGACCGTAAGTGCCTCTGCCAACGCGAATATCAACCGTCCTTCAGATAACAGTATGAACGGGATGATGGCCGGACAGTTCATGGGAAAAAGGTATATGGAAGATTATACAACTTCTCTTAGTTTTTCTTGGGAAGCAGACATCTGGGGCAAGATCAGAGGAAGAAAAGAACAGGCTTTGGCAGAATATCTTAAGACACAGGAAGCAGCAAAGGCGGTAAAAACACAAGTGGTGTCTGCGGTTGTACAAGGATATTATAACTTGTTAATGCTGGATACTCAGCTGGAAATTACAAAATCTAATCTGGCTTATGCTGACACTACCCTGAAGTTTCTGGCTAAACAACAGGAATTGGGATTAACGACAGCTTTGGCAGTACAGCAGCAGGAAATTGTAAAAGATCAGATTCTGAAATCAATTCCCGCTATTGAAAGTTCTGTTATAACTCAGGAAAATGCTTTGAGTCTGCTGACCGGCTCCATGCCAGGAAAGATTGAGAGAAGCGCAAGCCTGAACAATGTACAGTCTCCGGATCAGATTGCTGCAGGGATTCCTTCAGAATTATTAAGTTACAGACCGGATATTAAAACGGCAGAACTTGAAGTCAGAAAAAGTGCAGCAGCAATTCATGTTGCCAAAATGAGCATGTATCCGTCACTGAATATTACAGCGCAGGGTGGTGTAAATGCGTTCCAGATCAGTAAATGGTTCAGTGTTCCGGGATCACTTTTTGGAATGGTAGCAGGAGCTGTAGCCCAGCCTATTCTGAATGGAAAACAGTTGAAAACACAGTATGAACAGTCTAAAGTTTTGGCGGATCAGGCGGAACTCAACTTTAAACAGTCTGTTTTAAAAGCAGTAGGTGAAGTTTCTGATGCATTGGTACAGATTCAGAAACTGGAAGAACAGCAGAAAATTGCAGAAGGACTGGCCGCGAAATCCGGTGAAGCAGTGAAGAAGGCTGATTTATTATTTAAATATAATTCAGCAACTTATGTAGAGGTGATCATTGCTCAATCAAACAAACTTCAGGCAGAATTAGAACTGGCTTCTCTGAAAACCCAGAGACTGAATGCTATTACAGCTCTTTACCGCTCTGTAGGTGGCGGATGGCAATAAAGTAAAATTGAATCTGCTTCGTCTGTAATGATGAAGCAGGTTTTTAATCCATTATCATTATGAAGACAAATATACAGGAGGGGATCATTTTAATCCCGGATTTCAGCGGATTTACCGAATTTGTGTTCAATACAAAATTGTATACAGGCGAGTATATTGTAAGACAGCTATTGTCTACACTGATTGATGTGAACGATCAGTATTTTGAAATTTCTGAGATTGAGGGGGATGCCATTTTATTTTACCGTTATGATGAAAACCCGTCTTACCAGAGTATTTCAAAAATGCTGTGGAAGATGAGAAGCGCTTTCAACAGAAAGATAGAGGAGCTGAGTAAGAGTTTAAGCACTACCATTGATCTGGCTCTCAAGTTTATTGTTCATTATGGATCTTTTTCACAATACAATATTGGAAACTTCAGAAAGTTATATGGGAAAACGATTGTGGAAGCCCATCAGCTTTTGAAAAACGGACTGGCAGAACAGCCTTCTTATGCTCTTTTCAGTAATTCATTTCTGGAAAACAGCAGGAATAAGGAGTCTGATTTTAATAAAGATCCGCTTCGTCTGCCTGAGGTAGGCGTTATCCATTATTTTGAAAATTTAAACTAGCATATATTTTTTAATATTAATCCTTGTAAATTTGCTATTGCTAGCGGCCCGGGTGAGATCCGGGCTTTTTTTTGTTGGTGGGACTTTTGGAATTTAATGAATGAGCAACTTATTTTTATAATAAAAGATTCACGCATCAATGACAAAGTGTAATTTTTTTAATAAAATTTAAATTACAGATAAAATGTCTTTTTAAGAATATTTATTATGGAAGTAATTTATATTATGTTGCTTTATTGAGAATTTTCTATTATTTTTTAACTTATAGCTCGTTTTCAGTAGGTATCTTATTGGGAATTAAGTATTTATTTTATTTTTTTTACTTTTTGATGTAACAAACTTGTGAAGATAATGGTCTTATAGAAAAAACTATAATCTCACATGAAAGTAATTTTATTTCCAATAGCGATAGTAGCAGGTTCATTAGCAATGGCTCAGCAGGCTCAGGCCCCGGCAGCAAAGGATACTGTAAAAGGAAATACAAAAGAAATAGAAGCGGTTACTCTGGTTGCCAGAAAACCAACCGTAGAATCTAAAGTAGATAGAACTGTATTTAATGTAGCTAACAGTGCAATTCTGGCAGGAAATACAACATGGGACGTTCTTAGAATGACTCCTTTGGTAAGTATTAATAATAATGATGATATAAAAGCTGAAGGACAGATGGTTACGGTATACATCAATGACAGGAAATCTGTTTTTACAGGGAAAGAATTAAAAGAATATCTTAAGACAATCCCTGCGGATAACCTGATGAAAATTGAAGTGATTACCAGCCCTTCATCAAGATATGAAACTTCAGGTTCCGTTATCAATATTGTCCTGAAAAAGAGAGATGACGAAGGATTGAAAGGAAGTATCTCTCTGAACAACAGGCAAAGCACCAAGAATTCACAATACACGAATTTTAATCTGAACTACCACAAGAAAAAGTTTACCCAAACTTTTATAGGAAGCTACAGCAACGGAAATTATGTGCGGAAGACCCAGACTTGGGATAACCGATATGAAGGTAACAAGCTTACCCAATTCAATCTGGAAAACATAATGAGAAATGAAAGCCCTTCTATTTCTTCTACATCAGAGTTTGAAATCAATGATAAAAATAATTTCGGATTTGTACTGGAGTATTCACAGAATAGGAATTTAAATTCAGCAGAATCTGATGGGATGACTTCAAAAGATGGAGATCCGGGTGAATCTTTTCACCAGACTCAAAATAACTGGGGATTCAGCCGTAATCTTGGGACTAATGCTTTCTATAAATACTATGATAAAGAAAAGAATAGAATTTTAGATATTAATTTGGGAACCAACTATTCCAGTCAGAATAATGATAATTTGATTGACAAACAAATTGATAAGCAGGGTGTGAAAACAGATCAGCAGCTGGGAGTTATCAGTACAAACCAAATGCGTAATTATTATCTGAAAATTGATTATACACATCCTTTTGGTAAATCAGGAGGTACAATGGAAGTAGGAGGGAAAACCGAATTGAACAATCATGTTATTCCCAATAGTCTCTATGGATTCAGCATCAATAATCCTGCATCGGAATATTATAATCTGTCCAAAAATGACAGATTCCATTATGAAGATAATCTGAGCTCTTTATATGCTAATTACAGCAAAACATTCTTCGAAAAGCTGGAAACAAGAATCGGACTCCGATATGAATATATTGACTATAAAGTAAGACAGGATGTAGCAGGTACAGAGAGACGAGATTCTTACGGAACTTTTCTTCCCAATCTATTGCTGAAATATAGTTTTTCAGAGAAATTTGATTTGAGCCTTACTTATAACCGGAGCATTTGGAGACCATGGTATTCTGAGTTTAATCCTTTTCTGATGCCTGAAATTAACGGTACCTATTCCAGAGGAAATCTTTATCTGAATCCGAATCCTAATGACCGGCTTTATCTGAAGTTTGGAATTCTGAAAAAGTACTTTATTTCTGCAAGATATATGCATACCAATCAGGATTACTGGACTACTTATGTTACTGAAAACGGAAGAACAGTTTCATTACCGGGGAACTTCGATGGAAAAGTTGAAAAGTATTATCTTTTTGCCAATACAAATCAGAATTTCCTGAAAAATAAGCTGAATGTAAATGCCGGATTTGGATGGTATTATATTAATAATAAAGATTTTAACGAAAAAAATAAGTTAGGCGCTAAAGACTATATCAGCTATTGGGGAGCCTCTGCGAATGTTTCTTATACCAATCTGTTCAATAAAAACATTAATCTAAGTGCGTGGGTAGAGCTTGCCAATGAGAATAACGGGAATTCATATGCTAATAATACCAACGTCTTCCACAATATTTCAGTTACCAAAATATTCCCGAAAACTCAGATGGAGCTTAGTATGCAGCTGATGAATATTTTTAAAAGACCTTATGGAGATAATACCACTTATAGCCCGGACGGAACTTTCAGAGAGTATTCAAAATGGGACTGGTATGGAGTTTCTCTTACATTTGTAAAGCGTTTCGGAAACCAGAAAGTAAAAGAGAATACAAAAACCGACGTAGAGAAAAATGGCGGCGGCGGAAAATAATCCAAGACTTGTTAGATAAATGAAAGCAGATTCCCATTTGGAACCTGCTTTTTATTTTAGTAAGAAGCTGGAAGAGGGAAGAAGTGAAATACGTTTTGGGGTTTGTTTAAAAAATATATGTATTCTTTGTGATCTGTGGGAGAAAAAGAATTTAGATTTTAACACAAAGTTTTATTATATAATTTCTTTAAGGGAGCAAAGGTTTAAATCAATGTAATTGATTCTTTCTAAGCGTACACGTTACTATAAAGCTTTTTTCAAAATGTTACTTTTTTATTTAACCTTTGCGTTTAAATTTATTACTCGCAGATTAAGCAGATCTAAAGAATATTTAGTATTAAATAAAAAACAGATCCCAATCTGGAATCTGTTTAATTTTCTATCAAATAATTATAAATAGTAGAGTTTTGTATTCTAAACTCTCAGTTTTTATTTAAGAGTAAACTTCACTTTAGTTTTAATGGCATCGGAAGAATTTCCAATCAATGCTTCAAAGTCTCCCGGTTCTGCAACCCAATCATGTTTAGCTGCATCAAAATAACTTAAAGCCGTTTTATCAATGGTGAAAGTGACTTCTTTCTGTTCTCCGGGATTCAAATAGACTTTCTCAAACCCTTTTAATTCTTTTGCAGGACGTGGAACAGATGATTTTAAATCACTGATGTAAAGCTGAGCTACTTCAGCACCTGCTTTTTTACCTGTATTTTTAACTGTTACTGTAAAGGTAATTTTACCATCCTGTGAAATAGTGGTCTGGTCTGCTTTTGCTTTTCCGAATTCAAAAGTCGTATAGCTTAATCCGTGTCCGAAACTGAACAGAGGTTTTATATTTTTAGTATCATGCCAGCGGTAACCTACAAAAACACTTTCGTTGTAAGTAATATTGATAGGGTTTTTCTGGTCTTTACCTTTTCCTGCTGCCAACTCATCTTTCTGCCCAGGATATTCACCAAGCTGATGTGCTGAGTTGTCCTCAAGTTTTACAGGGAATGTAAACGGAAGTTTGCCTGATGGGTTGGCATCTCCGGCTAAAATTGCGGCAATAGAATTTCCGGCTTCAGAACCAAGGTACCAAGCCTGTAAAACGGTTGGAACTTCTTTGATCCAAGGCATAGCTACAGCATTTCCGGAAACCAAAACAACAGCAAGATTTTTATTCGCTTTTGCAAGAGTGGATATCACGTGATCCTGATTGTAAGGTAATCCGTAGCTTTTTCTGTCGTTTCCTTCACTGTCCTGGAAGTCTGCTTTATTCAGTCCGCCTACAAAAATTACATAATCTGATTTTTTGGCCAATTCCACAGCTTCATTCAGTAATTCAGCTTCAGAACGGGTATCTTTTAAATCCTGTCCGGATTTTACCCCATTATATTCACCTCCGATATCTCCTACATAACCTCTCGCATACTGTACATCTGCCTGCTTTCCAAACCTGGATTTGATTCCGTCTAAAGGAAGAGCTTCATATTTAACTTTTAATGATGAAGAACCTCCACCAACAGTCATTATTTTAATGGCATTCTCTCCGATAACTGCAATTTTTTTAGCTTTATTAAGGTCAATAGGAAGCACATTTCCTTGGTTCTTTAATAAAACGATTCCTTCTTCACCAATTTCTTTTGCAACAGCTTTATGCTCTTCAGAAGCAATATTTCCGAAAGGCTTGTTGCGGTTCATCGTAGTTTTATAAGCAAGGCGAAGTAATCTTGTTACTTTGTCATCAAGTTCTTTGGTTCCTACTTTTCCTGCTTTAATCAGATCAAGATAGGGTTTTGCCAAGTAATAATTATCATAGGCATTTTTAGTTCCGGCAGAAAGTCCGTTGGTCCACGATCCGAATTCCAGATCAAGGCCGTTGTGAATCGCCTGTTCTGTATTGTTTACAGCGCCCCAGTCGGATACTACAACGCCTTTATAGTTCCATTCCTTTTTTAAAATATCATTTAATAAATATTGATTCTGGCTGGCATACTGGCCTTTGTACATATCATAAGCCCCCATGATCGTCCATGAATCACCCTCTGTTACCGCCGCTTTAAAAGGAGGAAGATAAATTTCATAAAGCGCTCTGTCATCTACATTCACATTGCTCGTATGACGGAACATTTCCTGATTGTTCAGTGCAAAATGTTTCACAGAAGTTGCCACGCCATTAGATTGTACACCTTTAATATAAGGAACTACCATTTTTGAGGTCAGATAAGGATCTTCGCCCATATATTCAAAATTTCTTCCGTTTAGCGGAGTTCTGTAAATATTGACTCCAGGTCCCAGAAGAATATCTTTTTTTCTGTATCGGGCTTCTTCACCCAAAGCTTTACCATAGTTCCATGACATCTTTTTGTTCCAGGTAGCGGATAGGGCAGTCAGGGCAGGGTAGGCAATAATGGAGTCATTGGTCCATCCGGCCTGGTCCCATTCGTCCCACATCACTTCAGGACGTACCCCGTGAGGACCATCCGTTGTCCAGAATTCAGGAATTCCCAATCTTGGAACACCCGGTGAACTGAATTTCGACTGTGCATGAAGCATTGCCACTTTTTCTTCCAGTGTCATTCTTGATAATGCATCCTGAATACGCTGTTCTACAGGTTTGGATTCATCTAAATAAACGGGTATGGTAGTATTGGTCTGAGCCATATAAGAAGCAGAAATAAAGGTGAATAAACTTATAATGACGGTTTTCTTTAACATAATGCCTTTCTATTTGATTAAAAGCAAAAATAGAGAAAATTTTTTATTATCTCAAATTGAGAAAATAAATTTTAATGAATAAAAAACTGTCCACGTATTTGCAGACAGCTCTTATTAAATATTTTATTTGTAAAGGTGGAAAAAGTGAAGAGAAGCTAACGAGTGAAAAAACAAAACCTAAAATCTCGAACCTCACTTTTCAAACTCATTCACTCTCAAACCCTCCGACTCACTAACTCGTATATCGAAACCCTCTTATCTATTAATCCCATCCCTTCACAGCTCCGCCTTTGAAAATTTCTTTGGCTTTCTTTTCCACTTCCGGAGACTGATAAGCTTTTACAAAGTTTTTTACTTTCTGGCTGTTTTTATTGTCCTGTCTGGCAACCACCAGATTCACATATGGTGAGTCTTTATCTTCAATTAGGATACCCTGTTTTTCCGAATCTAATCCTGCCTGAGCTGCAAAATTGTTATTGATAATCCCTACAACAACGTCTCTGTCATCTAACACTCTTGGAATCTGTGCTCCTTCAATCTCCATGATTTTAAGCTGCTTTGGATTTTCTGTAATATCTGTTACTTTTGGTAGAAGTCCTACACCTGCTTTTAATTTCAGCAGACCGCTTTTCTGCAGAAGAAGCAGAGAACGTCCCCCATTGGTTGGGTCATTGGGAATAACAACAGTGTTGCCTTCCTGCAGCTGACTGATATTTTTAATCTTTTTTGAATAGGCTATAATAGGGTACACAAATGTATTTCCTACAGGTACGAGGTTGTAACCTCTCTGTTTGGACTGTTCTGTTAAATAAGGAAGATGCTGAAAGGCATTGGCATCAATATCTCCGTTAGTCAGAGCTTCATTGGGAACTACATAATCGTTGAAAGGGATCAATTCCACTTCCAGATTGTATTTTTCCTTCGCTACTTTTTTGGCTACTTCGGCAATTTCCTGTTCCGGACCATAAGTAATTCCTACACGGATAAAGTTCGGATCGTCTTTTCTTCCCGAACAGGCACTGAACAGCAATATTCCAGCAGCTAATAAACCAAAAATCTTTATTTTTTTCATTCTATTTTTTATTTAAATAATATTGAAGCGAAAAAGCAAAAGCGCTCTGTAACTCGAAACCCGCACCCCGAATCTCAAACACTCCAACTCATTCTCTCTCCAAGGCAACTACCTGTGATCAAATCTTTTTGACAATCGGTCTCCCGCGAATTGTATGATAAAGACCAGCAGAACAAGAAGTATCAATACTGTATTCATAATGACAATATCATAGCCGATATAACCGTACTGGTAACCAACCTGTCCAAGTCCACCTGCGCCTACAGCACCACCCATCGCAGAGTATCCTACAAGCGTAATCAAAGTGATAGTGGCATTGTTGATTAAGGAAGGAAGTGCTTCAGGAAGCAATACTTTTCTGATGATCTGTAAAGGTGATGCCCCCAAAGCTCTTGCTGTTTCTATAAGACCATAAGGAACCTCAATAAGACTATTTTCAACAAGTCTCGCAATAAACGGAGCTGCACCCACGCTTAGCGGAACCAAAGCGGCATTTACTCCAATAGACGTTCCAGCCAGAATTCTGGTAAAAGGAATCATCCATACGATCAGAATAATAAAAGGGATGGCACGGAAAATATTAACCAGAATAGATAGCCCTCTATGATAGACTGCATTTTCCAGCAGTTGTCCTTTTCTGGTTAAAAATAACATGATTCCTACCGGAAGTCCAAGCACAAATCCAAAAAATCCGGATAAAAATGTCATATAAACCGTTTCCCAGGTTCCTTTTGCCAAAAGGGCAATTACCGTATCACTAAGCATATCCTTTTACTGTATTTTGAATTTTATTTTGATTGAAATAATAGATCGCCTGTTGGTTTTCCTCTGCTTCACCCTGAAGCTGCAGCAGAAGTTTTCCGAAATTGGAATCTCCAAAATACTCTACGTCTGCCTTTAAAAGTTTATAAGGGATTTTATATTGGTTATATAATGTTGAAAGAATTTGTTCAACACTGATGTTTTCGTTAAGTTCTATTTCGACCAGCGGAAATAAACCATCTTTGGGCTCTTTCTGCAGTCTGCTAATGAATTCCTGTGGCAGGGTCATGATGTCTGAATTTATAAACTGGCGGATGATCGGGTTTTCTTTGTTCGAAATAATCTCGCTTACAGTTCCTTTTGTTAGTAATTTTCCTTGATCAATCACTGCAACGTGGTTGCAGACCGCTTTGATAACTTCCATTTCGTGGGTAATTAAAAGGATGGTAATTCCCAGTCTCTGGTTGATATCTCTTAAAAGCTGCAGGATAGATTGCGTTGTAGCCGGATCCAGTGCGCTGGTTGCTTCATCACAAAGAAGAAGGTGAGGATCATTAGCCAGGGCCCTTGCAATGGCTACCCTTTGTTTCTGTCCTCCGGAAAGACTTCTGGGATAATCATTGGCTTTATCTTCAAGTCCTACAATCTTCAGTAATTCGTTGACTTTTCTGTTGATTTCATCCTTACTGCTATGATCCAGTTCTAAAGGAAGAGCTACATTATCAAAAACAGTTCTTGAAGAAAGAAGATTGAAATGCTGGAAGATCATTCCGATTTTTTTACGCTCCTCAGCCAGTTGCTTAGAATTAAGCCGGGTAAAATCTTTTCCATTAATAATAATCTGTCCTTCATCTGGTCTTTCCAGTAAATTTACTGTACGGATCAGGGTGCTTTTTCCTGCACCCGAAAAACCGATAATTCCAACAATATCTCCCTTCTCTATATTTAAACTCACCTTATCCAATGCCTTAAAGGACTGTTTTTTCTGGTGAAATGTTTTCGATATGTTTCTGATTTCTATCATTCTGATTTGTATTCTGTTTAAATTGGCTGATATGGTCTGCCTGCTCTGTTAAACAATCTTCTTATTCTTCTGATTTTTACCTTTGACCGTTTTGAAAGTCTGAAATACTTGGTGACATTCGTTAGAAGTACTCCCAGCAATATGATGAATAAACCATACAGCTGACCTCCATTGATGCTTTGGCTGGCAACAATCCAACCTGCAATCACTGTTACAATAGGATTGATATAGGTGTGGGTGCTTACCAAAGCAGCGGGTTTAACGGACAGAAGCCAAATGTACGACAAATAAGCGACTATCGATCCAAAGAAGATCAAAAATAGGACCCCAAACCATGCCGATAACGGAACTGCAGAAACTGAAAAACCAGTCCATTCTTTTCTTATAAAAGCGATTAAAAAAGAAGCTAATCCTGCTACTATAAGCTGTTGAGCAATATTCATAAAGGTAGATTGAGAAGCCGGATTTTTCTTTGAATATAAAGATCCCAGTACCCATGCGATGGAACTTAAACCTAATACAACAAACGCCGTAATACGAAGGTTTCCGTCAGCAATTGCATGAGTAGCATTTGAATTTACGCTGCCTTTTAAAAACATAATTAATCCTGCAAATCCAATGGCCAATCCTATCGGTATGAATTTATCTGAGAAATAATATTTCCAGTTTTTTCTGTCGATCGCAATAAACCAGAACGGTCCGGTTGCAATAGATATTGCCGCTTCTGAAGCTGTTACATATTGTTCTCCCCAGGCTACAAGTCCTGTTCCTCCGGTAAGAATAAGAATACCGGTAACTGCATTTTTCTTCCAGTTGATCAGAGAATCTGCTTTTTCTCCTTTAGAAAGAAGATATCCAATCATCAGAATTCCGGCAACCAGAAATCTTAATCCTGAAAGAATGAATGGCGGAAAACCTTTTAAGCCAAATGAAATAGCTAAAAACGTAATTCCCCATATCACATAGATATTTGTAAAAGCCAATGGAATCAACCATTTGTTTTTAGAATTGCTCATTTTTATATTTTTAATGTTGTTGTGTTCAATGAAAAAGGCTCTACCACGTGGTAAAGCCTTTGAAAATATATCTATATAAAAGTAAGGTCAACCACAGTATTCTTGATGTATAGGCATACAGATATCCTGCATCATATTTTTGATGGTATGTTTCTTAATTGAATTATTTTTGAATTCTGCCTTCATTTTGTTTTGTTTCCTGAATACGGTTGCAAATATATAATATAATTTTTATTAGTCCACTAAAAAAGTAGACATTTTGAATATTAATTTATTGTTAATGATTTAATGTGTTTAAAATCAATGTATTTTAAGTTTTATTTTTTAATGAATTTTTTTTAACTTATAACGGTTTTGTGCTTTTTAATTCAAATGAGACTGAAATTGCATCTTAATTGATGTTATGGAAAGATAAAATAAACTGATATTTTTAAGAATTGTGTAAAGGTGTTTTAGTGTTCTTGTTTAAGGGGTATGCTAAAAGATATTGGCCAAAATGATGTAGTTTCATTTATTAAACTAGTTAAATGTGCAGTATGTCTGTTCACTGTAATTTAGCATAAAAATTAAAGACAATGGACAATAGAATATTAGGTCTGCATCATATTACTGCAATAGCAGACAATGCCAAAAGAAATTTAGATTTTTATACTCAGGTTTTAGGAGTAAGACTGGTGAAAAAAACGGTAAACTTTGACGATCCGGGAACTTATCATTTCTATTTTGGGAATGAAAACGGAACGCCTGGAACCATTCTTACTTTCTTTCCATGGGAAGGAATTGGTAAAGGAAACAATGGAAGCGGAATGGCTACCCATATCGGATATTCAGTACCCAGAGGAAGCCTTGAATTCTGGAAAAACCGTTTGAAAAGCTTTAATGTAAACGTAGAAGAAGGAGAAGTGTTTGGAGAAAAAATGATCTCTTTCAAAGATCCGGATGGTCTTCAGTTACAGTTTATAGAACCTGCAGGTGAAGACAGTAGAAAAGTATGGACAACAGATGATATCAAGGATGAGTATGCATTGAAAGGCTTTCATAATGTAACTTTAACCTTAAAAAAAGCAGATCCTACAATCAAAGTTCTGACTGATGTTTTAGGATACAGCCTGCAGAAACAGGAAGGAGAAAGATACAGATTTGCTACTGATGCAATTGATACCGCTAATCTTGTTGATATTATTGAAAACGATACAATTCCAGCCGGAAGAAACGCTGCCGGAACCAATCATCATATTGCATTCAGAGTAAAAGATGACAATGTTTTGATGGAATATCGTGAAAAAGCCTTATCCGCAGGTTTAAGTATCACTCCGAAGATCAACAGAGACTATTTCTATTCACTGTATTTCCGTGAGCCAGGTGGTGTTTTGTTTGAAATTGCAACTGACAACCCGGGATTTACGGTGGATGAACCTTTGAACGAATTGGGAAAAAACCTGAAGCTTCCTGCACAGTATGAAGGAATGCGTGAGAAAATAGAAGGAGTGCTTCCGAACTTATCATAGATCATCGGCCAGCGCTCATAAAGATGCTAATTTTGAATTAAGAATTAAAAACAAAAAAATGGAAAGAACAGAAATAGTTTTAGAAGGAAGAAAAGGTGAAATCCAGCTTTTCTCAGACGATCACAAAGCCGGTAAAATGGATATTTCAGTCATTGGAAAAAAACTGACGGTTTACCACACCGAAGTGAATCCGGAATATGAAGGAAAAGGCTTTGCTAAAATATTATTGGAAAGACTGGTTTCCTACGCAAGAGAAAATGATTTAAAAATTCTACCGCTGTGTCCTTATGTTCACGCACAGTTTAAACGTCATCAGGAAGAATACAATGATGTATGGATGAAGGAAGAACTGTAGTGAGTTTGAGGATCGGATAGTGAGAGGGTTGGAGAATTGGGATAGGGAGCTGTGTTTCGGGATGTGAGATTTCGAGGTACGTGTATTGGAACCAGATTAAACGAAAATTAAAAGCTTATCTGACCTCCGCTTTCTCCATCTTTTCACATTATAATAACAAATTAACAATTTCAGTACAATGAAACTTATCACAGGACTGCATCATGTAACGGCAATTACCGGCAATGCACAGGAAAATATAGATTTTTATACCGGTGTTTTAGGACTTCGTTTAGTCAAAAAAACGGTCAATTTTGATTACTCGGATGTTTATCATTTTTATTTCGGTGACGAATACGGTACACCAGGAACGATTATGACTACTTTTCCTTATGGTAAAGATCTTATCAATGGCAGACATGGGAAAGGAATGCTTAATACCACTGCATTTTCCGTTTCTATAGAAGCTCTGGATTATTGGATGAACCGTCTGGAACAGTTCAACATCCCTTTTAAGCAGCCGCAGCAAAGGTTTTCTGATGAAGTTTTTATTTATCTTGAAGATTTTGATGGGTTAGGATTGGAATTGGTTTTTAATGATAAAGATGAAAGAAAAGGATATTACAATGGTTATATTCCTAAAGATTATGCCATAAAAGGAATCCATCACGTAGAAATCTGGCAGGATGCCTACGAAAGAACGGCAGCTCTTCTGACCACTCAGATGGATCATAAAGTGATTAAGGAAACTCCTGACAGACTGAGATTGGGAACAGAAAATATGCCTGGGAAATATGTAGACCTTTTATCTACTCCCAGTGCTCTGAAAGGATTGGCAGGAAGAGGTACCGTTCACCATGTAGCTTTTGCGACTCCGGATGCAGTATCTCAGCTTGAAATGGTAAAGAGGTTAAATGCATACGGACTGGAACATACTGAAGTGAAGGACAGAAAATATTTTACCTCAGTCTATTTTAAAGAGCCGGGTGGAGTTTTGTTTGAAATTGCAACTTCCGGTCCCGGGTTCGATGTGGATGAAGAAGCCGCATTTTTAGGAGAAGATCTGCAATTGCCGCAACAGTTTGAAAAAAGAAGAGAACGTTTGAAAGCAGTTCTTCCCGCAATTAATTATCCAACAGAAAAATTCAGATAGAAATAATGAGTCATATTTTAAATATAAAAACAGCAGGAATTCCATTAAATCAGGCAGAAAAAGCTTTGATCATGGTTCATGGACGCGGAGGAAGCGCTCAGGATATTCTGAGTTTATCCCAGCATCTGAATGTAAAAGATTATGCACTGCTAGCCCCACAAGCTTTGAATCATACCTGGTATCCCTATTCATTTATAGCTCCGGTAGAACAAAACGAACCATGGTTATCATCAGCCCTTGAAATGGTTGATGAAACAGTGAAAGCTGCTGTAAAAGCCGGAATTAAAACTGAAAACATATACTTTTTCGGATTTTCTCAGGGTGCCTGTCTTACTCTGGAGTTTTTGGCCCGTAATGCTCAGAAGTTTGGTGGAGCAGCAGCCATTATTGGCGGAGTAATAGGAGATAAGATTAATCGTGAAAACTATAAAGGTGACTTTTCCGAAACTCCTGTTTTTCTTGGAACCAGCAATCCAGATTTTCACGTTCCTGTAGAAAGAGTATATGCTACAGCCAACATCTTAAGAGAAATGAATGCAGATGTAACAGAAAAAGTATATGCCAATTTTGGACATTCTATTAACGAGGAAGAAATTGAATTGGCCAACTCAATAATATTTAAGTAAGTGTTTTTAGATTGAAGTTTGTATTTTTTACTATACTTCAGGTATTTAAGTGAAGTGAGATTCTTGCGGAATGACAAAGTATGCATATTATCTATCCATACAAATTGTGATTCCGTAGGAGTCTAACCAAGTACACAAATTAGCATTCAATAGAGATGGGCTTTAGTCCGCCAAACAAAAATAGCCAAAACCTAAATAACCAGAATCTGAAATCTAGCTTCTAACCTCTAATTTCTAACTTCTAAAAGCATGCACGAACAACTACTTTTAATCCTGGGACTTTTATTACTCGTTATGATGCTGGTCATGCTGGCACAGCGGATCAAAATTGCTTATCCTATCTTTCTGGTACTTGCCGGATTGGGGATTAGTTTTATTCCGGGAGTACCTGTTTTAAAGCTTGATCCGGATATTATATTCCTGATTTTCTTACCACCTCTTTTATATGAAGCGGCCTGGTATACCTCATGGAATGATTTCTGGAAATGGAAACGCCCTATTAGTCTTCTCGCTTTTGGTCTGGTATTTCTGACCTCTCTGGTGGTTGCTTATACTTCACAAATGCTGATTCCGGGATTTACACTGGCATTGGGTTTTTTATTGGGCGGAATTGTTTCACCACCAGATGCAGTGGCAGCTACTACGGTTTTAAAAGGATTAAAAGTTCCAAAACGTACTCTTGCTATACTGGAAGGGGAAAGTCTGATCAATGATGCCTCTTCACTGATTGTTTTCAGATTTGCGCTTGCCGCAGTAATGACAGGAGCTTTCTCAATGCATGAAGCAGCAGGACAGTTTTTTCTGGTAGCAGGAATGGGAATTGTAGTAGGAATCGCGGGAGCTCATATTTTTTATGCAATTCACCGTTTTTTACCTACAACACCTGCCATTGATGCTGCCATTACAGTGATTACGCCTTATATTCTGTTTCTTTCTGCAGAACATTTTCATTTTTCGGGAGTAATGGCTGTGGTGAGCGGAGGATTGTTTATGTCTTTCCGTGCTCATGAAATTTTTAAAACAGGAACTACAAGAATTAATATGACAGGAGTCTGGAATACCCTGATCTTTGTAATGAACGCTTTGGTTTTTGTATTAATAGGTCTGGAACTTCCGGATATCATCAATGGATTGGGCGAAATTTCATTAATGGAAGGAATCAAATATGGGTTAATTATAAGTTTGATCGTAATTATAGTACGTCTGTTATGGATTTATCCTGTGGCTCATATTCCAAGATGGCTGAGTGAAAAAGCCCGCCGTGATCCAAGTCCGGGATGGAAAAATCCATTAATTATAGGATGGGCAGGAATGAGAGGAGTCGTTTCTTTGGCTACAGCTCTGTCTATTCCGGTAATGATGAATACCCAGTCCGAATTTCCGATGAGAAACCTGATCATTTTTATCACATTTGTAGTTATTTTTGTGACATTGGTCTTTCAGGGATTGACACTGCCTTTGGTGATCAGACTGACAAAAATAGAAGAAATTGACCCTATTCTTCCTTCTCATGAACAGCAGGCGGGAATTCAAATGAGACTGGATAAACTTGCAGTCCAAAAACTTGATAAAGAGTATAATGAATTGGTGAACAATAATAGTCTGCTTGAGAATTTTAAAAAAGCTTTGGAAACCGATATCAAACTTCACCAGAATCATTTAAACTCTTTGGAAATGTGTACCAACAGACAAAATGATATGGCAGAGTATCATAACGTGATGCTGCATATATTTGCCCTGCAGAGAAAAGAACTGTTTCAAATGAAACGTGAAAAAAGCTTCAGCGAAGACGAGATAAGAAAAGCAGAATCACAACTGGATCTGAATGAATTGAAAATTACTGGAAATAAGCATTTGTAGGAGGGATGCGAAGTTCGGGATACGAGTTTGAGGGTCGGAGGGTTTGAGAGTATCAGAGTTATTTCATCTGTCTTTTACCCTTTACTCCAACAATATAAACATTGAACTTTAAACCTTGAACCTTGAATTTTAAACTTTAAACCTTGAACAATATGAAAACATTACATTTTTTAGTCATTGGAAAGAACCAGGAAATTCTGGATACTTTAAAAAGAATTATAGAAAATAATGAGGGGTGGACGGCAGAAATACAAAGTGATGAAAATTTCTGCAATGAATATATAAAAAATAATACCGTAGATATTGTTCTTCTAAGCTCCGGCTTAGAAGATGATTTTGAGAAAGATATAAAAATATTTTGTGCAGGTTTAGATAAAGATGTTAAAGTAATCGATCATTATGGAGGAGGAAGTGGACTTTTAAAGAATGAAGTTTACAGTCTTTTTCCTAATTTGCAGGGATAAACCTGACATCATGTTCGAAAATATCATCAAAAATATTACACGATTTATTTCAATCACTCCGGAAGAAGAAAAAAAAATCACAGATCTGCTTGTTTGTCAGTCGTTTCCAAAGAAAACAGTTTTACTCAGAGAAGGAGAGATCTGCCAGTTTGAAGGTTATATTCACAAAGGATGTGTAAGAATGTATTGTTTGGATGATGACGGTACAGAAGTCACTCTTCTGTTTGCCATTGAAGACTGGTGGATCAGTGATATTGCATCATTTCAGGAGCAGAAGCCTTCTAAAGTGTATATCGAAACTCTGGAAGATTCAGAAATCTATATGTTGAATCCCACAACGAAAGAAAAATTACTGCAGGTGATTCCTAAATTCGAAAGGGTTTTCAGAATGCTGGTTCAGAGAAATCTGGCAACATTGCAGAGCCGATTGGTAAACACTATTTCCAAAACCGCATCAGACAGATACCTTGAATTTATCAGAGTATACCCTTCAATCCCACAAAGAGTAGCACAGTATTATATCGCTTCCTACCTTGGTGTTTCAAAAGAATTTGTAAGTACCATCAGAAAACGTCTTGCTTCAAAGAAGGAGAAATAAATCTTAATTTTTTATACCCGCAGATTGCAGAGATCTGCATGAATGACTAGGCAAATTTTTGCTCTTGATGACTTTGCGTGTAAGACCACCCTGTCAAAAATTCTTTGAATTTTCGCCACCCCTCCGGAAGAGGGGAATTTTCACGTTTTCATTTGGGGTATTTGTGAACAGTATAAAGATTGTGAAAGTATAGAAAACAAGGCCGGATTCCTGCGGAATGACAAATACAATGTTTAGTTTATCCATACACCTTGTCATTCCATAGGAATCTAAATAAAGTTACAACAATCCAATATAGTCATACTGCCGGATACTTTTTGTATCCGGCATTTTTTTTTGCTGCAAAATCATTTATTAAACTAGTTAAATGTGCAGGGTTATCCATCTCTCTAAATTTGTCCTATCAAACAAGAACAAATAACAATTTGATATGGACAGAAAAGATTTTTTAAAGAAAGGATTATTGGGAACAGGAATGTTTGTAGCATCTGCTTCTTTGGCCAGCGCTATGAAAAATGATATTGACGAGATCGAACCATTAGAACCGATCGGATACAATCATCTACCCAATACAGAATCAAAAATAAAAGAAAACTCTGTCATCCACAGAGCAGACTCAAGAGGAAAAGCAGATCACGGATGGCTGCTAAGCCAGCACACCTTCAGCTTTGCCAATTATTATAATCCTGAAAGAATGCACTTTGGAGTACTGAGAGTCCTGAATGATGATAAAGTGGAAGCAGGAAGAGGCTTTGGAACACATCCTCACGATAATATGGAAATCATCAGTATTCCTTTGGAAGGTGATCTTGAGCACAAAGACAGCATGGGAAATACGGCGGTGATCAGAAGCGGAGATATTCAGGTGATGAGTGCAGGAACCGGAATTATGCACAGCGAATTCAACAAAAACAGTGATAAGCTTGTAAAATTCCTTCAAATCTGGATTTACCCGAAAAAAAGAAATGTTACCCCAAGATATGATCAGATTACTTTAGATAAAACAAAAGGGCATAATCAATTTCAACAGATTCTTTCTCCCAATGCAGATGATGAAGGTGTATGGATCCATCAGGACGCATGGTTTCACCTTGGAACTTTTGATCAGAATACAGAAACTCATTATCAGGTCAGAAAAAAAGGAAACGGAGTGTATGTTTTTATCCTTAAAGGAAGTGCAGAAATAGGCGGAGAGATCATTGAAGAACGTGATGGATTCGGAGTTTGGGATATTCAGGAAATTAACATCAAAGCACTTAAAGAAGGTACAGAAGTTCTTTTGATGGAAGTTCCGATGACCCTATAAGAATCATTCCAAAAAATATAGTAACAACTAATACGATAAAAAGTCATGAAAAAAATAAGCAAATTATACATCATTGCAGGGTTGCTGTTTACAACATTGATTTTCTCACAAAATACAACAGCCATTGGAACCTCTAAAACCTGGGGAACCGTAGACGGAATTTCCATGGTTGGATTGGTACAGGGACCTTCCTCAGCAGATGCCCAACTTCAGGTATCCTGTGTTTTCGAATATACAGAAGGAGACATCTTCAATGCTCAGGCATTACCGGCCAAATTGAACGGATTGGTTCACCTTGATGAGGCTTTAAAAGGAGAACTGACCAACCTTAGAAAAACAGGACAGTTTCAGGGACATTCTTTGGAAACCATTTTAATTACACCGCCTGCAGGATCTATGTCTGCAAAGAAATTATTATTGATTGGTTTAGGTGACCGTAACAAATTCACTCCAGATTTAATGACTTCCGTGGGAGAAGTAGCGGCCCGCGAAGCGATGAGATTAGGCGTTATCAATTTTGCCTTTGCCAGCGACCTGAAAGATGCAGGAATAGATTCTCCAACCGCTTTGATAGCAGGAAATATCGTAAGAGGAATTGTACATGCCAACCGTTCTGAAAATTACCTGAAAGAACACAAACTATCCACCACCAAAAAAATAGGAAAAGTATACCTTCTGGCTGGCCCTGCCTTCTTTGAAACCGCAGGCGGTGGAATTGCCGATGCCATTTCAGAAGCTCAAAAAAAATAATGAACCTAGTTTCATTACATTGTTGATTCGGCCTCCTTTTTTAAGGGGGCTTTTTGTATAAATATGTGATCAAATAATAGACAGCATGAATGTAGGTGCCTCAAAATATCATTCTGAACACAGACTGAAGTCTGCCAATGCAGTTCAGAAATGTAGTGAAGAATCTCATTTAATTATCAATAAGACTCTTCCTTCGTCAGAATGACAGAAGACAATTAATGTACTTTTGGCCTAAATAGGTTATCCTTTCGCTTCTTCAGCGACTTAGTCGCATTTCTTTGCTTCCTCAAATAAATAATAGAATCCAATAACCTTTGCGTTTAAATAAATTGTCTAATATTTTACATATTTAGAATCCACATAATTTCCTCTCTAAGTCCTTAACCTTCACCTGAATTTGCAATGTCAAAAAAAATCCCGATTTTTGCACTCCTTCAATAAACCCGAGTTCATGAAATTATGTATTGCCGAGAAACCCAGTGTTGCCAGAGATATCGCCAAAGTATTGGGCGCTACCACGCCTAAACAAGGCTATATGGAAGGGAACGGCTATTGCGTAACATGGACGTTCGGACACCTTTGTACCCTGAAAGAACCTCACGACTACGGTCCTCAGTTCAAATCCTGGAATCTTTTTTCATTACCAATTATTCCCAGCAGTTTTGGTATCAAGCTGATCCCGAATAAAGGTGTTGAAAACCAGTTTAAAGTGATTGAAAGATTGGTCGAAGAATGTGATGAGGTCATTAACTGCGGGGATGCCGGGCAGGAGGGAGAACTCATTCAGCGTTGGGTATTACAGAAAGCAAAATGTAACAAACCCATCCAGCGTTTATGGATTTCTTCATTGACGGAGGATGCCATTAAAGAAGGTTTTGCCAGTTTAAAACCTGCAGAAGATTATAAAAACCTGTATCTGGCTGGAAATGCCAGAGCCATAGGAGATTGGTTATTGGGAATCAATGCTACCAGACTTTTCACAAAGAAATTTGGTGGAAATAAAGCAGTTCTTTCCATTGGAAGAGTGCAAACTCCGACATTGGCGATGCTGGTTCAGCGTCAGAAAGAAATTGATGCCTTTACCACAGAAGAATATTGGGAACTGAAGACTAAATACCGTGACGTTATTTTCAATGCAGCGATTGATCGTTTAAAAACACTGGAGCGTGCTGAAAAAGGATTGGAATATCTTAAAGTAAATCCATTTGAAATTGTTTCTTTCGAAATTAAAGAAGGAAAAGAAAAAAATCCACGACTTTTCGATTTGACCGGACTTCAGGTAGAAGCCAATAAAAAATACGGATACTCAGCAGAAAATACACTGAATTATATTCAAAGTCTTTACGAAAAGAAACACGTGACTTACCCTCGTGTTGATACTACTTATCTATCCGAGAGTTTATATCCGAAAATAGCTGGTATTCTTCAAAAGATGTATCCTTATCAGGAATTAATTGCCCCATTATTGGAGGCTCCGATTCCAAAATCAAAGGCTGTTTTCGACGATACAAAAGTAACCGACCACCATGCGATCATTCCTACGGAAATTCCGCCTTCTCAAAACCTGAGCAGGGAAGAAAAACTGATTTATGATCTGATTGCAAAACGTTTTATCGCCGTATTCTATCCGGAATGTAAAATTTCCAATACTTTAGTGGAAGGAAAAGTAGGAACTATTCCTTTCAAAACCAGTGGAAGACAGGTTCTTGAAGCAGGATGGAGAGCTGTCTATGCCAAAGAACCAAAAGAAGAAACCACCGATAAGGAAAAAGAAAAAGAAGAAGAACAAACCATCCCTGAGTTTATTGTAGGAGAAACCGGGCCACACGATCCAATGATCCATCAAGGAAAAACAACACCTCCAAAACCCTATACAGAAGCAACGTTGCTGAGAGCCATGGAAACAGCCGGAAAGCAGGTAGAAGATGAGGAACTGCGCGAAATGTTGAAAAATAACGGTATCGGAAGACCATCCACCCGTGCGAACATCATCGAAACACTTTTCAAAAGAAAATACATCGAGAAAAAAAGGAAAAACCTCATCGCAACCCAAACCGGAATTCAGTTGATAGATACCATCGAGGACGAGCTCTTAAAAAGCCCGGAACTTACCGGAGAATGGGAATCCAAACTTCGTAAAATTGAAAAAGGTGAGTATGAAGCCAATCTTTTCAAAGAAGAGCTGATTCAGATGGTTACAGAACTTACGGAAAAAGTGGTGTATGGAAAGGGAAAGGTCATTACTCTTCAGGAAGAAGAAAAAGAGGAAGTAAAAGAGAAGAAAAAAAGAGAACCTGCACAGAAAAAAGAACTTCAGTCCTGGGAAGAAACAAAATGCCCAAAATGTAAAGAACACAACCTGATCAAAGGAAAAACAGCAGTAGGATGTTCCGATTTCAAAAACTGCGGCTTTAAAATAACTTTTGAAATTTTTGGTAAAAAATTATCAGATAAACAGCTTTTAGACCTCGTTTTAAAAGGGAAAACTTCAAAATTAAAAGGTTTTACCACACATCCGGAAACTATTGCAGAGGGTATTTTGACGTTGACTGACGATTTTCAGACACACCTTAGCTAATCAAATATCATTATTAAGTGGAGAATACGGGATTCGAACCCGTGACCTTTTGACTGCCAGTCAAACGCGGCAGCATTTAATGTACGATAAATGAGCATTGTTCTTCAAAGATAATAAAATAACGGCTGGAACTTCATAGATACAGACGATACAATTTTAGACAGTATTATATTTTATCGAAGATAAAATCTTTGCGCCTTAAAAATAGACAACTTGGTAATGACTTGCGCCTTTGCGTTTTCCAACAATCTCCGGTTTTTTATTTATACAGAGATTTCTACGGAATGACAAACTGTATGGATAAACCAAGCATTGTATTTGTCATTCCGTAGGAATCCATTCCTATTTTTCTATACTTTCACAGTCTTTATCATAATACAAATATCTCTAATGAAGACGTAAAAATTCCCCTCCACTGGAGGGGTGGCGGAAATTCAAAGAATTTTTGACGGGGTGGTTTACCGCTTTTCTGAACACACTATCATCCTGAAATTTTCACATTCTCTTTCCTCTGCTTCATAAACTGAAAAATTGAGCCAATCACAAAAAGCAGGAAGATAACAAGAAGAGTCTGACCAATAATCGGATCTTTGATATCCTTAGCTAAAGGATGTCCAATGGGAACCCTTGTAAAAGTCTCATTAATCGTCGGAACAAGGGACAGGAAAAAGCTGAATGACAGCAAAAAATTCTCAAAATATCTGGCTCTCCTGCTTTCCTTTTTACTTGAGAACAGGAAATAGGCAACAGAGATCAAAGCAATGATAAATAATGAGAACACATGCCCCGCATTAAAACCTCCGGCTTTGGAGATGCCCAATGCTGAAAGTGATGTGATGAGTGTAGTGTAAAAGTATACCTTTCCGGATAGATGAGCGAGGCTAATCTTACCGTATTTGATAAATCCGATCATTGCTCCGGCAAGAGCACTTATACCAATGATGGTATGAAAAATTCCTAAAATCGATAGATGCATATTGATATTATTTTAAATGTATACTCATTCAGTTTCTTATTCTTTTTTTGCTTTTTATGGCATCTGAAGAGAAAATTTATTCCCTGAAACTGATGGTACAAATTTGCGATGGATATACAGAAATGATTTTGTGATTTCGTTCAAGAATTTGAGATTTTAGTTCAAAAAAATGCATTTCCTATTGATAAGAAATGCGTGTATAATTTGTAAAAATAGTGTTCCAATTATTTTTCTTTCCGTTCCTGACGATAAGCTGACGGGGAAATATGATATTTGTCGCTGAAATTTTTTGTAAAAGTTGCCAGATCATTAAACCCACAGTCAAAAGCGATATCAGTAATCCGTTCATCGGATATTAAAAGCAGTTCGGCAGCCTTTTCCAGCTTTTTGTTTCTTATATAATTGGCTGGAGTATCCTCATAAAGTTTTGCGAATTCTCTTTTGAAGGATGATATACTCAGGTTACTTTTTTCTGCAAGCTGTTCAATGGTGAGTTGCGAAAACAAGTTGGCTTCAATGATTTGCTTAAAAGAATAAGTGGTTGGAGAGAAAAGTTGAGACAAAATCAATTGAACTGCATTGGCATTCTGTGACTGAGCCAGCAATAACATAATCTCTTTTAGCTTAAGAATTAATATATCTTCATTAATGAGCGAAGGATTTTCAAAGTAAAAAAGCAATCCTTCTACATATTTTTGAATCAGAAAATCGTTATTTATTTTCTCACTGGATTGATTTGAAACCATGTTTGCAGGTTTCTGCAGTAAAGAAGGCAACTCTCTGTCGTAAATTCTTTTCAGGATATCAGGGTAGAAGGTTACAATGACGACCTGGCAGTTACTTTCTAAATTTGAATTTTGAATATGCTTTCCTGAGCTGATACAGTTCAGAAACAGGGAGTAATGGGTAGGAATATCAAATTCCTGCTCATCTGTTTTATATTGAAATTCTCCTTTAATCACATACAGAAAACAGGCTTGCTCCGAAACCGGAAAATCATATCTGAATGGGCCCGTTATATCAATTTTCTGTATCAGAGTCTTTCCAAACAATTCGTATTTTTTATAATCATTCAGCATAATAAAAGGGTTTCGTTTTGAAAAAGAACCACAGGAAAGTTAAATAATTTATTCATTAAAATAGTAAACTGTATTCTATTTTAATGAATAAAAGTATACCGCTCCGAATATCCACACAGCTTGTCATTCCGCAGGAATCCAGCCTTATACTTTTCATACCTTTTATTCCAATAAAATATCTCAACCGAAGACGTGAAAATTCCTATTCTCCAGAGGGGTGGCGAAAAGTCAGAAAAAAAAATGATGTGGTGGTTTACCTGAACAATTTCTCATACCATCCGCCAACATCACCTCTCATCTCCTCATGATGCTTGTATAAGATCACAGCCAGTTCCAGTTCTGATCTTTCAGATTTATAAGGATTCACAGTGAGAAACCCAAAGAAATTTCCATCCTGATCAACAATTGCCGGAGGATAAGCCCCATACTCATTCCATGGAGAGTAGGTGCTGTGAGGACTTCCATAATTTCCATAGGCATTCCAGATAGATTTTGAACTGAAGGCGTTTCCATAATCACTAAACTTGTTCCATATCGAATTCTTATCAAACTTATCACAGTTTAAGCATCCCAGATATTGGTCCTGATCTGCGCCGCCGTACAAATGCAGAGTCTGCGCCTGAAAACTGGAACATGCAACTAAACCTAAAAATTGGAAAAACCTTTTTAAACCCATCATAAAGCTTTCCTGCAAAACTAATCTTTTGAACTGAAAAATTTTAATTATTGCTGGACAAACCACACACCACCAAACCTTACAGGTTTCCAATATCTAAAAGGTTTCTTACGGCTGGAAATTTTTAATCTTTAAATTCTTTAATCTTTAAATCAATTTCTACCTTTACATATAAATTCAAAAAATAATGACACCAGAAAAAAGAAAGCTCATCACAGACAGCTTCAACCGTTCGGAAACTCTACAATTCTATAAAGCAGAACTGCTGGAAGTAGAAACCGATTTTATATCCATGAAGATTCCTAAAATGGAAATGATGACCAGAAAAGCAGGAATGTTCAACGGAGCAATGATCGCCTCTCTGGTAGATGTTTCTTCAGGATATGCAGCAGTGAGCCATTACGCAGAAGACTGTTATGTGGTAACAGTTGAATTGAAAGTGAATTATCTGCGTCCTGCGATGGGTGATGCTTTGGTTTCAAAATCCTATGTCATCAAAGGCGGAGGGAAAATCATTGTGGTGAGAACGGAAATCTATGTACAGACTGAAGGCTCAGACTCAGAAAGTCATGTAGCGACTTCATTAGTCACTATGATGAAAATAAAATAACAGCTTAAGGGAAATAACAGACAAAATATTCCTTAAATAAAGGGTTTAATGGAATTCTTTTTCTCGAAATGGAATGGCTTTTGCTCCATACTCCCCATAAACATTAAAAAATAACTCAATGAACTTAATTATCCGATTATTTGTAACAGCAATTGTAGCTTATCTTTTAACTAAAATCTTACCGGGAGTACATTTTGAAGGATTTTCTTCAGCCATTATCTTTGCTATTGTGCTTGGAGTTCTGAACATATTTGTAAAGCCTATTTTAAGCCTGTTTGGTCTTCCATTGACCATTCTTACCTTAGGATTCTTTGCTTTGGTAATCAATGCCGGAATTGTTCTGATTGCAGACTATTTCATAGACAGCATGGTGGTAGATGGTTTCTGGTGGGCATTTATCTTTAGTATCCTGCTGTCAATCGTGACGTCTCTGGCAAATTCAATGTTCTCAGATGGAGATTAATTAAAATCATAATAGATCAAAATAAAAAATCCGCTCAACAGCGGATTTTTTTATTTTTTAATGAATTTCAGTAAAACCAAACTTCCCTGCTGGTCTTTCAGTTTTAGAAAATAATTTCCTGAAATAAGCTGATGAGTAGAAATTTCTTTTACAAACTGATTCTTTAAAAGAACTCTTCCATTCGCATCTATGATTTCATATTCCTGAAAATTCCGGTCGGTATTTATTTTTAAAATATCTGAAACAGGATTCGGATAAACCTTGATGAAAACATTCTTATTTTGTGGCAGAGTTTCATTGCTCGCTAAAAATAGGCATGAAGGAGGAGTTGTGATAATTCCATCCGTAAAATCATAATACAAAGTACTTCCCATCGGAATCAAATTTGTACTGATGGTTTGGGGAATATTTTCAAAAGGAGAACAATTATTAAAACGTACATTGGCATTTTCAAAATTTCTGGTGATCTTGTACCAGGTTTCGCATCCTGCAGGCTGCATCACTGTTCCGGGCCATAAGGTATCCATTGCAAATCCGTTAATTGAGTTGGGGTTAACCAGATCAATCATGACACAGCTTCCTACAGCCCACGTGGAAGGCGCTTTAAAATAAATGACAGCATCAGCAATACTTCCTGTATAATACTTTTTACTGATTATAGCTGAAGAATTTCCCTGTCCGTCAACAAGAAATGCTTTGATTTCTTTATTCTGGTCGATAGGAATCTGTACATTGTTGAGGGCAGAGCTCGAGCTTAATGTAGGTGTGCTTCCATCAGTTGTATAATAAATTGTTCCATTTCCTGAAATAGCAGCCTGATAAGCAGTATAATAATGAGATGCAAAAGGACTTATCGTTAACTGTGAAAAAAAGAATGATGATAAAAGAAATAACGAAATAAGTAGAAACTTTTTCATGAAAGATGGGTATTAGTTTGTTTTTTATAAAATTAATGAATTTACCAATTGATAAATGATTTACTTTAAACTTTAGAAAACTTAAATGTTAATTCTTTCGTTAATTTTATTTTAATAGTTAACTTTGGCAATCTTTGAGTTTAATAAAAGGAGGGTATGAAATCAGCAGGATTCCGTACTTCCATTAAAAAATGAATATCAACATATGAAACTTAAGTACAGTCTGCTGGCCTTGGCAGCTCCGCTTTTAATGAATGCACAACAAGTAATGACGCCTGAAATTCTTTGGACTTTGAAAAAAGTTGGAGTACAGGCTGTTTCACCGGATCAGGGTTCTCTTATCTATAAAGTAGGGCAGGTTGATCTGAAAACAGAAAAAACAAAAAATGAGAACTATTTTCTGAATGTTCTTAACAATCAGTCTTCCAAAATTGATTTCGGTAAAAAAGCCCTTATTCAATGGGATAAAAATGGGATCTATGCTCAGGAAGGTGATAAAATCTATCTTTCTAAAGATGCAGGGAAAACCTGGGCAGAATTTTATACCATTGGTGAAGTAGACAATATCGTAATTTCTCCTGACGGGAAGAAAATTGCTTTCAGCAAGCAGGTATTGGTAGAAAAAGTAATGGGGAAAGATAAATTCAGCGATACTCCTAAAACTACGGCTCAGGTGTATACAGATCTGAACCACAGACACTGGGATTATTTCAATGAAGGAAAATACAACCATGTATTTGTAGTGAATACTTCTGATAAAGCAGAATCAGCTAAAGACCTGCTGGAAGGAAAAATGTGGGATTCTCCTCAGAGGCCTTTCGGGGGTGCTGAAGACTTTATCTGGAGTTCAGATTCTGCACAGCTTTTATATGTTACAAAACCTAAAAGTGGAAAAGATTATTCTACAAGTACCAATACAGATATCTTTGCTTACGATTTAGCATCAGGAACAACCAAAAATCTTACAGAATCCAACAAAGGATATGATGTAAACCCTAAATTCAGTCCGGATGGAAAATCTTTGATCTGGCAGAGCATGGCCAGAGATGGATATGAAGCAGATAAAAATGATGTGAAAATCATGGATTGGAAGTCAGGAAAGACAACTAATTTGACTTCAGGATGGGACGAAAGTGTTTCAGGAGATGTACTTTGGGGAGCAGATTCAAAAACAATCTACTTCACAGCAGCATTCAGAGGAACAAAACAGCTTTTCGCTCTGGATTCAAAATCAGCAAAAGTACAACAGATTACGAAAGGAGATTTTGACGTAAATGAAATCTTTACAGACAATAAAACCTCACTTTTAGTAGGAAGAACAGATGTGAACCATGCCACAGAACTATTCTCTGTAAACGTTAAAAACGGAGAAATGAAGCAGGTGACTGAAGCCAACAAAGAAACATATGCTAAGCTGGCTCAGGGAAAATCTGAACTTAAGATGGTGAAAACTTCAGACGGTAAAGAAATGGGAGTTTGGTTCCACTATCCACCTAACTTTGACCCGAACAAAAAATATCCTACTTTGGTATACTGCCAGGGTGGTCCGCAATCTGCATTGACACAGTATTTCAGCATCAGATGGAACTTTGCTTTGATGACAGCCAACGATTATATCGTAGTAGCTCCAAACAGAAGAGGTATGCCAGGCTGGGGAACAAAATGGAACGAAGAAATTTCAAGAGACTGGGGTGGACAGCCAATGAGAGATTATCTGGCAGCAACAGACTTTGCGAAAACACTACCATACGTAGATGGTGACAGGGTAGCAGCTGTAGGAGCGAGTTACGGAGGATACAGCGTATTTATGCTGGCAGGAATTCATGAAAACAGATTCAAAACATTCATCGCACATGATGGATTATTTGATATGAAATCATGGTATCTTACTACTGAAGAGCTTTGGTTTGCGAACTGGGATCTTGGTTCACCATGGGAAAAACCACAGCCAAAAGCATACACAGAATTCAATCCAAGCAATTTTGTTGATAAATGGAACAAACCTATCATGATCGTTCAGGGTGGAATTGATTTCCGTGTTCCTTACGAGCAGGGGCAGGAAGCTTTCCAGGCTGCAAAATTAAGAGGATTAAAATCTAAACTGGTTTACTTCCCTAACGAAAACCACTGGGTACTTCATCCACAAAACGGATTGGTATGGCAGAGAGAATTCTTTGACTGGTTAAAGGAAACTTTATAAGACAAATAAGAATACAATATCAATAGGAGCGGGCTTTAGCCCGCTTTTTTTATGAATAAAACCAAGGGCTAATTGGAAGCTGGAAGAGGGAGGCTGGAAGTTACTATTAGCCTCTACTATTTATAAAGGTTATTATAAATTAATGATATCACTGTCTAAAAAGATGAAAGTATGGGAAAGCTGTTTTCATAACCTCAATAACTTCCTTCTTCAAGCTCCCAGCTTCCAGCCTGATGAAAATAAATTAAATCTCTCTATATTTGAATATGCAAAACCGTATTTCTTCATTCCCACCCCTTATTGATGCACAATCTGAAATTTTAATTTTAGGCTCAATTCCGGGCGTGAAATCATTGGAAAAACAGCAATATTATGCCCATCCGCAAAATAAATTCTGGAAAATTATTTTTGAGTTGCTGAACGAAGAATTTACTGAAGATTATAACCAAAGAATCAAAACTATCAAGAAACATCACATTGCTCTTTGGGACGTCATTGATTCCTGCGAGAGAAAAGGAAGCCTGGATTCCGAAATCAGAAATGAAGAGGCCAATCAGATCGCTGAGCTGCTGGAAGAACACCCAAATGTCAAAGCCATTTTCTGCAATGGTGGAAAATCTTACAAAAATTTACAAAAACTGCTGGGAAAAAATTATAAATTGCCCATTTTTCTATTGCCTTCTACAAGTCCGCTTCATACCGTTTCCTTTGAAAAGAAGCTGGAGGAATGGAAAAGAATTCTGGAGTTTGTGGGTTCGGGATGTTGAGTGGAAAAGTTAGAGCGTTTGAGAACGGGAGAGTTTACGAGTTAGAGCGTTGTTTGTAAGAGTGTGGATTTCTACGGAATGACAAACAGAGTACGTTGTCTATCCGTACACTTTGTCATTCCATAGGAATCTAAATATTGTATGTAATCCTTAATAAAGAATTATAATAGCTTAAAATCATTCACTTCCCAAATATTCTCTCAATCCCTTCAACAGCTCCAGCTGATTTTTTGTCCGGTCCAGATTATGCTCAGGATATTTCGTAGAATAATAAACACTTCCATTGAGATAATCCGTTAAAAAACGAAGCTCCTGGATATAAATGGCGACTTGTGCGGCATAATCAAGATTGCCAGATTCTTCCGTAGTAAGTTTTTCCTTTAGATAAAATAAGAATCCTTCTTTTACAACCTTGTACATTTCAGGATTAAAATTGTTTCTGGCCTTTCCATCATCTTCATAAGTTGTGTTGGTATAGGACTGAATCATCGTTCCAAAATCATATAAAATAGTAGAAATCATCATAGTATCCAGATCAATGACAGCTAACGGTTGATGATTCTGATCGAAAAGGATATTGCTGATTTTCACATCTGCATGGATGATTCTTTTAGGAATCTGATTGTTTTTCTCCATTTCGATCCATTGATCAGGCAAGGACAGTAACTGATTGGTGATTTCTATTTCAGCTTTTGCATTTTCTTTTAATTGAGGAGCCGCATCTTTGAGTGCATTTTTATAATCTGCAACCCTTTTCTCAAAATTAAGGAAATCAGGAAGTGTATCTTCAATAGCAGGCAGCTTTTCAGTATTGATGGTGGTAAGGAAATAACTGAAGGTCTTAGCTGCTTCAAAAGCAGTCTGTAATGATGGGGCGGTAAGAAAAGTAATACTGTTTTCTACGAAACTCAGCATGCGCCATGGATCATCATTTACATCTTTTACCAGAAGTTTATCGGTAAGAGAAGGGATAGGCTCAATAATTTGAAAATGATAGTTATTTGACCTGAGAATTTCATTAATCATTAAATGATTATTAACGATCACCTCCGGCTGTTTGAAAACATGATTGTTGATTTTTTGTAAGATAAACTTTTTCCCCTGATCTTTATTTTCCAAAAGGTAGGTGGTATTGATCAGTCCATCAGTAATAGGAGTGAGATTGTAATTATCTGTACCAATAAATTGAATAACAATATCGTTTAGCTCCATAAATTTTCCGGGTATCTGTTGTTTTTAACTTCTGAAATCAGAAAATCTTTAATTTCCTCTTTATCGTCGGCATAAGTGACACCCATCCATTGAGACGGAGACGCTTTTACCTTTACCTGTACTTTGTTTTCATCTATCATTCTCTGTACAGCAGAAGGAATATAAAATTCCTGGGTTGGTAGAGGGTCAGATTCGATGAAGTCATAGAAATAGGCTTCCAGATAACAGAAAATATGAGGATGGAATATAAAAAAGTTCATGGATACCAATGTATCAGGATCTAATTTTACATTTTCTCCATTTTTAATATAAACGATAGAATTATTTATTCTTTGAATGGAAGTTTGTTCTTCAACCTTGATCAGATAATTTTCCGGATCCAGCGTGCATATTCCTCTGGCTACAGCTCCATTACCGCTCAGTGTTGTCCCTACGGGATAAGCAATCATTCCCAATTGTGAATCTGAAATATGATGATGGTTAATTTCATTTGCAGCCAATTGAAAGGCTTCTTTTCCGTAAAAATCATCCGCATTGATCATCACAAAAGGTTCCTGTATTGAATATTTGGCACAAAGAACGGCATGAGCAGTTCCCCATGGTTTTTCACGATCAGGATAATCAAAACCTTCCAGCGAAATAGGAATGCTGTCAATTTCCTGATATACGCAGTGAAGTTCAAAGTTTTTAGCTTTTGATATGTCGTTAAGTCTTTCAATATAACTTTCAGGAATCAGTTTGTTGACAATAATAACTACTTTTTGGAAACCGGCTTCCAGAGCATCAAAGATAGAATACTCCAGAATCGGTGAGCCATTATTGAGTATTCCGTCTATCTGTTTGAGCCCTTTATATCTGCTGCCTAATCCGCCTGCTAATATGAGGAGTGTTTTCTTAGAACTCATCGGTCATTCCAAATACAGGTTTACGGGTTTTCCATTTTCCATTGGTAAAATCAGGGATATCAACTACCTGACCGCCTTTGGCAATAGACTCTTCACTCAACGGTGTAATGGAGTACCATAAAGCAAGGTCATACACATCCATCGGGAACTCTATATTTCGTTTGATACATTCAATAAAAGTATTCATTACAAAGAAATCCATTCCGCCATGTCCTGCTCCTGCAGCAGTATTTTCAAACCTTTTCCACATAGGATGATCGTATTCTGTCATCCATTTTTCAGTATTATCCCAACGGTGGGTATGATTCATTGTTTTTTCAAAATAAATATGGCCCTGGTTGAAATCTCCCCATCCGAAATCCTGCCACAATCCTTCAGTCCCCTGAACTCTGAACCCAAGATCATAAGGTCTCTGTAAACTTGTATCATGGGTCAGAAGGATGGTTTCCCCATTGGCGCAGGCAATCTGTGTGGTTACCACATCTCCCTGATTGAATTTTACTTTGGCACTTGGATGGTTTTCTCCTCCTTTAGGGTGTTCTACAATATATTTATGAAGTCCTAAAGATTTTGATGAAAATGAAGATAATTTTGTTAAACGGTTTCCTCTGTTGATGTCCATCATCATGGCAACCGGACCTAATCCATGTGTAGGATAAAGTTCCCCGTTACGCTTTACATAATGTTCAGTTCTCCATTTTGCCTCACTGAATCCTTTCTCTCCAAACTCTGCACCGGAATTGTAAGGATTGATTCCATCATTAAAAAGCACACCTCTCAGGTCATGCTGATAACCGCCTCTTCCGTGTACCAGTTCTCCAAACATGCCTTTACGAACCATATTCAGAATGGCCATAATGTCTCTGCGGTAGCACACGTTTTCCATCATAAAGATAGGAACTTTTGTTTCCTCATATACTTTTACAAATTCCCAGCAGTCCTGAAGCTTTATTGCTCCGGAAACTTCCATGCCCACAATTTTTTTAGCACGCATAGCTTCCACGCCCTGTGTAAGGTGCCATTCCCATGGAGTTGCAATGACAACAGCATCTATTGTTTTTAATTTTAAAAGATTTCGATAGTCATATTCCCCGTTGGAAAATTCCTGAGCAGCCGGTTTATTATTGTCTTTTAATATTTTTTGAGAAGCAGCAAGCATTCTTTTCTCAGGATCTGCAAACGCTACAATCTCTACATCATTACGTTTTGCCAGTAATTTCACATGTTCCTGCCCACGAAGACCAACGCCGATGAAACCGACACGGACTTTTTTATCTGTTTTAAAATCATTGGAATAGGCAAATAATGAATTGGGTAAAACCAATGCCCCAAAGCTTGCTAAAGCTGCTGTCTTAAGAAAGTTTCTGCGCGAATTGCTATTGTCCATCTATTTTTTTTCCTAAATATATTAAAACTTTTGTAAATCCCGATGAGGTGATGGATAATATCAGGTGAGGGAGAGGAGTTGGTGGGTTTGAGGGTGTGAGTGAGTGTGCGGAAGAATTGTTGATTGATTTTTATCCTTTCGCCTAAATATTTATTGATTAATCCATGCTTTTCTTAAAGCCAGCTGTTTTGAATCGGGGGTGGGTATCGTGGTCACTTTTCCGGTGGTTTCATCATAGTTAAGGCCTGCCTTTTCCAGATACACTTTCAACGGAATGGGCTGGGTACCTTCTACATAGTCTCTGAAAAATGATCGTATTTCCGGATAGGTCATTTTTGTAATTTCATCAAAAAGCTCATCATCATTAAAATATTTGCCCTCTCCATATTTTTTCATAAGCATCTGCATCAGATCCTGAGTTCCTATTTTCCCGTTGGAGAGTTCCCTTAGCCTTATATCCAGACATAGTCCAAGTAATGCTCCTTTCATATAAAAATTCATATACTCATCCTGTCTTTCCATAGAGTTTTTACTCAATTCGGTAAGAGAAAATTTATTATCAAATTCTTTCATACCATGTATCTTTTCTTCCAGGCTTTTTTCAAAATCATCTAAACTGATCATTTTTTGCTTTATAGGCATATGTATGGTCGCATATTCCGTCATGCCTTCATATAACCATAGATGTTTAGACATGACAGGATTAAGAAAATCATAATGTTGAATTTCTCCTGAATGAATGTTGAGAGGGGTAACAATATGGAAAAACTCATGAGAAGCCACTCTGTTTAAAGCATTTGGAAGAAACTTCATACTTCCCGAACGGTACAGGCAGACTGTAGAGTGGGAATGTTCCAGACCATCTCCCAGGAATCCGTTCTCATTTGAAGATTCATAGTAGATCAGAAAAGCATATTTGTTTACCGGTAATGTACCTCCCAGATAAGCCTGCTGGTTTTTCAGAATATTCTCTATTTCATGTGCTATTGTTTTTGAATAATGCCGCTCCTTATTGTTATAGAATGATACAAGCACTTCAGTATGGCCTATTTTCAGCCATGTTGTATCGGGAACACAATATAAAACAGGAGAATCTACCAGTTGCCGGTAATCTTTAGCCCAGACAATATCAGTGTTTTTATTTTTTTGTTTATAATCCAGAGCGGAAGAAGCGTAAAAATCCTTGTTTTTTGTAATATTAATCTGATAAGGATTATCTTTCATTTCTTCAAAATATCCTACTAAAGAATTATAGTTGATTACAGAAATGCTGTCTTTGATAAACATACTGCCTGGAGATTTGGCTTCCTGGATATCGTTTTTTAAAGAATCCCAACCGTCTGCTACCTGATATGATATTTTGTGTACATGTTTAAGATCGTGTACCAGCCAGCTGTTTTTATCCAAGCGTTCAGTCAGTATTTTTTTTCCGTTCTTGTCGGTAGCTGCAAAATTTGAAACATATTGTCCGAAATTCATAGCCTGATAAAATCCGGGAACCAGTTTAGGAATAATAAACTTACCTTGTTTAAGATTGTTCCTTGGGGGAGCAAAAGAAACCCGGACCTCATCGTTGGACATATGAAGAAGATCTATATTGTATTCGTAATTATTCTTTGGTTTTTGAGCTATAATCATATTAGGGATTATAACGATCAGAAAAAATAGCTTTATCAGAGTATTCATTTGCTATTGCTTTAAGTACTACGAAAATACAAAATTACCTCTAAGGTTTGTCTGCTTTATTTTTCCATATAATAAACTTCTTCGTAAGGTTGAATCAATACCCATCCGTGGCCTGAGAACTTCATCTGAAATTCCTCACCACTTCCTCTTCCGATAAGGCTTTTGAAAGAAACATTTGTTTTCAGTTCCGGGCTCAGATTTCCGGACCATGCAACAGTAGCATTAGGATCTGTGAACACAGGTGTATCAGGAGTTACCAGTAAAGTTAATGGATCTCCGTGAGTTGTAATGGCAATATGTCCCGTTCCTGAAAGTTTCACCTGGAAAAGTCCGCCGGACATCATTCCTGCAATACTCTTAAGCATGGTAATATCACTTTTTACACTTTGCTCATGGGCAAGAACATCATTTCCGTTCACACATACTGACTCATTATTCAGATAAAGGATACGTACTTTTTTCCCGGAATCTGCTACATACAATTTTCCGGTTCCTTCCGCTTTCATAAGCTTACTTCCTTCCCCGCTGATTGCTTTTTTAAGAAGATTTCCAATTCCTCCAGCCAGCATGCCCTGTCTTTCAAAATTAACATTTCCCACATAGCTTACCATGCTTCCTTTTTTGGTCCATACCGCCTGATTATTAAGGTTGATTTCCAGAAGATGCTTGGTCTCCAGTTCAAAATAATCTCTTTGCTGTGGATTCTCTTTTGTTTCGTTGATAAATGCTTCAATTGAATATTTACTCATAATGATAATTTTTTTGATTGGTTGTTTTTATGCGGTTATCGATTTGATTTTGTTTAATTTGTATTCTCTCTTATTACTTTTCGGATTCAGATCCACAAATTCATATGCTTCAAAGTTGGCAAGTTTAGCTTTGAACATTTCCGTTGCTTTTTCTACTGACCAGGTTTTAGGATAATGAAAACCTTCGAACTCTACATTGAAGATCTCTGCTTTGAAATCATGTGAAAACTCATCATCACCAGCGTAAGTTAGTGCTATTTTTCCGGTCCAAGTAATATCATATTGACTACTACCTGTTTTTGAAAACTGTATCTGATGACCTGCACAGCTGTCATGTCCCAGCAGATAAATATTGAATGCCAGATCATCATCATCAAAATGTTGTTCAGACGGAAGATCGTTGCTGAAAAGGTCATTTTTAACAATGGCATCGAAGTCAAGTTTTTCATCAAGGTTGTTAATTCTGATTCCTCTTTGCTCACCCCAATAATTTGAAGATAGAGTACAAGCATGGTAGTTTCCCCATACGATTTTGGAGTCCCAATCAGATAAACCTTCGTCTTCTTCGTCGCTGTCATTATCATCATTTGCATAATAATTTTCAGTTTTTAAATGAAAATCAAACCAGATAAACCCATACTCATCAATCCGCCCGCTCCAGTTGAAGGTAACGATTTTATGACCGTCAGGATACGGATTATTAAGGAAATAGATTTTGCTTACTGGCTTCATGCTGAATTTTAATTTTCCCAAAAGTAGAACTTTTTAAGTTTAAAACTCCCCGTAAAATCACGGTTTTATATTTCATTGTAAATAATACTTGACAAAGGGGTATTCAATGTCGTATATTTGCACTCCGAAAATTACACCTTGTAATTTCAATAATTTTTAAACCGTAATTTAAAAAATGAAAACATCAGATTTTAATTTTGATCTTCCTGCGGAATTATTAGCAGAACACCCATCAGAGCACAGAGACGAGGCTAGATTAATGGTACTTGATAGAAAAACACAAACTATTGAGCACAAGTTATTCAAGGATGTAGTGGATTATTTTGATGAGGATGATTTGTTTATCTTCAATAATACTAAAGTTTTCCCTGCTCGTCTTTACGGAAATAAAGAAAAAACAGGTGCGAAAATTGAAGTTTTCTTATTAAGAGAACTTGATAAAGAAACCAGAGTTTGGGATGTTTTGGTAGATCCGGCAAGAAAAATCAGAATTGGTAACAAACTATTCTTTACTGAAGATGAATCTTTGGTAGCGGAAGTTATTGATAACACTACTTCAAGAGGAAGAACGTTAAGATTCTTATTCGACGGTTCTTACGACGAATTCAGAACGAAATTAAAAGAATTGGGAGAAACTCCACTTCCAAAGTATATCAAAAGAGCAGTAGAGCCGGAAGATGCAGAAAGATACCAGACTATCTATGCTAAAATAGAAGGAGCTGTTGCTGCACCTACTGCAGGTCTTCACTTCTCTAAACATTTGATGAAGAGATTGGAGATCAAAGGAATCAATTTTGCTGAAGTAACACTTCACGTAGGATTGGGAACATTCAACCCGATTGAGGTAGAAGATCTTTCTAAGCACAAAATGGAATCTGAAGAGATTATCATTGATGAGAAAAATGCTGACCTTATCAATAGAGCGGTAGAATCTCACAGAAGAGTTTGTGCGGTAGGTACTACAACAATGAGAGCTCTGGAAACATCTGTTTCTTCAAACAAAAAGATTTCTGCTTTCAACGGATGGACAAATAAATTCATTTATCCGCCTCACGATTTCGGAGTAGCTACTTCAATGATCACAAACTTCCACACGCCGAAGTCTACACTGCTTATGATGATTGCTGCGTTTGCTGGAAAAGATTTCGTAATGCAAGCTTATGAAGAAGCCGTAAAAGAAAAGTATAAATTCTATTCTTACGGTGACGCAATGTTAATCCTATAAAAAAGATAATAGGTAATAGGTTGCAGATACTAGCATCTGCAACCTACAGCCTACAATCTGCAACCTATCTACCTGAAATGAAAGATATCCGCATATTATCACTGGACCAGCTTAAAGATTACTTTGAGTCTTTAGGAGAAAAACCGTTTCGTGCGAAACAGGTCTATGACTGGCTATGGAGTAAAAACCTCCATTCGATAGATGAAATGACGAATCTTTCGAAATCGCTTCGTGAAAGAATTGCCGAAGAATATACAATCAACCCTGTTTCCGTAGACCTTCTTCAAAAAAGCACTGACGGAACTATCAAAAACGGAGTGAAACTTCATGACGGACTGATGGTGGAATCTGTTCTTATTCCTACAGAAACAAGAACTACAGCCTGTGTATCTTCGCAGGTAGGATGCTCATTAAACTGCGAATTCTGTGCTACAGCAAAACTGAAAAGGATGAGAAACCTTGAAGTAGCTGAAATTGTAGATCAGGTAGCCCTGATTGACAGCCAGAGTAGAATGTACTTCGAGAGACCGCTTTCCAATATCGTATTTATGGGAATGGGAGAGCCGATGATGAATTACAAAAATGTAGTGGAGGCCATCAGAAAAATTACCCAGCCGGAAGGATTGGGAATGTCTCCAAGAAGAATTACCGTTTCTACATCCGGTATTCCAAAGATGATCAAAATGCTTGCTGATGACGAATTGCGTGTGAAACTGGCTTTATCCCTTCACTCCGCTATAGAATCTAAGCGTAACGAGATCATGCCTTTCTCTGATAAATTCCCGTTGACAGATATTATGGAGTCTCTTCAGTACTGGTATCAAAAGACAGGTTCTGTCATTACTTTTGAATATTGTGTATGGAAAGGAATCAATGACGGAGATGAAGATATTAAAGCTTTAATCAGATACTGCAAACAGGTTCCTTCAAAAGTAAACCTTATTCAATACAACCCGATTGGTGACGGTAAGTATGACCAATGTAACAAACAGGCGGAAGAAAACTACATCCGTCAGCTTGAAAATGCAGGTATTACCGTAATGGTCAGAAGAAGCCGTGGAGGTGATATTGATGCAGCTTGCGGGCAATTGGCCAATAAAGCTACGGATTAAAATTTCCTTAAAAAAAATCAAAACTTCCTTAAAAAAAGGTTAAAATCCTACCTTTGCACAAATTATTTTGTGATGATGGATTTTCTTATGAGCGAGGATGGGCTGGAAAATGTGTATGCATGGGCTATCCCGTTGCATGCAACTGTTATTTTAGCTGAAATGATTTACAGCCACGTTTCAGAGGCTAAGCTATATAGTGGGAAAGATCTTGCTACAAATATTTATCTGGCATTGATGAATTTTGGTCTAGACCTTATCATGAAAGCATTTGCCATGGGGGTTATGTTTTTCTTCTACAATCACAGACTTTTTTCATGGGATCTTAGTGTATGGTATCTGCTGGCTTGTTTTATAATCACAGATTTTGCTTATTATGTACTGCATTATGTAGACCACCGTTCCAGAGCATTTTGGGCGGTTCATATTACACACCACAGTTCAGAATATTTTAACCTTACAACAGGATTCAGAAGTCCCGTATTACAGCCGCTTTACAGATATTTATATTTTTCACCGCTTGCATTTTTAGGATTCAATCCATGGCATATTATGGTGGCTTACGCCATTGGTCAGGTATATGGAACGTGGGTTCATACACAGACTGTGAAGAGTATGGGATTTTTGGAATATATTCTTGTCACTCCTTCTCATCACCGTGTTCATCATGCATGCAATGTAAAATATCTGGATAAGAACATGGGAATGTGTCTGATCATTTGGGACAAAATATTTGGAACTTTTCAAAAGGAAGACCCTAATATTCCCGTAAAGTATGGAATCTATCCTAAAATGCCGGATAACAGACCAGATACGGTTCTTTTTTATGAATGGAGAAAAATCTGGAAAGATCTTAAGCAGCCCGGATTAAAATTTACAGACAGAATCAATTATATTTTCAATTCACCGGGGTGGAGACATGACGGAACCGGAAAAACGGTAAGGCAATACCAAAAAGAATATTTTGCAAAACAGGCAAAAAAGAAAGAACAACAGCAAACTCAGGAAGAGCAGAAAACTGCTTAAAACTGTTTTTAAAATCAATAGAAATCTAAGGGGAAACGGGCTATTTAGTCCGTTTTTCTGTATTAAGAAGATAACAAAAGTAAAAAGAGCAAAGCAATTTGCAATTTGAACTATCTCAAACTCTCAAACTCTCCAACCCGAATCCCGAACCTCACATCTCCAACTCACCAGCTCAGAATAAAACCCTACTTTTGTCTTATGAAAAAATCCCTTCTGATTGTTGCCTTCATCATTACTCAATCTGCATTTTCCCAGCAGACCGACTTTCTGAAAATTAAAAAACATAGAGTTAATTATCTGAATGATAAGATTGAAGAAACCTCAGGACTGGATATTTTAAACGGAAAATTATATACCTTCAATGATAGTGGAAATCCTGCCGAGCTTTTTGAAATTGATAAAAATAATGGTGAAATTATCCGAACACTGAAAACCAATTTGATTAATAATGATTGGGAAGCTTTGGCTAATGACGGCGAAAATTTCTATATCGGAGATTTTGGAAATAATGCAGGAACAAGAAAAAATCTTATGATCTATAAAGTTCCTTTCGGACGTCTTGATACAGCTCTTGTTGATAAGATGCCTGGTTCGGAAAGAGCTTTAGATGGATCGGAAATTCTTTTTTATTATCCCGAACAAACTAAATTTATTTCTAAAAATACAAAGAACGACTTCGATGCAGAAGCCATGATCTATTTGAATGGAAAGCTGCATATCTTTACTAAGGAATGGGCTTCAAAAGCAACTTCTCATTATATTGTAGATCCTGAAATTTCAGAACTGCAAAAAGCAGAAAAGATCGAAGTTTATAAAACAGGCTTTGTAGTTACAGATGCTTCCTATTTTGATAAAAAGCTTTATCTGGTGGGATATACCAAAAAAACGGAAGTCTTTTTAGATATCTTTACCGAAACTGAGCCCGGAATATTTTTCAAGCAAACTCCAAAACACTATTATTTGGGAACAGCTTTTTCATTAGCTCAGATTGAAGGAATAAGTGTAGATGAAAAGGGAATTTATATTTCCGGTGAAAAATTCAATTCTCCATTGGGAACTACAAAACCCTCTTTTTATTTTATCCCTAAAGATCAACTCAAAGATTAATTTGTCTTAAAATTGAGCGAAAAAAATTATCTTTGTGAGAATTAATAATTATTCACCCAGCATCGCAGATTGTGGCAAACATTGTAGAAGAGATTAAACGACCGATCAATGATGAAATGAAACTTTTTGAACAGAAGTTTTATGAATCAATGCAGAGTAAAGTAGCTTTATTAGATAAAGTAACCCGTTTTATTGTTACCACTAAAGGAAAGCAGATGCGCCCGATGTTTGTATTTCTCTGTGCCAAACTGGTGGGTGAAGTGACTGAAAAAACGTACCGAGGTGCGTCTATGATCGAACTGATTCATACTGCAACTCTTGTACATGATGATGTTGTAGATGAAAGTTTTAAACGTCGTAATTTTTTTTCAATCAATGCTTTATGGAAGAATAAAATTGCAGTTTTGGTAGGGGATTATCTTTTGTCAAAATCCGTATTATTATCTACAGACCATAAAGATTATGACCTGCTTGGGGTAATTTCCAGAACGATCCGCGAAATGTCAGAAGGAGAACTTCTTCAGCTGGAAAAAGCGAGAAAACTGGATATTACTGAAGATGTTTATTATGAAATTATTCGCCAGAAAACAGCTACTCTTATTGCTGCCTGCTGTGAAATAGGAGTTCTTTCCAACAATGCAGACGAAGTTCTGGCTAAGAAAATGATGGATTTCGGAACCTTTACAGGAATGGCATTTCAGATTAAAGATGACCTTTTCGATTATTTAAGTTCAAATGTGATCGGAAAACCCGTAGGAATTGATATTAAAGAGCAGAAAATGACTCTGCCTTTAATTCATACCCTGAAAATAGCTGATGAGAAGAATAGAAAGTACTATTTCGATACCATAAAACGTTATAACAATAACCCCAAACGTGTAAAAGAGCTTATAGAATTTGTTAAAAGTTCCGGTGGATTGGAATATGCCATTACGGTAATGAAAGATTTCCAGCAGAAAGCAAAAGATCTTCTGAATGAGTTCCCGGATTCTGAAGCAAGGAAATCGTTACATAGTATGCTGGATTATGTAATTGAAAGAAAGTTTTAAAAAAATATTAATAAATAAAAAGGTTTCGGCGCACCTCAGGTGCGCCGAAACCTTTTATCAATGTTTTCCTGTTTATATTTTCTGTACCGTTACATTGGTTACATTTCCATTTCCTGTAGGTCCCATCTCCGTTGATAAAATAGTGCATGCTTGATTGGGAGCTGCTGTAAAACGAATCTGATAACCAGCCGTAGGCACTACAATTACAGTTGTATAATTCATTAGTTCACCAATTCTTGTTGAAGCTGTTAGGGTAGGAGTTGAAGCTCCTGCATAATGGCTTCCCCTTCCCAGGTAGTTACTGTCCGGAACCGGTCTGATTCCTAAAAGTAATTGCGCTCCTGCAGAAATATTTGTAAAACTTGCCTGTAACGTCACCAGATAATTACCTGCCTGGTTGAATGTCAGAACTCCTGAAGAAGTGTTATAAGAATAAAATGGTGAAGTAGCAACTGGGCTGGCAAACATTAATGTCACAATTGAAGCTGCACTACCGATATTCTGATCAGCAGCCAAACGAGCATGGAATAATGAATAGGCTGTAAAGTCTATAGTTTTCAGAACACCATTGGCATCTGCAACCACTACTCTGTCTGTTCCGCCAACTCCAATATTGGAATTAATATTTCGGACACGTACATTTCCTGAACTTACATCCAGTTTTTCTGTTGGAGTAATAGTTCCTATACCTACTTGAGCTGTATTAGTCACTGCGAAATCATTAGTTTGCTGTACTACTGAAGGAACTCCTGATGTTGGATTGTCTTTGGCTCCATCAATATGAAGGGTCGTTTGAGGATTCGAGGTATTTATTCCTACCTGTGCGAAGTAAAGTGTAGAAAAGGCGAAGACCTTAACTACGGTAAGTAATTTTTTTGTCATCTTCTAGTGTTTTTAAAAATAATTATTAAAATTAATTTCAAATAATATACCAGAATGATGTAAATGATCGTTTATCGATAAATATCTATGCTTTTTGATTGGATAATGATAATTGAGTGTGTGTTTTTGGAATCAGATTATTTTTACTGTTACAATAATAACAGCCAGAACTATACAAAATAAAGCAATTAAAAATAAATAATCCGCAATGCTCTCAAAGGAGTATTCCCGCTTTTCAGCTTTTGTTCTGATAGCCAGAAATGAAAAGAAGCAGCTGCAAGCAAAAAGGATACCTGCAAATCCTGCAAATTCGTCCAAATACGTACTCTGACTGATCTTAGAGATTTTCAGTGAGGTAATAATGATCAATGAAAATCCTAAAAGATTGCTGGATGCATTCAAAATGTGAGGTGACTTTTTTTCCATCTTTTACAAATTTTTTCAAAATAAAGCACAATTTTTTTTATTATCAAATTTTTAAAAAAGATTATTAAAAATTAAAATTAATTTAAAAAGTGTATATTAGCAAAATACTTGAAGATAAAAAACTTTTTTACTTAGCTATGCAAACAACCTATATTGAAACACAGCAAATATCCTTCCAAGATTTTAAAAATCAGATACTTGGAGACTATAAGTTAGGAAGGATCTCTCGTGAAATGTCTTATCTCGGAAGAAGAGAAGTACTCACAGGAAAAGCTAAATTCGGAATTTTTGGGGATGGAAAAGAACTTCCTCAGCTTGCAATGGCGAAAGTTTTCAGAAATGGAGACTTCCGTTCAGGATATTACAGGGATCAGACTTTTGCATTGGCAATAGATGCCTTAACAGTAGAAAGTTTCTTTGCACAGATGTATGCAGATACAAGCGTGGAAAGAGAGCCTGCTTCAGCTGGAAGACAGATGAACGGGCATTTCGCAACAAGAAGTTTAAATGAAGACGGAAGCTGGAAAGATTTGACAGCTCAGAAAAATATCTCTTCTGATATTTCTCCTACTGCCGGCCAGATGCCAAGATTATTGGGATTGGCTCAGGCGTCTACTATTTATAAAAGTGTAAAATTTGAAGGTTCAGAAAAATTCTCAAGAGAAGGAAACGAAATAGCTTTCGGGACAATTGGAGATGCTTCTACAGCAGAAGGTCATTTCTGGGAAACGCTGAATGCGGCATGTGCACTTCAGGTTCCTATGATTGTTTCTATCTGGGATGATGGGTACGGAATTTCAGTTCCTACTAAAAATCAAAGAGCAAAAGCTGACATCAGTGAGATGTTAAGCGGTTTCCAGAGAAAAGAAGGAGAGAACCAGGGATGTGAAATCATTCAGGTAAAAGCTTGGGATTATCCTGCATTATTGGATGCATATGCTAAGGCAGAACATTTTGCAAGAACAGAAAGTGTACCGGTAGTGGTTCATGTAATTGATGTTACTCAGCCTCAGGGACACTCTACATCCGGATCTCATGAAAGATATAAAAATGAAGAACGTCTGGCTTGGGAAGCTGAGTTTGACGGATTAGTGAAATTCAAAGAGTGGATTCTGAACTATTCTATCGAAATTGAAGGAAAAGAAGAAGTAATTGCGACTACTGAAGAGTTGGAAGCAATTGATGATGAAGCAAAAAAGATCGCAAAAGCAGGACAAAAAACCGCTTGGGAAAACTATCAGAAAGCAATTTCTGAACTTATTCAGTCTATTTTACCTTTAGTTGAAAGCCTTAAAGATCAGAATGCTGAAGTTGAAACATACATTTCTCAATTCAATAAACTGGTTTCAAAAGCTAAAAAGGACGTTTTCCATTTAGTAAGAAAAGCTTTGTTGGCAACAAGAGGTACAAACTCTGCAGAAAGAACTCAGCTGATGCAGAAATATAATGAAGTTGCTGCTGTTGAAAAAGACAACTATTCTTCTCACTTATACTCTCAGTCGGAGTGGAAGTCTGAAAACATCCAGGAGATCAAGCCGGTATATTCTGATAACTCTGAAGATGTAGATGGAAGAGTAGTGATCAGAAATAACTTTGACAAAATTTTTGAAAAATATCCTGAAACCTTAATCTTTGGTGAAGATACCGGAAACATCGGGGACGTAAACCAGGGATTGGAAGGAATGCAGGAAAAATATGGTGCTTTACGTATCGCTGATACAGGAATTCGTGAAGCAACCATTCTTGGACAGGGTATTGGTATGGCCATGAGAGGTTTAAGACCAATCGCTGAAATCCAGTACTTAGACTATGTTCTATACTGTTTACAGGGAATGAGTGATGATCTGGCAACAGTACATTACAGAACTAAAGGAGGTCAGAAAGCACCATTGATCATCAGAACAAGAGGTCACAGATTAGAAGGAATCTGGCATTCAGGTTCTCCAATGGCGGGTATTCTTAACCTTTCAAAAGGTATTTTAGTATTGGTGCCTAGAAACCTTACGAAAGCAGCAGGATTCTACAATACAATGCTTCAGGCTGACGAACCTGCGATCATTGTAGAATGTCTGAACGGATACAGATTAAAAGAAAAACAACCGGATAATTTGGGTGAATTCACTGTTCCTGTAGGGAAAATTGAGGTAACTAAAGAAGGAAAAGACGTTACTTTGGTTACTTACGGTTCTACATGGAGAATTGTAACGGAAGCAGCCAATGAATTGGAAAAATTGGGAATTTCTGCAGAAGTAATTGACATTCAGTCATTGATTCCTTTCGATTTATCTCATGAAATTGCTGAAAGTGTTAAGAAAACAAACAGATTAGTAGTGATTGATGAAGACGTGGAAGGTGGAACTACAGGATTTATTTTACAGCAGATTCTTGAAAAACAGAAAGCATTCAGATATCTGGATTCAGATCCGTTGACAATTTCTGCAAATGATCACAGACCTGCCTATGCAAGTGATGGCGACTACTTCAGTAAGCCTTCTACAGACGATATGGTAGAAAAAATCTACGCAATGTTTAATGAAACAAATCCCCAGAAATATCCAGCGATATTCTAATCAGGATTTTAGATAAATTTTGAAACCGCTTCCTTTTGGGAGCGGTTTTTAATTTATATTTGCCTGAATCATTCAATGATAAACCATGAAAATTAGACTCTTATATTTGACATTAATAGTTATAAGTTGTAAAAAAGAGGATAAAAAAGAAGTTTTGCTGGCAGACAGAGAAGCTCCTTTAGGCTGGGTTTATTTGAAAATGTATGATGATAAAAGCTTCGAATTTATTTCTCAGGGAATGATGCGGGATAAAGATGTATATACTGGAAGTTATGATTTAAAGAATGATACCCTTTATTTTAAATACAAAGATTCAATTCCTAAAGCAGGCTCAAAAGCTGTGATAGATAACGGATTTATATATTACCTGAATGGTGATTATCATGAAAGCGCTCGAATAAAACTTAATAAATTATCAATTCACAAATAAAAACAAATACATATTACACCTCTTTTGTTGATTAGTCTCCTTCCGCTAAAGTAATCCTCAATTTATTCAACGTATTCATCAAGGTAATGCTTGCAGTAAGCTCCACAATTTCTCTTTTGGTAAAATGCTTTATTAGTTTTGCTTTAATATTTTTCCAATCATCTTTGCCGTAAACCACAGCTTCAGCCCATTCTAAAACAAGCTTTTGCTGATCATCGAAGACATTGGTGTGTTTCCAGCCCGGAAGCCTGTTAATGGTATCCTGTTCAAAGCCCAAATCGGACAGTTCTTTAGCGTGGTAGCTGCAACAATAAGCACATCCGTTAATTTGAGAAACCCGAAGTTCAGCCAGTGCAATTAATTTTTCATCAATCCCGGATTTTCGGATGCTGGTATGGGCTTTATACAGATTTCCAATAGTTTCTTTTGCAATTTCTTTGTAATTCATAATGAAAATTTTTATGCAAATTTGAATCAGAAACACTTCAGAACCTATATACTTACTTTTTGGTTATACACTTACCTTTTTGAAAGTAACTTTATAATTTATTTTAAAACAAAAAAAGCTATCAAACATTGACAGCCTTTTTATTTTTTACTTCCTCATTCAAAAAAGCACAGTCTTTATCTTCATGCTGTCCTTTCACCTGATATTTCGCTTCCCATTCCTCCAGTAAATATAGAATCGGCAACAGTGCCAATCCTTTTTCTGTAAGAGAATATTCTACCCGAGGAGGAAGTTCCTTAAACTCTTCACGGATAACCAGTCCATCAGCTTCCATTTCCCTCAGCTGATCAGTCAATACCTTTCTGGAAATGACATTAATGCGTACTGCCAGTTCCCCGAAACGTAATTTCCTGTCTTTAATAACAAGAACAATAATAGGCTTCCATTTGCTTCCCAAAGCGGCCATTGCTTTACCCAGAGGACAGCTGTATTGCATTAATTCATTCTTTTTCATAGAGAGATTTTTATTTTAAATATCATATGAGACTGGCGTTTCATACGTTACTTTGATGTTACTAATGTAAGTTACTGCGAAGTTACCACTATTTTTTTAATAAAAGATACAAAAGTGAACTATTATTAGTTACTTTGTGTAACAATTATAAAATATAAATTTAAATATGAGCACATCATCATTATTTAAACCGTTTCAATACAAAAATTTACAGCTTAAAAATAGAATCGTAATGGCTCCTATGACCAGAGCACAGTCTGATAATGGAGTTCCAACTCAGAATATCGCAGACTATTATGGAAGAAGAGCTGCTTCAGAAGTAGGATTAATTCTTTCTGAGGGAACTGTGATCAACAGACCTGGATCAAAAAATATGCAGAATATTCCTGATTTCTATGGTACAGAAGCTTTAAACGGCTGGAAAAATGTCATTGATACTGTACATCATAACGGAGGTAAAATGGGGCCTCAGATCTGGCACGTAGGAGATACAAGGATGTCTGAGGACTATCCTTTAGTTCCAATGGAAAAGGCTTCAACGATGACCATTGAAGATATTCAGGATACCATTGCACAGTTTGCGGCATCTGCAAAATCTGCGAAAGACCTTGGTTTCGACTGTATCGAAATTCATGGAGCTCACGGATACCTTATTGACCAGTTTTTCTGGGAAGTAACGAATACAAGAACTGACGAATACGGTGGTAAAACCCTAAAAGAAAGAAGCAGGTTTGCTGTAGAAGTAGTAAAAGCAATCAGAGCAGCAGTAGGAGAGGACTTTACCATTATCATCCGTCTTTCACAATGGAAACAGCAGGATTATAAAACCAGACTGGCATTCACTCCCAATGAAATGGAAGAATGGTTATTGCCATTAAAAGAAGCCGGCGTAGATATTTTCCACTGTTCACAACGTCGTTTCTGGGAGCCGGAATTTGAAGGTTCTGATTTAAATTTTGCAGGATGGGCTAAAAAAATTACCGGACAGCCAACCATTACCGTAGGTTCTGTAGGCTTAAACGGAGATTTTCTAAATGCTTTTGCAGGACAGGGAACAGAAAAAACAGATCTTACAGAACTGATTAGAAGACTTGACAATGAAGAATTTGATCTTGTTGCTGTAGGAAGAGCTATTTTACAGGATCATCAGTGGGTTCAGAAGATCAAAGACGGAAATATAGAAGCTCTTTTAGATTTTTCAGCAGAAAGTATGGGCGTTTTATTTTAATATTAATCAGGAATAGTGAATTCGCTTTGCGGTCGATTTTTTTAACAGCATAATTTATTCACTTGTGAAGCAGAATTGACAATTCAGCCTGGTATTAAATCAGCATAATTCACTTTATTTTATATTTAATTTTCACCTATTTATTAAAGAACCCGATTTCAGAAATTCTGAAATCGGGTTTTTATTTGCTTTTTATAAACAATTTCTAAAAGCTTTGAATTCCATTTTATAAGAATCTGCATCCGGTTGCAGCGGGTTCGCATGACCAGTAGGCAGGAACACCATTTTCAGCTTTGTGGCGGCAGGCAACAGTATCTCCTTCACACTGTGGTGCATTTCCTCCGATGATGTTCTTTAATGTCGATTTTGTTAATTTCTTTAGATTTTTCATGTTAATTAGTTTGTTGATTCATGCAAATATAATATTTTTTGTAAATCAAACAATACTTTGCACTAAAATGGGAAATATTTTTTTTTCAAAGAAAAATATTTTAAAAACAAACCCGCTTCCGGAATTTCCGGAAGCGGGTTTTAACAGATTTAAATATCTAAAACTGCCTTTAAACTGGCAGAAATGATTTATTCTATAAACCAATATTCTTAGTCGGTTTCAATTGTTTTAAGATGCTTTTCGGAATTGCATTTTTGTGAACAAGGATGGCTGTTGATTTGTATTCAACATAAGGTCTTGTTACATAAAGATATCCGGCAAAATCATTGGTTACTCCCCATGAATTTTTCACCATATAATACTCTTTACCAGTCTGGTCTTTTGCCAAACCTACGATATGCATACCGTGGTCATCCGTTGTAGAAAGATTGTTAAGCGCTTTCTGACGCATGTCTTCAGTGATTGTTTTATCTTTTTTAGGCTCAGTAAACAAAGTCTGCTTGTTCTCTGCAGTGATCTGATCAAGCTCCATGTCCGGCACATAAGCTACACCATTTTTATAAGAGAAATAAGGCTCAGAAACATCAGTTGCCCAACCTACAGAATATCCTTTGGCTACTGCATTGTCGATGATCGCTGTAAGATCTTTCATCGGAACATTCCAGTCAGAATCATGGCTCCAGTTATCAGGAATAGGAACTACAAATTTCTGAAAATAAGGATAATCTTTGTAAGAAGATAATTCTACATAATCTTCAGGATTAATTCCTACTACTTCTTTAGCAAATGTTTTCGGAGTGTAGTTTTTCCCTTCATATGTGAAGTTAGCAGGTACTTTTCCTAAATATTCATCAAGAATAGTATCTACAGAATCCATCCAGTTATCCGTAAGCTTTCCTTTTGAAGAAGCCTGAACAAGGCTGTCAAGAACCGGCTTCAGTTTCCCCTGCATTTCCTTGAAGTTATTCGTAGTTTGTCCTGCTTTTAATCCTGTATACACATCCTGAGGAACTGCTCCATACTTCTTGTACATATTGATTACGTCATGAAGTTCTCCTCCGTCACCCCAGCTGATAGCACCATTATTTAATACATATAATTTCGCTTTATCATGATAAGAGTTTCTCGCTGTAAAAATTTCAGCAAGATCTACAGGTTTTTTGCCCATTCTCTGCATTTCAGATTCAAGGAAAGAATTTCCTGAGTAGCTCCAGCAAGTTCCTGATGAACCCTGATTCTTTACAGAAGTTGCACCAACGTCTTTTAACGTTGTGAACTGAAAATTAGCATTTTGTGATTGGTTGTTTTTTAACTTGTTGATTAAGTCATCTTGGGCAAACATCATACTTCCTGCAGACAAAACAAAAAGTAATGATGCAATTTTGGCATTTTTCATTACTATAAAAAGATTATTTATATTAAAAGTCGTTGATAATAGAGATTTGTTACAGATGGAAAAGTTAAATTTGAAATGAAAAAAAATACTAAAAACTGACTTTTAAATTTATTTTTTCTCCATTTTATCCAAAAAAGTTGATCATGCTTCCAACCCTTTCAAAAGTTTCTGCATCTATAATAGTATAACTCCTGACTATGGAACAAGAATTATTATTGGAATGCCAGCGTAGCGACCGCAATGCCCAGCGGAAAGTTTACGAGAAAATGGCGGGTAGGCTTTATGCAGTCTGCAGACGCTATTTGAAAAACGACGAAGATATAGAAGAAGTATTAGCCGATACGTTCTACAAAATATTTACGAAAATTACCCAGCTTCAGAATGTTGATACTTTTGAAGCATGGGCAAGAAAAATTGCGGTGAACGAATGTTTGCAGAAATTAAGATCCAATAAAGGATTGTTTATTTCTCTAGAAGAGAACTTTATTGATCACTCTGAAGGAACTACAGAAAACCTTTCCTTGGAAAAGGATATTCTGAGTTTACTGAATTTTCTCCCTGAAGGCTGCAGAGCCATCTTTAATCTTTTTGCTATTGAAGGATATCCTCATAAAGAAATAGCAACCATGCTTTCCATTAGTGAGGGAACATCAAAATCCCAGCTCAATTTTGCAAGGAAAAAGCTGCAGGAACTTTTAGTGAATCAAAACATTTAAACTTTTACAACAATGGAAAATAATCATATAGACCAACAATTCAATGAAGCTTCCAAGCTTTCAGAAGAGCCAACTGTTTTTCCTGGTTTTGAGAAAGTGTGGGGTAAGATTGAAGAGAAATTAGATAAAAAAGAAGAAAAAAAGAGAGCCATTCCAATTTGGCTGCCATATGGTATTGCTGCAAGTCTGGTGATTGGTTTGGGAGCTTTTTACTTTATGAATAAAAAAGAGGTTGCAGAACCTTTAAAGCCAGTAATAGCAGAGAATACAACTTTAAGAGGTCCAATTAATAAAACAGATATTGCAAAAATAGACAGTACAATAAAGAATAATATCAGAAAAGAAGAATTGCCTGTACCTCTTCCTTTAGCACATCAATCTCCGCCACTTGTAGTTATAACCCCATATCAACCTCATCCTACTTGTAGTTTACCACCAGTAGAAGCTCCTGATAGAATAGTTTCCTCTTTACCGAAAATATATAATGATACTTTAAAAACACAAAGTATTGATGAAGTTGTAGTTACTGCATTAGGGATTAAAAAGAGTTATAAATCCGTTGCTGCATCTTCAACAGTTATGATTGCTTCCGCAGATAAAGCTCCCCTACATTCTCCGGTTGCAGTATCTTCATTGGAAGGGAGGGTTGCAGGGCTAGAAATAACCACAGGAATTAAAAAACGTGATGAAATATTAATCAGAGGAGCAAAAAGTATAGACGGCCGCTCTACGAACCCTTTATATATTGTTGATGGAGTTGTAATAGGTCGGGAGTCTGAAATTCTGAATACCCTGGATCCTAAAAAAATAAAGGAATTAAAAGTCCTGAAAGGGCTTGAAGCTACTGCCCTGTATGGAAGCAAAGCTAATAACGGAGTTGTTGTAATCACGACAAAAGGGCTATCTAAAGCAGAAATAGAAAAACTCAAAAAGGTTTCCTCAGAAAGTGTGGAGAAAATATTAAAAGAACCTGAAGAACCCAAAAAAGTACTTCCAAAAGCAGGGCAGCTGACAGCTGGAGAAGTAAATGATTTTTCTAAGTGGGATTATTGGAAAGATATTGCAGTTCCTATTTTAGATCAATATAAAAATACATGGAAATTTTTCCCTGATAAAAGAGTTTCAGTTCAGCTGGTCAATAGAGACAGAAGGCCGGTAATAGGTGAAAAAGTAAAACTATTGGATGATAAGAAAAACATTATTTGGGAGGCTGTATCAGATAATTTGGGCAACACAGAACTATGGATTTCACCAATGACAGATGAAAACTCAGATTCAGAGAAATATTATTTATCTGATGGTTCAGGGCAGATAATCAGCAACAATATCAGGACGTTTAAAAATGGACAGAATCTGATTATTCTGGATAAGCCATGTCTGCAAAAACGTGTATTGGATCTTGCTTTTGTAGTGGATGCTACAGGTTCTATGGGGGATGAGATTTCTTATCTTCAGTCTGAACTTTTAGATGTATTGAAAAAGATCGAAGGAAATCTTAAAAATACAACTGTAAGATATGGATCTGTTTTTTACAGAGACCAGGAAGATGAATATGTGACCCGGAAATTTGATTTTTCGGATAAAGCAGAGGATCTTGTTGGATTTATTAAAAAACAAAAGGCCGGTGGTGGCGGAGATACACCAGAAGCTGTTGTAGAAGCACTGAAAGTTTCTGTTGACGAGCTGAAATGGAGCAATGAAAATTCAACCAAAATAATGTTTTTAATTCTGGATGCACCACCACACCATTCAGAACAGAATGTAAAGGAACTTTATGGTAAAATAAAGACTGCAGCAAGGAAAGGGATTACAATTATTCCACTGGCCGCCAGTGATACAGATAAACAAACAGAATATCTGATGCGGACATTTGCTTTACTCACAAACGGAACATATACATTCCTTACGGATGACAGTGGGATAGGAAACAGCCATATCAAACCTACCATAGATTCTTATGAAGTTGAAAAACTGAATGATTTATTATTAAGATTAATCCTTCAAAGAGCAGTTTTACCGGAATGCAGTACAGGTATTTCAAATGATCATATCAATAAAAAAATGGAGAAAGAAATTGACAGTCAGATTGATAGTAAGACTGTAATATTCCCCAACCCAACAAAAGGTTTGATGCAGATAAAAACAAAAAAATCAATTGAAGAACTGTTTGTTTATGATCTCGCCGGAAAAATTATTATGAGAAAAGAAAAATTGCCCGAAGGTAAAAATACAATTGATTTAACTCCTTATCCTCAAGGGATTTATCTGGTGCGTATTCATACCAATGATCTGTGGGAAACGTTTAAGATCATTAAAAATTAAGTGTCTTTTAAAAATGAAATTTAAAGGATCAGTTTTATTTAACAATTATTAACAGAATTGAATTTATTTTAATAATTTCCTGTCGAAATTTTAAAAGATGAGAAAAATTGTAATAACCATGCTAGGGCTTGCTGCATTGACAAGCTGTAAAACTCAAAAAAATACTGAAAAGACCAACGAAACAAAGACTTACAGTATCAGAAAAGATAAAGATCAGGATGGGATTCCTAATAAATTAGATAAATGTCCTGATATTGCGGGTCCGGTAGAAAATGAAGGCTGTCCGTGGGTAGAGTCGGATGGGGATGGTGTCATTGATAAAGATGATGCATGTCCTACCGTAGCAGGACCTCCTGAAAATAATGGCTGCCCATGGCCGGACACAGATGGAGATGGTATTTTGGATAAAGATGATGCCTGCCCTACGGTTCCGGGAATGCCGGAATATAATGGCTGTCCAAAGGCGAAGACACTTGTAGCAATGGAGGTATCAAGCACAAGATCAGCTGTATTCCATGAATCAGGAAGGGTTTATGACCATCAGGTTGGAAACAGAAAAAATGTTAAAAAAACTATAAAAAAAACTGATAAGAATATTGATTATGATAATGAAGAATATACAGCGTTAGTTGAAAATGCATTTGAATTAACCCGTAATCAACCTGTTTCTACATTCTCTATTGATGTAGACAATACTTCCTATTCCAATGTCAGAAGAATGATTAATTATGGAACTACAGTTGATAAAAATTCAGTGAGGGTAGAGGAGATGATTAATTATTTTAAATATGATTATCCCCAACCTGCAAATGATGATCCTTTTTCAATTAATACTGAATACAGTGAATCTCCATGGAATCCCAAACATAAACTGCTTAAAATAGGACTTCAGGGGAAAAACATTCCGATGGATCGTCTGCCTGCATCCAATATTGTTTTTCTTATTGATGTTTCAGGTTCAATGAATGAAGAAAATAAACTGCCATTGCTGAAGTCTTCTCTTAAAGTTTTGCTGAACCAACTCAGACCTAAAGATAGGGTTGGGATTGTAGTATATGCGGGTAATGCAGGAATGGTACTGCCCCCAACATCAGCAGGTGAAAAAGAAAAAATAATTCAGGCATTAGATAAGCTCCAGGCAGGAGGAAGTACAGCAGGAGGGGCAGGAATTGAATTGGCCTATAAACTAGCAAAGGAAAACTTTATAAAAGGTGGAAATAACAGAATAGTTTTGGCAACAGACGGTGATTTTAATGTGGGTGCCTCTTCAACAACAGATATTGAAGCGTTGATCACAGAAAAAAGAAAAACCGGAATTTTCCTTACCTGTCTTGGCTATGGAATGGGCAATTATAAAGATAACAAAATGGAAATCCTTGCAGATAAAGGAAATGGAAATTATGCCTATATTGATAATATGCAGGAAGCTAATAAATTTCTGGGTAGAGAATTTGCTGGAAGTATGTACACCATCGCTAAAGACGTAAAGATCCAGATTGAATTTAATCCTAAATATGTAAAATCATACCGCCTGATTGGTTATGAAAACAGAAAATTGAGAAATGAAGACTTTGTAAACGATAAGATTGATGCAGGAGAATTAGGAAGCGGACATACAGTAACTGCTTTATATGAGATAATTCCGGCAAATGTAGAATCAGAATTTATCCCAAAAGAGACAAAATTAAAATATTCTGCAACTTCAGATACAAAGAAGTTTGGTGATGAAATGGCAACTGTGAAATTCCGATATAAAAAACCTGATGGAGATACCAGCCGTGAGATAAGTAAGATTGTTAAAAACGGTGACAGCAGGATATCTTCAACAAGCTCAGATTTTAAATTTGCCTCTTCAGTAGCATGGTTCGGTTTGGTACTAAGAAATTCCGAACTGATTACAAAAAAAGACCTTACCGATATTGAGAATCTGGCCAAACAAGACAAAAGTAAGGATGAAGAAGGCTATCGTTCAGAATTTATAAGGCTGATAGAGAGCTATAAAACAATTCAAAAGTAATTCATGAAAAAAGAAATTTCCGCGGAAATTTCTTTTTTTATATTTTTAAACATACTAAATAACCGATGAAAAAGAATTATCTGCTGCTATTGCCATTTACCATTACTGTACTACAGGCACAAAATTCACAACTCTATTACTCTGGAAGATTTTTAACGACTAAAAATAAAGAACAAAACTTTTTAAAGGTTTATAATAAAAACAGCGGTATCTATGAACTGACTGATGAGAAAGGATTTGCCATTATTGCTGCCAAACCCTATGATACTCTTGTATGGAATCAGGGCAAAAATACTCATGTTATTTCTACCTATGAGCTTAAGGAATTAAAAACTATTCTGGAAAATCAGACAGACAATAAAAATGTAGAAAATATTTACAGTAAAACATATGACAGCCTGGTTTCTTTTGAAACCAGAGATGATTTCAGTATTGAAAAAACGAAGACCCGTTTAAGTAAAAGATCACATTCCTATTTTGGTGAAATAAGACAGTTAAAACAAAAGAATGACAGTATTTATACCTTAAAAAGACTCAATCAGAAAACATTACTTTTTAATGGAAGCTTTACCACATCATTGGATATTAAAAACAGGAATGCGATTCCGGGAACTCAAAGCCAATATGTACAGGGAAGATCAGAAAATGGACGTCTTGTATGGAAGGGACCGGAAACCAATGAAATGTTCAGTTTTGGACCGGATATTTCTACCCTGGGATTTGATGGACTGGCTTATGAATATGACCAGAACGGAAGACTGATTCCATGGGTTGATGGACTTCAGCGTGCCCGAAAATATAATAACAGCCTTTTTAAAACAACGGTAGGATACAATAACCAGCTGAATGTAAATGCTTTTATAAAAGAAGGTAACAATGAGAAAATCCGGCTGTCAGTGAACCTTGGCCAGCAGAAAAATCAGATGTACTTTACAGATCAGTTTGATATTGCTAACACTTTTAAAGCAAAGCTCAATACAGAACTTAATGGATATTCAATTAATCTTGCCTTTAATTATGAAGAAGAGAAAGCTACCAATACCAATAGAATAGGATTGTTCAGCAGAGCCTATCAGAATTCATTGTTAACACCCGTTTCTTTTTCAAATGAACAAAATATCCTTCTGAATAATGGTTCACAGAGAAGTTACAGTAAAGATGCAGACAATCCTTCATTCCTTTTTGAACAGGATGGTAAATACCGGTATCAGAATCGTGAAAGGCAGTTCAGTGTTAATGCCGGAAAAAACTGGGATAATTTTAAACTGAATATCAGTCAGTCCTATGAAAGTAACAATATCTGGAACCGGGATCAGTATAAACCTTCTGTTTACGGTTTCAGCAATGGAATATTGAATGAAAGGATTCAAAATAACAGCTTATATCATTCCAATATATTGGGCTCGTATGTATTAGGGAACTATGATTTTAAAAATACATTCAGTCTGAATTTTATCTTAAACGATAGAAAGTCTGATGTTTATAATAGTTTGACCCATCAGAAATACCTCTATCAGAGAACTTCACAGGATCATATTTTTAATTATAATATGGATATCCGTGATTATGATTTTGAAGCTGGTTTTAATCTCGGAAATTCATTTTATATATCTGATACATCCCTTAATAATAACTATTGGCTTCCCAAAGCTAATTTTTATGTAAAATTCAATAACATTTTCAATTGGTATAATTACAATTTTAAGTTATTGGGAAGTTACACACAGTTGAGCTCCGAGCCGGAAATTACAAGATCATACGCTTCTTATGCCATAACTTTATTGAATGCACAAAACTATAATCAATATTTCCCTGTACAGGAAGTGGAAAGCTTCAGAGGTTTATCCAATATCAATACAAAAGAATGGAAAGCTGGAGCTAGGCTTAACCTTGGTTATAATGTAAGTTTGGAAGGAGAATATTTTAACAGAAAAAATACAGATGATATATTTCCTGTTTTTGAAAATAGCCAGCTGAAATTAAAGAATATAGCAGATCATACATACAGTGGATATGAACTCAATTTTGCCTATGATCGTTTGCGCCTTGGGTATGACTTTTACAGTATCCAGAAAGTATCATTTTTCAAATATAAAGATATTGTAGACAGGATAGCTCCCGGCTATCAGAATATAGCTGTATCAGGATTTAAAGACATTTATAAAACCCTTACTGAAGGACAGGTTTTGGGAGCTGTTATGGGGAGCTATTTTGAAAGAAATGCTGACGGTCAGTTGATCATTGATGAGTTTGGATTCCCCAAAAAAGCAGAAGGAATGAAAATTATCGCAGACCCTACACCAGATTTCGTGATGAAGTTTACTCATAGTTTTGCTTATAAAAACTTTTCCTTAGATATCAATTGGGAATGGAAAAAAGGCGGACAGCTCTGGAACGGAACACAGGCAGTTCTTGATTATTACGGCCGTTCTTCAGACTCAGGAGAAGACAGAAATATCAAAAACTATATTTTCCAGGGCGTGCAGGCAAATGGAACAGTAAACCAGATTCCTGTAGATTTCTATGATGCCAACATGAATGTTCTGGAAAACCGATGGACAAGATATGGCTATCTGGGAGTGGCGGAAAACTATATTCAAAAGGCAGATTATATAAGAATCAGCAATATTTCACTGTCTTCCAATTTTCCAATCAACTATGGAAAGCAGAATCTTAAGCTTACTTTTTATGTGAATAATCTAATGCTTTGGCAGGCCAGTAAAGGAGCAGATCCCAATCAGAATTTTTATGATATGGATAACGGAAGAGGACTTGATTTTTTCAACCTTCCATCTTTTAAAACATTTGGATGTATTGTTTCATTTAAATTTTAACCCATGAATTTCAAGTTTATATCACCTTATATCATCTTGCTGAGCTTAATATTGTCAACGGTTTTCCTAAAAGCACAGCAGCCATTTCAGGACTTTGAAAAAGAAAAGACCTACGTTCAGACCAATCATGTTTTTTATAAACCTGGTGAGGGAATGTATTTTAAAATATATGTTGTAAAAGGAAAAAATAACCTTCCGGCAGAAGGCAGCAGAATCGTTAATTTTGAAATTATTGATCCTGCAGGAAGCGTTTTGAAAAAACTGAAATATGAAATTACCAATGGATACGCCCAGGGTTATTTCTATTTTGATGAAGATATGAAAGGCGGAATTTATAAGATCAGAGCCTTTACCAACTGGATGCAGAATGAAGCAGGGAAAAATACCTTTGAGAAAGAGATTACCCTCCAGAAAATAGTCTCCCCAAGAATTTTAATGAAGCTGGATTTTCCTAAAAAAGGATACGGCCCGGGAGATGAGGTGACAGCCGACTTTTCAATGAGAAGTCTGAGTAACCTTCCGATTCCCTTTTATGAAGCAGATTATACGGTAATGGCCAACGGAGAAACTGTTTCAGAAGGGAAAATTATTACTGATAAAGAAGGTAAAAATCAATTGACATTTAAGCTCCCGGAAGTGTTGAAATCCTCTGATGGACTTTTGAATATTAAAGTGAATTTTGATGGATTTACAGAATCTATTTCAAGAAATATCCCAATTGTTCTGAATAATCTGGATGTGAAATTTTTGCCTGAAGGAGGCTCTTTTATCAATGGAGTAGAACAAAATATTGCCTTTAAAATTCTCGATGAATTTGAAAGACCTGTAGACGCTGTTCTTGCTGTTTACAATCAGAATCATAAAAAATTAAAAGAAATTTCAGCCTACAATTTCGGGATGGGAAGCTTCCGTTTTATCCCGGAAAAAGGACAAACCTATTATGCAAAAGTGGTAAAGCCGGAAAATAGTACCCAGACTTTTAATTTCCCTGTTGCAAAAGATGAAGGATTGGTTTTTAATATCCGGAATGAAAACAAAATAATAATTTTCACCATCGTTTCAACTCAGGAAAAAAAGATTACCCTGAAGGGAAATTTCCGCGGGAAAGAATTGTTTACCAAAGATCTTCTGTTAAAAAAAGGAAATAACTCATTGGAAATTGATGAAAAAGACTTCCCGATAGGAATCTGCAGATTTACCGCTCTGGAAAACAATATTCCTCTTGCAGAACGTGTTGTTTTTACCAATAAAGAAAACAAGTTGAAGATAAAGGTTAAACCTGTAAAACAACATTACCTGCCGCGGGAAAAAGTAATTTTAGATATTGAAACTGCTGATGAAAATAACAGACCTATTCCTGCTAACCTTGGATTGAGTGTAGTGGATGATAAACTATGGACATACGCTGATGACAAGCAGAATCACATCATTTCCTGGCTTCTGATGGACTCCGAGTTGAAAGGGAAAATTGAAAAGCCACAGTTTTATTTCGATAAAAAAGAAGAAAAAGCCGATAAAAGCTTAGATCTTGTTATGCTGACGAACGGTTACAGGTATTTTGAGCTTATCCCGGAAATCATTCAAACCAATAAGTACAAGTATCTTCCCGAAAAGAAAAATACAATTTACGGAGTGGTGGAAGATGAAAACAAAAAACCGGTGAAAGCAGATGTTTTCCTTTTAGATACAGATAATAAAAAAATTCTTAAACAAACCGCTGCGGAAAATGGACGTTTTTATTTTTCAGATCTGAATGCAGATAATTCATATAAAATTATAGCCAGATCTTCTCAGCCTAAACATACATTGAAAATTAGGATATTGTCTTATAGTTTGGACATCAACCCTTTAGTGGAGCAGAAGCTCTCCAATATTGATGTAGAAGAAATTGTAAAAGAAGCGGAAAGAAAAGAAACTATAAAGATAGAAAACAGAAATAATATCCAAACATTGAGTAAACCCGGTTTTTCAAAATCTGATACTATTCGGGATAAAAAGATCGAAGAAGTTATTGTTTTAGGATACAATTCGAAAAGAGATAAAACCGCGATTACTTCTGCAACGATAATGTCTTCGATGGAAATTCAGAATCCCAATGTAACTTCATTACTAAGCGGAAAAGTTGCCGGATTAGTAATTACACCGGCAGGACAGTCTGCAGCCAGTGCAGAGATAAGAATAAGGGGAACGGCATCCATTACCAATAAAAATCCATTATTCATCGTTGATGGTACTCCGGTAGAAAACTTCAATACCACTATAAACCCCAATGATATCAATAGTATCACTGTTCTCCAAGATGCTGCCGCTACCGCTATGTATGGAAGCAGGGCTGCAAACGGAGTTGTGATTATTAATTCATATAAGAATAGCAGCTCAAAAATCAGTTTTGATATTACCCCGAAATCTTATATTGCTGTTGAAGCACTACCACAAGGAAGACTTGTATCTTACGCTGCATCAAGAGAATTTGCCTATCCGGAATATAAAACTACCAATACATCCTACCGTTTCGATTACAGAGAAGCACTTTTCTGGAATCCTGTAGTAGAAACTGATAAAAACGGGAAAGCAAAAGTGGAGTTTTATAATTCTGATGCCAATTCCACTTTTAGAATTATAACAGAAGGTATTGCTGCATCAGGACTTTTAGGAAATGATGAAACTACCTATGCTGCACAGAGCCTTATCTCAATAGATGCTAAAATTCCACAATATCTGACAAGAACGGACCAGATGATGATTCCTGTGGTGATTAAAAATAATTCACCTGAAACCCGTAAAATGATCATGGATGTTATTGTTCCCAATCATGTAAAACTGATCCATTCTGACAGCTTGATTACCCTGAAGCCATTGGAATCCGGAAGATTATTTGTCAAAATACAAACAGATGAGATTGTAGATTCCAACATTCAGTTTACAATAAGATCCGGAGATTTCAGGGAAACCATGCTTCTTCCGTTTAAAGTAGAAGAAAAAGGTTTCCCGCATAAGTTTTCCATCATTAATAATAAAACAGAGGATATCAAAATCACTATTCCGGAATACATTAATGGAAGTCTGTATTCATCATATCATGTATTTGAAAATACAGCTTTGAAGCTTTTTGAAGATCTGGAGCAGTTGAAAAGAGAGCCTTACGGATGTTTTGAACAGCTTTCCTCAACGGTGTATCCGAACATTTTTATTCTGGATTATTTAAAGTCAGGTAAAAAAATAGATACAACAACTGAGAAGCTGGTGGTTAAGAACCTGAAAAAAGGATTTCAGAAAATGTTGAGCTATAAAAATAGAGACGGAGGTTTCGGATATTTCAGCAGCGAAGAATCAGATGTGGCACTTTCTGCATTTGCGTTATTGGAATTTACGGATTTAAAAAAGTATGTAAACCCAGATGCTAAGATTATTCAGGGACTTTCCTCATTCATTTTGTCTAAGAAAAATGCAAACGGATTATTTGAAGTAAGAAGACCCTATGAATCAAAAAAGGATTTCTCCGAATATTCCTGGTCAAGAAATATGTATGTAGTATATGCTTTATCTCAGCTAGGTTTTAAAAATGAAATAGAAGATTCTTTTACAGTAATGATGAAAAGAGCTTTAGCTACAAAAGACTCTTATCAGCTGGCTTTGCTTGCCAATGCTGCGGCTCAATTAGGAAAACAAAAGGAATATGATGATCTGATGAAAATATTGGACAAGCAGTATGAAACGAAAAATATAAAATCCAACATCACTTTTACAGGATCGTGGGGAACGTCTGCAGATGCAGAAACTCTTTCGTTGTATATTATGGCACTTCAGAAAGATGAGAAACTGAATCAGTTGAAAATCACGGAAGCTGCTGATCAGCTTATTAGTCTCAGTGGATATTATGGTTTTGGCTCTACACAGGCCACAACACTGGCAGTACAGGCATTGTCTGCTTTTTTCTCTAAAAATGAAAAATTGTATGGAACCGAAAGACCGGTTATCACAATCAACAAAGCAAATACTTATCCTAATATCAGTCTTTCATCAGCGTATAAAGCTGGAGAAAATAAGATCAATATTCATTATCCAACCAAAAATGGACTGCCTTATAAATTAGAATATCAGTACTATACACTTCTGGCACCGGAAAGCAAGGATATTCCTGTTACTATGGAAACAAAACTGAAATCCGGAATATCAAAAGTAGGAGAGACCAACAGAATGACCGTTACCATTAAAAACAAAATAAACGGCCAGCTGCCAATGACTATAGCAAAAATAGGCATTCCGGCAGGGCTTACCCTTCAAAATACATTATTGAAAGATCTTATTGATAAAAAACAAGTCTCTTACTATGAAATTTTTGACAACTATTTGGTTTTGTACTGGGAACATTTCGATGCTGAGGAAACGAAAACCATTAATCTTGATCTTAAAGTAGAATTTGCAGGAACTTATACCGGAAAATCGAGCAATGTATATCTGTATTACATGCCGGAAGCTAAGCATTGGAACCAGGGAATAACTACGGAAATAGAACCTTAATTTTAAATTTATAAACCCCAAACAGGCATTCTCAGGGATGTCTGTTTTATTTTAAAAATTAATTTTCAAAAATTATTGAAAATTCAAAAAATATAATTACATTTGTTACAGAAATTAAAAACGGAAACAAAATGCAACTTTCAGAAGCAAAAGAAAAATACATTCAGACCTGGGGAACCTTTGCTACCAATTGGGGAATCAACCGTACGATGGCACAGGTGCATGCACTGCTTCTGGCAAGTGGGAAACCTCTTTCTACCGATGAGGTAATGGAGCAGCTGGAGATTTCAAGAGGAAATGCCAATATGAATCTTCGTGCTCTGATAGATTGGGGAATCGTGAAAAAAGAATTTGTGAAAGGCGACCGTAAAGAATATTTCGTGGCAGAAAAAGATGTCTGGTATCTATTCAAACAAATTACCAAAGAACGCAGAAAAAGAGAAATTGAACCTGTAATTTCCTTTCTTGAAGAATTAAAAAATATTGAAGATAAAGATTCAGAAGAAGCTCAGGAATTTATCAAGCTGATGAATGACTTCAGTTCTGTCACCGGAAAGATTAATAATATTATGGATCTTGCGATAAAAAGCGATGACCACTGGCTGGTAGGGAAGATTACCAATCTGCTGAAATAAAACAAAAGAGGATGAAAATCCTTTTTTATTTCAAATTAATTTTCAAAAATTACTGAAAGTTTTAAATTAATAATAATTATGAAAAATTTAATCATTCATTTATTCCTGATTATTTATTTCAGAAGAAAAGGATCACTTTAAATAATAATGACCATGAAAACATTCGTAAAATATGATTACTACATTCAGTTGTTCTTTATCATAATAGGACCTCAGGCTTTTTTATTCGGTGGTTTGTCAGGATTTGTTCTGTTTTATTTTATAGTAGGGATTCCACAATTGATAAGTTTCCTGGTCAAGCTATTTCTTGGAACAAAAAAATCAGTGCTATATATCGCCTATGGAATTGTAATAGTGCCGGTTTGGATTATTGTAACAGTGCTGTTTACAGAGAAAAACATCAATGACTTTTTTGGATATGTTTTAATGTCATCCCTTCTATATAGCCCAGTAATGGCAGCGGCATATGTGTACGATTGTTACAACACTTATGAACCTTATAAATAATTATTATGAAAACGCTCAAAAACCACACACTGATCTACGACAATGAATGCCCAATGTGCAATCTGTATTCCAAAGGTTTTACAAAATGCGGAATGTTGGATGAAGATGGAAGAGAAGCATTTACAGAAATATCATTAAAAAATAAAGACCTGATAGATTTCAACCGGGCGAAAAATGAAATTGCACTGGTAGATCACAGTAAAAGTGAAGTTGTATATGGATTAGACAGTTTGCTTCTCATCATTGGAAACTCTTTTCCATTGTTGGCGAAAGTTGCAAGAATAAAACCTTTGTATTGGTTTTTCAAAAAGCTGTATTCCTTCGTTTCTTATAACCGGAAACAAATTATTCCTTCAAAAAAAGACTATACAGAACAATCCTGTATACCGGATTTTAACCTGAAATACAGAATAGCATACATCAGCTTTGTGGTTATTTTTTCAGCATATACTTTAAGTGAATTTTCTGGAAAACTGAACTTGAATTTGGGGGAAAATTTCCTGAGAGAATTTGCAGTTTGTCTCGGCCAGATCCTTTGGCAGACCATCTTTTTAAAAACTTATGTCAAAGACAAGATCTGGGATTATTTAGGAAACATGATGACCGTTTCTTTGATCGGAACTTTGCTTTTAATTCCTGTTTTGATGACCAATTTTACGCCTGTTTTTTATATGGTATACTTCGGAATTGTAGTTTTGATTATGTTTCTGGAACATATAAGAAGATGCAGAATACTAAAACTGAATTTTCTTCCCACCATTTCATGGATATTATTTAGAATAACAGCGCTGGCTATTATCATTCTGACAACCATTTAAAAAATTAAAAACATGAATCATCTTGAAATTATCAGAGCCATAGAGTGGAAAGACCTAAAAAAACTTTCTCTAAAGGAAATACTGATTGAAAATAACATCAGTCTGCCATGGCTTTTTATTTCTCTGTTTTTAGCGTATAAAGGATATTATGGATTAGCATTGCCGTTCTCAGGTTTTTATTTCCTCACTGCATTGAGACAGGTACATAATGGCTTTCACAATTCATTAGGAACCGGAAAAAGGTTGACATGGTTGTCTTTATATCTTAATAGTCTTACCATGATGGCCTCTATTCACGCCGTAAAATTCAATCACCTGAGACATCATAAATTTTGCCTCTCAGAAGAAGATTATGAAGGTAAATCAGCTTCTATGAAATGGTATCAAGCCATTCTGTATGGGCCCAAACATATGTTTCTGATTCATTGGATCACTTTTAAAAAAGCAAATGAAACCTATCGGAGGAATATGATGTTAGAGCTGGCGTCTATGACCATTCTTATAGCAGTAGTGTTTTATTTTCACATTTATTTCCTGATGTATCACATACTGATAATGGTTTTAGGCGAATTTCTAATGGCATTTTTTGCAGTGTGGACTGTTCATCACGATACCCACGAGCATCCTGATATCGCAAGAACACAGCGCGGATTCTGGAAAAATAAATTGAGTTTCAGTATGTTTTATCATATGGAACACCATCTTTTTCCTGCGGTGCCTACCATAAAGCTTCCAGAGCTTGCAGAAAGAATAGACAAAAAGCTGCCAGAATTAAACAAAAAGCAAACCTTTTAGAAAATGTCAACAATCTATTTAAACACAGTCATCAAAGCAGACATTCACTATGTTTTTGATCTGGCAAGAAATATTGACTTACATCAGCAGTCAACCTCAACATCTCATGAAAAAGCAATTGCAGGACGTGCCTCAGGACTGATTGAAGAAAACGAAACCGTAACCTGGCGGGCAAAACACCTGGGAGTGTATCAAAATCTCACAACAAAAACTATCAGTATGCAAAAACCCGTTCAGTTCATTGATGTGATGCAGAAAGGAGCCTTCAAATCTATGAAACACCGTCATATTTTTAAAACTGTAAACGGGAAAACGCTGATGACAGATATTTTTGAATTTGAATCTCCGCTCGGCATCATTGGAAAATTATTTAATGCTGTTTTTCTTACAGGATATCTCAAAAAATTTCTGCTCAAAAGAAACGAAATGATCAAAACCATCGCAGAATCTTCTACCCATAACGGAATAGCCATTTTTTAACCCTAAAAAACAAATTATTATGAACTTTTTAAAAGCAGAATGGCGAAAGCTGGCCATCATCAATTACGAAATTGATACTGATGTGTTATTACCCTATTTGCCCAAAGGTACAGAACTCGATTTTTACAAAGGCAGATGCTATGTAAGCTTGGTAGGATTTATGTTTTTAAATACAAAACTGTTGGGATTCTCTATTCCTTTTCACCGGAATTTTGAAGAAGTAAACCTAAGGTTTTATGTGAAAAAACAAGAAAAAGGAGCTTGGAAAAGAGGAGTGGTATTTATCAAAGAAATTGTTCCCAAACCTGCATTAAGTCTGGTCGCAAATTCTATATATAAAGAAAATTATCACACCATGCCGATGAAAAATCAGATCCATGAGAATGGAGATGAACTGCTGATCCGGTATTCATGGAAAGATAAAAGCTGGCATTCCATTCAGATTATGGCTGAAAGTACAGCAAAGCCCATGGAAGAAAATTCGGAATTTGAATTTATCACAGAACATTATTTTGGCTTTACAAAAAAAGAGAATACAACCTCCGAATATGAAGTTTGTCATCCAAAATGGGATTGTTATACAGTAAAAGACCACCATTTGGAAATTGATTTTCAAAAAATCTACGGAAGTGATTTTACATTCCTGAATCATCAGAAACCTGTTTCTGTGATGTTAGCAGAAGGTTCAGAAGTTCAGGTCAAAACTAAGAAATTTATTCACTAAAAATGTTAACATTAAAAACATCTTCCTCGATCAATAATCATCTGTAAAGATTTGTGAAATTTGCGGGAAAACCATAAACCTTGAACCCAAACTTTAAACATTAAATCTCAAACAATGAAAATAATCATAGCCGGAGGCACCGGATTTCTTGGTGAAAACCTTGAAAAATACTTTACAGAAAAAGGAAATAAGGTTTACATCCTTACGCGTAATCCTAAACGTAAAAATGATATCTATTGGAATGCCCAAACAGTAGGCGAATGGAAAAGCAGCCTCGAAAAAGCTGATGTTCTGATCAATTTGACAGGAAAATCTGTTGACTGCCGGTATCATGAGAAAAATAAAAAGGAAATCTATTCCTCAAGAATTGATAGTACAAGAATATTACAGAGAGCAGTAGATCAGTGTTCTGAGAAACCAAAAATCTGGCTGAATGCCAGTTCTGCAACCATTTACGTTCATTCTGAAAAACATCTCAATACAGAAGAAAACGGAATTATCGGAGATGATTTTTCCATGAATATATGTAAAAGCTGGGAGAAAGAATTCTTTGCGGTTCAAAATGAAGGAATACGAAAAGCCGCCCTCCGCACATCAATTGTTCTTGGAAATAATGGAGGTGCCTTTCCAAAACTGAAAATGGTTACAAAATTGGGCTTAGGAGGAAAACAGGGACGTGGGAATCAAATGGTAAGCTGGATTCATATCCATGATTTTTGTAAAGCAGTGGATTGGGTTATTCAACATGAGAATATGTCAGGACCAATCAATATAACCGCTCCGGCGCCGATTTCCAATGAAAATGTGATGAAAAAATTAAGAAAAGAATTGAAAATACCTTTTGGACTCAATGCTCCTGTCTGGCAGTTGGAAATTGCGTCTATGTTTCTGAATACAGAAACCGAATTACTCTTAAAAAGCCGGAATGTTTATCCTGAAAGGCTCATAAAAGAAGGATTTCAGTTTTCATATCCCGGATTTGATGAAGCTATTCTTAATCTCTTGGAATCCTAATGTTTGCGGATTTCCCAAAGGATAATTAAATTAGCGGAAAACTATTCCATATGCTGGTTATACCCAAAATAAAACCCTTTTTCCTTTCATCTTTTTTAATTAGTTCATTAGTATTTTCACAGGCTCATAATGTATCTGACGGATATCAGAAACCCACAGACCCTCTTATTGTTCAGAATCTGGACCAATGGCAGGATATGAAATTCGGGCTGTTTATGCATTGGGGAACCTACAGCCAGTGGGGAATTGTTGAAAGCTGGAGCTTATGCCCCGAAGATGAATCTTGGACACAGAGAAAGCCTGAACACGGAAAATCTTATGGCGAATATGTGAAAAATTATGAAAATCTTCAGACAACTTTCAATCCAACACAGTTTAATCCTCAAAAATGGGCAGATGCAGTAAAAAAAGCCGGAATGAAATATGTGGTTTTTACCACTAAGCATCATGATGGCTTTGCGATGTTTGATACCCAGCAGACAGACTATAAAATCACTTCTTCTAAGACACCCTTCTCAAAACATCCAAAATCAGATGTAACGAAAGAAATTTTCAACACTTTCAGAAAAGAAGGATTTAAAATTGGAGCTTACTTTTCAAAACCAGACTGGCATTCTGATGATTACTGGTGGTCTTACTTTCCGCCGAAAGACAGAAATGTAAATTATGATCCGAAGAAATATCCGGAAAGATGGGAGAATTTTAAAAAATTCACCTTCAATCAGCTGAACGAGATCACTTCCAATTATGGAAAAATTGATATTCTTTGGTTAGATGGAGGATGGGTACGTCCTTTTCACACCATAGATCAGAAAGTAGAATGGCAGCGCACCATCAAAGTAGAGCAGGACATTGATATGGATAAAATAGGAATGATGGCCAGAAAAAATCAGCCGGGAATTATCATTGTAGACCGCACTGTTCCCGGCAAATGGGAAAACTATGTTACCCCAGAACAGGCAGTTCCGGAACATGCTCTTTCCATCCCTTGGGAAAGCTGTATCACAATGGGAGACTCCTTTTCCTATGTTCCAAATGACAATTATAAAACCTCCCAGAAGATCATTGAAACCTTGGTCAAAATCATTTCAAGAGGCGGAAATTACCTCATGAATATTGCCCCGGGACCGAATGGTGATTATGATCCAATAGTCTATGAAAGATTACAGCAGATTTCCGGGTGGATGGAGAAAAATAAGTCTGCGGTTTTTGCAACCAGAAGTATTGCACCCTATCACGAAGGAAACTACTATTATACCCAAAGTAAGGACCATCATACAGTAAATGTATTTCATCTTGATGAGCAGTCAGAATATAAGGCTCCGGCAGCACTTACCTTTTCCATCCCGGAAAATTTTGAGCCAAAATCTTTAAAAATATTAGGTCTTTCTTCCAAAATTCAATGGAAAAAAACTGCAGGAAATACACTTGAAATCAAATTACCTGAAGAAAGAAAAAATCTGAAATATGCAACCGTAATTCAAATCGTACAATAATGAGACTATTTCGTTTTAAACTTACAGGAGTAGCATTATTGTTGAATGTGGTGATTATTTCTGCCCAAAAATCTTTGTATAAAGACCCAAAACAACCCATTGAAGCAAGAGTTCAGGATCTGTTGAAGAGAATGACACCTGAAGAAAAATTCTGGCAGTGTTTTATGATTCCCGGAGATTTAGATAACGTCCCGAAGGAACAATATTCTCATGGGATTTTTGGGTTTCAGGTGAGCGCAGGAAACCAAGGAGGTGGAGCAGCAGGGCAATTATTGAAATATAACGCCAATGAAGATGCAGAAAAATTGGTGAAAAAAATCAATGCTATTCAGAAATATTTCGTGGAAGAATCAAGATTAGGAATTCCGATTATTCCCTTTGATGAAGCCTTACACGGACTGGTGAGAGAAGGAGCAACTGCTTTTCCCCAGGCAATCGGTTTGGCAGCCACTTTCAACCCGGAGTTGATGACCAAAGTCTCAACAGCGATTGCAAAAGAATCCAAATTGAGAGGAATCCGTCAGATTCTGACACCTGTGGTGAACCTGGCGAGTGATGTGAGATGGGGTAGGACAGAGGAAACTTACGGTGAAGATCCCTTTCTGACCTCAGTAATGGGAGTCAGTTTCGTTAGTTCATTTGAAAATATGGGAATTATAACTACTCCAAAACACTTTCTGGCTAATGTAGGAGAAGGCGGAAGAGATTCATACCCAATTCATTGGAGTAAAAGATATCTTGAGGAAACCCATTTAATACCTTTTAACAATGCTTTTACAAAAGGAAAAAGCCGGTCAGTAATGACCTCTTATAATTTGCTTGATGGAAGGCCTTCAACCGCAAATCGTTGGCTGTTAACAGAAAAGTTAAAAAAGGACTGGGATTTCAAAGGCTTTGTCATCAGTGATGCAAGTGCGGTAGGAGGTGCAAATGTCTTGCATTTTACAGCAAAAGATTATGATGATGCTTCTGCGCAGGCGATCAGTGCGGGGCTGGATGTAATTTTTCAGACAGAATACAAACATTATGAGCTCTTTATTCCTCCGTTTTTGGATGGAAGAATCTCAAAAGAAAGAATTGACGATGCTGTTTCAAGAGTGTTGAGAGCGAAGTTTGAGCTTGGATTATTTGAAAACCCTTACGTTTCACTCAGAGAAATTAAAGAATTAAAAAATCTTAATCACAAGCCTTTGGCAGAAAAAACAGCTGCAGAATCTTTTGTTTTGCTTCAGAACAATAACCAGACCCTTCCTGTTCCCGGAAATGTAAAAAAAATTCTGGTGGTAGGAACAGATGCTGTTGATGCCAGATTAGGCGGTTATTCCGGGCCGGGAAACAAAAAAGTAAATATTGTAGATGGGATTAAAAATTATATCAGAGATAAAAACATTGAAGTCATTTATTCAAAAGGAATTGATTGGAATGTAAAGGATTTTAACACAATATCCAATGAATATTTATCTTCCGAAAACAAAAAAGGGTTAAAAGGGATCTATTTCCCTAATACCGATTTAAAAGGAAATCCTGCGTTTGAAAAACAGGATGGACAGTTAAATTTTAAATGGACTCTATATTCACCGGATCCTGAAAAACTTCAACCGGATCATTACAGCATCCGCTGGACAGGAAAACTGGAAGCACCGGATTCAGGAAAATATCAATTAGGATTGCGGGGAAATGATGGATTCAGATTATACCTTGATGGAAAATTAGCTATTGACCAATGGGAAAAACTAAGCTATTCTACCAAAATGGTTGATGTAGATTTTGTAAAAGGGAAAAAATACGACATTACAATTGAGTTTCATGAAAACAGGGGTGAAGCAAACCTTGAACTGATCTGGAACTATGGACTTCATAAGTACCAGAAAGAGTATCAGGAAGCTGTAAACCTTGCTCAGAATGCAGACTATATTATAGTTGCTGCCGGGATTCATGAAGGCGAATTTCAGGATCGCTCCTCATTGAGTTTGCCCGGAAATCAGGAATTATTTATTCAGGAAATTTCAAAATTGAAAAAACCGGTAACAGTAGTTTTAGTAGGAGGGTCTGCTATAAAAACAACTGAATGGAAAGATAAAGTAGGAGCAATCCTGGACATTTGGTATCCTGGTGAAGAAGGCGGAAATGCTGTAGCAAAAACACTCTTTGGTGTTGAAAACCCATCAGGGAAACTGCCCATCACTTTTCCTGTTGAGGAAGGCCAGCTGCCTTTGACTTATAATCATCATCCAACGGGAAGAGGAAATGATTATCATGACCTGAGTGGTGAGCCATTGTATCCGTTTGGATTTGGTTTAAGTTATACCACCTTTGAAATCTCCGGCTTACAGTTGAACAAAACCAGATATTCAGAAAATGAAACTATTATTGCCAAAGTCAACATAAAAAATACAGGATCAAAAGCAGGAAGCGAAGTGGTTCAGCTGTATGTGAAAGACTTGCTGGCTACTGTTTCCAGACCGGTGATTGAGCTCAAAGGATTTCAGAAAGTAGAATTGCAGCCGGGAGAATCAAAATCTGTCACCATTGAAGTTCCCATAAAGCAATTACAGTTCCTGAATGAAAAAATGGAATGGGTTGTAGAAAAGGGTATCTACAGAATTATGGTTGGAAATTCATCCAAGAACTTACCATTAAAACAGAATATTGAAGTTTTGTAGATTAAATTAAAAAACAAAAAGAGCAGAAATTTCTGCTCTTTTTTATTATATTTTTTTGAAGATATCTAGTATTTTCTGGCTAGTAAAACGTTCAATAAGAATGTTCCTGCCCAGTTACTGTTATTGGTACTGACGCCATTTGTACCGATAAAGTCTACACGGGCTACAGATACAGTAAGTCGCGTTCTTCCTGCGGTACCATTATTAGCAAGGCTTACAAAAGATGCTGTAAATACATCCGGGAAACTTGAGTTATTTCCTGCAGTAAGAATAGGATACATATTGGTGACATTGAAAGGAGTACCCTGATATTCATAAACAAGTGTCATTCTGCTTGTATTAGAGTAGGCAGCAGTATGAGCCCTATCCACAGATGTTTTACTCACGATCCACCATCTGTCAGTCGCAGAACCTGAATCATAACCTGCATTACCGTGATTGGTCCAGTCGGCAACAGCTGCTGTTCCAAGTGCATGAGGAGGAATAAAAAACTGTGTACCATAAATCTCCACATTGCTCGGCTTAGGAAGAACTGTAAAAGACAAATCCCATGTTCCACCAGTTGTATTACTGTTGTTCACCACTTCAGCATATGCTCCGATAGGAATCACAAAAGAAGCAACAGGAGCGTTATCAATTCTTAATGTGTTACCACTGGAAGCCTGGAGTGTGATATTATTCGGTGAAATGTTTTTGATCTTATAAATTCTTCCCGTAAAACTTGTTGTTCCGGTTCCGATGACAGGGAGAGTAAATGTGGCATCGGCTGTTCCATTATAAGTGATGTAATGATCGGTTGCCAGAATATTATAAGCAGTAGATGTGACTTCGCTGTAGCCAGCCCTTAAGGAACCATTTACGGCAAGCGTGCTGTTAGGGGTTGTTGTATTAATACCTACTTGTGCAGTTAAGGGTATAGTTCCTAATAAAAGAATCAAAATGTATTTTTTCATGTTTTAGATATTTGGTTTCTATCAAATATAGAAAGAAAATAGCTAAAAATTAATTAAAACTTAATAAATTATATATTTTTAATTAAATCAGTATATAACAATGTGGTAGCTTTTGAAAATTATTAAACCCATTTGCATGGAACTACCAGATCTTCGGTAAGATAATAGCTGCAGCAAAGGCGGTGGTAGCCATCTGCAATGATCAGCTCATTTTCACCTCTTACCAGAAGTATAGGCGAAAGCTTTTTATTTTTTTCTACCTTTTTCAGATTTTCTTTTACATGAATATTAGTCTCAGGAAGCAGGGTAAGCTTGCTTGCTCTTAAAATATCTTTTGATTTTTTTGTTATAGTAGGGGCAGCTCTTAATTTTTCAACCATTTTTCTAGCTTTATCCGGTTCAAAAAGGAGTTCCAGATAATCCTGTGCTGCAGGAAAATCATGGGATTCAGGTTCTTTCATCCAGATACTGTCTTTGGTCAGATTACCCTTTTTACAGACGTTTTCATAAGTGTTTATTAAAAGATAAATGTATGAAAAATAGATCGTTATTACAGCCATTATTTCAAATGAACCAATGGTTTTACAATATGGATTTTATTTTCTATAAAAAATATTGGTATGATATATGCAAGATTTATCACGAACCGGAATGACTTTAATTAAAACTATTGAATTAATTGAAATCATTCAAAAATATGAACATTATGAAAAAGTTTTTAATTTCAACACTATTAGTATTAGGTTTATCTACGTATGTTTCTGCTCAGAAACGTCCGCCAGCTCCTCCACATCCATCAAAAACAGAATTGGTTAATATTAAAATGCAGGAGCTTACCAAAAAATACAATACCGAGAAAAAGCTTATCCTTAATCATCCGCTTGCTACCAAACAGATGAAGAGAGATCAAATGAAAGCTTTGAATGAAAGATATGCAGTTGAAAAACGATTACTTAAACAGGCGAAATAATACAGTATTTTTGCAGTTATTAAAATTGGAAAAACAGATTTTTATGCTGTAAGTTTTAATAAATTTTCAAAGTAAAATAAAATTTATTGAAAGAGAGTGCGTTTTGTGCTCTCTTTCTTTATTTAAAATTAAATAAAATAGCCTTGTTGATGCATTTTAAGATCAGTCAGCGGAAACATTAAACATCCAATATTTTTCCTTAAATTCGCATAAAAATTTTTAAAGTAATGAATTACGATATTATTGTCATTGGAAGTGGTCCTGGTGGATATGTTACTGCGATCAGAGCAGCGCAATTAGGTTTCAAAACCGCAATTATCGAGAAAGAAAACTTAGGAGGAATTTGCCTTAACTGGGGATGTATTCCAACTAAAGCTTTATTGAAATCTGCTCAGGTTTTTCATTATATCAACCATGCTGAAGATTATGGTTTGAATAAAGTGGAGGCAAGCTTTGAATTCCCGAATGTAATTCAGAGAAGCCGTGGTGTTGCCAGCAAAATGAGCAAAGGAATCGAATTCTTGATGAAAAAGAATAAGATTGACGTAATTCTTGGTACTGCAAAAGTACAGAAAGGTAAAAAAGTTTCTGTGACAGATAAAGAGGGTAAAGTAACCGAATATTCAGCTAACCACATTATCATCGCTACAGGAGCACGTTCAAGAGAATTACCAAACTTGCCACAGGATGGTAAAAAAGTAATCGGATACAGACAGGCATTATCTCTTCCTGAGCAGCCAAAATCTATGATTGTTGTAGGTTCTGGGGCTATCGGAGTAGAATTTGCTGATTTCTATAACACAATGGGAACAAAAGTAACTGTTGTTGAATTTATGCCAAACATCGTACCTGTAGAAGACGAAGAAATCTCTAAACACTTAGAGAAATCTCTGAAAAAGACAGGAATCGAGATCATGACAAACGCTTCTGTAGAAAGTGTTGATACAAGCGGTGAAGGTGTAAAAGCTACTGTGAAAACAGCTAATGGAAACATTACGCTTGAAGCTGATATCTTATTATCTGCTGTAGGTATTGCGGCTAATATCGAGAACATCGGATTAGAAGAAGTAGGAATCCAGACAGATAAAGGAAGAGTATTGGTAAACGAATGGTACGAAACTTCAGTACCAGGATACTATGCAATTGGAGATATCATCCCAACTCAGGCATTGGCTCACGTTGCTTCTGCAGAAGGAATTACTTGTGTTGAGAAAATCAAAGGAATGCACGTTGAAAAAATCGACTATGGCAATATCCCTGGATGTACTTACTGCCACCCTGAAGTAGCTTCTGTAGGTCTTACTGAAAAGCAGGCTAAAGAAAAAGGATACGAAATAAAAGTAGGTAAATTCCCTCTTTCTGCAAGTGGTAAAGCTACTGCAAACGGAAATACAGACGGATTTATCAAAGTGATCTTTGATGCAAAATATGGTGAGTGGTTAGGATGCCACATGATTGGTGAAGGAGTAACGGATATGGTTGCTGAAGCCGTTGTAGCTAGAAAATTAGAAACTACAGGTCACGAGATCATCAAATCCATTCACCCGCATCCAACAGTTTCTGAAGCCATTATGGAAGCTGCTGCTGCTGCTTATGGTGAAGTGATTCACATTTAATCTGAAATATACAGAAATCTATATTATAAAAAGCCCGGATTTATCTGGGCTTTTTCGTTGTTTATACTGATCATAAAAATAAAGATATCATACAATTTCCAGACCTCACAGGTTTCAAAAACCTGTGAGGTCTATTCTTAAATAAATCGAATTTTTCACGGGTTTACAGTTTATTTTCTTAAAATAATTTTAAAATCAACATATTTATAAAAATTAACTTAATTATTTCAGGCTGTTTTCATACATTTATTCAATGAATTTTGAGAGAGTAGGACTTGTTTTATCAGGAGGCGGTACCAAAGGAATCGCTCATGCGGGAGTATTAAAATTCTTACAGGAAAAAGGTATTGAAATTGATATCCTTTCCTGTTGCAGCGCTGGATCTATTGTAGGCTGCCTTCATGCCATAGGAAAAACTCCGGAAGAAATCCTGGAATTTTTCAATTCTGTGTATTTTTTCAACTGGAAACATTTTACATTTAACCAGCCGGGGCTTGTTTCTTCAGTAATTTTCAGGAACTATCTGAAACCTATTTTTCATGAAATGAAATTAGGAGATCTTGATATCGAAGTGAAGATTGTAGCCACAGAGCTTGTTGCCGGAACCCAGAAGATTTTTGATAAAGATTTTGAAATTGTGGATGCAATCATTGCTTCATGCTCCATTCCGGGAATAACCACTCCGTACATTATTGGTGATGAAATGTATTGTGATGGAGGAGTATTGAATAACTTTCCGGCAGATATCATCAGAGAGGATTGTGATAAGCTGATCGGTGTATTTGTATCCCCACCCAACGAAGCTAAGATTAAAGATCTGAACTCCATTAAAGCAATCGTTTCCCGTTCTTATGATTTACTTTCCTATAGAATTGAAAAAATAAAATTTGATTATTGTGACTGGTTTATTTCTTCCCAAAAACTGTCATCGTATGGAACTTTTGAACGAAGAAAAGACAGATTGGAAGAAATTTTCAATATTGGTTACAAAGCAGCAAAAGAAAGCTATGAAGAAAGTACCTTTTTCACAGAATTAAAACAATCCGGAACATAAAAAAATCCCGCATCAATATGCAGGATTTTTATTTTATAAGAAAGGCAGTTTCTTCCAGCCTTTATATTATTCTAATTTTTTACAACATATGCGTCCTGACGAACGATTTCACGGTCATTAGCATCATTTACAACCAATGTATAAGGGGCTTTTTTCGGGGAATCTGTAAGGTAATTTCTCCAGATCTGGTAGCTGTGTCCCTCATTATTGAAGTTGATGTAATAGTTTCCTCCTGTACCATCAGGAATCAGTTCACCATCACTGATGATCATGCTTGGTTTTGCCGTAATTTTTGTGTTGGCATTCCACGACTGGTAAAGGTATTTGCCATTCGGCTGTTTGTCGATTCTGATCTTGAATTTTTTGGTTTTGATAATAACAGTCTTCGGTACCTGTTGAAAGGCAGAAGAGGTTATAAAACCACCTGTTTTAGGGGGAGGAACTTCTTTGGCATCAACGAAAGAAAACTGAGCTAAGCAGAAAGTCCCTAATAAAATATGCTTTATCATATTAAATGGTTATTGGTTAACATTTTAGATTCTATCAAATATAAAGCCATTTTTCAATTTAGAATATAAATATACAGTACAAAAAATAAAATTTTCTAAACGGCTAAACATTTGCTTTTTGAAAATAATAATATTGATTTTCAATTGATTATTGTTTTGTTTGTAAAATATTGCTGGTCTCTGAAACAACTGAATACTTTTCTTCTGTACATTTGTACCATCAAAGGATCTCGTTCCTTTATTATCAAAATGAAACTAATTAACTTTAAGTTTTCTCTATTAAAAGTATCAGAAATCATCTTCACGATTTTTAATACATCTCCCCCTGTAATTTCTTAATTTTTTCGAAAGAATTATCACATAATTCATACTCTGTTTTTTCAAATGCCGAAGAAATAGAGCGCAATCCCTGTTTTAAAATATAATCAAAAACAAAAAACAAAACTATGGAATTAGCTTTTCATGGCTGGATGGTTCCGGCCGTAATTGCACTTTTGTGTGTACTTTTTTATAAATTCATTTTAAGAATTTTCTTTGGATTAATCATTGTTCCTCAGGACAAAATAGGTTTAGTTACTAAAAAATTTGTATTGGTTGGTAAGCAGGAACTTCCGGAAGGAAGAATTATTGCAACCAACGGAGAAGCAGGTTTTCAGGCTCAGACATTAGCTCCGGGTGTATATTTCAGAAAATGGATATGGCAATATTCTATCGATTTTCAGTCTTTTACAGTGATTCCGACCGGAAAAATAGGATTATTACTGGCAAAAGATGGAGTAGAATTAGAAACCGGAAGGATCTTAGGCAGAAAAGTTGACTGTGATTCTTTTCAGGATGCTGAAGCTTTTTTGAAAAATGGAGGAAGGAAAGGCCGTCAGACCGCCATTATTGCGCCGGGATCCTATAGAATCAATACATTGTTATTTGAAATAGAATTAACGGATATGACTCAAATTCCTGATAATGCAGTGGGAATTATCACAACCATGGAAGGAGATCCTCTAGCAGAAGGTCAGATTGCGGGTAAGATTATCAATGAACATAATAAATTTCAGGATGTAGATACTTTTTTAAATAACGGTGGATTTAAAGGCCTTCAGGAGCAGGTAATCCTGGCGGGTTCTTATTTTCTGAATCCCTGGTTTACAAAAGTTGAAATGGTGAAAATGACGGAAATTCCGATCGGCCATGTGGGAGTCATTATCAGCTATGTAGGAGAAGAAGGACGAGATTTGAGCGGGATTGATTTTAAACATGGAAATATAGTTGAGAAAAGCCATAAAGGAGTTTGGGCAGAACCTATTGGTCCCGGAAAATATCCCATCAATCCTTACATTATGAAGGTTGAACTTGTTCCTACCACCAATTTGGTACTGAACTGGGCTTATGAAAGAAGCGAATCTCACCAACTGGATAAAAATCTTTCAACAATTACAGTACGAAGTAAAGACGGTTTCCCTTTCAATCTTGATGTTTCGCAAATTATCCATATTCCTACGTATGAAGCTCCAAAAGTAATAGCTCGTTTTGGAAATATGATCAACCTTGTAAGTCAGGTTTTAGAACCAACCATTGGGAATTATTTCAGAAACTCAGCGCAGGATAGTGATGTGATTGCGTTTTTGGGAACCCGAAAAGAAAGACAACAGTCGGCAAAAGATCACATCAGCAGTGTTTTGGAACAATATAATGTAAATGCTGTAGATACTTTGATAGGAGCGATTGTTCCTCCGGAAAGTTTAATGAAAACTCTTACCGATAGAAAATTGGCGGAAGAACAGAAAATCACTTATGAAACTGAAATGCTGGCCCAGGAAACGCGTCAGGCTCTGGAAAAAGAAACGGCTGTTGCTGATATGCAGAAAGAAATTGTAAAAGCAGATCAGGGGGTGGTGATTGCGGAAAGAATAGCTGATGCATCGGTGAAAAAAGCAACCGGAGATGCCAATTCCGTAAGATTACAGGCAAATGCGGAAGGAGACAGACTGAAACTGTTAGCAACAGGTGAAGCAGAAAAAACAAGACTTCTTGCAAAAGCCGAAGCCGAAAAAATAGAATTGCTGGCAAAAGCAAATGCAGAACAAATTTCATTAACCGGTAATGCAGAAGCAGAAAAAATTCTGGCAATTGGTAAATCTAATGCAGAATCCTACAAACTATCTGTAGAAGCAATGGGTGGAAATAACTTTACTCAACTGAAAATCATGGAAAATATAGCAAGCCAGAATGTAAGAATAATGCCGGAGGTATTAATTGGTGGAAACGGAGATTCAGCGAATGGCGGAATCAGTGGGCTTTTAGGACTGCAGCTTTTGGAGCAGATTCAGAAGAAAAATGTGGAGACAGTTTCTACAATGGAAGAAAAAACGGATAACAATTCCTGATTTTAGCTTCAGGAATAATTAAAAACTAAAAAATCGCCCGGAAATTTTTCCGGGCGATTTTTTAGTTTTTATACGGTATAACTTGCAAACGCTTCTTCCAGGCTTTCAAATTTACCTTTAAACTCATTAATAGGGCAGTCCTGAAGGATGTTCCCTTTATGAATAAGAATCACTCTTGAACAAAGCGCTTCCACTTCCTGCATGATGTGGGTAGAAAGTAAAACGGTCTTCTGCTGTCCTATTTGTTTTACCACATTACGGATTTCAATGATTTGATTGGGATCCAGACCATTGGTAGGTTCATCCAGAATCAGTAAATCCGGCTGATGAATAATAGCCTGTGCAAGCCCTACACGCTGTTTGTATCCTTTAGAAAGCTGTCCTATTTTTTTAGATTTTTCAGGCGTGATTCCTACCAGTTCTATCACCTCATCTACTCTGAATTCAGAGATTTTATGAATATTGGCTACAAACTGAAGGTATTCTTTTACGTACATCTCCAGATAAAGCGGATTGTTTTCAGGAAGAAATCCTATTTTTTTTTTGCTTTCAATCTCATGGTTTGAGATATTCATACCATTGAAAATGATTTCACCCTGGTCAATTTTCAGTGCTCCGACAATAGATTTCATCAGGGTAGATTTTCCGGCACCGTTCGGGCCAAGAAGACCGATGATTTCATTTTTATCAATAGAAATGTTGATATTGTCAAGGGCAGTCTGCTCACCAAATTTTTTGGTTAAATTGATTATCTGAAGCGGCATAAGTTTTAATGTCTTTCTGCAAAAATAAAATAAAAAAACTCATCCGATAGAATGAGTTTCGCAATATTTATAAAATATAATTATTTTCTTGATTTTTTCTTGGCTCCTCCTGTTGCAGGAACAGCATTAGATGCTGTATTTCCGTTTCCTTTATTCGCTGAAGGATTTATAGAAGCAGGTTTGTCATACATGGCATATTTTCCATTGGTTCTTCCGAAAACTTTCTCCACCTGCTTTTGGGTTAAAAACTGTGATTTTCCAATATATTTCCGGTTTTTGTTGATCACCTGGATAAACTGCATGGTTTGTTGGCCATAATTCTTTTCATAATGAAGTTCGATGATATCATTAGGTAATTCCAACACAACATTCTCTTCCGGAGTGGAGATAAAACCATCCATAATAAGTTTGTATAGTCCGGCAACATCACCATTAAGATTCTGAAATGAAAAAGATCGGATTGTATTCAGGTTGCTGGTGTTCAGATCCTGGTAGTTGACTGTAAATTTATCTTCCTTTTTATAGAGACCAACGGAATTATCTTTACCAATTTCCACCAAACTTTCATTCTTCAACACTTTAATCTGTGAGAAAACTGAAATACCGAACATACATGTAATAAGTAGAATTATTTTTCTCATAAAATGAATTTTAATGTTTTATTACTTGGTGTACATAAATTTACTAATAAAAAAGCAAAAAAGCAACTTTATTAATTCAAGCAAAAGTAACATTTTTTTTTAATATCAATACGTGATGATCTGCTGATACCATGGGTTTTATTGTTTGTGTAATGTGTTGATAATTATTTAATTAGTTATTTTAGGCGTGTAGGTATTAATTTTAACTGAAGGCAGATTTACAATAGCTAATACAATGTAATGTGCTGAGAAACAGATTGGATATTACTCAAACTAGCTTGAATTTAAAATTAATTTAAAATAAATGTTAAAAATGAGGTTTATAGATTAAGTTCTAAAAAAATAAGCATAAAACCCAGTGCCGAAATTATTATAAACAGTTTTATAACAGCTTATTTCTGGAAACTGAAAGTATGAAGGCATCAAATTCCTTTTTATAACTTCTTCCAACGGGAATCTGATGGCTGCAGATTAGAACGTAATTACTGCTGAAAGCCGTCACAAAATCAGAATTGATGATAAAAGACCTGTGAATTCTTACAAAACCTTTACCGGATAAAGTTTTTTCCAGATCTGTAATCTTACTTTTTGAAATAAAGCTTTCATTGGTAACGAGTACCACTTTAATATCATTTCCCTGGCTTTCAAAATAGGTGATCTCCGAAAGCATAAGTTTCCGGTGCATTCCTTCAGTTTTAATGAGGATGAAATTTTCTTTATGGTCAGCTGCAGTTCTCAGAATACGTTCCACAGATTTAAAAAAACGTTCAAAAGTAATAGGTTTCAGGAGATAATCTACGGCTTCCAGTTCAAAACCTTCAATAGCAAAATCCCGGTAAGCTGTAGTGAAAATAGTCTTGGGCTTTTGGGGTAGTGACTTCAGGAAATCAATTCCACTAAGGTGAGGCATCTGAATATCAAGAAACATAAGATCTACAGTTTGATTTTGCAGTATTTTATAAGCCTGCATTGCATTTTGAGCTTTTCCCACCAGTTTTAAATCATCGATCTTAGAAATATGGTTTTCCAGTAATGACATCGCCAGAGGTTCGTCATCTACAATAATACAGTTAATCATAATGTGAAGGAGTGGTTATTTCAACTTTAAAAATATTGTTTTCCTGTGAGATCCGGAAGGTAAAATGTTTCTGATAGTGATACTGCAGCTGTCTTTGTATATTCTGCAGCCCGATCCCTTTTTCATTAGCTGTTTGGTGGTCTGAGAAGGTATTTTCAATTTTAAAAATAGAATACTGGCTATTCGTTTCTATATCAATCTTTATTTCTGTGGTTTCTGAACTTTTTCCCACTCCATGTTTAAAGGCATTTTCTACCAAAGTAAGATACAGCAGGGGTGGAATGGTATTCCGGGAGTTTAACCTGATGTGTTTCCGGATTTTTAATCTTTCATCATGGTATCGTAGGCTTTCCAGCGCAATATAATGTTCAATAACAGCCAGTTCATCAGAAACCGAAACCCATTTTTTCTGTCCTTTGTATAAAATATAATCCAGAATATCCGATAGCTGGCTGATGGATTGGGAAGTCTTATCAGAATGACTGACCGACAGAGAATAAATATTATTCAGGGTATTAAAGAGAAAATGAGGATTGAGCTGAGATTTGAGCGATTGCAGTTCAAGCTCGGTCTTTTCCTTCTGCAGTTTGATCGTATGTTCTTTTTCATCCCTGTACCGTATGAAAAACATGATGGAAATAAAGATAAATGCCCCACTGATAATTGTGAATGTATAATGAATCAAAAGATAGGGGATATCAGTAAAAATATCGGATATGCTGTCTTTGACTTCATGGGTGAAGAGTGGTTCCGCAATATAAACAAGAAAAAATCTGTTGATGATCGAAATAAGATAAAGACTGATAATGAGATACAATGAAAATGTTACATACTTTTTTCGGTCAAAAAAACGGCGGATTAGCACGAAATAGATAAAATTGGCTCCTGCAATCTGAAAAATCCAATGCCAAAAATTATAGATGATCAATTCTTTAAAGTCTCCACTTTCATATTCTCCATACATTCTTGCCGTTCCGAATAAAAATAAAGCAGTCCAGAAGAACAGCTGGAAGTATAGAGTTTGTCTGATCTGAGTTCCTGATGGCGTTTTCATCATCTTCAAAAATATAAAAACTTAAGCTACGCCAGAGAAATGTATGCAAAAGACTTTAAAATAATGTCAGATAACATCATTTATGCTACAAACTGCTTATTTTGCTGTTGACAGTGAATAAACTGTTGTTCAAATCTTCTGTAAGAAAGCAGGTTGAAATTGGTCAATATTTGCAAAAAAAATAATGACGGAACGTTCTGAAAGGCTTTACGGATTAGATCATCTGAGGGCTGCTGCTATTTTACTCGTATTAATATATCACTACCGTGCATTTAAACATCCCGGCTGGATAGACAGTATTGGGCGATTTGGCTGGACAGGAGTTGATCTTTTCTTTGTTTTAAGCGGTTTTCTCATCTCAGGGCAGCTGTTCAAAGAAATAGACAACAAGGGAGCCGTCAATCTGAAAACATTTTATATAAAACGATTTTTCAGGATTATTCCGGCTTACTTTTTTACCCTTTTTCTCTATTTTACATTTCCTTTTTTCAGAGAAAGGGAGGCTTTATCTCCTTTATGGAAATTTGTTACCTTCACTCAAAACTATGGGTTAGATGTCATCAGCCGGGGAACATTTTCCCATGCATGGTCATTGTGTATCGAAGAACAATTTTATCTCGTTTTACCTTTGTTCCTTTTCATCTTAATGCCGACAAAACTGTTTAGATATATGGCTGTTCTGATGATTGTTGTCATTGGATTTTCTATGGCAGCAAGGCTTATGGCGTGGAATGAATTTATTGCAGCAGCAGATACTTCTTCCACCGATTTCTGGAAATTATGGTATATGAAAATATATTATCCTACCCACACAAGATTAGATGGCCTGGGAATGGGTGTTTTGATTGGGTATCTCATGCAGTATTCTTCAATGTTTAGAAGAATAGTCGCTGGCAATGGAAATAAGCTTTTCTTTCTTGGAGTAGTACTGCTGGGAATTTCATTTTGGATATGTAATGAACAGGCTTCAAAAACTGCTTCTGTATTTGGTTTTACATTGGTAGCGATAAGCTATGGAATTATTCTGATGGCTGCTATTTCCCAATCGTCTTTCCTGTATCGTTTTAAGTCGTATATTACTGCTCAGCTGGCTGCCCTGTCGTATGCTGTCTATCTTTCACACAAAGGAATTATCCATATGGTGCAGGAATTCCTTGGTTATTTAAAATTTGAAAACTCAGATAATATCACTATTCTTATTTGTCTGCTGGCTTGTATTTTGGGTGGTTTGTTCTACCGATTTGTTATTGAGAAACCTTTTTCAATCATTAAATCCAGAGTTTTGAAAAAAATTGCTTAGTATTCTAAGTTCGCAGGAAAAATTACCAGATGTTCATTTTTTTTAACGCAAAGTTTTATCTTTTCAATCTGAATATGTAAGGGAGCAAAGCTGGAATCACTTTTATTGATTCTTATTAAGCTGACGATAATCACGAAGCTTCAATGCAACTTTGTCGCTATTTCTTTGCCCTCTTTAATTGATCTGTTTAAATTAATAAAACTTTGCGTTTAAGAATTTATGTCTCGAAGATTATGAATATTTGTAAAGTACTTACAATTATTTGGATCTCATTGCTTTTAACACTGCATTCTTTATCGAAGCTTCTTTAAAACTCCAGTATTCACTTTTTTCAGGCATCTGATTTTCTAAAATAACCAAAGTAGTATCTGTAGAAGGGAAGTATACATTAAGACATGTGAATCCATCACCAAGACCTGTCACGGCAAAATAATCAAGGCCTGCTTCTTTGATAAATCTTACATTGTATCCAAATCCCATACTTTCTTTTCCAAAAACATTGTGTTGGGAGCTTGTGGAAGGGGTCAGCATCTGCTTTTGAAACTCTGGAGAGAGAAGTTTTCCTTTAAATAATGCCTCATCCCATTTGGCAAGATCCTGTACTGTAGAAATAATGCCTGCAGCAGGAGACATATTATCATTCAGGAATGATTCTTTCACTTTTTCAAACTGATTGTTTTCGTTCATGTAGCCGGGAACAAGAGCCTGATTATTCTTAGTATTGTATACCAATGTTTTATCCATTTTCAGTTTTTTGAAAAGAGGAATGGCAAGCTCTGTGAAATTTTTTCCCGTGGTATTTTTAAGGATTTCTCCCAGTAGCATATAAGAAAGATTACCATATTTGAACTGGGAACCGGCTTTGAAAGCTGCTGGCTTATTAATATCTGTAATACCGTGAGTATGATTCAGAAGATGATGGATGGTAACGCTATCTGCCCAGCTTTGAGTAAGAGTAGGCAGGTACTTTTTGATAGGGGTATGAAGATTCAGTTTTCCCTGTTCTGCAGCCTGTAAAATCAAAACAGCGGTAACCTGCTTTGAATTGGACATGATTTCAAACTGGTCGTCTGTTTTCAAAGGAATTTTCTTTTCGAAATCTTTGTAACCATTGGATTTCAGATATTGGATTTTTCCTTTCTGAGCAATCAACACAACACCGTTGAAAGCGATCGGACTGGATGCTGTTATAATACTGTCTATTTTTTGCGTATAAATGTTTTTCTTCTGAGCTGTTGCAGTAACAGACAGTACTGCTGAAAATAGAGCTGTAAAGAATAATTGTGCTTTGGTCATTACGTATTTTTATTTATTGAAAGGTATAAGGTGGAAAGTGAAAATGATATTCTTTAAAATTATTTTGTGAGTGATTATTTAAAGGAATTTAGATTTTCAAATATATGTATTTCCTCTTTTTTCTTTTACTGCAAATATTTTAATAATTTAGTTTCATGAAAATAAAAACTATTAGCCTTTTTATCCTTCTTTTCGCTGTTATTTCCTGTAAAAAAGATAAAGAATATCCGAAATATGCTGAGCTGCAATCCGGTGGTGGAGAATATTCACTTTATATAAAAAACGGGAACTTTGAATTTTTAAAAACAGAACATATCAGTTATGATCAGATTTCAACAGCTTCATTTTCGGAAGGGAAATATGAGATATCTGGAGATGAAATTATTTTAAGAAGCGATAAAGGAAAAAAGTATACTTTCAAAATAGGGAATGAAGCTGAACTGATTCCTGAAAAAATGGATTCTTTAAAAGACCTGAAAGGATTGTACCCTGTTCAAATTCTTCATAATAATAAAATGCCGAAAGAAATTGGGCGCCTGGATTCCTTAGGAAGAAAAAATGCACTGTGGCTTTATTTCAATGAAAAAGGGAAGGTGATCAATCAGAGGTTGTACAAAAATGGTGAGTTACTGAAAGACAATTATAAATCTGATATTATTATAAAATAAAGAATCTGTAGAGTTCTTTTATCTCTCGCAGATCTTGCAAATTAAGCAGATTTAAAAAATCAGCGTAATATCCCGAATCAGTGTGAGAATTTGCGTATTTTTTAACGCAAAGTTTCTTTTATACCTCCATCATTTTGTAAGGGAGCAAAGGTTGAATCAACTTCATTAATTCTTTCTAAGCGGACGCATTATTAAACCACCTTCATCAGCGACAAAGTTGAAGTTCTTTACCTCCTTTACTATATTTTGCCTTATTAAACCTTGCGTTTAAGATAGCTCAATCTTCTTATTCTTTGTTGGGAAATCACGAAGACGCAAAGTTTTTCTAATAGATTAGATATAAAAAAGGCACCATTTACAAGTAAATGGCACCTCGTCACTGAATATATTTGAATGTAAAATTGTTTTAGGTTTATCTATTCATTCTGTTTGATTTGTGGGTTATTATTAATCTCTTTGTTAGGAATCTGGAATCTGAATTTGTCCGTAGTAAGGTTGAACCTTCCAAAAGTATGATTCGTTCCTGTGTATACTCTTTCTAAGGGAGTGTTTAGTCTTTTCATATCAAACCATGCGTAGCCTTCGCCCCACAATTCTATTCTTTTTTGCAGGATGATCTCATTGATCAGATCATTACCGGATTTTGTAGACAGGGTATAGGCTTTATCCCTTTTCGAGGTAATCTCGAATAATACTTGTCTTGCTTCCGTTTCTCTTCCCTGTCTGGCAAGGGCCTCAGCTTGTACATAATATAATGAGGAAGCTCGGAGGTAAATATAATCTCCTTCAAAAAGAGTAGGATCTTTAAATTTCCAGCTTACATACGGCGGATAATTTTTTGTTTTTCCATTAAAGGTATAAGCCGTATTCTGACTGCCATTGAACACTTTTTTACGGTAATCTGTTTCCGGAATCGCTTCATAAAGGCGTTTGTCTATCAGTTTGCGGATCTGTGCAGCTCCGGCATATCCTTCGTTGGTATTATCAAACATCGAGAAGAATGATGCATAATAATTTCCGATACTCATTGTGGAAATCGTATTATGGAAACCCCATATTACCTCAGGATTATTGATATTGGAAAATCCGGTAGTGGTATAATCATCTTCTGTCATAAGGCCAACTCCCTGTTTACTTTCTTCAGCGTATTTGGCAGCTTTAGTGTAATCTCCTGTTTCCAGAAATACTTCAGCCGCAATAGCTTTGGCCGTTCTTCGGTCAATCTGGGCTCTGGATGGACGGGCATAAGTATCTAAAAGTATAATAGATTCCTCAATATCATTCTTGATTTGTCCGTACACCTCAGCAACAGTTGATCTTGGAAGTCCCTGACTGGGATTGCTTGCGGTAAGCACCAATGGAAGCCCCGGCTCAGACTGGTGGCCATTATAATCGTTGGCATAAAAACGAACCAGATAAAAATAAGAGTAAGCTCTTAAGGCCAATAACTGTCCTGCTATAGCTCTGTTCTTTGCGCTTGCATTTTTATCTAAATCATCGAGAAGCTTGTTGATCACAAATATTCTTGCATAAAAAGTAGTCCATACAATCTCAGAAGCAATATTGCTGGCATTAGTTGCTTCGTAGTTATAGAACATTCCCAAGTGCTGGTTGGTAGACTGGATGACATCATTTGACATCAGGTCGGCTCCTGCTTTGATTCCCATGATTCCAAAATCTGAGTGAACGGTAGTACCGCCGGCACCATTGCTGCGAAGATCAAGATAGATTCCGCCTAGAATTTTTTCCGGACTGGAAGAGTCGTTATTCAGCTGCTCACCGGAAATATCGCCTTCTGGTAAAGTATTGAGATCGTTGGCACAGCTTGAGGTAATAAAACCAAGGGTTACAGCTGCTATAAAGTATTTTATTTTTTTCATTCCTATTCTTTTAAAAATTAAGTTTAAAACCTAAAGAGACACTTGACAGCAGAGAATATCGGTATGCATCAGAAACTCCCGTCAATGAAGCTCTTGGATCGTATCCTTTTCTCTTAGACCACAGATACAGGTTGTTGCCTGTCAGATAGACTTTCAGGCCTGATAAACCTGCCTGCTGTGCAAAACCATCAGGAAGCTGATAGGAGAGGGTAACATCCTGAAGACTGATATAATCAGATTTAATAAGATAAAGCGTTGAATTTCCGTTCTGGTTTGTAGCGGTGAGATCTACTCTTGGCAGCGCTGCAGTCGGATTTTCAGGAGTCCATGTTTTATCCAGATCCGTTGAATAATTAGAACCATAGCTGTCCGAATGGAATAGGCTTCTGTAAATATCATCATATCCATATCCTCCGAACTGATAGGCAAAATTCACTGCCAGATTAAATCTCTTGTAAGTAAAATCTGTTCCGAATCCACCATATACCTTTGGAATAGCTGATTTACCAGTGTTATAATCCGTAGCTTCCTTATAATTGCTAGTAACCGTTCTTTCCTCTTTCTGAGTGGCAGGGTTTATGGCAGTGCGATACCATAAAGCATCCCCGTTTTCAGGATTTACTCCGGCAAATTCTTTCAGGAAATAGGTATAGCGGTCTCCACCTTCTGTAAGGATAAACAATCCGGTAACCAAACCTGTATTTCTCTGCTCAGCTGGTAGTCTGGTAATCTTATTCTTATAATGGGTGGCATTGGCATAAACACTCCATTGGAACCCGTCACCACGGAGAATATCCACACTTAGATTCGCCTGAACACCTCTGTTGGTCATATCTCCAATATTTCCGTATTTCACATAAGAACCCGCATTGGATGGAGGAAGAGGAAGTGCGTAAATCATATCTGATACCTTCCTTTCAAAATAATCTGCATTCAAGGTTATTCTGTTTTTTAAAAGTGAGAGCTCAAAACCGGCATTAAGATTTTTGGAAGTCTCCCATTTTAAATCCTTATTTCCCTGTTTTTTTAGTGAAAGAACCGGCTTGTCATCACCGAAATTATTAATTCCATAGATATCCTGGTAGGCATAATAATCTCTGCTGGAACCTCCTAAAAGGATATTATCATTCCCCTGCTGGCCGTAAGAACCTTTTAACTTCAAAGAACTAATCACGCTGTTGTCCTTAAGGAAATCTTCTTTTGCAATATTCCAGGCCAGTCCCAATCCATAGAAATTTCCCCATCTGCTTTCCGGAGAAAAGACAGAAGAACCATCTCTACGGATATTGGCATTAAAGAAATACTTTCCGTCATAATTATACAATAGCCTTGTGAAATATCCTTCTACAGCATATTCATAGCCGCTTCCTGATAAATCCGTAATTTTCACGGCATTGTCAAAAGATTGAGAGTCGGGTAATAAAAGCTGCTGTTTTGATCCTGAAAAACCATCATCTTTTATCTTGTTCAGTTCATGTCCTACAAGAAGGTTAAAGCTGTGATTTCCAAGTTTTTTCTGATAGGTAAGCAATTGCTGATGGTTCAACGTATATTTAAAATTGGAGCCTTGAGAAATAGTACCGCCTACAGAGGAAGAAGTTCCTCCTTCCGTATTTCCGAACTGAAGGTTTCTTGTATTCTCAAGATAGGCACCGAAATTGTACGTGAAATCCAGTCCTTTGATGATTTCATAATTTAAACCAAGATTAAGATTGGTGATATTACTGATGATCTGAGATTTATCTTTCTGAAGGTTACCTACAGGATTTTCAAAAACGGCATATGATCTTGTGGCTCCGTTGGGTCCCTGGCCGTCTCCATAGTCATATAATGCATTTCCATTACTGTCATACAATCTCTGGTAATTATTATCTCTGAGGAAAACAGGATAGAAAGGAGCAATATTTCTGGCAAACTGGAAAGGGTTGGAAAAGCCTCCGGTTTCCCCAAAATCCTGCTTACTGTAGGTATAAGACAAAGCACTGGTTAGCTTCAGCTTTGATGTAATAGAGTAGTCTACATTTGATCTGATCCCGAATCTTTCAAAGCCGGAAGAAATTAAATATCCTTTGTCATCCAGATAATTAAGGGAAGTATAAGATTTTACCTGTTCCCCATTGGCGTTGATACCTACCGTAGCTTCTCTTCTCAAAGAAGGTCTGAAAAGAAGTTTTTTCCAGTTGTCCTGATACAGTAACTGTGCATCCGGATTGAAAGATCCATCCTTTGAAATCAGTTGATTAAACGGAACATTATAAACATTATATCCTAATTTATTCAACGCTGAAAGTCCCACATCATGTGGACTGGCACCAGAAGGAACAGCTCCCGGCTGCTTCAGTCTTGCGATTTCGCCAATTCTGGCTCTGTTATAATAAGCAGTATAATAATCCTGGGGAGAAGTATAAACTGAGTAATCTTCAATAGATCTGAAATTAACCCCGGTTCTTACATCGGCTTCAATACTTACTCCTTTACTCTTACCTCTTTTTGTATTTACAATAATCACTCCATTGGCTCCTCTGGAACCGTATAATGCATTGGAAGAAGCATCTTCAAGAAAAGAAATGCTTTCAATATCTGATGCTGCTATACTGTTCAGGTTTCCGCTGTATGGGATGCCATCCAGTACAATTAATGGATCACTGGAAGCATTGATGGAACCTATCCCTCTCATTCTGATGGTGGGTTGAGAACCAGGCTGGCCGGAAGAGATCACCTGTACACCTGCTACTTTTCCTCCAATTCCCTGAAGAATATTTCCGTTCTGAAGATTAGACAGGTCTTTTGCCTTCAATGACTGTACAGATCCTGTGATTTCTTCTTTTTTTTGCTTCCCGAAGGCCACCACAACCACTTCCTTTATTGAAGTTTCTTGGGAAAGGCTGTCCTTAGTTTGGGCAAAGCCGTATTCCGCGAATAGGAGTAAAGCCAATACACCAAGTTTACATTGTTTCTTTTTCATTATATTAATCTAGGTTTAAAATTGAACTGTGTATTACTGCTGATCTCTCTATGCTAAATATAACTTCCTGCCTCCTTTTTCAGGGAGGGTATAAGAAATAGATAGTAAAATTTACAGGAGATGTACCCGGATTAAAGAAGCCTTGAACTCATGGCTTTCATTCCTACAGTAATGAATGTATCTCTTAAAAAGTTATGACATCATCATTTTACACATCATATCAAAGCACATGTCTTGAGAAATACAGGTGTGCTGTGAATGGCGGGACTCTGCAGAACACTGATGCTGCATCGGAGCTGTTGCCGTGATAGTGCATAGGTAAGAATCAAAGTAGTTCTTATTCATGAGAATAAAGTTTATATTTTTTTTTAACTGTGTCAAAATTATTTAATAATTGATGAACCCCGGTAAAAGAGGAGTATGAGATAAATCATATTAACCTACTAAATTAGTAGACTAATGTAAAAATGTAAAGCTTATTTATTGTATCTGCTTGATAATCATTAATTTGATTAAGCATTGGAAATGTTAAAAAATTATAAAAAAATAGGATTTAAAGCTGTGAATTAAAATTAACACCATAAGTCTATTGTTTTTATAGACTTTTTATTTATTTTATAACACAAGCTGCTGTCTGAACTGGAAGACTGATAGGTGAAATTTTTGTAGGAGGTTTGGTTTTGGCTAAGAATAAGATAGATCCGGCGATGTCTGCTTTATCAGATGTCTAAGAATAGATAAATTTTATAGTTTTGATAAAAAAATAATAAAATAAGGCTGTCTTTCAGGTAAGGCATCCTTTTTCTTAAGATTGTTTTTGTAACTCAGTGAATTGCATTTGCAGCAACCTTTGAAAAACTGTTTCTGAAATTTAAAAATTGATATCTTTCATCATTCTTAATGGAGATTGGAGTTCTTTTACAGAAAAATTAATTATATTTTTGATAATTATTTTATTTGCACAATTCTTTATCAAAAGTGATAAAGCGTAACGATTGTAGAAAACCACTCCAATATTATGATGAAAAAGTACCTTACTTATATAGCACTTTTGGGAGCACCTTTGTTTTGGGGACAAAATAACGTAACCGAAACATCTGCTTACCAGCAAAGCTTGAAATTATCAGAGAAGGAAAATGAAGCCATGGCATTTGATAACGATATAAAATTATCTGATGCTGAAATAGCTTTGGATAAAAAGATATTCCAAATACGTAAGCAGTTTCTGAGTGATACAGAATCTAAAAAAATATCATTATACAACAGCTCTTTCTATGAAATAAAACCTTTAGTAGAAGGCAGTAAGCTGTATGAAATACTACAGGCCATGCCGAAAGGAGGTTTACTGCACACCCACAGCGGAGGGATAACGGAGGTGAAATGGATTATTTCGGCTGCCAGAAAATATCAGGAATGCTACGTTTACGATCAGAAAGATAATGATCAGTTCATTTTCGGACAGCTGGCTTTTTTTGAAAAAGGAAAAGTTCCAAACGGATTTGTCAGCCTTGATAAAAAGCTGAACTCAAACCCTGATTTTGAAAAGCAACTACAGGAACTTCTTACTCTGAAACGTGATAACCTTTGCTCTTATACAGATTATTGGATTGAATTTGAAAAACGATTTAAGCGTATCAATCTGCTGCTTCCTTATCGTCCTTTCTTCAAAGAATATTATTTAAAAGGATTCCAGGATTTGATCAAAGATAAAGTACAGCACGTAGAAATCAGATATATTTTTGATGAGCTTTATGATTTCCAGCATGGGAAATACCCTTTAAAAACTTCAATCACAGATCTGCAGGATATTCTTAAAGAAGTACACAAGTCTGATCCGCAATTCACCCTGAAACTGATTTATTCAAGCTTTAAATTCCTGGATAATGAAAGTATCGGAAAACAGCTGGAAACAGCATTTGCGATGAAAAGAGAATTTCCGGATATGATTTCGGGGTTTGACCTTGTGGCGGATGAAGCTGCCGGACATAACATCAGCTTTTTTGAAAAAAACTGGGCAAAACTGAAAGAGCTTAATAAAAAGTACGGCGTAGAAATGCCTCTTTTCCTTCACGCAGGAGAAAGTAACTCTTCCCTGAATAAAAATGTTCTGGATGTAGCCTTATTAAACAACAAAAGAATTGGACACGGACTGAATCTGATTTATTTCCCAAAAACAATGGAGCAGATCAGAACACAAAATAAACTGGTTGAAGTAAGCCCAATCAGTAACCAGGTTTTGGGATATGTGAGTGATATGAGAAATCATCCCGCCAGAGTATTATTAAGCAATGGAGTACAATGTTCCATCAACAGTGATGATCCTTCTGTATATGGATACACAGGGCTTAGTTATGATTTCTGGGTAGCATTGGTGTATTGGGAACTGGATGTAAAAGCGTTAAAAAAACTGGTTTTCAATTCCATTAATTATTCTTCTTTAAATGAAAATGAGAAAAAGAAATCATTAACCTATCTGAACCAGCAATGGAGTGATTTTGTCCAGAAAACGAATCAGAAATTAAACTAATCAGGGGTTTCCTGGAAAAAATAAAATCGCATTATTGACTTAATAATGCGATTTATCTTTTAATAGATCAATGAAGATTACTTTTTAAACCTTAATCTGGATAATTCTTTTTTTACAGTAGTGCCCAATTTTGATGGGCTCACCTTTGTCAGAACCCAGGATTCACAACCGTTGAAGACAGCAAAGCGTTTTATGGTTTCTACAAAAGGTGTAAGCCATAATTCAGGAGCTATCGTATTGTTTTCAATATGTAAATGAATAAGTTCAAATTTTTTTTCCTTTCTGTGCGCTTTACAGTCAACCCTTCCGATGAACTGATCTCCAAACAGAATGGGCAGACAGAAGTAACCATACTGTCTTTTTTCTTTTGGAGTATAGCATTCCAACCGGAAATCAAAATCAAAAATCTGTTTGATCCGGTCACGATGAATAATAGAATTATCAAATGGTGACAGCAGCCATACATTAGAATCTGTCAGATCAAATGTTCTTTCCAGCAGTTTATTTTGAACATAAACAGAGTTTCCTCCATCAACTTTAGCTTTCGATATTGTATCTTCTTCAAGCATAGCCTGTAAAACTTCATTCACATTTTTCTTCAGGTCATTTCCTGTCCGAAGATGGGTAATCTGCTTTACTGTAGTAAACCCATAAGCACGGAGATTGGTTGTTACCAGATATTTCGCAAACTCAAGTGGAGTAGGTTCTGTGGTATTAATGGAAGAGGGCAGAACTCTTTCAGCCAGATCATATGTTTTCTGCATTCCGGAACGTCCGCTGATCATCAGATCACCCTGCATGAAAAGCCTTTCAAGAGCTAGTTTGGCAGGTTTCCAGTTCCACCAGGTTCCTGCTTTATGACTTTCGTTTTCAAAATCTCTTGCCCGTTTAGGACCTTCATTGCGAATGATGTCTATGACATATTCCATTACTTTTGGGTCTGCATTGTAGTAGCGGGATTCCCCTCGCTTGATGGTAAGCATTTGAGGTAAAACATACCGGAAATCCTGCATCGGAAGATAAGAAGCTGCATGAAACCAATATTCAAATACCTTACGCTCCTCAACCAGTTCTTCAAGATAATCTGCCTTAAAGTCAGGAATTCTTGTCCAAAGCGTATGATGATGGGCACGCTCCACCATAGATAAAGTATCAATCTGTATATATCCGAGATGCTCCAAGGCATGAAGAACCGCATCTTTTCCGGTTCCGAACGGTGTAATTTGTGTTAATCCCTGACTGTCTAATGTTGCAAGCTTTAAGTGTTCTAACGCCAACTTCTTTTCCATATCCGAAGAAAACAGGTTTTTGATGTTTTTTCAAATATAAGGATTTGACCGAAAAGCTTTGGGTAAGATATCATTTAAATACGCCGGGTAATGGCTGGTAATATAGAATAATGATACTATAGAGGTAAAAAACTCAGTTGTTCTGGCGGTTATCTCTTTTTAATTCCCTTTCAATTTCATTCACAAAGGGTAAGGGAAGATGAAAACTTTCTTCAATATATTTTCTGATATTTTCATCAGTTTTGTTGTTTATCTTCCTGATAAAAAGTTGGTTGCCGGATTTTAAAGATTCAATATAATTGAATGTACTCTGTGTATTTTGAAAAATTGATTTCTCAAGTACAGCTCTTTTATCATCATTAATAATGATATCACTAAATGATGTATTCATAAGAACAGTCTGAAAAAAAGATTCTGCAGGTAAAAAAGTATGAAGATAATAATCTTCAAAATCCATTACCATTTTATTATTGATTAAGAATAAGCAGGTTTCTCTTGTAAAAATGAACCATTTTCCGCCAATAAAAGGGGTTACTCCTTTCATAAATGTTCTTTTGTAGATGAAAGATGAGATCACATAGGCAAATTCTGTAAAATAACTTTGTATTCTTTGCAGGGTGTCCGGTCTGTAAAATTTCTGGTCGTAATAAAAAAGATAATTTCTGTCTTTATGGGTAGAAAGAAATTGGCGGATAATATTTTGTGATTTCAGGGGATAATCTTCACCGCTTAGATTAATAAAATAGTCCCATTCTTTACTTACATTTAAGAGAAACTCCATAGCATTCAATTCAGCCTGAACCATATTGAAGCCTCCTGAAACAATATTCAGACTGTCCAGAATATAGACATTGGGAAACTGAACTGCATATAGCTGTATTTCTTCAATGAAATCAGGCTTGGCTTTTCTGTCGATATGAATAAGATAAAACTGATCCCTTGTATAAATTTTCTTAAACATCTCCTTAAATACTTCAGATTTATGATGTAGCATAATAAAATATGCAATCCTTACATGTGGGCCTGTATGTGATTCTAGTGTTTTGGGATAAGGTTTTGTTCTGGGATCAGAAGTTTGCATGATTCGGAGTTTAAAATCATCTGCATCAGCAAACAATTTAGTTAATTGCTAGAAGATACGAATAATTTTTTGATAATCAATCAATTAAATAGAATTGTGTTTGTTTTTTTTATTGTAAGTTTGCAAAACATTTATAAAACAGGTCACTGCCTTTGCTATTCTGTCACAGTTTAAAATCACATTTTTTTCTTTCAGTTTTGCTTTTTCAGCTACCAATTTATAGTCTTCATTTTCTTGGCAGAAATCAGAGATTATAAAGTTCTATTGTAGATTAGGAGCGATACGTCATAGCTGGATAATATGTTACAGATATTATTGTAGCTAAAAGAAGAAAAAGATGAGCAGAAAAGAATACTCTTTATTTGTTTATCCTTACCAGATACCAACTCAAATTCTGATCAACAGATTTGCTTACAAAATACCGGAAAGCCGGAATTTATAATGAATTTTAAAAATTTAAATCTAATCAACCCAATTATCCGTGCAGTGACAGAAGCAGGATATTCCAGGCCCACTGAAATACAGTGTAATGCAGTTCCGTCTATTTTAGCTGGGAGAGATGTTGTAGGATATGCTCAAACGGGTACAGGAAAAACAGCAGCATTTGTTATGCCTATTTTGCAACTGTTGAAAAGACATACTCCGGACCATAAAGAAATACGAATTTTAATACTTACGCCAACACGGGAATTGGCTATGAAGCTGGAAGAAAATCTTGGAATTTACAGTAAGTATTTACCATTGTCTCAGCTTTCTGTTTATGAAGGTTTTCCCATTGGAAGCCAGCTTGCAGCGCTGAGGAAAAGAGTGGATATTCTTGTGGCAACACCAGAAAGACTTCTTGATTTAGAGAATCAAAGACATATTGACCTTACCAAAATTGAAATATTTGTTTTAGATAAGGCAGATAAAATGCTTGATATGGGCTTCATTAATGAAGTGAAAAAAGTTTTAAAACTGCTTCCCCAGAAAAGACAGAACCTGTTTTTTTCTACAACAATGCCAGGAAGCGTAAAACATTTTGCCGGAACAATTCTGAACAATCCTGTGGAAGTTATTGTTAGTCCGGTATCTTCAACAGCAAAGACGGCTAAGCAGCCGGTTTGTTTTATAGAAAAAGAAAAGAAAACAGATTTGCAGACAGATGCACTGCAGAAAAAAAATATAAGATCAATGGTTTTTACACGTACTAAGCATGTAGCCAATAAACTGGTCCAGCAGCGGTAGAATTTCCGAATATTCCTGAAACCTGTGTTCACAGGATTGGATGAACCGGAATAGAAGGAACTGCTATTTCATTTTTATAAATAGAATCTGTAGCGTTTACAGACTATAATATACAATTTTAATAATAATTACAATGCAAGAAGGCACCGTAAAATTTTTCAATGAAGCAAAAGGCTTCGGTTTTATTACTCCAGCAGATGGAAGTAAAGATATATTTGTACATTCTTCAGGATTAAACACAGGAACGATCCGTGAAAATGATAAAGTAGTTTTTGATGTACAAAAGAGTGATAAAGGCTTAAATGCTGTTAACGTAAAGTTGGCATAATTAAAGTCTTACTTGCAGGTATGTTACAATAACATCCCTTTCCATATTAAGTTTCATATTTTTTATATTTTTTTACAGATTCGAAATCCATAAAACTTAGTATCTGGATCTATTGTTTGAAAAAACATTAATGTAATTTAGATTACTTTTTATTTTCATTAGCCTCTTACTTTACGTGAGAGGTTTTCCAGGATTTGAAAAGATAAGAATAGTAATTGGACCAGATATTGATAGACTGAGATTGGATGTCTGAAAAATTTATAAAAAATATGCAGACTTGGTATATCATTATTACAGTGTTTATGACAGCTGTAAATATTTTAATCCCTCAAAAGGTTCAGAAAATAATATGATTATTATTAATAATTTTAATGAGTATAAGTCTCTTGAAGGACAGATGATAGGAGTTTCTGACTGGCATACGATACATCAGGATCAGATCAACAGATTTGCAGATGCTACTTTAGATGATCAGTGGATACATACTGATCAGGAAAGGGCAGAAAATGAAGGCCCTTTTAAATCAACTATTGCTCATGGTTATTTAACATTATCATTGATTCCTTATCTCTGGAAACAGATTGCAGATGTTCGAAATGTAAAAATGGAAATCAATTACGGAATAGAGAACCTTAAATTCGGAGATGCTGTTCCGGTAAACAGTGAGGTGAGGCTGCAGGCAACAGTAAAATCAGTAATCAATCTCAAGGGAACTGTAAAAGCAGTCGTTGAAGCTAAGCTGCTGATTAAAGATCATATAAAACCTGCTTATACAGGTGATGTTGTTTTCCTTTATCATTTTTCCTGATACAGAATTTTAAAAAGTAAATCCGTTAATTTTATTATCATCTTATAAATAAAAAGCATCATTGAATTCAATGATACTTTAACCTTTTGCTACCTGTTCAATGTTTTTATAAAACAGCTGTCCATGTATTTTTAACTGGTGACTGTTATTTCATGATATTCAAACTATTGGGTAGATATCATTGTTTATCTTTGATTTCCGGAAGTTTAATTTCTTTGTTATAAAGCAGATCAACTACATTTTTGATGAAACTTTCTTTTTTGATTCGTTCTCCGTTGGTATTATATGCAATGGAGAGATCAGCCTCTTTATTATAGATAAGAATAGCGTGTGACCCTAAGGTATCACCGCCATGACCATAAAATGTAATGCCGTCAAAATCCCAGATTGCCATTCCTCTTCCCCAGGTTTCTTTTCCCAATACAGGTTCCATCAGTTTCAGAGTCTCTTTTTTCAGAATAGTACTGTGGAATAAACTGTTGATGAAAATATTCAGATCATAAGGCGTTGAAGAGACATCACCCACACCAATTACATTGAGAAAGTCTATTTCCTCTTTCAACATACTCCAGGAATTGTTTTCATAATGATAAGGCAGAAGTATATTTTTTTGATTCGCCTGGAAAGAAGCTGAATTTTTTAATTGAAGAGGTCTTAGAATCTCTGAACGAACTATTTTGTAATACGGTTTTTTATATTTCTGTTCAAGAATTTTTGTTAAAAGATAATAAGCAGAATTGGAATAGGCCACCTTTTCACCAGGCTCAAAACTCTTACCTTGTTTGATGATCAGATCCATGATCTCTTTGTCACTCTCTTTTCCGGTAACCCATACTTCTCCATCTTTCACCACATAGCTTCCCAGTCCGCTGGTATGCTCTAATAAATTTTTAATAGTTATTTTATCTGAATTAATAATTTCAGGATAAAACTCAGAAAGCTTATTATTGAGATTCAGTTTGTTTTCTTCAATTAATTTGAAAATTAAAACAGCTGTAATCATTTTGGTAACAGAGCCCACTTGATATTTAGTATTGTTATTGTAAGTTAACTCAGGGATGTTTTTTTGTCCGAAATTTTTAGAATAAACTTCTTTACCATTTTTAAAAATGGACAGACTGCCTACTCCCAGATTATTATTTTCAATATAATTAAAGTAATGATCTAATTTTTCAGGGTTGATGGTTTGTGAAAAAAGATAATTGGAAATAAGAAGAAGCAGTAATGTAATTTTAATATTCATGATGAGTCTTTGTGGGTTAGTCATTGATAAAACAACCGGATAGGTAAGAATATTACATAGCATGATGTTTCTGTCCTCCAAAACTCCCTTAAGTGTTTAAAGCTCTTGTGGTTTCGTTTCTGCTTAAAGATCCTCAATTCGCCTACAAAGGTCTGCGATTAGACTACAATTTCAGGAGACAGGCTTTATAATTTTGCTTTATCAAAAAAACATTTTAAAATTATGATACAACAAAATAGAATCTGGTTTATCACTGGAGCATCAAGAGGCTTCGGACGCATCTGGACTGAAGCAGCGTTGGAACGTGGTGACAAAGTAGTAGCCACGGCAAGAAAACTGGAAAGCATTGCCGATTTTAAGGAGAAATACGGTGATAACGTACTTACTTTAGCATTGGATGTTACCCAGCCTGAGCAGGTAAAAGAAGCCGTGCATAAAGCCCACCAACATTTCGGAAAGCTGGATATCGTACTGAACAACGCAGGATATTCGCTGGTAGGAACCATAGAAGAGGCAGGTGCAGATGAAATCCGTGCTTTATATGAAACCAATATTCTTGGTCCCGTAAGTGTCATTCAGGCGGTATTACCGATTATGAGAGAACAGGGATATGGGCATATTCTGGGGACATCAAGCAATCTCGGACACGTTACATTGCCGGTCATTGGGTATTACAGTTCTTCCAAATGGGCTTTTGAAGCAATCCATGAGAGCCTTGCAGAAGAGATTAAGCAATTCGGGATCAAAGTGACGATTATAGAACCGGGAGCGTATGCTACAGAATTTGGAAGTCAGGATTCACTGAAGTTTTCCCAGAGCCTGGAGGTGTACAATGATTTTAAAACAGAATTTATAAAGACCATTCAGTCTTATGAGAAGGGAGATCCTAAAGCGACACCTGAAGCGCTCTTTAAAATGGTAGATGCTGAAAATCCACCGTTACGCTTTCATCTGGGAAGTCATAATCTTCCTTTGGTGAAGTCTGTATATGCAGAAAGAATCAATCTCTGGGAAGCCTGGGATGAAGTTTCCAGTGCAGCGCAGGGATCATAACAAACAGTAACAGCCGGTTATAAAATTATAGCCGGTTTTTCGTACCTTTAAAATACCAATTATGAAAAAGACAGATCAGACTCCATTCAAATTTGAATCGTTATCAGAGGCCAGCCGGTTTTTCGGACTGCCAACACCCAAGCATCCACTCATCAGCTTAATGAATGGGGCACATAATCTGGTGGCAACAGATAAGTTGTCTCAAAAACATGTGTTGAGTTTCTATAAAATATCCTATAAACCCAAACTGGAAGGCAGAATAGAGTACGGACAAGGCTATTACGATTTTAATGAGGGGGGACTTCTCTTTGCAGCACCCGGTCAGGTGATAGGAGGGAACGGAAACAGTGATACCGCCTGTTCACAATACTCTCTGCTCATTCATCCTGACTTCTTTCTTGGGTATCCCATCGCCAGGAAGATCAGGCAATATGGTTTTTTCTCCTATTCTACGAAAGAAACCCTGCATCTTTCTGAAGAAGAGAAAAATACGGTGCTTTCTATCTTTAATTTTATTGAATCTGAACTCAACAGCCGTATTGACGACTTCAGCCATGATGTGATGATCTCTCAGATAGAACTGCTCCTTACCTATGCCAATCGTTTTTATAAGCGCCAGTTTATCACCCGTAAAGCAACCAGCAGCAGCCTTCTGCAAAAATTTGAAGATTTGCTTGATGGATATTTTAAAGATGAAATATCTCTTAATAAAGGGATACCCACGGTAAGTTATTTTGCAGAAAATCTACATCTTTCACCCAGTTACTTAAGTGATATGCTGCGTTCCTTAACGGGGCAGAGTACCCAGCAGCATATTCATGACAAACTGATTAGCGAGGCAAAGGAAATGCTTTCCACCACCAGCCTGTCTGTGAGTGAAGTAGCGTATGCACTGGGGTTTGAGCATTCCCAGTCGTTCAGTAATCTATTTAAAACAAAAACCAAGCTTTCTCCTTTAGAATTCAGGAAGTCTTTCAATTAATGCTTTGATTTTATTGGGATTAAATTAACGGTCGAGTCTGTAAATAAATTCCTCAATCTCCGTTTGTCTGGCATTGGCAAAGCCTTTATCTGTACCGATTTTGACAAAACCACAGTTTTCCAACACTTTTTGCGAACCGAAATTATCAAAGGCAACCCGTCCGAAAATAGGTCTGGTGGTTTCAAGGGTGAGAAAATCTTTCAATGCTGTTGTGGCAACCCCTTTTCCCCAGAAAGGCTTATCAATCCAATAGGTGATTTCTGCATCCCCTTCCATGATAAATTTGGCAATACTTCCGGCGATCACATTATCAGCCATAATAGTCTGGTTGTTGATGGTAGGGTCATTCAGCAGTCTTGTGAATTTGGCGAGATAAGCTTCTTTATTGGCGAAATCTTTTGAAGTAAAAGCTGCCAGATACCTGGCTTCAGGGTCAAGCTGAAATTCAAAAAGAATATCCAGATCAGCCACTACGGTAGGCCTGAGTTGTATTTCATAATTACTGTTTTTCATTGTAATGGGTGTGTTGGTTGATCTTCAAATATAATTAAATACTGGGATCAAAATGTATCGGGGGTTCGAATCCCTTCCTCTCTGCAAGATTTGATGAGGGTTCGAATCCCTCCAACTTCATGAAAAGTAGGTGAGTGGTTGTTATGTCAGTAGTTTATTGAGGTTAGCAAAAAGATTTTTATCCCTTTACCCCTTCAGAAGTCCCTCGAACCACTATGATAAGGGGCTAGACCCTCTTTGATAAGTATCTCTAGCCCCTTGTGTAACACCCTTTACCCCCTTATACAACCCCCTATACCCCCTTACTTAAGAGGGTAGAGCCACTTGCTCAAGGGGGTAGAGGCTGTTCCGAAGTCCCTGGAGAGGGTATGATAAGTGGGTAGAGCCCCTTAGATAACGGTCTGGAGGCAGTTTATAGGTTTCGGGACACACTTATATGATTGTCAATATACAGTTATCTAAGTGTCTGTAGACAGTTCTTTAAGTGGTCAGAGCGACTAGAGAAGAAGCTGAAGATATTTCTGTAAGTGGTTCCGGACACATAGGTAAGTGTTGCAGATTATTTCTGAAGGGGGTGCAGACAGTTTGGAAAATCCTTCCGGATACTTGTAGAAATGTCCGGAGGTTCTTTGAAAGTGCCTTCAGCCTTTGTATTTGAATTCTATGTTTTTAAGAAAGCACTGAACCAGCTTGGTTAATAATATTCAAATACTCTTTCTATTTTTTGTTGTATTATCCCTTGATCATCTACTAATTCTTCATAAATGGAGTTGGCTTGCGGTTTGCATTATTACATCCATAATCCTTCTTTCATCGTCAATTCCCATAAAACGTAAAGTTATGAGTTTATGACTTGTAACTGAAAGTAGCTTAAAATAAAAATGATTGGCTTTACCTGTCGCGGTATAACCAATCATTTTTTATTTCATCAACTTTAATTTATTGTTTTACCAAGGATATTGATTTTTTATATGGTATAGTAGGTTGGTAGGATGGTGGACATTCTCCCCATGTAATGTCAGCATCTTGCAACATCAGTATACTCATTTTATTTGGTGTTTCTGGTTTAATTCTTAAATAAACGATTCCTTCTTCGCCACAAGCAAATTCACTGTTACCAATAAAGTACATCATGTATGCTTTTAAATCGGGTTGAAAATTCAATCCATCAAAATTTGTTTTTATATCATTAGGTTCATTAAAAGTATTATAGATAATATTTCCGTTAGTATCAGTTACTTTCATTCTACCAATTAATTTATCTCTTTTTATACCTATTTCCTCATAAATGCCTTTTTTGAGTTGAATCTCATAGGTTTTACCATTATAAGTTCCTTTCCATGTACTGATATATTTATCTAGAGAATTATTAATATCTTTTGCGTAATTATAGTTTGGGCAATTAGGATTTGTTAGACATTGAGCCGCTTCTTCTAAAGAAATTACTTGTGCGTTACAAGAAATAGTAAAAAAGATTAAAGTAAAAAATAAGTATTTCATAATATTTTTTTTAGTTTGGACAATTTGTTTCTGTTGTATCTGTTTTATCAGAATTAAGGCTAATTTCTGTGGTTGTTCCATCTGTATTCATTCTATACAAACTTACTCCTTTATCTCACTCAGAGAATAGGAACAATTAATACAATGAAATTATTGATTAACTTATAATATATTAACATATAGAGCACTTTCCTGTTCTTGAATCTATCGTACAGCAAGTATTTTTTAAGCTATTCTTATTGTGTTTTCCAAGTCTTAAACCTTGATTTTATGACTTGTACCTGAAAGCAACTTAAAATAAAAATGATTGGCTTTACCTGTCTGTGGTAGAACCAATCATTTTTTAGTTAAAGATATTGAGTGTAATTACTGTTTAGTAAAAATCAAATCTTTTGTTTTTGGTAAGTAAATTTTCGTGTCTAAAGTAGGAGGGCACTTACTTGCTGTTGTCACCAAATCATTTGGTAAATACTCCCAAGACATTTGAGTGGTATTTATTTTCTTTAATATTATTTTACCCCAACCTACACCACAATTTGTTCCAGAATAGTTTAATGTTACTCTTGTCCCATTTTCTGTAACCCATAAACTATAAATTGTATGTAATGAATCTGGTTGAAATATCATACTTTTAGTATCCTGAAGAATGGCTCCAGAAGAATTTTTTATGATATATCTTATAGATAAAACATCTTTGTAAATCTGTTTACCTCTGGTGTTAAAAAGCTTATCGTTTTCTTTATCAATATATAATGTAATTTGATTTCCATTATATGTTGATAAATATGTACCTACAAAAGATTGAAGTTCATTATTTGTGTCTTTTAAATGAGACATATTAGGAATGTTATCAATTGATGTTAATAACGGAAAATTTTGTTGCGCTTTGCAAGATATTACGCTTAAAAATAAGCCTAAAATTAATACTGTTCTTTTATATGTTACTTTCATATTTCTTTATTATTTTGATTAATATTAAGGACATGGTGTTGCTGTAATTGCCCCAGTACTATCTTGACTTATATTATATACAGTTCCATTAGGTTCTACTCGTTGAAGAATAACTTTATTATCTATTCCTATATTTTTTAAAGTGTCAAAGAAAAGGGTTTCAAGTCCTTTTTCATTTAATTTACCCGAACTATTAATATAGGTGGTTCCATGTAATATTGGTTCAGATAATTCACTTTCTTTAGTTTGGTAATCATTTTTAAATTGTATCATTTGTGCAGGTGAATATACAAAATTTGCTAATTCTCCTCCCGTGCCCAAATAACGTATTACATAATGTATATATTTAACGTTATCAGGACAAGTGCTACAAGGTTCTCCAGCAATCATACCAAAATAAGCATTCCCAACTCCATCAGATACACTTTGTGCTGCTGCAAATCCGAATAAGGTTTCCACAATATCTGGTGGAGAAAAGATATGAATCCCTGTAGCAGTATGATTGTGATACCCTCCATAGCCATCCGTTACATCATTGAATACAACTTGGTGGGCAGAATTAACATCAGCAAGTACTACAGTTCCATCTTTCTTTTCTTTAAAGCCTAATTCTCCTATATTTGGATTGGTAACAGTAAGTTTTGCATTTCCTTTTATATTATTAATACCTTGTTGCACATTAGGTCTATTTAGCATTACTTTTGTTTTTTCACATGGTGATGCTTTGCTGGCTAGTGAAAATGTTGGTAATGTAGGAGTTCCTTCATTTGGTCCACTCCCTAAGCCCGTAGTAGGCCCCAATTCGCCACCTCCTGGTGAGCCATCATCTCCTAAGGCTGTACTTGCTGTGCAGACTAATGCTACTACAGTAAGGTGTTGAGCGGGATAACCTCCTTCACTTTGCCAGTTACAGCCTCCCCAACTGTCTTCATTACCCTGGTGATGTTCTCCTGTGTAGCAAGAAAAATAGATATCTACTGTTTGATAAGAGCAGGATTCGGCGCCTCCCATGCTTCTATTAGAAATCACTCCTCCATATGTTCCTTTTGCAAGCTCAATAGCTGTTGTTTTACCAGTCGTTTTCACACCTTTTCCCGCAAGTAAGTCAAGTTTTTCTTGCGGTGTAAAATTATAAGTAACTAAAAGCTCCTTATAAGTTCCATCAGGTAATGAAGATAATACAAGGTTTTCTAAAGGAGCATTTTCAGGAGCATTTTCTCTATCCAGATTAAATGTGTAGGTATGGAAAGTTGGTCCATATTCGATGTAAGTTACATTATCAGTGTCAATCGAAACTCCATTTGTGAAATCAACTGATTTGCCTGATGCGTTAATACTGGTTTTTTGGAGATTAATTTGTGCTTTCTGTAATTCAGTTTTAAGCACTAGTTTATGTTTACTTTGTTCTAAACTAATTGTTTTGGATGTTGGTCTGAATTGACCACTGTTGTTATAAGTTTCTTGTTCCGATGTTAGTTCATTCCTACAGGAATATAACAAGACCATAATAGTTACCAAAGAGAGTAACCTAGCAATAAATTTGTTTTTCATTATTTGTTTTTAAGTTAAAGTTTGTTTTAACCTTATTTTGCGCAAAGATATAAATTAATTCAGTCTCAACAGGATGGCATTGTCTTTATTTATTCTTTACAACAGTGCTGCAAATGTACATCCACAAAGCGGCAAAACGTGTCGTAGTATATTTAATAAATACTTATTTAAAAATAATTTATTTATTACAAATGAAGCTTATATAGAATTTCAAGATTCCAGCCCCTAAAAATTATTTTTGATAAGATACACCAGAAAAAAAGATAAGGGCTAGAATCCGTAAACACCTAGGTAAAAAACGGCTAATTTTTATTACCTGACCAAGTGCCATTCACCCCAGCAGAATTATTTACCCAAGTTCCAGTTGCTGAGGTACCTTCCATTTGGCCTGTAAATTTTGCTCCTGATTCAGCAGTTCCAGCAATAGCAGAGAAACTTCCAGATTCAGAAACTTTACCTTTTACATTGAAGTTTTCTTGAAAGACGATCGATGTTGTTGTTCCTGTTACGTCTCCCGCTGAACTTACATTGATCTTAGATGTTCCATGATCTTTTTGTCCTGAATATGTTGAACCTCAGCTTTGGAAAGGTGGTAAGAAGCGCTCCGGGTTACAGCTGATGGAGAACTTTTTCCAGTTCAATGATCTGGCAGCCTCTAAAGAGAAGTTAAACAGCATTATGAGTTACGCCGTAAAGCGAAATAGCTGGATCAATGAAGATCCGTCGGTAGTTTTTCAGTTTCATCAGGCGGTGCAGTCGTTTGTACGTGCGTGCTACCTCATCCACTTAGAAGGAAAGAAATGGGTTGCAGATCCTCCGTTGGAAAATCCTTCTCCAGGGGTTCTCGGCTTGCTTTCGGAGAAGGAATATCAAAATCCTCTGTTGGTTTTTAAAAAGGCATTCAAAGAATACAGCGTCAAAGAGTTTGATTATTTTATGTCCGGGATTGTGTATTTTTCAATGGGTATGTATGAAAATTTGCCGGAAAGAAATATCGTCATTCCCTACATTCACCTCACGAAAATGCTGGATGCTGCACACCACATCCTTGAAAGAAGAGGGAGGTAGGAGCTGGGAGCGGGAAGCTGGAAGAAGAGGAAGTTATTGTAAGGTGTAGCGATAGCTGGTGGGCGTGAAACGTCTAATTTCAAGCTTCTATCAAAATTTAACGCAAAGGATTATAATATCATTATCTGATTATAAGAGAGCAAAGCTGGAATCAATTTCAAAAATGTATGCATAAATTCAAAGCTTTGTATGAAATATTTTTGAATTGGCTATTGAGCTAATTGGAATACTTGAGCTGGAAGAAGGAAATTACTATGGGTTGCAGGTATTGGTCGTCAGCATACAATGACGTTTTTTAACTGAAAATCAGAAAACTCCTGAAGCAGTGTATAATACTGATGATATTCTTTGTACTTTTAGTACGGCAATAAAGGCGAAGGAGAAACGTCAATATTGTAAACAAATAGAAAATGAACAGCAAAATAATACAATCCATCTTTGGCTTATCTTTTACCTTACTTCTTCTTTCCTGTTCGGGAACAAAGCACGCTGTTGGGGTTGAAAAGCTGAAAAGAGATTCACTCTATACCGAAATTCAGCGAATCGGTTTGGAAGCAACCAAAAATAACAATGTTCCCGGAGTAGCCATAGCTGTTATTCAGAATGGGAAAATAGTCTGGACACAATGTATAGGATTTGCTGATAAGGAAAGCCAAAAGCCGGTAACCACAGAAACTATTTTTAATGTAGGTTCTGTTTCCAAAATGGTATCTGCATGGGGATTGATGCAATTGACAGAGAAAGGACTTGTAAACCTGGATGACCCTGTAAATGAATACCTGACCCGCTGGAAATTACCCGTTTCCCAATATGATGTATCAAAAGTTACGCTGAGGCGTATTCTCAGCCATACGGCAGGACTATCAGTACATGGTTATGGAGGCTCTGAACAAGGAACAAAATTGTTGAGCCTGGAAGAATCCCTTTCCGGAAAGACAAAAAGAAACGGAGAAAGTGTACGTTTAATAAGCGAGCCGGGAACACAGTGGGAGTACTCAGGCGGTGGCTACACATTAGCACAGCTGATGTTGGAAGAAAGAACGAAGGAGAAATTTTCAGATTATATGAAAAAGAATGTTTTCAACCCTTTAGGATTGAATCATACTACTTATGAATGGACGGAAGAAATGATGAAAAACTCTGCAACAGCTTATGATGCTTCAGGTAAGCCTATAAAGAACAGAATATTTACAGAACAGGCTGCAGCAGGATTGCAAACAACAGTTTTGGATCTGGCGCATTTCGCAGAACTGTCACTAAACTATAAACAAAACGAATTGAATAAAGTTCTGAAACCGGCAACCGTACAATTGATGGAGAAACCTGTTTTACCATTTTCTGATAAAGGAAAAAGCGGTCTTGGATATAGGTTCATGAATTATGAAGGGCTTGAAACAGTAGGACATACCGGAGAAAATGAAGGCTGGAGCGCTGGCCTGTTTATGCATTTGCCCACAAAGAGCAGTATTGTAATTCTCTGTAATGGTTCAAACGGAGATCGTGTCTGGTTTCCGATCTATCAGAGCTGGGCAAAAAGAATAAAAGCAAATTGAAACAGAGTACTGTAATAAAAAATCCAGAAAACACTTTTCTGGATTTTTGTATGATAGCTTAGGAGATTTATTTCAGGACTTTGTCGTAGATCTCATTCAGCAGGTTTTGTCTCATTTTTGAATTTCTTTGATTGAGAAGGATGATAATTCCCCATTTTTTTACCCTGTTGTAGCAGATGATGGACAATTGGCAAACTGGAATTTGAAGTTCTTTTGAAATATCCTGTATGGTTAAAGAAGGATTAAGAAACGGCTTTTCTTCTGTCATCAATTTCTTCAGTTTCAATAATTCCTCATTGTGTACATTTTCATTAACGGCTTCGGAATTATTATTTTTTTCCTCAGAAATAATATCGGAAACAAGCTTTAATTTGGAATTGATATGAGTACCGGCATTATTTTCAAGGTAGAGCTTTTTAGAAGCGGTATCTACAGTATAAAAGCGAGGCAGTAAAGCAATATTTGCGATTAAAAAAGGAAGGAGATGGATGAGGTACTTGGGTTTGAGCTTAAAGTCAGAATAACAAACAGACAGTACATACAGATAAAAAACAGGAATCTGTAAAAATGCACATGTATTTCTCAGCATTCCCAGATTGGAAGGACCGTCAGAAATTCAACTAGCTATTCTTTATGACGATCATAACTTCCTCCTTCCAGCCTCCAGCTTCAAAACTAAAAAAGCCTCTCAGGATCATTGAGAGGCTTTTTTATTATTTCAAAATCTGCTGATCATAAAGAATATGGTCATCTTCATCAAAACTTATGATCAGTACTTTATATTGTTTTGCACTGTCGTTATTGAAGAATTTAATTCTTGGCGGAACGTAATCGCTGTCAAATAAATTAGGGTTCCAGTAAAGGGTTTCTCTGGTGTCATTTTCAATTTTTGCCGGAGCATCTTCATCTATCATTTCAATAGGAAACTCCGAGGGTTTATCATATCCTTTGATGATAGCTGAGTTGTTCTTTGGAACTTCTTTTTCATTAGTTTTAGATTTCATATTACCTTTCATGGTATAGATGGCTACGGCATCACCTATTAATCCTGAACCTTTAATAATTTTTACCATCGCAATATTATTGACAGGAATGTTTGAAATCATGGTAGGATCAGTAAGCACCTCATCTAAATACAGCTTAGCCTGCTGGCCTCGGATGTAGGGAACATTTACCCCTGAATTATTTCTTTGAAATGTTAAGCCGGCAGCTCTTCCCTGCAGCCAGTCTAATATATTAGTAGATCCTGCGGCATGCTGGTCTTCATTCACAAAATCAAAGACGGTAGAATTTACAGAACTGAACATTCCGGTGGACAGTTGTTTGTCTAATTCTTCTTTTGGGTCTTTCTTTTTTCCTACTAATGCTACTTCCTGAATCTGGATATCATTACCCTCTGTTTTTTTATAATTTTTTTGAGTGTTGATAGCTCTGGAAATTGCTGGAGGAAGGATTTTGCTTTTAGCAGATTTTACCAGTGTATATTTTGTACCCGGGAAGTTGCCTTTAAATTCTGAAGGAGTTACAAGCGGTTCCACGGTAACAAATAGATTATCAGTGCTTGACTCTTTATTTTCTGAATTTACAAATAATGAAACATTCACAGGCTCATCATTGTTAAGATTATTTAAATAGACATATCCGCTTTGATCTGTTTTAAATTGATTAAAGGCTGGCTCATTTTTACCCAATTGTAATACTAAATTTACATCTGAGTTGATTAGCAGAGCATTATTTTTAATAGGTTTTACTCTGTAAGAAAGATATTGCTGAGATTTGGTTTTGATGGTGGGGGCAGTTCCGCTGAGTACGGAATTCCAGTCGAATCTCTTCCAGTTTTCAGAAATAAGCAGAGCATCCAGCGCTTCACTATTGGCGTTTTTGGAAAAATATTGTGCCGGGCTGTCTATTTTTGAAGTAAAATCTCCCGTTAGCCAAAGTCCGCTAAGGATATTTTCTTCTTCCGGAGTTGAGGTGCCGTCATCTTCACTCACCAAAACAGTATAATTTTTAAAATAAGACTCCGGAGAAAGATCAATGCTATTGAAAGATCTCGGGGTTTGTTTTAAGCTCTGAGCTATGATTTCTGCTTTTTCAATCTTTAAATCACCAGGTTTTATAAAGCAAAGTCTTTGAGCCACAAGATTATCCTGCTCATCAAAAATTGCCAATTGCAAAACACCGTTGGCGCCGTTGCTGATTTTTGTGGGAATAAGACTTGAAGCTTCATTGGTTAAATGGTTGATATTTGCTCTGTAAGCAAGATGGTTATTGATAAGTCCTACAATTTTATAGCCCTGGAGCTGCTGTTTCAGATTAACACCTTTTAGAGTGTATTTAATCCCTTCTTTAGAGCTGGAAACGTCTACATTCAGACCGCTGTCAGCAACCTGTGGCAGATCTATTGTCTGGCTTTTTCCATTATTATCCTGAATAACAGCCTGGTATTTTTTTCCTGATGCCGGAGTTATTTTAAAGGAAGCAACATTTTTATCAAAAGATTTAAATGTAGTAACAGGAGTTTTTGGATTTTGTACATCAATTATTTTTCCGGTCCAGTTTTCCGGTAAAGAAGAATTGGCAGATAATCTTACGGCAAATTTGGTAGGCATGCCATTAATGAAAGTTCCTCCTTCTGGAAACACTTTTGCAGACCAATCAGAATTTTTAGCAATCACTAATGATTCTGTGGAATTTGGGTTGTAAACGGGAAGTGTTTTAACAATCTGAAAATCTTCGTTAAAATTGGTCATGTAAGGTGTATAAGCTCTCACAAAATAAACCTGTTCAGGAAGATCTTCTTTCAGTTGAAAATCTCCGCTGCCTTCACCATTGGTAAGAAGTACCGTTTTCCAGTCTATTAATTTTTTATCAGAATTGTACAATTCAACAAATAGGGTAGTAGATAATGCAGAGCGGTTATATCCATCAAATACGAAACTTTTGAACCAGATTTTATCACCAGCGGCATATTGGGATTTATCGGTAAGTAAGTATACTTTTTCCTGCTCGTAATTATTCTCAAGATTGGTAATTGCTTTTTCTAATTTAGTCTGGGCCAGTACAGGCTGTACCATTGAAATAAGCAAAACACAGAATATATTTTTCATAAAAATCTCAGCGCATTTTAATTCTGGGCTAATTTAATCATTTAAAGACTTCGGAAGGGTTAAAAACTGATATTTATCCAATTTAAAGAACATTACTTTCAGATTATGATACACTGGTTTTTAAATGCAAAACTGTCAGTGATCTTTGTCGGAAAACGATGCTGATAAAACGGTTTGATCAAGGAAAAGCATCTGTGGACTGTTACATATCTTACCAATAAAATGAGATGTGGTAGGTGAAATTCACAAATAAATCCTACCTTTAATTAGATGAATTGGAGACGCTTATAGGTACATGGGGGATAATTCCGGTGTCGGCAAGATAGTTGTATTCAATGAACAACCAAAACAAAATTTAAACTATGAATGTACCGTTAAAAAAGGATTGTCATTTTAAAAATGAAGGTACCGACAATTTCGGTTCGGACGTTTTGAAAGGCTTGTTCGCTCATCCGAAAAAATTATCTTCAAAATATTTTTACGACAAAACAGGCGATCACCTTTTCCAGCAGATTATGGCCATGCCGGAATATTATCTTACCAATTGTGAACTGGATATATTTCAAAATAAAACTGAGGAACTCGCAAAGGCAATTTCCAATATCAATGAATCTTTTGATCTGATAGAATTAGGTGCAGGTGATGCAATGAAATCATCTTACCTTCTCAAAAATTTAGTAGAGAAAGGAACAGATTTTACTTATATGCCTATTGACATTTCAGGGAATATTCTTTCTGTTTTGCAGGAAACCCTGAAGAAAAAATTGCCAGGGTTGAAAATATTACCGTTGGAAGGAGAATACTTTGATATGCTTGATAAAGCCACTGGCATTTCAAAAAGAAAAAAAGTAGTTCTTTTCTTAGGCGGAAATATAGGAAACATGGAAAGTGAGGAAGCCAGAATTTTCTGCAGTGAAGTGAAAAGAAAACTGAATGCCGGAGACCTGTTTCTCGTAGGTTTTGATCTTAAGAAAAACCCAAACACTATTCTTGCTGCATACAACGATTCAGCGGGAATTACTGCTTCGTTCAATCTTAATCTTCTTACAAGAATCAATCGGGAGCTGAAAGCTGATTTTAATGTGGACAATTTCCAGCATTATCAAAATTATGACCCGATTTCAGGAGCCTGCAGAAGTTTTCTGGTAAGTCTCTGTGATCAGGAAGTTCATGTGGGAAACCATTTGTTTCACTTTAAAAAAGATGAGCTGATTGATATGGAAATTTCTCAGAAATTTTCGGAACAGGACATCAAAAAGCTGGCTGGAGATTCAGGATTTCATATCCTTGTTGAAATTAAAGATGCAAAAAACTGGTTTGTAGATTCTATTTGGATGGTATAGTTTAAAATGATTTTTTATGAAAAAAGATGCAACACTGGTAAAAGCAAATTCTCATAAAAACTGGATAAAAAAGTACTCGGAAATCCGAAATCATTCCGTTGAGATTTGCAGTCCTTTGGAAATTGAAGATTATGTGGTTCAGCCTATAGTGGATGTAAGTCCTCCGAAATGGCATTTAGGCCACACAACCTGGTTTTTTGAAACCTTTATATTGCAACCTAATTTTCCGGGGTATGAAGTTTTTGATCCTCAGTATAATTTTGTGTTCAACAGTTATTACGAAACCATCGGGGCCCGTGTTATCCGTACCGACAGGGGAAATCTGAGCCGTCCCTCCGTTTCAGATGTTTTTAAATATCGTGAATATGTAGACCAGAAGATGGATGAATTTCTTCAGAACGGATATCTTACAGAATCTCTGGAATCTCTGTTGGAATTAGGCTTAAACCACGAACAGCAGCACCAGGAACTGCTACTGACAGACATCAAATATATTTTAGGACACAATCCTTTATTTCCTGCTTACAGAAAGAAAGATATTTCTAAAAAGGAAAGCGCTGGAAACTCAGAAATGATTAGTTTTTCAGAAGGAATTTATGAAATTGGTTTTAATGGTGAAGGTTTCTGTTTTGATAATGAGCTTGGAAGACATAAGGTGTATCTGAATGATTTTAATATTTGCAGTCAATTAGTAGCCAATAAAGAGTACTTAGAATTTATTGAAGCCGGAGGTTATGAAGATTTCCGGCACTGGCATGCTGAGGGCTGGGACTGGGTGCGGCAAAACAATGCGAAATCCCCTTTATACTGGCATTTCATTGATGGAAAATGGATGAATTATACTTTAAACGGTTTACAGGAAATCGACCCAGAGGAAGCGGTCTGCCACATCAATTTTTTTGAAGCTTCTGCTTTTGCTTCATGGAAAGGAAAACGTCTGCCTACCGAATCTGAATGGGAAGCCGCATCAGAATATTTTGACTGGGGAAAACGCTGGGAGTGGACGAATTCCGCCTATCTTCCATACCCTGGATTTAAAAAAGAAGCAGGAGCTGTAGGAGAATATAACGGAAAATTTATGGTGAATCAAATGGTACTTAGAGGTGCTTCAGTGGCCACTCCGCCCGGGCATAGCAGAAATACCTATCGGAACTTTTTCCAGACTCATTTACAGTGGCAGTTTACCGGAATCAGACTTGCACAATAATTTTGCCTATGATTACAGTTGAATCGGTTTCAAAAAGTTTTAACGGGAAAAAAGTGGTTGATGCTATTTCTTTTCAGGCCAATGATAAGGAAATTTTGGTTCTGTTAGGAACTAGCGGGTGCGGAAAAACAACCATGCTGAAAATGATAAACCGTCTCATCGAAGTAGATTCCGGGAATATTTTGATTGACGGTAAAAATATTCAGTCACAAAAAGTGGAAGAGGTACGCATGGGGATTGGCTTTGTTATGCAGCATTCCGGATTGTTTCCTCATTACACCATTCAGCAGAATATTGCAGTCATTCCCGATTTACTGAAATGGGACAAAAAAAAGACGAATAGTAAAATCCGTGAATTATTACATAAGCTTCATCTTTCAGAAGAGGTACTTACACGGTTTCCTAACGAATTAAGCGGTGGCCAGCAGCAAAGAGTGGGGATTGCCCGTGCTCTGATTGCAGATTCGCCTGTTTTGTTGATGGATGAACCGTTTGGAGCGTTAGATAATATTACCAAAACTGATATTCATGCAGAATTCAAATCACTGGAAGAGCTTAAAAATAAAACTATTATTCTGGTTACTCACGATGTTCAGGAAGCATTCGACTTAGGTCATAAAATTTGCCTGATGGATAACGGAAAAATTATTCAGACGGGAACTCCAAAAGAAATGCTTTACCAGCCTGAAAATGATTTTGTTAAAAATTTCTTTGCTAAAAACCGGCTTTTACTGGAGTATAAAGTGGCCAGACTGAAAGATGTGATACCTTTGATTGAAGGCCGCCGTTTCTATGGAGAACTTCAGTTTTCAGAAAACACAGGAGTTTGGGATGCTTTACAACAGTTGAGTGCAGATACTTCGCTTTCCGAAGATTACGAAAATCTGGTTAAAGCTTTTAATGAATACCGAAAATTTCAGACTGTATGAGTGAACTAAGTTTTTGGCAGTTTATCACAGAGCAGCATGAAAAATTGCTTACTCAGGTTGTTCAGCACCTGGGCCTCACTTTTTTATCTTTGTTTCTGGCGATCATTATTGGTGTACCCTTAGGAATTTTAATTGCCCGAAAAAGAAAATTATCAGGTTCTGTTTTAGGAATTGCAGGAATTTTGCAGACTATTCCCAGTATTGCATTGCTTGGTTTTATGATTCCCGCATTCGGAATCGGGGCAACTCCGGCCATTGTTGCCTTGCTGATCTACGCGCTTTTACCCATCATCAGAAATACCTATACAGGAATTACAGAAGTAGATCCAATGGTCATTGAAGCTGCAAAAGCAATGGGAATGAATAGAAAACAACGGCTTTTTAAAGTTGAACTTCCTTTAGCGATGCCTGTCATTATTGCGGGAATCAGAACGGCAGCAGTTATCAATGTTGGTGTGGCAACTTTAGCTTCATTTGTGGCGGCAGGAGGATTGGGAGAATTTATTTTTGGCGGAATTTCCCTCAATAACACCAATATGATTCTGGCCGGAGCCATTCCTGCAGCATTACTGGCTGTTCTTTTAGATCAAGCCATCGCAGTTCTGCAGAAATTAAGCTATCAATCTGTAAAGAAATTAAAATATATTGTCCCGGTTGTATTAGCGATTATTGGGGGGATTTATCTTTTGCCTTCTGTTTCGGATCATAAGCTTAAAGCAGGTTTTACGCCAGAATTTATGGGACGGCAGGATGGAGATCTGGGACTTCGTTCGGTATATGGGCTGGATGTACATCCCTTGGTTGTAAGCGATGCCATTATGTACAAAGCAGCTTACGAAAAAGATCTGGACCTCATCAGCGGATATTCCACGGATGGCAGAATCAAAGCTTTTGATTTGTATGTTCTGGAGGATGACAAGAAGATTTTTCCTCCTTATTTTGCAGCGCCGGTGATCAAAACAAAAACACTGGAAAAGTTTCCCGGATTGGAAAAAACATTGAATCTTTTATCAGGGAAATTCAATGATTCCGTAATGACAGATCTGAATTATAAAGCTGATTATCTCAAACAAACTCCTGAGAAAATTGCCAAAGATTTTTTAATAAAAACAAATTTATATAAAGATCCGCGCAAGGGAAATTCCTCCACTATAAAAATTGGATCAAAAATTTTTGGTGAACAGTATATTCTTGCCGAAATTTACAAAATGCTCATTGAAGGCTATACTGATTATAAAGTGGAAACGAAAACAGGGCTTGGCGGAACAAAAATCTGTTTTGATGCTCTGATGAATGATGCGATTGACTTTTATCCCGAATATACAGGAACCGGGCTTTTGGTTTTGCTGAAACCTTCTGCAAAAACGATAGAAGAAGTCTCTAAAAGTCCGGAAAAAACATTTAATTATGTCAATCTGGAATTCCAGAAACAATACGGAATCAAATGGTTGAAGCCCCTCGGGTTTAATAATGCTTATGCTTTGATGATGCGGAAAAAGCAGGCTGATGAGCTTACTATTAAAAATATTTCAGACCTGAAAAATTATCAGGATTCAAAATAATGACGTTAACATGAAATATAATTTTGATGAAATCATAGAAAGAAGAGGAAGCCATTCTGTAAAATGGGATTGGGCAAAAGAAGATATCTTACCCATGTGGGTTGCTGATATGGACTTTAAAACTGCTCCGGAAGTTCTATTGGCTATTTCCGAGAAGGTTTCTCATGGTATTTTCGGATATGGTATGATTCCCAAAGAGTTTCATTATTCGGTGATTGATTGGTGGAAAACGAATCACCATTTTACTATAGAAAAAGACTGGCTTTTGCCTGCAACGGGAATTCTTCCTTCACTTTCGGCCATCATTCGTGCTTTTGTGAAACCTGACGAAAATATTATTTTGCAAACGCCTGTTTACAATCATTTTTTTACCATTTTAGAAAATTATGGATGTCATATTGTCTGCAATGATTTGAAATATGAAGGAGGAAATTACACCATTGATTTTGATGATCTGGAAGAGAAAGCTTCCGACCCAAAAACTAAACTTTTATTGTTGTGCAATCCGCATAACCCAGTTGGAAAAGTATGGACGAGAGAGGATTTGGAAAAGATAGCTGAGATTTGTTCACGGAATAGGGTGATGGTGGTTTCTGATGAGATTCATTCCGATTTGATTTTTAATAACCGCCAGCATATTCCATTTGTTTCTGTAGCTCAGAATTATGAGCTTCAATCGGTGACTTGTGGCTCGCCGTGTAAGACTTTTAATTTTTCAGGTTTGCCGGTATCATATCTTATTTCCCGGGACAAAAATATATTGGAACAGACTCGTAAGACTTTAGAACTTCAGGAAAACAGTTATCCTAACCCAATTGCAATGGAAGCCTTGATTTCAGCCTATACAAAAGGACATGAATGGATGGATGAACTTAAGGACTATCTGTATCAGAATTTTATATTTCTGAGAAATTTTTGCAGTGAACATTTGCCTTCAATCAAAGTGGTTCCTTTGGAAGCAACATATCTGGTTTGGCTGGATTGCCGTTCATTCGGTAAAACCTCTGATGAGCTGTCAAAAATTCTTCTGATGGATGGTAAGGTTTGGCTTAATTCAGGAACCATGTATGGTGGAAATGGGGAAGGTTTCCTGAGGATCAATATCGGATGTCCGAGGCAGCTTCTGATGGAAGGTCTGGAACGGCTAAAAAAAGCTTTGAAGGCCTGAAACAGGAACAGAATTACTCTTTTCAGACAACTCATCACTACTTCTGAAAATAAATAGTTGCTGATCAGATATCAAAATCAGAGCAGAAATAATCTGCTCTGATTGTATTTTTTACTTATTGATAAATGCTTTCTAAAAATAACATATACCTTCCGGGCTGAAATTCTCCATATGAAAACAGATAGATCATATCATTCTTTTTCAGATAATGAATTTCCAATCCCTCTTCAGATACATATTTTTCAATGAAACTGTTTTTTACATTAAATTTACTTTCTCTGACGATGGTATCAAAACTTTCACCATCTATTTCTTTTTTTAAATCTCTTAACGGACTGTTGTAAAAATCAATCAATTTAATTTTTTGATTCTCTATTTCAAAAATTTCTTTTAGGCATTCTTGTTCATCGCCATCAAATAATTTTTGTCTGGTTATTTCGTTTTTTTTGATCATGCGAATTTGTCATTGTATAATCATCTTTGTCTAAGGATTCTTCAAAATTTGAGTGTTTTAGTCAATATTGAAAGACGCCATATTTGATTTTTCACCAAGATATTCTATTTGAAAATAATAGGTTTCATCTTGTTTGACATTAAAATTAGCTCCTTTAAAATCGAGAAAAAGGTCATTCTCTATTTCTTCAAGTTTCGCTTTTAATATAAGCCGAGCAGATTCTCCTGTTTCAATTGAAGTTAGATTGGTAACATCATCTATAGGAATCATATAGCTTACTCCTTTATGTAATCTATCCTTATTTTTATCATATAAATGAACTGTTTCTCTTACAAGCCCACCCGTATTATTAGACAGGTTTAGCTTTAATGTCTCTTCAGATATATTGGAAATATTTACATAGAACAAGAAAGATTCTCCATCCTTTTCTATCTCTGCGTTTATTTTAATCATATTGATTTTTAATTACTAATTCTATATGGTATTCTATTTTTTTAATTTCCCAGTTACCGATAATCCTTTCGTGTGGTTTAATCTTATAAATCAAATATTTTAAAAACAAAAATATGCTTAAAAATGCTTAAAAAAATTATCATGTAAATTACAGCAGCAAAACTCATCTTTGAAAAATAAAAGCCACACAATATAATCGAGTGGCAGTGGGTGAATCTAAATTTTATTTAATCTAACCGATATTTGTCATCTTCCTTTGGCGGGAGAGGGTATTTTAGATAGTCTAACGAATACTTTTCTTTTTGAGATAGCTCGTTTTGTATTTCTCCAAGTCGAAGTGTATATTTAAAAATTAATTCTTTACTAGTGTCCTTAAAATCAATTTCTACAAAAGGTACACCTTCTTTATATTCTGCATATGCACAAATTTGTGTATTGTTTTGATTATTAAACCAATGAGTAAATTGTATTACTGCAATGTCTGCATAAAAAGCGCTGCTTATTTTCATTATTTCATATTTTTAATTCCGTCAACCAAATTTATTTTTACATTTGGAAACATTTTGCTGAAATCTTGAATTACTCCCTGGCAAGAAATGCAATAAGGTAATTCTGATGCAATTGTAATTTCCCCTTTAATATTTGTATATATTTTTCCTTTTTTCGCGCCTAGATTATTAGCAATTTTACTTAATTCAACGTATTCAGTATCAAATTCTCTACTCCAGGCATCAGGAGTATTTATATTTCCATTCTTATCAACTTTATATGTTTCAAATATCTCTTCTCCTTCGTATTTATTGCCACTTACTACAACATCAGAAGAATTAAATTTAAGCCCATCTATTTCTCCTTCAATATAAGCTAAATTTCTTTTCTCAAATCTTCCGGTTTCTAAAGCAAGCTCCTCGCCTGAAAGTTGTTTTTTTAAATTATATTTTTTATTCTCCCGAAACTCTTTGAATGTTCTTTTTGCTTTTGTGTAATCACGGCTAAAGCCTCTATAAATGTTTTGGTCTTCAACTAATTTAGAAGGTACTTTATCTGTTTCTTCCAGTAAATTCTTCACCTTTACAAGGTCATTATCTGCCATTGCTTTTTCAAGCTCGATAGCCAGCTTGTCATCTTTGGCTAAAGTTTTTGCCTTTTCAAAGGTATTTTTAACCACAAGCAATTGCTCAGGGGTTAATCCTGTCTCGCTTATGAGTTTGGTTAGTTTGAGTTCAGCTACAAAACTATCAAATGTAACAATTCCTTTCCGAATAGCAAATACTGCTCTGGCTAATAATTCGCCTGTTTGTGCCAAACCTGGTATTGTTGCGTAAGTAAGTTGTTTTGCTTTTACAAAGCCAGCCAGTATTTTTTGCTGTTGGGCTTGTATTTTAGCCTGTTTAATAATATTTTCCCTTACTTTTCTTTCAAGACCCTCGATTTTAAGTAGATCACTTTCTAAAGTGGCTAATGCTTTTGTAGCATCGTCGGCATCATTAAATGTTTTGGCCGCCACAGAAATAGGTTTAGCTGATCTTAGTATTTTTGCTAATGATCCTGCATCTAACGCAGCACCTGCAATGGCGAGTACCAGCCAAGCCAAACTTGGATCGTTACCTTGCAGCACCTGTCCGACTTGTATTGAGGCATCATATAGACTTTGGTTTAAGTTATAGTCATGAATCTCCTGTTTTACATAATATGTACTAATTGCTAAAGTACCTCCGCTGGCTAAAATAGCTAATAAAAATGGAGTAGCTTGCCCTAAGGATACAATGGAAAGAATGATACCTCCGGCTATAAGAATAATATTTTTTATAAGTTCATATTTCGCTTCCTGCCGTACTTTATCTTGTATGACTTTCACAGCATTTTTATTGCTGGAAATACCTGCCTGTTGTATAGAAATAGGAATAAGTTCTCCTAAATCCCAAATGAAATCTAAATCTTCATCTATTATATTTTCTTCAGCTTCATTTATTTTTTCCAACTGTGTTATAATGCTGTTTTTTAAATCAGATATAATTTGTTCGTCGGTTTTTAAATCAAAATTTTCCCAATCAGGAGCCCATTCTTGCTTTTCGGCTTTCATCCCTTTATTGTTGAAATCATCACCTATTGATAAAATAGGAATAGCTCTGTAAATTTCATTTCTGGCAGAGTATTTTCTTTCAATTCCTGATGCTTTATTTACTTTTTGATCATGAATGTCTGTTGCATAAGGATCCCTGCCAACAGCATCGTATGCTTCTTGATATAGCTTTTGCTGCTCTTTAAAACTAGGCAGGCTAGCTTGTATAGCAGCCATTTGTTTTTTATAAGCTTCTATACCGGATTTAAGTTCCTGTAATTTATTTTTATGTTCTCCATATGGCAGCCAAATACCATGTCTCTCTGCCTCTGTAAGAATTAATTTTCTGTTAATTTGAAGCATATAAAGAGCCATTTCTTTTCCGAATTTTTCAAACTCTTCAATTAATATGTCTTGTGCTTCGCTATTTTTAGGGGTTTTCTCTAAAATCGCAGCTGCTTTTTTGCCTTTTGGAGATAGTTCAGGTGCTTTTAATGATTTTAGTTTGTTTTTTAGTGCTATATATTCACTATCCTCTGTAATTTTACTGTATTCGTTGGTTAAAAATTTGTTAAGCTCTTCTCTGTTAATTTCCTTTTCATCTTTTTTATCTTTACCATTGTCTACAATTCCTAATAATTTTTGCTTTAAAGCTTCTCTGGCAGATTCGTTTTTTGGTGCTCCAAAGAAAAGATTATCAAGATATTTCTCAAGGGGTACATTTACATTTGTTGGTGTTCCTGCTTTAATCTCTCTTGCAAAGTTTATTCTACCGTCTTCACCCCAGCGTTCAGCTACTTTTATTGCATTCTCTTTACTGCCACCATATACAGCCTGATAATAAATAGCGTATCCTTCAATTGTATTTCCTTTTGGGATGTTTGTAGTGGGAATGAAGCTGACGATTAAGCAATAATCAAGTGCGTGTTCAGGGTTACATTTTTTTAATTTTATAGGATCTTTGCCTGTTTGGAAAGATGATTGGAAAAATTCTTGACTTTCAAGCTTAGATTCTGAACGAGATGCAGGTTCAGATGTCCCTTTATTGCTTTTGTCCGATTCTGTTTTTTTATTTGGTAATGGGGCATTTTTGATTGTTTCCCTTTCATCTGAATTTTTTGTTCCCTCATTCATTTTCAACAAAGTTTTCTTATCAAAGATTCCAGAGCGTGTAATTCCGTTATTGCTTTGAAAGTTGATGAGTGCAAGCCTTGTTTTATCGTCAAAATAAGCTTTGTTCTCGGATACTGTATGCCCTAACTTTTCAAGTGCATTATTAAGTGCTGCTACATGCTGCCCTTTATCAAATAATTGAATAACAGATCCATTTTTTTCTATTTTACTGAATGCCCTGTTTTTAAAAGGATCATATGTTATTTGGGTAACTTCTGTTTTTGCGAGAGATATTTTGCTGTCCTGATCGGTGATCTGTTCTTGTTGTTCTTTATCCTCTTTACTATTGTTGTTTTGCTTATCGGACCTGCCAGCCCTGGGTGCAAATGTTTTTTTGTGTCTGCTCATGTTATTGGTTATTAGATGAGTTTTTATTATGCTGTGCTAGGGGTTTTATTCTGGTTTTTGTACAAATGGGCTGAGACGGGATTGATTTTTTCCAAAAGCCTTTTCATTTTCTATCATTAGATAAGTGCTTATTAATGAATAGGTAATACTGGTTTCATTACGGTCATGCAATGCCATAGCAACATTTTTCATAATGTTTCGGATATTAGCACCCGTATAAGCGTACTCTTTGGTTAAATGTTTTAAGAGCTCCTCACTTTCAAAAGTTATATTTTTAGGCAAATAGTGCTCCCAAAGGGCTTTTCTGGTAGTTTCAGTCGGTCGTATTACATTGACAGAAACATCTATTCGGCGCTTGAAAGCATCATCCATATTGTTTTCAAAATTGGAAGCCAGGATTGTTAATCCGTCAAATTTTTCTATTCGCTGCAATAAATACGAAACTTCCTGGTTGGCGTAGCGGTCATGAGCATCTTTTACATCAGAACGTTTCCCAAACAAAGCGTCAGCTTCATCAAAAAACAGCATACAGTTTTTACCCTGCAGCCTGTTGAATAATACTTCAAGATTTTTCTCAGTTTCACCAATGTATTTGCTCACAACCTGTGAAAGGTCTACATGATACATATCAATACCATATGCATTAGCAAGAATACCAGCCAGCATTGTTTTTCCTGTTCCAGGTGAACCGTAGAATAAAGCAATGAAGCCAGGTTTAAAGCTATGTTCATTGGTTTTGAAAAAGCCGTTTTCCAATGCTTTTATATAATGTCCAATGGGTTTTATCTGTTCCCTCACATTATCTTCTAAAATAATATCGTCCATGGTGAGATCAGATTTGTAAAGCCTGCCGGGAAAGTAAGAACCATGATCCAGTTGTGGTTTCTGACCTGATAAAAAATAATTGAGATAAGCGGTATCCAATTCAATTTTTCCATGAATAAATTCTGTTGAAGAACGGTTGTAAATAATATCGTTTTTCAATAGTACACTGCCATTGATGAGTTGTGCACCATACTGTGACCAAAGTGATAAATCTTTACCTGCCAGCAAAAAAAGTGCGGTTTGAAAAGTTGGCTTAAAGCTGCGGTTGATTTTATCATATTCACCACCTGCTTCAATAGCAAATGCATTGCTGCTTTCTTCTATCTGTACAAATGTTTTCAGGATGGACGGATAATGAGCCGAAGCAATGCCCAGCGCTAAAATTATTCTGTCCACAACAGTAAGCTGATGGGTGTTGATCGTAATGGAATAAGGAGATTGGCCATCTGATTCCGGAGGTTCAGGTATTTCATAACCAATATTCAATTCTGTCTCATCTTCCAGAAATAGTTCTTTGCATCGCTTTTCAATAAGTGATTGTAACCATTTCATTTCTTCATTTAAAGAGTTATGATTTACAGCATTGACTTGAAATAAGGGATTGATTATTTCTGTTTTTTCATTAATATTTGTTTTTATTAATGATGAGTGTTCATAGTTAATAGGAGATTTCATAATCTTATTTTGAATTAATAGGGTTGCAGTGAGGGTATTGCTGATGTAAAATCAGCAACTTTAGAGTATTTGAAAGCGTTAGAATATTTAGAAAATGTGCCCTGTTATTACCAGTTTACAAAGATGAATTTTTTCTGCCAGGGGAGTTTTACGAGACCAATTCCCCAGGAAAGCTTTTCAAGAAGAATATCCTGTGTCTTTCGCTCTACGATAAGGGTGTAATCAGAGTCAGTGATGACTAATTTCCCTGGTCGCTGGAAAAACTCGTTTTGTAATAATGCAGCAGATGATTTTTTCATGGGAGCCCAGTTATGCTGTACACTTTCTATTACATTTTTAGCCTGCGATTTATGCTTACGTGAAAGTTTAATATGTCTGTTAATAGGTTGGTGTATCGGAATATTGCACAGGAATTTTTCAAAAATCATGTCATATTCAGGAGAATTTATTTTTCCGGTAGCGATATAATGCAATAGATGGGCACACAATTCCGGATCAATGAGCTGCTGGGTTTTTGGATCAAGGAGTTCACAATGTTCAAACAGGGTTTTGATGAATGGATGGATCAAAATAAGCCCCGCATTTTGAATATATTGTCCCTCGTTCTGGGTTACATCTTCCTGAACTATTACATTTTTTTCCTGAATAGGTTCTATTGAGGTTCTTACATTTTCAGGTTGATCTGCTACATTAGTTTTGATGCTATCAGAAATTTCATTTTCTGTAATAAAAGGGAATATCTTAACTATTGTTTTCCTGTTCTGATGATTGTTTTTTGTTGTTGATAAACCAATCTGTTCTATTGTTGAAATTTCCTGTAAAAGATACTCCCTGGGATGGTTATTGGATGTATTCCAATACTCCGATATTACATTGATGATCAAGCGCCATATTGCAATTCTGTCTGTATGATTCAGTTTTGATATATGACGTATTGTATCAGTTTCCAGGTTGATTTTCAATTCCTTGTTTTTCAAAATCGCCAGGCATAATTGCGCAATTTGTTCATTGGAAAGCTGATTGATAAGTCGGTTTCGAACATTTTCTTTTGACAAAACAGATATAATGCTTTTTTGAAAGCTATCAGCCAAAATAAGGCGATCAAAAACCGTTGATTCCAAAATAGCCATATTGTTGCTTTCCGAATTCCACCAGGGCATAGTTCCTTTTTCTAAAAAATAGATAAAAGCTCTGAGCATCTTTTCCTGATGATCTACCAGATAGGGTTTAGCCTCACTTTCTGTTTCCTGATGGGAAGTTTCAATGGGATTGGTAATTTCTGCCAGTTCTTCTTTAAAGAGTTCAGCTATTTGATCTTTTAACTCCGTGTTTAATGCGCTGCTTTTTACCTCCACATTTAATTCTAAACGGGGAATCTGTAGGGTATGGCCGGCCAACTTATATTCTAAAGCCTTGATATGCTTTTCTATTTCCGGAAAAACATCAATAGATAAAAAGCTGTTAATATCATCTTTTATACGCAATGCTTTTTCTTTGTTGTTAACGGTAATTTCAAGAAAAACTTTCTGAATGATATGATCTTGCTTCACATTGAATAGGATTAAATTATAAAATACTGGAAGTCGTCAGACAGTCTTACTTTTTGTCGAACTCTCCACCCCAGAAACCTGCAGGACAAAGACTGAATCTTGATCTCTGTTTGGCACTCAATCTGCATCCGCAGCCTCTGACAAATCCATCTTTTGGACCATCTATCACTTCTAGTGTATCTGGATTGAGCCATTTCATTGCATTGCAATTGTTGCCGTTTTTTAAAGGACATGCATTACAAATTTGTTCCCTTAATGAGAAAATAGCTTCTTCGTTTTGATTTGCTACACCCAATTTTGAGCGTAGTTCGTTAAAATGACCACCAATGATTTCATTGCGCTTGCTGAAAAGATTTTTAATATTCATATGATTAAAGTTTTTTAAATTATTGGGTCAAAATTAGAAAGAAGAGATCCTATTTTGCGAATTATAAGGGGGCTCTATTCTGTCTTTGCAGTAAAAGGCAAAATCATATCCTAATGATGCAGAGTTATATTTTCTGGAAATTACTGGTTGCGAAAAAGCTGATCTTTCTAATCAGGAAAGCATATGATTTTTTTGGAGAACCAATACTTTAGACAATCCATCATCGTACTCAATTATTAATCATTCGGAAAATACAGACCACTAAAAATAGCCATGTAATTAATGGACAATCATGTGTTGAAATACAATGATTTTTAAAAGCAGAATGAGACTCAATTAACAGACTGAAATTTGGCCATCATAAGAGGAGGAAAATCTTCGGGCTAGAATTTAATTTTTTAATACCGTTTTTAATGTATTTGTTGTCAGTGTATTAATAGTGTTGTTTTTAGTTTTCTTTTATAAGAATTAAAATCCTATTTACTGCAAAGACTGTATTGAGCCCTCAAAATATTTGTCTTTTGAGGGGGTGTGATTGTATGTTTGCACCATAATAATTAAGAACAGAAATTATGATTAATAAAGTATTAACAGTTTTAAAAAATCAGCTAAATGCTCCGGATGGTTTATGGGATCCTAACGTTCCTGGCGAAATTGAAATTGCTGTTGTTGATGACATCGCAAAACATGATGACAACACTGAGGGACTTAGTAACAAAGTAGTAATTAGTCTGCTCAACATTGAGGAGGAATCAACATTGAAAAACAGATCAAGGTATCAGCAGGTTGTGGTAGACAACAATCCGATTCGATATGATAAGGAAAGCACTCCGGCTTACTTAAATCTATATGTAATGATCTCTGCCAACAGAAGCACATACAGCAAATCTTTACTAAGTATTTCAAAAGTTATTGAGGTATTTCAGGCAAAGAATGTTCTGGAATATGTTGATCTTGAGCCCCAAAACAATTTCAGTTTCAGAATTGAACTGCATTCCATTCCCTTTGAACAGCTAAGTTACGTCTGGGGATTATTAGGCGGAAAAATAATGCCTTCTGCTTTATATAAAATCAGCGTGATAAAAATTGCGGCTAAGGAGGTAGTCCCTGTTAAATTAATTAATGACATTAATATACAAAGTATTAAAGTTGATTAATCATAAAAGCAAAAACTAAAAACTAATAACCCTTTAAATTTTTAAACATGTTAAATCCAGCAACACCAGGTGTTTCTGTTGAAGAAATTACAAAACTTCCATACTCAGTTGCATACATAGAAACAGCTATGCCAGCATTTATTGGGTATACCGAACTACTCCCTGTGGGGTATAATGAGCCTTTCAGAATCAGCTCTCTTTTAGAATATGAACAATATTTTGGAAAAGCAAAAGAAGAAAATATCCAGCTACAGGATGTAGAAGGTAAAGGAGCAACTATTGTAGCACCTCATGCACAGTTTTTAATGTATTATTCGCTGCAAATGTATTTTGCAAATGGCGGCGGACCTTGTTATATCATTTCTGTAGGAGATTATACGTCAGCAGAAGTACAATTATCCTCATTGGAAACAGGACTGGGTAAGATTGATCATAAAAACATTAAAGAACCAATTCTTATTATTTTCCCTGATGCTATTTCGCTAGCCAATGAATCTGATTTTTATAGCATTTACAATCAGGCAATTGATAAAGCTAAAGATGAGAATAAAAACAGATTTGTTATACTGGACACCTATTACGGGAATTCTGTCATCCAATCAAACAATCTTACCACTATTGAATCTTTTAGAAGTAAAGTAAACCCAACTAATCATGCGGCAGCTTACTTCCCTCACTTAAAAACCATTTTGAATTATACTTTTGATGAGACTAAAACACCTATAATACATACCGGTTTACAAAAAGCAGGACAAGGAAGTGCCCTTTTTTATGCGGGTGAGATCGCCGCTTTAGATGAATTAAAACGTTTGGCAAGTGCCGAAATCTCAACTGGATCTGCTGACGCTTACGTCCTTGCTGATTTATTAGATCAGGCTATTGCGATAGCAGAAGAAGTGAATGAAACAGCAGATGCAGGAGATAAAAAAAATGCTTTAACAGAAGTAATTGATGAGGCAAAAGTTGTGCTGGAAGCCATCTATGACGGAATAATAGATGATTTTATGATCCCTGATGGTTTAGACGAAAATGCACCTGTTTTCAGTGGAGAGTTTGATGCATTAAAAACGGCAATCCTTGAGATAAAAGACGAAAAAGGAGATGCAAACGGGATAACACTTAAAAATTTAGAATCATCCAATTCGGCACTATACAATCAGGTGAAAAAAGAAATGCTGTCGTTAAAAGTTGTATTACCACCATCATCAGCAATAGCAGGAGCATACGGCAGAATAGACAGTACAAGAGGTGTGTGGAAGGCCCCGGCAAATATCAATATTAGCCATGTCATTACTCCGACAGAAAAAATTTCCGATCAGGAACAGGCTGCTTTAAACATAGATGCTTTCGGAAAATCAATTAATGCGATCAGAACCTTTACAGGAAAAGGAACCTTAATCTGGGGAGCCAGAACCCTTGAAGGAAAAGATAAAAATGATGAAGGAAAAGATAACGAATGGAAGAAGGAAAAGATAACGAATGGAAGTATGTACATGTACGTCGCTATTATAATATGATCAGACAATCGATCAACGATGCACTCAACAAGTTTATGAATGAGCCTAATATCCCTCACACATGGTTACGGGCAAAAACAATGTTAGAAAATTTTCTTAACCAGCAATGGATGGAGGGTGCATTAGCAGGCAGCACTCCGAAAGAAGCTTACGAAGTAACAGTTAAGGGAGTAGAAGGAACGACTACGATGAATGTAAATCTCAAAATAGCATTAGTACGCCCGGCAGAGTTTATTATACTCAACTTCTCGCACAAATTGCAACAATTCTAAAAAGATAAAATCAATAAATCAATCACGAATAAATATTCGAAGTTTTACTTCGAAGAATAATTAATATTAACGTAAAATTTTTTAAAATGAATTACAAAACCCCTGGAGTTTACGTGGAGGAACAAGGAAAATTTCCCCCTTCCGTAGCGCAAGTTGAAACGGCTATCCCTGCTTTTATTGGATATACAGCGGATGGACCGAAAAATAAACCAACGAGAATTGCTTCGATGTTGGAGTATGAAGAACTTTTTGGAAAAGCAAACCCGGAAATCTTCGCTGTAGCTTTCAAAGACGGTGTTGCCACAGCAATGCCAACCAAGGTAAGCGACTTTAAAATGTATTATGCCATGCAGATGTACTTTGCCAATGGTGGTGGGCCTTGTTATATTGTTTCTGTAGGAGATTATAAAAGTCCGGAGGCTGTAGGTGCTCCTACACCGGCAGAAGCTTTTTTATCCGGGCTTGAATTATTAAAAAATGAAGACGAACCTACCCTGATCGTTTTTCCGGATCTTCAAAGTTTAGTTCCTTCTGCTGCTGATGTTTCTGCTGCTTCTGCTGTTGTCACTACAGCGTTAAAAGTTAAAAATATTGTTTCTGCGGCTAAAAGTATTGCAGGCCTTGTTGCAGACGCTGTTGCAGGTGCTAATGTAGACGCTGCTGTTGCTGCTGCTGTTGCTAAAGCTGCTGAGTTTAATGTTGCTAATCCTAACGAGTTACAGGCTGCTGGAGCTCAGGGCGGTCAGGCTGTTGTAGCTGCTGTTAAGATTGCTGCTGTTGTTGCTAATGCTACTGTTGCTACTGTTAAAGCTGCTGCTCAGAATGTTGCAACTGCTTTTGAGACAGATTTAACTTCGGCTGCAACTATTGAAACCAATGCTCTTGCTGCCAGCAGTCTTGTTACTGCCAGAGCAGGTGATTCTGTTGCTATCGGCAAAATCTATGCTTTGTACAATAAAGCTTTGGATCAGGCAGAATTATTAAAAGACAGGTTTGTCATTATGGATATTCTTCAAGACGCTGCTGCTTTTAGAGATAAAGTAACTTCTACAGGTCTGAAATATGGTGCGGCTTATTATCCAAAACTGAAGACTGTTTTAAGCTATGATTTCAAAGATGCTGATGTGTTAGTTACCGGTGCATCTGGTATTACCACTTTAGCCGAATTGAAGACTGCTAATTCTGAAATGTATAATCAGGCTAAAAAAGCAATCGAATCTGCATCAGTAGTATTGACGCCGTCATCAGCAATTGCCGGAGTTTATGCCAAAGTGGACAGTACTTCCGGAGTATGGAAAGCGCCTGCTAATGTAGGACTTAGTTTAGTAGATCTTCCTGCAGAAAAAATTTCTACCAAAGAGCAGGATCTGCTTAATGTAGATGCTACATCAGGAAAATCAATTAACGCGATCAGAACTTTCGCAGGAAAAGGAACATTAGTCTGGGGAGCAAGAACATTAGACGGAAACAGCAATGAATGGAAATATGTACCTGTACGTAGATTCTTCAATATGGTAGAAGAATCTGTGAAGAAAGCTACAGAACGTTTCGTTTTTGAACCGAATACTGCCAATACATGGACTCGTGTACAGGCTATGATCGAGAATTTCCTTGATCAGCAGTGGAGAGACGGTGCATTAGCCGGAAGCAAGCCGGAAGAAGCTTATTACGTAAGCGTTGGTCTAAACAAAACAATGTCTGCTCAGGATATTTTAGAAGGAAGAATGATCATTGAAATCGGGATGGCAGCAGTACGCCCGGCTGAATTTATCGTGTTACGTTTTTCACACAAATTACAGGAAGCATAAAATAAAATTAAATAACAATTAAAATTAAAAATAAATTATGAGTACATATCCATTAGTAAAGTTTGCCTTTGAAGTAGATTGGGGCGGAACAAAAGTAGGTTTTCAGGAAGTGAGCGGTTTGAATGTTGAAGCAGCTTTAATCGAGTACAGACATGGCGCAAGTCCTGATTTCAGTAAGATCAAAATGCCTGGAATGAAAACTTTCAGTAACATCACTTTAAAGAGAGGAACTTTCAAAACTGATAACGAATATTTCGACTGGTTCCAGAGTATTCAGCTAAGCACGGTAGAGCGCAGATCTATTACCATTTCCCTTTTAGACGAAACAGGAGCTCCTGCAGTAACCTGGAAAGTGAAAAATGCATTCCCGCTTAAATTACAATCAACAGATTTAAAAGCTGAAGGTAACGAGGTGGCTATTGAAACTCTGGAAATTGCACACGAAGGATTAACTATTGAAAATAACTAATATTAACTTTAAATTTTTAACAAATGAATTACAAAACACCTGGAGTTTACGTAGAAGAAATTGCGAAATTCCCACCATCTGTAGCACAAGTAGAAACGGCTATCCCTGCTTTTATCGGGCATACGGATAAAGGACCAAGAAATGAACCAACAAGAATCTCTTCTATGTTGGAATACGAAACGATTTTTGGAGGAGCAAAAAATGAAAAAACAGCGATCTCCATTTCGATTGAAGATACTGTTGTGACTGCAAAAGTAGACAACGCCAAGCTAAGTCCTTATAAAATGCATTATGCTATGCAAATGTATTTTGCTAACGGTGGCGGACCATGCTATATTGTTTCAGTAGCTGACTATGAAAAAACTCCTGTATTAGGAACAGAAACGGTTGCTGGCGGTTTATGGTTCGGACTGAAATCACTGGAAAAAGAAGATGAGCCAACGCTTATTGTTTTCCCGGATGCTGAAGTTTTAGGAGCAGATGCTTACAAGTTATACAATAAAGCTTTGGATCAGGCAGAAGACTTGAAAGACAGATTCGTTATTATGGATGTTTTTGAAGACGCTGCTGCTTTTAGAACCGGAGTAAATGCTACAGGATTAAAATATGGAGCTGCATATTATCCAAAATTAGAAACAGTTTTAAGCTATAGCTTTGATGATAAAGATGTTAAAATCGATAGCTATAAAGAAATCAATGCTTCAGGAGCCCTTGTGGATGTTACAATGCCTCAGAATGAAAATAATTTAGCATGGCTAAAATCAAAAAGCTCAGCATTGTACAACCAGGCAAAAAGAGAAATTGAATCTAAAAGATTGGTATTGGCTCCATCTTCATCAATTGCCGGAATTTATGCCAAAGTAGACAGTACTTCCGGAGTATGGAAAGCGCCTGCTAATTTAGCAATTAGCAATGTACTGGCACCAGTTGTAAAAATTTCCAATGAAGTACAAGACGGTCTTAACGTAGATGCGGTAGCAGGAAAATCAATCAATGCGATCAGAACTTTCACAGGAAAAGGAACGTTAGTCTGGGGAGCAAGAACACTAGACGGAAACAGTAACGAATGGAAATATGTACCTGTACGTAGATTCTTCAATATGGTAGAAGAATCTGTGAAGAAAGCTACAGAACGTTTCGTTTTTGAACCGAATACTGCCAATACATGGGTTCGTGTACAGGCTATGATCGAGAATTTCCTTGATCAGCAGTGGAGAGACGGTGCATTAGCAGGAAGCAAGCCGGAAGAAGCTTATTACGTAAGCGTTGGTTTGCACAAAACAATGTCTGCTCAGGATATTTTAGAAGGAAGAATGATCATTGAAATCGGTATGGCTGCAGTACGCCCGGCTGAATTTATCGTGTTACGTTTTTCACACAAATTACAGGAAGCATAAAATAAAATTAAATAACAACTAAATATAAAAACATTATGAGTACATATCCATTAGTAAAGTTTGCCTTTGAAGTAGATTGGGGCGGAACAAAAGTAGGTTTCCAGGAAGTGAGCGGTTTAAATGTTGAAGCAGCTTTAATTGAATACAGACATGGCGCAAGTCCGGACTTTAGTAAGATTAAAATGCCTGGAATGAAAACTTTCAGTAACATCACTTTAAAGAGAGGAACTTTCAAAACTGATAACGAATATTTCGACTGGTTCCAAAGTATTCAGCTAAGTACAGTAGAACGCAGATCTATCACGATCTCCCTTTTGGATGAAACAGGAGCTCCTGCAGTAACCTGGAAAGTGAAAAATGCATTCCCGCTTAAATTACAATCAACAGATTTAAAAGCTGAAGGTAACGAGGTGGCTATTGAAACTCTGGAAATTGCACACGAAGGATTAACTATTGAAAATAACTAATCATGGCAGTTTTATATCCTCCAACCAGTTTCTCTTTTATTGTTAATGGGATTTCAACAACAGAGGGTATTGACTCCAGATTTCAATCTATATCTGGTTTATCAACAGAAATTGGAACTGAAGAATATGCCGAAGGAGGCGAAAACAGGTTTACACACCAACTTCCTTTGAGACCCAAATATCCTAATCTGGTTCTTAAACGTGGGTTAATCGTAAGTTCCGGATTGATAAGCTGGTGCAGAAATGCGATGGAAAACTTCCAGTTTGAACCAAGAGACCTGATCATTACTCTTTCAGGGGGAATTCAGTCTACAGCACCCCTAATGGTTTGGAATGTAGTTGGAGCATACCCCGTAAGATGGGAAGTATCAGAATTCAACGCAGAAGAAAGCAAACTTGCTATTGAAACAATAGAACTGAAATATAGATATTTCACAATACCCTCATCGTTAGCAAGCTTAGGCTTGTAATTTCTAAATCAAATCTAAGCACTTGAACGTGTGTTAGTTTAAAGATAACTTTTACCCAAATCTTTTTTCACAAAAACAACAGATTGGTCTATAACAGAGACTGAACACACCCTTCATGTGCTTGGATTTTTAAAAACAAACATGTTAAATCATTGGTTATTAGTGTTTTGAATATTAATGATCGATTAAAAAACAAACGAAATGCCAATAGAAATAAAAGAGCTTCACATTAAAATAAATGTGGACGAAAAAGCTGCAGCTACCACAACTGCCGCATCGGTAGATGAAGCACTGCTTATGCGTGCGATCAGTGAAAGTGTGGAGCAGGCCGCAAAGATAGAACAACGTAAAAAAGAAAGATAATGAGAGGAGCAATTCAAAAACTGACAATCGGGACCTACGAAAACTCCGATTATGAAAAAAGAATTCAGAGCGGTGCTTTTAAAGCTTTTATCAATCCGACAGGTTTTTCTATGACCTATAAAACGAAATATAATACAGACCAGGCAGATGGTAATTCTAAACCTAATTTAGGATATACCTCATCAGCATCACCTGATTTGCAATTAGAATTTCTATTTGACGGGACAGGGGTTACGGAAGCAAATTCAGGACTTAAACTGATTAATAAAATTAAAGGAAAATCCTTTGCAAAAACAGCTGTTACCCAACAGATTAAAGATTTTTATAAAGCGACAGGCGAGCTCGTGGGCTCTATCCATAAACCCTATAATGTTATCCTTAATTGGGGAAGTTTTGAATTTAAAGGTGTGCTTTCTGAATTAACGATAGAATATAAGTTATTTGATAACGAAGGCCAGCCTCTGAGAGCCATAGGAAAGGCAACATTCAGTGAATCAACAAGTCCGAAACTTGCCGGTAAAATTGAAAAGCTGGAATCACCGGATCTTACCCATAAAAGAACAGTACAGGCCGGCGATACACTGCCATTAATGACCGAAAGTATTTATGGAGATTCCAAATATTATCTGGAGGTAGCTAAAGTAAATAACCTTGTTAATTTCAGACAGTTAAAACCAGGCCAGGAATTATTCTTTCCGCCATTAGAAAAAGTTTCATAATATGAATAATAGCGGATACATACAAACAGCAAAAAATCCGGATTTAGTCACCTATAAGGTCATGTCCGGAGGAACAGAACTGCCGGGGAAGTACGGTGTGAAAAGCATTGTCGTGGAAAAAGAATTCAACAGAATTCCTTATGCCCGCATTGTTATTTTAGACGGAAGTGTACCGGAGCAGGATTTCAAGCTCAGTAATGAAGATCTGTTAATTCCCGGAAAAGAAATTGAGATTACCGCCGGATACCATTCTGAAGAAGAAACCATTTTTAAAGGAGTTGTTGTAAAGCACAACATAAAAATCAGAAGTGGATCTTCTTACCTGATTGTAGAATGCAGAGATAAGGCTGTAAAAATGACCTTAGGAAGAAAAAGCAAATATTTCTACGAAAGCACAGACAGTGATGTCATGGAAGAACTCATTAGTAATAACGGGCTTACTGCCGATGTTGAAGCTACTTCAAATTCTCATAAGGAATTGGTTCAGTACCAGGCTTCTGATTGGGATTTTATGCTTACCAGAGCGCAGGTAAACGGTAAACTTTGTTCCGTTGAAGATGGAACCATCAAAATTGCCAAACCTGATTTTAGGGCTGAAGCCGTAGAAACAGTGGTTTACGGATCATCCGTACATGAATTTGACGGAGAAATTGATGCCAGAGATCAATTCAGCAAGATTACAGCCAAAACATGGAGCTATACCGATCAGGAACTGACAGAAGTGGAAGCTCAGGATCCTGCCATTAATCTCAACGGAAATCTTTCATCAGGTGATTTAGCCAATGTTTTCGGAATTGAAGACCTGCAGCTTAAGCATGGTGGAAATCTTACCCAAGGGGAACTGCAGGAATGGGGTGATGCCAAAGCCACTTTCCAGCAATTAGCCAAAACAAGAGGAAGAGTAAAACTCCAGGGAATCCCATCTGTGATACCAGGAGCTTCATTAACACTGCAAGGAGTAGGAAACCGATTCAACGGGAAAATATACATAACCGGTGTCCGTCATGAAATCGCTGAAGGAAATTGGCTGGTGGATGCTCAATTCGGACTTTCTCCAACATGGTTCTCCGAAACCTATGATGTAAGTGAAATGTCTGGTTCAGGAATTATGCCTGCCATAAGCGGATTGCATGTAGGGGTAGTATCACAACTGGAATCAGATCCGGACGGAGAAGACAGAATTCTGGTACAGATTCCTATCATTAATAGCGAGGAAGAAGGAATCTGGGCACGTATTGCCACCCTTGATGCAGGTGAAAACAGAGGATCATTCTTCAGACCGGAAATAGGAGATGAGGTTATCATCGGATTTATTAATGATGACCCCAATGATGCCATTGTGCTTGGAATGCTGAACAGCAGTGCAAAACCAGCTCCTATTGTAGCTTCTGACGATAATCACGAAAAAGGATTTGTTACCCGAAGCGAAATGAAAATGATTTTTAATGACGACAAAATTTCGTACACACTGGAAACACCAAAAGGTAAAAAAGTGATTGTAGACGAAGATGCCGATGTCATTACAATAAAAGATGAGCATTCTAATATTCTTACCCTTAATAAAGACGGTATCAGTATGGAAAGCGGGAAAGACATCAAGATCAAAGCAAAAGGAGACATTAATATGGAAGGAACCAATATCAATGTAAAAGCAAGTGCTCAATTTAAAGCAGAAGGCAGTTCCGGCTCAGAGCTTAAATCAGGAGCAGTAACAGTAGTAAAAGGATCTCAAGTTAAAATTAATTAATAATCATGAAACCGGCAGCAAGAATTACAGATATGCATACCTGCCCTATGGTAACGGGAAATGTTCCCCATGTAGGAGGTCCTATAATGCCGGCAGGAGAACCCACAGTGCTTATCGGCGGAATGCCCGCAGCAAGACAAGGAGACAAAGCAGTATGTACCGGACCACCGGACACCATTGCATCAGGGTCTTCAAGTGTTTTAATAGGTGGGAAACCTGCCGCAAGAATGGGAGATTCTACCGCTCATGGAGGAGTGATAACCGCAGGTGAAGCTACTGTTTTAATAGGCGGATAATATTGAAGGCAGCTTTTAATACAATCATTAGCTCCCTATAAATAGGATCTGACTAAAACTAAAAATGTAAAACATCAATAACAAAAACGGTTAAAATAACCAAAACTCTATGCTACAGATGCAGGATGTGAACATTCAATATAACAAATTAACGTATGAAAATAAATACAGATTTTTTAGGAACAGGCTGGAGTTTTCCGCCTGAGTTTAATGAAACTGAAGGAAAACTGGCCATGACCACAGATGTGGAAGACATCAATAACAGCCTTAAGATTTTATTGTCAACACGCCCGGGGTGAACGTGTAATGTTCCCAAACTATGGGTGTGACTTGCAGGAAATGCTCTTTAAACCTCTGGACTTAACGCTGATTACCCAAATGAAAGGAATCGTTGAGCGTGCTATTTTATATCATGAACCCAGAATCAACATTCTAAGTATTGAAATAGATACTCAGGAAGAGCTTCAGGGAGAAGTTTTAATACAAGTTAACTACGAAGTAAGAAATACTAATACAAGAAGCAATATGGTTTTCCCTTTTTACAAAGGAGAAGCTACCGAAATATAATGAATTACGGGATGTCTGTAGCCATTTTGAATACTACCAAACACTACAATAAGTATTGCATCTGACCATAGAAAGATAAATATAAACAAATGAAAAAAACAGATACATTTTCACATTATCGTGAAGGAAAATCACAAATGCAGCGCTTTTTAGCAGAATTAGATCCTGGGAATCTTGAGTTACACGATTTCGATTTGTTTGACTGGCTATTATTCGCAAACAATTTTGCTCAACGTGTAAACTATTTTGACAAAGATGATAATACAACACCAAAAGGAAACTGGGGAAACTTCTTCCTGGGTGATGATGCCAAGGCTATTCCACGTAGAGAAAGCGTTGAGTATAAAAGTATGAAAAAACAGGTTACAGATCTTATGTCCCAGTTTGAACAGGATAGCAGTCTGACCCCTCACCTGACATTATTTGTTTGCTTTTTAAAATTATTAGATTTCTCAAAAAAAGCCTTCAATAATCTGACGAAAAGACACCTGGATTTCTATTATAACGAAATTCTTCAAATTGAGAAAAATGATGCCAAATCAGACAAAGTCTATGTGATTTTTGAACTTGCCAAAAAAGCGATTCAGGAAAGAATTCCAGCCGGTACATTGCTGGATGGGAATAAAGACGTTGATGGAAAAAAACGAATCTACAAAACAGGTGATGAACTTGTGGCCAATCAGGCAAAAGTAGTTGAGATCAAAAGCTTCTTAAATGATGTTGAAAAAAGAGAACTGAAAATGGCTTCGGTAGCCAACTCTGCTGATGGATTGGGTGATAAATTACCGGAAGACAGCAACTATTGGTGGCCGTTTGGATATAATTCTGATGAAACCGTTTCCAATAAATCTATTTATAAGGAACTTCCAAAAGCCAAACTGGGGTTTTCCATAGCATCCTCATTATTTGATTTAAAAGAAGGAGAACGTACAGTCACTCTTAAGATTGATTTTAATAAGAACTCAACCCAGAAATTACAGAATCTTTCAAAAACAGATATTGAAAATAATATCAAAGTGCTTTGTAGTGGGGAGAAAGAATGGCTATCAGGTGTTGTTTTGAAATGTATTAAAAACGAAGAAGGAAGACTAGAACTTTCTTTTACATTATCTAAAGATTTCTCAGCCGTTGTAAAATACAATAAAGAAGTACTTTCGGAAACATTTCAAACCAGCTTTCCTGTTATAAGATTGATGATTGAAGGAGAAAAATACTACGATATTTATGAAGCTCTTTCGGAAAAACTAATAAAAAACATAGAAATAGCGGTTGATGTAAAAGGAATAAAATCAATTCAGATAGAAAATGATAACGGGACATTAAATTCAGAAAAGCCTTATTATCCTTTCACCGCACAGCCTGTTAAAGGATCTAATTTCTACATCAAATGTCCTGAAATGTTTTCCAAAAAATGGCAAAATGCAGACATTACAATCAACTGGAAAAATGCTCCGGATTCTATAAAAGATTTATACAGCGGATATGTTATTCAGCCTAATCAAAATATCAGTTTAACCGATTTTGAATCCTTAAAAAACTCCTCAATCGTAGGTTCTGACGCTTATTTTAAAGCAGATGTTGCCTTGCTGGATAAGGAAATCTGGTATGACAAAGCCAATGATATTGATGTATTCAGTAAAGTAAAAGGCGCTTATAAAATCCAGTTTTCTGTAAATAATGCAAGTAATGAGGCGGGAACAAGTGAGACGATCAGATTAACACTGAATCAGTCTTCATTACAGGATGTATATCCTAAACTATATACATTGGCATTATCAAGTAATCCGACCTTTAAAAAACTTATTCCCAACGAGCCATATATTCCTTTTGCTGAAGATATAGAGCTGAATTACAGTGCGAAAGAAAATGCATATTCATACCTGAAAAGAGAATCTGCCGGGGAAGCTTCAAAAAATAAAGAAGTACAGCTGTATCACGAAGATGCATTCGGCCAATATGAAAAAGAAGTCGAAACCAATAGCATTGTACCGGTACACCAGAATGGAGGTGAATTATACATCGGTCTGGAAGCAATGCCTCAAACTACAGTGTCACTATTGATCCAAATGCTGGAAGGAAGTGAAAATCCTTTAGTGGAAACTTTCCTGGAAAAAGAATTCATAGAATGGCATATCCTTTCAAACAATACATGGATGAGTTTGTCGGATTATATGCTGCAGAACGAGACCAGAAAGTTCCTGGAATCAGGGATTGTCAAGTTTAAAGTGCCTAAGGATATTGATAAAAGCCATACAAGATTTACCGACGGATTAGTCTGGATCAGAGCCAAATCACAAAGAAGTTATGATGCAGTATGCAAAATCCAGGGAATCTATACTCAGGCGGTTTTAGCAACATTCCAGAATCAGGGCAATGATCTGTCTCATCTCAATAACGGATTGGAAGCAAAAACCATTGCTAAACTTATCACCAGAGTTCCTCAGGTAAAATCGGTCAGCCAGCCTTATAACTCGTTTGATGGTAAATACAAAGAAACAGATACGGAGTTTTACAGACGTGTGAGTGAAAGATTAAGACATAAGCACAGAGCCATTACACAATGGGATTACGAACATTTGGTATTACAGGAATTCCCGGAAGTTTTTAAGGTGAAATGTTTAAATCATACTTCCGAAACTTCATATATGGCTCCGGGCCACGTAACCCTGATGGTGGTTCCGAATATTAAAAATAAAAATGCTTTTGATATCTATCAGCCGAGGGTAAGCAGAGCTTCTTTGAATAAAATTCAAAATTATGTAAATGAATTAAATACAATGCATGTGAAAGCTCAGGTGATCAATCCCAATTATAAAGAAGCAAAAGTAGAAACAAAGGTCAAGTTCTTTGAGCAGTATGATGAAACATTTTATACCAAACAACTGGACGAAGATATTAAAAAATATATATCGCCTTGGGCTTTTACAGACTCTGAAAATATTGATTTTAATGTGGAGTTGAACGTTAATCAGTTGGTTAATTATCTGGAGCAGCTGTATTATGTGGATTACATTGATGAGATTAAAATATTGGTGAACAATGTCCCGCAAAGGCAATCTTTAATTGAAGTAGATCCAAAATCAATTTTGGTATCCGCCAAGCAGCACAATGTCACTATTACAGAACAGGTATGTATTTAATAATAAATAAGAAGAAACATAATCATGTCAGAAAATAAACATATTAGTATATCAAAAAATATAGAAACCGGGGATCAGACAGATTTTCATTTTCTACGCAAAACAGGAATTGAATACATAGAAAAGTTAGGAGGAAAACTCTGGACCGATTATAATTCTCATGATCCTGGTATCACCACTTTGGAAGTTTTAAGCTATGCCATAACGGATCTTGGTATGAGGATGAACCTGAACATGGAAGATATCTTGGCATCTGATGATGTAAAAACAGACATTCATACCCAGTTTTTAAAGGCTACAGAAATTTTACCTTCAAGACCTTTAAACGAACTGGACTACAGAAAGTTGTTTATAGATATCAATATGCCCGGAAGTCTTAAAAGACCGATCCGTAACTGTTGGTTAGTTCCTAAAAATGAAACATTATATGTCGATTGTAAAACCGGGGATTTAGACTTTAAACCTATCGGAGAAAAGACACAAAGTTTTAATGTAAAAGGCTTATATGATCTTTATGTAGATTATGCTGAAGATATTGATGCGGATGGTATCGGATGTGAAAAATCTAATGTCAATATCAAAATATTAGACAGTTACCATGCTAATAGAGGACTTTGCGAAGATCTGGCGGAAATTAAAGAAGTTGAAATCCAGAAAGTTGCAGTATGTGCCCGTATCGGACTTGTCAGTAAAGCAGATGAAGAACTGGTGCATGCTAAAGTAATCAGAACAATCAATAATTATCTATCTCCAGAGGTTCATTTTTATTCACTGAAACAGATGCTGGACAAAGGTCTGACTACAGATCAGATTTTTGAAGGTCCACTCCTGGATAATGGTTTTATTGATACAGAAGAACTTAAAAACAGTCAGTTAAGAAGAGAAGTCCGTCTTTCAGATATCATCAGTGAAATCATGAAAATTGAAGGTGTTAAAGAAATTCATGACGTTTCTATTGCAGGTTGTGACAGTGTGATCAAACAAAATAATGATTGGCTGATCTGTATTGAAAAAGGCAGAAAACCAGAACTGTGCGAACTGAGTTCATTCAGTTACAGTAAAGGATCTCTTCCCTTAAACATCAATGACAAAAAAGTTCAGGATTACTTAGAAATTCTTAAAAGAGAAGAAGAAGTACTTAGAGATGATGCAAGACAGAATAAAGAATTGGCTTTGCCTCAAGGAACTTCATATGATATTGCGAACTATGCTACTATTCTGAATGAATTTCCAGATACCTATGGAGTAGGAGAATCGGGAATTATTGGTAACCCATCCCCGGAGAGAGAAGCCCTGGCTAAACAAATGAAAGGGTATTTGTTATTTTTTGATCAAATCCTTGCCGGCTATTTCAAACATCTTGAGAAAGTAAAAGAAGTATTAAGCATTAATGGTAAGTTAAAAAGAACCTTTTTTACACAGGCTCTTAAGAATATTAAAGGCTTTGATGAACTGGTTTCTGAATATGATACTGAGAATGATGATCAACTTACAGATTCGTTATATGAAGAGCTGGATAACAGCGTGGAACGCCGAAATGAAGTTTTGGATCATTTGATCTCCCGTTTTGCTGAAACATTTAGTGACTACACCTTCTTAATGAAATCATTGTATGGGAAATCTACCGATGAAATTGTCTTAAACAACAAAGAAAACTTCTTAAAAGAGTATTCATCATTAAGTAAAGACAGAGGTTTAGGTTATAATTACACCTTAATTGGAGATTCAGATCTTTGGAATACCAGTAATATTTCCGGTGTTCAGAAAAGAATTGCCCGTTTGCTGGGAATTAAAGATTATACCCAGAGAAACTTATCTCAATCGCCGGTATCCATTATTGAAACAACAGATAATGCTGGTAAAAATACTTATACCTGGAAAATAAAAGATACCACCAGCAATATTGTTTTGTCGTCTGTTAATATTTATACGACTGAGCATATTGCAATCAAAAACCTGAATGAAGCAATTTACCAAACCATTCAGATTGATGAGGAAGACCTTGAAAATGCATTAAAAGAGCCGATTGAGCATAACCGTTTAATTGGAAATATAATCATTCGTTTTTCACTGGGAGGTAATTACTATTTTGAGATTGTAGATGATACCGATAAGAAAAATGTCATTGCTACTCACAAAAAAACAAATCCTTACTCAACGCCGGAAGAGTTGATAGCAGCAATTAGAACTACGGTGAAGTATTTCAAATATGAATTTACAGAAGAAGGTATTTTCCTTGTTGAACATTTATTATTAAAGCCAACCACTAAGGATTATAAACTCATGGGAGGTATTGGCTGCATGTCTGTAGGAGGTACTTTCAGAATCATGTATGACCTTGAAGAAGAAAATCCTACAACAGATCCGATAGAATATTCGGAAGCCTTTATGTCTTCTTGTGAAGAAGGTTGCGAAACTGATGTTTTTGATCCTTACTCTTACAGGGTGAGTGTTGTCCTTCCTGGCTTTGCTTATCGTTTCCAGGACCCTGATTTCAGACGTTATGCAGAAACCGTGATCAGACAGGAAATTCCGGCTCATGTTTTAGCAAAAATCTGCTGGGTGGGAGACCGTTTGAGTGAAAAACAAACCGCTCAGAATGATTTGGCTGAATTTGAAACAGCATTTAAAAAATACCTTTCAGATAAATCGAGAAACAATATTGTGAATCTTGGAAACAGCATTACGGATTTATTGACCGCTCTTAGCCATTTAAACAATATTTATCGACCAGGAAGGCTTTTGGACTGCGACGCCAATGATAACGACAGTCTGGACGGAAAAATCATATTAGGACAATCGAACTTATCAAAAAAATTGAAAAATAATGAACACTAAATTAGACAATGTAACAACCCAATATAGAAAGTTCAACGACAATCAGGCGTTAACAGAAGGGCAATTAAACGAATTTATAGACTATTTCGAAGATCAGGACAGATTATCAAGAACCCGCCTAAGTGGTGTTGGGGTAGTATGTGGTTTTCAATCGAAGTACGTAGAACTTGAAATCTCACCTTCTCTGACAGAAAAAGCATCCAGACCCGGAGATATGGATCTTGAGATTCCCCTTGATACTATTATGATTACACAGGGGGCCGGGGTTACTACAGATGGAGACTTAATAACACTGCGTCAGCAAGGAAGCAAAAGGTCAGAGGCTATCATAGACTTCAAGGCTAAAAATTACAGATACTATAGAAATTATACTGATGTTGTAGGATATGAACATTTTCATATCGGAGGACAGCAGATTCCTCTTTTAGAGTTGTTTACAACACAAGAGTATTTGCAATTGGTGAATGAAGGGGCTAATGCCGGGGATTTTAAGCAGGTAATGGATATTCGTAGCTCATTAAATGATAAAATTGTAATTCTGTATTTAGAAAGTTATTCTAATGATGAGACTCCATGTCAGGATGCAGATTGTGACAATAACGGAGCAGAGCAGGTATCTAATCTTAAAGTACTTCTGGCAGATTCAGCGTCTGTTTCAGAGCTTATCACAAAAGGTGATGCAAAAGATGCTATCTATAAACAGCACAATACATATGAAAAACTCTTTGACAGTTTACCCAACATAGAAGCCAAAAGAGTTATTCTGGATGCACTTGTAAAAACAGCACCACAGTTAAAAACAAAATTTCAGGGTGCTATCAGTACTGTTGCAGAATTAAGTGATGGCTTTACTTCTATTGCGGGAGCTTTTAATGTAAATATGAATCTGGGAGGGCAGACGCTCTTTGATAAATTGAATCCTTTGCTGACAAGCACTTCTCCAAATTTAGAAGATTATCAGTACCGATATGATTTACTAAAGGATTTGATTGACACCTACAATGAAATAAAAGGTTTGGTCCTGCATCTGAATGCTGAATGCTGTCCGGATATTGCCTCATTCCCTAAACACCTTATGTTAGGGCATGTTGGAGCAAAGCAGGAATTAGGAGAATATACTCCTTTACGTCACGGTTTTTATAATTCACCGGTTACTACAAATGATGACGAGAATTATGAAAGAGTCGTAATGCTTGCCAATCGTTTTGTGCAGAAAGTTAATGGATTTCAATCCTATATCGGACGTATTAAAATTACGCCTTCAAATTTGAATGTGAGATTGGGTAATAAAGCAATACCGTATTACTATAATGTAGATCAATCTTTATTGGCTCAATGGAACTTTGAAAAAACAAAAACCGATAGGGCAGCTTACAATTTAAGTTATCATACGGCTAATTTAGCAGGAGAAGATTTTATTCAGAATCCGCTGAATTATAATATTGACAATAATGATTTTTATAGAATTGAAGGTCACATAGGAATGCCTTATAAAACAGCATTGCAAAACATCAATGATCTTAAAACACAATACGGATTAGCTTTTGATGTCATTGCATTGGTTTTGGAAAAGGGCGAAAAACCTGGCAGCGAGCCGCCAATCCGAGAAAAAACAGTATCTATTGAAGAGCTCAGAAAGCAGCTGATATCCATTTCCAGTGATGTCAGCAACCGTACCAACAATTCACAAAATACTTTACAGAACATCTCTAAACTGGATGAACAGTTAAGATTGCTGAACCAGGCTGAATTCTCAAAAGAAGGATCAGCTGAAGGAGTTACGGTAGTAAAGCAAGACCCGAAAAAAGACGATGTTGTAAGTGAACTGTTAAGCGAATTTTTAGAAAGAAAATCAGGCCTGGAGCATGTGGCTGGAGTGGAACCGGGCGGAACTTTCGCACTGATTTATCACTCGGAAGCTGATAACCAGGTTCTTGCAGATTTTTCACTGCCTTACCTATGTTGCTCTAAAAAGGATCCTGCATTCCTGTCGCTACCGGCAAACAAACTATGCCAGAAAGATGCTCCAATTGTGATGACAATTGTTCCGGTAGATGGACAGGTAAAAGCATTTGTAAATGGTGCTCAGATTCCTGCGGTTACACAATCCGGAGGTCAAAGCTTCTTCGATCCTGCATTAGTTAACGCAGCTTATTTTGGACAAACCATTACGTTTACCGTTAATGATGATCCGGTGGAAGCACAGATGGTAGTGTATGCACAACCAAATATATCTGTGACTACAGGTACTGTGAGTTATGATGCTCCTACGATGGACGAAAATGCAAACAACCCTGATGCGACAGTTGAATTTGATGCTTCTGGGGACTTTACAGGTCTTACATTTACCTGGAATTTTGATGATGGTACTCCAATCGTACATAATGAGGCACCAACTAACAAAAAAATCCATGTGTATAAGCTTGTTGCCGGACAGGAAAAAACTTTCAATCCAACACTTACAGTAACCAATGCTAATGGATGTAGTAATGTTTACAGATTAGCTCCGCTAAAATTAAAAGGTCAATCCACTATTGCATGTTTAAGTGGAATGAGAGTGGTTATTCAGTACAGAGACGATGTAGATCAAGGTCACGTTTGTAATGATGCTACTTTCAACTTAAAAGGAAATAATATTGTAATAGGAGGGGTCAATCCATACCCTGGCTTTATTGGAAATATACATTTAAGTAATACAGGAGGTAATCAGGATAGAGGTAACCATAAACAAGGTACTCCTGCGCTGAGCAGATATAATGAAATTATCATTACTCAGGCTGAAGCTAAGCAAATGGCATCACAATCATTGGATGGTTTTGTAGAGTTTTCTCTTGAATGTGCTTTACCTGTTAATAACAGACCACCTACTGGTTGCCACCAGGATGTTGCTTATACGGAAATCTACTTAGCAAACGCTACAGTTCCTATTTATAAAGGATATCCAAACGGGAATTTCCTAAAAATAAACCCTTGTACAGGAGTGACAAAATAATAGTCAGATAATAACTTCATAGACAGTTTGAATTGTCTATGAAGTTTATTAAAAGACCTTAATAAATCATTAAAAATGAACAATAATGAATAATCAATTAAGTAATATAACAGTTCAATATCGAAAGTTCAGTAAAGGACAGTATCTGGAAGATCCTGATCAGTTCAATGAGTTTCTGGACTCCTTCGAAGATCAGGACCGTTTGTCCAGAGTATTGCTGCAGGGGGTAGGTGTTGTATGTGGTCTCAAACCAAAACTTATTTATAAAAACAGACTGTTAGACAGCATAGAGCTTTCCCAGGGAGCCGCCATTACAACTGATGGAGATTTACTAACCCTGAGTAATACCAGCAAGACGAGTGAAGACTTGTACATGAGCGATCTGAAGACAGTTGATCTGGAAAATAAAAAGTTCACCCATTTTAAAGTATATGATAATTTTAAAATAAAATACCCGTCCTTTTACGAAGGAAGCGAGCAGATTGAACTATGGGAATTGGCAACAGCTCAGGAAGCAAGATCTGATTTTCAACCTGTTAATAATCTTACAAATTTAGAAGACAAATACCTGCTGCTGTATTTAGAGGATTATGAAAAAGAAGTTAAACCTTGTAGAGGTGTTGACTGTGATAATCATGGAATACAACAAATCAGAAACCTTAAAGTATTAGTTACTACAGCAAGAGGGATCACTCATATTCTTGGAGAAGATGGTTTTACTCCACCTGACCCCGTAACAGGTGAGGTTAAACTCAAAAGAAAAGATCGTCTTCAGCCTCATCCTTTGTTTATAGAAGATATCATGGAACCTGTGAAGCAAAACAGGGTTATTTTAGAGCAGTTTGTTTCAGACAAAAAATTGAGTGCTTCTGATTTAAAAAATATATATATCAAGGCTCTGGATAAAACTGATTTTGGGAAGGTTGCTTTTGAAAGAATGGAAGCAATCGGTAAAATAGTAGGGATTCCAACAGCTAATTATGATACGTTTAAAGCATCATTTACAAGAATTTTTAATCAGGACTCGGGTTTTCAGTATGCTTACGATGTTGTAAAAGATTTAATGGATACCTATTCTGAAATTGTAGAATTGCTTCCTAAAGCATTTACTAGATGCCTTCCGGATTTTGTTTCTTTTCCTAAACACATCATGCTTGGGAAATTAATATCAGATATCCAATTGGATTTCTCAAGACATCAGTTTTATAATTCGCCTGCTTTGGATGATGAAAAAGCGACTCAAAAAGTTAAAACCTTAATTAATCGTTTTAATCAGCAAGTGGGAAATTTTGATCCTGATACTATTATTAAAAATAAAGAACGGGTTAAAATTACTCCATCGCAAAAATTAAATCCTCTTGGCAATAAGGCAGTTCCTTTTTACTATCATGTTACAGAAGAATTTTTAAAAACATGGAGTTTTGATAAGACAAGCAATCGGTCATCCGGCAATAATCTGACATTTGATACTGATTGGGTGTTAATAGGAAACTCCGAACAAGTAAGTCCTTTAAATCTCAATATAGATAACTATCCGTTTTATAATATAGAAGGCCATCAGGGGATGGATTACCAGGCTGCCTTTGAACAGATAAAAGAAATCAAGGATAAGCAGCAGCTGGGATTTGATATTATGCTCTTGTCTTTAGAAGAATTAAAAGGAAATAAAGATCTGTCAAAAGCATATTTCAATGAATATATAGAAAAAAATTCTGGATTGGAACATAAACGGGGCGTAAAACGTGGTGGCACTTTTATTCTGGTTTATGATTCTGTAAGAAATCCAAAAGTTATTGCAGACTTTTCACTTCCATACATCTGTTGTACTCCAAAAGCGATCATCAAATTAAGTTTGCCAACTTCTGTTATCTGTGCTGAATCCGGCCCAATACCTTTTACAGTATCCCCTATGAATGGAGTTGTGAAAGCAAGTATCGGGGATGGCGTGAAATTTGTCAATGGACAATACATCTTCGATCCGAAGGCTGTGGAAGAACAGTTCTATGGCCAGGAAATTACATTTACTGTGAATGGGAAACCTACAGATTGCAGCATTAAGGTGATTTCAGAACCGGATGTAAAAGTAGAAGTCGTTGAACCTGTCATTTATCCTGGAGGAGATTCAACAGCAACAATAGTAAACATTAAAGTTTCCGGAGCAAACTTTGCAGACTATACGTACAGCTGGGATTTCCTTGGGACTGACGTTTGGGTTCCTATAAAGCCGGATGTAAATGGATTTGTGAGCTATAAATACCTCAATCTGGATCTTAAAAATATTCCGGCAATAAGAGTAAAAGTAGATGGCAGCGGATGTATCCAGGATGTTATAATAAGAGACTGGTACGATGCTCCGGTTCGGTTAAGTTTAGCAACGGATATTATTTGTTCTGTATCCGATTCTATACCTTTTATTGATCTATTCCCTACGGATGGGATTGTGAAAGCCAGTGCTGGTGCTGAAGCCAGTGTTGTATCCAGCAATGGGAGCTATTCCTTCAATCCAAATGCAGTGAATTCTGCTTTGTATGGTCAATACATTACATTTACTGTAAACGATAAATCCACAAACTGCCGTATTAAGGTTATTCCGCCGCCTAAAGTTAATATTAATTATACTGTTGATTATCCAAGTAATGGTTCAACAGAAACCACAATAAACATTGACGTTTCCGGACCATATTTTACAGAATATATGTACGAATGGGATTTCCTGGGTACTGGACAGTTTACTCCTCCCAAACCTATAAATGGTAAAATAAGTTATAAATATTCTAACCTGGATCCGAAAAATATTCCGGTGATAGGAGTGAAGGTGACTGGAGGAGGATGCTCTCAATACACTGCTATAAGAGACTGGTATGATGCTCCGGTTCAATTAAGTTTGCCGGTGGGTACAATTTGTTCTGAATCCGGTTCTATACCTTTTAACGTGGTACCAAACAATGGAGTTGTAGCAGCTAGTGCTGGTGCTGAAGCTAGTGTTGTATCCGGTGCAGGGGGATATTCCTTCAATCCGAACCTGGTGAATCCTGCGTTACACGGTCAGGTAATTACCTTTACTGTAAACGGAAAACAAACCAACTGCAGTATTAAGGTTATTTCGACGCCAAACATTGGAATATCTGTTAAGTCTGTTGATTATCCGGCAGGTAATTCAAATGAAACAAAAGTAAACTTTGTCGTTTCAGGGTCAGGCTTTACAAACTATACTTACAGTGTAGATGGTAACACGCTTTCTCAGCCGGATGCTAATGGAAATATGAGTTATACCTTGATGAATGTAGATCCAAAAAATATCCCGGTGATCAATGTGACGGTGAGTAACGGAGAGTGTACCCAAACCATTACGATAAGAGATTGGTATGTTGCGATCAAAAAGATAGACTTATCAGGTAGTGTAAACTGCTGTCCTGCCACTCTGCCGATTATTAAAGCTGATGCCGGAGCGAAAGATCTGAGGTTTTCTTTATCACTAGGGAGATTTGGACTAAAAGGATCAGGTGATGGAGCGCCGGTACTTCTATACTTCTGGAGCAAACTAGAAGGCCCGAATGTGAGGCTTATTAATGACCCTGCTAACGGGGAACTGATAGTTGAAGATTTAATTGCTGGTAACTATAAATTCCAGCTTCTGGTTAAGGATGCTAATAGTGATGCATTTAGTATTGATACAACAACTGTAACAGTGTATTGAGATTAAACCTAATCTGATATCATGGGGTGTTTTTTTCTTTAGAATGATTTCAACACCCCTTCGATAATAATAAAAATATAATATTAACAATAAAAACATAATATAATGGCAGCAGCAAAATGTGATGTTTCATTCAAAATAGGATATGAATCTTCATTGCCAATAACAGAGGCGACTGTGACTTATTTAAATCCGCCGGGACCTACCCATGATATAAAACAATTGCTTGCAACTGGTGATACAATAAAGCTTAATGATATTCAAAATGATATTCAAGCTCCGGGCACATACGAATTGGAAGTGAAACTGGCTGTAGGTGAAATTGTTACTAAGAGAGATTTTTTTCTGAACGTTGGGAGGTGTAACTCTTCTTCTACTTGTTATGTTCCTAAAATCTATGATATAAAAGTGCTGGATGATGGCCAGATCGTAATGAATTACTGGGTTGATGATACCACCAATCTTGCAACATTGGAATATCAGATAGCAAAAGATCCTGATTTTACAGACGTTATTTATTCAAAAGTGGGCTTTAGTGATACTGCATACACCCAATTTGAAAATATTGATATGAAAAATGGAAAAATTCCTGATAATACTAAGTTATATATAAGAATAAGAAAGTATTGTAAGCCGGATGGAATTTCGGATTGGTCAGATGTTGTTCAGTTTGATTCTAAAGAATGGAGTAGTGCAATAGAAGCCTACTGCTTGTCTGGTATAGATGATCTGAACCCAGACCCTCTTTGTAATGGGACAGACCCTGCCTGGAAGACGAAAGTAATTTTGAAACCCTCTTCAGCAGATATAGGAACTTTGATTTACTTGACTAATGGTATGCTTGCAACACCTACAAATATAAAAGAATTTGAACCAAATGCACCCGAAAGCTTCAAAAGAAGTGGGATCAGATGGATAAGATTCCTAAGTTCATATTTTAACCCAAGTGTCATTTATCGGGTAGATCCGGAAAATGCGACAATAATAGGTATTGAAGAAAAAGTAAGCTGTTAGAATATCTTATTATGATGGGCCGGAATGCCCCAATAAAATCCTCAAGCAATTGAGGATTTTATTCACTCAGGCAGTTATCTTCTGTTGTTTTTACGTCTTGTACTTATAATATTGAAAAGCTTCGCAACATCCTTCAGATGGATTTCGAAATCTTCATAATATTCATTCAGAGAATGAAGGGTGATAATTCCTCTTTCCACATCATGGTTGACGATTCGCTTCACCAAAATTCCTTTCTCTTTGTGAACGATTACAAAATCCCATTTGTCATAATGCAGCTTACTCATCCAGTAATCCTGTCTGATGTTTCTGCATAAGATAATGTCACCTTCCAGGTAGCTTTCGTACGATCCGTTATCCATACTGTCTCCTTTCACTTCAAAGCACATGTATTCACCCCGGTGCTCTACATCGTCCGTAAAAGGAATAGTAGGTAAGCTTTCTATATATTCTTCATCAGCAAAATTACTCAGATAACCGGCTTGTGCATATTGATTCGCCAGTGGAACATGCATAATCTTCAAATCTGAAAAAACAACCGGAGATGCACTGTCATCATTGAGTTCCTGTTGCTTTAATAGTAAATTGGTTACAAAATAAGCCGTCGTTTCCGGTATCTTTCGTTCGCCTTTTTCCCAATATTGCACGGCTCTGGTGCCTACTCCTATAGATTTTGCTATATCAGCCTGCTTCATGTTTAGTTTCTTTCTGATTTCTTTGAATTCTAAATAGTTCATTTTGATATGTTTATAGTTATTTGTAAAAAAAAATGAACAAAATGTTCGTTTTTGTTTTGAAAAACGAACAATGTTCGTATATTTGTTTCGTCATTATGATAGAACAATGCAAATGTACAAAATTATATTTAGAATTTAATATTTTTTTAATATTTGAAAATGTTATTTTTTGTTTGTAATCATCTGTAATTAAAAAAGTTAGATGTTTGTTTTATACCCAATTTATTTAAAATGTAAATATTTTTCTTTTTTATTTTATCCGGTGTTAATTAAAATAAGAAAAACTTTCAATAATCTTTAAAATGTAAAAAGTGCGTTTTTTATATTAATTTATTTGAATTTTGTTCGTTTTGTTGTTGTTTGATTGATGATAAAAATGCGTTTGCTTTTTGATTGACATCTAAATAAAGCAATCATTTTGCTCTTTGCTTTTCCTGAAAATAAAAAATAACCCCAAAATGTAAAATAACACTACTGTTCAGCATATAAAATATCGATTAATTATAGTTGTCAGTAAAGCTGCTAATGCATCCGAAGGGCAAATGAAATTTAAAATAAAGAAGTCAGGGTAAGATTTTATTGGGAAATACCTGATACCGACTTCTGAAACAACAAAATTAAATAATTGAATTAGACATCTTTTTAAAAGGCGGAACATTCGCCTTTAGGGTTTCTTATGACTCAATGAAACGGTCAATGTGTAAGAAATAGGAAGCCTGTCTGATTCGGAAAAAACTTTTTAACCAAAAAAACTTTTAACCATAGAATATGAAACGTAGTAAAGAATTAGTCGAAAAAAGAAAAGATTTTGTCATTGATTATGTAAAACGTAATCAGGATAAACAAATGAAAGTGATTGTCAATGAGCTGATGGAAATGTTGTTTCTGTCTGAAAGAACAATATATAACATTATTCTTCAGCCATAGTGTATGATCACGGAAGAAAGCTCAGTCCTTACCATTTAATATAATGTTGTAATGTGAATATCAGTAAGATAATGTTTGTAGATAGTGTGTAATCATAATTCATGTCTTGAAATTATTCATTCTAAAAAGATAGAAAAGGATTCAAAGTTATTGCTAGATCCTTAACAGCCCATCATCAGATTAAAGGGCTGCTCTGATATCTTTCTCAAATTTAAATTATAGGTAAAATATTAAGGTGAAAAACGGTTTTTGCTTTTTAGTTCTATTGTTTTAAATGAAACATGAATTTTAAAAAGAAACCGTTTGGCCTTAGTGTATTGGAAGGGAAATCAATTTTAAAAAAACTAAAAAATCAATTATTCATTTAATTAAAATTCTAGTAGCCATGAAAAAAAAAGAAAAGAAAAAAAAGAAAAAAGATAAGGAAAAACTAAAGAAACCAGGCAGAGATATCAGTGATATTATTGACGAGCTGGCCTATGCGGATGAGAGCGAAAATATCCGGAAAATCAGAAAATTTTTAGATGATATGTACATCCTGTCTCAGGAATAATTAAACATCTGAAAGTTGTTTGAAAATTAAAATTTTTAATAAATAATAGAGAAGAAAAGAATGAATTTGGATAGTATAAAAGCCCTGTTAATCGGAACTGCAATAGCATTTTCAGGAGGGTTATTAAGGGTACTGGTCTCCATACAAAATAAAGAGAAAAAACAGCCATGGGAACATTTTATCACATTGGTAATTGTAGTAATCGTAGGCTTTACGATGAGCTATTTAATGAACAGAGCAGAATTGCATGACAAATGGTATTCAACAGGAGTACTGTTTGTACTGGGATATGGTTATGATAAATTCCTGAAAATGATCACTAATAATCTGCCTAATTGGATTGATAAAGCAGTGAACCTTCTTATCGAAAACCGATATGGTGGCAGCAATACAGACAGATCATCTGATGAGGAAGAAGAAAAGAAAGATGATATGAAATAATAAAAAGATTCTGAAACAGTCTTTACCGTAATGACAGAATCAATCACTCGAAAAGAGGTTTTATCCTGAAAAAGAGTGTGTTTAAAACTTAAAAAACCTGAAAATTCAAAAACAAGAGAACAAACAAGGAAATGGTTCAGTGTTGCCTGTTTCTCAAAGTCAAATGCCATTTCTATTTACTTACATTCTTAAAGAATCTACCCCAATTGGGACGATTTTTCCAACCCGGCAGGCACCCTATCAGGCACAATATTTTAGTTGTGCCTATAGGTCTTTTAAAACAATATGAAACTAAAAAACTAAGTCAATGAAAGCAGCAAAACCTGTAGAAAAAGACAATAAGGCCCATAAAAACCAGAGCAAAAAGCAAAAGCCGAAGGATCCGGTAGTTGTACCTCAGTCTGAGGTAGATGTGACCGGTATACAAACACAAAAATCCGGAAATCGTGGCATTACTGCCGGATCAGGAGGTCCTAATGATAGTATGCTCAACCTCAATGGTACCATTGCGGGTGTTCATGATTCCCGAAACATTTATGGTCAGGGATCAGAAAGAAATTATGGAAAGCTCCAGGAGAGTCTGGCAAAAACCGGTGATATTAATCATCCCGACACCAAGAAAATTGAAAAAGGCTATATGTCTACTTTGAATGACAATCAAATACAAGATTATCATAAACTCAAATCGGGAACCTATCTGCCCAAAACAGTACAAGAACAAGCTGTAGTTTATCATGAGAGTAAGAGCAATCCTGAAGTAAAAGCGGGTACAAAGATGGCAGGAAAAGCCGGATCCAAGAAACCGGAAGTTGCTGTTGTAGAAAAACCTCAGTCAGACACTGCAGATAAAACGGTGGAGGCTGATGCTGAAACTAAAACTTCTGCAAATGCCACAGACAATCCCGGATTTATAGAATTGAGCGGACGGATTAGTGCTACAGCTCAGGTGCAAAAACGTCATGAACCTGCAAAAAAATCATCGGAAGATGCACAGGCCGCAGCACCATCACCAGCCAATGAGCGTGAAAGTATGGCACAGGCCAGTCAGGTAGACACGATGGATGCACAGAAACCGGGTACATTCAGTAAAGAAGATTTTAAAGCCTTACTGAAAGCCAAAATTGAAGGCATTCAACTTCCGAAGGATGAGGCCGCAGCTGATGAGTTTGAGAAAAACAATAATATACAGGAGGTGAATCAGAGGGCAATGGGCGATGTTAAAAATGAAAAAAATGCAGCTTCAAATGATATTGCTACCACAACGGCTGCAAAACCTAATACTGCTGCACAGCCGGTTCGTTCTGTTGCAAAAATGCCGACACCTGATGTAGGAAAAGCTCCGGGTACCCCAAATGTAGCCAAAGCAATGCCTTCTAAAAGAGATGCAACAGGGGTGGAAAATCCTATACAAGAACAAACTGCTGGTATTGACAATGAAATGAAAGCTCATGGAGTTACTGATAATATGCTGGCCAATTCCAACGAACCTTCATTTACAAATGCTTTGGACGAAAAGAACAAAGCTCAAACGCAAAGTACTGCTGCCACACAGAAGTTTAGACAAACAGAAGAAAAAGAATTGTCTAAAACCAAGAATCAGGCACAGGCACAGGCGGTTCACCATATCACCGGTATGCACAGTGCCCGTAAAGGAGGGCTAGGCAATGCGCATGGTGAGCAAAAACAAACTGCTACAAAAGACAGTCAGAAACGTAAAGAAATTGCTGATCATATTAATAGCATTTATCTTAACTCTAAGAACGAGGTAGATACCATTTTAAATAGTTTGGATAAAACAGTAGCATCCAAATTTGATACAGGAAGTAAAGCAGCTAAAAAAGCATTTGAAGATCATATTGAAAAAAATATGCGTGCCTATAAATTGAAGCGCTATGGTGATGCAGCTAAAAGTTATGGTGCTTTAGCGGCTGCAGGTTTATGGATTTGGGACAAAGTCACCGGATTGCCTAAAGAGGTCAATGCTTATTTCAAAAGCGGTAAAGAGGTGTATATTAAAACCATGGACCGCTATATTGATGATATTGCAACCCATGTTACCAACCAGCTTAATGCTGCTAAGGGTAAAATTGCCAAAGGCAAAAAAGACGTACAGACATATGTTAACAGCTTATCACCAAGTTTACGCAAGATAGGAAAAGAAGCAATTGCTGATATCCAAAGTAAATTCAACGCCCTGGAAGAAAGTGTAAACAACAAAAAGGAGGTATTAATTGATGTGCTCGCTAAAAAATATGCCGAAAATGTGGCTGAAATTGATGCCAGAATCGAAACATTGAAATCGCAGAACAGCGGATGGGTCAACAAAGCATTGGGAGCATTGAGCGGGGTATTTGCCTTTATCATTGAAATTAAAAACACACTTACCAATTTATTGGCTGGCGTTGTAGATGCAATCCAGGCAATCATCGCAGATCCAATAGGATTCTTTAAAAACCTTATTGCCGGAGTTTCACAAGGGTTTACCAATTTCGGGAACAATATCTGGACCCACCTTAAAACCGGTTTCTTCGGCTGGTTAACCGGAGCGATGAAAGGTATTTCTATAACGATGCCGGAAGATGTATTCTCATTAAAAGGAATTTTCTCCATTACAACACAGGTGCTTGGTTTGACATGGAGTGGTATTAGAGCTATCGGTTCTAAAGTGGTAGGAGAACCTGTAATGAAAGTTCTTGAAACAAGCTTTGAAATGGTACAGATTGTTCGCAAAGAAGGTGTTGCCGGACTTTGGGAGCACTTGAAAGATCAGTTTGCAGATCTGAAAGAAACCGTTATGGATGCCATTATGGATATCATCCAGACACAGGTAATCCAGGCAGGGATTAAATGGATCATGGGATTAATGACTCCGGTGGGAGCCTTTATTAAAGCCGCTATGGCTATTATAGATGTGGTGAAATTCTTCATTCAGCGTGCAGCACAAATCATGGAACTGGTAAAAGCCTTCACTGATAGTATAAAAGCAATCGCCAGCGGAAATGTAGGTGCAGTAGCCAAAGCCATAGAAAATGCATTAGGTAAAGCTGTTCCTGTACTGATTGGCTTCTTAGCTTCATTGCTCGGAATTGGCGGTTTAGCAGATAAGGTTGTGGGTGTGATACGCAAAATACGTGAGCGTATTGTGAAGGCTATTACTAAGTTCTGGACTTTTGTAAAGAGTAAGGCTAAAGGTTTGCTTGGAAAAATTGGAATTGGTGGCAAGAAAGGAAAAGATAAAAAGGAAAAAAAAGCAGAAGACCAGCGTACTACAGCTGAAAAGGACAAAGATTTAAGAGGTGGTCTGAATGCAGCCAAAGAATATGCTAAAAAAAACTCAAGATGCCGAAAAAATAAGAAAAAAGCTACCGGAAATAGAAGAACAATATGACATGAAATCTCTTAAGATGGTTGTTGACGGACAAAATGAGAATGTAAAAACAATACATTTTGAAGGAAAAGTAAACCCTGAAGGAAAGACCGAAAAAATTGATATTAAAGCAGAGTCTTTTGGAGAACTAGTTGTGGGAAAACATCCGCTACAAGGAAAAGATAGAGAATCACACCATGTGCCCGAGAATAAATTTATGGATAGAATAAAGGAATTTTATGGTCATATTGGAAGAAAGATAAATGAAAAAGAAGAACCTAATAAGGATAAATACTTTCAAGATATAGCCGATAAGCTTTTGCAAAGAGAAGCTGATATAAAGGTTAATTTCCCCGGCCACGGAAATAACTTATCAGCAATTTTAATGCATAAAGATACACATAGAGAATCTGATAAGGCTGTTCATAGTCAAGAACTACAAAAAGATGTTACTAGAAATATAGAGAAGTATTCTTTAGAAAATAGGCAAATTATAATTATGGGTTATGATGGCGTAAAGAATGCCAAACGAGCTCAGATGTGGAAATCACATTGGGATAATTTTATTAAAGAGGCATATCTGCTATTAAAACGTGGTCATATTGATATAAATAGTTTTGTAGAGGAAAATAAAGGTAGTTTTGTTATAAAATCACAAGATAATAAAGCAGGAGCGTTTGATGTGATTTCAAAAGATGCTACTGATCAAATTCAAGAATTATTTGATAAATTTGCTGGAAATAGTAAAAATAATAGAGAATTTAATAGAGAATTACAGCAAGAAAAAAGAAAGATCTTATCAGATGTTAATGATATCACAATGAAAAGTTATCAGGATGGTTTAGTTGTTGGCCTACAAACAGTAGCCACAGCCCTTAATAAAAGTGATAAAGATGGAGATAAATCTGAACATTTAAAAGCATTAAATAAATTGGAATCAATAGCAAAACAAATATGGGAAAATCATATTGTTAAAAAAATTAATTTATGAAACTAAACAAAATACACCAGGATTTAAAAGAATTGTATGAGGGTAAAGAAAGATTAGATACAATTTTAGGCGTTGAATTTAGTCATCAGGAAGAAGTTAAAATTTATACCAAGATCTTAGAGATAGGGCAATGGTATGTAGCTCCTTTTTCTTTTGAAAGGTATGATAGCTATGCTATTAAATTAACACCAAATAAAAATTTGCTAGATTCTCCTGTTTATTTAAGAAACCGGTGGGACCATTATTTGTTTTCAAATAACTTAGCTAATTTTTTATCTTTTGGGCAGTTAAGAATGTTGGATACTGCTGACTTTATCCAATACATTTTAGATGATTGGCAATTATTGGAGGAACTTTCATTACCGTTTAGAGAATATACTAATAGTTTAGATTCTTTGAAGTTTTTAAAAGAATATCTACATAATGAGGATAAATTGAAATATCTAAAAAATCCTTCCGAATTTTACCCTAACGTATACTTGGATTTTTGGAATCATTATTATGATACTCCACAGCAAAGAGGATACGTTAAGTTGATGCAATTGATGATGGAAAAAGAATCTTACCTTCCAGATTTTGAAATAAAAGATTATGGCATCTGGAATATCAGAGTTTATAATGCTTTATCTCAAAGGGCTTATTCACATTCGTTGTTTGACTTAAATGAACAAAAAAAATCTAATTTTTACTGGCAAAGTTTTATTCAGGCACATGGTTTTGATGCAATGAGGTATGTTTTAGATATTCTACCAGAATTTAGTGCTAATAGTGATTCACAAATGACTACTACAATTGGTTTTGCGAATCCTGATAGAATTTATCAATTTCCAAAAAAAATGCAAGATCATCCATTATTTTTGCCATTAGAGAGAATAATTAAATCCTCAAAGTCATATAATGGAGATGCGCATATAGAGGCCGCTAAAGCTATAGATGAAGAATTAAATGATCCTGTTATGGCTTGGGATGCTTTAGTCAGTGCAGGATATTGGAATGGAGTAAATTTTGGAAGTCCCAATATGAATGCATGGAAAGCAGCTATTGATTTATCTGAGAAGCATGGCTGGACAGAGATTAATGAGGTTTTAATAGATCAATTAGAATTTTATAATCAATATAAAGATAAATTTTAAAAAAATTATTTAATAGCTTAAAGCGAAACTTTTAGAAAAGTTTCGCTTTTTCTTTTAATAAAACTCACTCTTCAGCAAATATAAATGACAGTTTTATTTTAATGATCCAACATAAAAGAATAATCAATACTTTTGAATACATCAAATAAACCAAAGTTAATAATCCATTAAAATCTTAAATATGAAAAAAACACTATTCTTTTGTTCCCTGCTCTTTGGTATTTCTGTAGGTGCCCAAACTATAGAATCCGGAAGCCACAGTACCACAGGATATATTAAAAGTGACGGAACCATAGAAAACAGCAGCCACTCCACTGTGGGATACATTAAAAATGATGGTACTGTTGAAAATAAAAGCCGAAGCACTATTGGGTACATCAAAAGTGACGGAACTATCGAAAACAAGAGCCACTCTACTGTGGGCTATGTGAAAGAAGACGGAACTGTAGAAAACAGCAGCCATTCCACCATTGGTTACATCAAAGATGACGGAACGGTAGAAAATAGTAGCCGCAGCACTATCGGGTATGCAAAAGGAGTTAAAAAAGAGTGGGCGGCGGTAGTGTATTTCTTCTTTAAACTGGATTGAGCATCAATTATGTGAAAATAAATTAGCATTAAGCATATAAGCTGAAAAGGCTCGGATTTTTATAATCTGAGCTTTTTTTATTATAGATACAGACCAGGTTTTATTAAATAAAAATGCTGCCCTGATTATTTTACTTATTCGGAAAAGAAAGGCTACTGCAACTACAGAATAGCGGGGCCAAAAAACTTTCACAGGAACAAAAAAAGTATGAATTTTGGACAATGAAACTTAAGAAGTCATCATCCGGTTTCTTACAAGTAAACGTTACTGCACATACAGCGTAACGAGGCTAAAATCCTTTTCCAGGGATAAAAAAGGATGAATTCAGAACTTTAAAACATAACATAAATTATCATTGAAACCAAAGTGTAATTATGCCCGGAAGCATAACTTATAAAAAAGTATTATGGAGGAAAATAAACTAACAACCAGAGACCAGTTAAAAATCTATTTTGAAACAGGGAAATACCCTACAGAAAGTCAGTTTGCGGATTTAATAGATTCTTTAAGACTTAGAGAAGATGTCTTTACCAAAAGAGAACTGGCCATTTTTGCCAATAATTTAGCAGCTATTGACAACTTATACGTTAATTTTTTAGCAAATAATGTCGGAAATCTAAAATTTTCAATAGTGGTAAGCACGAATGATGAACCGGATCAGGTGATCTCATCTACTGATTTCAGAAGCTTTTTAGATAAACGTTATATTATAGGCAGTGCACCTTATACGATAAAAGTAAAAGAAATCGTAGAAGGTGATTTGGGAGAAACGGAATATTATAATCTGGCTTATCAATTAAATCAGACCTATACCATTTACAGATTATTCGGAAATAATCTGAATGCAGTTTCTGCTGGTTTTGACTTTGGAGAGGTGGAAAGTATCGGCTTACCCATACAAATCACAAAAGGAGCCTATGGAAAAAAAATAAACATTTTAAACACTAATGTTAAGTTCATTAATAAAACGGAAGTACCTATCCAATATAGAATAGAAGCCGTTGGATGGGGCGATCAGTATAGAGCTGAAGATACCGTTACTGATCATTATGATTTGGGAGATTATTTGACCTTCTTTTATAAGGCAGACCTTACAAAAATTAATCAACACATAAAGTGTGAAGTTTATAATGCCGAAAATGATACCCTTTTGACGACAGGTTATTTATCAGCAGGACAAAACCAGAATTCTGTGAATGGCGGCCAGATCAATGAGGTCAGAAATGTAAGAATCGAATGCAGCTATTATGAGAATGTAAAATAGTAAAAGCTAAAAAGATGATTTTTTGAACTCTAGGCAGAACATGCAGAGAAATGAAAACCAAAGAATAAAATATCATGGAAGAAAATAAACTAACCCCAAGAGCCCAATTAAAAACTTATTTTGAAACAGGTAAACATCCCACACAAAACCAATTCTCGGATCTGATAGATTCTCTAAGACATAAGGAAGATGTTCAGACAAAAAGAGAATTGGTAGCCTTTGTTAATCGTATGGCATATATTGATAATGCATTTGTTTACTATTCTGCAAACAACGTTGGAGACTTGGAAATGCAGATTGTGATCACTTCGCATGATGAAGAAGATCAGGTAATCACAATCAGAGATTCTACCAAAGTAGGTACAATAAGACAGTTCTTATTAGGTAGTGGCCCTTATACTATCACAATAGAAAAAATAACAGGAGGCAGTAATTTAAAAGAAACCGAATACTATAGTTTTGGTTATCAATTAGGTGATAACTATTACGTTCGTAAATTATTTGGAAACAATCTGCCTGTAATTCCTGATGGGTATGACTTCGGGGAACTGAAGAATTATAACGTACCCATAGACATTCATAAAGAAGATATTCAGCAAAAAATAAATATTGTCAATACAAATATTAAGTTTATCAATAAAACTGAAATACCTATCCAATATAGAGCATACTCGCAATATTGGGGTGATAAATACAAAACTGAAGACTCTATTACCGATCATTATGATGTATGGGACTTCTTGTATATTTATTATAATGCAGATCTTCGGGCAATCAATCAATCCATACAATGTAATGTGTATGATGCGGATCATGACACGCTTTTAACAACTGGAATCTTAAACGCCGGGCAAAGCCAGGAGACCTGGTGGGGTGGTCAGGTAGAAAAAGTCAGAAATATAAGAATCGAATGTAATTATTCTGTAGATGAAAAATAATAACAAAGTTGAAAAAATTTACAGAAATGAAAAAAGATTGGTCTTAAGCTTTAAAGTATAAAAAGCCATCGATTGGCAACAGATGGTTGCTAATGAAGACACTCAAGAGATCTTATCCCCGCATTACTCCACAAAGGAATACTTAAATATTCATTTTCGGATCAGAACCATATAAAGACAAGAACGTTGAAAAAATACAACGTCAGATGTACAATAAGATTGCAAATCCTGCAATTAAAGGACTGATTATGCAATAGTACTATATTACTCAGGCATCACCAAATTTTATAGATGATACAATTCTATAATTCTAAAACAAAAAATCACTAAAATAAAATATATGTCAATACCATTAAAAACAATATACAGTTACTTCGAAACAGGTGACTTTCCGACTCAGGAGCAATTTCGGGAAGCATGGTCTTCATTCTGGCACAAAGATGAGTCTATTCTTCCATCCAATGTTGCAACTGTGGATGAGCCGGGAAACGTTTCTCCGTTAGGAAATGTTTATACCAAAAATCAGACTGATAACATGTTTATGTCTCACGGAGATTATACAGATAATAACGGAAATATCTTAGCTGAGAAAATACAAGCACTGGGCTTAACCACAATTGTTGAAGCTGTAGAAACCACAATTTCAGAATTTGCAGGCAATTCAGATTCATATAAGTTTGAAAATAATGATTTCATTGCCATTCGGATAAGTGAAGAGAATTATTCACTTTATATGTTCAAAGGAGGTGAAAAGAAAGATAAGAAAAATTATCTGCCAACCGGCATTGCCAATGTTACCATAGGAATGGTGGAAGGGCTCCAGACCGCTTTGAATGAAAAAATGAATAGGCCTGGTAATAATGGTAATTTCTTTATTCGAGGTCTGGGAGAGACTTCAAATTTCGCTTCAATAGCTCCTGCCACGAATTATTTACTTCACTGGGACGGCAGTGATTTCCGGGAATCTAATGTTTATTATAATACAGGAAAACTTGGTATAGATACAACTTCACCCACAGAAATGCTTCAGTTAAATAACGGAAGAGTGAGAAGTAAAGCTTATGTTTTGGATGAAAATAATGAGACCTTAGCAAATCAGATTACGGCTTACAATAGACGGTTATTATTTACAGATAACGGAGGGGTGAAAAAAACAGTTTTAACTGTAGAAGATTTTGCTTCCGAGTTTTTAAAATTGCCATCACTGTTAACACTGGCTCAGAAAGAAAAATTTGGAACAGACTGGAATAATCAGTATTCTAATGGAAGTCTGAATGTGTATAGTATAACACCTACTGTTATCAAAAATGATCATGTAGTTAGCTATCTTGTGTTACAGGGATTGAATTTAAATATAAATCCGGCGTCCACTTCCATACGATTCATACCCGTTGCCAATGCTGTTGGAGTGGGCGAAATAGATTGTTTAGGCTTTCAGACAATCGCCAGTGGCCAATCTATGATTGTTTCTGTCTATGGAGATTCATTACAAGCAGGAACTCAATATAATCTGGTTATAAGAACATCTTCTCCAATGCCGCAGGTTCACAGAACTACCAGCTCAATCAATGTAGCAGGTACTATTGATAGTATTGATGTTAGTAATCTAAAATGGGAGACGAAAACCTATACAAGCGGACAGGAGGGCAGCGTATTTACAACTAATGGCGGAATGTTTGCGTACAATTCCAATGTAAATAATAAAGCTTATGCTTATGAACCCAATGTGATAGTAGGTGCAGCTAAAAGCGACGTAATTTTTGGGGCAAATACGAACTTTTATTTAGAAATGAATATATCTCTTTCGATGACTGGGATTGGAGTTACTGAAGTAAATGATTTTTATGGGTATCTGGGATTGCTTCAAAATAATACTGCTCTGGCGCTGGCAGATAATTCCTTTTTTAGAGTGATAAATTCGAGTTTCAGAAGCGGGGGATATCAATCTATGGTAGTTTGGAACAATATAATGTCCACTGCAACAAAAATAGAACCTGGTGCAATAATGCTAAATGCAAATATTGTTATTATGAGACAAGGGAATGTATATACCCAATTTCTTACGGTAGGTAGTACAACCAGAATTCAATCCATAACATCTACTACAGAAGCCATCTCTCTGTCGCTTGCAGTATCCAATGGAACAACCCAAAAATCTATTAATTGCTCAATCGTTCAGGCATTTATGTTTTAGGATAGTCCAATACCATCAGATACAATATGAAATTCTTTCGAAACCGGATTTTCTAATCCAGTAACGGTTTCACTTTCAAACAAATTCCGTGGAAGCGGAAGTAAAGATTGACTGGAGGAAATGAAGACAGGTGAGTGGTGGATGAAGTAACAATTCTTCTGATAAAAAATAAGACTTACTGTAACTACAGAATAGGCAGGGTGAAAAACTTTAATAATAGGAAAAAAAAGATCAATTTTGGGTTTTGTGTTAAGTGGGTAACTTTTTGATTGTGAGGTGGATAGAATTCGCTGCAACTACAGGATAAAGAGAGTGAAAAACTTTTGTATGAACAAAAAAAGAATCAATTTTGAACTGTACGTCACAACTGGTAATCAGCTCCGGAAAGCAGTTATACTAAGAACATAAGCCAATAAAGAAAACTAAAATATCATGGAAGAAAACAATATATTAACCCCAAGAGAGGAGCTGAAAACCTACTTTGAAACGGGTAAATATCCTACAGAAAGCCAGTTTGGCAGATTCATAGATAATTATCTCCATTTAAATGAGCTTAATTTCGGCCTGGATGTAAAAGCATCAGCAGACTGGACAGCGAAATACTATCATTTCTATCGAGCAGGAAACATTGAAAAATCAGGACGGGGGCATATCAACCTGGAAGCTGAATCCGGAAGCGAACCACAGCAAATAGATAATTATGTACATACTTTCAGCAGAAGTGTAAGTTATAAATATCTGAAGGTAAAATTATCAAACGAATTGGATATTGATAAATACAAGCCTAAGATTATTATAAAACGTTACAAACAGAAAAAAAAGATCAAGAACGGATTCAAAGATGCTGGTTTTTACAGGGAACAGCTATTAGATGCAATATCCTGGGGTAGAATGTCCGAATACCCTGTAACGTCTAAAGAAATGCTTCTGGATATTAATCCTATTAATTATTTCAAACCTGGATCACAGCTCAATGAGTTTTATCCATCGGGTACACTTACCAGACCTGGTTCATTCAGACATACAGTTCATCACAGAAAACCATTTTCTCTTATTCAGATGTTTCTGGAAATTGAGATAAATGGAAAAAAATATACATCGTATCCCGTTAATATAAAAATTATTTTGGGACGGGACTTTTACGATTTGGTTAATTACATTATTGATTAATCACAAACATACCTCAATCGGAGAGATACTCTTTGGCAGGACACCTTTTAGCGTCTGAAATCCAGGAATTTTCTGATGTATAAGCATTAGAATCTCCTCCTGGAAGCAGAATGGCAGGTCTTCGGATCTTTTGTTCTCTTTCAAACGCAGATTGATTCTTTAAAAAGAAGGACTCCAGTGATGGAGCGACTTTCCAAAAGCAGCAGCTGTGTCAGCTGTGGAGAGACGCTCGAATGTGAGCTACTTTCCGGTTGAGGTTTTCTTTAAGCCAACTACGAAATACAATGTAACCATCCTTGAGATATTGCACAATATTTAAAAACATATAAAACATAAACATACCTCAATCGGAGAGATTCTCATTGGCAGGACACCTTTTAGCGTCTGAAATCCCGGAATTTTCTGATGTATAAGCATTAGAATCTCCTCCTGGAAGCAGAATGGCAGGTCTTCGGATCTCTTATTCTCTTTCAAACGCAGATTGATTCTTTAAAAAGAAGGACTCCAATGAAGGAGCGACTTTCCAAAAGCAGCAGCTGTGTCAGCTGTGGAGAAACACTCGAATGTGAGCTACTTTCCGGTTGAGGTTTCTTGAAATCAACCACAGGATAAGTGGAAGCATCTTAAAAGTAAAATGATGCAGTACACCAGATCTTAAAAAGATAAAAACCAATGGAGTCAGAACAATTACAAAAATTATTTACTCATTTAGAAAAGGTTATTACATGGCGTATAAATAATCCTTCAGAGGATTTTAATATAGGAGCCCCTGAATTTAATACCAGTAACCATGAAAATTTTCAATTAGGAGATTATATTTCAGGGAAAGAGCTTGCCCATCAGGAAGTTGTGATTCTTTTAATGGCTTTATTGCCACGATTGGATCCATCATTGCTGAAACGCATTTATCTGGAATTTCCGGGCGGTGCGCTGTTTGACTTCTGTTCAACCAACGATAGTGGCAGGCTCTTTTATCCTACAGTTCAGGCTGCTCAATACGTTTTAGGAGGGGATAGTATTTCAGAACGATTAAAAGCACTGGATTATTTCGGCCCGAATTCGGTTTTGAGTAAAGAAGAACTCATTATTTTTTCAGGTTCAGCTCACGAACAGGCATCAATGAACAGCCAGATAAGTGTTCATGAAGAAGCTTTTAATAAGATCATTTTTGGCTTGGAATTATTACCGAAAATGAGCAATGATTTTCCGGCAGAACAAATACTCACACGCCGATCATGGACAGATTTGATACTTCCTCAAGCTACGTTGCAGGAGCTTAAAAGTATTGAGGCCTGGTACAATAGCAGCCAGATTCTTATGGAAGATTGGGACATGCAGACAAAACTTAAACCAGGGTTCAGAGTGTTGTTTCATGGAGAACCGGGAACAGGAAAAACTCTTGCAGCCAGTCTTTTAGGAAAATACACCCAACGTCCTGTTTTCAGAGTGGATGTTTCTATGCTGGTCTCAAAGTACATTGGAGAAACAGAAAAACAATTGGCCAAACTGTTCGATAAAGCAGAAAATAAAAACTGGATTTTATTTTTTGATGAAGCAGATGCTATTTTCGGAAAAAGAACCTCTGTAAAAGATGCTCATGACAAATACGCCAATCAGGAAGTTTCTTATTTGCTGCAACGCATAGAAACATTTTCAGGGCTTATTATTCTGGCATCCAACTTTAAAAATAATATGGATAAAGCCTTTACGCGACGCTTTCATAGCTGCATACAATTCAATAATCCAAAGCATGAAGAGCGTCTGCGTATCTGGCAGCAAAATTTACCCGAACAATTAGAACTTGAAGGTATTGATCTGGAACAAATTGCCCAACGATATGAATTAACCGGTTCTAATATTATGAATATCATACAGGATGTAAGTTTAAAAACAATTGCATCAAAAGAACCTGGCTACAAAGTAAGTTTAGACGTGTTACTGGATAGCATCAAAAAAGAGTACGTAAAAGAAGATAAAATATTTATGTAAGAATTTGAATTCCAGTTGGGCTTTCTGGGATTGTAGAATTCAAGAAATCAGAGCTATAAGCCTGTTTAATTTTTAAAACTAAAATTAATGAAAACAAAGATTCTGTTATTGATCATATTGAGCAGCCTCATGTTGGGCTGCCGGAGTAAACACAAAATTACAGCCACTTATAAAGAAAATACAAAAAAAACAGAAAAAGTAAAAGCTGATTCTTTAAGCCTACAAAGCTCACAATCAAATCAAAGTATATCAGGTAATGTGTCGCTGAAGGAAGAAAGAAATGAAATATCCGGAGATCTCCTGATTAAGGGAAAATCTGATGTATCTAATCCCTTTGTTTTCCATAACGTGGTAGGGCGAGATACCATTCAAAGAATTTCCATCATGGGAAATGCAGAATATTCCATCAGCAACCATTATGCAAAGGCCAAGCATGAAAAATCAGAAGTTAAAAAAGAAGAAATTACTCATGTTACTCATGATTTAACCCAGAAAACGAGTTCAAAAGAAATGATCAAAGAAGTGGCTTCAAAAGTCTCTGAAGAAACAAAGAAAATTCAATCAAATGGGTTTGAAATTCTGGCCTGGATTTTCATTACGATTATTGGAATCACTTTAATACTCATCTTTTTCACCTACAAATATTTTAAGACATGAAAACATCACAAAAAGGAATAAACCTGATTGTATCATTTGAAGGCTTCAGTTCAAAACCCTATCTGGATTCTGCAGGAATTCCGACAATAGGGTATGGTAACACTTACTATCCGGGAGGAAAGAAGGTAACCATGAAAGATCCTGCAATCAGCAAAGAAAAAGGGATAGAGCTATTTTCATCTGTTCTACCAACTTATGAAAAAATCGTCAACAGTAAAATTAAATTGATTCTTACTCAAAATCAATTTGATGCTCTTGTATCTCACACTTACAATACAGGTGGATCTGACACTTTGTTTTCTTTGATTAATAAAAAAGCAGATGAGAAAGCAATCAGAAACTGGTTTACAGAGAAATACATTACTGCCGCCGGAAAAACGTTAAACGGACTCATCCGCAGAAGAAAGGCTGAAGCCGATCTGTTCTTTTCTAAATAAGCAATTCCCACCTGATAGTGGGGAGTTTAAACGATATATTAATCACTGGAAATAAATCTCCAAAGTCAGGTGATTTCACAAAGCGGCCTACCTTGTTCCGGCTTCAAAACTGCTCATACAGTTCAAATTTCACGCAAAGATTCTATAGTATCCCTGTAATATTTTGAGATAGCAAAAGTGGAATCAGCTTCATTGATTCTTTCTAAGTGAACGTATAGCCATATAGCTTTATCTGTAACGATATGGCTTTCTTCGCTCCCTTTAAAATACCACGCAATAGAAATAATCTTCAGGCCTTTCTCCAATTATCAATTTTATCAAAACTAATTATCAATTATCAAATGAGTACACCATTACATACAATTTTCAGTTGGTTTGAAACTGGAGATTTTCCAACAGAAACCCAGTTTAAAGAAACATTTTTATCTTTTTATCATAAAGATGACATAATCCCTATGGAAAGTATTGAAGGGTTAGAAGAAATTTTTCAATTATTTGTCAGTGCGGAAGCATTTCAGGAACATTTAAAAGACCCAAAGGCTCATTCGGAATATCTGGCATTATTGAATGCCGGCAATCTAACCTCGGCTCATGTTGACAGTTGGAAAAGCAAACTTGGAATTAGCAATGTTGCTACGATTGACAGTTCTGATGAATTGGGTAATGTGTACACTAAAATACAAGTAAACGGTTTTGTTGATGCATTGAAAGATGCTGATAAAGGCTTAGCCCTGGAGATAGAAAATATTAGAGACGTATTATTATCTAATGATCTGTCTTTAGATGAACTGCAGGAAATAGTAGACTTCATTAAAAAAAACCGTGAAGATATTGAAGCTTTAAAAGCTCTTCCAATAGGGGAATCAAGGGAAGATAAAGTAAAGCTGTTACTTGACTACAATTGGCTAAGCAGTCCGAAAAACCAACAGGAATTTAATAAGCAAATCTATGATAAGGTTTTGCTGATCTCACAGACAGCTACAAGTGCAGTGGTGCAGATTACCGGAAGTGCAGTATTTCCCAATACCCTTGAAACTGAAAATGTAATCATTCAAGCCCGGGACAGTGTTACAGGTAAAAAAATAAATATTGATGATTATGCAACCAATCAAACCATCGAGATTAAGATGTTAGGCGATCTCGCAAATCCCATTAACATTCTCATTTTAAAAGTTAAACCATAAAAAAATAAAGAACTATGAATAATAACGCAGTAATCAGTAATAACGCACATCAGGATAATTTTTTCGGGGAGTTGAAACGTACCCGTTTTCAACAATTTACTTCATTTCCTAGTACGGATGGTGTTCCTGCAGGTTGGGTAATTGATTATAATGGTCAGTTGCATCAATGGAACGGAGCCGAATGGGTTAATTTGGCTCAAAATTATGTACATCCTGATTATCCGCTGACTAATAATCCATTTCAAACAGATCAAACAAGCGGACTTCTATTGTTAAGTCAGATACTGACCAATAGTTCAGGACATGTTATTAAAATAGCAGGCCGAAATCTTACCAATGCAGATATTGTTTCTATTTTTTTGAATGATGCCATTCAGTCAGGTACATTTACATGGTCATCCAATAAGATTAGAACTTATATTGAAAATTTAATAGGACAAAGCCTTACAGGAGCACTTATTTATCAGCCGGGAGGTTATATTCCTTCTGCTGCTGAAGGCTCAATGACAGCTCCATCACCCGTTACATCAGCTACAATTAAAACAGGTATGGTGTGGGTTATTACGGCAAATGGCTGGGTGGGTAATGAACCCGTTTCTGTTGGTGATCATCTTATTGCTAATACTGATGATGCTTCCAATGCTCCTAAAAATTATCAGATTATAGAAAAAGGTATTCCTGATATTGTAGATGCTACAGATACAGTGAAAGGACTGATTCAAATAGCAACAGATGTTGAAGCTATTGCGGGAGTTGATACTAGTAAAGCAATGACTCCAAAATCTACGAAAACAGTTTTGGATGCAAAAATTAAATCCAAAACAGTGCAAATCGGAGATGGCTCATCCGTTACTTTTTCCATTAATCATGGTTGGAATACCCAGAATGTTGATTATATCTGTTATCGTAATGCTGATAATAGAAAAATAAATGTAAGCTGTGTGACTACATCAGCAAATGATGTACAAATAGATGTTTTAGCACCTCTTACCCCGAATGAATATAGAATTACTTTAACTGCAAGATTAGACTAATGATTGCTCCTGAATATTTTAACAATCACATCGCTGTAGAAGGCGAAATAATTGTGAAAAGTGTTCCAAACGATGCAGGTTCTGTAATGGTTTGGAATTCTGTAACGAAAAAAATCAGCACAAGAACCCATGCGGAAATTGTGTCTGATTTAAATTTAGTGACGACCAATACGTATCAAGAGATACCTGTAAGAAAAGCCTTCTCAGGAGCTACAGGTAATGCTTATAATGCAGTGGCTTTAGAATTAAGAGGTAATGGAGCATCTGATACAATTTACCCCGCAATATCTTTTCATCAGCCGGGCCTTTATGCCGGTACATTACAATATAGGGCCAACGGTTATCACTTTATGAATATCAATGGCAATGCTTTTGATTACGTGAGATCGGCCGGATATTATAAAGACGGGTCAAATGATGAAAGATTCCTTACGGGAGGCGGCGGAGATTATGATTCCCGAAAAAAAGAAGACTCCTGGTATCATTCCGGAAGAGATTTTCCACAAGGTACATTAATTGAAACTGATGTAGATTATTCTGTAGACTATGGAGATCAGTTTCTTTTAGAGATTAAAGGTAATATGTACGGGAGTGATCAACCTTTGGATTGTAAGATCCAGGGTTATATCTATAACGGTACTATTATTTCTCATAGCGGCTATTCTACATTATATTACTGGAATGCGATTACTGCATTAAACTTAAACGGTAAACTTTGTTTTTGGTTTACTCAATTATCTTATTGGCAGGGGTTTGATGTAAAAGTAACTGTTGGGTATGGAGGTTTAGACCAGGGTAAAAACAGGGTTACTTCAGTTGCGGATCATCCGGATCCGGGAGGTACAAAAAGAGTTCAGATAAATCTTAAACATTTACTTACTAAAGAAGAGTTAGTTTCTGATAATACATTTTGGCAGAAGAAAGATACAGGTGGCTATTGGGCATTAGATTCAGACAGACCTATAGCGGGTTTAAACGGTAATAGTTCTCAAGTTATGTTATCTGGTGGTTTACTGGCTTCCTCTGCTTATGCTGACTCCCAGTTTATTCCTGCTTATGGAATACATTCAAGAGGTTTTGTTCAGACAGATGAAGGTTTTCAAAATAGATTCTACAAAGTAGATGAAAGAAATAGAATTTGGTCATTTGCTAATGCTGATGCTTATGGACTTTCTTATTATCAGGGAAATGCTAATAGCTTGAATGAAGGTATAGGTTTCCATTTTGGAGATGCAGATCATCCTACCCATTTTATGGGGCGGTCAGGTCAGATTTATTCTAAACAAGGTATTTATTCTACTTCATTTACTACAGGAAATACCCAGGTTTTAAATTATGGTAATCCATCTACATTATATATAGGAAACCCTACTATTAATGCTATTATAGAATCTAATAACAATGATATAATACACTATAAGAATGGAGTAAATGGTGTAGTTTGGGATTCTCATAATTTAGATCCGTCAACTTTTGTTAAGTCATCAGCTTTAAATAATTATGTTCCCTATAATGGTGCAACACAAGATATTAATCTTGGGGCAAAGGATTTAGAATTTGATGGTGGGGGATCTATAAATAAACACCAAAATAAGGTAAGGATATTTAATAAAGTTTATCAGGGCTATTATGATGTTGGGGGACATACAGGTATTTTAGCTATTAAAATGCCGCAAGCTTCACCAGATCAGGCTATGTTTAGTATTGATATCAATATTTATGGATATGAAAGTCAGTACTTAGGAAAAGTGAATGTAGCTTTTTACAAATATGTATCCGGGACTATGGTCCCTAATGGTTCAAAAGCTATATGGGAAGTAACAGATAATTTTCCTACCACTACCGCAAGGATTGGGATTGGAACTGATGGATATGTCAGTATTTTATTAGGAGAGCCGAATACATTTTGGAATGCGTATTTTTCATTTGAAGTAGCTAAAGTAGAAGTTAAATATGGAAACTATAATCAAGATTGGAATCTGGGATGGTCTCATGCGATAGAGCCTAATTTTGACTTATATCCTGCCAATATCATTACTTTACCTTCTGATGTAGTGGCTACAAGAAGTTGGTTAACTAATTTTGCAGATAGCAGCTATATCCCTAAAGCTGTACAATATAATGATGACTTCAATAGTCTTGGAGGTTATTCCAATTCTGGAATTTATAGAGCAAACAATAACGCAGGAGGAGTTCAGCATTTATATAGTCCTATGTTGCACATGGGTGCTCAGGATACCACAGCACAGTTACAGATAAAATATAATGACACTAATGCAGACGCAGGAGAATTAGTCTATAGAAGTGGGCATAACGGCAATTGGACACTATGGAGAAGAGCTTGGGATAATGTAAACTTCAAACCGAGTGATTACCAGACAAGAAATACGGATGAAATTATATCGGCAGCAAAATCCTATTATAACAGAATACCTTTCAAACTAAAAAATAGTTCATATAAATCCTGGTCAATTCAGAAACCTACCAATAACAATTTAATATTGGCACCTTCTGTTACAAATAATGCAGAAGATTGGGATTTAAGTAATGGTATAGAATTCACTGATGCAGGTCAGGTTTCAGCAAAAGGGTTCAATAAAGTTGGGTATAATGATAATTATATTTTAACTGCAGGTGGTGGCCAAAGATTAGCCTCAGATTTTGTATCATCTTCAGACTTAGGGAACTATCTCAGAAAAGATGGCGGTACAATGACAGGTGCTTTTAATATAGAGACTCCATCGATGTTAGGTAGATGGAAAAGTACCGCACAAACAGGGAATTATCTGACCTGGCAAAAGTATGATGGGTCTAAAGATATAGCTTATATTGGAGCTGATGGAAATTCGGCATCAGGAGGTGGAGCAGGAGACAGTTTTGCCGTTAGAGCTGTAAATAATGGTGATTTATTATTGAGTTCAGATAGTGGTGTTGTTAAAATTCAAGGGGGCATTCCTTGGACTACTAACAATTTTAATCCCGGAGAATACTTAGCGAAAAGAGGTAATCATCAGGATGCAACTGCGGTAAAAACTGATTATCCTTTAAGTGTTACAGACTGGGCTACAGGTACCGGATTCCCATCTACTTATGGTAACTCTTTACATATTGCAGGAAATAATACATGGTATCATAGAATAGATTTTCCTTTATTCAGCAATCATTTAGAGTATTGGCAGGCTGTTAATTCAACAACCATGACGAAAAAAGGTAATATTCCTTTGCTGTCAGATGGAGAAGCGCTTTGGACCAATAATAATTTTAATCCTGACGCTAAAGTTAATTCTGCAGAAAATGCTCAAACATTAGGATTCTCAAGTGGTTTATCAGCAGGTGCCCCTTATATATATCATAGAACAGATGGTTATGTATTTCTGGCTACTCAATCTTGGGTATCATCTAATTTTACGAGCCAGACCCTGTCAATTCAACCTGAGGAGGAAGGTGGTCAATGGATAAATCTCTCTAATTCAGCCGGAGTCTTAGCTACCAATTACTTTGTTACTTCAAGAGATGGTTCAAGAAACCCGGATACAGTTGTTGCACCTAATGGTAATAGTCGTAGAGTTAGATTTGATTTTATTCAGGCCGGGCATGTTGGAGGAACTGGAAATTATGCAGGTGTAATGACGTATGCTCCTTGGGATGGTACTTCTGCATCAACGGGGGATTCTTCATACCAATTAGCTTTTGCCAATCAAACTGAGATCAATGGAGCAGGAATACCTATGCTTAAAATAAGAAAGGGGATTGATGATAAATGGTCTAGTAAGTGGTTTAAATTGTGGAGTGACGCAGATTTCTCACAAGGTAATATTGATAGCTGGAATTATATGTCTAATAACGGCATTATTGTAAACCAACAGTTTACTAATCAAACAGGTAATGGATTAATGGTTGTTGATAATTATAATGGTGGAGAATCTGGTATATATAATGAAAAAGATAAATTCTACTTAGCTGTATTAAAAGATGAGTATTATAAATATTCAAGCAGTTATAAGGGCTGGGAAGGTATTAATTTCAATAGAGGAAACAAAAACATTGGTATAGGTACACCAGCTAATAATTCGCATAAAGTAAATATTGCAGGATCACTAAATGTTTCAGACTCCGTAAACGTTGGGGGGTCAGTACATGTTTCAGATTCAGTAGACGTTGCTGGTTCAGTATATGTTGGGGACTCAGTAAAGGCTATTAAAAACTTTAAATCCGAAAATGAAGAACCTAATACTTTATTTATTCCGGACGGAAGTTTATCCCGCCTTGATGATGAGATTACCAATGAAGACTCCAGAATGAGATTGTCTCATGGCATGATTGAGCAGCAGCCAGGAACTCAATATTATGATTCTGACAATAGAATGTTGGTCATCAGATGTGTTCATGGCGAGCAATTTACATTAGGAAAATGTTTCCGAGGTCAGAGAATACTTGTATTAAATGCCAGTGATAGTTATGCGCAGGGATTTGACATAAAAAGCGCGGGTTATTCATACAAAATACCACCATATAGCTCTATCCAATTATTTGTCTGGGATGAAAAGACCGTTTATAAATATGCAGAAAATAAGATGTATTAAAACTGGAAAATTTAGAAACAAAAGAATATATAACTGATGTAAAATGGCGTCACTCCTCTTAAAGTGGCGTCATTTGACAGCTTGCGACCAGAACGGATTACCCTCAAAAATGGTTATGGATAATCAATCTTGAAGCTTTTAAGAATAAATATCTTCTATAATTATTAGGTAATTAAAAAAAATTAGTGAACAAGCGCCCATATTAAAACGCCAATTCCGGCATAAACAGTAACTGTAATGATATCAGCTATGGGTTGTGAAAAACGTTTTTCTGCAATTTTCTCGCTGTTGATCTGGTTCTTGTGAAATTTCAGAATTTTTTTAGGATTATAAACAGCATGTGCAACCAAACTGTCGCTTTCCCATCTGTCAACTATTATTTTATAACTCTTTCCATCAACATCAATCTTAACATTTTTGTTAGGGGCAAGCGTCTCCTGAATATTAATTGGGATAGGTGATTGAGCGGCTGTGTTCTGTATTTGCGTAGAAGTGTTACCCACAGATTCAGCAGTCTTTTTGGACTCCTGCTTATTGTTGGTCACTGGATCTGGCTGTTTTTTTACCTGATAAGTATAGCAGCTGGTAAGGGAAAATGATATAATGATGAGATAAAGATACTTTTGCATTGGCCAAATTTAAGAATTAAACGGAATATTCACGAGTTTCTTTTAAAAGATCCTGTTTTTATAAAAAATTATGCCTGCAAATGAGGTATTGGTTCTTATAAATTGGTTTACAGATAACAGGTTTTATTTGTTTTTAAACACTCTTATAAATGATTCGGTGCGTTTAAACTGTAAGTTTACTGCAACTACAGAATGCAGAGCCCAAAAAACTTTCACAGAAACTAAAAAAAAGTGAATTTTGAACACTGTGATTACAGAACAATATCATTCTGTTTCAGAAAAATAAAGTCTATTGCAGCTACAGAATAGAGAGGTCAAAAAACTTTTATAAGAGCGTAAGAAAAATGAAATTTGAGCTCTGAAAAATGTGAAAAGTCATTGAATTCACAAAATGCATAGTTTTCTAAATAATGGCATATAAATTCACTAATTGACAGGATGATAAAAGAGTGATGAATCAAAAATCGCTCAAAAAATATAAAATTCCATTCAAGACAATCAGCCTATGAATACTATAGGTTTCCTGAATGATCAATTTTATCAAAACTAATATTCAATAATCAAAATGAGTACACCATTAAATATAATTTTCAGCTGGTTTGAAAAAGGTGATATTCCTACAGAGTATCAATTTAAACAGACCTTTTCTTCATTCCGTCATTTAGATGAAAAAATCAAAATGGACGAGGTGATGGGCTTACAGGAAGCTTTTCAGAAAACACTGTCCACCACAACTTTTACAAATCACCTGGAAGATGAAAACGCACATGTTTCAGTGCTGGCAAAACTGAACGCATCCAATCTTACTGCTGCCAATGTAGATGAATGGAAAGATAAATTAAAAATCAAATTAGCCGCTACCATAGATGGAGGTGAAGAGATTGGAAATGTTTATACAAAAGAGCAGATCGGGGAAATTGTAAATGTAATTCAGGCAAAGGATGATGAAATGCTTGAACATATTGCAAGAATTAATGAAATACTGCTCTCTAATGACGCTAATCTTGATGAACTTCAGGAAATCGTAGACTATATCAAAGAAAACAGACAGCAGATAGAATTGCTTAAAGAAGCTGTTATCAGAAATATTTCAGATGATAAAATTAACCTTGCCGGCATTTATTCAAGCTGGGGTGCAGTCACCTATCAAAATCAGTTTAATGATTTGGTGTATGCTAAAATTAAAAATATCGAAGATACAGCCAGTTCCGAAAAAATTAAACATGAAGAGAGAGTTAGGGGAGACTCCAGGATAAAACATGATCTTGATACTTTAAGCTTTGTGATTGATGCTTATGACACCGTCACAATGTTTACAATACCCATTAAGGTAAGAAGAATAGACACCAATACTATAGAAGTACTGTTTGACTCATTACCACCAAATATAATTCAGTTAACAATTAAAAAAATATAATTATGGACATTAAATACGCTTATTACCGAAGCTCTGTAGGATACAAAATAGAGGGGAAAACAGACAATGATATTGTAACCGCAGGAGGCGGTACAAGGGCAATCAATTCTTTTTGGCATGATGGAAATTTAAATCCGTTAGATTATGTGCCAAAAACACGTACTCTAACAATTAACGGTACAGCCTATGATTTGTCAGCAAACAGATCATTTACAACACCAGATACAATTACGCGTCTGAAAGGTGGTGCATCCGGTACTTTGGTGTCCGGGGATGTTACTCTTGCAGCAGGGGCTAATATGACGGTTAACCAGACCGGAAATACAATCACATTAGCGTCTACAGATACAACATATAGCGCAGGTAATGGTTTGACATTGGCAGGAACTACATTTTCTTTACCTGTTACTACTTCAGGTACAGGGAATGTGGTTACGGGAGTTAGCCAGACAACCAATGGATTAACGGTATATCTGGGTTCTATGCCTACTTCATCAGATTTAGCTAATTACATCCCGTTATCACAAAAAGGTGCTGCGAATGGAGTTGCTGCACTGGATGCATCCGGACAGGTACCTGCATCTCAATTACCATCTTACGTGGATGATGTTTTGGAGGGATATTATAAAACAGCTGACGGGAAGTTTTACAAAGAAGCGGGTTATACTACTCTTATCACCGGTGAGACAGGTAAAATTTATGTATCCCTTGATACCAACAAAACTTACCGATGGACGGGAACAACGTTCGTTTATATCACCTCCGGAGCCGTAGATTCTGTAAATGGATTAACAGGTGTTGTAGTCTTAAACAAATCTCATGTTGGATTAGCTAATGCCGAAAATACGGCAGATGCAGTGAAAAATGTTCTTTCCGCTACAAAGTGGACCACTCCAAGAACTATTACGCTTTCTGGAGTTACTGCAACAGCACAAACTATTGACGGTTCCGGAAATGTAGCAATACCTATTACTGCTGTTCCTGCAACATTATTAACAGGGACTGCAGCAGTCAATACAACCGGATCAGCTGCAAAACTGACAACGCCAAGAACAATTTCTGCTTCAGGTGATGCTACCTGGACAACAACCTTTGACGGTTCTGCAAACGTTACCTCAGGGTTGACATTAGCTGCAACAGGAGTAACTGCCGGGACTTATGATGAGGTGACCGTTGATGCTAAAGGTAGAGTAATTGCCGGAAATAATAATGTAAAGTCATACACGACCTCTATTTCCGGATCTTCAGGTGTGGTACACAACTTAGGAACCAGAAATGTAGATGTTGCCATGTATGATACGGTAACCTTTTACAAAATAGATGGCAGAATAAAATTAACCGATCCAAATAAAATAGATGTTGAATTTGATTCTGCTTTACCTAATGCTGTATCCATAACAGTAACTCGTAAAGATATTTAGAATGGATGTAAAATACGCATATTATAACACCTCTAAAGGCTATAAAGTAACGGGCGGCACAGCTGCCCAGTTTTTAAAGGCGGATGGTTCTCTGGATAATAATTCCTATGTTAATAGATCGGGAGACCTGATGAGCGGTACCCTTACGTTTAATCATGCTACAAACAGTACAATAAAAAAAGATTTATCTACGATAACGACAGGAACCGGATTTGCAAGAGATATTTTACAGTTGGCAGGTTCTAATGGCGTAGTTGATACTGTTGGGTGGTTTGGCAATGTAGATGCAGAAGGTACTGTAAAAGTGACATATGGTTATTTAGGTACAACTGCTTACAATACTACTAAGGCGCTCCTGTGGACACCAGATCAGAGAGTAGGAATCGGATTAGGAGGAGCCTCATTACCACTCGATGGATATAGGCTTCATGTTTCCGGGAATAGTTATACATCTGGAAATATAGGAGTTGCGGGAGTTATTAACAGTACAGCGGGTGAACTTCAGGTTCAAAGACAGGGAGTAAACAGAATCAGAACAGGTTCAGCATTTACATTAATTTCAGGGGATGGAACTTCGGGAATTGTTTATTTGAGACCTCAGGGAGATTCAACAAGTGCAGGCCAGGTAGTTATCAATGCTAATAATACTCAGTTTGTAGATGCTTATAATTTGTTATTTGGCAGCCAAACGGCAGCAGGATCAGCTATTTTCCATACTAATCTGGCGAATACAACACATGGTTATGGGCTGTGGTTAGGCCACAATTTACAATTTAATGGTACTGATTTTGTCCAACCAAGGGGATCATTAAATTCATGGGGACTTACAGTGAATAACCATAAAAATTTTTCATTTAATTATGGGAGTGCTACTGGTACAAATGGGGAAATTCCTGCATTAACTGAGGTTGTAAAAATTAATAATACAGGTAGAATTACAACACTAAATGATGGAACTTCTGCTGACTGGATATCTGCTTATAATACAGGTTTTCTTTACAAGGGTGTTTTAGGTCCTACAGTAGATTTAAATAGCATTACTTCTACAGGATGGTGGGTTCAGACAGGAAATGCAAATGCAACTTCTGCCAATAATTACCCCGCGGCCTTAGCAGGACAATTAAGAGTTTACTATACTTCAACCCATATAGTTCAGGAGTATACTACTTATGCTAATAACAATGATGTTTACAGGAGATACTATTTTAGTGGAACCTGGTATCCCTGGACAAAAGATTGGGATTCAAATGATTTTTCTGCGGCCAATATAAACAACTGGAATACCGCATTCAATTGGGGAAATCATGCCAATGCAGGATATCTTTCGAATGCTGTATTATCTAATTACTACACAAAAAGTGAATCTTTAGATGTATTCATTAGAAAAAATGGAGTTGAGACAATAAGCGATACAAAGACATTTACCCATAGTCCTGTTATTCCCAATGGAACGTTAGGAACACACGCTGTAAACATTAATCAAATTGCATTAAATGCTAGTTCTGAAAATGAAGGAGGACAGCAATTAACTATTAGTGGCAATAATTCTGTCAATCTTACCAACTTTTTTGTAACATCAAGAGACGGATCAAGAAATGCAGACGATATTGCACCCAATTCTACGCCTAAAAGAGTCAGATTTGATTTTGCTAAATCTAACAGTGCCGGCCTGGGAGCGTCTGGAAATTATGCAGGTATCATGACCTATACTCCCTGGGATGGTACAACCGCCTCTACAGGAGATTCGTCTTATCAGTTGGCATTTGCCAATCAGACTGGTATTAATGGTTCCGGTATTCCGATGCTGAAAATTAGAAAAGGAATTGATGGAAATTGGACTACTTCCTGGTATAAATTCTGGACAGAGGCAGATTTTACTGAAACAAATATTCAGCAATGGAATTATATGGCTCAGTACGGGTTACAGCTAAACACGGACTTCACAGTAAATACCGGATCAGGTTTAGTGATTTCAGATAACCATCTGAATAGTGCTGAATCAGGTATTGTAGATATTCATCAGAAAAGATTTTTAGCAACGAAACGAAATGAATATTATTCTTATGGTTCTGAGTATGATGGGTTTGGAGGTTTAAATTTTCATATGGAGTCCAGTCGCTTCGGAATGGGAAGAGAAGCCAATGATAGTGATAAGTTAGCTGTAAAAGGCTCCATAAAAGCCAGTGAAAACTTTAAATCTGAAGATGAAAACCCAGATACAATGTTTATTCCTAATGGTAGAACAGCTACTCTCAAAGATGAAATTGTTAATGATCAATCTGATCCTAAGGATTACGCCATTAGATTAGATCCACATGAATATGAGTTCTCTTCTAGCAATCTTAGCATAGATGATAGAAACAGGCTTATCCATATTATTGGAGAACAGGTTAAAATGGTGGTCAATTTCAAAGAAATCTATCCAAAACAGCAGATTGTTATTTATAACTTTGACAATGGTGGAGGTACGATGGGAGTTGATGTATATGGCAAAAGAATCTATAATATCAGCCCGGGCTGTTTCCTTAGATTATATGTAACAAAATCAAAAAGAGTGATTGCAGAACAAGAACAGAACTGTAAGTTTATTTGGTAAGAAAATAGAATAGATATTTCAGGATAGAAATTGAAAAAATATCGCTACTTGTTTAAAGTGGCGATATTTTTTTGCGAACTTGCTGCTTGGAACTTCTAACCATTTGAATTTAGCATTAAACCACCATTTTGCCAAACTGCTGATTTCAAATGCTTTTATAGATGATTTGGTTCGCTTAAGCCAAATTAAACAAAAATCATAAAGCTCATTTTTGTCAAGTAATTTCTATTAGATTAACAAGATTATCAAAATATAAGGACTGTGGTCCTTTTTGAATATAAAATTTATTCAGATTTTGTAATAAGAGAAAGTAATTAACCTGATCGATATACCAATCGGGAGGTTATTATACAATTACCTATTAAGAGACGGCAAAAAGAAAAATCTTTTTGCCGGTTGGAGTCATTTCATTTTTATTACAACCTTTCCTTTTGCGCGTCCACTTTCAACATATTTCAAAGCGTCATTGGTCTGTTCATAAGAGTAAATCTTGTCAATTACGGGTTTGATAACATCAGCTTCAATTAACTTGGTTATTTTCTCAAGTTGACTTCCACTCGCTTTCATAAAGAGAAAAAAGAAATCTACATTATGTTTTTTCGCTTTTCTTCTGATGCTTAAACTAAGTAATGATAATACAATCTTCAAATACCAAGGCAATCCAATTTCGTTTGCAAACTCCGGCGTTGGCGGACCAGAAATGGAAATGACCTTACCTTCTGGTTTTAATATGTTGATTGATTTTTCTAATGTTTTATTATCCTGACTGTTGAGTACAATATCGTAATTTTTAAGCATTGTTTCAAAATCCTGTGTTTTGTAGTCAATCAGAACATTTGCCCCTAAATTCTTCAATATCTCGAAACTTTTTGCACTTGCGGTAGTTGCGACAGTAGCTCCCAAATATTTTGCCAATTGAATCGCTATGGTTCCCACACCACCTGATCCTGCCTGGATGAACACTTTCTGTCCTTTCTTCAAATTCGCATTTTCAACCAATGCTTGCCAGGCAGTCAATGCCACCAATGGAATAGAGGCTGCCTCTTCCATCGTTAGGTTTCTTGGTTTGAGCGCTACATCATTTTCGTTAATGGAAATATATTCAGCAAAAGTTCCGATGTGAAAATCTGATACTCTCGAATAAATCTCATCACCAACTTTAAATCTCGTCACATTTTTTCCAACCTGTGTAATTATTCCTGCAACATCATGCCCCAAAATCAATGGAAACTTGTATGGTAACAACAATTTGAACTCTCCCTTTTTGATTTTAGAATCCAAAAGATTTAAACTCGCTGAATGAACTTCTACCAAAACGTCATTGTCACCAACTCTTGGGGTCGGAACATCTGCAAGCTGAAGACCATCTTTGGTGTATTTGTTTATGATGTATGCTTTCATTTTTAATTTTTTAAAAATTGATGACTCTTTTTTGGATTAATGATATTAAATGCTATTTTCGGAAAGAATCTATTGACAAAATTAAAGATTTTTGAATCACCCACGCGAATTATGTGATGATCTTTTGACAAACCATTTATCAGTTCTCTGATCTATTTAGCTCCAATTTAAAATATTTATTTTTTTCTTATTAGATAGTTTAAGTAAATTGCAATAAATTACTTAAACGATGTCTGATTTTCCAGTGTTTTTCGATTACATAGAAAAAATATCGGGCAAATTGCTTTCAGAAGACGACAAGCGTTTGTTGATGGCATATTTCAAACCTAAAAAACTTCGAAAAAGACAATATTTTTTACAGGAAGGAGATGTATGCAAATACATTGGGTTTATTGTGAAAGGATCTGCCAGAACCTTTGCGGTAGATGATAAGGGAAATGAACACGTACTGAAGCTATCTGTGGAAAATTGGTGGCTGGCCGATTTTGAAAGTTTTTTTCTGTTGACCCCAAGCCGTTTTAATATTGAAGCACTGGAGCCACTTGAGATACTACAGTCAACCAATGCTGAAATTGAACAGTTTCTAAAGCATATTCCCGCCTTTTCAGCGATGACGAATGTAATCAATCAAAATTACGCTATTGCAGCTCAAAAAAGAATGCTGGCCTCAAATAGCTATACAGCTGAAGAACGTTATGAAGAACTGATCAGAAGTTATCCTCATTTCCTACAACGGTTTCCACAGAACATGATTGCTTCATATCTGGGTTTATCGCCAGAAACTTTGAGCAGGATAAAGAAAAACTTTTTAAAATAAATTCTTTTTATGTTAAGCGTATAATTCATGATGAATGTCGACTAATTAAATTGGAGATTATACATAAGCTTTTTCCCTGAATGAGAACTTTTCATAATAATCAGCTAGGAAATCACGTAAAATATAATTCTAAATTCATCATTTGATATCAATCATATTACATAGGTTTTCATATTAAGACTAAGTGGTTTTTCAGGCTGTTTCTCAGCAAATCCCCTACCGAAAAAATTGTTTTGCTCGAATAAAAAATTTGGTCTAAAAGGGCCTTTGTGCCGTTTCGATCTTGATGTTTTTTGTTTCTAGAGTGTTTTTAGTACTATTTTAATTTGCAGTATTATAATTGGTTATAAAATTAATTTGATTTAGATTATCATTCTGACTTGACCCATATCAAGCTTACTTAATGATGTATGTCAACCAACATTTCATCACAGGGTCGCATCTTTGTAGAGGCTTCAGAACAAAAATCTGAAGGATATTAACAAACAAAAAAGTAATGAGTAAATTAAAAAACAAAGTAGCAGTAATAACTGGTGCAGCAAAAGGAATAGGTGCTTCAATCGCAAAACATTTTGCCCATGAAGGAGCAAAGGTCGTTGTAAATTATGCTTCAAGCAAAGAAGCAGCGGATAGTGTAGTAAAGGAGATAACAGATCATGGAGGCATAGCCATTGCAGTACAGGCCAATATATCCAATGAAGCTGATGTGAATAGGTTGTTCGAAGAAACCAAAAAAAATTTCGGAACCTTAGATATTTTGGTAAACAACGCGGTTTTTCAACAATTTTTACCTATCGAACAAGTATCGGCAGAAGCTTTCCATCAGCATTTCAATGTCAATGTTTTGGGTTCTGTATTGACTATCCAAGCATCTTTAAAGCTGTTTGGAGATAAAGGTGGCAATATCATTAATATCAGTTCGGGTGCAAGCAAATCGCCAATGGCGGGAGTATCGTTATATTCTTCAACAAAAGCAGCATTAGATGCAATAACGATTTCTTTGTCGAAAGAACTGGGTCCAAAAAATGTTCGTATTAATTCTATTTTGCCAGGCGCTACAGAAACAGAAGGTGCCGTAAGTGCTGGTGTTACCAAAGGCAGTGATTATGAAAAAATGTTTGTTGCCAATACACCACTTGGCCGCAGAGGCCAGCCGGAAGATATTGCGAAAGCTGCGGTATTTCTTGCTTCTGATGATGCAGCATGGATTACAGGAGAGCAAATTAGCGTTTCTGGTGGTATGTTTGGTTTTTAAAAACATTGAAAGAACTGAAGATATGGGTATGTTATTGCATAGCAAATAGTGTTATCGAAATAAATAAAAATGGCGCCACTTGTCTTAATAAGTAGCGCCATTTGGCTTTTAGTGAGCGTATCTTCAAACACTTTTATTCATGATTTGGTTCGTTTGATCCAAATAAAACAAGAATTACAAAGCTTTTTTTATCCAGTAATTTCTATTTAACTCAATTCAAGTAAATAGGTATTTACAAGGAATATAGAGCTTTATTTTGACACACTTTTTAGATATTTGAATTTAATAAAACGAACAAAAATACCGATAAGTATAATTAAAATGAACAACGTTCAAAAAATAATTATATCTTTGCATAGTAAAATTATTTTATGAGCATAAGTGAAAGAAAACAAAAAGAAAAGGAAGCTTTAAGATTACTCATTCTTAATGGTGCAAAAAGACTTTTTGTGGAAAAAGGAATAGAGTATACCACCATAAGAAATATTGCTGATGAAATAAATTACAGTGTAGGTACTGTTTATGTTTATTTTAAAGATAAGAATGCTATTTTTCATGATCTGCATTCCATAGGATTTCAGGAATTGGGTGGATACTTCAGAGATTTAGTCAGTGAAGAAGATCCGTTATTGAGGCTTCGAAAAATGGGATTTGTCTACATGAAGTTTGCAATGGAAAATTCTGAGATGTATGATCTTATGTTCAACCTGAGAGCACCAATGGATTATCTTGAAACACAGAAAAATCAGCTGTGGTCTGAAGGAAATGAAACTTTTGGGTATGTTAAAAAGACGGTGGAAGATTGTATGCAAGAAGGTCATTTTAAGGAGCATAACTCAGAAGCATTATCTTTTTTGATCTGGAGTCTTGTGCACGGTATGTGCTGTCTGGAAATCCGCCAAAGAACAAAAGGTGTAAAATTCAGCAGTCCGGACACCATTATGGCGGAAGGGTATAACGAATTTTTGAAAATGCTGGAAAAGCTATAAATTTTTTTGTCAAAAAAATGAACAATGTTCAAATTATAAACAATGTATTTAAATGAAAAAACTGTCAATGTTATTACTGATTTGTTTAGGATGCATCACATATTCCCAAACTAACCTTGATCGATACATCGAAATCGGTCTTGAAAATAATGAAGTTATCAAACAAAGAAATTTTGATATCAATAAAAGCCTGTATGCTTTACAGGAAGCTAAGTCACTGTTTTCACCTTCGGTAGCTTTAATAACCAATTACACGATTGCCGACGGTGGAAGAACGATTGATATTCCTATCGGGGATATGCTGAATCCTGTGTACAGCACCTTGAATCAGATCACCAATTCCAACGCTTTTCCTTCGCTGGAGAATCAGTCGGTGCTGATTAATCCTAATAATTTCTATGACATAAAGCTTCATACGACAATGCCGCTTTTGAATTATGAGATTATTTACAACAAAAAGATTAAAACACAGCAAGCGGGTTTACAAAAAATTGAACTGGAAATTTACCGGCGCGAATTGGTAAAGGATATCAAGATTGCATACTATAAATACTTGCAATCTTTAGAAGGTATCAGAATTTATCAGAATGCTTTATTGATGGTGAAGGAAAATCAGAGAGTGAACAGAGCGCTTTTTAAGAATGACAAAATCAATCGTACAGCAGTACTGAGAAGTGATAATGAAGTAACAAGAATTCAGGCTAATCTCGAAACCGCCATCAATACAAGCAAAAATGCCCAGGCTTACTTTAATTTTCTGTTGAATCAGAAGCTGGATACTGAGATTGAAACCGATGAAATTATAGAAATTCCGACAGAATTGCTCTCGGAAAATACAGAAAACAAGGAAGAATTGCAGAAGCTGAATCAGGCTAAAGAGATCAATGAAAATGTGTATCAGCTGACAAGATCCAGTTGGTTTCCAAAACTAAGCGGCTTCGCAGATCTCGGTTTTCAGGATTTTGATTTCAGGGTTGATAAGACTTCACGCTATTATTTTGCAGGTCTGAGCCTGGAATGGAATATTTTTTCAGGTAATAAAAACAAATACAAACTGAAACAGGTAGATGAAGAAAGTAAAAAATTAGATTCTCAGATCAATAATGCCAAACAGCAGTTGCTACTCCAGTTTCAGGTTTCTCAAAATAATTTAAAATCCGCTTTGGAACAGTATGAATCTGACAGTAAACAGAAAGAGACCGCTACAAAATACAATGATGATGTCACCAAATTATACAAAGAAGGTTTAGCGATCTACATCGAATTGCTGGATGCCCAAAATCAGGTCGTCAACACACAGCTTAATACCAACATTGCCCTTTACAATTCATGGATTGCCTTCGCAGAGCTGGAAAGAGCCAATGCCACTTTCAATCTTAATCAATAAAATCAACACAGTTATTATGAATAAAACCATAACCATATCCTTGCTTTCAATCTTACTGACAGCTTCCTGCAAAGAAGAAAAAAAAGAGTCAAAACCATTTGAAACAACTGATATAATTGCCGTAAAAACAGCGTCTGTAGGATCATTGGCTCTTGCTTCAAACATCAATGCCTCCGGTTTGGTAACCACAGAAAATGAAACCACCTATTCCTTTAAAATAGGAGGAGTTGTGAACGGAATTTTTGTGGAGGAAGGACAGTTTTTCAGAAAAGGTCAGCTACTGGCCACTTTGGACGAGACAGAGATTCGTTCAGGCCTCAATCAGTCGGATTTAAATGTGCAGAAATACGAACGTGATTACAGACGCGCCACCAACTTATATAAAGACAGCGTGTATACCTTGGAGCAGGTTCAGAACACCAAGACCGGACTGGATATCGCCCGTAAACAGAAAGATGCGGTTGCATTCAATGCCAGATATGCGAAAATTTATGCAACCGCGGACGGTTTCGTTTCCCAAAAAGTGGCCGGTAAAGGTGAGATTGTAGGACCAGGCTCACCGGTTCTCATGATTAATGAAACTTCCAACAATAATAATTATCTATTGAAAGTAGGACTTACCGATACCGAATGGGCTTCTGTAAAGATCGGACAAAAAGCAGTGGTTACACTGGATGGTTATCCCGGCAAAAGTTTCGATGCCTTTATTTTCAGGAAGTCGCAGGCAGCTGATATGGCGCTTGGCTCTTTTCAGGTGGAGCTTAAACTGACGATGAATGACAGCAAGCCCGCAGTAGGAATGTTTGGAAAAGCCGAGATTAAGACTGATCATTCGGAAGATTTTATAATGGTTCCCTACAATTCCTTAATTGAAGCTGACGGGAATAAAGCTTTCGTTTTTGTGGTTGAAAATAACAAAGTGAAGAAAAGACCTATTACGATTGCCAGATTTGAAAATGATAAAGTGTTTGTAAAGGACGGACTTCAAAAGAACAATAAAATTGTGATCTCCAACAGTGCTTATCTGAATGAGCAATCAACTATTAAAATTATTAATTAAGAAACGATGAAGATTACAAATTTTGCCGTTAAAAATTATCAGTTTACGCTGATCATATTTCTTCTTGTTGCGGTGGTCGGTTTCTTAACGCTCTTCACAATGCCAAGATCCGAAGATCCATCCACGCATCCGCCACAATATCTGATCACCGTGATTTATCCCGGAACAAGCCCGAAAGATATGGAAGAACAGGTGGTAAAGCCCATCGAAAATAAAATCTACGGGCTGGAAAATATTGATAAAATACTGACGACTGTAGAAGACGGCGTTGCCGCTTTTCAGGTTAAATTTAAATATGGTGTTGATGTCGATAATAAGTATCAGGAAATTTCAACTGAGATTAATGCCTTAAAAAACAGTGAGCTTCCGAAAGATATTTATCAGATCAAAACAGAAAAAATATCATCTTCTGATGTGAAAATTCTGCAGGTTGCCCTGGTTTCTGAGAGTGCTTCCGAGAAAAAACTTCGAGATGAGGCAGATAAGCTTAAAACAAAACTTGAAAAGATCACGAATCTTAAAAATGTCATCTATTCAGGAATGCCAGAGCAGGAGATTAGGGTTGATCTTAAACTGGATAAGCTTGCACAACTGAGAATACCCTTAAATGTTGTTATGGGAAGTTTGCAGAGTGAGGCAGCCGATATCCCCGGAGGAAGTATCGATATGGGAACCAAGGTGTTCAATGTTAAAACCAGCGGTAAATTCAAAAATGAACAGGATGTTGCCAACACCGTCATTTATAATGCCAATGGTAAGATTGTCTATATGAAAGACGTTGCCGAGGTTGGTTACAAATCGCAGACCGTTGACCATATCACCCGAATCAACGGCCATCGTTGCATTCTTGTAAGTGCCGGAATGAAGGATAATGTGAATATTACCGATGTTCAGAAACAATTTGCCCCTATTTTGGAAGAATTCTCAAAAGATCTTCCTGAAAATATTAAGTTGATCAAAAACTTCGACCAGGCTGATATGGTTTCCCAGCGTCTGGGGCATTTAGGTTTTGACTTCGGATTGGCCATTGTTTTGGTTATCATTACATTGCTGCCTTTAGGTTCAAGAGCATCTGTTATTGTAATGATTTCAATTCCGCTTTCGTTGGCATTAGGTTTAATTGCGATGAATGCACTAGGATTTTCACTGAATCAGTTGAGTATCGTGGGATTGGTTGTAGCATTGGGATTATTGGTTGATGACAGTATTGTGGTTGTGGAAAATATAGAGCGCTGGCTACGTGAAGGGCATTCTAAAAAAGATGCGGTTCTTAAAGGAACCAAACAGATCGGTTTGGCGGTTGTAGGATGTACCGCAACATTGATCATTGCATTTTTACCATTGGCATTCCTTCCTGATATCGCCGGGGAATTCATACGGAGCCTTCCGGTAGCTGTAATTACGAGTGTTTTGGCGTCCATGCTGGTTGCGCTAACCCTCGTTCCATTTTTAGGCAGCCGATTCCTGAAGACCCACGACCATGAAGGTGGAAATATTTTCCTACAGTATCTTCAGAAATTTCTGACCAACAGTTACAAAGGAATTATGCCGAAAGCCTTGAAATATCCCAAAATAACAATCGGAATTTCAATTGCATTAAGTGTTTTGGCATTTGGATTATTCAGTTTAACAGGTTTTAAATTATTCCCGACTTCAGAAAAACCGATGTTTCTGATCAATATCAAAACACCGCTTCAGTCTAATATTTCAGAGAGTGACCGCGTTGCCAGGATTGTTGAATCAGAATTAAAAAAGCATCAAGAAATAACCTTTTACACTTCCAATGTAGGAAAAGGGAATCCACAGATTTACTACAATGTGCATCCACAGGACAGAAAGCCTGATTTTGCGCAGATCTTTGTGCAGTTGGATGACGAAGCAAAACCTGAAACGAAGACTGCTTTGATTGAAACTTTAAGGGAAAAATTCAAAACAATGCCTTACGCCAAAGTTGAGGTAAAAGATTTTGAACAGGGAACTCCGATTGAAGCCAATATTGTCGTGCGCTTATTCGGAGAAGATCCTGCTGTTTTGAGACAACTTTCTTCTCAGGTAGAAAATATTTTGAGAAAGCAAGAAGGAACGATGTACATCAACAATGAACTAAACACCTACAAAACCGATGTTAAAGTAAAAATCAACAAGGAAAAAGCGAGAACTCTAGGAGTGATGACGAGTGAGGTGGATAAAGTCATTCGTCTTGCCGTAGCCGGATTGCCGGTGGGAGACTATATCGACGACCGCGGCGATGCAAGAACAGTAACACTGACTTTACCGAGAGAAAAATTCTCTAATCTGGACGCCCTGAAGAATCTGTATGTCAATAATGTGCAAGGGGTACCAATTGCGCTCAATGAGATTGCTGCCGTTTCATTTGAAACATCTCCTACGGCAATCAACCATTTCAATAAATCAAGATTTGCAAAGGTTTCGGCCATGTCTGCAAAAGGATATTATGCCAATGATTTATTGGTTGACATTATTCCTCAATTGGATCAGCTGAAAATGCCAAAAGGCTACTACTATAAACTGTCAGGAGAAAAAGAATCAGAAGGTGATGCGTTAGGAGGAAACTTCATTTCTGTCATTATCTTAAGCACTTTTCTTTTCATTGCGGTGCTGTTGCTTCAGTTCAAAACTTTTAAAGGAATTATCATTGTATTGTCGATTATTCCATTGGGGATTTTGGGCGGTGTCATTTTGTTGCTGATTGATGGAAGCCCGATGTCATTAGTGGCAATTATCGGATTTATCGGACTGTCCGGAATTCAGGTTAAAAATTCTCTGTTACTGGTGGATTTTACCAACCAGTTGAGATTGGAAGGCCATTCGATTGATGAGGCCATTGCTATTGCGGGTGAAACGCGTTTTCTTCCTGTAGTTTTAACTTCCATCACGGCGATTTGCGGTTTAATTCCTTTGGCTTTAAACTCCAATCCTTTGATCGCTCCATTAGCCATCGTATTGATTGGCGGACTTATCAGCTCAACGATTCTCTCCAGAATTGTTACGCCGGTAATGTACAAACTGATTCCTCCAAGTCTGGACATTGAAAACAATGAAGAATATTAAAATTGAATAAAAATGAAAGAATACATTTTAATAACAGGCGCATCATCCGGTATAGGTTACCATATGGCCGTTCAGTTAGCTGAATTAAAGAAAGATCTGATTTTGGTAGCCCGAAGCGAAGATAAGCTCAAGAAACTTGCATCAGAACTCACTGCTACATACGGAATTTCCGTGGAATATATCGTCAAAGATTTGTCTGTTGTTGAAAATGCCATTGCACTATACCGTGAAGTTCAGGACAGAAATCTGCTTGTAACCGGATTGGTTAATAATGCTGGCGTAGGAACTTACGGAAAATTTACAAAAACATCATTGGAAGAAGAATTAAAAATGATCGATTTGAATATTTCCAGTCTCGTGGCACTTAACAAATTGTTTGTCAAAGATATGGTGACCAGAAAATCAGGCAGAATTATGAATATCTCATCTCTGATGGCATTCTTGCCATTCCCTTATTATTCGGTGTATTCTGCAACGAAGACTTTTGTCTTGGCCTTTACAGAAACACTCGCTTCCGAACTGGAAGGAACGGGCGTAGTTGTAACAGCATTATGTCCCGGGCCGATCGATACAGGCTTCTACAATGAAGAAATGTTACAAGCCAATATGATGAAGAGCAATAAACCCGTTAAGCCTGAGGTGGTTGCAAAAGAAGGTGTGAAACTTCTTTTACATGGAAAAGGTAAGAAAATTGTCGGTTTTATGAACTGGTTCCTGTCTAATATTCCACGCGTAACTCCGGATTTTTTAATGATGAAAATTAAAAAGAATCTGGCTGCAAAGGGGTGATTTCTTAAAGACTGTAAAAAGACATTAATCCGGTAAATAGTGCTATCGAAACAAATAAAAATGGGGCCACTTGTCTTAATAAGTAGCCCCATTTGGCTTTTAGTGATCTCGACGAGCGTATCTTCAAACATTTTATAGATGATTTAATCCGTCTGAGTCAAATTAAACAAGAATTATAAACCTGTTTCTTATCAGATAATTTTCTTGTAGGTGAACTTCTTGAAATTTAATTTTAAGCATTAAAAACAATTGAAGTTAACATAGTTGATCTTTAATTTGCTTTGATGTCACCATACAAGTGATCAACTACTTTTTCTAAAATTTCTCCTGTTTCATTAAAGCTGGTGTTTGTCAATATGGATATCCCTATATTTTGTTTAAGATAAATCACAAACCAATTCTGCATTCCGTAAATGATTGGTAATCATAATTTTTAAAATATTGGGCTCTCTCTCCAAAGTTGGGAGACTTCGGATAGCAGTGGAAATTAATACTTAGAAATCGTTTTTAATGCTTTTAGGATTGAATATTACTAAATTACCACTCAAAATAGATTCAATTACTACTTCTTTTCCAAACTTTTCATTTAAAACTGTGATAATAGACTTTCGTTGAGAGTCACTGTTAATCATTATGTAACGTAAATCATTGATTTCATTAATCTCTAAAGCTAATTCGGGGAAATGAGGTTTTTTTCTGAATTCATTATCTTTTAATAATTGAAATTCATCCTCAGTTTCATGTATTATTTTACTTACTTCATTCGGGAGATTTGGAATATATCTCCATTCTCTTTCCAAATAAGTAATTATTTCTTTTCCTTTATATTCAACTTTCCAGTTTTTGAAATGTTGAATGGCTGGAATTGTTATTTTATTTACTTCTTTAATTATTTTTTCATATTCAGTATAATCAGTTGTATCTTCTTTTCCTTCCAGTTTAGCTTTAATTATTTGTGGAAACATTTTCTCAAATAAGTCCCAAATATGTATATTATTTATATCACGATGTATATTACGGAATTTTGTGTTTTCATGCGTATAAACTACAGGTGAAATAGAATTTTTAATTGCCCAATCTAAGCTCATTCCAATGCCATAATTTCCATATCGTGCATACAATTCAACATCTTTTATAGGAATATTACAAAAACTCACCATAGGAATATAGTAATTGTTATCACCTACTTTTTCGATACAGTATGAGGGAGCAAATCCATTTTTTAGCATACTTTTTAATAAGGAAATATTTCTTGTGTAATGAAAAATATGATTTATTTTCTTTTGTTCGAAGCCCATTAGTTAAATTTTTTTTTTTTGATAATACGGTTATAAATCACTTCTAATATATAATTTAATACATATGTGTATCCCCGCTGCGCAAAGTCTCTTGACTTTGAGGTATGCAATTAAGAATATTTTATAATACATGCTCCGAAGCCGGGAGACTTTGGAAAGTGAGAGAACAGTAATAAATTATGATAATAATTTTTCAAAACGGTATCTTTTTTCTCTAAGGAGAAAAGCATCTTTACCTCCTTCTACAATATCAGCAATATGTTCTCTGATTCCCATTGATTTTAAAAGGTCTTTTTCTTCTTTATTTATTGGTGAGTTATTTTCAATTGCTCCATTTATATAGTCAAATAAAAACTCACTAGAAGATTCAACATCATTTTGACCTTTTTGATTGGCTACAATGATGTTTTCTGCATCTGAGTTTACTACAATATTAGCATTGTGGGTTACTACAATAATTTGACGTTCCAGTTTTTTATTCTTTAAATAAAACACTAAATCACGGGTGATCGATCTGTTATCTAAATTGTCTTCTGGTTGATCTATTAAAATAGGCGATTTCGATATACTTAGTCCGATAATCAACATTAAAATGACAAAACTTGCTTTACCAGTTGACATTTCTCCAAGTTTATCATTTTTATATGTTATTTTCCAGTAATCAAAGAAATAATCATCCAATAGCATTTTAATTCCTTCTTTTTTATTCACTTTAGGAAGAATCGCATAATTACCATTACAAATCTCATCGAAAACTTTTTCCAGCTCTGCTTTGATTACTGCATATTTAAAATCTGAGGTTGCCTTTTTTTGTTCATTGAATATCTCAGGATAGTTATTGTAATGAGCTTTTCTCCCATCACTAATTTCGAAAATCTTTTTATACAATTTCACAAAATTAAACTGAGAAATACCTTCTATTTTTAATCCATCTTTTTCAAGATCTGTTGTTCTTCCTTTTAGATCAGTAATAATTTGCTGATACTCTTTATAAGTACTATCATACATTTTAAATATGTCTTCTTTGCATTTTGCTAATGCTTCATTCTTTTCTATCTTTTCCTTATTGAGTTGGTCGATTTCTGTCAATGTTTTTTTATCAGAAGATATAGAATCGTTTAGTACTTTAACCTGCTGTTGAATTTGTTCATTTTTCTGAAAAGGTCTTAATTCTTCGTTAATAATCTTAGATGTACTTTCAATAATAGATACAAGCTCTTTAAATTTATTATCTTTAGTGAAGGATTTCTTCCCTTCCTCATCTGATACTAACTTAATTTCTTCAACCATAAAATCTATCTCTTGCTTAAGGGTTGAAATCATATCTAATTTTTGACGATAATATTCTTTTATACCCTCATCTTTAATACCATTAATAAATGTATCTTTCGAAGTGTTTAAGTTATCAACCTGTTGTCCAAGTTCTTTTAAAGATTCATTAGTATGTTTAAAGTCTTCTTTGAATTCTTCTTTTTTTTGTGTGTTATCAGCTTTTTTTTCTTGAATTTCTTTATATTTTACTAATTCCTCATCGGATAATCCAGCCTCTTTATTTAATTCTTCAACTTTATCAGTATTTGTTTTGATATTTGTTTCCAAAACCTCTTTATTCGACTTTGTTTTTAAATTTGCTTCTATTTTGTGAATTTCATCATTCAAATCAAAGTACTGATTAATTAGATCTTCTCTATCTTTATCAAAATTCTTAACATTTTTGATAAAAGTATCGTATTTTGACCTAGAATCAACATTTTCGTTAATCAATTCTCTTACAAGTTTATTAAGGGGCCGTCCTTTCTTATTAATCTCTGGTTCGGCTAGTTTAACTAAATAGTTTTGAGGAATATATTTTATATCGGGGATAATGGAATTTTCTTCTGAATCTCTAAGCATAGATTGTGAAATGCCTGATTTTGAGGTAATTTCAAAATTAAATTCGCTATCTATTGATTTTAAATCATATTTCTCTTCTGCAATATCTGTCAATAGTATTTCCTGATCAGGAAGAAGCGTCTTTGCAATTGAATACAATAGAATTGATTTTCCTGAAGACTTACCACCAATAATTACATTTAGGTTAGAATTTAGGTAAATCTCTTTATCTAAAAATTTTTTATTAGGAGAAATAAATTTCACCTTATCAATAATCACTTTATCTTCTTTAAAATCAGGTTTAGAAGTTTGTATTTTAACTCTTTGCTCAGGCTCGAAGCAAATTTGACGTAATCCTTCAAATGTTAGATCTGCTTTAATCCACGTAAATCTATTGAAAAGAGTTGCTTCTGAATGGGAATCACAACCAACAAGGCAAGGTTTTAAAGAGCCTCTTTGGTTTATTACTTCTTCCACTTCTTTTTTATACATTCCTTCGTTATAATCTGTGGCTCCCTCTAATCTTTTTCCTAGAAAATATTTAATATCTCTTGGATTGGTTGAAAAAATACAATGTGAAATTTTATAAATAGAAGTTCTTAAGCCATCCAATGAACCTTCTTCATTTTCGAACAAATCATAATGTTGTTGAACTCCAGAAGCTCCATCTTGATTTGAGTTGCTAACTACTAAAATACAGTTTTCATTAAATTTTTTATTTGCATTAATAAGCTTTTTTAAGGATGTTAAATCGATTACAAAATTATCAACTCCTTTTTTATATCTAAGAGCGTCTGTTTCTAAATTCGCATCTAGTTCTTGGCCATAATCAGTTAAACCATGTTTATTCATTTTTTTTCCTTCTTGGTTCGTAAGATGGCCAAAGAAGTCGTTTTCAAGATGTGCAACGTAGTCGGGATTGAAAATACAATGTATATTTATTAGACGAGCTCTATCTGTTGCAGGCAACATTCTAAGTTCTACATTAGGAAAAATAAATATATTCTTAATAAAGTTAATTTCTTCATCTGTAAACAACTGTGCTCCCGTTGTAGAATCAGTTTTTGTTTGTATTTGAGAGACATATTCCAAAGCATCCTTATAGCGGTCAATAGAGAAATAATCTGTTATGCCAATTGCTTGAACGTTATTGTCATATGCTTTTTTAAAAAATGTGTAAAAGAAATCATCTAAAGTTACGGAAGTAAATTGATCGTTTTTATTAGTACCTTTAGTATGTACATGAAAATTCCATTTTCTCCATTCTGAGCCTCTTTTTATCATAGTTTAGTTTTTATGGTGCTTTAATTAAATATGTCAATAAGTTCTTTCAATTTATAATGTTTAAATTTAAAAATATTTCTTTGATTGTACTTACGGAAAACCGTATTGATATATTTCAATAGCTTTTGAGCAATTAAGGTTTAATTTTATAAGATATTAAAGAATAAATATATAAGATTACTATTTATAAAAACTAAGTGTTTTTACGGAATTTTTAGAGTGTTTTTCAGAATTTCGAAATAATAAATCCCAACTTTCGTCAGGATTTATTAATTATATTGTTTTCGTAATCTATATTCCAATCATCTTGAAAAAGCTGGAAAGAGTCAAATTTCTAGCATGGCAAATTCGCATTATTGTAAGAAGAGCAATTTGATAGGTTTCATCGTCTCGTATTCTTCGAACTGTCTTTTCATCTATATTATGATCTACTGCAAATTTGCTATTATTGTTCAGAGGAATAACCCATTCATCCCTTATAAATTCAACAATTTTTCTATTTGCTTCTGTCATAGAAACAAATAAATTACATATTCTTATAAAAACCTCGGACTCAAATCCGAATGTTTGCAATTTTTTATTACATTTATAAAAAAATACAAACAATGAAAAAGAGCAGAACAAAATTCGATACCCGGTTTCGGGCAGATAAAAAACACTCCGGGTTGCAGCTTATGGAAACTTTCTTTCAGTTTAATGAGCTGGATGTTTCCAAAGAAAGGCTCAGCAACATTATGAATTATGCGGTAAAGAGGAATAGTTGGATCAATGAAGATCCGGCGGTCATCTTCCAGTTTCATCAGTCGATGAGGTCGTTGATCCGGGCAGGGTATCTCATCATGCTGAAGGAAAAGAAATGGACTGTCGATACCCGGCTGGAGAAGATTTCCCCGTGGGTTCTTGGCCTGCTTTCGGAGAAAGAATACCGGAATCCTCTGCTGGTTTTCAAAAAGGCATTCAGGGAATACAGCATCAAAGAATATGATTATTTTATGTCCGGAATCGTCTATTTCTCCATGGGCGTCTATGAAAATCTACCGGAAAGGAATATCGTTATGCCCTACATCTATACGGTTAAAATGCTGGATGCTGCACACCTTATTCTTCAAAGAAGGAGAGAAAAGGAGATGGCTGAGACCCATTCAGGATAAGAAAGTTGAGCATAATGCCAGAATTCAAACCTGTAACCTTTTTAAAGCCTTACAGAAGTTACCCACCTCGGATTCTAGGATAAAATTCCGGTCAACACCTGATCTTTTCGGTTCGATGAAGTTCCGCTTACTTTAATGACCTTTATTCCAAGATCCTCAATCCAGTCATAAAGTAACTCATTAACCTTATGCCTGAGTTTTGGCAGCTCTATTTGATGTTTGGATATCAGATCGGGTTCTTCAATAGGGACAAAAACAAAAACATCAATTTCATCGATGATGGTTTGAATTTTTTCAAAGAGAAACTGGATATTTCGACCTGAATCAAGAACATGAAGATAAGCTAAGATATCAATGACACATCTATCAAATATGACATCATCTCCGCTTTTGAAGACCAGTTTGGCTGCATAATTAAATTGTTCAAGAAAATCGTCAGGATGAGGTTCTTCTGAAAATTCATACCCTGAAGACTCCATCTGGTAATAGGGTTCTATTTCAAGTGTGTATCCGGGAAGGTTCTCCTGAAGTTCTTCTGCCAATGTGGTTTTACCGACTTTGTGAGCACCGATTATTGCAATTCTCATATTTCAGTTTATATTGTAATCCAAAAGTCTAATACGAAATTTTCGTGCCTGTTTTTTGAGCGTCCATTATATAACGTTTTGTCAATCTATTTAACACATAATTTTTCTATATTTAGAACAAGTATATAAATATAATATAAAAAAAGACAATGCCAATAAACCCACTACCTCCGGATGGAGGCATGTTATATAAAGAAACAGATATGGCTCAGTTTTTCCCCGAGCCATTAAATGCAGTAACTGCTATATTATTTTTAGCCATAGCCATTTTCTGGACCCTTAAACTGAAGGGTAATTTCAAAAAATATCCTTTTTTAACATACTGCTTGGTGTTATTATATATTGGTGCCATAGGGGGAACTGTTTACCATTCATTCAGACAATGGCCGGTATTTATCATGATGGATTGGATGCCCATTATGTTGCTCTGTTTGTCTGCCGGATTTTATTTTGTAGCTCAGAGCATCAGGTGGTACTATGCTGCTTTAATGGTTCTTGTATATCTGATATTTATGTTTGCTTTGAGAAATTGGATTTTGGTAGATAACACTTCTCTCTTTATCAACGTAAATTATGCAATCATGGCCTCATTTGTACTTTTTTCGGTATTAAGTTATTTAATCTATACCCAATGGAAAGCAGGCAAATGGGTAGGCTTTGCTTTATTATCGTTTGCTCTCGCGCTCACTTTCCGCATTGTTGATAAATGGGAATGGTTTAGTTTCGGAACACACTTTTTATGGCATACTTTTGGGGCGGCAGCAACATTTTGCATGTTTAATTATATCTACCTTACGCGGAATACAATTAGAAAAACATAAATGATTTTTATTTTCCTTGAAACTCTGATTTATGCATAGGTAATGAGTAGCAATGTTTATTTAATTTTGTGAAATTCACAGTCTAATTCTTTTAAGATTGAAAGAAAGATGATTTACTTATATTTGCCCTGCAAAGTAAAATTAAATGTTTAAAAAAGTAAGCACTGTATTTATCCTTGGATTTTATACGGTTTTTTGTTCGGCCCAGCAGGTTCGGCCCTCCAAATCATCTGAAATTTACCGTGAACTCAAAACACTTAAACAGCTGCCTAAAGTTTTATACCTTGCAGCTCATCCCGATGATGAAAATACAGGATTACTCTCCTGGTTAATCAACGACCAAAATGTAGAAACAGGCTATTTGTCTTTAACCAGAGGTGATGGTGGTCAGAATTTATTAGGTACAGAGCAAGGTGCTGCATTGGGGTTAATCAGAACACATGAACTTTTAGAGGCACGAAAGTTAGACGGCGCCCAACAGTTTTTTACCCGTGCGATTGATTTCGGATTCTCTAAAAATACTACTGACACCTTTAAACAATGGGATGAAAATAGTATTATAGCAGATGTAGTTTGGGTAATCCGTAAATTCCGTCCGGATGTTATCATTTGCCGTTTTCCTCCTACTGCTGCTGCAGGCCACGGACAACATGCGGCTTCGGCTGTGGTTGCGGAAAAAGCTTTTAAGCTGGCAGGCGATAAAACTGCTTTCCCAGATCAACTAAAACATGTTAATGCATGGCAGCCAAAACGCGTATTGTGGAATACCTTCCGCTTTGGTGGGGTCAATACGACAGCTGAAAATCAACTGAAAGTTACCGTTGGGCAATATGATGCACAATTGGGAATGGGCTACGGTGAATTGGCAGGATTAAGCAGAAGTTTACATAAAAGCCAGGGTGCGGGAACACAGTCTGTAGCCGGCATCAGAACTGAATATTTTGCCCATGTTATTGGCGAACCTGCAAAAACAACACTTTTTGACGGAGTAGGTAAAACCTGGACTTCAAAAGGAAACGCTGATATTGACCATTCGTTAGATGAAATTATTTCCGCTTTCAATTTCAATAATCCAGACCGTAGTTTACCTGCTTTGCTTGCTTTGCGAAAAAAGGTTGTAGCTCTTCAGGATGCAGACCTAAAAAGGGATAAAATTAAATCTCTTGACAATATCATTTTAAGCTGTGCGGGGTTTATGGGCGAGGTCGTTACCAATCAAGCTGAAGCTGTTGCTGGAGATCATTACAATTTCAGGTTAAATCTGATTTCAAGAGCTGAAAATCCTGTCGTTTTAGAAAATGTAAAATGGTTAACTCAATCAGAAAGCTTCAACAGAAAACTATCAAAAGATTCTTTAATTACCATTCAGCATGATATTCAGATTCCTGCAGATGCAGCACTCACAGAACCTTACTGGTTGGCAAAATCTCCCACGAACGCAGCAACTTTCTCTGTTCCGAATGATACTTTAATCGGTTTGCCTGAGACAGAATCACCACTGAATGTTTTGCTTAGTTTAAAAATCGGTTCTGAAAATTTTCAGGTTAAACTTCCTTTATCCTTCAAAAAATTAGACCCGGTGCGCGGTGATGTGGTGGAAGCCTTGCGCATTGTTCCCGCATTGGAACTTAAATTTACGCAACCCCTTTATTGGGTCAAAGAAAATGAAGATTTACATTTGAGTTTAAATTTTAAAGTTAATTCTAACAGACAGTATAATAAAGGTATTCTCAACCTGATGTATAACGGAGAACGATTAGGCGGCGCTGATTTAAGTTCACTCAATGGAAAAGATACTACCATCGATTACGTTATTCCAAAAACTAAGTTTGCCTCAATACATTCGGCTCGTTTGCAATTGGATGCCAATTTTGTGGCAGATGGAGTCACTTATAATAAAAAACAAGTATTAATTCAGTACCCGCATTTACCCTCCTTACAATATTTTTCGCCTGCAACTGCAACCGTAATGAAAGGCGATATTCAGGCGAAGGTTAAAAAAGTGGGCTATATAGAAGGAGCGGGCGATTTCATTCCTGAGTTCCTACGCATTGCAGGTATTCAGGTAGATGTTTTGAAAGACGAAGATTTTTATGGCAACATAAATGAATCTGCTGGAAACGGTAGTCAAAACAAGTTATCGCAATATGATGCCATCGTACTTGGTGTTCGTGCCAATAACACAGAGAAAAAACTGGGTCGCTGGATGCCTTTTTTATGGTCTTATGCAAAAGCCGGAGGTAATTTGGTGATGCAGTATAACACCAATCAGGATACAACCGTTGACAAATTGGGAATGTACAATTTCAGTATTGCCAATAAGCGTGTTACCGAAGAAAATGCAGCGGTTACGTTTTTAAATCCAAATCATAAATTACTGAACTTCCCGAATAAAATTACTGCTGATGATTTTAAAGGCTGGGTACAGGAGCGTGGCGCCTATTTCCCTGCTCAATGGGATGCAGCGTATGAACCGCTATTTGAAATGCACGACACAGATGAAGAGCCGCTACAGGGATCAACTTTATACGCCAAATACGGAAAGGGGAATTTTATTTATACACCGTTGGCATTTTTCAGACAGCTGCCTGCGGGAAATGTTGGTGCGGCACGTTTATTTTTTAACTTTTTATCTGCACAGAAAAACTGATGAACAAGCAATTTAAAAATTGGAATACCTTGTATATATTATTAGTAGCTGCATTAGTATTGCAGATCGTATTTTATTATTTGTTTACTAAATTCTGGGCATGAGTAATATAGATTGGACAGTTCTCATTTTGACCCTTTTTGCGGTGGTTGTTTACGGTGTATTTATCGGCCGTGGCCAAAAAAGCAACGAATCATATCTGAAAGCAGATAATAAAATGCCTTGGTACATTGTGCTTATAGGTATAATGGCTACACAGGCAAGTGCCATTACATTTTTGTCAGCACCGGGTCAGGCTTATACAGACGGTATGCGTTTCGTTCAGTATTACTTTGGTTTGCCTTTGGCAATGATTGTTATCTGTATCACTTTTATCCCGATTTTTCAGCGCTTAAATGTTTATACTGCTTATGAATATTTAGAAAACCGTTTTGATAAAAAAACAAGGGTGCTCACTTCACTGCTTTTTCTTTTTTCCAGAGGTTTATCAACAGGAATCAGCATTTATGCTCCCAGTATCATCTTATCAAGCGTTTTAAACTGGAATATCTATTTAACCAATGTTTTAACAGGTGGTATTTTGTTGATTTACACCTATATTGGCGGAGCAAAAGCGATCGCTCACACCCAAAAACTACAGTTTCTCATTATTCTGGGAACAATGGCTTTTGCGGGGTATTTGCTTATTCAAAATATGCCGAATGGAATTGGTTTTAATGACGCACTGTATCTGGCAGGGAAATCAGGAAAGCTCAATGTAATCACCACAGAATTCGATTGGAAAGATAAATACAATATTTGGAGCGGGCTGATTGGTGGTTTTTTTCTGGCACTTTCTTACTTCGGGACGGACCAGAGCCAGGTTGGGAGGTACATTACTGCGAAAGACAATACCAATGCAAAAATGGGTTTACTGTTGAACGGATTGGTGAAAATTCCGATGCAATTTGCTATTCTCCTGATTGGTGCCTTACTTTTCGCATTCTTTTCTCTAAAACCGGCTCCGATCTATTTTAACGAACGGTCTTATCAATATTTAAAGAAAGTACAGCCGGAACAGGCTGCGGTTTTTGAAAAAGAGCATCAGGATTTACAAATAAAATTTAATGCAGAATCGAAAGAAATTCTACAGTTGAAAGAAAATAATTCTCCCCAACTCAAAAAAACAATTCAGGATTTTAAAAACACACAAGCACAAGTAAAAGCACTTCACGGCAGGGTAGAGGAAGCTATCAATAATTCAAACTATAATGCCGAGAAAACGGATACCAATTATATTTTCCTGTATTTCGTAAAAAACACCTTGCCTGTAGGGATGATAGGTTTATTATTTGCCGTAATTTTCCTGGCCAGCTGGGGTTCAATTTCCGCAGCGCTGAATTCTCTTGCCGCCTGCTCATTAAAAGATGTTCATTTGATATTTAAACAAGAAATTCCTGATGATAAAACTGAATTGAAATACAGTCGCCTGCACACTTTAGCCTGGGGGATCTTCTCAATCGGTGTAGCCATGTTTGCCACTCAAATGGGTTCCCTTATTGAAGCGGTTAATGTATTAGGTTCTCTTTTCTACGGTCCGATATTGGGGATTTTTCTGGTCGCATTTTACTATAAAAAAATCGATGGTGCGAATGTATTTATTTCTGCAATTTTATCAGAAATTGCGGTTATTGCCGTTTATCAGTTCGATATTGTTTCTTTCCTTTGGCTTAATGTAATCGGCGCAGCGGCAGTTATTATATTTTCGACAATCATATTGCTGTTTTATAAGCAGAAAGCAGTAAATTCGTAACAAATAATAACAAAAACAAACAAATAAAAATAGTATGAAAACTATCATTAAATCTGCAACCGTACTTGTTGCAACAATGACAATCTCCTTGAATGCCTTTGCACAGGACACTAAAAAACCTGCCAGCCCTCCAGCTACTGCTACGGGAAAAATTAAAGATGCAACCATTACAATTGCTTACAGCAGTCCTTCTGTTAAAGGACGTACAATCTGGGGTGGTCTGGAAGCTTATGATAAAGTTTGGCGTGCGGGTGCCAATGAAGCCACTACTTTCGAAACGGATAAAGACATTACCGTTCAGGGTAAAAAACTTCCTGCAGGTAAATACAGCTTTTTCTTAATCCCTAAACAAAGCGGAACCTGGACTGCAATTTTTAATAAAGAGCCAAAACAATGGGGTGCTTATAAATACGAACAAGCTAAAGATGCTTTACGTGTTGATGTAAAAACAAAAGCTTTACAAGCAACACAGGAAACTTTAGTTTATAAAATAAACAATAATGGATTCACAATGGATTGGGATAAAATCTCAGTTCCTGTAGAGATCAAATAAATGTAAATATCAGAAATGAAAATCCCGTTAATCCGGGATTTTTTGTTTAAAATTTGATTTGAAAGTTTTACTTCTCTATTTCTTTCTCTATTTTCTCTATCATTTTTTCAGCATTACCGTTGGTTCCGCCAAGACTGATTGCTTTTTTATAACTCTCTAATGCTAAATCATATTGCTTATCTGTAAAATAAGCTTCTCCTAAACTATCGAAAAGAATACAATTGCTTCTTTTTGGTTCGTATTATAAAGAGCATTTTTTGCTCTAAGTTCATTCTTTTGATGCTAATATTCTTTCTAAGTTTTTTAGAAATTGTACCAGAGCGGTATTTATTATACGAAGGAAATTTTCTTTATTTCATATATGTACAATAAAAACTTTATTGCATTGACAAAATAAATTTTAGCCAGTTAAATTAATCTATAAATCATTAATTTCCATAGGTTTCATATCGTTAAACCAATAGTCTGGATTTTTCATTTTTAATTGAGGTAGTTCATTATTCATGAAATTTTCCTGATTACTTTTACTCGGAAACTTTAGTAGCAATTTAAATGTATCTCGTATTGTCAATGGTGTGGCTCTACCGCGGGAACTTTATTATTATAAATTAGTCATTGGGAAATTTAAAATGGCGAAACTTTCGACTTCTCCGTACCGTTGCTAATAAGCTGTTATTTGATGTAATTTTTCTATAATTTATCGCAGTAAATTTCAATTCCCTTTATCATTTTTGAAATTTCATTTTTCTGATCCTCAAATTCAGAATTTGCTTCTGCCAAAATAGCGAACTCCTTAGCTTTTTCACATTCACCAACTTCGACCAATGTATATACTAGATTATAGTATAAGTTCGTTTTTTCGGCCTTTGAAGGGTTTTTACTTAAACCAATTCTCAATATCTTTTCTGCTTTCTCGTAAAGTTTTTTCTTATTTAATAGTTTTCCATAATTGATGTAACTAATAACATATGAACTATCAATGGAAAGTGATTTCTCATAGTTTTTCTCGGCATCATTAATTTTGCCTTGCATACTTTCAATGTTCGCAATTCCATTTAATACTATTACATTATTTGGCTCTAAAAAATTTGCATCGGTAAAATATGTATAAGCTTCATCATAGTTATTACTTTCTATTGACTTCAATCCATTTTCAAACAAAGATTTAGCTTCCGAATTATTAATTACTATATTTTCATACACAATAGTCGATCTTGAATCTGTTAAAACGTGATTATTATTATTATTATTATTATTATTATTATTATTATTATTATTATTATTTTTCGGCTCTTGACAAGAACTTAAAAAAAAGATCAACAATAGAATAAGATTTGATTTCATGAAATTTTTAATTAAAATAGCAGGTAACGTCAGTCTGTGAAAAAACCTTCGTTTATTATAATCAAAAATAGTTAAATAAATTCAATAATAAGGGAGTAAATCGGTATGGTTAATGATGCAGCATATTATTTGAACTGACCATAATCAGATAGTAAGAAAGTAAACTTATATAAAATTCATGGTGATCTTCCGTAATAATTACAAAGTCGGACTATGATAACTTTTTTAGAAGTAAAAAAGAAGATGATATTTTATGGACAATGATCAAAGAGAAGATTGCTACAAAAAGTATTTTATTAACCCACTCATCATTCGGTGTAACATATTCCATAACGGATTCACCCGCTTTAACTTCTCTATTTCTATACTGTTCAATCCAATAATCTCTAATATTACAGAACAAGTTCTTTAACAATGTTACGAGGGCTATTACAAAGCAATTGGTAAATAAAAAAAGAGTCCTAATTATTACTTAGAACTCTTTTTTTTTATATTTTTTTCAAATTCTGAAATATCATTATCTGTAATTTTAGAGTACTGCTTTCCAAAATCTATCATTGTATATCCCATAGATTCTACAATAAGTATTATAGTTATCATCGTTGACCTTTTCTTTCCACTAAAGGCATTGCTCACAGTAGCTTTACGAATGTCTGCGTAAGAATTTGTAGCAATTTTCTCATAACTGTTAATTATATCAGCAGTATTATTATCAGTAGTTGCTATATAATTTTTATTACGACCTAATAAAAGCCGTAGTGCTATAGCTACTTTTATCATTATAATTCTTTCAACGTCATTATTCATAGACGCAATTACGAGATATTCAATAATTTATTCGGTACGCTTATGCGTACCATTAAAATTTTTACTATATTTGTAAGATAAGTTACAATAAATGTAACTTTGCGATACTTCAAAGAATTATAGAAGCTATTGCTTAGAATCTCATTCTGAAAACTGGTACTTTTTAACACACGAGATAATAAGTAAGCGGCTCACGACCTAGGCGTGGGCTCTCTTATCTGTGTGTAGGGTATACCAGTACCTCAGAATGGATATTGTAGAGTCCCATGCCGTTTTTTATTTATGCTTTCGCTTTATCTCTACATAATAAATCTAAGCCGCTTCCTAAAACATAGTATCAGACTACACGATACAATAGGAATGTACAACCTATTGCGGCTTTAAAAAGCTTACACGGGAAAACAGATTTCATTCATAAAATTCTTTCCGGTGCCCTAAAGGTCACTGCTTACAGAACCTCACCAGTCCTTTTTCATACCAAAGGGCATCAGGAAAGTCTTTATCTAAAAAATGAATCAAAAAACTACTCAACTTAAAATCAGAAGAAAGAAAAAGCCCCTTCCCATGCAGTTTGGACACTTACGGGAAAGAGCGTAGTTCAGTAATTAATCTTTAAAAATTAAAAACCTTTACAAATCTATGAAAAATTCCTATTACAATATAGGAGGCATTTTCTTTGGGCTCATGTTTACCGCTGTAAGCATCGATACAAAAGCCCAAACACGCACCATTTCCGGTACTGTAACCTCATCCGGCAAACCTTTACAGGGAGTTATAATCTCCCAAGAGGGTAGGGATCAGATAACCATGACCGGCAACAACGGAACCTACACAATACAGGTTTCAGCAGAAAATACCGTCCTATTGTTCAGACACCCTGATTATGCAGAAGAAAAGTTTACAGTCACTAATCAGACCATCGTTAATATCAGCTTAGAACAAAAAGTAAAGGGAATCGCAGAAGTTATTCTCAACGCTGGCTACTACAAGGTTAAGGACAAAGAAAGAACCGGTAGTATTGCCAAAGTTTCAGCAAAAGATATCGGAAATCAGCCCGTTTTGAATGTGCTCTCTGCGGCTCAGGGAAGAGTAGCGGGAGTGAATATTGTACAGAACTCTGGAATGCCGGGAGGAGGCTATGATATACAGATAAGAGGAAAGAACAGTCTGAGGGCGTTGGGGAATAATCCGTTGTATGTAGTGGACGGGGTTCCGGTAGGAGGAGAAATGGCTTCCCAGTTTTCAGGAGCGGTACTGCCAGCCAGCAGTATCAACCCGCTTAATAGTATTAATCCTGCGGATATTGAGAGTATTGAGATTCTGAAAGATGCAGATGCTACCTCGATCTATGGATCAAGGGGAGCGAATGGAGTAGTGCTGGTGACCACGAAGAAAGGGAAGAATGGGAAATCAGGAGGATCAGGAGCGGGAATGGAGAACTTAGGGTTAAATGTGGGGACTTCCTATGCGGTAAGTTCTGTGATTAATAACCTTACCATGATGAAGACCGGGGATTATCTAAGGATGCGAAGGCAGGCTTATCAGAATGACGGGATTACTGCCTATCCGGCTAATGCATATGATATCAATGGAGTGTGGGATCAGGGTAGGTATACGGATTGGAGGAAATCACTGATCGGAAATATCGCAGATGCTTTTACCGCGAATGTTTCATTAAACGGAGGGAATGAGAGAACAAGTTTTTTGGTGGGCTATGGGCACAATGAGCAGTCTACTGTGTTTTCAAAAGACTTTAAATATAAGGCGGATAATCTTTCTGCCAATATCAGCCATAGTTCTGAAGATAAACGTTTTCAGCTGAGTGTTTCCAGCAGGTTCTCGCTTCAAAAGAATAATGTCTTGAGTGAGGATATCACCAGACAGGCTTATCTGATGGTGCCCAATGCTCCGGCTTTGTATCTGCCGGATGGGAATCTCAATTGGGAGAACAATACTTTTAACAATCCTGCAGGACTCTATAACAGTTCTTATTCCTATGAGAACAAGCAGTTTTTAACCAATATGAATGTGCAGTATGAACTGCTGAAACATTGGTTTTTGAAGCTCAATGGGGGACTTAACTATCAGTCTTTTGATGAAAGATCCTTAAAGCCCAATACCATGTATAATCCTGCTTCCTATCAGGGGCAGTCCAGTGCGAGTTCACAGTCGTATAAGAGTAATCAGGACCGGTTTTCGTTTATTCTGGAACCTCAGCTCAACTGGCAGATGAAGAAAGGTAAACATGCCTTGGATGTACTGGCAGGGACTACCTTTCAGCGGGAAATAGGCACGCAGGGCTCTATGATCGGAATTGGATTTGAGAGCAATGCTTTTATAGAGAATGTAGGAGCAGCGAGGACCAAGATCATTACCGATCAGATCAGAATGGAGTACCGGTATGCCGCTTTCTTTGGAAGGGTGAATTACCAGTATGCCGGAAGGTATATCTTGAATGTGACCGGAAGACGGGATGGAAGCAGCCGCTTTGGTCCCAGTAATAAGTTTGTGAATTTCGGGGCTGTGGGAGCGACATGGATATTCTCTCAGGAATCTTTCCTGAAAAATAAGAAATGGCTGAGCTTTGGGAAACTTCGTAGCAGCTACGGAACTACCGGAAGTGATAATATAGGAGACTATGGGTATCTGGATACCTATGATCTCTCAGAATACCTGTATAACAATACCGCAGGGCTGAATCCTTCAAGGCTGTATAATCCTAATTACAGCTGGGAGAAGACCACCAAGCTGGAAGCGGCTTTGGAGCTGGGGTTTTTAAAGAACAGAATTAACCTGACTGCGGCGTGGTATAGGAACCGTTCGTCAAGCCAGCTGGTGGGATATCAGCTTCCGTCCATAACAGGGTTTCCAAGTGTACTGGCCAATCTGGATGCCGTAGTGGAGAATTCAGGCTGGGAGCTGGAACTTTCCGCTAAACCTTTTTCAGGAGGAGATTTTCAGTGGGAATCCGGGATCAATATCAGTTTTCCTAAAAACAAGCTGGTTTCTTTTCCGGGGCTGGCAGGTTCTACTTATGCCAATACCTATGTTATAGGACAGCCCATTACATCGGTGAAGGTATACCAGTATGAAGGGATTGATCCTGCAACAGGACTGTATCGGTTCAAAGATTTTAACGGAGATGGGAAGATCTCAGCTCCGGATGACCGGCAGGCCGTGGAGAATATCGGAGTTCGGTATTTTGGGGGATGGAACAATACCCTTCGCTTTAAGAATTGGAACCTGTCATTTCTTTTTCAGTTTGTGAAACAGAGAAACTGGAATTATAACAACATTATGCCTATACCGGGAACGATGAATAACCAGCCTCAGGAAGTAATGGATGTATGGTCCCAAGATAATCCTGGTGGAACCTATATGCCGTATTCCTCGGGGAGTAACGGAATCAAGAATCAGCTTCATGTGTTTTTTATGAACAGTACAGCAGCGGTGTCTGATGCATCATTCATCCGTCTTAAGAATCTGGAGCTGGGATATCAGGTTCCGGTAAAAGGAACTTTTAAAAGTGTGAAGGTCTATTTTCAAGGGCAGAACCTGCTGACTTTTACGAAGTATTTCGGGCCTGATCCTGAGTTCAGGAATATTGGCTATCTGCCGCCTTTAAAAACCTATTCAATGGGGGTTTTGATTACACTATAAAATAAATGCTAAAAAATTAATAATGAAAAATTCTAAAATCAATATAAATCAATGTTGTCAATTGATGAGGTTCTGTAGAAGCAGGGGATTGGTCCTGCTGTTTTGTGTGCTTCTTTTCTCCTGTGAGAAGATGCTCGAAGTGGAAACGCCTTCCAATCAGATCGGAAAGGATAAGGTCTTTGCAGATGTTCAGACCGCTAATGCAGCGCTGGCTGGGTTGTATGCAGGTTTGAGAGATAACTCACCCCTCTCAGGGGAGTCATTGGGAGCTTTCCTTGGAGTCTATACAGATGATCTGGACTCTTATGCCTTAACGGATACCAATGGGGTACTGGCGCTGTATCATAACCAGCAGACCGATACCAATTCTACGGTGTATTCGGTATGGTCTACAGCCTATCAGCATATCTATGCTGCCAATGCTATTATTGAAGGCGTCAGAGCATCGGCGTTGCCGGGTAATGAAAAAAACAGGATAGAAGGGGAAGCCCTTCTGGTGAGAAGTATCCTGCTGTTTTATCTTCAGCAGGTTTTTGGAGCGGTTCCTTATCCGGTAAGTACGGATTATACAGTAAATCAGTCTCTACCAAGGGTAGAATCTATAGAAGTGCTGTCAAGACTGGAAGCGGATCTTGTACGTTGTGGAGAGTTGCTGCCGGATCAGTACAGGGATGCCGAAAGGGTATATCCTAACCGTAAAGGAGCTGAGCTGATGCTGGCCAGAGTGTATATGCTGGAGCAGAAGTGGGCTCAGGCAGAAACTGTCCTGAAAACGATTCTGGGAAGCCCGCTGTATAGTTTTCAGGATGACCTGTCAAAAGTGTTTCAGAAGGATTCAAAACATATAATATGGCAGTTAAAACCTGCAAACCCAGGTGATCCTGTGAAAGAAGCCATGCTGTATTATTTTTCAGGGGCAGCGCCTACGGGATATGCACTATCTGAAAGTCTGATCAGTTCTTTTGAAGCGGGAGACCTGAGAAAACAGCAGTGGACGGTTCCTGTGACCGTAGGAGGAAATACCTGGTACCGAGTGAATAAGTATAAAAATATAACTAGTAATGATACGGAGGATTCCATAGTGTTCCGTCTCGAAGAAGTGTATTTACTGCTCGCTGAAGCACTGGCTCAGCAGAATAAAGTTGGGGAGTCATTGCAGTATATCAATCCGGTGAGGCAGAGAGCAGGACTGACTGCTTTAGCATCGGTTTCAAAAGAAGTGTTGCTGAGTGAAATCCTTTTGGAAAACAGGAGGGAGTTCTTTACCGAAATGGGACACCGTTTCCTGGATTTAAAACGAAATAACAGACTTGTTGATTTGCAGGCGGCAAAACCAAACTGGAAACCCTTTCATAGTCTATGGCCGGTTCCCCAGAAAGATCTGTTGCTTAATCCTAATTTAAAACCTCAGAATAATGGCTATTAACATCAATAAACTGATAATCCTTGTATTGATTCTTATGGGGATGGTCTGTTATGGTCAGGTCGTTAAGGGTTCATTGAAAGATGAAAGTTCTCAGTATTACAACATTGCCGTTAATAAAGTGTCGGATGACAGCAAATGGATAGTAACCACAAAAGTGTACAGGAATAATTATGATACCGCAGTAGTACTTGCTACAGGAAGATCAGGAGTAAAATCACTGGTTGGAACGCTGACCAAGAAATACCAGTACTCTTTTGTAAAAGGCAATCAGCTGCTGGCATTGGGCCAGGGGAAAGCCTTGTTATGGAATCTTGATACAGGAATGCAGAAAGAAGTGAAAACAGGTCGGGAGGGCAGTGATTCAGGAAGTATTATACAGAGCGGGATCATGGAGAAAGGGGATAAGTACTTTTTGCAGACCAGTGACAGTGTTTTGCATATCTATGATGCGAAATCTGCTCTGCTGGAGAAAGTAGAGCGGGTGCAGTATTTTAAGGTGAGCAGTTCAGGATCTGTATTATATATCGTGAAAAAATCAGGCAGGGAGACTCAGCTGGTAAGATATTCCGGTAATAAAGTAGAGAGCGTGTATGTTACGCCTGGCATGATCCGGAGTATGGAAGAAACGCCTTCAGGAAGCTTCCTGATTCTTAAGGAGGAAACAACATATGAAGGAGGTTCAAACAGTTCATTTCAGAAAGTTGTGCTGCTGGATACAAAGAGAGGGGAACTGGTGTTTCCTGATATAGGTAAAGTTAGAAAGGAAGAATACCTGCGTTTTACTGAAATACAAAACGGAAATGCCATCATGATTACAGGAATGATTCATATTCCGGGAGAAAAGGGAACGGTTGATATCTGGTATGGAAATGATGGTAATCTGGAAGCTAAGCAGGAAGGTTCTTTTGTCAAGAGATACTGGATATGGAAAAAGGATGGGAATGAGTTGATGAGAGTTCCTTCTGATCGTTTTTCAACAGTAATAAGCCTGAATAATCCTGATTATTTTTTGATGTTTAACAGGGAGGAATTGCAGAATTATTCAACACTGTTTCCTCTGATTCACGGTTTTCTGTATGATCGTAAAAAGGGTAGGTATGAGGATTTTGGTATTATGCAGGCGGAAGTTTCAGTGTCAGACGGTGGTAGTTATTTTATATATAAAAATAAGGAGGGCTTATGGGGATTGGTAGATAGGGAGACTTCGAGGAGAACAGTGCTGGAGAAGAAGGATTTGACAAAAGCATATTTCAGTCCGGATGGCAGAACGATCTATTTTGAAAGCAGCAATGATCTTTGGAAATATGAAATAAAGAAGGGACAGTTTATCGCACTTAATATCGATCATGAAAATGAAGTAAAGGTGGTGACGAAGGAGGAAACCGATTTATATCCTGAGTCAGGTTATAATTTTAGGAGAAGTATACTGAATATAAATGTGCCGGTACTGCTGGCAGTTACCCGGAAAGGAACGATTGAGAAAACCTTTTTGAAATGGGAGAAAGGCAGGCTTGAAACAATCACGGCTTCTTCAGCTTCGAATATAACATGGTACAAGATGGATGAATCTTTAAATAAAGCAATTTATGTGGAAGAAAGCCTTCATTACCCTCCGAGAATTGCCAGTAAGGAGATAGGAAAGGAAAAAGGGAATATTGTATTTCAGAGTAATGCACACGATAAAACATCAGTATCAATAAGGAGGGATGTGATTAGTTTTAACAATAGGGAAGGAACGGCTCTGAAAGGACTTTTATATTATCCTATCGGATACACTGAGGGGAAAAAATATCCAATGGTCGTGCATATTTATGAAGTGCAGAGCAGGAATCCGAATCAGTATCTATCCCCTCTGAATAATTTTCCGGTAGGGTTTTCGATTAGGAAGCTATTGCAGGAAGGATATTTTGTGTATCTGCCGGATATTGTGAACGGACATTCAGGGGTAGGAAAGTCAGCATTGGACTGTGTGGAAAGCTCACTGGATGCGCTACAGACCCATGCAGGCGTTGATCTTGCGAATATAGGATTGATAGGCCATTCTTTTGGCGGATTCCGCACAGATTTTATAGCAGGGCATTCTAATCGTTTTAAGACTTATATTTCAGGAGCTGGAGCCAGTGATCTGACCAGAATGTATTTTTCTTATAATGAGACCTCGTCTACTCCTTTTTACTGGCAGTTTGAAGAAGGGCAGTACAATATGCATGCTTCTTTCACGGAGAATAAAAAACTGTATGTGGATAATAATCCGATTGAAAATGTACATAAAGTAAATGCTCCCATGCTTTTATGGACCGGAATGGAAGATAAAAGGATCGTGTGGGACCAGACCATGGAATTTTATATCGGGCTGAAAAGGAATAAGAAAGATGTTGTAGCCTTGTTTTATCCGGGAGAAGCCCATGTTTTTACCATAGGCTCAAAAGCAGAGAAAGATCTGGCTTTAAGAATGCAGGATTGGTGGGATTATTTTCTGAAAGGGAAGAGAGACATCCCATGGATTGATAAACAAATGAGTAAGGATGCTGATTAGCATCCTTACTCATTTATTTACTAAAGTTACTCATTCATAATCCGTAAATCTTAATGGAGTAAAATAATATCAATATGTATATGAAAACCTATAAAAAATTAACTTTTGGTCTATTAAAAGAGGGTATAAAAGGTTCTGGTAACATCAAAGGAGAAATCACTTTTTGAAAAAAGATTTTGATATGGTTCTCTTTCATTATAAACCCAAACCTGAAAAAGAGAAATCCACAAGAATGGCTTCTTATTAATAACGTTTACAGTAAGACTTGGTCTTTCTTTTAAATAGATTTTAATCTTTAAAAACTAATAGACCTACAAGTAAAAAACTTTTCTTTATTTCATATAATAATCCCAAAATCCATTGAAAAAATTGATGTCATGGTTTAAATGATGTATCTGAAAAAAATGTTACATCTTAGATAAGACTTTTTTAACCTATTTTTTATTAGCATTGTAAAAAACGGTACAATTTATTTACATATACTTTTTCTGAAAAAATAGAAAAGACTACAGATTTAAATATTCCCCACTTAATAGGTGGTCTTTATGAAATAACAGTTGAAAAATTACTACTTCATCAGCTCCTGAATCACCCTTTTCCCATTTCATTATCAGGATTCAGTTCTATTATTCATCTTCTGTGTTTAATTGACCAATTTTGAATTTTAATAGATGAGTGAGAAATATAATTGCACATGTCAATTATTAAACCTATGTTTGTAAGATAATAAGGCAACTGCATAATATCAGATTTTAATTTAATCTTACATGTAATGTCAGCCGCTCAATTTTGTCATTAATATTTTAGGTGTTCTACCTTTTAAGAAGTTCGATTTTCACTCTTAAATTCTATTCATCCAATTTTTTTTCTCAAAAATTATTATCGTTTTGATTTACATCAGGACACAAGGATAATTGATCCTTTAAAACAGAATACAATAATTTTTTAATACATATACAATGCAACAAGGAACAGTAAAATTCTTTAACGATACCAAAGGATTTGGTTTTATTACTCCATCAACAGGTGGGCAAGATGTTTTCGTACATACTTCAGGTTTAATAGATAACATTCGTGAAAACGATGTTGTAACATTCGATTTACAAAATGGGAACAAAGGTGTTAATGCAGTTAACGTTAAAATAGCGTAACTTCAATTAATAACTATATACGTTATTGAGAGAGTAAATAATTCATTTACTCTCTTTTTTATTTTGAACTTCTCAGTACATAATTATTTCTGACTCAAATACATTAAGTAATCCTGACTCTGATCCAGCTACAATACATTAATTTTCATTTGAAATATCCCTAGCCCTGCTGAACCCAATTCTACTACCGGATCAAATGTAATCTGTGATCCGGATTGTCTATTCTGCTAATAATCCTATAATGGGTCCAACTCAATTCGGTACGCATTGCGTTCCAAATTGGAAAAGAGCTAAAGAAAACCCTCATATAATTCAGATTTTTTTCATTGAAACCTTTGCCGAACTCAAGAGATAACTGGTTTGCTAAGTTTTTAAGTCATTCCTCGACTCGATGGAAAACCTTGTAAACCTCTACCAAAAGGGCGATTTACTAACAAAGAGAACGATTGGGTGTTTGATATTTCCCCAAAAGTCGTATTTGACGGAAAAAGTTTTCAAACACCTAAAATGAATATTGTTTCTTAGTGTATGTATCAGTATAACAATGAATTAGAAAACAAAAAAAACCGACATCGAAGAGTAAAATCTTCAAATGTCGGTCTTGTGACTTTAACGAGCGTATCTTCAAATACTTTTATAGATGATTTGATTCGCTTGAGTCAAATTAAACAGGAATTATAGAGCTCATCTTTGTCAATTAAAAAATTAAACATTGTCGCTATTTTCCGAAAATTATTTAACCTTAGGTCGGGTAATCAAATTGTACGATCCAATAGTAGCTGGCTATTTTATTTTTTAGGTTTCAGATCTTCAAACTTTTGATCCGATGGAAGGATATGCTGCACTTTTTCAACCACCAGTTCTTTCGGAACAGAAAATTCTGCCGTCTGTTTGATGTCCAAAGAAGATGCACCGACTGACACTTTGTAATTTCCGGCTTCTGCAATCCAGGCAGATTTTGCGGTTTCAAATGAAGCCAAATCTTTCGGGTCCAATGTCAAAGTAACCCTTTGTGATTCTCCCGGTTTAAGTTCTCTGGTTTTCGTGTATGCTTTAAGCTCGGATTTTGGTTTGTCAACATTTTTTCCGGGAGCAGACAGATACAGTTCAACCACTTCCTTTCCTGCAATTTTTCCTGTATTTTTTACTTCAACAGTTACTTCCAATTTATTATTAAAAATCTTGGAAGTGGTTTTAATATCTGAATAAGCAAAATCCGTATAAGATTTTCCATACCCGAATTCATACGAAGGTTTTACACCAAACGTACTGAAATAACGGTAACCTACATATACACCTTCCTGATACGTAACATCTTTCGGATTGTCTGCGGGAACTCCCGGGAAGTTCTCAGCTGAAGCGTGGTCTGTATAATTCACAGGGAAAGTCATCGTCAGTTTTCCTGATGGATTCACCTTTCCAGAAATAACATCCGCAACAGAATGTCCGCCTTCCTGTCCCGGTTGCCAAGCCAAAAGAATGGCATCCACTTTATCTTTCCAGGAAGCGGTTTCAATAACACCACCTATATTCAGAATCACGACAACTTTTTTCCCCTTTGCATGGAAGGCTTTGGAGATTTTATCCAGCATTTCGATTTCTTCAGCGGCTAAATTGAAATCATCATTCACCACTCTGTCACCACCTTCTCCTGAGTTTCTTCCCAACGTCACAAAAGCGATTTCAGAAGTTTCCGCTTTTTTAGCATAGAATGCATCATCCAGTTTTATTTCGGGAAGTCTTTCAGGAAGTGCTAAAATTCCTCTTGCTTTCCTTCTTTCTTTTTCGGCAGTGACTTCTTTTTCAGCAAAGGGCTTATATAAATCAACCAATTCTTTGTCTAATTTATAACCGGCCGTATTCAATCCTTCCAATAAAGAAACTGTGTGCTTGTTGTTCACACTTCCGCTTCCTGTTCCGCCTGTAATCCACGCATAAGAAGTCACTCCGAATAATGAAACTTCTTTCTGCTTGCCTGCAAAAGGTAAAGTATTTTGTTCATTTTTAAGCAAAACCATACCTTCTGTTGCTGCGTTTCTTGTTACTTCTGCATGTTCAACTAAGTTGGGTTTATCATTGTATTCATATTGCGCAAAAGTGGGCGTTTTGAAGACATATTCCAGGATTCTTCTCACGTTGAGGTCGGCCACCTGCTGAGATAATATCCCTGAATTTAAAGCTTCCAGCAACACTTTTTTCTGTGTGGGAATTCCCGGCATCAAAAGGTCGTTACCTGCATTCATCTGTTTTACAACATCGGAAATGCCTCCGTTTCTAATGGATTCAAATCCGGGGAAACCACCGAACCAGTCGGTCATCACAATTCCTTTAAAGCCCCATTCGTTTCTCAAAACCTGAGTCAGTAAATCTTTTGAATCTGATGTATAAATACCATTCACTTTATTGTAAGAAGACATTACCGTCCAGGGCTGAGATTCTTTAACGGCGATTTCAAAATTTCTCAGATACAATTCCCGCATTGCTCTTTCTGAAACGTGAGCGTTGATGGTCAAACGGTTCGTTTCCTCATTATTCGCAGCAAAATGTTTGATGGATGTTCCTACACCTTGAGACTGGATTCCGTTCACGATAGAGGCGGCTGTTTTTCCGGAAACTAAAGGGTCTTCCGAATAATATTCGAAATTTCTTCCGTTCAAGGGGTTTCGCTGGATATTCAGGGCTGGTGCTAAAAGTACGTCCACACCGTATTCTTTCACTTCATTTCCCATTGCTTTTCCAACCTGCTCCAAAAGTGTTTTATTCCAGGTTGAAGCTAAAGCAGTCCCCACAGGAAATGCCGTTGCATAATACGTTCTGGAATCATTTTCCCTGGTCGGGGCAATTCTCAAACCTGCAGGTCCATCTGCCACAATGGTAGCGGGAATTCCGAATCTGTCGAAATTAGCTGTTCCACCTGCTGCACCGGGAACCAAACCTTGCTTTGAGTCTCCGACAGGTCCTGTCAGAACTTCAATTCCGGGCATTCCTGTTCCAATCAGAAGGTTTACTTTTTCTTCGTTGGTCATTTGTTTGATGATGGCGTCAATTCTTTTGTCCACCGAAAGCCTTGTGTCTTCCCAAATATCTAATTTTCCGTTTTTGTTGGAATCTTTAAATGTTTTTCCGTCAACTGTTACGGTTAGATTGTTATTTTGAGCTTTTGCATAAGGTGATGCTGCGAATAAAGCCAGGAATAAACCTGAATATTTTGCTTTCTGAGAAAGTCTGATCAATGTAGATACATTCTTCTTCATAATTTTTATCTTTTAGTATTGAACATTTTAATTTTTGTATAGAAATCTGCGAACATCATTCGTGTATCAAGTTGCGTGTACACTCTGATGTTTCTTCCTTTAGGATTGTATTCGTAAAGTCCGTTATCATTAATTTTTGGAGCATTTTTGACGACATACGAACTTGAAGACGAATCAGCTTCAAACGAAGACTGTAAAGCTGTAAATAACACCAACGGACTGTCCCCCATAATATAAGTTTCACCAATTAACAGATTGAATTTCTGCGTTCTTTCCATTAAATCTTCGATTTTCTTGGTAAGATAAGCTCCTGTTTTTCCTTCAGGCTTCACTTTGGTCACAAGTTCTCCATATGACATCAAAGCTTGTCGGTAAGCATTCCTCGGAATCTGCCAGATATTAAGATTTGATTCGTTAAAAACAACCTGTGCTGCTCTGATGTCGATTCCGAGATTGTATTCCAAAGGCGTGTAACCGGGAGGAGGGGTTGCTAAATCAGGATATTCCGGACCGCCAATCCAAACGACAATAATTTTGTCAGCGATTTTTGGTTCCATTAAATAGGCACTTGCCACTTCCGTCAAACCTGCGCCACAAACCACAAACAAAGGATTTTTCTCATCCGCTTTCATTGCTTCTGCAACAATTGCTTTTGCACCTTCGGAAATGTTTGGCGTTTTCAAGTCTTTCAGCTGATCATTTGAACCTTGGAAAACTGAAAATCTGTTTTTCAAATTCATTACTTCCAACGTTTCGTTGACTTTCTTCACTGCATTTTCAGCAGTAACTTTTGATGAATCAAACGGATCCCCCGGTTTTAAATGGGAACCGATAATTCCTTTGATTTCTGTGGAAGGTGAAAGAATCTGATGAACGAGCTGAAACAAGCCATCCGGGTCGCCACTGAAATCATTGTCGACGATGACTCTGTATCTAGGCTTTACAAATTTGTCCATTCCCGGAAGTGCGGAAGTCGTCTGAGCAAACAATGACACTCCTGCAAATACGGATAATACACTTACCAATATTGTTTTCATCAATGATTAATTATAAAAACTTGTGGAATTTCAACCAATCCAAATAGACATCCGACCATTTATCAACAGGAAGATTTTGTTTCCCCATTCCGAAACCGTGACCACCTTTTTCGTAGATGTGAAGTTCAGTTGGCTGTCCTGCTTCCATCCATTTGTTGTATAATAAAACTGATTTTGGAGCCAGTTTTAATTGGTCATCACTTGCGGCACAAATAAACAATGGTAACGGCGTTGAAGGAATCTGTGTATCTAAAATATCCTGACTTGGCCCGCCGTAAATCGAAGCTGCGAAGTTGGGTAACGTTGAAGCATCTTTGCTGTGAAGAACACTTTCCAAAATCACACTTGCACCCGCTGAAAAACCGATAACACCCAGTTTTTCAGGATTGATATTTAATTCTTTTGCGTGGGTTCTGATGTAGGAAATGGCCGTCTTGATGTCGTCTCCAGCCATTACTTTGATTGGAGCTGTTTTTGCGTCAAATGCTTTTCTGTCTTTGATACCTTCCATCATTTCTTTTGCCGGGTCGTTGGATTTTGTTTCCAGTAATCGGTATTTTAAAACGATTGCAGTAATTCCGTTTTCTGCTAATTTTTTGGCAACATCAATTCCTTCTCTGTTGATGGATAAACTTTGAAAACCACCACCTGGAGCAACAACGATAACTGTTCCGTTGGCTTTTGCTTTATCAGCTTCAAAGACTAGCATTGAAGGTTGTGAAACATTGAAAACAACTTCCGTTTTAAACAATTCATTGAATTGCTGTGCTTCTTTTTGTGTCCAGTTTTCTGTTCCCGGCGCTTTTCCTTTGTATAATGGAATTGATTTTTGAGCGTTGATGGTTGTTAAACCTGCAAGAAATAAACTTGATATGATTAATTTTTTCATTTTTTTAAATTGTTTTGATTTTTAGTTCTTAAACTTTGTAGTTAGTTTGTCATTCCATAGGAATCTAAGCTCAGTATTTCAAATATCATTGTTGAGATACCTACGGAATGACAAAGACTATGTTGGCTTTAACATAGGATTTCTCGCAGCCCGACTTGAACGGAAATCCTTTTTTGCCTGATCTTCGAGTTCTGTTTAAACTGGAATTGTATTGCAAAAAAGATTGGGAGTGGAAGGCGGATAAAGCTCCCCAAATAATTACTGTTAAAGAAATGAGACCGAACATAATGCCCGGTCTCAAGACATCAATTAACTAATTTTTTAATGAACTATTACTTATGATATTTTTGAGTTCTGGCATCTTTAATTACGCCGGACCAGTTCATTCCGTATCCGAAATCGTAGTTATGACCTTCGGAGTCCTTGTGTGTTTCCATATCGTAAGGAACATCCTCTTTCTGCCTTTCAACAGTTGCCATATTTGCAGGCATCTGAAGAGGAAGCAGTCCCGAAGGCTCATATTTTCCGGTTACGATATCCACAACCGCCTGATTGGAGACATTGAAGTTCATCAGAATCGCATCAGCGTGCTTTTCAAATTCGTTGAAGATCATCGGTTTTGAAGCTGTTACAGAAACAATGACAGGTTTTCCGTTCATTGCCTTATAGGTGTTTTCAATCGTCAGTAAATCAGTGAAATTGGTGGCCGTTGAAATTTTATTTTTAAATGTTCTGTCGTGTACATTTGGGGCTACAACGGGGTCGCCTGCCGCAATACTTTTTTCACGGGCTTCTGTCGCTGTGTAAGTCTGATACTGAAGAGAAATCGGAAGATACCCGTTTCCGCCTTCTGCGGCATCGATATCGCTGTAACCGCCCTCTTCACTGTGCGGGCTTTTCACAAAAACCAGTGCGAAATCCGCCTTTGTAGGGTCTTCGGTTACATTATAATGTTTTTTGACTTTTTCGATATCCACGGGATAGTCCAGAGACGGGGCTGTGTAAATTCCCCACCAATTGAATGTTGCGGGAGAATATCGCTTTGGAATGTAAACCGTTTTTCTTTCTTTGATAGGAAGAACACTTCCTTTATTTTTCAGCATCACAATCGATTTAACCTGCGCTTCGTAACCCGCCTTCATAAACTCAGGATTGCCAACGATTTTCCTAGTTTCTTCAACATTAACGTAAGGATTTTCAAACAATCCTGTTCTGAAGAAATTTCTCAGCAAACGAACGGCAGACTGCTCAAATTTTGCACGGTATGCTTTTTCACCGTACTCTTTCATTCCCATCTGATACGCTTCCAAAACGGGTCCTTTATCATTATTTCCTCCAAACTGATCAACACCCGCTTCCAAGACCTTGTAGTGACGTTCAGCGATTGATAATTTCTCGGCACCCCAGGGTTTTCCGGCAAATCCTCCCGGAGTTTTTGGTTCGTCTGCTGTAATTAACCAGTCGGTACACACCACGCCATCATATTTGTATTTTCCACGAAGTAAATCTGTGATCAGATATTTACTGTAACCGTTTCCGACATTTTCTCCGTTTTTCGTATCCTGGTTAAAGCTGATTGTATAATAAGGCATTACCGCAGAAGCTTCTTTTGTTCCTCCGCTTAATTTGAAAGCACCTTCCGTAAAAGGTTTTACGTGATTCTGGAAATTATTTCCCGGATAAACAGCAAATTTCCCCATCGCCCAGTGGCCGTCACGACCGCCTTCTTCAGGACCTCCTCCCGGCCAATGTTTTACCATCGCATTTACACTTTTGTTACCCCAACCGTTTTTGCTTCTGCTAGTTGTCTGGAATCCATCAATATAACCTCTTCCTAAATCTGCTGTCAGTTCCGGACTTTCAGAGAAAACATAAGCGATTCTGTACCAACGCGGTTCTGTTCCCAGGTCGATTTGAGGTGATAGGGCCGTTGAAATCCCCAATGCTCTGTATTCCTGAGCTGCGATGTTCCCGAATTTTCTAACCAATTCCGGGTCGAAAGTTGCACCCATTGCTAAGCCATCCGGCCAAAGAGAAATTTGTCCGCCTGCTCCTTCATTAAACTCAGCCGTTACGGTTGCAGAATGTCTCGGGTCTGTACTGTTGTTGGCTGGAATTCCCAATCCCAGACCTTCTATATAAGCCTGAATATTGTTGCTCCATTGTGCTGCAATTTCAGGAGATTCAACGGTTGTTACCAAAACATGACGAAGGTAGTCTTCTTTTAAAAATTTCTTTTGCTGGTCTGTTAAATCAGAGGCTTTTGCACCGCTTTCTTTATACAGCATTCCGTTATATTTTCCTGCCCGGAAACCGTCTGCAGGTGCAGGAACAGATTGGTGGCCGCTGTACAGCATTAAACCTGCAATCTGTTCGACCGTCATTTTTGATGCTAAATCTTTTGCTCTTTCGTCAACGGGAAGTCTCCAGTCTTCGTATTTGTCAAGTTTTCCGTTTCTGTTTAAATCTTTGAATTTATTTCCACCAATTGTAAGAATTTTTACACCTGAATCTGCGGAATACCCTAAAACAGGACCTTTAGAATTTGTTACTGTCTGAATATTCTGTGCAAATGCTGTTACTCCTAAAAATAATGCAGCAACATTTAAAACCGTTCTTTTCATTGTTTACAATTTAGAAATTAAAGTTTACTGAGAATTGACCTGTCAATGGCATAATATACGTTCCTGTCAGTAGTTTTCCGTAATACGGGCTTGCATCTGTAATCAGTTCGGCACCATTGATGGTTCCGCTTGCCCCTCTCTGGTTCAGGAAGTTGATAACCGTTGCACCTACATTGATGTTTTTGTTAACCGTATAATTTACACCACCGAAAGTTTCCCATCTCGGCGCAAAATATAGTGCATTGGTCAGATTCGCATACTGTTTTGAGAAATACCTGAAACTCGCCCAGAACCTCCATTTGCCGGTCGAGTAGCTTGGGTCGATTTCCATCAGCGTTTTGGCCACCCCCAGAACATTATTGTCGCTGTAATTGTAATCTTTTCCGAAAGCATTGAAATTAAATTTCTTATACACCGGGTTCTGCAATGTAATCAGGTAATGAAGATTAAATCCTTTGAAAGGCTTTAAAACAAAGTCTGTGGTCCAGCCCAATGTCTGGATATCGTAATAAACGGTCGTGGTCTGTGCCTCAGAACTATTGGCAGGATTGACCAGGTTGTACCTGTTAAGGTTATTATTTTTTTTCAGATAGGTTGCCTGGGAAATTAACTGGATCCAGTCTGTATTCCAGAAAATTCCAATTGCTCCCAATGGGCTTTTAATTTTATTGGTATTAGGTTCAAAAGCCTGAGAGTAACTTTCCAATCTTCTGTTTTCTTCTGTGTATAAGAAGTTGGCTAAAACTCCGAAATTTTTGGTAATGTTGTAAGTCGCATTCAAACTTCCTGCAATCTGGAAGAAATTTTGACTGATGTGATTAAACTGACCAGGGTCCGTGAAACTGAACCCAATCGTTCTGGGAGTCAAAGAGTATTCTCCATCTAGGATATGATTTCTCAGATGCAAACCGTAACTCAGATTAAAATTGTCGGTAACTTTCCATTCATCGGTACCATACAGAGAAAGTTTGTTCTCTGTTCCGCTGTGATATTCGCCTCCTGCATTGTAGTTATAGAACCCGTCAGCATCGGTATTTGGGCCGATCAATCGCTGAGGCTGCGGCTCAACAGTCTGGAAGAAGAAAGAACGATTGGACGTGAATTTGTCAACGTGATAATACTGTTCCAATACACCGAAAGTCACGTTATGATTTCCGACCTGTTTATTCAACGAAAAGCGGCCTGCGATATTTGTAATAGGGGTTTCCGGCGTATACATTCCCAGAATAGTTCCTACCTGTCCCGAATAAGCCTGACCACTGGAAGCCAAAGTATATCCTGCAGAAGGATCGGCATTGAAAATGCTTAAAGGAATCATATTGGACATTTTAGCTTTTGAAAAATGGGCTCTTGTGGAGAATCTGAAATTCCAGCCACTGTTCAAAAGATAATTACCAAAGATATCAATGTTGTGGGAGGTTGACCTGTTATCTTTGCCACTCATGGACGCCCAATAAGATTCGCCCGTGAGGATATCTTTGACTTTCATCTGTCCATCTCTTACCACATAGGAATCCCTCCCGATTTTGAAATTATCGAGCTCCGTTACTTTTCCGTTTTCTCCATATTGAAAAACCGCATAATTGGTGATGCTGTAAGAATCCGCATATTTATATAAGATGGAGATTTTGCCCTTATCGTTATCGAAATATTTAGTGGCGCCGACCCTGAAAATCTTTGTTTCATCGGCATTTCTTGCAAACCCCAGTTTATAGGTGCTCGGATCATAATTTGCGAACGCTCCGACTGTATAGCTCCAGCCGTTTTTAGAAATCGGTCCTGATGCATTTACATCGCCCTGCAGCCAACCAAAGGTGCTCGTAGTAAGCTTTCCTTTCAGTTTGAAATCTTTGGTTCCCGTCTGCGCGTATGAATTTACCGCGAAACCAAGATCTCCCATTGTATTTGCCAGCTGATCCATTTTCAGAAGTCCGGTTTTTTCAAGGCCCACACTCTGTCTCCATGTTTTATTGGGCAGTTCCGGCCAGAAAAAATAAACCACAGGAAGGTCGTTTTCAAGAATTGTAATTCCTCCGACGGTTGATGGCAGACCGATATTTACGTCTCTGGGACTTGTGTTATTGGCCGCGTTTAACATGACGTTCCTGTTGTTGTCTTCTTTGGAGGTAACAGTCTTTACACCTTCTGCACCTTTTATAGCTGTATTCACGGCATTTTTCGCTGCCAGGCTATCGGTCTGCTGCCCGAGCGCAGTACTGAAGGAAAACATCAGTCCCAAAGCGGAAATTGTAAATTTTAGATTTTTCATAATTATCAATTAATCTGTTTTTTGTGGTTTTAATCGTGCAGAGAGTTATCGAATCACGGATACGGTATCATTATATGGTATAGGATCCAATATTTCCTGATAAATATTAGTTGCTTCTTAAAGAAGCAACTAATATTACATTCTTTTTTTGATACAACCAAATGGAATGTTGCGAAAAATTAATATTTATGTATTTGTTTGATTATTAGATAAATAAAAAAGTGTTTTATTGTGAAATAGACTGGGAAGTTTAGGGAATGTTAAGAAATCCTGAACTGAACATTACCCAAAAAAACAATCTGGAAGTGTAAATTTTGGTTCTTCCTGAATATGACCTTAAATTTGTTGCAACCAAACAATAGAAAATAAGCATGAGTCCCCATAAGCAGATCATAGAGAAATCAGCTGAGTCCTATCAATTATATTTACCACATATTTCCATCGATACGGTCATTTTTGGCTTTAGCGAAAATGAGCTTAAGGTACTTGCGATCAAAATGAAGTTTAATCAGCAGTGGTTTCTTCCTGGTGGTTATCTTAAAAAGAAAGAGAATATTGATGATGCGGCTGTGAGAATTCTGTCCGAGCGTGCAGGGGTGTCCGATATATTTCTGGAGGAGTTTGCGGTATTCGGAAAGTATGGCAGAAGCGAAGACTCTTTTGCTGATTATGAAGACAGCCTGTGGCATAAACAGAGATTTGTTTCCATTGGGTATTATGCACTGGTCAATTACCATAATGTTTCTCCCAAAGCAGATGAAATGAGTGAAGAATTTGACTGGCTGGATGTCAACAATCTTGACAGATATCCTATTACAATGGACCATAAGGAAATTATCCAGAAAGCGCTCCTGACCCTTAGAGAGCGCATCACCTATAAACCTATAGGGTATAATCTGTTACCGGAGAAATTTACGATGACTGAGCTGCAAAAGTTGTATGAAACGATATTGGGCAGAGATCTTAACCGTGGTAATTTTTATAGAAAGATCAAGAATATGGGTATTCTGAAAAAATTAAACGAGCTTCGAAAGGGTGGGGCGCATAAAGCACAGGAGTTATATTCTTTTGACAGGGAAAATTACGAAAAGGCATTGCAGGATGGTGTCAATAGCTGGTAATTTTCAAATAAGTAGGCGGGGTTAATTGGGAATAATACACATTGGTACGTTATAAAAAAAGATAATGGAAAAATCAAAATGACTGAGTTATTTAAAGGTATAAGATAACCTGTTTTTCAGATATTTTACGAGTATTGAAAATAGCCTGAAAATATGTATTTGAAAAACAGGTTATTAATTTTTTTATGGCTCAAGTCCAGGGCCACCACATGAACTGTACGGAACGCATGTTAGTTTATCATTGATAAAACATAGTCTGGTACAATCTGCTCCGCCAACAATTGTTTTTAATTCTGCTTTTTTAAGCTTTTTTAAATTTTTCATACTAATATATTTTATGTTCACAACAAATCTCATGAATAATTATTATATACTAGTTGAAATTAACGAATTTTAACGTTCTGATTGATTTGGTTTTAAAAGTTGGGAAGCGGCTGCAATGAATAGTTTAAATACTAGATACTATGATGTGATTTTTCATTTAATTTGAGGAAGAACATGCAGGGAAATGATCCTATTTATCAGATTTATTCTCCAGGATCGGTACTTGGGCTGTTTAGTAATGCATTAAAACTTAATGCAACCGTTAATCTTATTTACCTTAAGGGAAGATACTCTTTCGGTGGAGTGAAAGCTTAAAGCTGGAATGGAATCTTTACAGCAGGAAAATGTAAGACTGAATATGGAAGTAAACAATAGTAAAACAGATTATCAAAAGATTGTAATCGCAGCTGTTGCCGCTTTAGTGACAGGATTTTTATTGGCAAAGATATTTTAAAGCTACAGAATTATTATGGAGGCCACTAAAATAAAAGAAGTAAACCGTATTATTGATATGCAACCATAATTCCAGGCGCAACTAAAATTATATTCTATAGAATGTCAGTACCCTCTCATTTTAAGTATTTGTAGTTTTGAATTCAAAAATTGGAGACAGTCATTCTAGGAAAGTCTAATTTATTTATAACGTTCGTAAAATTATTTTCTCGATCAATCAATGAATATTTTTATCCAAACGGCTTAATTTTTGCAATTTTTTTAACCGCTGGGATATTAATCACGTGATAGTAGTAACAAATTAAAAAGATAGGGAAAGGAAATATTTTTATCCCTAAAGTTCGGGTATAGTTTTTTTACCTCGTGTTACAGTTTACCTTAATGCTTGAAAACTGTTTTAATGCTGTGTTGATAATCTAAAAAAGATATCAGTAATTAACTGATAAAATTATAGAATACTATTATTTAACATAAAAAAATACTGTTATGAACGTTAAACGCACATTTGGAACAATACTGACTGTTTTAGGAATCGCAGGTTTGATTTATACAGGATATGAATTGATTAATAAAAGCTCGGCTTATACAACATTAGGTGTAATCGGGGTTCTCGGACTGATATTCTTTTTTTCCGGGATAGGTCTTGTCAAAAATACCAAAGACGAAGCATAATTATTTTGTTTTAAAGAAGATGAGAAGGAGCAGGTCAAAAAAATATTTTGACAGGAATATTTATGCAGTTATTTAAAAAATGCAGACATGGATTTAAAAACCGATAACCAGAATAAAGAGGTGGAACGGCTTCTTAGTATTGGTGCTTCAAAAATAAAGGGATGGAATTATGAAAAGGATGCCGACTATGTTGTTCTTCAGGATCCTGAAGGCAATTCATTTTGTATTGTACAACAGAATATCAAAGAATAAAATGCGAGCAGTCAGGATTTAATAGGAGAGTGATAGGTAACAATACCTCTTATTAAAAGCTGCCGAGATTAATCTATGCAGCTTTTAATAAGTGCATCAAAATGGATATTGTCAAATTGTGAATTCTTTGTGACTATAATCATAAGTTGATGCCATCTTGAATACTACTTTTGTTATATCATAATAGTTGTAGATCAATCTCTACAACCATACCCTCCTTAGTTGGAGGGTTTTAGTTAATGTACCATCTCAGAAATCAATAACAGCTTTATTTATAAGTAATTACTACAAAGCTTTGCTATTGAGTCCAATGTCTGCAATTTTACTCAGTAACTTATCACATTTCTTTTCTTCATTTAGGGTTGCTAAAAGATTTTTTAGACATATATTTTCCTTAAGAACTTTTGCATAGGCAGCAAGTGTCCCATACGTCGAAATTTCATAGTGTTCGACTTTCTGCGCAGCGGCTATGATCCCTGCATCCCTCACCGTACCAGGTTCAGTTTCTTCCATGATGCTTTTCCCCTCATCAAGAAGCCCCTGCATGGCATCACATTTTTTTGCCTGAGCCTTCTTTTTTAGCGATTTAAAACATTCCTCAAGTCTCTTTACATGAACTTCAGTTTCCAGCAGGTGATTTTCAATAGCGAGTTTGAGCTTTTTATCTGTTGCATTTTTATGCATTTTGGGTAAGCTTTTTACCAAAGCCTTTTCTGCCCAATAGATGTCTTTTAACCCTTCTTCAAATAGATCTTTCAATCCTTTAGAAGCATTTTTTTTAGCTGGTGTTTTTCCTGATTTTGCAGGTGTTTTTGTTGTTGTTTTCTTTGATACTGTTTTGGTTGCCATAATATTAGATTTAGTGTGATAATCCTAATTGCTGCAATTCTAGGACCATTTATACTTGGATATGATCTGGCTCATAAATCGATAATGAACAGATCAATACATTAGAAGAAATTTTAGCATTATGAAAAAGAATCTATTTGACCGGTTTGCGGATTGGGCTGTTTGCTTTACAGGCAGTGCGGGTGCTTTTATTGGAGCAAGTTTATTAGTAATCATTTGGGCAGCCACCGGACCGATGTTTAAATTTTCAGAAGTCTGGCAAATGGTTATTAATACAGGCACTACCATTATCACTTTTCTGATGGTATTTTTAATCCAGAAAGCACAAAATAAAGATTCAAAAGCAATCCAGATAAAACTCAATGAACTGATTGCAAGCCATGAGCAGGCAAGTGATAACATAGTTGATATCGAAGACCTTACAGAGGAAGAACTTGATGAGCTCCATAAATTTTATGAAAGGATTGGAAAGGTTCCTCCAAAAAAACAAAACAGTCAGAAATAATTTTTTGATGAATCTAATCCGTTATAGTAGTTTTAAGGTTGAGAATAGATGCCTACTTGTTTCTTGGAGCATCGTTTGAAGATCATTTTTATATGTGAGTGGTCTAAAATTTGCATGTAAAGATATTGTCAATTTTTACTGAGATATTCATTCGGAACCATAACAAAATATAGATAATATGATCATCGATGAAAATCTTTTGCTCGAAAATGGAGCAGTTTACGAGGATTATCCCGCAAAGGAAATTATTTATGAAATGGGAAATATTCCTCAATATTATTTCCAGATTGTTAAGGGGACAGTAGAACTGAACAATTACCATGAGGATGGAAAGGAGTTTACCCTGAATATCCTCTCAGAGGGTCAAAGCTTTGGAGAATCTTTACTGTTTGGGAATAAAAACTATCCCATGAATGCCATTGCAAAAACTGACTGCCGGATCCTGAAATTACCAAAATCCAATTTTCTGAGCATGCTGAGTACAAATACGGAATTGATGTTTACGATTTTCCGTTATCTTTCAGATCGTCTTTTCTACAAATATGTGATGCTGTTTAACAATTCAGCCATTGATCCGGCGTCGAAAATAAAATCGTTAATGGATTATTATAAGGAAAGTTCAATAAAACAAACCCCCTATTCTTACCCAGTTCCGCTCACCAGGCAACAAATAGCCAATTTAACGGGTTTGCGTGTCGAAACAGTAATACGGACGATTAAGAAAATGGCAGAAGATGAGGTTCTTAGGCTTGATGGACGAACGATTTTATATTAAGGTATTTTTATGATAACAATATTTCATGTTGAATAAAAGATAATTCTGTTAACCAGATATTGGAATATAAAAAAGAGGTGATAATATACTTAAATGTATCAATTGTACAGATGAATTAATTTCAGATTCTATAGAAGAAATTTACATAGTATGATACAAACTCTTTAATAAAAACTAGCTGACACGTATAACTATATCATAACCAAAACCTAAACTCAGAAGATTTTTTAAGTCATCAGAAAAAAATAATGCAATTATATACCTGAATGTACTAAAACACAAAACTAAAATATCGCTTATTTTATAATACAGTTCATTAGTAAATAAGTAGTAAAATTGATTTTTTATAAAATTCCAATCTGGTACATTTAGGTATATCATTACCAAATTAAACATAAAGGTCTCTTATATGTTTGTAAAGGTTATGAAGATTTTAGCTGTTCTATAAAATATGATGGTGTAAAACCTGTTTCTTTTTTAAAGGCGTTAACAAATACTCTTGGGGTTGAATATCCGCACTCTTCAGAAAGATAAGCTATTTTGTATTCTCTGTAAACCGGATTTTCATAGAGTTTTTTAATAATATAGTTGATACGGTGTTCATTGATATAGCTGGTAAAATTATGATCCCTGTATATTTTAATAATTTCTGAAAGATATTTTGTATTAGTATTCAGATTGTTAGCCATCCATGTAAGACTGAGATCTTTCCGAAGGTATTTCTCTGAAGTTTCGAATTTTTCAAGTTTAAAGAGAAGTGCTCTCGTTGTATTATCAGTAATTATTACCAATGACTTTGTTTCATTATTTTTAACGCTGTCTTGTAATTTTAATTTCTGCTGTGTTTGTTCTGTACTTACTTTAGTAATAAGATCTTCATATTTTTTGTGAATGATTTTATTTTTTCTTTTCCAAGAAAACCAAGTGATCAACGATAAAATTAAAATAAAACAACCGGTAGCTATAAGTATCATTTTTAAATTAGAACTGTACTCTTTTTCCTTTTTAGTTTCAACATTTGTGACCAGTTTGTCAAATTGTTGACTTACCTCTTTTTTGGCAACCCGGTTGATGCTATCATTTAATGATGCATATAATTTTGCATATTTAGCCTGCTCTTTTGAGTTTCCCAAACCTTCATAAACATCTGTAAGAACCGAATAAGCATAAGATCTGTAAGAAGGACTGTTCTTTGTTTTTTCCCTTTGCAAAACTTCGTTTAAAATTTCAAGTGACTTGTTATAATCTTTCTTATAAGAATAAAAATGAGCAACACCACACAATATTGGTAAATCGAGTTCTTCAAAAATATCAGGATGTGTAGTTTTATAATTATAAGCATCCATAAAATAAGGTTCTGCCAGATCCAGTTGCTGTGGTTTCAAAACCAGATAAGATTTTCCAATATTGAGTTTATTGAGTGCAATGGACATCTGTACTTTTTTTGAATTTTTGTTACTTATTTGTACAAGTTCATTCAGTTCTTTTTTCTGATAATAAAATACAGAATCAGGAGATTTATCATTGAAAAATGTTGCAGTGGCATTATATACATATGAAACTTCTATGTGTCCCTTGTCTCCTCCTATCTTTTTAGCATGCACCAAGGCCTCCCTTAAATCCTGACGCGCTTCTCTTTCTATACCTAGCGCATCATTTGCAAATGATTTATTCATATAAAGTCTGGTAAGTTGCTGATGGTTGTTTCCTAATCCTAATGCTTCTAATTCACGGATGAGTTTAAGCATTCCCTTATAATCTGAATGGTAATCTAAAAAGGAGAGTAAGTTCATTTTACCAACAATCACTCCCTTTTTATAATTGATTTCCTGAGAAGCTTTAATTAACTCTTCTAATTTTTTAACATCCTCTTCATCGTCTGGATAAACCATTTCGTTGGTTTTATATGTACTATCAATTTGCTCCTTTGTGAGAAAATTATTTTGAGCATATACAAGTTGAAAGGAAAATAGAACGAGAATGAGATAATAAAAGTTCTTCATGATTATATGTTAACTTTAAAAAAAGAATTAATTGAGCAAATTTAACATTCAATTTTCACAAATTTAACCAAATAGATTACTATGGATATACTAAGCTTCATATAAATACTGTATGAAGTTTAATTGGTTGATAATCAGTAGTGCATATTTGTAAAAGAAGCTTGATTACACATGAAATTTTCGGAATTGTTCCTTTGTTAAGCTTGTGAAGGTTTTCATGTAGTGATAATATTGCATCAAATGATAACCGATTCTAAAAATAACATGATGATTAAAATCTTCTCTCTTGTATTCTTGAAAGAGAGAAGATTTCTTTTGTTTATACTGTTATTTTGTACTCTTCAGACAACAAAAGGTGTTTCCGCGTGCAAGCAGGAAACTTCATCAGGTAATCAGGGACAAACAGACATAATATTTATTGCAGAGGGTACCGTCATTACAGGAATAGAAAATGTGAATATTTCCGGTATTGAAAAAAAGAAATTATACAGGTTTAGAAAAAAAGGAATCATTGCACACAGCAAAAAAAAGAGAGAAAAAAAGTTTAATATTTCCACTGCCCGTAAATCTTCCAAAGCTGATTTTTTTTTCAATAAAGCCCCAACATCAGGTACATTTTTATTGATATGTTCAGGCAGGCAAAAGCAAATTATAAGCCCTGATCAAAATAAGAAAGAACTGATAAAACCGGAAAATTATTTTCCTGTTTTAATTTGTTTATCAGATATCTGCTTTAAAAATACTTACAAGAGCCACTGGTTCTGCAATTTCAATTTCTTCCGAAACTACCAGCGTCCGCCACCAAGTGTTCCTAATATATTTCAGAAATACGTTTAAGGTAACCTTCGTTGAAGAAAAGTTTAAACGTGATTCATACATATTCGACGGAAATATCCGGTGCGGACAGGTACTGTCATTTAAAAAATCAAACAAAAATATAATGAAAAAAATATCACGGGTAATCGCCTTTTTAGTGATTTATACTGTAAAATCACAGGTGGCAATCGGAAAAGAAAGTACAACCAATACTTCTGTATCATTAGAGTTCTCTTCTGCTGAAAACAGAGGGTTTATCCTTCCCTATATTGAAAACAAATCCGGAGTAACCTCTGAAGGAACCGTTATTTATGATACCACAGATCATAAAGTCAAATATCTTAAAAACAACTCCCAATGGGTCAACCTGAGTGAGGATGATGGAACATCTGCAACAATTGGCGTTGCAGATCTAAGCATACAGGGAGCTGATAAACAAGAGAAAATAACAGCAAAGACAAGTATAGGAATTCCTTCTTCAACAGCTGGTATACTTGTTTTGGAAGCAACAGATAAAGCCATGATTTTACCTAAGGTGGGCAGCCCGCACCTTAACATTATAAATCCTGCAGCGGGATTAATGGTTTATGATACTACGAAACGACAGCTGGCAGTGTATAATGGTAAAGTATGGACTTTTTGGAAGCCTTAAATAGGACTTTTTACATAATTCATTTTTAATCAAAAATTCATATTTCTCTAAACAAATGAAAAAAAATACAATTTTATTAGTTCCGGTTTTTATAAGCACGATTGCTTATGAACAAGTATCTATTACTATCGACTTTCCTAAAATGACACTGGATTAAAAATATTAAACCATGAAAAAACAGACTATCCTTTTTTTCATATTGCTCATTTTGGGTAATATGATAACCAGGGCACAAAACTGCAGTGTAAATGCAGGAGCCAACGTCACCATATGTGGTACATCAGCCAGTCTCTCAGGAAGTCCGGGGGGAAATACTTCAGGAAACCCAACCTGGACACTGGTATCTAAGCCTGCGGGTGCACCCAATCCGGTCATCGCAAATCCGTCTGGTTATAATACCAATGTTACAGGGATGACATCTCCCGGTAATTATGTATTTCAGATTGCACAAAACTGTACTGTTGGTACGGCAACATCGCAGGTAACAGTTACAGCACCGGGTGATGTGTCTTCCTTCACAGCAGGTCCGGATATTACCAATGTTTCTGCCGTTACTGGTGTGGCAACTCTAAATGCAGTAATACCAACAGGGTATACAGCATCTTGGACATATTATAACATTTTTAACAAAGAAAGTTTTAATCAGACCACCACCACAAATGCAACTATGTCTGGAACAACGACTGCAACACCTACCTTGACCTTGACAAAAAAAGCCAATCATGATATTGATCCGGCATATCGTGCGGTCTTAAGGATTACATCCATTAACAACCCTAGTTGTTGGTATGAAGATGATGCTATTGTAAGGTTTATTCCTAATCCACAAATCAGTTTACCTACAACCAATAACAGATGCTACCTGCCAACGGAGACCAATCGGTACATTAATTTTAGCACAACCTCTCCTATATTTGCTACCAATACAGCAAATTCTTCCGGAAACCCGGCATTTGGCACGGCAATTACCGTTAATGCTATCAGTCAGCCTGCAGGAGGCAGCATTTCATTTTCTCAATTAAGGGGTAATTCAATCTTCTTCAATGGAGTAAATACGATTGGAACTTACGTGTTCACTATAACGGTTACCAATGCCAATGGGACATATACAACTCCTCAGATTACTTTAAATTATAATGGCACTCAGCCCAATCATATAAGCTTTCTAGATCCAGCCCATCCGGAACAGATGGCGAACTATTCTTTTACAGGAAGCGGTGGTGCTGTATATTGCAATATGGCAGGAAGTACAGCACCTATCACTGTCTACTTTAAAATAGATCCTTCAGATCCGGCAACAACAATTACAGCAATCAGTAACACTGGTATTGCCCCACCTGGAGGAAACCCTGGCTTAACTTTGAATGGAGCAGGTACAATGAGTAGAAGTATAGTAGTAACTCCGCCTGCCGGAGGATGGCGTGCAGGTACTTATAAAATTAGCATAAATATTCAAAATGGTACTTGCAATACTACTGATTCTTATTTCATTCATATTTCAGATGGTAACCGTTCCAATGTAGCTGTACCTAATACCACCGTATGCTACCCCGGGTCTGGTGTGGTAACTGCAACGATTCCTTTGCCTGTCGTATATCAGGGAGTTGTAAATAGCAGTTATTTTCAGGATTTTACGGGAAGATATGATTTTACAGTGATTTCCAAACCTGCGGGAGCTGCCAATCCTGTTTATGAAAGCTCCAACCTCAGAACTATTACCAGTACTTCTACCGTGATAAGCAATCTTGATAAGCCGGGAGAATATGTTTTTAAAATAAAAGCTGTTCCTAATGGAGGAGGTATAGATGCAAGGTTTTTTGATAGGGAATATGCCTGTTCAGGAACTTCTCCGGAAGGTACGTTCTCTATATTTGTTAGTACCCAGGTTGGAGCTAACGCAGGATCTGCCCAGATGGTGATAGGTTCATCAGAGACAACTCTTAACGGTAACAATCCCGGAGCCAGTTCAACAGGTGTATGGACACTGGTGTCAAAACCTGCTGGGGCAACTGATCCTGCGATTGTAACACCATCAGCATACAATACCAATGTTACAGGTCTTAACAATGTAGGATCTTACACTTTCAGATGGACTGTTACTACGGGTACCTGTACAAGCTTCAGTGATCTGAATGTAAATGTTATAAATGCAGTTGTTGGCGGTGTTACCGGAGCAGATTTCTGGATAAAATCCGATGATGCAGGAAATATAGCAACAGCGTGGAAAGATAATTCAATTAATGCGGATGATATTCCTGCAGTAGGCAGCTGGTCACTTTCACCAGCTGACAGAAATCATAATTTCCATCCATACACTACTGGATATAGTGGTTCAAAATTATTCTATAATAGTACCTCAGCATTAAATCCGACGAATGGAGAACTCCCGAATACATCTTATTCAATCTTCTCAGCGGTGAGACCTGTCTCTTCCGGAACCGGACGTATTACGGGGATTGATGATGATGCAACTTTTGCTTCTGAGCCCGCAACTTCTATTGCAAATGGAAAACCAAGACATTATGAATTTTTTAATGTAACTACATCAACGGATTTTTCTACAACATTTAACATTGGAACGCCGAATATATTTTCAGCAATAGCCAATAATTCTACTACTAATGGAGGATCTTCCAGCTCATCCGGAGGTGAAAAAAAATTAGGGTTAAATGGTGTATATGAAACAACAACCTTTAATAATACGAATAAATTCCAGCTCTATGGACGAAACTTAAGGGTAGGACATGCCGGATGGGATGCCGCTGGTGCTTTCCCTGGAGATATTATGGAAGTTATATGGTTCAAACGTGCTCTGACAGCCAATGAACAATCAAGGATTAACTCTTATCTTGCGGTAAAGAATGGTGTGACCCTAAACGAAAATTATCTTTCCACAACAAGTAATGTGGTATGGGATATAATAAATAATACAGGATATAACAATAATATCTTTGGTATTGCAAGAGACAATATCACGACCTTACATCAAAAACAGGCAGGAAGTACAAATGGAGGACAGCAGCTTATTATTTCTACTACAGGTTTTGCCAATAGCAATGCAACGAACATCACAGATCTAAATAATGATCTTCAATTCCTGATTACCGGAGACAATGGTCTGAAGCAAGATCTTAGCATACCACTGTCTTATACGGCAGGCACTAATGGAGCAACCAACTATCGTTTTGAGTCTATCTGGAAAGTACAGAATACCAACAATGTAGGAACAGTAACTGTAGCGTGGCCAAAAAGTGTAAAAAATCTGTATCTGGTACAGTCTCCGGATGCTGCTTTTGACGGAACAGATACCTTTACTCCCATGACAACGGAAGTGACGGTAAATGGAGTTATATATAACGCCGCAAATGTGACACTAGGAAACGGACAGTTCTTTACTTTTGCCGGTTTTGGAAATGCTCCTGGAGGAGTTGTCAATAATTTATCCTATTGGTACAGAGCTGATAAGAATGCTATCAATACAGGTCCAGGAACAGATGTAACCGGATGGACTGACCTTTGGAACGGAACTACAGTTGCGCAAATGGGAACCAATGCTTTACCAAAGTATGTATCAGGAGCATCCACTTATTTTAACTTCAACCCAGGAATCAATTTTACAGTAGGAACTCAGACCTTAGGAAATAATACTGTACGTACATTGACCAGCCTTGATTTTGATGTATTTACCTTTACTAAGGAAGGCTTGGGCTCTGGTGGAGGAAACCCGAGATTATTTAGTGTTGGGATGGACAATATTACTACTGGTTCTGCTAATTGGGATGCTTTTGGTATTTTCCCAAATGCAATGAATTTAGAAAGAAGGCCATTTGGTGCGGGAACACAATATCCAGGAGTACTTCCAGGATTTGCTTCAAACATACCAAGTATCATGTATTTCAGAAATGCGAATACAACTACAAGCAAGGGTCTGAATGGACAGTCGATAGAGCCTGCTACAAATTATTCTCCTGTAGGCTACCAATTTGGAGGACATATTTTCGGTGATACTCGCTTTTCAGGAAATGGTAGTGATAATGCAGGGTTTACTGGGAATATTGGTGAAACTATTGTATATGGAGCTGGTAGTCTATCAGACATTGAGCGTAGAAGAGTAGATTCTTATCTTGCCATCAAGTATGGTATTACCTTGGGACAAATTAATACCAATCCTTATTTGGATACCGACGGAAATACAGTATGGGATGGAGCAATTAATACTACTTACAACAATAATATCTTTGGTGTATCCCGTGATGATATGGAATTGTTGGAACAGAAGGTATCTAAGAGTGCGAATGCTGGAACGATACTTACTGTTGCTACTGTCAATGACTTTGTAAATCCAAATCAACACGCTTCGCGTTCAGGATTTGCCAATGATAAAACGTATTTTCTTTTAGGAGATGATGCGAATACAGTTACTTCATCTACAGAAATTGCTATTGGGGGTAAAACTTATAAAAGGATTGCAAGAACCTGGCTAGCGCAGGAGAAAAATGTTGATGCAGGAAATTTATTCTTTGAGGCAGACCTTACCGCTTATAATAGCAGCACATTAAATACTGCATCAGGTATGGTAGTTATGCTGGTTGCTGATGATAATGCTTTTACGACTAATGTTACAGTAGTTGATCCTATGTCCAATAATAATGCAAAATGGGTATACAGTCAGAATATTGCTGATGGAAAGTATATTACATTTGCAGCAAATCCTTGTTATGGTCCTGATTCAGATGGAGATGGAATTGCAGACATGTGCGATTTGGATAACGATAATGATGGTATATCCAATCTTAATGAAAACTGTGGAGGATATTATGCAGATAATGAAAACGGCGCATGGAAGGGAAATACAATTTCTAATCTGACTGTAGCAGCTCCAGGTAGTTCCCTGCAGACTGCATCTACTTTTAATGATAACCTTAATCATTTTTATACGGACAGCAATGGAGCAACTAAAAGATTTGTAAAATCCCATACCAATGATGCTGTAAATTTAACGTATAGCTTTTCTCCTGGAGTTCCTGCCAATGAACTGGTATTTTATATCCAGGATGTGGATGGTCTTTCAAACGGATCTTCGTCAGCCAGTTATTCCTTAAAGATAAACGGAGGAAATGTAAATGGGCTACTGATGAAAGATGTGACAACGTCCTTCATGCCAACCACGCCTTCAACAGTAATGAATTACGATCCGGTAACCGGAGCTATTTCCTCAATAGGTTCTGTAAATGATCAGTGGATACTTTTGAGAGGTGTAGGAAATAATCTTGTTACTTCTATCACGCTTACGAGCAATAATTTTGGTACTAATGATGCCGTTGCTTATAATCTATTAGCCCATAAATCCTGTGATACTGATGGTGATGGCATTCCTGATTATCTGGATTTAGATTCGGATGGAGACGGCTGTCCTGATGCTATAGAAGGAACAGGAGGATTTACGGCAGCTAATTTAGTAGATTCTTCGATGCCTGGTGGTAATACAGGAAGCGGTTATACCGGTACAGCTGGTCCGATTATCCAAAACCTTGGTAATACTGTAAATACAAGCGGAATTCCAGCCATTGCCAATACAGGGCAAGCGATAGGAAGTTCTCAAAATGCGTCTGTTTCAGCTTGTATTCCACCATTCTGTTACAAACCTGGCATTATGACGGGTACCATCCTAGATACTAAGGTCGGAATTACAGCGCTTGGCAGAGCAGGGACAAATGCTGATAACTGGCCAATGGTAAGAAAAGGAGGCTGGATTGCATTAGAAGCTAAAACCAAAGGTTTTGTACCAAACAAAGTAGTATTCGATGCTTCAGGAAATCCGATTGGTATTCCACCAGCTAATTTTGTGGAAGGAATGATGGTATATGATACAATCAATAAATGTATGAAGATGTATACCCTTAAAGAAGGTGATTCATCCATGGCTTGGCATTGTATTTCTACACAAACCTGTCCTGATTAAAAAATATAAGTTTTCATAATTTAATTGATAGGAAGCTCAGTTTTGTTGCTTGTTTCAAATAATGAAACTGAGCCTGTCAATTAAAAACCTAAGAGTGAATACATTATGGTTCTCTCTTCTTTTAAAAATAATTTTACTAATGAGGTCAAATTTTAAAAATATCCATATAGGAGAGTTTATACATCTTCGGGTTCAGGAAAATAAAACTGACTTGTCCCGTATCTGTAAATTCATGAAATCTACAAAAGCTGAAATAAATGAAATGTACTTACAGGAATGTCTATCAACAGATATTTTACTGAGATGGAGCAAGTTACTTGAGTATGATTTTTTCAGATTGTATACTCAGCATCTTATACTTTATTCTCCTGCTGCCAATTTATATAAGAATAATAAAACCTCCAATCTTCCTCAGTTCAGGAAGAATATTTACACCCAAGAGATTATAGATTTTATTCTTGAATTAATTAATACAGGGAAAAAGACGAAACGTCAGGTTACTGATGAATATGGAATTCCCTATACTACTTTATGCCGATGGAAATCCAAATATGATAAAAATTTGTAAAATAAATAGATATGAAAAAGAAAAACCAGCCTGATTATATAAAAATCTATTCTGACATTATTCATCAAAAGTTCCCTCATAAAAAAGAGGAGTGTGAAAAATTTTTAACAAAAAAAAGCCTCTCGGCTATAGATATATTGGAACTTAATAAAAGAATTTTTGGAACTAAAGACTATGAAGTCAATAAAATGAATCAAAAACTTCGTTCCTATAGCAAATCAGATATTTTAAGAATACTGGATTATCAAAAAAGCAATAAAATGAAAAACTTTCAGGTAGCGGAACATTTTGGGCTAAGTAAAAATACAATGACCAAATGGAAAAAAATGTTTATATAAAATGAAGTTGATAATACTTAAATGTACCAATTGTGCAGCTAAATTATATGTGCTTGCCGCAGTTCCTCTCACATAGGAATAATTCAGAAAGTTTCATATACTTTTTATCGATTTTACAAATATTCAATATTTTAAATCAGTGTTTTATGTATATTTAGGAATTTGTGCGGATTTAAAATAATCTCAAGTAGGTATTTGTGTTTTTGAGAAGTATATATGATTAAATTTGCAGAAGTTATAATTGCAAAAATTACATTGTCTATGACAAAGTTTCTACTTTCATTTCTACTTTGTTTGCTAATAAGCTTTAGTCTCAACGGGCAAGCCAAGAGGATTCTAAATAAAGAATACATTGATGCCCAGTTAGAGGAACTAAGATTTAATACCAATGTCTCCGATGCGTAAAAAAGAAAAAGTTTTATTCAGTTTGAAATCTGAATCTGAAAAGATTGGATACCGATGGGGTATTCTAAAAAGTGGACGCCGTATCATAGAAATATATGAAAAGCAGAATTAAAATAAAGAAGTTATCAAGCTTGCTACATAGCTTGAAAAAATTGATGCTGGGCCTGTAGCATGCAGAACCATGGCTAATCTTTACCGTTCCAAAGCTTTAGCTTTAGGATATGTAGGACTGAATGAAGCTGGAGAATACGAATATGCTGGATTCGTGTTTTTGTGAATGCTTTCAAGAAAGAAATGGGTTTCAAACCATCCTATTTTGTTGAACAATTGAAAGTCTCTGCGCAGCAATCAATACACTCTTAAAAATGGAAATTCAGTATAAATTGTAATCTTTTCTTATGGCTAGAAAATCATTTTTGGGAACTTCTCGGTTTATCTTTACGAGAAAAAAAGAGAGTTTCAGATATATTCAAAGATTGTATTTGGTGGCTTTTTTGTTGCTTTTCTTTTCACTTTCTATGGCCAATGGAAAAAAAATATTATGTCCAGGAAATAAAAATATAGAGCAAATAATAGACCAGGCAACCTCTCTAAATAAGAACGGGAAAAATAAAGAAGCTCTCGAATTGTTTCAAAAGGCGAATGACCTCGCTAGGGCTGCTGGATGTGAAAAAGGAGAATTGAATGTCACAAAAAACATAATGCTGATCTATTCTGATGGGTATGACTATAAAAAAGCTTTGGAAATATCAAACAGAGCCAGATATTTGGCACTTAACCAGAAAGATTATAAAGCATTGTCAACTGTATATAATAAGAGAGCCATATTGCATGAAAATCTGGGTTTGTATGACGAAAGCATAAAGGAATATGAAACCGCTCTGAGATATGCAAACATGATTTCTGAAAGCGATGAAAGACATTATCAGGCATCGTTGGTTTATTATAATATGGCTCCGTATTATCAGGGACGCTCAGATCAAAAGGTCTTATATTCTTTGGAAAAAAGTAGGGAAGAAATCTTGAAAATAGATGATAAAAGTAAAGATATTCCTTTAGATCAAAAAACTGATATGTTGATATCTGTAAATATGAATCTAGGTATTCATTACAGAGATTCAAGAAATAAAGGACGGAATATAGATCAGTCTGAGTTCTATTTTATGGAAGCCCTAAAGCAAATGGGTTTGGTTAAAGGAAAAATAGATCTTGATACAAAAATAGATTTGTATCAGGCTCTTCAGGAGTTTCATCAGGAGAAAAAAAATTATAAGAAAGCAATAGAATACGGCGAGAATATGCTGGCTATGGAAAAGTCGAACAGTATGCCTTACAATCGAAGAGTAGGGTATATGGTATTGGCAAAATCTTATCTTGCAATTGGAGAAAACTCAACGTCTCAAAAATATCTTGATCTTTTTTCAAAATTGAATGATAGTATTAATTCTGTGGAAAAAGAAGCAGTGGAGGCGCCTGTAAAAAAAATGATCTCGGAAACTAAAGTCAGTGGAGATAAAAAGATAAAAACAATGGCCATTATTTCCTTTGTTACTCTTCTTCTTATAACCGGAGTTATGTTGGTCTATCGAAGAAGAAGTGATAAGATTATCCATAAAAAATATGAAGATCTGATCGCTAAAATACATTTTAAAAATGAAGATGGTACAATAGAACAACCTATATCTGAGAAAAATAGTAAAATAAAAACCTCTGTAACCATTACCGATGAAACACTAAAAGCATTACTTTTTAAGCTTGAAAAGTTTGAAAATTCAGAAAAATATCTTCGGAAAGATCTGAGTCTTACCTGGATGGCCAATAATCTTGCTACCAATACAAAATACCTTTCGGAGGTCATTAAAGTACAGAGAAATCATAACTTCACGAGCTATATTAATGAACTTCGGATCAATTATATCGTTAAGAAGCTTTACGAGAATCCAATATATAGAGAGTACAAGATTGCCTATCTTGCAGAAGAATGCGGGTATGTTACGCCAAGGGTTTTCGTGAATGCTTTTAAACAACAGACAGGCTTTACACCATCATATTTTGTTGAACAACTGAAAGTTTCTGTATAGTGCCTAACATATTTATTATGTAATGTAAGGAAATGATATGGAGTCAATGTTCAGGCTAAGGCTATGCCCAATGAATTTTTAAAAATAGATTTAATATGGGTACCCTAAAGTAGAGTATTGCCTTAATTTAATTTATAGACAAAGTTATATAAAAATGGCGCTACTTTAAGACAAGTAGCGCCATTTGGTTGTTTGTGCTATCAATACGAGCGTATCTTCAAACATTTTTATAGATGATTTGGTTCATTTGGGTCAAATTGAGAAGGAGTGATAAAGAGTCATTTTGTCAAGTGTTTCTATTAGATTAATGCAATTATATACCTGAATATACTGAAACACAAAACTAAAATATTGTTTATTTTATAATACAGTTCATTAGTAAATAAGTAGTAAAATTGATTTTTATATAAAATTCCACTTTGGTACATTTAAGTATATCATTACCAACATTATTTGCGTGGCCCAGTGGGCGTTTAGGAGTTTATCCAGCAAATGCTCAAGGACTTCCCGTATTAAGTCAACCAGGTAAAATAATTAAATTTACTCCTAAAAAATAATTTTATATTAAATTTAAAGTACAACATGAATTACATATCATGGAATTATAGAGGAATTTCCTTTTTTAAAGAAGAGGTTATTCACTTTAATGGTAAGGATAATAAAGAATTTCCATCAATAAGAGACTTTCAACGAAATGGAATCTATCCATCAGAAATTAGGAAGAAATTGTGTAATTATTTAGAGAATTGTCCGGAAATTGTTTCCACTTCTTACAGGCGGCTAAATGCTTATACTCTTGAGCCGATATTTTCTTTAACGTATTTTACAGATGGAGATTTTGTTTTTACTAATTTACTCCAGGAATATATCTATTATGATAATTTTGTTTTACCTCAAAAATGGTATGAATTAATTAAAACCCGAAACTATATCAATGACGATTTTGAATTAAACTATGAAAAAATTTCATCGGGAGAAATTGATGTATTTAATAATTTTGAGAGAAGTTTTGATGATAATAGTATTATTTTTGATGTGATTTTATAAAGAGGAAAGATGTAGTCTGGGTTTGTTAATACATTCCCAGAGTATTTATTAAGGTATTTCTGCATTTTTTTAGTAGATTTTGAACTGAACCTAATGAAAATGAATTTATAACGATGATGTTTTAATGTCAGATTTCAAACGCTCAAATAAGCTACTGTTTGGTGTTCTAAAAGCAAAATAAAAGGCGCCAACTGTATTTAGTTGGCGCTATTTGGCTGTTGGTGACCTCGACAGGATTCAAACCTGTAACCTTCTGAGCCGTAATCAGATGCGCTATTCAGTTGCGCCACGAGGCCTTGTGTTACCTTGTTGTTTAAGGGTTTGCAAATATAGCACTTTTTTCCGTTCTTTGAAAAATGAAACAAAGAATTTTACTTTTATTTACGGTTTTTGCGCTAACAGCTTGTAAAAGAGAATCAAAAATTTCGTCCTCAGACTGGACAAATATCTCCGCCCGTACCCAGTTTAAGGAGCATGATGGTACTTTGGAGCTGAAATCGGGGAATTTCACTTATAATTTTAAACAAAATCAAACTCCATTCAAGAAAATAATCCTGTTGAATGCAAGTATGGCAGGGTATATTTCAGAGCTTGGAGCAGAAAATTTAATCATAGGAGTTTCCAGCCCGGAGTATATTTATTCAGATAAAATCCAGAATCTACTGAAAGAAGGAAAAATTCAGAATGTAGGAAGCGAACAAAAATACGATGTGGAAAAGATCATTTCCATGAAACCCGATGCTATTTTTACCAATCATATTGCCAGTTTTGACAATACTTATGAGCTTTTGAAAAATAATGGCATCCAGGTGATATTTCTGGACGAATACATGGAACAGAAGCCTTTGGAAAAAACAGCTTATATCAAACTTTTCGGAGAGTTTTTAGGAAAAGAAAAAGAAGCGGAAACGAAATACCAGGAAGTTGAAAAAAATTATAATAATCTGAAGCAGCTTGCATCAAAGGCCAAAGAAAAGCCTGTGGTACTTGCTAATGAAATGTACGGAGATGTATGGTATCTTCCCGGAGGAAATACCTCTGTCGCTCATTATATTTCGGATGCCAATGCCAACTATGTCATAAAGGACAACAAAGATGAAAAAGCACTGACAATGAGCTTTGAAGAAGTATATGCCAAAGCAGGAAGCGTTCAGTATTGGGTGAATGCAGGAAGTCACACTTCAAAAAAAGAAATGCTTGGAATGAATCCTTTCTACGGAAAACTTAATGTATTCAATAATGGAAAAATATACACGATCGCAGGAAAAGAAAAACTGAAAGCTAATGATTTCTTTGAAAGTGGTGTAGTAAGAGCAGATCTTATTCTTAAAGATTATATTAAGATCTTCCATCCTGAACTTTTACCGGATTATCAGCTTACTTACATGAAAGAATTGCAGTAAAACTCATACTATTTGCTTATTTTTGCCTTTCCTTTTTATAAAATTATGTGGAAAAAAATTAAACAGCTTATCTTCATCATTCTGGTTCTGAATGTAGTGTTTATTATCTGGGGCAGGTTTTTTAATCCGCCAATTACTCTTACCCAAATAGGTGGCCTTTTTGAATATGGAAAACTGCACAGGGATTATATTTCCTATGACGAAATGGGAAGCAATGTGAAAAAAGCTGTAATCGCCTCTGAAGACCAGAAATTCTTTGCTCATGACGGTTTCGATTATACAGCGATCGAAAAAGCTATGAAATATAATGAGAAAGGCAAAAAAATAAGAGGAGGAAGTACCATTTCCCAACAGACTGCAAAAAATGTATTTCTTTGGCAGGGTAGAAGCTGGGTGAGAAAAGGACTGGAAGCAGTCTATACTTTTATCATTGAAAAAGTATGGAGTAAAGATATTATCCTTGAAAGATACCTGAATTCCATTGAAATGGGGCGTGGCGTATTTGGGGTGGAAGCTGCTGCACAATATTATTTTGGAAAATCATCCAAAGATCTAAGTGCTTCTGATGCAGCCTGGATTGCCGCTGTATTGCCTAATCCAAAAAAATATGATCCTAAAAATCCATCTCCCTATTTAAGAAAGAAACATAATTGGATTATGAGACAGATGAGGAATGTGAGTTTGAAATAGTATCTTTGTACTAATGAAATTCTTTAATTCCAGCACAAACTTTGAGTCAGTTCTTAAAAAATACTTTTCTTTTAAGAATGATACCCTTTCTTTAGAACCCTTTGCAGAGTTTTTAGAGACAATCAAAGAGGCAGACTTTACAGATGTGCTCAATTTTTTCAGAAGCAATCCTAATTTTGCTGAGAACTTTAAACATTATATCCACAATATTTTTAGAGGAAGACCTTTCAATCTTTCGTTGACGGAAGCTAATATTCTTTCAGAAAATGCCTTCTTTCCGGAACTTAAAAAAAGAATCCTGAACAAGGTTCTGCCACCTGTTGAAAATGAAAAAACAGTGTGGTTTATGATTGACAATGTGAGTCTTAGACCTAAGAAGGATCTTCGGTATCTTCATAATCTTCCTGAAAATGAGATTGATGAATTTTTAAACATGCTGGGAGCTTCAGATTTTATACTGAAATCCAATGTGAAGAAAGAACTTATTTTCTCTATGAATATTCTTTCCTGGAGGGTTACGGGAATGGCTATGGAAGTGGAAGTGGTGAGAATGGCTCCGCAGTACAGAAATCTGGATAATCCGTTTCTTGCGCTTCAGAACGAGCTGGAAACATTAGCGGAAGACCTGGTAAAAGATCCTGAACTTCAGCTGCATTCCAAAGACAGCAGATATAAGCAGATTAAAATCTATGCAGAACAATGCCAGGAATTTGTAAATATTGCTTTTAAAAATTCTGCCAAATATGGTATTTCCGGAAAAATTAACCAATCCCTGCTTAAGATCCGCCAGCAGACTGAACGAATTTATGATATCGTGCAGTTATTGGTCATTGATACGGATGAAGATGTTCTGATAAAATCTAAACAGTTGATTTTTAATATTCTGAGCTATAAATCTCATAAAAATAATATTTCTGATCTGATTAATGATAGTACAAGGCTGATTTCCCACCTTATTACTAATCACACTGCAGAAGCCGGGACTCATTACATCACTTCTACCCGGAAGGAGTATATGACGATGTTCTACAAGGCGAGTGGAGGCGGAATCATTGTAGGAGCACTTTGTGTTTTGAAAATGCTGTACGGGTATATCCCCGGAAGTGACTTTTCGCACGCTTTTCTATACTCTATGAACTATGCAATGGGATTCGTGATGATCTATCTGATGGGCTTTACCCTTGCTACAAAACAACCGGCAATGACTGCCGCTACCATGACAAAAGTATTGTCTGAAGAAGGAAAGGCTCAAAGAAATAATACTGAGTTTGCCCATTTGGTATCTAAATTATTCCGAAGTCAGTTTATTGCCTTTGTAGGAAATGTATTGCTTGCTTTTCCGGTGGCACTTGCCATTATTTACGGGCTGGATGTATTTTTCTCACAAAACCTGGCTGTAGACAGATCTGATAAATTGTTAAAAGACCTTGATCCTTTTAAATCAAAAGCGATTCTGCATGCAAGTATTGCAGGGTTTTATCTTTTTATTTCAGGGATTATTTCAGGGAATATCGGGAACAATTCCGTGTTTTACCAGATTCCTGAAAGAATTGCCAAGAACCTTTCAATCAGAAGCTTTTTCGGAAAGAAATTCGCAAAAGGACTTTCAAAATATTACGCTAAAAACTGGCCTGGAATTGTTTCCAACTTTTGGTTTGGGGTGTTCCTTGGGGCAACAGCTCCGGTAGGAATGTTTTTCGGGCTAGATCTGGATATCAGACACATCACCTTTGCAGCGGGTAACTTTGCGTTGGGATTGTATGGGAAAGATTTTTCAGTAGATTCTTATACGTTCTGGATGTCTTTTGTAACAGTTTTCCTGATTGGTTTCTTCAACTTCCTGGTAAGTTTCAGTTTGTCTATGTTCCTGGCATTCAGATCAAGAAAAATGAATTTTGGGCAAGTAAGTGAGATCTATAAAGAAATTTTCAGATATTTTACAAAGCATCCGCTGAAATTCTTCCTGCCATTAAGTTCCAGATTGGATAAAAAAGCAGATGATTTGATGAGTAGTACCATTTCCAATAAATCAGAAGAACATTAATAATTAAAATAAAAAATGCTACCCGAGGGTAGCATTTTTCTATAGGTATATATTTTGTGTCCTTATAATATTATAATATTTGAAGGTCATTAAATTTTTCTATCCCAAATTTATCCTGGAACTTTTTGAGATAGAAGCTTTTACGCATTTTAAAATCATGTTTCAGTAAAGGAGAATCAATTTTAATAATAATACATTCATTTTCTATATTGACACTTCTGATTTCATTGAAAAGGCTTTCATCAAGATACTCTTCAAGGAAATCTTTAATGTCAAAAGCAACAAGTTTATGTTCAAAACCATAAATTCTGGCAAAAGATTTTACCAGTTCAGAGGATTGATATTCACGTTTTTTCTTCTTCATAGTCGGGGTCCAGGTTTCAAGGTGCGTGATGAGTGCTTTGAGGTTTCGAGTTTCGTTTTGGATGATAAGTTAAGATAAAAAATATTACAGTATGGATAAATAAATTTAAATATTTTGTTTTTTTAATTATAATCAAGTATTTCTGTATTGTCAAGTACTACACTTCAAAAATTATACTTTCCTCGTTAATTTTCTTCACTACACTTTCTGTACGCTCTCGATGAGTGTCTGTAATGAAAATCTGTCCAAAGCTTTCTTTATTTACCAGCTCAATCAATTGTGAAACTCTCGTATCATCAAGCTTATCAAAAATATCATCCAGCAATAGGATGGGAGTCTTTTTTGTAAGTTCCTTTACAAGACTCATCTGAGCCAGTTTTAAAGAAATAAGGAAGGATTTCTGCTGCCCCTGAGACCCTGTTTTTTTGATTAAAATATGATCCATTTCAAAAAGAAGATCATCTTTATGAATTCCTTTTGAAGTATAGGTCAGCATACGGTCTCTTTCAAGGCTTTCTTTTAAAAGTTTTTCAAAAGAATCTTCCAGCAGATGAGATTCATAAATAACTGATACCGTTTCTTTTCCGCCGGAAATAATCTGATAGAAATTCTGAACAATTGGGTTGAGCTGCTCTACAAACTCTTTTCTTTTCTTAAAAATTTTAGTCCCAAATCTGGTGATAGGGTCATCGTAAATTTCAAGTGAATCTTTATCCCATGTTCTGTTTTTTGCAAAATATTTCAGTAATGCATTTCGCTGTTGAATTGTTTTCTGATATTGGATAAGATCAAAAAGATATTCTGAATCCGTTTGAGAAATCATTGCATCCAGAAACTTTCGTCTGCTTTCCCCTGAATCTGAAATAAGATTGGAATCATAGGGAGAAATCATCACACTCGGCAGGTAGCCGATATGGTCTGCAAGCCTGTCATAGCTCTTATCATTCTTTTTGATCACCTTTTTAGCTTCTTTCGGCTGGGTAATTCTGATGATATCTTCGCTGTCATCATTCATAATTTCAGCATCAAGAGTAAAGAAGTCTTCTTCTTTTTTAATATTATTGATATCTGTATTTCCCAGGAAGCTTTTTCCTACCGATAAATAATGCAGGGCGTCAAGAATATTGGTCTTTCCCACACCGTTATTGCCCACAAAGCAATTGATTTGTGGTGAAAATTCAAATTTTTTCTCAGAGTGGTTTTTGAAATTGTAAAGGGAAAGCTTCTTGATAATCATTTGTCAAAAATACTCCATTATTAGTAAAAATAAAAAAGGAAGTGCCGAACAAGTTTCTACCCCGAATGAAAAATAGCTGTCATCTCTTTTATTATCAGAGAAATAGATGAGAATATAAGTTACAATGCTGGCCATAAAAAAAGCTATGGCATAAGGTATTTCAAGATAAAAAAATCCGATGATATTGCTTATGAAAACAAGTGCATAGGCAATGTATTTGGTATTCTGAACACCTATCAGCATAGGAAAGGTTTTTACCGTATCACTATTCATATCCCGGATATCAAAAGGAAGCACAAGTGCGGTGATAAAGAAAAAGCTGATCAGAAAAATGGAAACACTGAATTCCGGAAGGGTGAGCCAGCAGTTGACCAAAGCCCAGACTAATCCAACATAAAAAACTTTGAGCAGTGGAATTTTCCGGATATAAACATCCAGAAAAAAACTGTTATAGAGAAGTCCTAATACTACAATAATAAACCATTTCAAAAGCCTGATTTCATTATGATTATGAATGATTAAAAAAGCACATGTGATTCCTGCAATTGCATTGATGACCACTATTTTGTAGAAATGCTTGGTGTATTGATATTTAGTATACAGATAACCACTGAAATAAGTGATGAAAATAAGTGCAAAAGTAGGGAAACGGAATGTGTTTTGCTCTTTCATGAAAAATACTGCAAAAAGAGTTCCCATAAGAGAGACATAAAATTGGCTGTCTATAACAGTTTTTTTCAGTATTTTTAAGATGTTCATTTATCAAAATTAATATATATGAAAAGATTTTCCAAGATTTTTCTGCTTTTGCTATTAATGCTAAGCTTTTCAACGGTATCCGCACAGAAATATTACGATACCCAATGGAAAAAAGTGGCTGAAAACAGTACAAAAGGAGCTTATAAATCTAATCTTCCCATCATTTTAGACATACAAAAACAAGCGATGAAAGAAAATAATACTTTTGAACTGATCCGGTCTCTGAAAGCGGAGTTCAGTATTGTAAACCAAACGGTGGATGATGATCAGAACGATTCCGCTTCCCAATTTTTTAAAAAGCTTAAAGATGCAGAAGGTAAAATGAGCGGGGATGGAAAATTATTATACAAAGTTTTACTGAATGGCTTTTTCATGGATTATTACAGCCAGAACTCATGGAAAATAAACGGAAGAACCAATATCAATTCTCAGGATATTTCACAGATTGAAACCTGGAGCAAGCTTGATTTTAAAAATTATTTGATAAAAAGCTTCCAGGAACTTGATCAGGAGAAACCTGAAATGAAAAAGATTGCTCTGGAAAAATATAAAAATATTTTTTCTGGTACAGGAGACATAGCCTATTTTCCAACATTGTCTGACTGGTATGCGATAAAGAAAGTAGCGTTTTTATCTGAAAACAATATTTTCACAAAAAATGAACTGACAGCAAACCGCATTACAATCAATGCCATTTATGATGAACTGATTGCTCAGAATACCGGAAATGCAAAGCTGTACTTCATGAAAGAAAAGATTGCAGAGAACTGTAACTTCAATCACTGTAAAGATAAGCTTAAACAGCTTCAGGATTTGCTGAAGTCTGACGTAGAAGGGGATTATAAGGTGATGATCATGGGGGATATCATGGATGAGCTGATCGGACAAAAAAAACCTAAAGAAGCTATTGCATTGGCTGCCCAGGCTAAAAATGAATATCCGAAGTCTCCATTTATTGAGAATATCAAAAGCAAGGAAGCACAAATTGTCAATCCGTATCTGACTTTGAAATATGAAGTACAGACTCAGAGCAACATGCCCATTCATTTTGTTGCACAATATCAGAATGTATCAGAATTTACCCTGAATATTTATGAAGTGAAAGACGATTTTACACCATTGCTTCAATACGTTCAGGACTCTTATTCCAATACCTTTGGAAAATTAAAGAAAAATCTGGTAAGGAAAGAAACATTCCAGCTTCCGGATCCTAAGGATTATCAGAATCATAAAACCTCATTGGAAGTGAAACCCCTTCCTTCAGGAGTCTATGTTGCTGAATTTACGGTTGCCGGAGCTGATATGAAAGATACGGATTCCAGACAGAATTTTTACTTTTTGGTTTCAGGAAACAAGATCATTTACCAGTCTAAAACAGACAGAAAACCTCTTGCAGATGAATTGAAATTGGTTAACAGTGAAAATGGTAAACCATTAACGAATGAAGGTCTTAGATTTTATGAATTTGTTTCCAATAAAACGTTAACTAAAATTGAAGGAACAACAAATGCAAACGGAGTATTTAAGTTCCCTTCTTCTGAAAATAAAGATTATTACAGAACTATCCTGATCCAACAGCCTAAGACAAATGATTTTCAGATCATGCAGGTCTATGGAAACAGAGGCTATGCTGACGATTATAACCCTAACAAACAAACCCGTTCAGCTGCCCAGATTTTCATAGACAGAGGAATTTACCGTCCCGGACAGACTGTTTATTTCAAGGTAATTAATACCAGAATCAATAAAGAAGTTGAATCTGTTCTTTCAGGATTAAAACAGAAAATCACTTTACTGAATACCAATAGTGAAGAGGTTTCTTCGCAGGATTTTACCACCAATGAATTTGGTTCTTATCATGGAAGCTTTATCCTTCCGAAAGGAAAACTGAATGGTAATTTTTATCTGAGAATAGACGGTGAAAGCCAGGGATATAAAAATTTCAGGGTAGAAGAATACAAAAGACCTAAGTTTGAAGTCACCTTTGATCCTGTAAAAGAGGAGTATAAATATGGTCAGACTATAGAATTGAAAGGAAAAGCAGTAATGTTCTCCGGGGTTCCGCTGAATAATACTACAGTAAACTATGAAATCAAAAAACAGAATATCAGATGGAGGTATTTCAGCTGGTATCCACAGGACAATGATAATGAAAACTCAATTCTGGGTGAAGCAAAGACCAATGAAAAAGGAGAATTTATTATCCGTTTGGAACTTAAAAAAGATGAAAAACTGGAAGGGATACAAATTGATAACTACGCCATCAATGCTTCTGTTACAGACATCAATGGAGAAACGCAGACTGCAAATACTCAATTGAAAGTAGCTTCGGTTTCTCACTACATTCAGGCAGAAAACATCAGCAATACTTTTGCAGATGAAAATGTGAAAGTGAAGGTAGAAACCAAGAACTATAATGATCAGAATCTTAAGAAACCATATCAGGTTAAGTTATCAAAACTAATAGCTCCGGACAGGATTTTCAGAGATAATTTCAAGTCTGATGTTCAGAATCTACCAAAATATTCAAAAGAAGAATTTATCAGCAAATTTCCACATGATCTTTTTGATAAAAATGATGAGATCAAGAATTGGAAAACAGAAAAAGTATTGGTTGAAAGACAGCAGCAGCCATCTGCTGACAACGCTCAGCTTTCAACAAATCTTGATTTAGGAAAACTGGAAGCAGGAGATTACCAGCTGGAACTTTCCAATATTGAAGGGAAAGACACTATCAAAAGTGCTCAGAATTTCAGTGTTTGGGATAAAACTTCTTTAAAGCCAGCTCAGAAAACATTCCTTACAGTTATTGCTCCGAAAGAAGAATTGTCAAGAGGAGAGAAGGCTAAAGTTTATGTATTCTCAGCAATTCCTGATGCATTAGTGAATGTTTTTGTACAAGATGGATCCGGAAAAACGGTTTCAGAAGTTCATCAGATGAAAAAAGGGATATTGGAATATACTGTTGAAATTCCTAAAGACAAAAGTGTATCTGCACTGAATCTGCAGTTCCAGCTGGTTGCATTTAATGACGTGAGAACAGAATCTGCAGCTTTAAATATAAAAGACACAGAAAAACCTTTAAAAATTGAAACGGTAACTTTCAGAGACAAACTGGAACCGAATTCTAAGGAAAAATGGACGGTAAAAGTAACCGGAAATGATAATGAAAAGATCAATGCTGAGGTATTGGCCAATATGTATGATATGTCTCTGGATCAGTTTGCCGCAAACAGTTTTAGTTGGAGAAAATTGTACACACCATTTGTGATCGTTACTTCATATGGTATCAACAATTACCTGCAGCAGCAAAACTATCAGAAAAGGCTGAGATATTTTGAAGACAAATATGTACAGGTTCCACAGTTTAACTGGTTTGATGGTGACTTTTTGTACATATTGCAGGGAGAAGTTGCAGGGCTTCAAAATAGAGAAGGTGTTAAATCCCCGGCTTATGAACTTCCACCATCACCAATTGCAGGTGCGAAATTTAAAACTGCCAGAGCAGCAGTTGCACAAGAAGTTGTGAGGAATAAAGCGGTAGATGCAATGGCATCTAATGCAGACGGTATTTTAGATCATGATGATGTAAAAAAAGACCTGGACAAAGTAGCTGTCCGTAAGAATCTGAACGAAACTGCTTTCTTCTATCCTAATCTGAAAACTGATGCGGAAGGAAATGTAAGCTTTGAATTCACTTCTCCGGAAGCGTTGACAAAATGGAAACTGATGTTCTTGGCGCATACCCAGGATGCAAGAGCTGCGACATTGGAAAAAGAAGTGGTAACACAAAAAGAATTCTCGGTAACTCCAAATTATCCGCGATTCCTGAGAGAAGGTGATGAACTGAATCTGCAGTCGAAGTTATCCAACCTTACAGATAAAAAACTAAACGGTTCTGCCGAATTACAAATTCTGGATGCATTTACCAATGAGAATATTTCTTCAAAATTTGGAATGAGTTCAGGAGCACAAAATTTCAGTTTAAATGAAAACGGAAGCAGTGCACTTACATGGAAATTGAAAGTTCCGGACAATGTTTCCTCTATTATTTTCAAAGTGGTTGCTAAAGCTGGTGCGTATTCTGACGGAGAACAACAGGCCGTTGCCATATTGCCAAACAGAATGCTGGTAACCGATGCTGTTCCTGTTTTTGTGAAAGAAGGTGAAACCAAAACATTTGTACTGGATAACCTTAAAAACAATACATCCACAACAGCTTCTAATGTTTCCAATACACTAGAACTGACAACCAATCCGATCTGGGAGATCATGTTTGCCCTTCCAAGTCTGAAAAATGATCAGAATAATTCTGCAGATGTGATCTTTAATAAATGGTTTGCGGATGTGCTGGCTTCAGAAATATTCAAAGCCAATCCGAAAATGAAAACGGTTTTTGAAGAATATCAGAATAAAGGATTATTGAATTCAAATCTTGAAAAAAATCAGGAACTTAAACAGTTGTTGCTGGAAGAAACTCCTTGGGTATTGGAAAGCAAAAATGAAGGAGAACAGATGCAGAAACTGGCATTGTTATTTGATGTCAATACGATGAAGAACTCTATCAATCAGGATTGGGATGATTTCAAAAAACTGCAGAATCCGGATGGCGGATTCTCATGGTATCCTGGTTATCCAAGTTCTTACGGAACATCATTATATATCCTTAAAAACTTAGGGAAAATCAATTCATGGTTAAAAGATAATGCAAAAGACTATCAAAACTCAGAACAAAACAGTCTTGTGGCTAAACTTATTCAGTATGTAGACAATGAAGTCAACAAATATTTTGATGTAAAGAAAGGCAATGTTTGGAATAACTGGGCAATGGATTATCTGGACACCAGAAACTACTGGGAAAAACAATATCCATTGAAAGGAAAAGGTGCTACCCTGAAAACGTTAGTTAAACAAAAAGCAAAGACAGCAAAGATCACAGACTTCACATTCTTCGGACTTCACCGTGCAGCATTGTTAATGAATGATTACGGTCTGAAAGATGTATCTGATAAATTGATGACCTATCTTAAAGAAACGTCTACGGATACAAAAACACAAGGTGTTTACTGGAAGCAAAATCTTAATGACTGGGGATGGTTCGGTTCAAAGGTAGTAAACCACGCTGGAGCATTAGAAGCATTCAACAAGTTAAAATCTAATGACCCAAGTTTTATTGAAGACGTAAAAATCTGGCTGGTAACTCAGAAGGAAGTGAACTCATGGGGAAGCTCAAGAGGGACAGCAGAAGTGATCTTTACTATTCTAAATTCAGGAAAATCGTGGACAGGAGCAGAAAGTGATAAAGCTACTATCATTTGGGGAGGAAAAGAACTAGCCCCCCAGACACAGGCTACAGGGTATGTGAAATCAACATTGAAACCAGAAGCTATAGATAAAAACTTAGCATCCGTGACCATTACAAAACCAGGTCCTGGAATTGTTCAGGGAGGATTGTTCTGGCAGTATTATGAAGACCTTGATAAAATCAAATCTTCTGAAAATTATATTTCTGTAACGAAAGAACTTTATAAAAAAGTAAAAACCGTAAACGGAGAAGAACTTCAGAAAATCTCTTCTGAAACACCATTGAAAGTAGGAGATAAAGTAACTGTAAGAATGATTCTGAATACAGACAGAGCCATGGAATTTATCCATATTAAAGATATGCGTGCGGCAGGATTTGAACCTGTAGACGTATTATCCGGGTATCAGTGGAAAAATAATCTTGGGTACTATCAGTCAACTAAAGATGCCTCTACCAATTTCTATATTCAATACATGCCAAAAGGAAAATATGTTTTTGAATATGACGTAGTTGCCAATGCATCAGGGAAGTTTTCCAACGGAATCACTACCATGCAGAATTACTATGCGCCACAGATGAATGCTCATACAAAAGGAAGTAATGTTGCAATTTCAGAGTAATTTATAAACATAGAAAACTGTAGTAATTTTTTTTACTGCAGTTTTTTGTTTCTGGATTTTCAATATAGAATTAAATCGAAAAACCAAACAATTGTTTAATTTTGGAATGGTTTTTGGAATTAGATTAGTACAAATTAAAAAAATTATAAAGATGAAATTTTCTAAAACTTTAATTACTGGATTGGTATTGATGGCTGGAGTAAATGCTTTCGCACAAAAGAAAGCAGAAAAGTTTGAAAAACTACAGATTGAAATGTTCCCAAAAGCTAAAGAAGGATATAAACAAGTATATATTCAGCTTCCAGTAGCAAAAAACGAAAACGATTTAAAAGTTGAACTTTTTGTAGGAGCTGAAAAAATGTTAGACTGTAACAACTATTTCCTGATGGGGGAAATGAAAACTCAGGATCTTCAGGGATGGGGCTACAACTATTATGAAGTAGAATCTAAAGGAGAAACCGGCGGAACCCTGATGGGCTGCATGGATAAAAAACTGACTAAAAAGTTTGTTACCCTAAAGCCTGAAACGGTAAGATACAACAGTAAACTTCCATTGGTATTCTATGTACCGAAAGATATCGAAGTTCGTTACAGAATTTTACGTCCCGATGCTGGCATGAAAAAAGCAGTTCAAAGATAAATCAGCTTATTATAATTATACAGAAAACTCTTCACAGCGATGTGGGGAGTTTTCGTTTTTTATCTACAGTAGTAGATGGGATTAAACATGGCGTTTGTCATTCCATATGAATCCCGTTTCCGAAATTTAGAATCGGAATAAAAACCAGCAAGTGATGTTTTTCCGGTAGAATATTCCTACATCCCTTTATTTCCCAATAAAAATACAATGAAAATGGAACGGAAAAAGTAGAGTTAAATATTTTTTCAACATTTTTTAGTTTTTAATTAACATTTAAACGCATCTGGCAAAACTTTATTTTATAAGCTTTTAAACTTAAACACATTTTAAACTTACTTTAAATTCACCATATTGTAGAATTATCTTTAAGGATTTTACTTTTTTTTGCATTATATTTGTTGTAAACATAAACCATGAAAAACAATTTATTGATTTTTACGTTTAGTTTTTTTGCTTTCCCCGCTTTTGGCTGGGCACAGTCTGCGCCGGATTTTAAAGAACTTCTGGATAGTGCTATGGTTCGGGACTCGAACCTCAAAATGCAGGTCACCCAAAACAAACTTACCGATCTTGACGAACACAAGCTGAAAGATATCTTTCTTCCTACCCTGGAATTGAGTGGTAAAGCAGGTTATCTCAACGGAACAGCAAGACTTACGTCACCGGAAATCAATCTCGCTCCATTTATCAACATTCCGGAAGGAGCTTTTAACAATAACTTCAATGTATCAGGATTTTCAGGTATTGCCAAGGCAGATGCCAAAATGCTTCTGTATTCAGGAGGAAAGGTGAAGTATATGAAGAAAGCTGTTGAAGAAAAGAAGAAATCTGAAGATATCCTTTTGGAGAAAACAAAAGATGAGGTTATAGCTACTATTTCTAAAGCGTATGATCAACTGGCTTTGATTCACCAGTCTAAAAAAGTGCTGGATGAAAGCAAAAAAAGACTTGATATCAACAGAAAAACAGCAGATAAAGCACTAGGTTACGGTTTGATTACTCCTTATGATCATAAGAAAATCGAACTGGCTCAGGCCACTTTAAATGCTAAAATGGTAGAATATGAAGGGAAGAAAGAACTGCTTCTTACCCAGCTTTATATTTTAACAGGAATTGACAGAGAAAGGCTCAGAATGATTGATCCCGTATTATCTCCTGTAGAATTGCTGGCTGCAGAAAAAGGAATAGAACAGAGAGCTGAAATCCGTGCACTGGAACACGGCATAAGTGCTGCAGACTATAAAATAAAAGCCGAAAGAACGTGGATGATTCCTAAAGTACAGCTGATGGCTTCTGCCTATTATATCGGATTGTACGGAAATAGGATCAAATCCTCGGAAAACGTCATTCCTGCAGTTCCAATACTTGGATATGAAGGGAAAAAACTGGACTGGCGACCTAATAATATCAACGTATTTCCATTGATTACGGCAGGAATAGGTTTTAAATGGGAGATTTTTGACGGCAAAGAAGGAAAACATGCTGAAGAAACAGCTAAAGTTGGAAAAGAAGTTCTGCAGAACCAGAAAGAAGATGCCCTGAAAAAACTGACACTGAACCTGGCCAATAATCAGACCAATTATGATATTGCTTCCGCGCAGATTACCTTAAAAGCTAAAGAAAAAGAACTCGCAAAAAATGCACTTGTACAGGCAGAAAAAGAATTCCGATACGGAATGAGCAAATCTTCACAGCTTATTGATGCGGAAAACGATCTTGAAGCTTCAGAACTGGAATATCAAAATGCCATTTTCAACCAGAGAAGAGCGGGAATAGAACTGATGAGATCTACCCAGGAGCTGGATATCACCAAATTTTATTTAATCCCTTAAAAATTTAAATGATGCATAAAAATATATCTATACTCTTCGCTGCTCTGTTTTTGTTGGGGAGCTGTGACAAAAAAAATGAAAAGATCAAAGATCCCGAAGGAAAAACCAAGAAGGATGTGATCTCTTTTGCCCCAAAAGTTACCGGAAGAATTTTAAAAATATATGTTTCCGAAGGGCAGACCGTGAAAAAAGGAGATACCCTGGCACAGCTAGACGTACCGGAGGTTTCTGCAAAAATAGCACAGGCACAAGGCGCAGTAAATGCTGCTTCAGCTCAGGAACAAATGGCAAAAAATGGAGCAACAGCTGATCAGCTGAGACAGCTTCAGGCCAAATATAAAGGTTTGAAAGAACAATATGAATTTGCCCAGAAATCTTACAAAAGAGCAAATAATATGTTCCGCGACAGCTTAATGTCTCCACAAGCTCATGATGAAATCTATGCCAAATTACAGGGTGCGAAGGCACAATATGATGCTGTAGTGGCAGAACTGGATGATGTAAACAGAGGAACCCGTTTTGAAAAAATAGAAATGGCAGCAGGACAGGCTTCACAGGCCAAAGGAGCTTTGCAGGAAGCCAATGTAGCCTATTCCGAAAGATATATTATTGCCACCAACGATATGGAAATAGAAACCATCAGCTTAAACACCGGAGAATTGGCAACAGCAGGTTTCGCTCTGTTTAACGGATATATTCCGGAAAGTACTTATTTCAGATTTACCATCCCGGAAAGTGCCATTTCAAAATATAAAAAAGGGCAGGAGGTTACTATGCAGGTCGTTTACAATAAAGAAAATCTCACAGGAAATATTGTATACATCAAACAGCTTACAAAGTATGCGGATATTACAACGGCTTACCCTGATTACCAATTGCAGGATGCTATTTATGAGATCAAAGTAAAACCTAAAGACATGAACAAAGCTAAAAGTATTTTAGTCAATGCCAATGTCATCCTGAAATAAATTGAAAAGAGCAGATGAAGTTTCTATCGAGTTTCATTTTGTTCTTCAACATATAAAAATCTACAGATGAAAGAATTTTTCCGTCTTTTGAAACGTGAGTTCAAACTTTTTATCAGCAATTCTACCTTAAGGACAGTGTTCTTTTTGGCACCGGTCTTTTATGCAACCTTGCTGGGGTTTGTCTACAAAAGCGGAAAAGTTGAAAATACTCCCGTATTGGTGGTGGACAGAGACAATACTCCTTTGTCCAGCCAATTGACTGAAATGCTGGATGATAATAAAAGCATCAAAATTATCAGATATCTGCAGGAACCTCTGAGCATCAAAGATGAGGTCATCAGGCATGAAGCGGCGGCTGTAGTAATTATTCCCTCAAGATTTGAAGGAGATATGCTTCAGAAAAAATATCCCGAACTGAATGTTTACATCAATACCGGAAATGTTTTAACGGCAAATTTCGCCTCCAAGGCCCTTCAGCTGACCATAGGAACATTCTCTGCCGGAGCATCCATCAAAGCTCTTCAGAAAGCAGGAATGCCTGCCGCAAAGGCAGCTACACAATATGAACCTTTCAAAGCCAATTATATTACCCTTTTCAATACTACCGGAAATTATCTGATCTTTATGTGGCCGGCGATGCTGGCGGTGGTATTGCAACAGGTGATCCTGCTGGCGATGGCAGTAAGCTTTGCAGCTGAATTTGAAAGAGGATCTTTTGTAAAAGAATATCTGAAAATGAAAAAATGGGCTTTCCCAACTATGCTTATTAAAGTCATTCCTATCTGGGTGTTTTCTATTCTCATTGTAGGTATTTATTACTTTATGCACATGATTTTTAGAGTTCCAATGCCGGAAGGAATACTCAATTTTATTCTTCTGACAGCAGTTTTTGTAGGATCAGTTTCATTTTTAGGTGTATTTATCAGTATCCTGATTCCGGATGCTTTGAAGGCGACACAGATCCTTATGGTTATTGCTTCACCGGCCTTTATCATCAGTGGTTTTACATGGCCATTGAGTGCGATGCCTGCTTTCGTTCAGTTTATCGCCAATATTATTCCGTTAACTCCCTTTTTACAGGCTTTCAAAATCTTATTGATTCAGAAAGGTTCCGTAGAACTTACATTCCCTTACCTGAAACATTTAAGTATCCTCTTAGTAATATATGCCGTTATAGGCTGGATTGCTTTAAAGATCAAACTTTGGTTTATTTTCAGAAAAGCAGCGCCACAGGAAATTGTGGTTGAGAGTGCTTCTCAGGAGGATAGTGAGTAATTTTTTGTTGCTGATTGATTTGTTGCTAGTTTTTTAGTTGCGGGTTAGTCACTTTTGTTAAATGTTTAGTTATCAGTATTTAGGCTAAATAATTCAAAATATTAGTAAAAAATAAATCACATCATCTGAACCCTATATTCTCATCACCTGAAAACCCTCAAACCCACATTACGCGTCCCATATCTTAACCTTTATCCCTACACTTAATCACAAGCCCGCAACTAAAAAACTAGCAACTAGCAACTCATAACCCACAACCAATAATCCAGAAACCCCGCAACCCGAATCCCACAATTAACAACTTTCAATTTTTTCACTCAACGATTAAATCAAACAAAAAAACTAATATATTTGTCCATAGTAAAATAGAAATTATATGGAAAATGTATTTGATGCAAAAGATGCTCAAAATTATATTGATAGGATAAATAAATTGGTAGAAGACACCCATGGTTTATGGGGTAAAATGACGGTAGACCAGATGCTGGCACACTGTTGTATAACTTATGAAATGATTTATGAGCCGGAAAAACATAAAAAACCGGGATCTATTGCAAAATTTATATTAAAAACCTTTGTGAAACCTAAGGTAGTGGGAGAAAAAGCATATCCAAGAGATTCTCCTACTGCTCCGCAATTTTTGGTGACTACCAGAAAAAACTTTCACGAAGAAAAAACAAGACTGATTGGTTTTATTCAGAAAACACAGCAATTGGGGGCAGACGCTTTTGATGGAAAAGAATCTTTTTCTTTCGGAAAATTAAAAGCTCAGGAGTGGAACAATATGTTTGCTAAACATCTGAACCATCATCTGTCACAATTTGGCGTTTAAAACTCACTGTATGAAAAAACTTTTATTACTCTTCCTTCTGGCGGCCAATTTTGTATTGGGGCAGATGCCGGATATTTCAAATACCTGGCTGAACAACAGTAAACCTTATCTGGGTACTATCGGAAACAAAGGCCAGGAACTGAAACTTAAGATCAATATTTCTGAACAGAATAAAAAGAATGATCAGGAGTATTTTGTTTCAGGATATTCTCTTGTGGATACCAATTACACAAAATTTGAAGGTAAGATTACCATTTCAAAATATAAAGATTCCCGGAAGCAGGGAACTGTGTTTGGGGAATATGAGTTGGCAGAAGAGAATAAAGGAAAACATTCAGGGCTCTTTAAGGGAAGATTTGTCTATAATTTTAAGTGGAATAAGAAAACAGAAAAGATTGAAGGACAGTATATTGAACTTATAGGAGACTGGAGAAGCTATGACGGAACCATAGAGTTTAAGACCCATTTAAAAAACCAATAATCATGCTGAGAAGAATATTAGCTGTATTGGTGGGGCTTATCGTGGGTTCCATCTGTATTACCGGAGTGGAAAAAATAGGACATTATCTGTATCCTCCTCCAGCAGAAGCTGCTGCCGGAGATATGAAAGCTCTGCAAATGTATATTAGTGATGCTCCTTTTATGGCACTGTTTTTTATCATTCTGGCTTATGCCTTAGCAGCGGTTGTTTCCGGATTTACAGCCTCAAAAATTTCTAACAACGGAAAATCTACATCAGCTGTAATCTGTGGAATCATTTTTTTACTGATGACCATTTATATGATGGTATCTTTACCTACTCCCATCTGGTTCTGGATTTTAGGAATCTTCGTTTGGGGACTGGTTTTCATAGGACATAAACTCGCTTTAAAAACAAAGAAAATATGAAATTAGGAGCATTTTCAATCAGCTTAAGTGTAAAAGACCTTCAGAAATCCAGGGACTTTTATGAGAAACTTGGCTTTACAACCATGGCAGGAACTACAGAAAGTAACTACCTGATCATGAAAAACGGTTCTACACTGATAGGACTTTTTCAGGCAATGTTTGATGGAAATATGCTTACTTTCAATCCGGGATGGGATGAAAATGCACAGAATCTTGAATCTTTTGAAGATGTGCGTGAAATTCAGAAAAGATTAAAAGAAAGCGGAGTTGAAATCGGAAAAGAAGCTGATGAAACAACTTCGGGACCTGAACATATTTACCTGAAAGATCCCGATGGAAATATGATTCTTATAGATCAGCACAGATAATAATTAAAAACATTTATGATGAGAATATTTAAAAGAATTATTTTATTCTTAGTTGCACTACTAATCATTTTGTTAGTGGTGGCTGCTTTTATTTCAGGAGATTGCAAATATGAAAAAACGATTTCTATCAATGCACCAGTAGAAAAAGTATGGCAAAATACCAATACTTTAAAAGCAATGGATCAATGGAGCCCATGGAATGACCTTGATCCTAGTATGAAAAAAGACTGGACAGGCACAACGGGGCAGCCAGGAGAAAAAGTTTGCTGGGACAGTAAAAATGAAAATGCAGGAAAAGGTTGTCAGGAATTGAAAAAAGTAGATGAAGCAGGTAAAAGAATTGATACGGAAATCAAATTTCTTACTCCATATGAAAGTGAAGCAAACGCTTATGTAACAGTAGTTCCGGAAGGAAACGGAAGTAAGGCAACATGGGGATTTACATCACAGATCCCTTATCCGTTTACTTTGATGAAACTATTTATGAACATGGAAGATGCTATCGGAAAAGACTATCAGAAAGGGCTTTCAAGATTAAAAGCTTTATCTGAAAGACCTTAATAAAAATACAAACTCAACTTAAAAAAACAAGACAATTATGGCAACAGTAAACGTTTACCTGACATTCAATGGAAATTGCAAAGAGGCATTCGATTTCTATAAATCTGTTTTCGGAGGAGAATACCCTTACATCGGAACATTTGGAGAAATGCCTCCAATAGAAGGAAAAGAAACTCCTGAAGAAGACAAAAACAAAATCATGCATGTTTCACTTCCGATCTCTAAAGAAACAATATTGATGGGAAGCGATACAGGAGGAGAGTGGTCTTCCAATTTCAAAGCAGGGAACAATTTCTCTATTTCTATCAATGCAGAATCTAAAGAAGAAGCCGACAAATTATTCGGTGGTCTTTCTGCAGGAGGACAGGTAACAATGCCAATGGCGGATACTTTCTGGGGAGCTTATTTCGGAATGTTTAGTGATAAATTCGGGATCAACTGGATGGTAAACTATGATGATCCTGCTAAAATGCAGCAACATCCATAAAATTAATATTTTGTATTTGAAATATAGTTAGAACTTACCGGCAATGCAATTGCCGGTTTTTTATTTGATATATATTTGCATCCCAAAAATTTTTAAATTTGATGGAAGGAGTATATCAGAATAATAAAATGATAGAAGATTTACACTTAACACAAAAAATATAAAATGATGAAATTTACAATTGAAGACATTAAAACCGAGCATCAGAAAGTAAAAAGCGGAGCTGATTTTCCTGTCTATATTCAGACAGAAGAGGTTCCGGGATAGTTTTTTGAGAAAGCGATAAAAATTATTCCATTCGATTTTCTGTAAATCATGTTGTGAAATAGCATTTGCTATTATTGATTTAAATTATTAATTTTGTTAAAAACGATAGATAATAGTAATTAACAGGCATGAGAAAGGTTTTTACGAAGTTGGCATTCACAGTATTAGGTTTGGGGTCCATATTGACATTTGCTCAAAAAAATGATCTGGGTGCATGGTATATGTATTTTGGAAATAACAAGATCAGTAAGAAACTGAACTGGCATAATGAAATTCAGTACCGTAATTTTGATGCGGTTGGAGATCTGGAACAATTACTTATCCGTACAGGAATTGGATATGATCTTACAGAAAATAATAACAATATCTTATTGGGATATGGTTTCATTCTGAGCCAGCCTTATGTAAACGGGGAGAAAAAAGAAAATATAGAACATCGAATTTTTCAGCAGTACATTATAAAGCAAAAATTTGGACGTTTTTACCTTCAGCACCGTTACCGTTTGGAAGAACGTTTTCTGGAAGAGGATTTCAGGATGAGGTTTCGTTACATGCTGGGGGTAAATATTCCAATTACTCAGAAAGAAATGTTGCCAAAAACCCTTTATGCATCTGTATATAATGAGATTTTCCTGCACTTCAACAGTCCGGTTTTCGACAGAAACAGAGTCTATGGAGCTTTAGGATATGTCATTAATAAAAATATGAGGATTGAAGCAGGTTATATGAACCAGATTCAGGAGAACAGAAACCGCGGGCAGATTCAGATTGGTTTTTATAATAATATTCCATTTACCAAAAACTGATTGTAACCGCTGCCGAATGCTTGATGAAAGACCATTATTTGAAAATAAAAAATAATAAACACAAAAAATAAACACCTATGCATTCAGGAAAAAGATTTGGAGCCCGTGAGTTCATTATCTGGACCAGACGCAGCATTTATGCTCTGGTTGTATTATCAGCTATCCCTACAGTTCTGTACTTTTTAGGCTGGAAATTTCTCTCAGTTCCTTGGCAGCCGATTGCTATCATGGGAACAGCAGTTGCTTTTATTGTTGGATTTAAAAATAATGCCAGCTACAGCAGACTCTGGGAAGCAAGACAAATCTATGGAGCCATTATCAATGACAGCCGTAGTTTCGGATATATTCTGAGAGATGCATTGCTTTCCAAAGATAATGGTAAGGTAAAAGAGATGTTTCTTCGTCACTATGCATGGCTTACAGCATTGAGATTTCAGCTTCGTGAACCAAGAGCTTGGGAAAACATGGGTACAGATCAGTTTGATGAATATGCTAAAAAATATGACATTCCGGAGAGGCTTTCCAAACTGGATGAAGAACTGAAAAAATACCTTTCTGAACCAGAGCTTCAGTATATTTTAAGCAAAAAGAACAGAGCGACACAATTGATGGCAAAACAGAGTAAAGCTTTGTCTGAAGCCTATGAAAAAGGAGAACTCAATGATTTTCAGTGGACGCAAATCAATCAGCAATTGGTGAAGTTTACGGACAATCAGGGAAAAGCTGAAAGAATTAAAAACTTTCCGTATCCAAGAAACTTCTCTTCAATCACCACTTATCTCTTGCTTTTATTCATTGTTTTTGTGCCTTTCGGATTGCTGAAAGAACTTGATAAATTAGGAGAGGGAACAATAGTAGAAGGGTGGACATTATGGTTTAATATTCCGTTTTCTTTATTGGTGACCTGGTGTTTTCATACCTTAGACAGTGTAGGGGAGGCTTCTGTAAACCCATTTGAGGGCAGTCCCAATGACGTTCCAATCACTCAGATCAGCCGTACTATAGAGATTGATATGAGAGATATGCTGGATGAATCTGACCTTCCGCCAGCCATTACTCCAAAGAATAATATTGTGCTTTAATTCTATAATCTATCAGAAGAATTGTAAAGCAAAATAAGGATTTATACTTAGAATATATATGAAACCTTATAGGTTTAGATAACGATCCAAATAAAAAATAACACTTAAAAAACTTACTTAAAATGATTCACAGCTATGTTATAATATCCATTGCAGTACTGCTGTCTGTGATGATATTGGTAATGATCGGCCAGAAATTAAAAGTTGCTTACCCGATTTTTCTTGTGATTGCAGGATTGCTGATAAGCTTTGTGCCGGGAATGCCACGTATAGAAATAGAACCAGATCTTGTTTTCCTTATTTTCCTGCCGCCTATTTTGTTTGAAGCGGCCTGGTTTACTTCATGGCAGGACTTTCATAAATGGAGAAAACAAATTTTTTCAATGGCCTTTGGATTGGTGTTTTTAACATCTATCGTTGTGGCTTACCTTTCTTCTTCAATTATTCCAGGGCTTACGGTAGCAATGGGATTCCTGCTGGGGGGTGTCAACTCTCCACCAGATGCAGTAGCGGCCACTTCAGTGCTAAAGCATATGAAAATTCCTAAAAAAATCACCAATATTCTGGAGGGAGAGAGTCTTATTAATGATGCATCCAGTTTAATTGTGTTCAAGTTTGCCCTTGCAGCCGTTATCTCAGGACAGTTTATCTGGAGAGATGCTGTTCAGGATTTCTTTATGATGGCTATCGGAGGAATTGCTGTGGGAGTGGCTGTAGGCTTTTTATTCGGAGCATTGCTTAGAATTATTCCTACCAATTCTAATATCGATACCATTATTACCCTTATTGTGCCGTACATTATGTATGTGGGAGCAGAGCATTTCCATTTTTCGGGAGTACTGGCAGTAGTGGCTGGGGGATTACTGATGTCTTATAATTCACACTGTTATTTGAGTCACACCTCAAGGATACAGTCCGGGAACGTGTGGAGCGTCTTGATATTCCTGATGAATACAATCATTTTCATTCTGATTGGCCTTGAACTTCCTATTGTAGTGGAAGGAATGAAAGAATATACAATTTCTGAAGGTATTTTCTACAGTGTAGTGATTGGTGGAGCTATTATCGGGACAAGAATTCTGTACAGCTATGCATTAATGTATTTCCCAAGAGTCTGCTCCAAAGAATTAAGGTTAAAAGTTCCGAAACCAGATTGGCGGGAACCATTTATCATCAGTTTTGCGGCTATGAGAGGAGTTGTTTCACTGGCTGCTGCATTATCAATTCCTGCGTTTTTACCAAACGGAGAGGCATTTCCGCACCGGAACATTATTTTATTCGTAACTTTCGTTATTATATTGATTACTCTGGTAGGGCAAGGATTATTGCTGAGCCCGATCCTGAAATTATTGAATATACAGGACGCCGGAAGTGAATTGCCGGAAGAAAAACAGGAAGTGATCCTGATGCGCAAGCTGAAAGAAACAGCTCTCCACAAACTGGATAATGATTTTTCTGAACTGGCCGTTACAAACAGCTTAGTACGCCATCAAAAGCATAAACTGGAAAATGAAATGATGCTGATGGCAGACAAAGCCCAGTGCATGGCTTCCACAGGAGATTATGTAACAGCGATCAATGAAAATAAAGATGTCTTACGCCAAATCATTCAGGCACAGAGAAACGAACTGCACAGAATGAAAAGAGAGAAAATATTTGATGATCATGTGATGAGAACCATTGAAATGCAGCTGGATTTTGATGAAGCAAAGATTACCGGATTTTCACATGGGTAATTAAAATTTAAAAAATAAACTACAAAAGTCACAAAAGTTTTTAACCACTTAAGTTGTTTAAATTTATATAAGCAGGAAGTACACTTAAGTTCTAAAGATTTGAGGTTCTTTATTTTGTAAACTTTCTACAAATGCAAGCTCATCTTAGTCTAAATTCTTTTGTGACTTTTGTGGTTAAAATATTTCAGACCAAAATCTTTTTTTAAAATTAAATCTGTTAAAACCAATCATATGAGCACACCAATCACTGTTCAGTACACAATAAATGCTCCCGCTGAAAAAATCTGGAAAGCATTAACCGATAAAAATGAAATGAAATCCTGGTATTTTGATATCCAGGATTTTGCATTAGAAATAGGAAAAGAATTTAATTTCTTCGAACCCGGAGGTGAAAATAAATACCATCATCAGGGAGAAATTTTAGAAATTATACCTAATCAGAAACTGAAGCATACATGGTCATATCCTGATTTTTCAGCGTTAAAAACTATTGTGATCTGGGAATTGTTGCCAGAAGACGGACAAACTCTAGTAAAACTTACCCATGAAAATATTGAAAATTTCAAAGACTTAGGTGATGGCTTTTCAAGAGATAATTTTACACAAGGCTGGAACACCATTTTGGGACAGAGTTTAAAAGAATATGTAGAAAAGTAGACCATGATTACATTAAAATCATTTACCATTCAAGATGCACCTTTGCTGATTTCAAAAATAGAAGATGAAAGAATGCTTCTTCAGTTTGCCGGGCCTGTATACCGTTTTCCACTTACAGCAGAACAGCTGGAGACCGATTTGTCCGATGAAAAAAGAACCTTGTTTACCATTGCAGATCATACAGGGACAACTATTGGCCATGCTCAGATTTTTTTAAAAGAAAAGACATTTCTGCTGGGCAGAATTCTGATCTGGGATGAAAACAACAGAGGAAAAGGATATGGTAAAAAAGTAATGCAGGAACTTCTGAAATATGGTTTTAGTCATTTTGATAAAGAAACTGCAGAATTGAACGTTTATGACTGGAATACCGGAGCTATTGAATGTTACCGGAAAGTGGGTTTTGCCTTTGACCCTGAAGTCAAAAGCGAAGCGAAGATTGATACAGAAACCTGGGTTTCCCTGAATATGAAAATCCACAAAAATACTTTTGAATTACAGGAATTATGACACAGTTTACCGCACTTCGTCCTATTCTCTGGACAGAAAATCTTGATGAGACCATAGGGTTTTACATGCACGTTCTCGGGTTTACCCTGGTGGATAGAAATGACGATTGGCAATGGGCTTCCCTTCGTAAAGATGAAATATACATTATGCTTTCTCAGCCCAACCAGCATGAAGAAAATACTTCAATCGGTTTTTCCGGCTCATTGTATTTCAATGTAAATAAGGTGGATGAACTTTGGGAAGAGCTTAAAACAAAGGCAAAAGTCTGCTATGAAATTGAATCTTTTGAGTGGGGAATGAGGGAGTTTGCGATCTATGATAACAATGGTTATATCCTACAATTTGGTGAACCCATAGATAATATTGGCAATACGGAATAAAATTTGCTATTTTTGGGGAAATATTTAGAAATTCAATGAAAAAAAATATAATAGCGGGTTTCGCAGCGATTTTATTACTGGCATCTTGTAACAAGAATAAAGAAATCCTTGATACACTGAATACTTATAATAATTCAATGGAGGCGAAAGGATACCATTTCGGAGATAAGCTTGAGCTTCCGAAAGAGGTAACGGAAAATGCAGAAAGTGTAACCATCAGCTTTGGAGATAAAGAAACAACAGATCTAACCGTTGATCCTAAATTTTTCACATTAGGCGATAATGCTGTTACATTCAACGTTAAAACAAAAGGAGGAGAAGTACTGAATCAGGATGCAACCATCAATGTATTTGCAAAAAATCCTGAAAAAAATATTCCTTATCAGATTGTAGCAGAATATCCTCACGACCCTAAAAACTTTGTACAAGGTTTCCAGGTGGAAGGAAATACTATTTATGAAAGTGACGGACAGAACGGAGCTTCCCAGATTTTAAAATATACATTGGGAACTACAACGCCGCTTGCTTCTACCAAACAGGCTCAGGAAGACTTCTCTGAAGGAAGTACAATTGTAGGGGATAAAGTATATCAGTTGACATGGCAGAGCAAAAAAGGATATATCTATGATAAAAGCTCTTTGAAACTGCTTTCAGAATTTGCTTATCCCAATGTATTGGGTGAAGGTTGGGGACTGACGTATGACGGCAAAAACCTGATTGCTTCTGACGGAAGTAAACTTTTATATTTCCTTGATGTCAATAATCCTTCAAAACTGATTAAATATATCGCTGTTGCCGGTAGTGCTCAGGCTTATGATCAATTGAACGAGCTTGAATACCACAATGGGTTTATCTATGCAAATGTATGGCAGAAACCTATTATTTTAAAAATTAACCCAGCTAACGGTGAAGTAGTGGGAACTTTTGATTTCACGGAAATTGCCAAACAGAACACGAAAGGAAGTGATGATGTATTGAACGGAATTGCTTTCAAAGGTGATAATATGTTGGTAACAGGAAAGAACTGGCCGAAAATTTATGAAGTTGTAATTAAATAAGAAAAAGTTTAATAACAATTTCTATCTGAATAAAATAAAGTATGTAAATTGGTAGCGTTCCATGAGGAGCGCTATCTTTAGTAAAAAAGAATTTTGAGATTACTATATCTGATATTGACTTTTGCTTTCTGCACATTTTCTGCGCAGAATATAATTCCTTTGGATACTTTAAAATTGAAGGAAGCTAAAGATATGCTTGCCGATGACTACGGAAATCTGTATATCTATAAAAACAAAGATTTTAGTTTTACCAAATACGATTCTTTAGGAAGGCAGATTGGAAAAATGATGCTTACTGTTCCTTACAAAGTGCAGAATGTACAAAATCCGCTGAATGTGCCCTTATTCTCTGAAAATGCCCAGGAAATGAAATTTGTGGATCAGAATATGAATGAAATTCAAAGGCTTGATTTTAAGCAGAAATTTGGTTTCATCAGAATGGCCTATGCCGAAGATCAGCAGCAGCTGTGGCTTTTGGATGACAGTACAAAACGGTTGATACAGTATAATTTCAGAAATGACACGACAATCAATTCATATCCTTTTGATATCAGTTTTGAAGATTTGATGGATATGCTGATCTATGAAAATAAAGTCTATATCTTAACAAGAAAACATATCAGAATTTACAGCCTGAAATTTGAAAAACTTTTTGAAGCCCCTCTAGAAAACGGGAAACGCTTTAGAAGAGAGAATGATGCAATCCTGGTTGTTGCCAGTAACTTCATTTCACAATATGTTCCGGAAAAAGGAATGACAACTATTTTTGAAGATCAGGAAGCACAAATTGTGGATAAAAACATCCTCTCTTATTTTGCAATCAAAGGGAACAAACTCTATCTTTACAGCCTTGAAAAAGTAAAGAAAGCCAAACAGCAAAAACAGCTCGAAGCTCAGCCGGAATCTCTGCAGCAGTCTACAGAAAAACCAGTAGAAAAGACTGAAGAAAAGCCTAATGAGAATACAGTAGAGAAACCTTCAGACAATACTTTACAGAAACTGATTGAAGACACCTCTAAAGTTCAGACTGAAGCAATCGAAAAACTTATCAACTAATCAGTAAATACAAGGAAAAAGAATATTATGCATATTGCAGTTACAGGAAACATCGGAGCAGGAAAAACAACTTTGACAACGATGCTTTCCAAGCATTACGGATGGGATGCACAATTTGAAGACGTAGATCACAATCCTTATCTGGAAGATTTTTATTCAGACATGAGCAAGTGGAGTTTTGCACTGCAGGTTTATTTTCTGGGAAGCAGATTCCGTCAGGTAAAAGAGATCAGAGAAAGTGGTAAAAACATTATTCAGGATCGTACCATTTACGAAGATGCCCATATTTTTGCAGAAAACTTAAATGATATGAATCTTCTTTCGGACAGGGATTTCAATAATTACTCATCGGTTTTCGATCTGATGAAGTCTTTTGTTTCGGCTCCGGACTTACTGATCTATCTGAAATCAGATGTTCCCAATCTGGTCAAAAAAATCTATAAAAGAGGTCGTGAATATGAAGCTTCTATCAGTATTGAATACCTTTCAAAACTGAACCAGAAATATGAAAAATGGATTTCCAATTATACAGAAGGAAAACTTCTGATTGTAGAAGTGGATGATCTTGATTTTGTTGAAAAACCGGAAGATTTCGGATTTATTCTGGAGAAAATTGAAGCAGAACTTCACGGGCTGTTTTAACATACTTTTATTAGAATATTAAGACAAACTCAGTTGAATTCTTCCTAAATTTGTTGAAGAGAATTAATTTTTTTGAATAATTATATCATGGTAGTTAAAGTTTTACATAACGGAAACTGTTCAAAGTCAAATGCCGTACTCGAGTATCTTGACGAAAATGGAGTGCCTTTTGAGATCATTAATATCGTTGAAGATCCGCTAAGTATTCTTGAAATCAGAACCGTATTGAAAAAGCTTAACCAAAGTGTTTTTCATATCATCCGCAAAACAGATAAGTTGTATATTGAGAACTATGCAGATAAAAATTATTCGGAAGAAGAATGGCTGAAGATTCTCTCTGAAAATCCGTCTCTGATACAAAGGCCAATCCTGGTGAAAGGCTCTGTTGCCATGTTGGGAAGGCCAATTGAAAATGTAAAATTCTTTATTGAAAAATAATAAATATATCAATAAAAAAATCCGTTCTGTAAAAGAGCGGATTTTTATTTTATTGGTTTTTTGTTTTCTCAGTTCCGTTGATCGCATTATATAAAGCTTCCAGTTCTTTTGGTGGGTGGCCGGAATCAAAACTTGAAGAAGTATACTCTTTTCCGTTGGAAGTAATAATAATATAAGCAGCCATTGCGCGGTCAGAATGCCTGCCTGTAGTAGGGGATTGAAGGTCTGATATCTTAGATAAGTCAAGAGTTTGTGCAAGTTGGGAAACTGCTTTCCACTCAGCCGAAGATATCTTAGCATTGACGATGTCTTCGTTTGTATTTGTTGTCTTTGATGAGGGAGTAAAAACAATGCTTTTGCTGAACCCTCTTGTTCTTTCTGCTAACTGAATCTGTTCAATTTTTTGCTGTTGCACTGCCATGTTGATATTCGTTGTAGTATTTTCACTATTATTTTTATGAACACAGCTTGTTGCAGATGTGATTAAAATAATATTAAAGAGGATCAATTGGATATTCATAGTGTTTTTATTTATGTTTTAAATAATAAAAAACCGCTTCATTACTATGAAACGGTTTCTGTTTTTTTACAATAGAATAACGCCTTCTATTTTTGCTACTTCTTTATAAATATGCACAACCTGATCCGCATCCAAAACAAATGCATTGATGTTGCAGGCAGTGTATTTTCCATTTTTACTTTCGCGGTTTCCCAGTGTAAATTTAATGCCGTCAAAAACTCTGTATATTTCAGTAAGCTTTGACTGGTCTGTAGGAATAATAAATTTAAATAAATAATCTTCCGGAAAATCATGATGATCCTCCAGTTTATCCTTTAAAGACTTGTAAAAATCTTCAGGATTTGCGTGTTGATTTCCTTGTAATATATCCATCTGCAATTATTAATATAATATAAATATAACGAAATTTCTCCTATTTTCCAAATGGTCCCAGGAGAGATTTGGAGTTCTGATGCTCGTAATCTTCAATGATATTGAATAACCCATTTACCAATTGTTCAGACGCCAGCTGGCTTAATCCACCTGAATTGACTGTGTTTTTATTTCCGCCTAAAAGACTGCCCAGAAAATTGCTTCCCGACAAAGCAGTGTTGATGGTTTTTACAATCCCGTATTCATTCAGTTTCTCATCTACTTTGGGAGCGATTGCGGCAATAAGCTGCTGGGATGTTTTTTCTTTCAGAACCTGTGTGGCAGTAGTTCCCTGCATGATTCTCGTTACATCCTGAGCGTTTAGGCTGTTGACGGCACCCTCCAGAATAGGTTTTGAAGTATTTACCGTATAAGCTGCTGCCTGTGCAATATAATCTCTTTCTTTAGCAACTAAAGACGGAGCAACCTTTTCCAGCATAGAGTTGATGTCTCTTAGCTCTTTGGGAAGTGCTTTGTCTACCATATTATTCTGCAGAAAGGCCTCCTTGTTTCCGTAGATACCCATTCCTTTATCAATACCATTAAGCAGAATTCTTTTAATAATAGAAAGCCCCATGTCTGATGTGGCCAATGTTGTACATGATTGTACACTGGTGGTAATAACAGCACCGGTTCCTATTATAAGAGCGGCTGCAATGATATATTTTTTCATTGATTTTTATTATTTATTTCTAAATGCTTTTTCTCAAAAACTGCACCAAAGGTAATTACTATTCTCTATTTAACAAAATATTAAATCAGGGGTATGATTTGGTGAATTTTTGAGATAAAAATGATAATTTATGATTAATAAAATGATGGATAAATGATCTTTATTTTGAATATAAAATTACAAAAAATCAATAGTTGTTAATTTTATTATAATAAAACAAGATAATTCTTAAATGTTTAAGATAATTTAACATTGTACAATATTTTTTCTATTTTTGGCTAATGTCTTTTTTTGAGATTTTAAATAACTCCACTATTTAGAGACAGGTACAAATTTGAATTTATTTGAATAAAATTGAAACTATATGAAACAAAGTAATTTAAAGTATTCATGTCTCATTGCTGTTTTGTACTTCGGTATGAACGTGAATGCACAGGTTACACAAGATTCTGCTAAAGTCCAAAAAATCGATGAAGTCGTTATGATTGGATATGGTAGCCGTAAAAAAGTAGATAATACTACTTCTATTAGTTCTATCAGTGCAGATGAAGTAACTAAAACCAAAGTATTGAATGCGTCACAAGCTATTCAGGGTAAAGCAGCTGGGGTACAGGTAATTGCTTCAGATGCACCCGGATCAACTCCGACGGTGATGATCAGAGGACTTGGAACGGTACTAGGAGGAAGAACTCCTTTGTATGTTGTTGATGGAATGTTTACAGATAACATTAATAATATCAATTCTAATGATATTCTGACATATGATGTATTGAAAGATGCAGCAGCGTTGGCAATTTATGGTAACAGAGCTGCTAATGGGGTAATCATTATTACTACAAAATCAGGTAGAGGAAAGTTAAGTGTTTCCTATGATGGATTGGTTGGATTTAGAAGCCCTTTAAAAACCATCAAAATGGCTAACGGGTCTGAATTTGCGAATTATAATAACGCAGGTAAAGCAAGTAATTATTTGAATCCTAATCAACCATACGATACTGATTGGTTTAAAGAAATTACAAGGACAGGTATTTATAACCAACATAATTTATCTATTTCCGGATCTTCAGAAGTTGCAAAATACTTTTTAAGTTTAAGCAATTACGATGAACAATCTATCCTTAAAGGAACCAATTACAATAGAACCACAGTAAGAACGAATAACGAGTTCAGAATTACTAAAGGTATCAGGTTAGCTCAGACCTTAAGTGCTACTTTTACGAATGATACTCCTAAATCATATGGCGCTTTTACAAATGCTTACAAACAATCGCCATTAGTTCCTGTATATTATCCGAATGGAAAATACGGTCAGCCTATTTATAATAAGACTACTGGAAATATTGATTATGAAGGAGGTAGATTTAATAATGTGGGTAATCCTGTGATGCAGCTTGCTTATGACAACCAAAGAGGTAGAAATTTCTTATTACAAGGTGGATTAAAATTGGATATAGATATCTATAAAGATTTAAAGTTTACCTCTCAGTTTAGTGGAGAGTATGGTAATTATAAATATTATAATTTCGTAAATTCTAAATCGTTCTGGTTAGATAGTGATCCGATGAGAACGGATAATCAATATTCAACTACATCACCACTTACCAGATTGACTAATAAAAGTCAAAACTATTTCAACTGGTTACTTAATAATTATTTAACATATACAAAGAAAATTGAAAACCATGATATTGAAGTTGTTGTAGGTACAGAAGCTTCAGTAAAGAATGGGCTTGAGACTTTGATTATTAACAGAAAAGATGTTCCTGTTTCAAAAGATTACTGGAACCTTAGCGGCGTTGATTATTATGGTAATCTGTATAGTGATAGCGATACTAAAGCTCTTGAATCTATAAAAGGAAACAGAAATACTACCATTTCCTATTTCGGACGATTCCAATATAAATTTATGAATCGTTATTTATTAAGTGGAACAATCAGAAGAGATGGTTCTTCTCAATTTGCTGCTGGTAATAAATGGGGAACATTCCCATCATTTGGTGCAGGTTGGATTATCTCTGAAGAAAACTTTATGAAAGATGGCTTCTTTGACTTGTTAAAGCTTAGAGGTGGATGGGGTAAAATCGGAAACCAGAATGTCCCTCTGAATTATTTACCTCTTTCAATGGGAGCAACTTATAATTATGCGTTTGGAAGTTCACCAGTAAGTAATGGAGTTACTGTCAATAAAGGTTACGATCCGGATTTGGGATGGGAAGTTACAGAAGAATCTTCTTTAGGATTAGATTTTGGTATCTTGGATAGAAGATTGACAGGTACTTTTGATATCTATAACAGAAAAACCAAAAATCTTATTTTGGGTGTTGTTCCCTATATGGCAACCGGAATTTCTGATTTGAATTATTCACATATGGGAAGTGTTGTTAATAAAGGTGCTGAGATAAGCCTAAACTGGGCTGATAAAGTAGGTGAGGATTTTACCTATTCAATTGGTGCCAATTATTCTTATAATAAGAACAAGCTTGCCAGCATTGATCTTTCTAAGCCGGTTTCTCAAATTGTGGGAGGAAATCTTGGAAATGGACAAGATACAAAACTTTTTAACGCTAATGCAGTTGGTTATGCATTAGGAAGTTTCTATTTATGGGAAGCTGATGGTTATGATGCAAATGGTAACCTGAAGTTTAAAGACTTGAATGGTAACGGAGTTACAGGAAGTGCAGACCCAGGAGACAGACGTTTCTTTGATTCTTACATTCCAAAATCAACGTTAGGTGTAAATATCTCAATGTCTTATAAAAATTGGGACTTTGCCTTGAGTGGTTATGGAGCTTTTGGATTTAAAGTATACAATGGTAAAAAAGCACAAAGAAATGGTGGTGAAAATGTTGAGGCTTCTGTAGCAAATAATTTCTGGACACCAACAAATACTAACGCTGCGAATCCTGTAAATCCTGCAAATATTCCCATTGCCTCGACATTCTATTTAGAAAGTGGAGATTATTTCAGAATCAATAATATTTCGGTAGGATATACATTTAAGAACTTAACTGATTATGTAAAATCAATTAAGCTTTATGTAAGTGCAATTAATCCTTTTGTGTTCCAGAAATATTCAGGATATTCTTCAGAATTATCTGGATACAATCCTGCGGATCCTACTGCAGAAGGAGATCCATATAAACGTGCAGGAGTAGAATTGGATGCTTATCCTACATTGAGATCTTTTGTATTTGGTGTTAACCTAAATTTTTAAAAAATGAACAAGAAATATATCATAGCAGCTGCATTTTTAATTTTAGGAGCTGTTAACCAAAGTTGTAGTAATGACTTTATAGATGTATCACCTACAGAAGCAATTCCTGAGTCTGCATTGGGTGAAATATATAATAATGATACAGGGGCAAATAGTTTAGTTACTGCTATTTATGCTAAATTTTTAGATTGGAACATGAGTACATTTGCCTGGATAGGGGTTACATCAATTGTTTCTGATGATGCAGATAAAGGTTCAAGTGCAAGTGATTCAGGCTCGGATAAAGATATTCTGGATGCTTTGACATTTACACCCTCAACTCCATCATTTAAAGAATTGTTTGCATCGAATTATCAGGGAATTAACAGATGCAACCAGGCATTGAAATATCTCCCTCAATTAGATAAAGCTGATCCGCAATTACGTGAAAGGTTAGCTGGGGAAGCTAAATTTTTAAGAGCATTTATGTATTTTACTTTAGTAAAATCTTTTGGAGGAGTTCCATTGGTGGACCACGTTCCTGTAACAGGGGTTGAAGCAGATAAATTGATGACACTTACAAGAAAAAGTAAAGAAGAAATTTATGCATTTATAGAAAAAGACCTTAAAGACGCCGCAGCAGTTTTGCCTTCTGGAACTGGAGGACAAAGAGCTACAAAAGGTGCTGCTCATGCACTTTTAGCTAAGGTGTATTTATATCAGAAAAAATGGCAGTTGGCTGTGGATGAGACTAATTTGGTTACAGGTTATTCATTGACCCCTAACTTCCAGGAGATTTATAAAGTTTCAGGAGAAAACAATGCTGAATCTATCTTTGAAATTAATGGTAGTGGAGGAACAGCAGGAAGAGCAATTCAACAGTATAGTCAGGTTCAGGGAGCAAGAGGTACTACAGGCTGGGGCTGGGGATTTGCTACACCTACCCAAGGTCTGTACGATGCTTACTCTGCAACAGATTCAAGAAGAGATGCTACGATTATCCACAGAGATATGACATTATATGATGGGTATTATGTAGGTCCAAATACAGAAAATAAATTCTATAATTATAAAGCTTATTCTTCAAATTATAGAGATCAGGCTTCAACCGATGTAAATATTCGTTATTTGAGATATGCTGAGGTATTATTAATCAAAGCTGAAGCAATGAACGAATTAGGACAAACTTCAGCTGCTATTCCTTTCCTGAATCAGGTAAGAAACAGAGCTAATATTGGAAATACTCCTGCTTCATCTCAGGCAGATGTAAGATCAGATATTTGGAAACAAAGAAGATTAGAGCTTGCTTTTGAGCATGATAGATGGTTCGACCTTGTAAGAACCGGACAAGCACAAGCAGCAATGGCAGCAGATGGTGGTAAAAAATTCATCGTTGGAAAACATGAAGTATTCCCACTTCCACAAGACTTCATAATGGAAGCTGGTGGATTGTCTGCTCAAAACCCTGGCTATTAAAATAAACCATAAACATTAGAGGAGAATGAAAGTTCTCCTCTTCTTTTAGTTAGAAACCCTATAAAAAGAGATCTCATGAAAAGGAACGTATTATCAATGGCTATCACCTCTTTATTCTTTGTATATTCCTGTAAAAATGCTCCTGCTGCCAAACAGGAAGTAGGAAAAATTGAAACTGCAAAAAGTAATATTACTGATGAACAGCTGATGGACAGAGTACAGAAAGATGCTCTGAAGTATTTCTGGGATTATGCAGAACCTCATTCAATGCTAGGAAGAGAGCGCTATCATGAAGACAATATCTATCCGGATAATGATAAACATGTTATCACTACGGGAGGTTCAGGCTTTGGGCTGGCAACCATTCTGGTGGGAACAGAAAGAGGATTTGTTCCGAGAAAAGAAGCTGTAAAAAGGCTTACTCATATTATGGATTTCCTGGCTAAGGCAGACCGTCACAAAGGTGCCTGGCCGCACTGGATCAATGGAGAAACCGGAAAGACGGTTCCTTTTGGCAAAAAAGATAATGGCGGTGATCTTGTGGAAACCGCATTCCTTACTTCAGGAATACTGATGGTCCGTGAATATTTTAAAAACGGAAATGCAGAAGAAAAAGCACTGGCAGCAAAATGTGATGAGCTATGGAAAGGAATTCAGTGGAACTGGTATACGAAAGGAGGTGAAAAAGTTCTTTACTGGCACTGGTCACCGGAGTACCAATGGGAAATGAATTTTCCTCTGGAAGGATATAATGAATGTCTTATTACTTATATTCTGGCAGCATCTTCACCTACATATTCTATTGATGCCGAAACCTATTACAAAGGCTGGACGAGAAACGGAACCTACCTTACAGACAAGACAAAATACGGATTACCTCTGTATGTAAAACACAATTACGCTGAAGAATATGGCGGGCCGCTTTTCTGGGCACAATATTCATATATCGGGCTGGATCCTACGGGATTGTCTGATAAACTTGTCAAAAACTATTTTGATATCAATAAAAATCAAACCCTTATCGATTACAAATACTGTGTTGAAAATCCAAAACAATGGAAAGGTTACGGACCTAACTATTGGGGATTGACAGCCGGTTATACCAGAAATGAAGATGGAACTACTGGTTATACAGCTCATATGCCGGGTAATAATGACAACGGTGTGATAACGCCTACGGCCGCATTGAGCAGCTTCCCATATACGCCGAAAGAATCAATGGCTTTCCTGAGATTCATTTATACCCAAACCCCTGAATTTATAGGATCTGCGGGTCCTTACGATGCTACATCAATTAATTACAACAATTGGTTTACCCCAAGATATCTGGCGATAGATCAGGGAACTATAGCACCTATGATTGAAAACTACAGATCGGGATTCCTTTGGAAACTGTTTATGAATGCCCCGGAAATTCAGCAGGGATTGAAAAAACTAAGTTTCCAGTCAACCAAATATGGAATAAAATAACACCAGATCCCAAGACTTTCGTCAAAACCGAAATCAATATGAAATTAAAACTCAAACATATTCCTCTTTTACTTCTGCCGTTTTCATTACAATTAAATGGACAGGAGATAAAAGCAGAACTTAATAAAGAAATTAAAAGACAGGAAAAGATATCCTACATTCTGGATTATCCGCAGAATGCAAAAGGAAATGTACCATTAATAGTCTTTCTTCACGGTTCAGGAGAACGCGGAACTAACCTTGATTTAGTCAAAGCACACAGCCCGTTTACCTATAAGAACCTGATCAAAGAACCTGTGGCTATTCTGGCACCCCAATGTCCGGAAGGAACATGGTGGGATACCGTTACTGTATACAATCTGATTAAAGAAATTCAGAAAAAATATAACATAGATGCTTCCCGTATTTATCTTACCGGACTTTCTATGGGAGGCTGGGGAACATTGAAGCTTGCCATGGAGCATCCTGAAATGTTTGCAGCAGTGGTTTCGGTTTGTGCTCCTACAGATCAGGTAATGACGGCCAATATTCATCAGTTTAAGGATTTGAATATGAAAATATTTCATGGCGGAATGGATGATATTGTACTGCCTGCCAATGCTTTTAATTTTTATCAGAAGCTACATCCTGTAAATTCAACAGCAGAATTGGTTATCTTCCCTAATGACAATCATAATTCATGGGATTCAACTTATTCTAATCCGCAGCTTTATGAATGGATGCTGTCCAAAAAGAAAGAAAAATAACCTGACACACAATGATCGAAAGATAAGCCCATCGAATTAAAACTAAAAATATAAAAACAATAATTTAAGAAGATAGATTTATGAAAAAGTTAATTGTAATAGCCACTTTAGCATTGGCACCTGTGTTTTCCGCACAGGAAATGGTAACGAAGCCTGTCCAGTCATACCAGACGGCTCAGTATCAGGCTAAAAAGAAAGCATTTGTAGATAATCTTTTATCTAAAATGACATTGGATGAAAAGATTGGTCAGCTGAATTTGCCAAGTTCCGGCGATTTTACTACAGGTCTGGCTAAAAGCTCAGATATTGGTAAAAAAGTTGAACAGGGTTTAGTAGGTGGACTATTCAATATAAAAGGTGCTGAGAAGATAAGAGCCGTTCAGAAAGTAGCTGTGGAAAACAGCCGTCTGAAAATTCCTTTGATCTTCGGAATGGACGTTATCCATGGGTATGAAACAACATTCCCGATTCCATTAGGTTTAGCGGCTTCATGGGACATGAACCTTATTCAGCAGTCAGCAAGAGTAGCGGCAAAAGAAGCTTCTTCTGATGGTATCAACTGGACGTTCTCTCCAATGGTAGATATTTCCCGCGAACCAAGATGGGGTAGAGTTTCCGAAGGTTCTGGTGAAGATCCTTATCTGGGAAGTGAAATTGCAAAAAACATGGTGTATGGTTATCAGGGGAAAGATTTATCCGTTGGAAATACCATTCTGGCTTGTGTGAAGCATTTTGCATTATACGGAGCAGGTGAATCCGGGAGAGATTACAATACGGTTGATATGAGTCATGTAAGAATGTTTAATGAATATTTTCCACCTTACAAAGCGGCTGTTGATGCAGGAGTAGCTTCTGTGATGGCCTCTTTCAATGAAGTGGACGGAGTTCCTGCAACCGGAAGCAGATGGCTTCAAACCGAGGTTTTAAGAAATCAGTGGAAGTTTAAAGGTTTTGTGGTAACAGATTACACGGGAATCAATGAAATGGTTGACCATGGCATGGGAGATCTTCAGCAGGTTTCTGCACTGGCTCTGAAAGCAGGTGTTGATATGGATATGGTAGGAGAAGGTTTTTTAACAACATTAAAAAAATCTCTTACAGAAGGAAAGGTAACACAAGCTGAAATTGATATGGCGACAAGAAGAATTCTTGAAGCAAAATATGACCTTGGTTTATTTGATAATCCATACAAACACGGAGATGCAAAACTGGCAGCAAAAGAAGTCTTCAGTATGGAAAACAGAAATATTGCAAGAAGTGCAGCAGCTCAGTCTATGGTTTTAATGAAAAATGAAAACCAGATACTTCCTTTGAAAAAATCAGGAACTGTTGCAGTAATAGGACCATTGGTGAACAATTCATTAAACATGGCCGGAACATGGAGTGTTGCTGCAAAACATGATAAAGCAGTAAACCTGATGCAAGGGCTTCAGGCCAACTATGGTAAAGAGGTGAAATTCCTTTCTGCTAAAGGTGCAAATATTGATTATGATGCTAAATTAGAAGACATTTATGCTGCTCACGGTAAGAAAACCGACAGAGACAGCCGTTCAAAAGAAGAACTATTGAAAGAAGCGGTAGATGTAGCCAATAAAGCAGACGTTATCGTTCTGGCAATCGGAGAATCGGCGGAAATGAGTGGTGAATCATCTTCAAGAACAGAAATCACAATTCCTCAATCTCAGGTTGATCTTTTAAACGAGCTAAAGAAAACCGGAAAACCAATTGCAATGGTTCTTTTCACTGGTCGTCCGTTGGCTTTAACCAATGTAAAAGATACACCGGATGCTATTCTTAATGCATGGTTTGCAGGATCAGAAGCTGGAAATGCTATCGCTGATGTTCTTTTTGGAAAAGTAAACCCATCCGGAAAACTTCCAATGACTTTCCCGAGAAGTCTTGGACAGGTTCCAATCTATTATAATGCTAAAAATACAGGTCGCCCTTTAAGTCAGGAACTGACTGATAAATGTGAGTATCAAAGATTCCGCTCCAATTATATGGATGAGTGTAATACGCCGTTGTATCCGTTTGGGTTTGGTTTAAGCTATACAAAATTCGGATATTCTGATGTTGTAGTATCTAATGCCAATCCAAAAGGAAATCAAACCATTCAGGCATCTGTGACTGTAACCAATAATGGTAATTATGACGGGGCAGAAGTGGTTCAGTTGTATATCAGAGATATGGTAGGCAGCATTACAAGACCGGTAAAAGAACTTAAAGGTTTCCAGAAAGTATTTTTGAAAAAAGGAGAATCCAAAAAAATTACCTTTGATATCACTCCTGAAAATCTGAAGTTCTACAATGGAGACTTGAAATATGACTGGGAATCAGGTGAGTTTGATATTATGATTGGAACCAGCTCTACTGAGGTGAAGCATTCAAAAATCAATTGGACTAAATAATAAAGCGAAAAGTTTTCACAGAAATGTGTATTATGTCTTTTTTGGCATGATTTTTAATAATACCTCGGTAATTACTATTATATGCAAATTGACATGAAAAAAACAATTTTATTGAGTACAATGTTTCTGGGTTCTTTAGTATTCGCACAAAAAGGTGGCGATAGAGATGCACACGGATGTATTGGTTCTGCAGGATATACCTATTCTCAAATCAAGAAAGACTGTGTAAGAACTTTTGAACAGAAAATTAAATTGACAGAAGTAGCTCCAAAAGAAAGTTATACTTCAATAGCTGCCGTTATTTTCAGCAAAGACATGAAAAAAGCTGAGGTTTTTGTGAAAGATGCCGGTGCAGAAAGCCTGATCCTTACCAGAGCAGGAGGTAAAGCCAAAGCCTGGAAAAAGGATGGTTATGTATTGGTTCCTTACAAAAAGAACGGATACCAGCTTAAAAAGGATAATATTGTAATCTATCAATAAGATCAGATTTCAAAATTAAAAACCACTCAGAAGAGTGGTTTTTTTTGTACCTTAGATGAATTAACTAATACCCTATTTAGGGACATAGTTCTACCAACCAGAAAACAAAAATTTTACATATGAAAAAAATAATTTTACTCAGCGCAATGTTCCTTGGATCCTTAATTTTTGCACAAAAACAAGCTCCTGTTCTAGGAGGTGACAGAGATGTTCACGGTTGTATTGGTTCTGCAGGATACACCTATTCACAATTAAAAAATAATTGTATACAAACTTTCAATCAGAAAATAAAACTCAAAGAAGTAAATTCAGATAAAAGTTATACCTCAATGACGGCAATAATTTTCACTAAAGACATGAAAAAAGCTGAAGTTTTTATTCCGGATGGAGCTGCGAAAAGCATTATCCTGAATAAAGAGGGAAAAGGGAAGATCTGGAAAAGCGGAACTTATATTAAAGACAGCTATGTTTTAACTCCATATAAAAAAAGCTACCAAATCAAGAAGAATGATGAAATAATCTATCAGTAAGATCAGATTTCAAAACAATAGAAAGCCACCCAAAAGAATGGCTTTTTTTGTTTACTACAAATTGATAGTTTGAAATAGAACTATCTTATTTTCCGGAACTTAATTTTTTCGGGTAAATATATTTTAACATGTCATGTTCTGTCGTTGCGTGTAGATAATTTTGCATAAGAATGAGACGATTTTCAATACAATATACAGAAGATTTAATTATTAATAGTATGATTTGTAGAAGACTGTATTAAATTGATTCTCATATCTTAAAAAGTGTTAAATTTGCGAAGTTTTAATAAACTAATTACTAACTCAGAAAACAACATTGGAATGAAAAAATTCTATATCAGTGCATTCTCTTTATGCACGGTCTTGGGTATCTCTGCCCAGGAAGTGGTATGGCAGAAAGACATCAAATCCTCTACTCAGGATTTTCTAAGCCAAGTTACCACAACAATCGACCAGCAATATCTTATCACGGGAAGCTCTATCCAAAGCGATAAGCAGCAAGCTTCAGGCAGCAAGCAAAATAATGGTTACGATTTTCATCTTGTAAAACTAAATCAACAAGGAAATGAAGTCTGGGAAAAATACTTTTCAGGATCCAACCATGATTATTTATCAGCAACAGTTACCACGCAGGATGGTGGATTTCTTTTGGCCGGAACCTCTTATTCAGGAAAAGGATTAGATAAAAAAGAAGATTCTAAAGGAGGATCAGATATCTGGCTGATCAGAATCAATGAATTCGGAGATGAATTGTGGCAGAAAACTTTAGGAAGTTCTTCCGACGAAGAAGCAAGGGCTGTGATTCAAACTACAGATTTAGGATTCTTTGTTGCAGGGAATGTTCAAAATTCTTCAAAAGGTTATGGCTCTAAAGATGTCTTAATTACCAGAATCGATAAAAACGGAAAAGAACTCTCCCAATTAATCTTAGGCGGAAAAGGCTTAGACGAAGTGGAGAAAATGATTCCAACGAAAGATGGAGGAGCATTATTGGGAATTTATTCGAGAAGTTCTGAAGTAAAGGCGGGAAACGGGAAGATGGAGGCTGGAAGTAGTATGAAGATCAACTCTTATTCCAAAGACAGCAGCAACTTCGGCGAAGGAGATTATTGGATCGTAAAGCTTGACAAAAACGGCAAAGTAGAATGGGAAAAAAACTTTGGAGGAAAAGGTGATGATCATATCAGAACACTTGCTTTAACTTCAAACGGTTTTATCATTGGTGGAGAATCCAGATCAGAAAGATCAGGAAACAAAACTGTAGGCATCGAAGAAGGCACAGATCTTTGGCTGATTTCTTTAAATGAAAGAGGAGATGAACAGTGGCAGAAGTCTTATAATTTCAAAAACAGAGATATTTTGATGGGAATGAGTGTAATAAGCGGGAAGATGGAAGATGGAAGCGGGAAGTCCAAAGGCATACTGCTGGGAGGCTACACCCAAGCAGAAGGAAGAATACAGACTGATGATGAAATGTTCTGGATGCTATATCTGGATCAGAATGGCAATGAACAGTGGAGAAAGCACGTAAAAGGAGAATCCAGTAAGAAGGAAGAGAGACTTTCTGATTTAAAGCTGAACAGAGACGGTTCTATTGTATTGGCAGGAACCAGTGCAGAAGAATTAGGCAAAGAGAACTGGAAAATTATAAAGCTGGGAGATAAACAGGTTGATCAGTTAATCGAAAAATATGATATTAAGATTTATCCAAATCCTGTATCTGATTATGCTTATGTAGAAATTGGCTTTGATTTTAAGGATGCAGATATTCTTTTGTATGATATGTCTGGAAGGCAGCTTCAGAATCTGAAAACCAAGAACAGAGTGACAAAGATTAATACGCAGGCTTTGGTTCAGGGAGCTTATCTGGTGACGATAAAAACTGATACGAATAAAACAGCGAATGCAAAACTGATTAAGAAATAAATAGAGATGAAAAAGATATTAATACTTATTTATAGTTTATCTATAACTACAATATATACTCAGACAAAATCAAATTCTATTATCCAAAACGCTGTAAATAATACAGCAGTAGTATCTCCTAATACGGCAGCATTATTCAGGTATGCCGAAACACCAGTTTCTTTGTATACAGGAGTACCTGATATTACTATACCTCTTTATACAATTAAAGAAGGTGATATTGAAGTTCCAATCTCTATTTCATATCATTCTGGCGGAATAAAAGTAAATGATGAAGCTTCTTCTGTAGGATTAGGATGGTCATTAAATACAGGTGGGATGGTATCACATATTATGGCGGGGGCCAATGACTTTAGTGCATATGGATATTACAATATTTATCCTAAAAATGCCACTGGTTATGTTGGATCAGTATCAGGTTGCCCTACTCCTACATGGAATAATAGTACTGCCGTAAGCTCATACTATAGTAATACTTTTCGAATGCTTGTTAATGATCCGCAAGGTTCACTATATCCAGAATATGATTTTCAGCCTGATTTGTTTCTTATTAATTTGCCAGGTAAAAGTTATAAGGCCTACTTGGATATGGCAAAAACAACTAAAACTGATTATCCAAAATTTGCTATAGAAGGACAGGCTAATATTAATTTTAAAATTATTCCTAATATAGGTTTTCAGCCTAATGCTTTTGGAGATTATAATTTTCAGATTACTGACGAAAAAGGATTAAATTATTATTTTGATCAAAGAGAAATAACACGATCTAATTATACAACACCCGCTACCGGGATTTCTGATCTTCTTTCGAAAATAGAAGATACAAAAGGAAAAAGTATTAAGTTTTTTTATTCTAATTTTTCACTTAGCGGAATATGGAGATTAGCAGGTTCAAGAAGTACGAGAGTAAATTTTACCCCTACTCAAGGAATACCTTCAGGAAGTGGTACAGGACCTAGCTATTTTAATAATAATTTTGGAGCAAATTATTATAATAAACAAAGGATAGACGAAAATTATATTCAAAAAATTGAATTTACCAATGGTAAAGTTGAATTCACTTGGGAAGACAGGGAAGATATTAATAAATCCAAGAAATTAACTTCTGTTAAAATATATAATAACTATAAACTTATTAAACAATATGATTTCAATTATGACTATTTAATATCTAACGATAATCTTAATACAGAAAAAATAGCTAGCTGGTTAGTCGCTCCAAACAATAAAGTACTAACACACAGATTAAGATTATTAAGCCTTACTGAATCACTGACTAATGAAAGATATTCTTTTGATTATAATACAGCTTATAATTTACCTAATAAATTGAGTTTTGCTGTGGATTTTTGGGGATATTACAATGGGCAGAATAATGATGATACTTTTATTCCATCTCCGGATAAATTTGTAAAAGGAACAAATCCATTTACCCTCACATCTTTTAATCAAGATCCAACAGGATACTGGTATCAACTCCCTGCATATCAAATTCCAAGTCCAACAACACCTATTTTTGATGAAGAGACAACTATGCTTTATACTTATAAAGCAGATGGTAAAAAATATTTATCCGATAGGAGAGCTTCTCTTAGTGCATTAGCAGGAATTTTGACAGGGATAAATTATCCAACAGGGGGAAGAACAGAGTTCGAATATGAATTGAATACATTTTCCAATTATCCAATAAAATCATTAATGGATAATGTTAGTTCAAGTCCCGAAAAGGATTATAGTTTGGGAGGCGGAGTGAGGATAAAAAATATTAAAACAATAGAAAAGCCAGATGCAGTACCTTTAATTAAAAATTATATTTATGAAGAACTGAATAATAACGGAACAAAAATTATATCCAATGGAAATTTAGCTGAATTTCCAAAATTTTATGAAATAGAAAACAGATGCTATTCCCTAAAAAGTGATCTCGCTGGAGGTTCAATAATATCTAATCCAGGTTGTTCAATTCAATATTTACCTAGTACATATGCAGAATATCCATTTAGAATATCAGTATATGAAGGTACTCCGGCTCAAGGTGTATCAACTCTTACCCAAAAAGGTGCTGTAGGGTATTCTAAAGTTATAGAACAGGTTAATGGAAAAGGAAAAACGGAGAACTATTTTATTAATAATGTAAGTGGTTCTTGTTTGACCATGATGCCTAGAGGAAAGAATTATGTTATTGGAAATGGGGACATAACCAAACAAAGATATTATGATGAAAATAATTCATTAATTAAAGAGGTAGGATATAATTATAAGTTTAATTCTCAAGATAATTTAAATACCTATTTTATATCTGGAGCACTATTAGAACCTGTAAATACGTTTGTTGATCATAATTTTACAACAAATGCTTATCCTCCATTTGGAGGACTTATTCACACTTATACAATCAGCCTATATAAGTCTTTGCTTGAATCTATCGTAACTAAAGAATATTTCCCAGCTGGTTCTGGTAATTATATGGAGACAAAATTATTTACGACTTATAATAACAGATATTTACCTAAAACAGAGAAAACAACATTTCCCGATACATCGATAAATGAAACTTCTTATAATTATGCTGAAGAAAAAGGAAATCAGTTAATGATTAGTAAGAACATGGTTGAAATTCCAATGGAGACTATTGTAACACAAACAAAAAATGGATTAACTAAAACTTTATCAAAAATAGAAACTATTTATCCGACTGCATTACCCGATGTTCAGATTGGTGATTTTATACTTCCTAAATCTGTAAAATACTCTGATTTGACTGATAATACATCTTCAACAGAGGTGACATTGGATAAATATGATGCAAAAGGAAATCTTATCCAATACACAACCAAAGACGGATCATCAGTATCTATTATTTGGGGATATAACTTTAGCTTACCAATAGCAAAAATCGAAGGAGCTAAATATGATGATGTAAGTATGTATATTCAGAACATCATTACATTATCTAATGAAGATGCAGGAAATCCTGTTAAAGAAGAGTTGCTATTAGTTGCACAGGATAATCTTAGAAAAAATAATAATTTAAGCAATTATCAGGTTACTACTTATACTCATGACCCTTTAATTGGAGTAACAAGTGTTACACCATCTTCAGGAGTTAGAGAGTATTATAAATATGATATTACTAATAGATTAGAAAAAATCGTAGATGTTAATAATAAAATAATAAAAGAATTTAAATATAGATACGGTAATAGCTCTCCTACAGTGAATACTAATGATGAAAAAAGTGGAGTGTTCACAAGAACAAACTGTACTGGTAATACAGTAGGAGGTTCTTATACCTATATTGTTCCTAGTGGAACATATACTTCTGATGTAAGCAAACTAGCAGCAAATTTGATGGCAATAGAAGACGTTAATACTAATGGACAAAATATAGCTAATCAAAATGGTGCTTGTATACCGATTGTATCTTGCGATTTTACATTCTCTCCAGCACTCGGAAATCCATCGTATATTTATAATTCAACAACGACAGTAAATAACAATGTTAATTTTTATGTTTCATTTTCAAGTTATGGAATTTGGCAGAGCTGGGGAAGTGGGTTAACCTTTGGTAAGGTAGGAACGTCTTGTATACCTTCAGTAAATAGAGAAATAATTTATACAGAAACAAGCTTTAATCGCAAATGGAGAATTTTTATTGATACCTCTGGAAATTGTAATGCAACACTTATTTCTGGAATGGTTGATCCTGCTTCGCAGAATTCAATAAATTTTTATTTTCAATATCAAAAATAAATACAATAATGAAAAAAAGCATAATTCTGCATGAAGCATTGTTTTTATCAATTGTAACCTATGTACAGGCTCCACCTACAGGAAACTATGTTCAAACCAAAATGTATCTTGAGTATAGTGGATCATCAGCTACAAAATTTTCAGAAACAGTTCAGTATTTTGATGGATTAGGAAGCTTTAAACAAATCGTCAATGTAAAAGCATCATCATTAGACCGTATTTTAGGACAAAAGCAGGTTGAAGATGCGCGGGACAACAAACCTGTACTATTTGGATACAATGCTAATGCGGATGCTTCTGCAGCAGCTAATAATGATGAAACTTCACTTTTATCTGTATTGAATACATTCAGAAATAGTTTGCCAAACTATCAGATCACTACTTATACATACGATTCTTTAGTAGGAGTAAGAAGTATCACTCCGCCAACAGGTAGCAGAGAAGTATATTTTTATGATTCGGCTAACAGGCTTAAAGAAATCAGAGAAAACAGCCAGACAGGTAACTTATTAAAAGAATTTAAATATAACTATAAACAATAAAAAACTTAAATTATGAAAAAAATAATATTCATTGCAGGAATTTTAGCAGCTCAATTATCTTTTGCTCAACAAGGAGCATTTTCTGAAGTAACTATTCAAAATCCTTCTCCTATATTATATTTAAAAAGAAGTACCAATGATGGAGGATTTATTCGTGGGATTCAAACCCAATACCTTAATGGGGATAATGGTTGGTTTTTTGGTGATTTGCATGGCAGCCAGTGGATTGTATCCAAAGGAGATTATACAAATCCCAAACTTGTTATCAATGACAATAACGGATATGTGGGAATAGGAACAGTAGGTCCTTTAAGTAAGCTTCATGTAGCCGGAACTATTATGGCAGGAGCTGGCGATTCTGTGACCGGAATTAATGCTTTTTCCATCCCTTACGCCAGTGGTTCCATGAATAACTGGGGAGCATTACGAAGCACTGGTTCCTCTTATATGAGTTATGGAGTAAAAGCAAATGGAGCAAATATAGGATGGCTTTCAAGCAGCGGAGAAGGAAACTTTGTAAAAACAGCAATTACGCTTGATAATGAAGGTTTCAGATTATTGGCATCCTCCTCCCAGCAAGTAGCAATAGATTCACCAGTATCGATGCCTGAAATCATGAAAATTTCTCATACAGGAAATGCTTTACTGCAAGGTAAGCTGGAAGCTAAAGAGATCAAAGTAACGTTAACTCCAACTGCTGATTTCGTATTTGAAGAAAACTATGACCTTCCCAATCTGGAAGAAGTTGCAAAACATATTAAAGAGAAAAAACACCTCCCTGAAATTGCGTCAGCAAAGGTGATGGAAAAAGAAGGGGTGAATGTTGGTGAGTTTCAGATTAAATTATTACAGAAAATTGAAGAACTTACTCTGTATGCCATTAAACAGGAGAGACAGTTAAAGGACCAGCAGGAAAAAATACAGAAATTAGAAGGAGAGAATTCAGATCTTAAAAACGTTGTTTCAGAAATTAAACAATTGAAAGAGCAGTTTCTTATGATGAAATCTAACACAACCCATTAATATAGAAAAATGTATAAGAAAATATATATAAGCATTGGGTTGCTATGGAGTCTTCATCACTTTGGACAGGTGGTTTTAACCGCTCCTCCTGCTCCCAATACTGAAGTGGCAGATCCCCAAAGTATACGTATGCTGCCAGGATTCAAGTTTAGTTCTGTCAATGGAACCTTTCGGGCTTATATTGGAAGTTCTTCCTCAGGTAGTGGTGATACTTATACCCCCATCACTGTAAATTATTCGTCTAGTATTCCAGGTACAGAAAACTATATCTATACCAGACAATATTTGGTACCTACTGCGGTTTCAGACGGATCCCTGCAACAGATACAAAGTGTTCAGTTTTTTGATGGGCTGGGAAGACCCAAACAGTCAGTAAGTATTAAATCTACTCCCACAGGAAAGGATCTGGTAACCCATATTCCTTATGATAATTTTGGAAGGCAGGTGGATAACTGGCTTCCTGTACCGATGGCTTCATTAAGCGGAAATATTCAGACCGGAGTAGAAGCTAGTGCTAATAGCTATTATCAGTCTAATGGGATTAACGATTCTTATCCTTTTAACCATAAGACCCTGGAGAATTCTCCGCTTGACCGTATTCTAAACCAGAAAAGCCCGGGTAACGACTGGCAGAGCAAACCTATTGTTTTTGGATACGAAGCCAATGTGGCAGGCGAGGTTAAAAAATTTACCACTGTTACTACATGGGTTGCCAATGCTACTTCTTCCGAACTTTTATTATCCGGCACGTACGGAGATGCCCAGCTGTATAAAAATACAGTAACAGATGAGGATAATAATAAAACCATAGAATTTAAAAACGGCAAGGGGCAGACTTTACTGGTAAGAAAAGTAATCAGTGCTTCAGAAAATGCAGATACTTATTATGTCTATAATGAATATGACCAGCTTGCATTTGTTATACCGCCTTTGGCTTCCGTTTCAGCAGCAGTTTTAGCCTCTGCACTGGAACATCTTTGCTACCAGTATAAATACGATGGTAAGAACAGACTTGTAGAAAAGAAACTTCCGGGGAAAGGTTTGGAGCAAATGGTTTACAATAAAAAAGATCAGGTTATTCTGTATCGTGATACTGCTCTTAAAAATGGAATTAGCAATTTTTCAGCGGATCAGTCATGGATGTTTACCAAATATGACCGTTTCGGAAGAGTAGTATATACTGGGATTACCAGAGATACCAATCCAAGAAATACCATACAGAATACTATTGATAACCAATCTGTTGATGCCTATGAAGCCCGTGGAGGAAGCTTTACACTGAATGGAATCAGTATTGAATATGGAAATGTATCTTATCCTACAGCAGTTGATAAACTTCTGACGGTCAATTATTATGATACGTATCCTCAGGGAGCGCCAGCGGTAAGTACGGTTCTAGGGCAGGAAGTATTACCTCAGACAACACAGAATTCAGATGTCAGTACTAAAAGCCTTCCAACGGCTTCTTATACTAAAAATATTGAAAATGATGGCTGGACAAAAGTTTATACCTACTATGATAAGAAAGGAAGATCAATCGCTACCCATTCTTTAAACCATCTTGGAGGATACACGAAGACAGAAAGCTTCCTGAAATTTTCAGGAGTACCGGAGTATAGCCTTATTGAACACAAAAGATCTGCAAGTGATACCAAAGTAAATATTAAAGAAACCTTTGAATATGATCATCAGGAAAGATTAGTCAGACATTGGAACCAGGTAAACGGAGGGGCTCAAGAGCTTCTGGCAGAAAATCTTTACAATGATCTGGGGCAGCTGCAGACGAAAAACGTAGGAAATACCACAGGCAGCCCATTGCAAAGTATAAAGTATGCCTACAATATCAGAGGCTGGATGACAAAAGTGAATGATCCATCCAATCTGCAGAATAAACTTTTTGCGTACGAACTGCGTTATAATAGTCCAAACAGTCAGTTTTCAGGTTCAGCAAGATATAATGGAAATATTTCCCAGATGTCCTGGATTACTCAGAATGATGCTGTACTGAGAAATTACTCCTACGAATATGATGCCCTTAACCGACTTAAGGAAGGACGTTTCTGGGATGCCATGAATTTGGAAAGAGGAGAATACCACGAGCAGCTTACCTATGATCTTAACGGAAATATAAAAAGCCTTTTAAGAAGAGGGAAACAGCTTCCGGGATATACTGCTCCTGAAGTAATGGACAATCTGGAATACCATTATGAAAATGGAGAACAAAGTAATAAATTGTCTTATCTTAAGGAAATCGGAACTGGAAATGCCATCAGTGGATATCCGTTAGCATCAGGAATTACAGGAAGCACCATTACTTATGATGTCAATGGAAATATGACCACTCAATTGGATAAAGGAATTTCTTCCATTCAATATAATTATCTAAATTTACCTGGAAAGATTACCCAGAACTCCAAAGTAACAGATTATATTTACAGAGCAGACGGGGCGAAGGTAAGAAAGGTTTTCGGAACAGAAACAACCGATTATTTGGATGGCTTCCAGTATACTAATTCAGTATTGAAGTTTTTCCCAACAGCAGAAGGATATTTTAATGTTGAAACCGGAAAATATGTGTATAATTATACTGATCACCTTGGAAATGTTAGATTAAGTTATGCTAAAAATGGAGCCGGAACAGAGATCATTGAAGAGAGTAATTATTACCCGTTTGGATTGAAGCATGAGGGGTATAATGGATTGGCTGGAAACCCTGCGTATAAATACAAGTACAATGGTAAGGAGCTTCAGGAAAATGGAGTGTATGATTACGGCGCAAGAATGTATATGCCGGATATTGGTAGATGGGGAGTTGTAGATCCATTTGCAGAGGCATCAAGGCAATATTCTCCATACAATTATGTATTAAATAATCCCATAAGACTTATTGATCCAGATGGGAGAAGTCCTTTTAATAATATAGACCCAACTAAAAATGGGTTTGAAATAAAAACAATTAACGATTCTGGAAGTGAAGACCTAGGACGTTTTACTGATCGTGCCAATACCGCTAGAAAATTTTTTCAAGCTATTAGTGGAGGTGATGTTACAGATGACTTAGTGACATCTGAAGATTTAGAGAAAAAATCGGCTGTTATGATGACAAAAAAAACAACTTCTTATCAATATTATAATAAGAATGGAAAAAAAATCAATAAGTCTGAATATAAAAAACTTATGGCATTAAAGGCAAAACCTTATATAGTAAAAGTAGATAAAAATGAATATTATATTGTGGACTTAAATCAAACTCCTAAAAACGAATCATTTGAGAGTGAAAAATATAAATTAGATCATAGAATTTTATTAGAAACGTCTCTTATTCGTCAAAATTATTCAGATTATACATCATTAGATAGCCGAAAGAATGTAACAACATCACAAAGTGTAAAAGTTCTTAAGTTGGAATCAATAGATTTATTGGATTCTAATATCAATCAATCTTTATTAATAGAAGTGCAAAAAGCACATACTTTTAACTATAATCAAATTAATAATCAAATTAATAAAACTCATGATATCATTAAGCAATCAATGGAGTCTACGTCTAAAATTAGTGATTAAATTTATATTGCATTTTTTTGCAATTCTTATAATAAATTGTATATACTTTGTGATTATCTATTATAATATTTTTGGATTGGATAAATTTATTAATGCTTATAAAGTCGGAAATAGTACTGATGCAACAATAAATATGATAATTATTGTATATCTAATGCCAATATTGCTTTCATATGTATATTATTTTATATTTATTTTTAGAAAAGGGAACGTTTTTTTTAAGATTATTTTTTTCATATTAGCTTTAGTATTATCTCAACAGCCATATTCTTATTATATAAAAAATTTCTTAGGTTAAAAATAAAAGTTAAAGATTATAATCCTATAAAATGAGTGTGCTGTGTTTTTACGAAAAATCTGTATATTGGTATTACCAAATTAAAGCGTAATCCGAAAAGCATATAGAGTAGGAGAAAAATCAAAAAAACGTTACTATGAAAAATTTAAGAAAACTTTCAAAAAGAGAATTAAAAACAGTTCAGGGAGGTATCCCTATGTGTCTGCCAGGATACTTCTGGTGTTCATTTGTAAAAAAATGTATCGCAGTAGGGTCACCATGCGGACTTATTGATTAATTTGATTCACGAAAATAATGTAAACAGGCTGTCTCAGAAATGGGACAGCCTATTTTTATGTACTGTTTATCAATCTACTTAGCAATCAGTAGCGTTAAGAAAATTTGAATGGAATCCGTTAAAAAATTTCCACTGTCTGAGCATGGGATGTATTTAGAACCGAAGCAGAACCAGATGATCCATGCGAGTTTGGAAATTTTAGGAGTACATTCAAATTTTTAGCGGATGATTCCCGTCTTGAACTTTTGTATACTTTTGCTTCAAGGTAAAAGTATAAATGAAAATCATCAAAATATAGTTGAAAAATCATGGAAACAGGATTTTCCTCTCTCACTGAAAAATCGTATTTTTGTACATCTAAAAAGTAAAAGAACGAATGAATTCCTACAAAAATCCATTGGAAGAGCGCTACTCCAGTGAAGAAATGTTATTTAACTTCTCACACAATAACAAATTCCAGAATTGGAGAAAACTTTGGATAGCTCTTGCTGAAATCGAAAAAGACCTTGGACTTGAAATTACAGACGAGCAGATCGCTGAGTTAAAAGCTAATGCTGAAAATATCGATTATGAGAAAGCAGCAGAGTACGAAAAAAAATTCCGACATGATGTAATGGCTCACGTTCACGCTTATGGTGATGTGGCGCCTTCAGCAAAGGGGATTATCCACCTGGGAGCTACTTCAGCTTTTGTAGGAGACAATACAGACTTAATTCAGATTCGTGACGGACTTTTAATCTTAAAGAAAAAGTTGGTGAACGTAATGAAGAACTTAGCAGACTTTGCTATTCAGTACAAAGACCTTCCAACTTTAGGATTTACACACTTTCAGCCAGCTCAGTTAACAACAGTTGGTAAAAGAGCTACACTTTGGTTACAGAGTCTGGTTCTTGACATCGAAGAACTGGATTTCTTCCTTGAGACACTTCGTTTCAGAGGAGTAAAAGGAACTACAGGAACTGCTGCAAGTTTCCTTGAACTTTTCAACGGTGATTATTCTAAAGTAAAACACTTAGATAAAGAACTTTCAAAAAGATTTGGTTTCGATAAAGTTTTCGGAGTTTCCGGACAGACTTACGATAGAAAAATTGATGCGAAAGTAGTTGCTTTATTAGGTAATATTGCACAATCTGCACACAAATTCACAAACGACTTACGTTTACTTCAGAACCTTAAGGAAATTGAAGAGCCATTCGAGAAAAACCAGATCGGTTCATCTGCAATGGCTTACAAACGTAACCCGATGAGAAGTGAAAGAATCGGAGCATTGGCAAAATATGTAATGTCTCTGACAACAAGTTCTGCAATGGTAGCTTCTACACAATGGTTTGAAAGAACATTAGATGACTCTGCCAATAAGAGATTAACAATTCCTCAGGCATTTTTAGCGGTTGATGCTATTCTATTGATCTGGAACAACATCATGAACGGAATTGTGGTATATCCGAACAGAATCAACAAGCATATTATGGAAGAACTTCCTTTCATGGCAACAGAATATATTATTATGGAAGAAGTGAAAGCAGGTGGTGACCGCCAGGAAATCCACGAGGTGATCAGAGTTCATTCTATGGAAGCTTCTAAGAAAGTGAAAGAAGAAGGAAAAGAAAATGACCTTATTGAAAGAATCTTAAATGATGATTCTTTAAAACTAGACAAATCAAAACTGAAAGAAGTTCTAGATCCTAAAAACTTTATTGGTTTCGCGCCTATCCAGACTGAAGAATTCGTCAAGAACGAGGTACAGCCGATTATAGACCAAAACAAAGACTTAATAGGATTGGAAGCTGATCTTAAAGTATAAAACAATATGCAGTCTTTTGGGCTGCATATTTTATTTCCAACTCCAATTATATGAAAAAACTACTACTAGCCATTATATTAACACCAATCATTTCCTTTTCTCAGGGGAAAAAGGATTTATATTATTTTAAATCCAAAGATTCTCTGGTTGGAGTAAAAGATAAAGCAGGGAGAATAATCGTTCCTGCACAATTCAAAGTCTTTTCATACCTTAAAGATGGAGATCCCGTAGAAGGAGAAACAATTCTTTTTGATGGAGATAAAGAAGGCGAAAAACCGGAAAAAAATGCTTGGGGAAATGTATATGACAGAAATGGTACATTCCTTTACAAACCTTTCCTTTATGATAATGGACCGGATTATTTCTCTGAGGGACTAAGAAGACTGGTTAAAAATGGTAAAGTAGGATTTGCAGACCGTAACGGTAAGATTGTTATTGAAGCTGAGCATGATTTTGCATCACCATTTAATTACGGTTATGCAGCATTTTGTGACGGCTGCGATTGGGAGAAAACAAATGACGAACACAGATCCATTGTAGGAGGTAAATGGGGGGTGATGAATATCAAAGGACAAACCGTTCAGTCACTTGCAAATCCAACAACTCAGGATGTTGAAATAGACGGGAAATATTATCCGAATCCATTTCAATACAATGAAAAAGAGAAGAATATCCTTCAGTTTTTTGAAAAGCATGAGAAAAAGCTTTCAGCTCTTTATTATGTAAACTTTTACAATAAACTGTCTGAAAATGAAAAGAATTTGTTTTTTGAAATTGTAGAAAGACCAAAAGAGAACTTCCCGTATTATCAGGTAAATACCTATAATTACAGAAAGAAGGACCTGGATATGCTCTACCGTTTCAAGTTTCTGGTTTCAGAAGATGGAAAAATGTTTTATGGGATAGAGGATTTTAATGAAAAGAAGATTCCTTTTGAAAACTGGTTGAAAACAGAAATAAAAAACGCAGAAGATTTTCAGAAAGAGCATAAGGACAATCCGAATAAATTTATCAACAAATAAAATAAAATTGGAAATTCCACAGGGCAAATTTGAAGAAGATATGACTTATTCCGTTAAATTTGCAGAGAATAATGGCTGGAGGGAGAATCTCTTTCAAAAATTTCCAATATAGACGGATTTAAAGAAAGAACTTTAAATTCAGAAAAAGTAAAAAGAAAAATAAATCTAATATTAAAAATCTGACATCTAATGTCTAATAACAAAAGAATTTTCGTAGAAAAAAGAGGAATTTTCGATGTTGAAAGTCCAAAAATTTTTGATGAAGTAAAAGCGGTTGTTCCGGCGGTTCAAAGCGTGAAAGTATACAATGTGTATGATATTTTCAATCTGAATGACGGAGAATTTGAAAAAGTGGTGAACAACACTTTCGTAGACCCTGTTACTGATATTTTGCACACAGAAAACCCAGCAAAGGCTATTCATTTCGGAATGGAATTTTTGCCTGGCCAGTATGATCAGAGAGCAGATTCTGCACAGCAGTGTATCGCATTGCTTACAGAAAATGAAAAATCAAAAGTAAGAAGTGGAAAACTGATCGAATTTGAAGGAGTTTCAGAAGCAGATTTGGTTAAAATCAAAGATCTTCTGATCAACAAAGTGGAATCTCAGGAAAAAGATTTGTCAATTTTGGACATTCCTGCTGATGAAACACCATCAAAAGTAATCATTCACGAAAATTTCATCAATTTCAATGATGCAGAACTTGAAAGCTTCTATAACAATCATGGTTTTGCATTAGGATTGGACGACCTGAAATTCATTCAGGAATACTTCAAAACTGAAGAAAGAAACCCTACGGAAACAGAATTAAAAGTATTAGACACGTATTGGAGTGACCATTGTCGTCATACGACTTTCGAAACAGAATTGTCAGACATTCAGTTTGAGGGTCAGTTCAAACATACTTTGGAGACTATCTTCAATGATTATATCGAAAAAAGAAAATTCTTAGGCCGTGAGCTGAAGCCAATTTCCTTAATGGACCTGGCAACAGTATGTGGTAAATATTTCCATAAAACAGGAAACCTGGATAACCTTGTAATCTCAGACGAGATCAATGCATGTACCATCCAGATTGAAGCAGAATACGATGGTAAAAAAGAACCTTGGTATTTATTATTCAAAAATGAAACGCACAATCACCCAACAGAAATTGAACCTTTCGGAGGTGCTTCTACTTGTTTGGGAGGTGCTATCAGAGATCCATTATCCGGAAGATCTTTCGTTTTCCAGGCAATGAGATTAACGGGTGCCGCAGACGTTTTAGAATCTGTTGACAAAACATTACCAGGGAAATTACCTCAGAAAACCATTACAAAACAGGCTGCTAACGGATATTCATCTTACGGTAATCAGATCGGTCTTGCGACTACAATGGTTTCTGAGATCTACGACGAAGGATACAAAGCCAAAAGAATGGAAGTAGGTTTCGTTACCGGAGCTGTTCCTGTAGACTGGGTAAGACGTGAAAAACCTGAAAATGGTGATTCAATCATTATTTTAGGAGGTGCAACAGGCCGTGACGGAGTAGGAGGAGCAAGCGGAAGTTCAAAAGAACAGGACGAGACTTCTATCCACACGATGAGTTCAGAAGTTCAGAAAGGGAATGCCGTAGAAGAGCGTAAAATTCAGAGATTATTCAGAAATCCTGAAGTAACGAAGCTGATCAAAAAATCAAACGACTTCGGAGCAGGAGGAGTTTCTGTGGCAATTGGTGAAATTGCAGACTCTTTAGAAGTAAATCTTGATGTATTACCATTAAAATACGAAGGATTAAACGGAACCGAACTGGCTATTTCTGAATCTCAGGAAAGAATGGCAGTAGTAGTAGATCCTCAGGATAAAGAAAAATTCATCAGATTCTGTGAAGCTGAAAACATTGTTGCTGTAGAAGTAGCAAAAGTAACAGATTCCGGAAGAATGCAGATGTTCTGGAAAGGAGACAAGATTGTAGACCTTTCAAGAGCTTTCTTAGATACCAACGGATGTTCAAAATCTCAGGAAGTGAAAATTACTCACCTTGAAGAAGTAAAAGAAGAAACTAAAGCTTTCACAGCAGAAAACTTCCTGAACATCTTAAAAGACAAAAACGTAGCTTCTCAAAAAGGATTGCTTGAAATGTTCGACTCTTCAATTGGAGCAACTACAGTAGCAATGCCTTTAGGAGGAAAGTACCAGCAAACCCTGATGGAAGGAAGTGTACAGACACTACCGATTTTAGGGGCAAAAGATATTAAAACCGTTTCTTTAGCAAGCTGGGGATTCGATGCTGAAATCTCAAAACAAAACTCACTGTTAGGATCATCTTACGCCGTAGTAGAAAGTGTGGCGAAGATTGTAGCGATGGGAGGAGATTATAAAAATATCAGACTAAGCTTCCAGGAATACTTCGAAAAACTAGGACAGAATCCAGAAAAATGGGGTAAACCTTTAGCTTCACTTCTAGGAGCTTATGATGCTCAGATCAATTTAGGTCTTGCAGCTATTGGAGGGAAAGATTCAATGAGTGGAACTTACCAGGATCTGAACGTACCACCAACCTTGATTTCTTTTGCATGTGCCAACGGAGACAAAGAAAACATCATCTCTCCAGAATTGAAAAACGCAGGAAACAAACTGTATTTCTTTAATCATATCGCTCAGGAAAGCGGACTTCCGAATTATGATGCTTTAAAAGAAGTTTTTGAATTCATTTTCGAAAACATCAAAGCAGGAAAAATTGTTTCTGTGAAAACTGTAAAAGAAGGAGGTCTTGCAGTAGCTTTAGCAAAAATGAGTTTCGGAAACAGATTAGGCGCTGAAATCAATGCTGATGAAAACGTTTTATTAGCGAAAAATATCGGTAGCTTAATTATTGAAGCAAAAGAGGAATTAAGCTCGGCTGCTCTTCAGCTTATCGGAGAAGTGAAAGATTCAGGTGTTGTAAAAATCAACGGTCTTGAATCTAATATCGTAGACCTTGTATCGGCTAATACAAATACATTTGAGAACCTTTTCCCAACTGTAGAAAAAGAAAAGATTACGGTTGAAATTGATGAAAAATCAAACTCAATCCATCCAAGAAATATCATCATTAAAAAACACGGAATTGCACAGCCTAAAGTTTTCGCTCCGGTATTCCCGGGAACTAACTGTGAGTATGACACGCTGAACGCATTCCAGAAAGAAGGAGCTGTAGTAAGCAGTTTACCTTTGATCAATATCAATCACCAGTTACTGGATGAAAGCATTGATGCATGGGTAGAAGAGATCAGAACATCTCAGATTCTGGCATTCTCAGGAGGTTTCTCCGCAGGTGATGAGCCGGATGGTTCTGCAAAATTCATCGTTAACGTTTTGAAAAACGAGAAAATGAAAAATGCAGTTCATGAATTGTTAGACAGAGACGGGATGATCATCGGGATCTGTAACGGGTTCCAAGCTCTTGTGAAATCTGGGTTGCTGCCTTACGGAAGAATCAAAGATCTGGATGAAAACTCTCCAACGCTAGCTCACAACGCCATCAGAAGACACATCTCTCAGATGGTGACGGTAAAAGTAGTGAATGACGAAAGCCCTTGGTTAAAAGGAATGAAAGGTCAGACCTTCACTATTCCAATTTCTCACGGAGAAGGACGTTTCATGGCTTCAGAAGAAGAAATCAAAAAGCTGTATGAAAACGGGCAGATTGCAACTCAATACATTGATCTTGATGGAAACATTGCTCACGGAATGCCATTCAACCCAAATAACTCATTATTCGGAATCGAAGGAGTTACCAGTCCATGTGGAAAGATCTACGGAAGAATGGGACATCCGGAACGATTTGCTGAAGGTCTCATGAAAAATATACCAACCGCGAATTATCACAACATATTCAAAAACGGTGTTGAATACTTCAAATAATAATACAAGAAAAATGATCGTCATCCATGGCGGTCATTTTTCATCTTTAGCAGGTTTCTACGAAGAAGCTTCCAGCGTTCTGATGAAAGATGCAGACTGGAAAGTAGGAACTTTGGACGGCCTTGATGATATTCTCTATGGAGGCTTCGGAGTATTTGAAAATAAAGAAGAAATTGAAATCATCTGGAAAGAATCACAGAAATCAAAAGACGACTTAGGTTTTACTGCTACCCACGAATTTTATGAAAACAAAATCAGACAGGGAAAACCTTTCAACATAGAATTAATCCAGCAAAAATTAAATGAATTAACAGAAGGAAAAGGACAGACTCTTTTTGATATTCTTGTGGAAATTATACAATCACATACCAATATTATGCTGAGGTTGGAATGATGAGCAATGAGTAATGAGTGGGAATTTTGAAATCTTAATACTTTCCAGCCAGCTTCATCAAATCAACAAGTTGATTCTCCCTTTGCTTCCTGGAATCAACATAATAACAATAAAATCTTTGCGTTGAAAAAAACAGAATAAATATTTAACCATTAAGAATAATAAAGTTTTTAAGCAACGTTAAGATTCATCAATAATGAATAAGGTATTCCTCTTAATAATAGCTTCAGCTGTTATCTTAATAATTCTTCACTCCTTATAAAATCTTAATGGTTCAAACAAAAAGTAAGATCCAGCGTTAAAATCCTATAAATACAACAGTTTTATAATCAGTCAATAATTTTTCTTCCTATTTTTACTGGAACAAAAATAGGAAACAATAAAAGTTGAATGAAGAAAATTATTTATGGGCTGTTCTTTGGTGACAGCATTACTTACGGAGAATATGACGGTGTTTTTGGAGGTTGGGTAGATATTTTGAAAAGGTATGCCCTGCAGCAATTTCACGAAGGAAATGGGGATGAACTGATCTTATTCAATTTAGGAATCGGAGGAGAAACTACAGAAGGATTACTGAAAAGAATTCCCCACGAACTCAACGCAAGAAATTCTGCTGATGGAAACATCGTTTTTTTAAGCTATGGAGCCAATGATCTTGCCATAAAAGAAGGAGTACAGATCGTAGATCCTGAAAAATTTAAAAACAACATGAGTACTGCCATTGCGCATGCCAAAGAATTTTCCAACGAAATTTATCTTGTGAGTATTCTTCCTTTCTCTCAAAAAATAGATGGAGTAGTGGTGAGCTCAGGGAAGTTAAGAACAAATAGGGAAGTTGTTGTCTATAACCAGATCCTTAAAGACCTTGCTTCAGAACACTCATTGGGATATATAGATTTTTATGCTGCATTTTTAGAAGATAAAGAGATTCTATTGTCTGCAGACGGAGTGCATCCCAACGAAAAAGGATACGGAATGATGGCTGAGGTAGCTATACCAATTATTGAAAAATATTTATAATGACCCACTTATTTTCTTACGGAACCCTGCAGAAAGAGCAGGTACAGCTTGAAACTTTCGGTAGAATTTTGCAAGGAGAGAAAGATGTTTTATCAGGATATAAACTGAACAGTATTGAAATTACAGACCCTGAAGTATTGCGGAAAAGCGGACAGAAATACCATCCTGTGCTAGAGTTTTCAGGAAATGATGAAGACCTGATAGAAGGAGTGCTTTTTGAAGTGACAGAAGCGGAAATCCTTCAGGCAGATGAATATGAAGTGGATGACTATAAAAGAATTGAAACTGTTTTTAAATCCGGAAAGAAAGGATTTATTTATGTTGGAAAATAGTCATTGCGAGCAAAGCGAAGCAATCTCAAAAAATATTATTTTACTATTCAAATTTACAAGACAAAATACAATTAATAGGAACGGGATTTAGTCCGTTTATTTAAAAAAGATATTTAAACCAATTAAAAAACTCCTGACATACCCTTGTCACAACCTGTCTTTATCTTTGCCACATAACAAAAATCAAGAAATGAATAACATGAAAGTAGAACCTTTTAAGGTAATCGGTATTTCAGTAAGAACAACCAATGAAAATGGACAGGCAGGAAAAGATATTCCGGTTTTATGGGAAAAAATGATGAATGAAAATATTATTAATTCGATTCCAAATAAGATAGACAACACTATTTATTCAATCTATACGGATTACGAAAAAGACCATACAAAGCCTTATACTACAGTTCTTGGATGTAAAGTGGAAAACCTTGACAATATTCCAGAAGGAATGATAGGTTATTCTTTTGACGGTGGAGATTATGTGAAATTTACCACAAAAGGAGACCTTTCAAAAGGGTTGATCATCAATGAATGGTTGAAAATCTGGGAAATGGATCTGGGAAGAGTGTTTACAGCCGATTTTGAAGTCTATGGAGAAAAAGCACAAAATCCTTCAGATGCCGAAGTCGATATCTTAATTGCCGTCAAATAAGATGAAAAAAAACTTGCCTTCACAGACTTTTGAACTGAAGACGTGAAATTCCCCTCCCTCGGAGGGGTGGCAAAAATTCTTTGATTTTTTGACGGGGTGGTCAGAACCTACAGGAACAACAGTTTTATAGTCTTCATCAATCTTACAACATATTTTCCATACACCAGAATCCCAATAATCACCGAGGCAATAGCTGTTAAAAAAACAGCTCCTGCAGCAATATCTTTAATAAACCCGATTCTTTTGTCGAAATCAGGTTGAATGATATCACAGATCTTTTCAATGGCAGTATTGAAAATTTCGGCTGTCAGAACTGCAAAAGAAGCAATCAGGACCAAAGCAGCATCCGTACTATTAAGACGGAAATAGAAAATGAAGAAGAGGTTGACAAAAAATGCCAAAAGTTCAATCTGGAAATTCCTTTCCGTTTTTATCATCATGAAAACACCCCGGAATGCATTGAGAAAACTTTTATGAATGGGAGATTTTTGCATGATTCTGAACTTTTAAGACAAAGATAGCCTTTGTATTTTGATTGTTGTAAATTATCTTTTATATTTGAAATAGGATATTATAAAAGAAAATGATTAATATTTATCCTCTTTTGCTTCCAATACTAATGTTTTAATAAGTTTTGAAGAAAAAAAGAATAAATACAAATGGAAATAAAGTGAATGTTTTGAAGAAAATTTCAGGATCAAAAGAAATTTAAGCATAATATCAAGGCTCAAAACAAATTAAGGCTCTTTGTTAAAAACTCCTCCATATTATTCTTTTCTTTATTGTATCTATTTATTATATTTGTAGAAACTTATTTTATAAATCTATGAAATTTATTATTTCAAGTGGTGAACTGCAGAAGGCTTTGCAAACTGTAAGTGGCGTAATATCAAGCTCTCAATCGAGACCGATTTTAGAAAACTATCTTTTTGAATTAGACGGAAATAATGTTACCATTACAGCATCTGACGGAGAGACAACTCTTGTTACTTCTCTGGAAGTAAAGTCTGATGATACAGGTAAATTTGCTGTTCCTGCTAAAATTTTTCAGGATTTTATCAAGACATATGGTGAACAGCCTCTGACATTTGTTGTAAAAGACAATGCCGAAGGTACTGGAAGCCAGCTTGAGATTTTAGATGAAAAAGATAATTTCGCAGTAGCATTAGACAATGCTGATGACTATCCCGAATTACCGGAATTCGACGCTTCACAAAGTGTTACGATGCCGGCAGGAGTTCTGTCTGAAGCTTTGACAAACACACTATTCGCTACAAGTAATGATTCCCTTCGCCCAGTAATGACAGGGGTTCTTTTCCAGTTTGGAGAAAACGAAACCAATTTCGTTTCTACAGACTCCCACAGATTGGTGGTGTACAAAAGAGCAGACCTTATGAATGCTGAACCGATGGAGTTTATCATGCCTAAAAAGCCTCTGAACATTTTCAAAAATATCCTGGCAAGTTCCAATGAAGACGTTACTATCGATTTCAATGAGAATATGGCCAAGTTTACTTTTGGTAAGCATATCTGGATCTGTAGACTGATTGATGGAAAATATCCAAACTATACAGCGGTAATTCCAAAGGAAAATCCAAATGTATTGACAATCAACAGAAATCTTCTGTTAGGAGCTATCAAAAGAGCATCTATCATGTCTAATAAATCTACCAATCAGGTAAGATTCAAGCTTTCCGGAAATATTCTTCACCTTCATGCAGAAGATACTGAATATGCAAATAAAGCAGATATGCAGATTCCTTGTGACTACAATGGAGAAGATATCAATATCGGATTCAGTTCTAAATTTTTAACTGAAATGCTGACGATCTTAGGATCTGACGATATCACCATGAAAATGTCCCAACCTAACAGACCAGGGATCATTGAACCTCTTGACGGTCTTGAAGAAAACGAAAATATCTTAATGCTGTCAATGCCGGTAATCGGATTATAACATTAACGTATATAAATAAAAGAAAGCTGGAATTTTTCCGGCTTTTTTTGTAATTCTGCATTCCGCTTATAGCTGTAATTCTGTAGAATCGACTTAGGTATTAGGAGCGTCAAGGCAAAAGTATAGTAAGAAAAAACATTTTAATAAACATGAAAAAAATAACAATTCTCGGATCACTTATCTGCTCTCTATGGGCTTTCTCTCAGAAGAGCGCAAAAATGTATTATGAACATACGAAAGATATTATCACTTACTATGCTGATAATATTGAAATCTATCCCATTTCAATAACTTTCTCTGAACAGCCGGAAACAGAAAATTTGAAAAGTCCGGAAGCATTTAAAATGATCAGAGTGCTGCCTCCTAAATCAATGAAAAACAGAATTGCTTATTTTGTTGTCAATGATAATAAAAAAGGTTGGAAAATTAAGAAAATGCCTGCTTATTATACATTGGCTGGAGATGCAACGATAAAGACCTATGATGCTGACTATATATATGACCTTCCTTTTCAAAAAGGGAAATCCTTCAATGTTTATCAGGGGTACAATGGAATATTTTCTCACCAGAATGAAAACTCTTTAGATTTCGTAATGCCTGAAGGAACAGAAATCACAGCAGCAAGAGAAGGCAAAGTGATTGATGCTGTTCAGAATAATAATACAGGATGCCCTACAGCAAGTTGTGCTAATCAGGCTAATTATATTTCAATTTTACATTCGGATGGAACCATTGCACAGTATTTTCACCTGAAGCAAAATGGAGTTAAAGTTAAAATAGGAGATGAGGTTAAAAAAGGTGATTTAATAGGATTGAGCGGTAACACAGGCTGGACAAATGGTCCCCATTTACATTTCCAGTGCTTTCTTCCCGATCCCTCAAAACCTAAGCAGAAAAATACCCTTAAAACCCTTTTCAGAACTGGTAATGGAAGCAAAAATGAATATCTGACAGAGAAAAAAACATATTCAAAAGAGTATTAGATAGACAGTGTTATTTGTGAATCATTAGAGTTATTGGTGCTTAAAAGGAATTAACCATGGAAATAAAAATACAGTCTTATCCTACTTCAGATTTTCCATCAGAATTCACCACTGAAAACTATAGTGTTATTCTATGGAAAGGTTCCGGTGTTTTCTCTGTGGATGATATTAATTATTCTTACAGTGGATACAACATACTGTTTCTTTCTCCTTATCAAAAACTGAAACTGGCTTCGGAATCTAATGAAAATATCCATATGCTTTTCTTCCATGGTGACTATTATTGTATCGAATATCATAAAGAAGAAGTGGCCTGCAACGGGCTTCTTTTCAATAATATTTACCTGAATCCGGGTGTTGAGCTGTCAGAAGAAAACTATAACTATATTCTCGAGCTTTTTAATCACATCAAAAAAGAAGAATCTGAAAAACATCAGTTTTCAGAATCCATTATCAAAACTTATATACAGCTTATCCTTGCCATTGGAAGCAAACAGAAAAGCAGTACTGAGAGCAGTAGGTTTTCTCACGATAAACTGCCTAACAAAAATGCTGCAGAATTTCAGAAGCTGCTAGAAGTACATTTTAAAAGTGAAAAAGAACTTTCATTTTACAGTGATAGACTGAATATCACCAATAATACATTAAGCAAAGCTGTAAAGAAAGAATTTTCCAAAACACCCACTCAGCTTATCAATGAGAGAATCATCCTGGAATCAAAAAAACTGCTGCATTTAACCTATAGATCCATAAAAGAAATTGCTTCAGAGCTTGGATTTACAGATGAATTTTACTTCAGCAGGTATTTTAAAAAATCAGTAGGATGTTCCCCAAAAAAATATAGAGAACAGGTAGGAATCTCTGTGGTGGCGAAAATGTCCATGTAATGTCCTCAAATATCTATGTTGGCGCTGTATGCATGTGAATACCTTTGAAAAAAATAAATCACATGCAAAACAACAGACTTTATCACCGTTTATTACAATTGGATACCTTGTTTTTCACTTTTCTCAGAATTTCAATCTTCATCGTTATGGTCTGGATTGGAGGCTTAAAGGCATTTCATTATGAAGCGGATGGAATTGTACCCTTTGTAGCTAATAGCCCTGTTATGAGTTTCTTCTACAAAAATGCCGGAAATAAAGTTCTTAATGAAGAGAAAAAGCTTGTTGCAGAATATACCCTGTATAAAAATCCGGAAGGAAAGGTCATTCAGAAAAATATTGATTGGCATAAAGAGAACAGGACTTATGCGTTTTCTTATGGTTTGGGTACAATGATCGTAATAATTGGGGTTTTGGTATTGTTGGGGATCTGGTTTCCTAAAATTGGAGCAATCGGAGGTGTTTTAACGTTTTTAATGTCAATGGTTACCCTGTCATTTTTAGGAACTACCCCTGAGGTATACGTGCCGAATCTGGGTGGAGATTATCCTACACCTCAGTTTGGGTTTCCCTATCTGTCCGGAGCAGGACGTTTGATCTTGAAAGATATTATCATGATGGCCGGAGGGCTGATATTATTTTCTGATAGTCTGAAGAAAGTATTGAAACCATCTGCCCGATAGATTCATCAATCAGAAGAAGAATTATTAACGAAAATTAATTCTCTTAAAGTCGCTTCTAAATTTCTCTATTTCTCAAAAAAACACGACATTTGTAGCTCGAAAAATCACATCGAAATAAGGCGTGGAATTTCAAATAAAAGTTTCAAAATAGAGCAGATGAACCTTAGTGGTTATCTGACGAATTAAATAAGTAGATAGATAAACAAATGAAAATATCAAACAACTGGCTGAAGGACTTTGTAAAAACGGAATCAAAAACTGAAAGAATCGGTGAATTCCTTACAGATATAGGTCTTGAGGTTGAAGGGATAGATAAATTTGAAAGCGTAAGAGGCAGTCTGGAAGGAATTGTTGTAGGTAAAGTATTAACCTGCGAAAAGCATCCGAATGCTGACAAACTGAAGAAGACAACAGTAGATGTAGGAAATGGAAAAGTATTGAATATTGTTTGCGGAGCTCCTAACGTGGAAGCTGGGCAGACAGTTCCTGTAGCCGTTGTCGGAACAAAAATCTATGACAAAACCGGAAACTTTTTTGAAATTAAAGAAGCAAAAATAAGAGGTGAGGTTTCTCAGGGAATGATCTGTGCAGAAGATGAATTAGGTCTTAGTGAAGATCACGGAGGAATCATGGTGCTGGATGAAACAAAATATGAAGTAGGAAAAAACTTTGCTGATTATTTTGAGCTTACCAATGATGAGGTGTTTGAAATCGGATTAACGCCGAACAGAACAGATGCAATGTCTCACTATGGCGTTGCAAGAGATCTTCATGCTTATCTTTCTACAAACCAGCTGAAATCTCAATTTAACAAAGTGGCTTCTGAAGCTTTGAATAATGAGGGAACTCATGATTTTACCCTGGAAATCGAAGATGCAGAATTGTGTCCAAGATATATCGGAGCTGTTATTGAAGACATAAAAGTAGCAGAATCACCATCTTGGTTAAAAGACAGATTAAAAGCAATCGGATTAAGCCCCATCAATAATGTTGTAGATATTACTAATTATATTCTTCACGGATACGGACAGCCGCTTCACGCATTTGATGCAGATAAAATTGCAGATAAGAAAGTGAAAGTAGGGGTTGTAAAACCAGGAACAAAATTTATCACTTTAGACGGAGTTGAAAGAACATTGAACGGTTCTGAAATCATGATCAAAGACGGTAAGGATAATCCAATGTGTATCGCCGGAGTATTCGGTGGAGAGAATTCCGGAGTATCAGAAACTACAAAAACAATATTCCTTGAAAGTGCTTATTTCAACCCGATTGCGGTAAGAAAAGGGGCAAAGGCCCACAGTCTGAATACAGATGCTTCTTTCAGATTTGAAAGAGGAGTAGACCCGAATATTACAAGAACGGCCATCACTCACGCTATTAAAATGATTCAGGAAATTGCAGAAGGAAAATTAGTAGGAGAGTTATTGGAAGAATATCCTAAGAAGATAGAAGACAGTTATGTGATCTTGAGATTCTCTAAAATTGAACAGATTTTAGGAACAAAAATTCACAGAGAAAAAGTAAAAGAAATCTTAAAAGCATTGGAAATTCAGGTTCTGAATGAAATTCCTAATGGTTTTGAAATCTCTGTTCCTGCTTACAGAGCAGATGTAACAAGAGAAATTGATGTAATTGAAGAGATCTTAAGAATCTACGGATACAACAAAATAGATGCCCCACAGAAAATTTCGTTTACCCCTGTTAAGCTAAGTGCTAACGATCAGGATGAATTGGAAAACAGCTGGGCAAGAGCTTTACAGAGCATTGGCTTTAATGAAGTTATGAATAACTCATTGACTTCTGTAAAAGACGAAACCGATGCTGTAAGGTTGTTAAATCCTTTAAGCGGAGATTTAGCATTCATGAGAAAGTCTCTATTAGAAGGACTTCTTCAGAATGCAGTATATAATATCAACAGAAAGAATCAGGACATCAAATTCTTCGAATTAGGAAAAATTTATCACAAAAAAGATAAATACGAAGAAAGAAAACAATTAGCTTTGTTGGTTTCAGGTAGAGACGTTGCAGAAAACTGGCTTCAGCCTAAGTCTGCCGTTAGTTTCTATAATCTTAAGGCTTATGTAAAAGTTTTATTGGAAAGACTGGCCGTAGATTATAAAGAAGCGGCTCTATCCGATGAAAGATTCTCTGATGCATTGGTATATGAAGCAAATGGTAAAGCTTTGGTAAGAATCGGAAAAGTAGCACCTGCTTTGTTAAAAGATTTTGATATTGATCAGGATTGTTTCTATGCAGAAATTGAACTGGAATATGCTCAGGAATTACGTTCTAAAAACGAATTGAAATTCAAAGACATTCCGAAATTCAATAAAATCAGAAGAGACTTAGCTTTATTAATTGATAAGAATGTAAACTATCAGGATTTATATCAGACAGCTAAAAAGAATAAATCTCCCTTCATTAAGAATGTTAACCTATTCGACGTATATGAAGGTAAAAATCTTCCTGAAGGTAAAAAGTCTTATGCAATGAGCTTTGAACTGTTGAATGAAGAGAAAACACTGGAAGAAAAAGAGATTACTGAAGTAATGGATTCTTTAATCAAAGCTTTCCAGAAAGAATTCAATGCTGAGTTGAGATCTTAATACTTGAAAATATATATTTCACGATAAAAGACCCGGACTTTTTAAAGTCCGGGTCTTTATTTTAAATAATTTCGGTTGTATGGTTATGCTGTTTCGGTATATTTTATAAACCAATTAAATATAGATTCCTTCGGAATGACAAAGACACTGTAAAATTTTATCGAAGATAAAATCCTTGCGCCTAAAACTCGCTGCATATTAATACACTTGCGTCTTTGCGTTTTCCAGTTTATGACTATAAATAATATCTTTCACTTTAAAAAATAGCCGGAAAAATATTCAAAATACCAAGTGTTAAAGAATAATAAAATTCACGTCAACCCGTTTAAATAATATAATTTCCGTAAATTTGGATTAATTCAAAAAGAAAAAAATGAAAAATCTTTTTTTAAGTATATGTACAGCTGCAGTTTTGGCTTCATGTGGATCCATGACAAGCCCGTCTGCGTCTAAAGTAGGAAAGGCTCAGCCTGCTCTTGCCAATACAAAATGGACATTGGCTGACAATGTAAAAGGTAAAATCCCGACATTGAATATTGAAGGAGAGAAGATCACAGGAAATGCCGGATGTAACAACTATTTCGGAACGGCTTCAATAGATCCGTCTACAGGTGGTTTTACAGCAGGACAAATGGGATCTACAAAAATGATGTGTAATAACATCGGAGTAGAACAGAATTTTATGGATATGATGGGAAAAGCAAATAAATATGTGATTTCCGGAAATACTTTAGAATTGTATAAAGACAATCTTTTATTATTGAAATTCAATAAATCAGAATAAAAAACAAAAGGAACTCAATTGAGTTCCTTTTTTATGTTTAGAGTGTTATTAATCTTCCTCTTCTTCGTCGTACTTAGCCAACTCTTCGTCGCACCATTTAAACGCCGCTTCTACTACTTTAGTAGCTTCGTCTGCCATAGTTTCTTCATCATCACCTTCAAGATCATCTAACCACTCAACTTCTTCTTCCTCAACGTTTAAGATAAATCTTGGGTATTCTGTATGAACTACGAATAGATCTTCTGGAAACTCCGAATTATCTGCTAATAAAAACTTTGGTAATTTCATTTTTTTAATGTTTTAACTTTCTCAAAGATAAATAAAATTATTGACTTTAAAATTACTTCAAAAACATTTTTGAAACTTTTTCAGCTTTTTTACTTTCAGAATAATCGTAGAATCCTTCACCTGATTTTACTCCAAGTTTTCCTGCTGTTACCATATTTACCAGCAATGGATTAGGGGCATACTTCGGGTTTTTGAAACCATCATACATTACATTCAGGATGGCAAGGCATACATCCAGACCAATAAAGTCTGCCAGCTGAAGCGGCCCCATCGGATGGGCCATTCCCAATTTCATTACTGTATCAATTTCTTCTACACCAGCCACTCCGTTATAAAGTGTTTCTATAGATTCATTGATCATTGGCATCAAAATTCTGTTAGCCACAAAACCTGGATAGTCATTCACTTCTACAGGAACTTTACCTAAAGTTTTACTCATTTCATAGATGGCATCAAAAGTCTCTTTAGAAGTAGAGTATCCTTTGATGATTTCTACCAGTTTCATGATTGGAACCGGGTTCATGAAGTGCATACCGATTACTTTATCAGCTCTTTTGGTAGCTGCCGCAATTTTCGTGATAGATATAGATGAAGTATTGGTTGCAAGGATACAGCCTTCAGGAGCCAGTTCGTCCATTTGGCCAAAGATCTTCAGTTTAAGATCCATGTTTTCTGTAGCAGCCTCTACAATAAGATCTGCAGCGCCTACTGCATCATTTAGTGCTGTGAAAGTAGTGATGTTTCCCAGTGTTTCAGCTTTTTGCTCTTCTGTAAGATTTCCTTTAGCAATGATTCTGTCAAGATTGGTAGTAATGGTTTTTAAACCTCTGTCCAGAGCTTCCTGAGATACATCTACAAGATTTACTTTAAAACCGCTTTGTGCGAAAGTATGTGCAATACCATTTCCCATGGTTCCCGCTCCGATAACTACAATGTTTTTGATCATTTTTCCTTTATTTTTTATAGATAGTTAAATTTTTTACGTCTGTAAGATCCGATTGAGAAACAACCGTTGCCGAATCAAAGAAAACGTTTCCTGTACTTTGGGTTTTCTTACTGTTGTTCTGATTAGAAACAGTAGCCATTAATCCTCTTATAAGACGGCTTTTCTGATTTTTTGTAAGATAGTCTGTACCAACATATAATGTGAATTCACCTTCTCTGCCTCTGCCTTTCTGTATCAGAACTTCCATGCTTTTTATCTGGCTTTTATTCCTGAATTCCTTCAGAAAACTCATAACAGGCTTATCAGATGGCGGACCACAGCATACGCTTCCATAGCTGATTTCTAAATAATTCTGATTCTTCTGCGAGTAAAAGAATGTGAAAGCCAGCAGAGCCGTTGTTACTATTATTTTTTTCATGTTAAAAATCGCTTTAAAAATAAGCTTAAAATTCTATTTATTAAAATATTCCCAAACCTCCTTAGAAATATCAGAAATCATTCTGCAGTTGACAGCATCCGTTTCCATTGAATTACTGACAAATACAGCTAATGCATAATGTTTACCATTAGGTAAAGTAACGATGCCAATTTCATTTTCTGCCCCCGTTAAACCTGCACTATTTTTCCCGGAAGCTCCCGTTTTTCTGGCGACAGGAGTGTTTTTTGGAAGTTGTTCTACCATTTTGTTTAATCCTGTTGAAGTAGACAGCATTACTTGCATCAGATAATCTGTTGATTTTTTTGATAATAATTTTCCGTCATAAAACTTTTTCAGAACATTAACTGCCGATTTTGTAGTACTGTAATTTTCATATTGAACCTTCCAGTCTTTATGCATTGCCTCTTCATTATACTTGATCTGAAAACCTTTTACCCCTTTGGAATCCATGAACTTCTGCACAGGCTGAGTTCCTCCCAATAGTTTGAGAAGGATATCACAGCCATTATTATCACTTTTGGCGACCGTATATTCAATCACTTCACTTAACGAAACTTCAACGTTTCCACCCGGATACTTATCACGAAGCGGAGACCATGTATTTTCAAGTAAATTTGATTTATCCAGTTTAATTTTCTGATCCAGTAAAAGCTTTCCATGATCTACAGAATTCAAAACCGTCGCAGCGATGTGAAATTTAAATACACTTTGCATCGGAAGCTTTTTATCTGCATTTTTATCATATTTAAAACCATTTTCAAAACCTAAGACAGAAACTCCTACTGTAGCTTTTTTGTTCTTAAGAATTGAGTTTATTTTTTGTTCTAATAAAGTAGTTTGAGCAAATGTAAATGCTGAAATCAGAAGAAAAAAGAATGCTGTTTTTTTCATAATACTATCATTAAAAAAGCCCTCTTCTGAAGACCGGAAGAGAGCTGCAATTTAAGATAATTATTACTATTTTACTTCAAAATAATTCAGATTGACACCATCATTTTCAAAGAATATTCTGATGCTGTTTTCCCCTTTCTGAAGGTTGATATTTTTTACAGAAATCGTTTTCCAGTTCTCATTTCCTCCGCTTGAAGGTAATGATACCGTTGCTAAAACTTTTCCGGAAGCTGTTTCAATCCTTATTTTCGAATCAGTGCCTGATGCATACCGGATGTCAAACGTATAATTTTTATCTCCTTTTGACTGAACAGTATACTGGAGCCATTCCCCGGATTCTGTTTTTCCCACATAATATTGATTGGTGATTTTATCATTACATTTATAAATATCTACACCATCATTTCTCATCTGCTGTCCGGAGTTCCATTCTGATCTTTTGGCAGGGTCACTTACCCATAGATTAATGAAGTCTTTGTCCAGATAAGCAGAACCCATTTTCCCCAAATCATATTCCGAAGCGAATATCCTTCCCGGAACCTGATGATTTTTAAACGGTTTTGTAGAAGCATCCGTTGTCTGTCTGAACATGGCATCAATGACATCCTTTTTGACTTCTGTATTGCTCAGTTTGTAGTGGTCAGCAATCTGCATTAAAGCTTTTTTTGCATATTCTTTAGAAGGTTTTTGACCTCCGTTTTTCCAGTAGTCCAAAAGCTTTTCATATTCAGGTGTGATCCTGACATTGGTGATTCCTGCAATATTGTCAATCTTTTTCATCGGCCAGAATGCATATCCGATGTTATGTTTATCCAAAAGCTGAATAAGCTCTGTAAACCAGACATTAGAGTTTTCACCCGTTTCACCAAGCCAGATTGGAATATTATATTTCTCCCGAAGGTCCAGTGCAAACTTCAGCGTTTGATCATCATTGTAATTCCAGTACTTATGAAAACTGAAAACCATATTATTATCCCAGATGGCTGGCAGCCCGTTATAATTATTTCCCCAGCCATTTCCTTCAATAAAAATAATATGCTTTTTATCAACCTCCCTGATTGCGGCTGTGATATCTTTCTGAAGTTTCCAAAGCGGGGCATTAGACATTTCATCAGTACCGTTCGGATTTTTGCCTGTGAAATTGATATTAGGCTCATTAATCAGGTCGTAGCCTCCAATCCATGGGCTGTCTTTATATCGTTCAGCCAGTTTTTTCCAAAGAGCTACAGTTTTTCTCTGATTCTCTTCATTGGCCCAAAGTGAAGGCTTAGACTTATCATTATCAGAAATATTGACATCATTTCCCTGGCCGCCCGGAGCCGCATGAAGATCAAGGATCAGGTATATTTTATTATCAGCACACCATTGCAGCAGATCATCGGTCATTTTAAACCCTTCTTCCAGCCATGTATCTTTTCCTTTTACAGATTCTTTTTCAATCGGAAGAGTGTACAGATTGTAATGCATAGGAAGTCTTACCGAATTGAATCCTGATTTAGCCAGAAAATCAATATCCTGTTTGGTGATTCCGTTTTTCAGATAAGCTTTATAAAATTCGTTCATTCCGTCTTCACCAATTAATTCACCAATTTTTTCTTTAATCTTATATTGAGGGCCGGCAAAGTCAGCCGTTTTCAGCATATATCCTTCTTGAAGCATCCAACCGCCCGGGCCCAGACCTCTCAACTGGATATTTTCACCTTTATCATTAACGATTTTTTGCCCGGAAGTCTTTAATAATTGTGATGTCCCAAATTGAGACAATAAAAATGCGGATAATAGAATGGCTCTTTTCATAGTAGTTTCAATGGTTTAAAATGATAGGAAAATTAAAGATTATAATGAATGGTGACAGAACAAGATGATTCTGTACTCAGATCATTTAGTGTGTCAGATATCCATATATGTAAAATAAAATCTTTCAATACTTTATTGAATTGTTCTTCAAATATATAGTTTTTTTGTTTTGAAAAGGTTTTTTTATTGATAAATCAGTAATTTTTAACGAAAAGTTTTTACTGAAATTTAAGGATTCTGAGCACATAGGAAACTAAAAATGCTACCTCATAATCATTCTTTCGATTATAAGATAGCATTGTATGTAGGGCTGTCATAAAACAGCATGTTTTTATTTTTTAGCTGATCAGCCTCATGATTTCCAAAGCGACTTTCAATGCTTCAGTTCCGTCTTCCAGAGAAACCTCTACATTTTTATCACCTGTAATGGCATCCGCAAAAGAATTCAATTCATCCAAAATAGCATTGTTGGACTGAATATTTGGGTATTCAAACAGGATTTGATTCTTTTCTCCATCTGCATTTTCAATAATCATATCAAATGGAGTAGGATTTTCAGGAGCATCTTTCATTCTGATCACTTCAGCCTTTTTCTCAAGGAAGTCTACAGAGATATAAGCATCTTTCTGGAAGAATCTGCTTTTTCTCATAGCTTTCATAGAAATTCTGGAAGTGGTAAGGTTAGCCACACATCCGTTTTCAAATTCTATCCTTGCATTGGCGATATCCGGAGTCTTGCTTACGACACAAACACCGCTTGCATGGATGTTTTTAACCTTAGATTTTGCCATGCTCAACAGAATATCCAGATCATGAATCATAAGGTCCAGTACCACAGAAACATCTGTCCCGCGAGGATTAAATTCTGCCAGTCTATGTATTTCGATGAACATCGGATTGCTGATATATTCCTTAGTGGCAATAAAAGCCGGATTGTACCTCTCAACGTGTCCTACCTGTGCTTTGATTCCTTTTTCCTGGCATAAGCGTAAAATTTCTTCTGCCTGCTCAAGAGTCTGGGTTACCGGTTTTTCAATAAAGAAATGAAGACCTTTTTCAATGGCTTTTAAAGCATAATCGTAATGATAAACTGTAGGAGTGACAATATCAAGCATGTCAATCTGCTCAAGCAATTCATCAAAGTTTTCAAAATATTTATATCCGAATTCGGCTTCTAATTTCTTTCCGTTTTCAACATCTTTATCATGGAAACCTACAAATTCATATCTATCTGATTGATTAAGAAGTTTTAAATGTATTTTCCCCAAGTGTCCGGCACCTACCAAACCTGCTTTTAACATAGCTGTATTAAATTTTTGTAAAGATAAGAAAGAAGTTACATTGTAGAAGCAGTTTTTGTGGATAATTCTTTCCTCCAATTTATGAAATCTAATTTCTAATTTCTTACTTTTGTCAAATGCAGGATTCGTTTGTACATAAAGGAAAAAGAAAGATTTTAGTAGATTACCTTCGGCACAGAATTGGAATTTCAGACGAAAATGTACTTTCGGCAATGAGTGAAGTTCCAAGACATCTTTTTATCGAAAGTATTTTTGAAGACTTTGCCTATGAAGACAGAGCATTTCCTATTCTGGCACATCAGACCATTTCCCACCCTTCAACGGTAGCAGAACAGTCTGAGTTGCTGCAGGTAAAACCAGGTGAAAAAGTCCTGGAGATAGGCACCGGATGCGGATATCAGACTGCTGTTCTATTGGCCATGAAAGCCCATGTATATACTGTAGAAAGGCAGAAAGATCTATTCGACTTTTCCAAAAAGAAACTCAGGGAACTTCATCTGTTTCCAAAATTTCAGAGCTTTGGAGATGGCTTTGCCGGGCTTCCTACTTTTGCTCCCTTTGATAAAATCATTGTAACCTGTGGTGCTTCCACCTTACCAACAGAGCTTTTGAAACAACTGAACATAGGAGGAATAATGGTGATTCCATTGGGACCTACTGATGAACAGGTTTTATACAGATTTACTAAAATAGGTCCTACAGAATTTGAAAAAGAAGAATTCGGGGCTTATAAATTTGTTCCGATGCTTGGAAAAACCAATCAATAATTTTTATCCATCAGAACCGGAATTGGGAGAAGAACTGGTCTCAAACACCAGTTCTGTTGAATACCAATTTTATTAATAGGAACGGACCTTAGTCCGTTTTTTTATAAATAGACATTCAATTGGCTTTAGCTAAAATTTAAAATATTTTAACTCGTTTCGGAATGAAAATTGGACTTATATGAGAACCCAATCACTAAAATCTATTATTATGGATACGAACAGATTCAAAGCGTCACATGATTTTAGTAATCTTCAGAAAAACCTGAATAATAATCCAGGATATAACGTAGAAAGTTATTCCCAGCAGGTAAAAGATTACATTCATGACATGAAAAGCAGGAATCAGGAAGCAACTAAACAAGGATTTATGTCGCAGGCTCAGAAATCTGCGAAAGAAGTTTGGACAGAAATTCAGGAAATTGCTTCTGAAGCCTGGGAGAAGAACAAAGACCATTCAGATGAAAAGAAATAATTTTTAATATTAAAGTTCAGGAACCTTACTTTTTGCGAGTGAGGTTTTTTATTTAAAATCATCAAACAACAGTATAATGAAAGTTTTTATCAATAAAAGAATTCCCAAAACAGGAATTAAAATGCTGGAAGAAGCTGGGCTGGAAATTACAGTTCCGGAAAAAGAAAACCTTTCTTATGAAGAATGGCTGAGTTACTGTAAAAATACCGATGTGATCTTAAGTATTGGTTCAGAATTTAAATATGACAAAAACTTCTTTGAATCCTGCCCGAATGTTAAAGCCATTGCTTTATATTCTGTAGGTTTTGATCATGTAGATATCAAAGAAGCTACCCAAAGGAATATTCCGGTGGGTAATACTCCTGATGTTTTGAGCAAAGCCACTTCAGATGTCGCTTTTTTACTCATGCAGGCGGTGGCAAGAAGAGCAAGCTATAATTTCCAGAAAGTAAAAGATGATAATTGGGGGACATTTGATCCTTTGGATGCTTTGGGGCAGGAACTTTATGGAAAAACACTGGGGATTTTTGGACTGGGACGTATCGGGTATGAAATGGCTGAAAAATCAAAAAAGGCTTTTGGAATGAATATCATTTATCACAACCGCCATCATAATAAAGAAGCAGAACAGGAATTGGGAGCAGTTTATGTTTCTTTTGAAGAGCTGATCAAAAACTCAGATGTATTGAGCGTTCATGCCAATTTTACCTCTGACCATAAAGAATTATTCAATTATTCCTTATTTGAACAGATGAAACCCGATGCGATCTTTATCAATACAGCCAGAGGAGGCTTCCACAACCAAAAAGACCTGTATCAGGCACTGGTAGATAAGAAAATCTGGGGAGCTGGTCTGGATGTTACCAATCCGGAACCTATGTCTGCAGACGATCCTATTCTTGGGCTTTCCAGTGTTTGTATTCTGCCACACATTGGTTCTGCTACGGTTGAAGCCCGGAATGGGATGGCCAGACTGGCTGCAGGAAATATCATCGCTTTTTCTAAAAATGAAAAAATGCCGCATTGTGCAAATCCTGACGTTTATTCTCATCATTCATCATAACTTGGAATTATTTTTGTTTTGATTATATAAACCTAAAATCTTAAATATCATGGCACCAGAGAAAAATATTAATGAACAAAACAAAAGGTTAGAACAGATGGATTATAACCCGAATGAAGATATATTTAAGAGAGAAAAACACATTTCGCTCGATGGAGACGGAAATCCTATTCTGGATGAAGACCTTGACGATGATAAAATTGATAAAGGCTTAGATATTCCCGGAGCTGATGACGATGATGAAATGGAAGAAATAGGAGAAGAAGATGAAGAGAACAACTACTGGAGTCTCAGCGATAATGAAGATGACCACGAAGAGGAAAACGATGATGTTTTAACCTAAACTTTTACGATACACCAACCAGCCTTATTGATTTTCAGTAAGGTTTTTTTATATTGAAAAACGACTTCTTTTAGTAAGGGCAATTCCCCTCCTTTGGAGGGGTGGATTCAAAAAATTAAATAGTTTTTGAAGACGGGGTGGTTCCATAATGCAGCACAATAAAACCCTCCAACTCCTTCATCACCAAACTCAGATTATTCCTCACATCAAAATCACTAATCCTGAAAACCAACAACCCTAATGGTTCAAGATATTCCTCTCTTATCCCATCATAAACCTGCTTTTCATCATGACTTGAACCATCTATTTCTATAATGAGTCCTAAATTTTCACATAAAAATCAACGATATAATTTCCAATAATTCTTTGTCTGTCAAAGTCAATCTTATGAAAATTTTTTGCACGGACTTTCTTCCAAAATATAACTTCACCAAGAATTCTGGCTTTACGTTTTTCTTTTAATAATTCTTTTAAATAGGGGTTGTAGGGAAGATTTTCTACGAAGTTCCTATAGATCGGAATTCCGTTGATTAGGGTAAGGGTTTCTTTCATGATTGTGTTTATTTTTTACCACCCCGTCTTCCAAAGTTATTAACTTTGAAATCCACCCCTCCAAGGGAGGGGAATTGAGATGGGTATATTCAAATATAGTATTAATATCAAATTGTGAGATATCCGGATTCGATAATTTTGCTTAAACCTTAAACCTTAAACCTTAAACCTTAAACCTTAAACCTTAAACCTTAAACCTTAAACCTTAAACCCTATAAGCCATTTTGATCCTTTCACTTGCCTATATTTTCTAATTTGAATATCTTTAAAACTTCAAACATTGTTTCAACATAGACCTTTAAATAGCAATATGACATTTCAAGAACAGATACAGCAGGGGATTTCTAATCAGCTGCCACAACCAAAACCATACGAGATCAATATCAACCATGCTCCGAAGCGTAAAGAAATTTTAGGGGAAGAAGAGAAAAAGCTGGCATTGAAAAATGCATTACGTTATTTCGATCCTCAGTTTCATGCAGAACTGATTCCTGAATTTAAGCAGGAACTGGAAGATTACGGAAGAATTTATATGTACCGTTTCCGTCCGGATTATGAGATGAAGGCAAGACCTATCACAGACTATCCCGGAAAATCTGAGCAGGCGAAAGCCATTATGCTGATGATTCAGAATAATCTGGATTATGCAGTGGCACAGCACCCTCACGAATTGATTACTTACGGTGGAAATGGAGCTGTATTTTCAAACTGGGCCCAGTATCTGCTGACGATGAAATACCTGTCAGAAATGAGTAATGAGCAAACATTGGTGATGTATTCAGGACATCCTATGGGATTGTTCCCGTCTCATAAAGATGCACCAAGAGTAGTTGTTACGAATGGAATGATGATCCCGAACTATTCTAAACCGGATGATTGGGAGAAATTTAATGCATTG